>POWY01000040.1 GCA_003044455.1 Neisseria bergeri | reverse complement strand
CGCCGCAAAGGAGGATAAACCGTGAAACCGCTGCGAAGACTGACAAACCTCCTTGCCGCCTGCGCCGTAGCGGCGGCCGCACTCATACAGCCCGCCCTCGCGGCGGACTTGGCGCAAGACCCGTTCATTACCGATAACGCCCAACGGCAGCACTACGAACCCGGAGGCAAATACCACCTCTTCGGCGACCCGCGCGGCAGCGTCTCCGACCGCACCGGTCAAATCAACGTCATCCAAGACTATACCCACCAGATGGGCAACCTGCTCATCCAACAGGCAAATATCAACGGCACAATCGGCTACTACACCCGCTTTTCAGGACACGGACACGAAGAACACGCCCCCTTCGACAACCACGCCGCCGACAGCGCAAGCAAAGAACAAGGCAACGTTGACGACGGCTTTACCGTATACCGGCTCAACTGGGAAGGATACGAACACCATCCTGCCGATGCCTACGACGGGCCCAAAGGCAGCGACTATCCCGACCCCACGGGCGCAAGGGACGAATACACCTATCACGTCAATGGCACAGCCCGCAGCATCAAACTCAATCCGACCGACACCCGCAGCATCCGGCAACGCATATCCGACAA
>POWY01000039.1 GCA_003044455.1 Neisseria bergeri | reverse complement strand
CGGTTGCGTTTGGTTTGCACTTCCGTCAGCGGACGGTTGCGGCAGGCTTTGCGCATAATGCCGTCTAACAACTGATGCTCTTTCAGATGTTGCCGGTTTTCCTTACTGTCGTAGCCTTTGTCGGCATAGACGGTCGTACCTTCGGCAATGCCTTCCAACAAAGGGGACAGATGGTTGCACTCATGGGTATTGGCGGGGGTGATGTACAGTTTCTCGATATAGCCTTCCGCATCGGTACGGGTATGTTGTTTGTAACCGGGTTTGTAGAGGCCGTTTTTCTTTATCCAACAGGCATCGCTGTCTTTACTCGGTGTGGTTTGGCCGCTGACTTGTCCTTCTTCGTCAACTTCTATGGCCTGACGCTGTTTGCTGCCGGCGGTCTGAATAATGGTGGCATCAATGACGGCGGCGGATGCTTTCTCTATTTTTAGGCCTTTTTCGGTCAGTTGGCAGTTAATCAGTTTGAGCAATTCGGACAGGGTGTCGTCTTGCGCCGCCGGTTACGGTAGCGGCATAAGGTGCTGTAATCGGGGATGCCCAGTTCGTCAAAACGGCAAAATAGGTTGAAATCGGTGCGGGTGATGAGGCTGTGTTCGAGTTCGGGATCGGAGAGGCTGTGCCATTGTCCGAGCAGGACGGCTTTGAACATGGACAACAGGGGA
>POWY01000038.1 GCA_003044455.1 Neisseria bergeri | reverse complement strand
CCGATCGAACAATACCTGAATCGTCAAAGAACCCGTTACCTTAGAGACCACCGCGGCCGTCCCGCCTATCCCCTGTTGTCCATGTTCAAAGCCGTCCTGCTCGGACAATGGCACAGCCTCTCCGATCCCGAACTCGAACACAGCCTCATCACCCGCACCGATTTCAACCTATTTTGCCGTTTTGACGAACTGGGCATCCCCGATTACAGCACCTTATGCCGCTACCGTAACCGGCGGCGCAAGACGACACCCTGTCCGAATTGCTCAAACTGATTAACTGCCAACTGACCGAAAAAGGCCTAAAAATAGAGAAAGCATCCGCCGCCGTCATTGATGCCACCATTATTCAGACCGCCGGCAGCAAACAGCGTCAGGCCATAGAAATTGACGAGGAAGGACAAGTCAGCGGCCAAACCACACCGAGCAAAGATAAAGATGCCCGTTGGACAAAGAAAAACGGCCTCTACAAACTCGGTTACAAACAACATACCCGCACCGATGAGGAAGGCTATATCGGGAAACTGTACATTACTCCTGCCAATACCCATGAGTGCAACCACCTGCCGCCTTTGCTGGAAGGTATAGCCGAAGGTACAACCGTCTATGCCGACAAAGGCTATGACAGCGAGGAAAACCGGCAACATCTGAAAGAGCATCAGTTGTTAGACGGCATTATGCGCAAAGCCCACCGCAA
>POWY01000037.1 GCA_003044455.1 Neisseria bergeri | reverse complement strand
ATATCGTCAGCAGTTTGCGCATACATGCCGTAACGGCAACCTTATACGGCTTACCCTTGGACAGCAGGCGTTGGTAGAAATCCCGAATAAGCGGTTCAAAACGTGTCGCTGCCACGGTAGCCATATACAGCGCCTTACGTACCGCAAACCTTCCGCCAAAGCAGCGGCTTTTGAATTTGGTTTCCCCGCTCTCCCTCGGGTGCGGGGCAATGCCGGCCAAACCCACTATCCGTTTGTGCGACAGCCGCCCCAATTCAGGCAGCATCGCCATCAGCGTAGCCGTCGTTATCGAACCGATGCCTTTGATTTGCTCCGCCACTTGGGCTTTGCCGTCAAAATGCGTGTGGGTGTGGTCGTCGATTTGTTTGTCCAATTCGTCAATCAGCCGGTCAAAATGGGCAATCGGTTGTTTGACGCTTTCGACTTGCGTTTCATGAACCTGATGCAGACGGTTTTTCTCGGCAGTCCGCATATCCACCAGCCGGTTGCGGCGGTTGGCCAAGGCTTCCAACACTTCTTCCGCTTCGGTGGGCGGGTGGTAGAGCATGGTTTGCCAACCCTCTTTCTGCGTCATCATCTGTGCGAAGAAGGCGAGCATTTGGGCATCTTTAACATCGGTTTTGGTCAGTGACTGCGATTGGGCAAACTGATGCGTCTGACGCGGGTTGGCGATGATCACGGCTATGCCTGCGCGGTGGATGGCTTTGGCGGCGGGGATTTCGAGACCGCCGGTACTTTCCATGACGACGAGTGCGACCTTGTGTTTTTAAGGTATTCGATAGTATGGGCGATACCTTTGGGGTTGTTGGTTTCGGTTTTGGTTTTAGACAAAGACGAAACGGCGATGACGAAGTTTCGTTTGGCGATGTCGATACCTGCACAGTTGTATTGGGTACTCATCATAAACCTGCCTTGCATTCGGTTGTATTGTCTGGCAACTGTCCGGTTGTGTCGATGG
>POWY01000036.1 GCA_003044455.1 Neisseria bergeri | reverse complement strand
TTAAGCGATAACAGAAGAAACCACGCCGGCACCCACGGTACGGCCGCCTTCGCGAATCGCAAAGCGCAGGCCTTCTTCCATAGCGATAGGCGCAATCAGTTCTACGGTGATGGTTACGTTCTCACCCGGCATTACCATTTCCACACCTTCTTCCAAAGTAACCGCGCCAGTTACGTCGGTGGTACGGAAGTAGAATTGGGGACGGTAGTTGGCGAAGAACGGGGTATGGCGACCACCCTCTTCTTTGCTCAGTACGTATACTTCTGCTTTGAATTTGGTGTGAGGAGTGATAGTACCCGGTTTGGCCAATACCTGACCGCGTTCCACGTCTTCACGCTTAGTACCGCGCAACAATACGCCTACGTTGTCGCCCGCCTGACCTTCGTCCAGCAGTTTGCGGAACATTTCAACACCGGTACAGGTGGTTTTTTGGGTTTCTTTCAGACCGACGATTTCAATCTCGTCGCCAACGTGGATGACACCGCGCTCTACACGGCCGGTTACTACGGTACCGCGACCGGAAATGGAGAACACGTCTTCGATAGGCAGCAGGAACGGTTTGTCCACGGCACGCTCGGGAGTCGGGATGTAGCTGTCCAATGCGGCAGCCAGTTCGAAGATTTTTTCTTCGTAAGCGGCATCGCCTTCCAAGGCTTTCAGTGCGGAACCTTGTACAATCGGGCAGTCGTCGCCGGGGAAGTCGTAGCTGGACAGCAGGTCGCGGATTTCCATTTCAACCAGTTCCAACAGCTCGGCATCGTCAACCATGTCGCATTTGTTCATGAACACGATGATGTAAGGTACGCCTACTTGGCGGGCCAGCAGGATGTGTTCGCGGGTTTGCGGCATAGGGCCGTCGGCTGCGGAACATACCAGGATTGCACCGTCCATTTGTGCGGCACCGGTAATCATGTTTTTAACGTAGTCGGCGTGACCCGGGCAGTCTACGTGTGCGTAGTGGCGGGTTTCGGTTTCGTATTCTACGTGCGAGGTATTGATGGTAATACCGCGTGCTTTTTCTTCGGGCGCGTTGTCGATTTGGTCGTAAGCTTTTGCAGCACCGCCGAATTTTTTAGCCAAAATAGTAGTCAAAGCGGCAGTCAGGGTGGTTTTACCATGGTCAACGTGACCGATGGTGCCAACGTTTACGTGCGGTTTGCTACGTTCGAATTTTTCCTTAGCCATG
>POWY01000035.1 GCA_003044455.1 Neisseria bergeri | reverse complement strand
CAACCCAATCGGATCCTGATTCACAAACCGACCTACATCAGGCTCGTAATACCTGAAGAAGTTGTAATGCAGCCCCGTTTCACGGTCGCAATACTGGTTCTGCAGGCGGAAGGGTTGGTGCGCCGTTCCCGTTATGTTCGTTTCGCTCTTCAGTTTGCCCCAACCGTAATAATCGCCGAACCAAACCAGATTGCCGTCCTTATCGGTCATCTCCCTCGGGATGCCGATTTGGTCGCAGTGGAAGTAGTGGATTTGTTGGCGGCTTTCGCCGTCTTCGTTGGTCCAATTGCGTACCTGTGCCAAAGGTTCGTAGGACTCTTGATCGGTGTAGAGATAGGTATACCTGCCGTCAGGGTGTACTTCCTGCAAGAGGCGGCTGCCGTCCCAAACAAACCCGGTTTCGTCTTCTAGGCTGCCGTCTGTTTTCAGACGGCCTTTGCCTATCCTCCTGCCCAGGGCGTCGTAGGTGTAGGCCCAAGTTTCTTTGCTGCCGTCTTTCTTGAAGATTTCGGCTTTAACCGGTTGGTCGTGCAGGTCGTAGAAATAGTTCTGCACTTCGCCGTCGGCGAGTTCGCGGTGGATCAGGTTGCCGAAGTGGTCGTAGTAATAGGTCGTGCCGTTGTATTCTTTAAGACGGTTGTCTTGAACGGTAGGGCTGTTGTGATCGGACAGGATATTGTGCGCGGGGTCGAAGGCGAACCGTTCGTTCCCTGCTTGGGTAATCCTGCCCAGTCTGTCGTACTCGAAATGCGTCGTGCCCGTCCGCTGGTCGGTACTGCGGGTCAGGTTGCCGGTGCGGTCGTAGCCGTAGCTGCGTTTGACGGCATAGGCCGATGTTACTGCATTTTTCGCTGTCCCGGTCTGCGTCAGCTCGTTGGGGGCGGCAATTTGCCTTTTCAGACGGCCTAAGGGGTCGAGTTCGTAACGGCCGGCGAGTTTACCCTGTGTGCGGAAGATTTCGCGGTGCAGCTGATCGCGTTCGATGTCGGTGATGACTTCGTCGCCGAGGCTGATTTGGTGCAGGTGGCCGCTGCCGTAATACAGGCAGTTGATCTGTCTGCCGTCGGGCAGGACGGCGGCGGTACGGTTGCCGTTGAAGTCGTAGTGGTAGCGGACGGTTTCGGTAACGGGCAGGTACAGCATATCGTACTGCGCATCGCGCCAGTCGGTTTCGGGCAGACCGTTTCGGGCGTTCTCTTCCTTAGACGGCACCTTCCATTGGTG
>POWY01000034.1 GCA_003044455.1 Neisseria bergeri | reverse complement strand
CTTCTCTTCTCTTCTCTTCTCTTCTCTTCTCTTCTCTTCTCTTCCGCAGCGCAGGCGGCAAGTGAAGACAATGGTCGCGGCCCGTATGTACAGGCAGATTTAGCCTACGCCTACGAACACATTACCTACGATTATCCTGGCGACAACGCCAAAGTCTTCGACGACTACCGCGACATCAAAACCCATTCCACCCACCCCCGCCTTTCCGTCGGCTACGATTTCGGCAACTGGCGCATCGCCCTCGATTACGCCCGTTACAATACTTGGAGACATGGCAAAAGTATTCACGCAGAAAATACTAAAACAATCACCCCTCCTCAAGGTAAGCCTGTTGACACAAAAACAGAAATAGACCACACCGACAAAGGCACGTTCAAAGCCGAATCCAACTACGGCATCTCCGCCATCTACGATTTCGATACCGGCACCCGCTTCAAACCCTATGTTGGTGCACGGGTTGGTTTAGGCAAAATCAAACACAGCATTGCTGTAGAAGACCAATTAACTCTTACCATCGCCAATATCAAAAAAGGACCGACAGATCTCCACCCGCCCTTACACCAAAGCCACAGCATCCGCCGCGTGGGCTTCGGCGCGGTGGCAGGCGTAGGCATCGACATCACACCCAACCTAACCTTGGACACCGGATACCGCTACCACTACTGGGGACACCTGGAAAACACCCGCTTCAAAACCCACGAAGCCTCATTGGGCGTGCGCTACCGCTTCTGATTCCCCGACACCGATGCCGTCTGAACCTTCAGACGGCATTTTTGATGCACTTGCCGTTTACAGGCGCGGGGCGGGCGTAGTGAAATACCCGAACCGTCATCCCCGACAACACCGTAATCTCGAAACCCGTCCGACAACACCGCAATCTTGAAATTCGTCATTCCCGCGCAGGCGGGAATCCAGACCCCCCGACGCGGCGGGAATCTATCGGAAATGACTGAAACCCCGAGATTCTAGATTCCCACTTCCGTGGGAATGACGGTTCAGTTGCGTAGGGCTGGATTGTCGAAAGGGACGGATTCGATGGATTCAATGAAAACGGTAGAAATGTTGGATTGATAGAAATGGCGGACTGAAGCACACCCTACGGCTCGCTGATTCCCGATACCGATGCCGTCTGAACCTTCAGACGGTATTTTTGATGCACTCGCCGTTTACAGGCGCGGGGCGGGCGCAGGGAAATGCCCGAACCGTCATTCCCGACAACACCGTAATCTTGAAACCCGTCATTCCCGCGCAGGCGGGAATCCAGACCTGTCCGCACAGAAACTTATCGGATAAAA
>POWY01000033.1 GCA_003044455.1 Neisseria bergeri | reverse complement strand
AACGGCGCACCAACCCTTCCGCCTGCAGAACCAGTATTGCGACCGTGAAACGGGGCTGCATTACAACTTCTTCAGGTATTACGAGCCTGATGTAGGTCGGTTTGTGAATCAGGATCCGATTGGGTTGTTTGGAGGGAGTAATTTTTATATGTTTGCCTTCAATATATCTCGTTGGCTTGATCCATTAGGTCTAAAAGGAAAGTCAAAACGATCATGCGAAGAGATTGGGCAAGATATTGATAGATTAATTAATAGAGATAAACGGAAATGTAACAATGGTGGCACTCATGGTTTACGCCATAGGTTCAATGAACAAATTAATGGTCGCAATGGTCCTGGTACCCAGTCGTGGAAAACACATGAACAGGAGATCAAGAATCAACAGAAAAACCTTAGAGACCGTTTGCAGGAGTGGAGCGATTCAGGTTGTGGAAGTCCACCTTCTGGGGCATGGAAGTGGGCGACAAAACCAGTTCCTCAGCCTAAACAGTGGAAAAATCCTGCTGTTCCGAGGTTTACTGTAGAAACAGGAGCAAAAGTTGTTGCTGGTGCTGGAGCTGCATATATAGTTTATCGAATTGTTCGGTTTTTGCCTTCTTTACTCCCTCCTTTATGGGGAACAATTCCTGCAAATGCTGCCATACCTTAAAATGTAGAAAGCAAGACGTGAATAAAAACAATCTAATCTTATTAATTAAAAATCAAATGTTAGATAAACAAAAAAATGAAAATGCTTTACATTTAAATACACTTTTACTAAGCTCAATAGAAAATCCTAGTATAGATAATAATCTTTTCATAGAATTATTTAGCTATTATTCTAACATATCACAAGGAGAAGTAAGTGAACTATTTAATTTACTACAATCTTTAACCAAAAATGAAATCAATATAATTTATGATTTTTTAGAATATATTTCTAAATTTATCAAAGATTTAGGGGTAAATTATGAATTTGAAAAATTTCTTATGGAGGTAAAATATATACAAGAACGAAATTGTCTAGAAGAAAAAATTAAGCCTACTTTCCCAATTTTCAAAGTTGATAAAAATAACATCATAAGTTTTGATGATAGTGATAACTTTTATATATTTTCTATAATGCAACTATCTACTAAAACTTGGATTGAGATAACATATGATGATTTTCTCTCAATACTTGAATCAATAGAGTGGCAAGCCTTTACTAATAAGGCTATATTATATTTTACTCCTTGCTGTTTAAAATATATTTTTGCTAATTTATCTAAATTTTATTTATATGGTTACGTTGTTGACTTTTTATATATTGCCCTAAGAAACCAAAGTACGATATTTAACACTATTCAAATCAACTTAATTATTGATTTTTTTAAATTAATCCAAAATTTTAACCAGGAAATTAGTGTTGAAACACAAAAAAAAATAACAAGTACTATCCAACTTTATTTATAACTTCCGGGCCACAAGGGGGTCTGTCGCGTACTGCCGCCAAACCTGCCTGGCCGATGATGAAGACGATGAGGAACCGGTATTGTTCGAGAGCGAACAGATCTGGTTCAGTAAGAATCCGGACGGCCATTATGTCATTGCGTCGCTGGACGGTTCGATAGCGCTGCGCTTTGCGCCTTTGGCGG
>POWY01000032.1 GCA_003044455.1 Neisseria bergeri | reverse complement strand
TTTTTTTAAACCGTATCGGATTTAATATCATGACGAAAAGCAATTTGAAAAAGCTGTCAGAACTTTTTGACTTCATGAGCAGCCCGACAGAGGCGGAGCAGGTCGGTGCTTTAATCGCCGGTCGTGGTGAGCTTGAGTTCATGGGGGAGAATGTCGCGTATTCCGTGAGATTGCCGTTTTACTTGTCGAACTTCATTGATGTTGCGTGCGATAACACGTCAACGTCTAAGAACGATGTTGTGATGCAGCTCATTCTCGCAGGAGTTGAGGCTGGCTGGAAACACATGACCGAACAGGAAAAGGTTGATTTTTCCGATTCATTCTTCAAAAAAGTTGAGGAGAGAAAAAATGTTTGTTCTTAACGGCACGTTGATTAACATTTTTGAGACGCCGAAAGGTAAGACGAAGGAGGGCGAAGAGTACGGCGGAGATTCGCGCTTGCAGATACTGCACGAAAACACGCTCAGAAACGGCGAAAAACGCGCGGATTTGGTCGAACTAACCGTTAGTGATACCTCCCCCTATACCGACAAGCTGAACGCGCCTGTGAGCGTTCCTGTGGCGATTTCTGTATGGCAGGGAAAATTGAGCGTCAGGGCGGCGTAATTTGCGTGCGGCGTGGGCGGTGCGGTAGCTCGGCGCGCGCACGAAAATTTAGCCGCCAAGCGCGCCGTTTTACGGCGCACTATACTTGATAAATAGAACTAAAGTGGTTATCGCCCGACTGGCGTGGGTTTCGGGCTACCCATAGCGTCAAAAAAATGGTATTTTTGGCGGACTTTTTGAAAGGACAATTTGAAGATGGACGGGCAAGAAAAAAGCCCAGTTTCGGCGGTCTTGGCGGATAGCGAAACTGGACTCGGTTTTGAGAGCTTGCAACATCGTTTGCAACGTTACGGCGCAGGGAAAACGCGCGCTCTTGATATGGCGGATTATATCACTCAAAACACAAAGAGCAAGTGGGACGACAGAAACAGAAACACGGAAACGGGAAAACTGGCGGCCAAGCTCTCAAACTGTGCCGATTTTTTGATTTTCAAGCGGTATCTCACGGTTGACGAAGTACGGCTACACGCGGCGAACTTCTGTAAGAAGCACCTGCTCTGCCCGTTCTGCGCCATGCGCAGAGGCACAAAGTATCTGCAAGCATACAAACAGCGGCTCGAGGTCGTCTTTCAGGAAAACCCGAAGCTCCGCGCCTTCATGGTAACGCTGACCGTCAAAGACGGCGAGAGCCTGTCGGAACGCTTCGCGCACCTCCGTGCGGCTCTGAAGAAGTACAAGGAACAACGGCGGAATGCCCTGAAAGGTCAGCGTTTCGTTGAGTACGCAAAAGCCTTTGGCGGTGTACATAGCATTGAGATTAAACGGGGGAAAAATTCGGGGCTGTGGCATCCTCACGTTCACATGATTTGGCTTTGTGAAGAATCGCCATTCGCTTCGCAACTGTCGAAAGAGTGGTTAGCGTTGACAGGAGATTCGTACATCGTAGACGTGCGAGAGTTTTACGGTGAGAGCGTTGTAGACGGCTTTCTCGAAGTCTTCAAGTACGCCCTGAAGTTCTCTGACATGGAGCTCGCCGATAACTGGGAAGCGTACCAGCTTCTTAAAGAAAAGCGGCTTGTAGACAGCTTCGGGCTGCTTCGTGGCGTGAAAGTTCCCGAAGAATTGACGGACGAAGACATCGACGAAGAATTCGTCTATCTGCTTTATTATTTTGCGCGGAGCTCTGGCTATAATTTCGTTACGACTGTAGGGAGTAACGAGCCTGATGAAGTAGGTGCGTTTGTGAAAATCGCGCGGGGTTTCCAGCGCAAGATGTTAAAATCAGAAATCGCCGGACAGTATGCCGGCGAAACGGTGGGCGGGGACAGCAAAAATCCCCGCTGCAACGGGGATTGATGCGAAGCTCTCGCCTGTGTGATTAACCTCACATTCGGAGTGAAGCATGAAGCTCAAAATCCTTGTACAGGGGAACAAGCTGCTGCTGACACTGGAAGTAAACCACGGTTTTATTTTAGCCGTGGTTTGGCTGTTCAGTCAATTTGCAAGCTAACCTGACCACAATCAAAAAAACGCAAGTTTTCCGCCTGCTCTAAGAGTGGGCGGTTTTTTTTCGTCGGGCTTCAGAAACTTTTACCAAGGCAGGGGGAGGACGTCCAGAAAGATTTGTAAAGGCGGCTTTATCGCCTTTACGAATCTTTTTGGATACCCCTTGCCGCCCTGCAAAAAAACACACTCTGCCGCAGAGCAGGTGGTAAGGCGCGCGTTTTTTGCGCCGTCCCCCTGCTCCCGCGGCGTCGCAAGTGAGACTGGGGGGTGTGGGGGGCTAGTCCCCCGCAAAGCGTTCAGCTCCTGAAAATTTTGTTAAAACCAGTTTGCTTAATCCGCCAAACTGGTTTAAATTTCTTTTTTTTTTAAACCGTATCGGATTTAATATCATGACGAAAAGCAATTTGAAAAAGCTGTCAGAACTTTTTGACTTCATGAGCAGCCCGACAGAGGCGGAGCAGGTCGGTGCTTTAATCGCCGGTCGTGG
>POWY01000031.1 GCA_003044455.1 Neisseria bergeri | reverse complement strand
AACGGCGCACCAACCCTTCCGCCTGCAGAACCAGTATTGCGACCGTGAAACGGGGCTGCATTACAACTTCTTCAGGTATTACGAGCCTGATGTAGGTCGGTTTGTGAATCAGGATCCGATTGGGTTGATGGGTGATGAGAATTTTTATACTTATGCATTTAATATCACGAGTTGGGTAGATTATTTAGGATTAAATCCTTTTAAAATTTATTCGCGTTTGCGACAAATATTTAACAAAGCAAATAAAAAAAGTAAAAAACCTGATAAACGCGACCAAGAATATCAATTAGCAAAAAGATTCTGTGATACTCCTGTTCCACCTCAAGCATCCAGATGTGCAACCCTAAGTGCACAAATTAATCATGCCAAAAGATGTATTGAGTTATATACTAATTGGGATAGAAAATGGCAGCCTGAAAGACATACAATCAAAATAAACGATTGGAAAAACAGATTAAATGTTTTAAAAGAAAAAGCAAAAACTGAATGTTCTAGATAAAATTGTTTGGAGAGTAAATATGAATAATCTTTTAACAAAACTTTTTTTGAAATACCAAGACTACCCTAGTTTTTTTAGTAGTAATCCTATCACCTCAGTACATGACTTAGGTTCTATGGGAGAAACATTATTAAATTTAGCAGTTAATTCTCGATCTAAAAAAGATGTTATCTTGCTAATAGAAAATGGAGCTAATGTTAATCAACAGGGAGAATTAAATTTTACTCCTATTCAAAATGCTTGCCTTCATGGAAATATTGATATTATTGAAATTCTTTTAAAGAATGGTGCTAAAACAAATATAAAAAATGAGTTTGGATATGACGCAAAGCATTATGCAACGGAAGAATATCATGATAAAAAAAAATCTAAAGAGATAATGAATTTATTGAGAAATTATAAGTAATTGATTGAATCATATTTAATGACGAGCCAACAACCCCGTAATAAGGTCGCTGTATTACAACTTACTCAGGTATTACGAGCCTGATGCGGGTCGGTTTGTTAACCAAGATCCGATTAGGTTGATGGGTGAGGAGAATCTGTATGCGTTTGCACCTAATGCGACGGAGTGGGTTGACCCGAGTGGGAATATAGCTTTTGTACCATTACTTGTTCTTGCTACTAAAGGTGCAGTAGTAGGGGCATTATTGAATATCGGAATTCAAGTTAGTAACTATTACTCCTAGGTAAATTATCATGAAGCTATTGTCTAATAAGATTAAAATTGAAATTCAAGATGATTTAAAGTTATTATGGAAGATAAAAGGTTGTATATTTACATACTCACCTATTGACTTTAATTACAATCTAATACAACTAGAAGATAGTAATTTTTTTATTATAGATAAATTTAAAGTATATTTTTTCTCATGTCTGAAAAAAGTTTTTTCTTTAATTTATGAAGCAGAATACGAAATTCAATTATATTTTTTTGATAATCAAATTTACATTACTGATGAAATTAAACTAATTCATCTATCTCATAATGGAAATATTATTTGGATATTTTGGCACTTTGATTCTATAGATTTTATAGACTTTGTAGAAAAAAATAATTATCTTTCTCTACATTCTTCTAATAAAATTACAGAAATTGATAAGAACACTGGAAAAATATTAAAAAATAAACTATAAGCTGGCACTAACCAAATAGTTAAAGCAATTTTTGGCAGCAAGCGTAGGTTGGGTCTAGACCCAACAAAACAGCAAGGTCGTCTGAAATCAATTTTCAGACGACCTTGCCCTTACCTGCTTCGACTACAACAGCAACGGCCAAATCATCGCCCAACACCAATGGAAGGTGCCGTCTAAGGAAGAGAACGCCCGAAACGGTCTGCCCGAAACCGACTGGCGCGATGCGCAGTACGATATGCTGTACCTGCCCGTTACCGAAACCGTCCGCTACCACTACGACTTCAACGGCAACCGTACCGCCGCCGTCCTGCCCGACGGCAGACAGATCAACTGCCTGTATTACGGCAGCGGCCACCTGCACCAAATCAGCCTCGGCGACGAAGTCATCACCGACATCGAACGCGATCAGCTGCACCGCGAAATCTTCCGCACACAGGGTAAACTCGCCGGCCGTTACGAACTCGACCCCTTAGGCCGTCTGAAAAGGCAAATTGCCGCCCCCAACGAGCTGACGCAGACCGGGACAGCGAAAAATGCAGTAACATCGGCCTATGCCGTCAAACGCAGCTACGGCTACGACCGCACCGGCAACCTGACCCGCAGTACCGACCAGCGGACGGGCACGACGCATTTCGAGTACGACAGACTGGGCAGGATTACCCAAGCAGGGAACGAACGGTTCGCCTTCGACCCCGCGCACAATATCCTGTCCGACAACAACAGCCCTGCCGTTCAAGACAACCGTCTTAAAGAATACAACGGCACGACCTATTACTACGACCACTTCGGCAACCTGATCCACCGCGAACCGGCCGACGGCGAAGTGCAGAACTATTTCTACGACCTGCACGACCAACTGAGACCTTTGCAAAATTCCCCAAAATCCCCTAAATTCCCACCAAGACATTTAGGGGATTTCTCATGGGCACCTTCTTCCGGCAAACCGCCCAAGCCATGATTGCCAAACACATCGACCGCTTCCCACTATTGAAGTTGGATCAAGTGATTGATTGGCAGCCGATCGAACAATACCTGAATCGTCAAAGAACCCGTTACCTCCGAGACCACCGCGGCCGTCCCGCCTATCCCCTGTTGTCCATGTTCAAAGCCGTCCTGCTCGGACAATGGCACAGCCTCTCCGATCCCGAACTCGAACACAGCCTCATCACCCGCACCGATTTCAACCTATTTTGCCGTTTTGACGAACTGGGC
>POWY01000030.1 GCA_003044455.1 Neisseria bergeri | reverse complement strand
GATCGGAGAGGCTGTGCCATTGTCCGAGCAGGACGGCTTTGAACATGGACAACAGGGGATAGGCGGGACGGCCGCGGTGGTCTCTAAGGTAACGGGTTCTTTGACGATTCAGGTATTGTTCGATCGGTTGCCAATCAATCACCCGGTCCAACTTTAATAGTGGGAAGCGGTCGATGTGTTTGGCAATCATGGCTTGTGCGGTTTGCTGGAAGAAGGTGCTCATGGAAAATCCCCTAAATGTCTTGGTGGGAATTTAGGGGATTTTGGGGAATTTTGCAAAGGTCTCGGCCTGTTTTCGTGTCCACTTCCACCAAATCCAACACACCGCTGATACCCAGTTTCTCCGCCAATACATGCACGGTCCGCTCAAAGCGCACGCCCTTGCGCGTTTCCGGTTCGCCCGAATCTTTGCCGCAATGATATTGCGCGCAATCGGCGTAGGACTTTGCTCCGACACCCGATACTGCGCCCGACGCAGCAGCACATTGCCGCTCTGCCGTCCCTGAAGTCGCCCCAAGAAATGACCGTTTTCCGTAAAAAACGCCAAATTCACATTATTTTCGCCACAAAACCCCAGTAAAAACGGCGACACCAACACATTCCCAAAAAAGAAAATATGCCCGATGGAATGCACCGGCAACTGCGCTACCTTCTTACGCTCCTGTTCCACCACCAGTGTCTCACGCTCCCTATGCAGATAGCTGCCTTGGGTGGTAATATAGAGCGTGTTTTGCAGTTTGCGCATGGGGAACTCCTTGGATTTTGGCCGCAGTTTTTGGGGCCATCTGAAGATTATCGATTAAGCTAAATCAAGCTAATTTTAAATCCATCCTTTATCTAATAGACGATCATAAGCAATATCAATTTGTCTAGGAGTAAACACCTTTTTATGTTCGTTCCATTGGTGAATGTTTTTTATTAAATTATCTTTTTCTGTAATTCCTTCTTTTTTAGCTAACCAATGAACTGTTGCCAGTAATTCCAAACCATATGATGACTCAAATCCATCAACTAATTCAGTAACTTTCTCAAAATTGGCATAACTATTGGAATGATTAGATAGAAATTGTTGTGCATCTTCTACTGCTCCTGGTACAAGTGTTAATGGTTTATTAGGCATATCACCACCATCAGCGTATCCAGAAATAAAATAACCTTCAATTGCTTTTAAAACATGTCGTAAGTTATCAGCATAAGGGCCATAATGATGTTTAACATATTTCAAACGAAGATTTTCGCCAGATTCCTGCATAAAATACATTAACTTATGTACTTCTAATAATGAAATATATGGATCTAATAATCCCTTTAAATAGCGACTCATCAATTCAATTAAGGCAGCTCTCCCAGCAGTCATTTCTGGAATTTTTGTAGAATGTTTTATTTTGCTACTTTCAGGTGCGCCATTTGGCTCATATACAAAAATTTTTACATTCTTAACATGACTAAGTGCATTCTCAATATACGAACGTACTTGCTCCCAATCCAATCCACCTAAGCCAGCTCCTAACGGCGGAATTGCAATGGAATGAATATTTTTTTCTTGGATTACATTTACCAAGTCAATCAGTCCGCTTTCAATGTCTTCAATACGGCTTTTCCCTCGCCAATGTCGTTTAGTGGGGAAATTAATAATCCATTTAGGTAATACAAGCTGCTCTGTTTCAAAAACAAACATTTTCCCGGGTTTTAACATTTCTTGCTTACACGCTTGCTGATACGCTCTAAAATTTTCTGGATATTTATTTTTAAATTGTAATGCAATACCACGCCCCATAATTCCAACGCAATTTACGGTATTTACTAAAGCTTCAGCATCACTCTCAAAAATATCGCCTGTTTTAAATTCAATCATGATAAATCTCCTGTTAGTAATACCAAGTAGGCTCTATGGTTACTTGTGGTTGATGCTGTTGTCCTCGCAGTGCATTCACAACTTGTGTGTAATGGCTTGGATGTACTCCAATATGTTCTATTAAATTCCAAGGAAATTTATTTTCTAGTAGAAATTCTGCTTGTTTTCCTTCTTTTTGTCCTTGCCAGTTACGAGCTTGAACAGCCTGCCAATCAATCTGATTTAAATCATTTACGTTATTAAAATCTTCAAAATAATAAGAACCTGCATTTGAACTAGTAAAAGCCCAACGAATAGGTGGATCTTGAATATTCGCCCATGCAATGACCTGATTAAAATCAGCCTGTAAATGAATAATGGGTTCTTGCCCCCCCTGATATGCTAATTCAGGATGTCTACGATGAATCAAATAAAGCATGACTGAACGTGGGCAAAAATAGAATGGCACACAGTCTCCAACATGCAAATCAGGATAACTATTTAATGTTAACTCATGTAACCGACGTTGTTTGATGTTACTAAGTCCAATCATTGATCCATTATTTACACGTTGACTAATAACAGCATCACTCAATAGTCCCTCATCATCAAGAATAGAAATTAATCTATTCACATGCACAATATGATAAATTTTAATTGGCATCATGATTTCCCTTTTTGCAAAAATACCTAGGGCTTATTTTATCGTCTATGATTTGAAACACCAAATTTCTATTTTTCAAAATATCAAATCACTCCCCAAACAACCCCTCCACATACCCCACACTCCTATCCCGCTTTCCCAACAACTCTGGCTGGCAAATTTCCACCAGCGAGCAGGCTTTGCAGCGTTTGCCGTAGTCGGGCGGCGGAGTTTGGCCGCTGCTTAGGAGATCGCGCACGGCGGCGATGGTGGCGAGTGTTTGGGCGCGCAGGTCGTCTGAAAATATGGCGGGGACACGGCGGCGGGTTTGCATATACCACAACGCACCCTCAGAAACGGTTTGCCCCGTCATTTCTTCCAAGCACAAGCCTTGGGCGCAAAGCTGGATTTCGTCCATCGGGTCGGGTTTGGGCTTGCCACGTTTGTATTCCACGGGTTTCAGACGGCCTGTTTTTGTATCCACTTCCACCAAATCCAACACGCCGATGATGCCTGGTTTTTCTGCCGAAACGTGTACCGTCCGCTCAAAGCGCACGCCCTTGCGCGTTTCCGGCTCGCCCGAATCTTCGCCGCAATAATATTGCGCGCAATCGGCACGGGATTTTGCTCCGACACCCGATACTGCGCCCGACGTAACAGCACATTGCCGCTCTGCCGCCCCTGAAGCCGCCCCAAAAAACGTCCATTTTCGGTAAAAAACGCCAAATTCACATTATTTTCACCGCAAAAACCCAACAAAAACGGCGATACCAGCACATTGCCAAAACAGAAAATATGCCCGATAGAATGCACCGGCAACTGCGCCACTTTCTTACGCTCCTGCTCCACCACTAGCGTCTCCCGCTCCTTATGCAGATAGCTGCCTTGGGTGGTAATATAGAGCGTGTTTTGCAGTTTGCGCATGGGGAAATTCCTTGGATCTTAACCGCACTTTTGTTTTAGAACGACTTGCCGTTTAGGCCGTCTGAAAAATAACGTATTGTTTTAAAACAGGTATTAGATAGGCAATGCCTGTTTGAAAACGATTTTAGTAGGTCAGGCATTTATGCTCGACTTTTACTTGACTATGGGCTTTTAAGGCCATCTGAAAAATTAGGTTTTCAGACGGCGTAAGACAAAAAGCAGATAACCTACCAACGCATGTGTGCCCAAAGGCACATACCCTGTACTTACCCAAAGCATTAACATCTTATCTTTTTGATTCCAATTCATTAATTAATTCTTTTAAGTCTTGCTCTGTTTGAGCACTAAGTGTTTTAGCGTACGGCTCAAATCTCTTGGCAATATCAATAATGGTTTCTCCTAACGCCCGAATAAATAAATTCTCATCTATTCTTTTAGTCTCCAAAGAAAATCTTACATGCTCTAAATAGTTAAGTACCAATACAACAGATTGCTTGAAGTCTTCATTGCTTTTAATTTCGTTTATCAAGTTATTATCTGATGTGTCAGATTTTTTTTCTTTTGCTTTTCTTATCCATTTTCTAGCCTGAGACCTTTACAAAATTCCTCAAAATCCCCTAAATTCCCACCAAGACATTTAGGGGATTTTCCATGAGCACCTTCTTCCAGCAAACCGCACAAGCCATGATTGCCAAACACATCGACCGCTTCCCACTATTGAAGTTGGACCGGGTGATTGATTGGCAGCCGATCGAACAATACCTGAACCGTCAAAGAACCCGTTACCTTAGAGACCACCGCGGCCGTCCCGCCTATCCCCTGTTGTCCATGTTCAAAGCCGTCCTGCTCGGACAATGGCACAGCCTCTCCGATCCCGAACTCGAACACAGCCTCATCACCCGCACCGATTTCAACCTATTTTGCCGTTTTGACGAACTGGGC
>POWY01000029.1 GCA_003044455.1 Neisseria bergeri | reverse complement strand
GATCGGAGAGGCTGTGCCATTGTCCGAGCAGGACGGCTTTGAACATGGACAACAGGGGATAGGCGGGACGGCCGCGGTGGTCTCTAAGGTAACGGGTTCTTTGACGATTCAGGTATTGTTCGATCGGTTGCCAATCAATCACCCGGTCCAACTTTAATAGTGGGAAGCGGTCGATGTGTTTGGCAATCATGGCTTGTGCGGTTTGCTGGAAGAAGGTGCTCATGGAAAATCCCCTAAATGTCTTGGTGGGAATTTAGGGGATTTTGGGGAATTTTGCAAAGGTCTCTGAACATAAATGGCCGTGCAATACGAAAAGAGAAATGGCGTTGCTGGGCATTTTATTTGAATTTGTTATGAAATTGATGAAATCTAAAAATATCTTTTTTATGGGATACCTAATCGCTTCGGCGACGTTTGCCGAGGATATCGGCGTGCCTGTCGAACCGATTAACGTCGGTAGTCGGGCTACGATGCCGTCTGAAGGGGAAAGCCTCGCCCTCCTGCCGTTTGCAGAGGATGTGCCGCCGATTCGCGATGCAATGCCGTCTGAAGTCCCTAAAAGTGCGGCAGGCGGCGATGTTCGAGGCGACCGGATGAGAATGCAGATTAATCGGGCGTTGTTGGCGCGGGACTGGGCGGCACTGAAACGCCTGTTGCCCCAATATGCCGAACAGCCGCAATATGATACGGTGCTGTACCGTTATGCCCTCGGCGCGTTATACCGCAGCGAGATGCGGCAGGGCGAGGCAGCCGATCTATACCGTGAGTTGTTGTCAGAAAGGCCTGACCTTGTTTATCCCCGTTTTGATTTGGGCGTGATGCTGTTTGAAGACAAACAATATCGTGAGGCATTGGTTCAGTTGCACCGGGTCGAGGAGGCGTTGCCGCCCGATATGCGGCAGCTTGCACGGGAATATATCCGTCAGGCGGAAGCGGTGCAGGCGTGGCATCCTTCGCTCAATGTGAATTACGAACAAACAGATAATGTAAACAATGCTTCCCCTTCACGGAACATCATCCTCAACGGCCGGAAATGGACAAAATCGGAAGACAGCCTGCCCAAACGCGCCAACGGGATAAGGTACGAACTGGGTATTGACCGGATGTTTAATATTGCAGGTAATCACTTTGCCCGCTTAGGCATCAGCGGTTCCGGTGTGCATTATTGGAATGCCCGGGATTTTAGCGAACAGGCGTTTCATGCCGAAGTAGGCTACCGTTATCGGAATAACCGTCTAGAGTGGGGATTCCGGCCCTTTGTCGAACAAAACTGGCTGGGTAATAACCGTTATACGGCAAATACGGGTATTGCGTTGGATTACAGCCGCCGTCTGAATGAAAAATGGCGCAGCACCCAATCTCTCCAGTACGGCCGCAAACAATACTATGACGGATATTTGGCAAAACGTTACAACAGTAAAACGATTTCAGTCAGCAGTACGTTCAGCTATTACGCTATGCCGGCTTGGCAGTTGTACGGAGGTATTAGCGGTATGTTTGATAATACTGTGGAGAAAGAGCAGGCTTCACGGCGTTATGGTGTAAGTTTGGGTACGGTGAAAATATTAGACGGCGGTCTTGGACTGAAGTTGGGTGCGGGTTACACGAAACGGATATTTAAAGCCCCTGCAACATTAATTTACAATTTTACTCGGCGCGATGATGAATATCGGATGAGCGCGGCTTTATGGCATAAAAAACTGTCGTGGAAAGGGTTTACACCCCAAATAAATTTCCGTTACAACAAGATCAACAGCAATATGCTCGCCTTTTATTCGCGCAGCGGCAAGGAATGGTTTGTCAGTATAGAAAAAACGTATTGACAGTATTTTCTTCAGCCGTCCGACTGATTGTGAGGGAAGTCGGTAAATATTTATCGGCAAACAAGAAAATCATCTTTCTTCTTGTCGTTATGCTTGACTGTCTGCTTGCAATAAAAATATAATTCCACTCTTGCCGACATGGTGTCGGCAAGTATTTAACTCAACAGGACGAGAAAATATGCCAACTATCAACCAATTGGTACGCAAAGGCCGTCAAAAGCCTGTGTACGTAAATAAAGTGCCTGCACTGGAAGCTTGCCCGCAAAAACGCGGCGTATGCACCCGTGTATACACGACTACCCCTAAAAAACCTAACTCTGCATTGCGTAAAGTATGTAAAGTTCGCCTGACCAACGGTTTTGAAGTCATTTCATACATCGGCGGTGAAGGCCACAACCTGCAAGAGCACAGCGTCGTACTGATTCGCGGCGGTCGTGTAAAAGACTTGCCGGGTGTGCGTTACCACACTGTACGCGGTTCTTTGGATACAGCAGGTGTTAAAGACCGTAAACAAGCCCGTTCTAAATACGGTGCTAAGCGTCCTAAATAATTACAGGGACTTAAATAGGCACGTCGGCCGCCTAAGCTGAATAACGGCCGAGTAAGTGAATACTCAATTGGGTATTCATGGGAATTGACCCGACTGAATAGATTAAAGGAAATTAAAATGCCAAGACGTAGAGAAGTCCCTAAGCGCGACGTACTGCCTGATCCTAAATTCGGCAGCGTCGAGCTGACTAAATTCATGAACGTATTGATGATTGACGGTAAAAAATCTGTTGCCGAGCGTATCGTTTACGGTGCGCTGGAGCAAATTGAGAAAAAAACCGGCAAAGCAGCAATCGAAGTATTCAACGAAGCCATTGCAAACGCCAAACCTATCGTGGAAGTGAAAAGCCGCCGTGTAGGTGGTGCAAACTACCAAGTTCCTGTTGAGGTTCGTCCTTCACGCCGTCTGGCTCTTGCAATGCGCTGGGTTCGCGATGCGGCCCGCAAACGTGGTGAGAAATCCATGGACCTGCGTTTGGCAGGCGAGTTGATTGATGCGTCCGAAGGTCGCGGCGGTGCGTTGAAAAAACGTGAAGAAGTACATCGCATGGCTGAAGCCAACAAAGCATTCTCTCACTTCCGTTTCTAATTTTGAAAGGCTAATAAAATGGCTCGTAAGACCCCGATCAGCCTGTACCGCAATATCGGTATTTCCGCCCATATCGATGCGGGTAAAACCACGACGACAGAACGTATTTTGTTCTACACCGGTTTGACCCACAAGTTGGGCGAAGTGCATGACGGTGCGGCTACTACCGACTACATGGAACAAGAGCAAGAGCGCGGTATTACCATTACCTCCGCTGCCGTTACTTCCTACTGGTCCGGTATGGCGAAACAGTTCCCCGAGCACCGTTTCAACATCATCGACACCCCGGGACACGTTGACTTTACTGTAGAGGTAGAGCGTTCTATGCGTGTATTGGACGGCGCGGTAATGGTTTACTGCGCGGTGGGTGGTGTTCAACCTCAATCCGAAACCGTATGGCGTCAAGCTAACAAATACCAAGTACCTCGCTTGGCATTTGTAAACAAAATGGACCGTCAAGGTGCCAACTTCTTCCGCGTTGTTGAGCAAATGAAAACCCGTTTGCGCGCAAACCCAGTACCTATCGTGATTCCGGTAGGCGCAGAAGACAGTTTCACCGGTGTTGTTGACCTGCTGAAAATGAAATCCATCATTTGGAATGAGGCCGATAAAGGTACGACCTTTACTTATGGCGACATTCCTGCCGAATTGGTTGAAACTGCCGAGGAATGGCGTCAAAACATGATTGAAGCCGCAGCAGAAGCCAGTGAAGAATTGATGGATAAATACTTGGGTGGCGATGAGCTGACCGAAGAAGAAATCGTAGGCGCGTTGCGTCAACGTACTTTGGCAGGTGAAATCCAACCTATGTTGTGCGGTTCTGCATTTAAAAACAAAGGTGTTCAACGTATGTTGGACGCAGTTGTAGAATTGCTGCCTGCTCCTACCGATATTCCTCCGGTTCAAGGTGTTAACCCTAACACTGAAGAAGCTGATAGCCGTCAAGCCAGCGATGAAGAGAAATTCTCTGCATTGGCGTTCAAAATGTTGAACGACAAATACGTTGGTCAATTGACCTTTATCCGCGTTTACTCTGGCGTTGTGAAATCCGGTGATACCGTATTGAACTCAGTAAAAGGTACTCGCGAACGTATCGGCCGTTTGGTACAAATGACTGCTGCAGACCGTACTGAAATCGAAGAAGTACGCGCTGGCGACATCGCAGCTGCTATCGGTTTGAAAGACGTTACTACTGGTGAAACCTTGTGTGCGGAAAGTGCGCCGATTATCTTGGAACGTATGGAATTCCCCGAGCCGGTAATCCATATTGCCGTTGAGCCGAAAACCAAAGCCGACCAAGAGAAAATGGGTATCGCCCTGAACCGTCTGGCTAAGGAAGACCCTTCTTTCCGTGTCCGTACAGACGAGGAATCCGGTCAAACCATTATTTCCGGTATGGGTGAGCTGCACTTGGAAATTATTGTTGACCGTATGAAACGCGAATTCGGCGTGGAAGCGAATATCGGTGCACCTCAAGTGGCTTACCGCGAAACCATCCGCAAAGAAGTCGAAGCCGAATACAAACACGCCAAACAATCCGGTGGTAAAGGTCAATACGGTCACGTTGTGATCAAAATGGAACCTATGGAACCAGGTGGTGCGGGCTACGAATTTATCGATGAAATTAAAGGTGGTGTGATTCCTCGCGAATTTATTCCGTCTGTCGATAAGGGTATCCGCGATACATTGCCTAACGGTATCGTTGCCGGTTACCCGGTGGTTGACGTGCGCGTACGTTTGATTTTCGGTTCTTCACACGATGTCGACTCTTCTCAACTGGCCTTCGAATTGGCTGCTTCCCAAGCCTTCAAAGAAGGTATGCGTAAAGCCAATCCTGCCCTGCTTGAGCCGATTATGGCAGTTGAAGTGGAAACCCCTGAAGAATATATGGGCGACGTAATGGGCGATTTGAACCGCCGTCGCGGTGTTGTATTGGGTATGGATGATGACGGTATCGGCGGTAAAAAAGTCCGTGCCGAAGTACCTCTGGCAGAAATGTTCGGTTACTCGACTGACCTGCGTTCTGCAACCCAAGGCCGCGCTACTTACTCTATGGAGTTCAAGAAATATTCTGAAGCTCCTGCCCACATAGCTGCTGCTGTAACTGAAGCCCGTAAAGGCTAATCAGGCAAATAGGCCGTCTGAAAGGCTGAAATGATTTTTCAGACGGCATTGTTCTTTAATCGATCTTTAATGTAAAGGAATTAGCTCATGGCTAAGGAAAAATTCGAACGTAGCAAACCGCACGTAAACGTTGGCACCATCGGTCACGTTGACCATGGTAAAACCACCCTGACTGCCGCTTTGACTACTATTTTGGCTAAAAAATTCGGCGGT
>POWY01000028.1 GCA_003044455.1 Neisseria bergeri | reverse complement strand
AACGCTCTTTAACAAAACAGATTACCGATAAGTGTGAGTGCCTTGAGCCTCACACTGTTTAAAAGACAGACAAGATAATGTTTTAAACATTGTCCTGTCGGTTTCTTTGAAGCAGACCAGAAGTTAAAAAGTTAGAGATTGAACATAAGAGTTTGATCCTGGCTCAGATTGAACGCTGGCGGCATGCTTTACACATGCAAGTCGGACGGCAGCACAGAGAAGCTTGCTTCTTGGGTGGCGAGTGGCGAACGGGTGAGTAACATATCGGAACGTACCGAGTAGTGGGGGATAACTGATCGAAAGATCAGCTAATACCGCATACGTCTTGAGAGGGAAAGCAGGGGACCTTCGGGCCTTGCGCTATTCGAGCGGCCGATATCTGATTAGCTGGTTGGTGGGGTAAAGGCCTACCAAGGCGACGATCAGTAGCGGGTCTGAGAGGATGATCCGCCACACTGGGACTGAGACACGGCCCAGACTCCTACGGGAGGCAGCAGTGGGGAATTTTGGACAATGGGCGCAAGCCTGATCCAGCCATGCCGCGTGTCTGAAGAAGGCCTTCGGGTTGTAAAGGACTTTTGTCAGGGAAGAAAAGGCTGTTGCTAATATCAGCGGCTGATGACGGTACCTGAAGAATAAGCACCGGCTAACTACGTGCCAGCAGCCGCGGTAATACGTAGGGTGCGAGCGTTAATCGGAATTACTGGGCGTAAAGCGGGCGCAGACGGTTACTTAAGCAGGATGTGAAATCCCCGGGCTCAACCTGGGAACTGCGTTCTGAACTGGGTGACTAGAGTGTGTCAGAGGGAGGTAGAATTCCACGTGTAGCAGTGAAATGCGTAGAGATGTGGAGGAATACCGATGGCGAAGGCAGCCTCCTGGGATAACACTGACGTTCATGCCCGAAAGCGTGGGTAGCAAACAGGATTAGATACCCTGGTAGTCCACGCCCTAAACGATGTCAATTAGCTGTCGGGCAACCTGATTGCTTGGTAGCGTAGCTAACGCGTGAAATTGACCGCCTGGGGAGTACGGTCGCAAGATTAAAACTCAAAGGAATTGACGGGGACCCGCACAAGCGGTGGATGATGTGGATTAATTCGATGCAACGCGAAGAACCTTACCTGGTCTTGACATGTACGGAATCCTCCAGAGACGGAGGAGTGCCTTCGGGAGCCGTAACACAGGTGCTGCATGGCTGTCGTCAGCTCGTGTCGTGAGATGTTGGGTTAAGTCCCGCAACGAGCGCAACCCTTGTCATTAGTTGCCATCATTCGGTTGGGCACTCTAATGAGACTGCCGGTGACAAGCCGGAGGAAGGTGGGGATGACGTCAAGTCCTCATGGCCCTTATGACCAGGGCTTCACACGTCATACAATGGTCGGTACAGAGGGTAGCCAAGCCGCGAGGCGGAGCCAATCTCACAAAACCGATCGTAGTCCGGATTGCACTCTGCAACTCGAGTGCATGAAGTCGGAATCGCTAGTAATCGCAGGTCAGCATACTGCGGTGAATACGTTCCCGGGTCTTGTACACACCGCCCGTCACACCATGGGAGTGGGGGATACCAGAAGTAGGTAGGGTAACCGAAAGGAGCCCGCTTACCACGGTATGCTTCATGACTGGGGTGAAGTCGTAACAAGGTAGCCGTAGGGGAACCTGCGGCTGGATCACCTCCTTTCTAGAGAAAGAAGAGGTTTTAGGCATTCACACTTATCGGTAAACTGAAAAGATGCGGAAGAAGCTTGAGTGAAGGCAAGGTTCGCTTAAGAAGAGAATCCGGGTTTGTAGCTCAGCTGGTTAGAGCACACGCTTGATAAGCGTGGGGTCGGAGGTTCAAGTCCTCCCAGACCCACCAAGAACGGGGGGCATAGCTCAGTTGGTAGAGCACCTGCTTTGCAAGCAGGGGGTCATCGGTTCGATCCCGTTTGCCTCCACCAAAACTTTGCAAATCAAAGTAATCCTGTTGCTTTTATTTTATGTGTACTTTTATATTTTATAGCAACTTATTTTGATTTGCGGAGTAGAATAACGACGCATCGATCTTTAACAAATTGGAAAGCCGAAATCAACAAACAAATAAAAGTTGGTTTGCCGAATCGAAACCGGTTGCAACCGGTGTTGATTCCAAATGTCAAAACATGGAAAAGCAAACCGAAACAGTATTTGGGTGATGATTGTATCGACTTAATCCTGAAACACAAAAGGCAGGATTAAGACACAACAAAGCAGTAAGCTTTATCAAAGTAGGAATTTCAAGTTTACTTCCCTAGTCAACGGGTAGGTAAACGAAGTCAAAGAAGTTCTTGAAATGATAGAGTCAAGTGAATAAGTGCATCAGGTGGATGCCTTGGCGATGATAGGCGACGAAGGACGTGTAAGCCTGCGAAAAGCGCGGGGGAGCTGGCAATAAAGCTATGATCCCGCGATGTCCGAATGGGGAAACCCACTGCATTCTGTGCAGTATCCTAAGTTGAATACATAGACTTAGAGAAGCGAACCCGGAGAACTGAACCATCTAAGTACCCGGAGGAAAAGAAATCAACCGAGATTCCGCAAGTAGTGGCGAGCGAACGCGGAGGAGCCTGTACGTGATAACTGTCGAGATAGAAGAACAAGCTGGGAAGCTTGACCATAGTGGGTGATAGTCCCGTATTCGAAATCTCAACAGTGGTACTAAGCGTACGAAAAGTAGGGCGGGACACGTGAAATCCTGTCTGAATATGGGGGGACCATCCTCCAAGGCTAAATACTCATCATCGACCGATAGTGAACCAGTACCGTGAGGGAAAGGCGAAAAGAACCCCGGGAGGGGAGTGAAATAGAACCTGAAACCTGATGCATACAAACAGTGGGAGCACCCTAGTGGTGTGACTGCGTACCTTTTGTATAATGGGTCAACGACTTACATTCAGTAGCGAGCTTAACCGAATAGGGGAGGCGTAGGGAAACCGAGTCTTAATAGGGCGAACAGTTGCTGGGTGTAGACCCGAAACCGAGTGATCTATCCATGGCCAGGTTGAAGGTGCCGTAACAGGTACTGGAGGACCGAACCCACGCATGTTGCAAAATGCGGGGATGAGCTGTGGATAGGGGTGAAAGGCTAAACAAACTCGGAGATAGCTGGTTCTCCCCGAAAACTATTTAGGTAGTGCCTCGAGCAAGACACTGATGGGGGTAAAGCACTGTTATGGCTAGGGGGTTATTGCAACTTACCAACCCATGGCAAACTCAGAATACCATCAAGTGGTTCCTCGGGAGACAGACAGCGGGTGCTAACGTCCGTTGTCAAGAGGGAAACAACCCAGACCGCCAGCTAAGGTCCCAAATGATAGATTAAGTGGTAAACGAAGTGGGAAGGCCCAGACAGCCAGGATGTTGGCTTAGAAGCAGCCATCATTTAAAGAAAGCGTAATAGCTCACTGGTCGAGTCGTCCTGCGCGGAAGATGTAACGGGGCTCAAATCTATAACCGAAGCTGCGGATGCCGGTTTACCGGCATGGTAGGGGAGCGTTCTGTAGGCCGATGAAGGTGCATTGTAAAGTGTGCTGGAGGTATCAGAAGTGCGAATGTTGACATGAGTAGCGATAAAGCGGGTGAAAAGCCCGTTCGCCGAAAGCCCAAGGTTTCCTACGCAACGTTCATCGGCGTAGGGTGAGTCGGCCCCTAAGGCGAGGCAGAAATGCGTAGTCGATGGGAAACAGGTTAATATTCCTGTACTTGATTCAAATGCGATGTGGGGACGGAGAAGGTTAGGTTGGCAAGCTGTTGGAATAGCTTGTTTAAGCCGGTAGGTGGAAGACTTAGGCAAATCCGGGTCTTCTTAACACCGAGAAGTGACGACGAGTGTCTACGGACACGAAGTAACCGATACCACGCTTCCAGGAAAAGCCACTAAGCTTCAGTTTGAATCGAACCGTACCGCAAACCGACACAGGTGGGCAGGATGAGAATTCTAAGGCGCTTGAGAGAACTCGGGAGAAGGAACTCGGCAAATTGATACCGTAACTTCGGGAGAAGGTATGCCCTCTAAGGTTAAGGACTTGCTCCGTAAGCCCAGGAGGGTCGCAGAGAATAGGTGGCTGCGACTGTTTATTAAAAACACAGCACTCTGCTAACACGAAAGTGGACGTATAGGGTGTGACGCCTGCCCGGTGCTGGAAGGTTAATTGAAGATGTGAGAGCATCGGATCGAAGCCCCAGTAAACGGCGGCCGTAACTATAACGGTCCTAAGGTAGCGAAATTCCTTGTCGGGTAAGTTCCGACCCGCACGAATGGCGTAACGATGGCCACACTGTCTCCTCCCGAGACTCAGCGAAGTTGAAGTGGTTGTGAAGATGCAATCTACCCGCTGCTAGACGGAAAGACCCCGTGAACCTTTACTGTAGCTTTGCATTGGACTTTGAAGTCACTTGTGTAGGATAGGTGGGAGGCTTAGAAGCAGAGACGCCAGTCTCTGTGGAGCCGTCCTTGAAATACCACCCTGGTGTCTTTGAGGTTCTAACCCAGACCCGTAATCCGGGTCGGGGACCGTGCATGGTAGGCAGTTTGACTGGGGCGGTCTCCTCCCAAAGAGTAACGGAGGAGTTCGAAGGTTACCTAGGTCCGGTCGGAAATCGGACTGATAGTGCAATGGCAAAAGGTAGCTTAACTGCGAGACCGACAAGTCGAGCAGGTGCGAAAGCAGGACATAGTGATCCGGTGGTTCTGTATGGAAGGGCCATCGCTCAACGGATAAAAGGTACTCCGGGGATAACAGGCTGATTCCGCCCAAGAGTTCATATCGACGGCGGAGTTTGGCACCTCGATGTCGGCTCATCACATCCTGGGGCTGTAGTCGGTCCCAAGGGTATGGCTGTTCGCCATTTAAAGTGGTACGTGAGCTGGGTTTAAAACGTCGTGAGACAGTTTGGTCCCTATCTGCAGTGGGCGTTGGAAGTTTGACGGGGGCTGCTCCTAGTACGAGAGGACCGGAGTGGACGAACCTCTGGTGTACCGGTTGTAACGCCAGTTGCATAGCCGGGTAGCTAAGTTCGGAAGAGATAAGCGCTGAAAGCATCTAAGCGCGAAACTCGCCTGAAGATGAGACTTCCCCTGCGGTTTAACCGCACTAAAGGGTCGTTCGAGACCAGGACGTTGATAGGTGGGGTGTGGAAGCGCGGTAACGCGTGAAGCTAACCCATACTAATTGCCCGTGAGGCTTGACTCTATCATTTGAAGGACTTCAAATGAAAAGCTTACTGACTGATTCAGTCATTACCGAATATATTGATTAAGGCTTTACCGATTTGTAACAGTTTAAGTTTGGCGGCCATAGCGAGTTGGTCCCACGCCTTCCCATCCCGAACAGGACCGTGAAACGACTCAGCGCCGATGATAGTGTGGTTCTTCCATGCGAAAGTAGGTCACTGCCAAACACCCTTTCAGAAAACCCCCGATTATTCGGGGGTTTTTGCCTTACCCGCAAAGCGGGTCGGGAAATGCGGGCTTCGGGCGGATGCGGGGCTTGAAGCGTCCGGGTATTCATTTTAAAATGACAAACCTTATCGTCCGCAGGATGCGGTTTTATTGTTTGCAACCCTTAAAGGAAAAACCATGAAGAAAATGTTCGTGCTGTTCTGTATGCTGTTCTCCTGCGCCTTCTCCCTTGCGGCGGTAAACATCAATGCCGCTTCGCCGCAGGAGTTGGAGGCGCTGCCGGGCATAGGTCCGGCGAAGGCGAAGGCCATTGCGGAATACCGCGCGCAAAACGGTGCGTTCAAGTCTGTGGACGAGTTGACGAAGGTGAAGGGCATCGGCCCGGCGGTGCTGGCGAAGCTGAAGGACCAGGCTTCGGTCGGCGCGCCCGCACCCAAAGCCCCCGCCAAACCGG
>POWY01000027.1 GCA_003044455.1 Neisseria bergeri | reverse complement strand
ATGCCGACAAAGGCTACGACAGTAAGGAAAACCGGCAACATCTGAAAGAGCATCAGTTGTTAGACGGCATTATGCGCAAAGCCTGCCGCAACCGTCCGCTGACGGAAGTGCAAACCAAACGCAACCGATATTTGTCGAAGACCCGTTATGTGGTCGAACAAAGCTTTGGGACGCTGCACCGTAAGTTCCGCTATGCCCGGGCAGCCTATTTTGGTCTGCTCAAAGTGAGCGCGCAAAGCCACCTGAAGGCGATGTGTTTGAACCTGTTGAAAGCCGCCAACAGGCTAAGTGTGTCTGCCTTAGTTACACGCTCATAAAACGGACGCGCCAATTATGGCAATTGTGGAGGTAATTTAAAAGAGAATCCTTCAAGCTTCTCTTTTTTATATTCTCCACAGTTTAGCTGTTTTACATTTTAGCAGTTGCGCAGTTTCACAGTCGTATAACTTTGCTAAATTTATAGTTGCAATGTACTAGCTTTAATGAAATAATATATTTAAATTAATTTTGAGGTGTACACTTGCCTGCACCCTACACAGAGGTCTATAAGATGATTATTTCTTTTCTGAATCAGAAAGGCGGAACAGGTAAAACGACCGTCAGTACCAATGTTGCCGCAGAATTGGCCTATCGTGGTTTTAAAACACTGTTTGTAGATGCAGACCCGCAAGGCACGGCGATGCGCGGAGCCAGTGAACGTCCTGAAGACGAACCCCTACTCTACAATGTTATCGGTATGCCCAATACCAGCATTTCCCAGCAGATTCCCAAAATGCAGGAAGAAAACGGCTACGATTTCGTTATTATCGACGGCCCGCCCCGCATGACTTCCTTGGCTAAAAACATCATCATCACCAGTGATGTTATCGTGATGCCTATGCGGGCATCAGGATACGACGAATGGGCAACCAAGGAAATGGAGGAACTTGTAGATGAGGCACGGAATTTCAAACCATCTATTATCTCCGCAATCTGTTTCAATGCTTTTGCCAAAAACACCAAGGTTGCAAAGGGCATCTTTCAGGATATTAAAGAGAAAGATTGGTCTTTTTTCGACACACTTATCTCTTCCCGAGCTATTTTTGCAGATGCCGGAACAAGGGGTTTGTCCGTCCGGGAAGTCGATCCACGCTCTCCTGCCGTAACTGAAATAGAAAACCTTGTTAATGAAATTCTTGCTTTAAGAAAGGACAAATAAATGGCTGTTAAAGAAAAAGATATGTCTGCTTGGCTGTCCGGCAATACGGCAGAAGATGAAAAACCGACGGAACAATCCCCTCAACCTCAAGAAGAAAAACCGAACTTTAATACAATGGAAGAGCGTCAGGCTCGCCTTACCGTCCCCATCCCCGTTTCCATGCACGTCAGGGTTAAAATTCATTGTGCAAGACACGGTATCACCCAAAACGATATGGTTGCTCAAGCCGTCAGAGAGTATTTGGAACGAAACGGAAGCTGAAATCCGAGTACGAGTATTGGAGGCTAATGAAAATAATCAAGCCTCTAACATTCCCTCTATTGCACCGTAAGCATCCAGAAAACCTATTGCAGACGATAGTTGGAGATCCGATAACGGATTTGAGTGCAAGGCAGTTGAATATTCTGAGGTAACTGGTTGAATACCATTCAAAGATATTCACTGTCAGCCTTCTGATGGGCGAACACGGACTATCGGATGTCACCGTCCGAAAGGATTTGAAAGTTTTGTCTATTCGTGGGTTTCTAACTACCCAATTCAAAGATGGATATACCTTAGAGTACATCGTATCGGATGGTTTGCTTGAACGTCTAGTGGTAAGTTGCGAATAAAAACTACCGCATAATCAGATTGTGTGATGTTTTTTTGTAGTTACAAGAACGGATTATCGACAAATTTAAAATTTTGCGTATCTTTCAAATTAATCTTGGCTGTGTTTTGATATTAGGTTGATATAGGGTTTAAGAAGGAATCATGAAATACATGATTCCTTTTCGTTTGCCTACATTAAAAAATAAAGAATAGGAGTTATTTTTTAATTTTAGTCTTTTAACACCTTTTCTTTTTTTTAGCAGCTTTTTTATTTGTCTAGTGTTCTGTATTTAAATGGATTTTCTCGCCATCATGGTATATATCACACCGTTTATCGGGCAACATCACACCGTTTGTCGTTTTATTTGACACCGTTTGCCGTGCAATTCAGCACCGTCTGTCGGGAAATGGCACACCGTTTTGCAGGTATATCGCACCTTTTGGCGTGCAAGACTAAACAGATGGGAAAATAGAAATATCACACCTGTTTTCGTGTAAAACAAGCTGTGAACAACATATCTGACATTGATATAACACCATTTATCGTGCTTGAAGAATTTCCCCTAGTTATTAATTTAATTAATTGATGTATATAGATTTTATTCTAAATAATCGGCAATACTGCCTTCAATATCACACCATACGATGTGCTAAATTTCATCAAAAACTTTTGTTAGCTGGAACCCTACCTGTAGGTGTGGTCGGCCGTTAACACGTAGGACGAATGTCCAAGTACCGGTAAGAAGGCGTTAATGAATGTCCTCAAAAATAAGGGCAGCACACATAGCAGCGTGCCTTTTAATGTAAGGTTACGGATTGATTGTCTTGCAGATGTGATTTCAGCCAAAGATATAACACCGTTTTTCGTGCTTAAAAAATTCACTTATGCTGCTATTTTAATATATTGATATGTATATATTTTTATAATAAATTCTGTATAAACACCCTCAATATCACACCTTTTGGTGTGCAAAATTCCTTACCGGTTGAAACCCGTCGCTTGGACATTCGTTCCTTTCTAAATCAGGATGATGCTTTATGTGTTGCCCTTTAAAAACTTATATAACACCGTTTGGCGTGCAACAGTCTTGGGTTTAACCCTTGAATAACAAAAAAATAGAGTGAGTTTTTCATTTTAGTCTTTTAACCCCTTTTTCTTTTCGGTCTGTATATTTCAAAAGAATATATTGAATTTCAAAGATATTGCTGTTGTAAGTCAGGATATATCACACCGTTTATCGGGCAATATCATACCGTTTATCGGGCAATATCATACCGTTTGTCGTTTTCTTTGACACCGTTTACCGTGCAATGCAGCACCGTCTGTCGGGAAATGGCACACCGTTTTGCAGGTATATCACACCTTTTAGCGTGCATAAGGTTCAAGAATCAACCGATCATTTGACACCCTAATCATACAAAGGTAGCATATTGTTTTTATTTAGCGGAACCATCTGTTATGGCTGTCAAAAATCTTGTTGTTAAAGACAATGCGTTAATCAATGCCAGCTACAATCTCGAACTGGTGGAGCAGAGGTTAATACTGTTGTCCATTATTGAGGCTAGGACTACGGGAAAGGGGATTACCGCAAACGACAGGTTGACCATTACAGCCAGCAGTTACATGAATAATTTCCATACCAACCGCAATACGGCGTATAAGGCTTTGAAAGATGCCTGTAACAACCTTTTTGAACGCCAATTCAGTTTTATCGAAAAAACACCAAAAGGGGAAAAGGTAGTACGGACAAGGTGGGTATCTCAGGTTGCCTATATTGAACAACAGGCAACGGTAGAGTTAGTTTTTGCACCAAATGTTGCCCCTTTGATTACGATGCTAGAAAAAAACTTCACAAGCTACGAGCTTGATCAGGTCTCATCGTTGAGCAGTAAATACGCGGTGCGGCTCTACGAAATTATTATTTCATGGCGTGCAGCCAGTAAGACACCGATGTTCAGTACAATGGAGTTGCGCGAACGTTTGGGTGTGATGCCTGACGAGTATCAAAAAATGGAGCTATTCAAACGTAAGGTTTTGGATTTCGCCATCAAGCAGATCAATGATAAAACGGATATTTCCATTACCTACGAGCAGCATAAAGAAGGACGAAAAATTGTAGGTTTTACATTCTCAATCCTACATAAAATAGGGTTGAAAGACATCCCTCTTGAAAATCAATCGGAACTTTTTGCCGGAATGACTGATTTGGAAGCCGGAACGATACGGGGCAGGGCGGAAGCATATATCGCTTCGCTCATTGCAAAAGGTCAGAACGTGACTAAAGCCCATAGGCTGAATATTCTGAAAAAAGCCGTAGAGGAACGTTGGGGATTTGAAGATGCGGCTAAAGATAATGGGGTCAAAAATCCTGAAAACAAAAATGCAAAAGTCGTTTTAACCGAATGGGAAAAGATTTCTAATGGCACACGTTTTAAGGATAAGGATGGAACAATTTGGGTTAAAGATTCAGGTATGCTTAGGACAGAAGGGACAAACAGGTGGATTGCCGATTCTCAGATTGCCAGATTATTTCCTATGTTAACTGTGATGGTTGAGGAAGGTATTTAACCCGGCAGATCACGCATTCTACCTGTTTTGCGGTACGGAAACCAATTGAACCTGCTTTACGCTACAATAGAAGATTGCAATTTCGGCACAATAAGGATGTACCATGAACGATTACGCAGCTATGCCGTCTGAAGACCGCGAGGTCGGCGCATTGTCGCTGCCCCCCATTCGATGGAGGCGGAACAGTCAAAATATCGGCAGCGGAACGGGTGGTAGCTTGGAGTACGAAAAATTCAAGCAGTTTCTTTTGAACTCTATTGTTTAATTTACAATTGGTTATCTTTATTTTCGTAGCCTGGCATAACTGCTAATCTACGTCAGCCCCTAAAAATTAATCTAATTTACGATTTTGACATCCTCCCCCGCCTAAAGGGCGGGGGATTCCTACTGCGGTCGGCGGTGTTCTGCCAACCCGCTTTGGCGGGTTCGTGCTGCTGACAACCTTACCGCATTGTTCACTTCACACGCGCTACGGGCATGTCCTGCCCTGATTTGACTGATTATTGCGCCGCCAAGATTTCCTGACCGCGTCGTAATATATTTATCGCCCCAACCACATCCGCATTTTCTGTATAGCCGCATTCTACGCATTCGAAATCAGCCTGCGTTTGGCGGTTTTCCTTTGCGGTATAACCGCAACAAGGACAGGTTCGACTGGTATTTTGCGGCGGTACGGCAACCAGATGTCCGCCATTCCACAATAATTTGTAATCCAACTGCCGTCTGAACTCAAACCAAGACTGATCCAGTATCATCCGGTTCAAACCTGATTTCTGTTTCACGTTTTTACCGTACTGTTCAATATCTCCTTTGGCGGATTTGGACATGTTTGTTACCTGCAAATCTTCAACATACACAATCGCGTGGCTTTGGCTGATTTGGCTGCTGATTTGGTGCAAGTAGTTTTTACGGATATTGCTGATTTTGTGGTGCAATTTGGCGATTTTCGCCTTTAATTTCTGCCAGTTTTGGCTAAATTTAACCTTGTTTTTAAGTCGGCGTTGTAGTTTTGCCAGTTTGCCTTTAAGGTTTTTGAATGCGTTAATCGGCTCAAAATGTTCGCCGTTGGATAGCGTAGCGAAGCGCACGATGCCCATATCGATACCGATTTCTCCGCCTTTGGGTTGCGGTGTTTTTTGTTCAAATTCTGTTTGAACGGAGATATACCACTTACCGCATTTTCGTCTGACGGTTACGTTCTTCATTTCGCCGACAATGGCACGGCTGTTGCGATAACGTATCCAACCGATTTTGGGCAGATAGATGCGGTTATTTTGTTGTTCCAGTTTACAGCCTTGCGGAAATCTGAAACTGTCTTTTTCGCCCTTGCGTTTGAATTTTGGAAAGTCCGAACGTTTGGCGAAGAAGTTTTTGAATGAGCTTTCTAAATCTTTCAAAGCTTGCTGCAAAACCTGACTGTGGCAATCTTTTAGCCAAGTTAATTCACGTTTCCATTCAGGCAACAAATTCGCGATTTTGTTGTAACTGAATTTGAATGATTTATCTGCTTCGTACTGTTCATTTTGATACGCCAAAGCGCGATTGAATACAAAACGGGAACAACCGCAAAACTGCTTAAGTCTGCGGATTTGTGCGCCGTTTGGCATCAATTCAAATTTGAACGCTTTGAGTATTTGCATGGTTTCGTAGATAATGGAATTTTTGATTATTCTACACTTGGTCTATGGAAAAGAAACTGATTTAAGACGTGGTAGACACGTTGTTTTTAACTTACATGTTCATTTAGTCTTTGTCGCAAAATACCGCCGAAAAGTGTTCACAAAAGAAATTTTAGACGATATGCGACAAATTTTTGAAAGCGTTTGCACCGATTTTGAGGCACAACTAGTGGAATTTGACGGTGAAAATGACCATGTTCATTTGCTTGTAAACTATCCACCCAAAGTATCTATTTCAAAACTCGTGAACAGCTTGAAAGGTGTATCTAGTCGTATGATTAGGCAAAAAAATTATCCCGGTATTCGTGAGAAACTTTGGGGTGGTGCGTTGTGGTCGCCGTCTTATTTTGCAGGTAGTTGTGGTGGTGCATCTATTTCCATTATTCGACAATATATTGAGCAGCAAAATACGCCTGACTGAAATTCAATGTTTTTAGGACTGCTTTGCAGTCCGTGCCTGATATCTCCGCCGTGAACGGCGAAGTTTTACGGCGCATTCGGATAAAAATATTATTAAGAAAGCCCTTACTATGAACCGCACTCTGTACAAAGTTGTATTTAACAAACATCGAAACTGCATGATAGCCGTTGCTGAAAATGCCAAACGCGAGGGCAAAAACACAGCCGACACCCAAGCTGTAGGTATTTTGCCAAATGATATTGCGGGCTTTACGGGTTTTATCCATTCTATCTCTGTTATCTCATTCTC
>POWY01000026.1 GCA_003044455.1 Neisseria bergeri | reverse complement strand
TTTTCCACCGCATTCTGCCCGACCGCACCTCCGGTTTGCGCGTCTACCGGCGTGCCGCCTACGGCCGCGCCCGTCAGCGATGCAATCACCCCGCTCTTCGATTTGATTTCCTCTTTGATATGTTCCGGCAGCAGGTTGGCATTGAACTCGCCTGTTTGCGGATCAATTGCGGTTTTACCATCGTTATACCGTTGGGCAAGATGTTCCGCCGCCTTTTCAGCTGCAACTGCTGCCGAGCCGCCGGCAGCAAAATTACCACCGTTGACGCGGGCGATAGCTGCTCCTAAAAGGAAATGTCCGATTGCCTGGGCGGTTTCGTTTTTGTTTTCACCGTGACCGAATGTCCTACCTATTGCTTCGGAGGCATAGGGCGCAGCGGCATTGACTGCGCTTTGCAACCCGCTTTGACCACCAAGCAGACCGGTCGCGAGGGTGATGCCGGCATTAAGGGCGCGGCTGTGTTTACCTCCCACCCCCCAATTTTGGGCTTCGGCATCGGCTTTGCGATAGGCTTCTGAGGAGTTGATGAGAATATTTTGCCGTCCGGTTTCGTCCAGTTTGGCGTAGGCTTCATAGCTGCCGTCATTTTGGGCTTTCAGACGGCCTTCGAACTCCGCTTCGGCTTTGGCTTTATTTTCTGCAGCGGTTTTTTGGCGGTTGCTGCTGAAAGTGTGCGCAGCGGATACTATATCGGAAGTTGCTTTAGCTATAATCTGTTGCTTTTCAGTAATCTTGGCTAAATCGGGCAGAGCCGCAACAGCACGGTGTGCGTTACTGCTGTCACTATTGATACCCAGTTCTTGCGTGGTGGTTTCTTTGCCGCCGATGTTCAGACGGCCTTCGCTCAGGGTAGCATAGGTGGTGCTGTTGTCGCCGCCTTTTTCATATTGCGGCAAGCCGGGGTTGAAGTCGGTACCATTTTTGCCTGCAGAGCGTGCAAATGCTTTACCTAAGTTTGTTTGACGGAAGTCGGCGTTGTCGGGGGTTTCAGAGGGGCTGTCGCTACCGTAACTGCCGCTCAAGCTGACATTGGATGCGCTATAACTGCTTTGGTTTTGAATATTTTCAAAAGTAAGACGTTTGGCAGTTAATTCATTTTGCTCCTTCGGCGCGGTAGAGGTAATGGCTCCGCCTTTTAGGTGGATGCTGTCGGCCTCGATGTGGTAGCCGCCTTCTCCTGCAAAAAGTCCGGATTGGATAGCCGCACTGTCACTGCTGCCCGAAGCTTTGCTTTGGTTGAAGTTGCCCGAAGCCTCCCAGGCGGTGCCCAAGGAAACTTGTACACGTACGCCGGCGGCGGTTTGTTTGTTGTCCTGTTCGGTATGGTCTTGAACACTTTCGATGTTCAGACGGCCTTTTACATCGGCATCAATGCGGCCGGCAGTGGCTGTAGCCCCTTTGAGAGTGGTATCACCTTTGCTTGCCAATTCGATTTTATTAGCTTGGAGGGTCGTGTGATCGTGTGTTTGGGCAAGATAATGGTTTTTACCTTTGCTGCCACCCACTTCGCCATAAGCATAAACACCGGTTTGCGCGCCTACGGAGACGCCTACACCCACTGATGCACCAAGGCTGCTATTTTTTCCATCGGCGGATTGGGAAGATTGGCCAGATTCGAGTATCAAATCTTTGGCTGAATCTAAGCGGAGGGTTTCAGCCGCTTGTGCTTGGGTGTTTTGAAGGTGGATGTTACCTTCGGTAGAACGGATATTGAGGTTACCACCGGCATTCAAAACATTGGCTTGGCTATGGTTTTGGCTTTGGTCTTGGCTGCTGTTGGCAGTTTTAAAGCCGAAACCTACTTCTGCTTTGGCTAATGCACCGCCGCTGGTAGCGGTATTGTAGGTAGAATAAGCTTGTGCACCTGCAGCCAGTGTTTGCAGCGCCTGCGTGCGGTCGTCTGCTTTACTCTTCACCGCGCCTTCGGCAGCGTTTACCAGGTCGATCAGTGGAGAAGATACCTTGGCAAAGGTGCCAATTTTAACGTCGCGCTCGGATTGGTGGCTGTTGTTGCGATTGTGGTCAGCCAGAATCTCAACGCTTTTTGCTGTAATATTGATGTCTTTGACGGCCACCACATTGGCAACCTGTTGGGTATAGTTGCCACCAGCCTGCATATTGACGTTGCCGCCCAAGCTCCCAACTTGGGATTTAATCTGTTCAACTTGATTACTGTTACTATCTTTCCGGTTTTTCATCCACCCGGCAAAGTGTTCGGTATCGGAAATTACCGCAGTGCCGATGCCACTGGTGATTTGACGTTCTGATTTGGTTTGATTGTTTTGGCTGGAACGGATATTGATATTACGGCCGGCAGACAAGGTAGTATCATCTTGCGCGGCAACGCTGCTACCGAAGATGTTGATATCCGCCTTTTGCGCTTGTAATACGGCCATACCACCCGCGGACAATTGTGTGCCGATGGCTTTATCGAGATTGCCCTGTGCATTGCCACGGTCATTAAACGTCCCTGCCGGAATCAATTCTCGGTTATCTATACTGAAGCCGCTGCGCTTACGGGAACCGTGTTGATCGGCAGTGTTGCGGGCAACATCCAACGTTATACTTTCTGTTGCCGAAAGCAGGATATCGCGTTCGGCAGTCAGTTTTGTCCCTTCACTTCTGATACTGCCGCCGTCGGCAACAATATTTAGGTTGCCTTGCGCAGAAACGGCCGTTACCACTGCTTGCGTATCTTCTTGATGACGATTTTCCGTAGTTTTTTGGCGACCACCGTTGATGACGATAGGAGTAAAAGCTGCTGTGGATGCCTTTGCTCCGGCATCGGCGCGTTGCAAGGTCTTACCCACTATGCTATTGCTGTAGCCACTGCCTTGCATATTGCGTTTGTAATTAGCTTTGGCAGCATCAATGGGATTCAGGGTTATGCCCATGGATAGACCTGATTGTTTTTGTTCGATATCGTTGTTGTTATTTGTTTCCGTGTACCCTGCATTTAAAGCAACATCACGTCCCTGTAGGTGCATATCGCTACCTGATGCCAGTATCGCAGCTTTGGTGTTTAGGGTTCGTTCGGCAACAACTACGGTATTACCTTGTTTACTACCGACTTGGGAGTTTGTCAGGGTGGTGACAGTTTGGTCTTGGTTGGATTTTGTGGAAGCTTTAGTGTATCCGACACTTAAAACACCATCGCGGAAACCTCCGCTCAGACCCGATTTTTTATATTCGTGTGTTTCAGCATCAAAATGGCGATTAGAAGCTGCTTCTAGCTGGATGTCTCTACCTGCTTTTAAAACAGTGCCCTTATCAGAAATAAGGTTGCTGCCGCGTACATTGATATCCTGCCCGGCTGCAACAATCATTTTGCCGCTGCCGATGTTACTGCCGACTGCTTCATCATGACTGAAGCGGTAGCGGTCCTGTGTTTTGGTACTGGAAAGGATGCCTTTGCTTTTTACGCTTACCGAGGTGTCCAGTTCGGTTATTTGGCGTCCTTCGCTGATAGTGACATCACGTCCCGCGGCAAGGTCGGTTTTGCCTTCTTCGGCCTCTAGTTCGCCTTGGCGGATTTTTAAGTCGTTACCGGCTCTAAGCAGTGCGCCGTTTTGCGTGCGGATACTGCTGCCGACTTCGGTACTTTGGCGGACATGGCGATGGTTCTCGTCATCTAATGCACCATAGGCTTCGCGATGTTCGGTATGAATGGTGCCGAGGTTGAGATTATTGCCGGCGGTAATTTGGGTAGTGCCGCCTTTAACTTGGTTAGAGACGGCGGCCGCATTGAGGTTGATATCGTTGCCGGCATGCAGGGATAGGATGCCGTCTGAAGTTCTGTTATCTACTTGTTCAGTATAGCTTCCGACCACGTTAATGCCGGCCATACGGTCGATGGCGGTATTGCCGTTACGTTCATTACCGGAAGTTTGGGTTGTACCGTTAAGGTTGATATTTTGCGCTTGGGCAGTCAGCAGTCTGCCTGCTTGTACCTGCCCGCCGTCGATATTGATACTTTTTTCAGCTTTTAAGCCGATTTGGTCGGCTTGAATGTTGCCGTTGCTGTTAATATTCCGTGCCTGGATGAGTACGGCCTGCCGCCCCGCAATGGTACCTCTGTTAGTCAGGTTGCCGTTTTGCAGTTTAAGTAAGACTTGTTCGGCACTAATCAGGCCGCCGGAGGTATTGAGATCACCTTTGCGCGCCAGGGCATAGACTTTAGGAACCAGTACGGTTTGAGTCGAACCGTCAGACAGGGTGACGGTTTGATTTTCCATCCAAACGATATCTGAAGTTAAGCGGGCAATTTGCTCTGAACTCAAGGCGATACCTGGGGTGAGACCGAATGTTTTGGCAGCAGTAAGGCCGTTGTCCATCAGAGCTTTGAATTGTTCTTCATCACTCCTGTAGCCGTCGAGTCGGCGGTAGCCTGTTAACTGGTGGATTTGTTCATTAACAAGTTTTTGTTCGTAGTAGCCGTCGCCTAGCCGTTTGTGTAGATGATTGGTGTCCAATTGCAGTTGTTGCAACATGTAGTCGCTGCCCAACCAGCGGCGGTAGTCTGCAAATTGAGGATCGGTTTCAATCAACCAGCCTTTATTGTCAGGATGGGTGGTATAGAGGCTGCTGTTAGGCAGAGTAACAGTAGCGTTATTTAACGAGACCACATTACCGGTATGGATGCGCTGACCATTGACGGCTGCTGTGGATACTCCGTCAATCAGTTTGATTGCAGATGCAGCGGGTTGAAAGGAAGGGGAGGCGGCATTCTGTTGGATGACGGATACAGGCGTGTCGAAGTCGTGGGTAAATAGTTGGGTATCATGGTAAGGAGTATGGTTTCTTTCAGTACGGCGTTGTCTTTTTCTACCGCTGTACCATCCTTTTTTTGTAACTGAATCCCACTGTGTGCCGACAGCATCTGTGCGACCTTTGCCTGTTGTACTTTGATTGGTAATTTCTTTCTGGTTTAAATCATCAGTGATAATACGCCCGCCTACTACAATCCGGCTGTCTTTGTTCAGCCAATTTTGACCTGAGGCAGTCAAATTACCGCCCACAGTAATGTGTGCCGGCCGGTTTTCGATGATGCGTTCTTTATAAGTCTCGATGTGGTAGTCTCGGACATGCCATTGGTTGGCCTCAATACGAGAACCATTTTTTAAATGGAACGTAGCAGTAGTTTGGTCTTTTTGTCCTTGCGAGTTGTCGAATAAACCGTCTTTTCCTGCCTGATAGTAGGTATTTTGCCCCAGTACGGTGTAGTCGCGGACTTGCTTTTCCGCTTTGGCTAAGTATGTCTCTGTTTTAAAGTGATTATTGATATTCTGCATATTCCTAACGGACATCAATGCATCACCTTGTACTTCCAAACCGGCACTGCCATTAACAAAGGTATCGGCCATGCCTGCCGCATGATGTTGTTCATCCAGTCGATTACCTACGGCAAAAATACCTTCGCTGGATAGTAGGGCACCTTCTTGGTTATGAATCTCTTTCGCTCCAATATCCAAACGTTTCCTTGCAGCTATTGTCCCCGCTTTGGTACTGCCTTCCGTCGTTTCTTCCCGGTTAAGCAGTATTTGCGCGTCCAGGGCAATATGGTTGCCATAGATTTTGCCTGTCCCGGTGTTGGTCAGGGTTTGACCTGCACCGATGTGGGTCAAACCGTCGCTGTTGATCAAGCCCCTGTTGTCAACATGTTGTTCGGATGTGATGTCCGTTTGTTCTCCGCCAATAATTTTGCCTGTAACTTGGTTATCTATATTGCCGGCATTGAGTTTGAGCGTATGGCCTGCTTGTAGGGTATGGGTATTTTTCAGACGGCCTTTTATGCTTAGATTTAATTGTTTGCCTGCAGTAAGGTCGCGCTCTACGACGAAATCGTCCGCCAAAGCAATATCCAGTTTGTTACCGGCTGTTAATGTGCCATTGTTGGCGAGTGATTTGGCTTGTAGCGATACATTACCGGCAGATTGAATCGTGCCGTCCGCATTGTTTAACGCCAAAGTGTTTTGATTTTTATCGTGAATAGACAACTGCCGGTTGGTGGCAATTTCACCATGTTGGTTGTATAGGCCGTCTGAAACAGCTAATTGTGCTTGGTTTGCAGATAGGAGTTTGCCGTTTTGGTTGTCTACATTTCGACTATTGATAGTCAGTTGTTCGGTAGCAGTAATATGGCCGCTTTGGTTAGTCAGTTGCTGACTTTGGATGTTAACCGTTTCAGCCTCTATATGTCCGTGCGTATTATCTAGAGTCTGACCTTCGGTATTCAGTCGTGCAACAGAAACTTTTCCTGTATTGCGAAGATTATTCTTGGTGGTAACGGTTCCACTATCGGCAAGAATGTTACCTGCATTATGTAAACCGGCGGTATCAAGCTGTAAATGTGCAGCTCGAATATTGCCTTTTTTATCATTGCTCAAGCTGCCCGAATGAATGAGTGTCAGATTGTTGGCGGCAATTTCTCCGGCATTATGCAGTTCACGGTTGTCAATCTTTCCGGTTTGAGTTAATAAGTGACCGCTGTTTTTAGCAGTTTGAGTGTTAACAGCCAGATCGTGTGCCTGGAGTTTGCCTTTTACCGTATTGTTAAATGAATCGCCTGATACTCGTAGTTTAGCCGCATTCAGACTACCCGAATTTTCCAAACCGTTTTGGGCGGCAATGTCAATTTGCCCACCTGCATTGATTGATCCTGCATTGTCAAATGCTCCTGTTGTTTGAATGCGTCCTACGGCGTAGTTTTTTGCAGGTGCTGTAGGTGAAACGGGATTGTTTGAACCAGGCTTAGATACCGAGACAGTGCTGCTGCCTGAACCTGTTGCAGTACTCGGAATCTGTGGTATGACTGATGGATTGGGATTCAAACCGGTCTGTGGAACGTCACTTACACCAATCTTGCCACTGTTATCGAATTTGCCGGCAGATACCAAATCCAATGCTTGTGAACCTGTTTGAGTAATATTACCTGTGTTGTCCAAACCACCTGTTGACATATCTAAGCGGGCAGCCTGGATCGTCCCGTTGTTTTGGTTTTTCAGACGGCCTAAATTACGGACAGTCAATTGACCTGAGGATAAGACCGTACCTGAATTGTCCAGCGTCTGGCTGTGAATATTGGCATCATCCTGTGAGGCAACCGTACCGCTATTATGAACATTGCGGGCATGAAGTGAAACCGCATGATTTTCTCCCGTCGCTGCAATCATGCCTGTGTTGACCAGTTTACCCTCAGCATTCACTGCCACATTGCCGGCTGAGGCAAACCATTGCCCCTGATTGCGCACAGATGCATCACGATCAGTGCTGATCAGGGTGATCTTACCGGCATACATACCGCCCAATGCCCCTGTATCGATGGCATACAGTGAGTTGTCGGAATTTATATTCGTAGCAGGGGAGTGTGAAGACTGGATAGAGCCATCAGCTGAGACATCATTTTTCCCTGCCGACACACGCACATCTTTACCCCACACAGGCCCATCAATCTTAACCGCATGGCTCAATATCTGCGTGAAATCGGTATCACGGGCATCCAAACCGTGTCCCGTGATCGCAATATGACCCGAACGAACCTGAAAGCCTGTTAATGCGCCTGTTTGATATTGTGGCTCACCTGTCGTCAAAGTGGCACGGGAAGCATTGATAAAACCACCACCATTGACTGCAATCCCTGCCGGATTGGCAATAACGACTTCTGCACGTCGTCCGCCCACTTCAATATAGCCATTCAGTTGTGAAGAATGGCTGCTGTTGATTTGGTTTACAACCACACGTGCTTCGCCCCTTGCCAACCAAGGATTGCCTTGAATCCAACCGCCTAGCTGTGTTTGGGTGTTGCTGCGGCTGTTGTTTAAAATCGCCCCGCGATTACCCACATCAAACTGGGCATATTGATTAACAGAAACCCCTGCCGAAGTAGGGGTTTGAATATTGACCTGCGGTATGCCGTTACCTGTTTGCAGGATGGTAGGCTGTTGCTGTGCAGGTGCGGATTTGTCGGCAACGATACCTTGGGCATTAGCAGAAGAAGAAGTCAGGATAAGGGCAGAACCGAGCAGTAATGAAAGGGAGAATGAGATAACAGAGATAGAATGGATAAAACCCGTAAAGCCCGCAATATCATTTGGCAAAATACCTACAGCTTGGGTGTCGGCTGTGTTTTTGCCCTCGCGTTTGGCATTTTCAGCAACGGCTA
>POWY01000025.1 GCA_003044455.1 Neisseria bergeri | reverse complement strand
CTTTGCTGGAAGGTATAGCCGAAGGTACAACCGTCTATGCCGACAAAGGCTATGACAGCGAGGAAAACCGGCAACATCTGAAAGAGCATCAGTTGTTAGACGGCATTATGCGCAAAGCCCACCGCAATCGTCCGCTGACGGAAGTGCAAACCAAACGCAACCGATATTTGTCGAAGACCTGTTATGTGGTCGAACAGAGCTTCGGGATGCTGCACCATAAATTCCGCTATGCGCGGTCAGCCTATTTCGGACTGATTAAAGTGAGTGCGCAAAGCAATCTGAAGGCGATGTGTTTGAACCTGTTGAAGGCCGACAACTGGCTAAGTGCGCCCGCTGCCGCCTAAAAGGCAGCCCGGATGCCTGATTATCGGGTATCCGGGGAGGATTAAGGGGGGTATTTGGGTAAAATTAGGAGTGATTGGTGGCGAAAACAGCCGAAAACCTGTGTTGGGGGGTTTCGGCTGTTGGGGGAAAAGGAATTTTGCAAAGGTCTCATTCTGAATAATGAACCAAGTCCTGCAAGCATATCGGCAGCTTCACTACTATCAGTACCCCAGTTTATCAAATTAGTATTATTACCCCCGTTTCTACCGCGTATATTCTTATTCAATGCTAAGAACATCTGAAATACCCGCCTGATTGGATTGCACTTAATAGAGCATCTGCTGCCCTATCTTGAAATGCAAAATTAGTACCTGAAGGTAAGTAAGGGTCTAATCCTGAAGAATCTTTTTTAAAGAAAGTACTGGTTATATATTTTTTAGTGGCTTCTGGATTTGTATGTGTCGTCCTGTGTGTTGAAACATTTCTCGCTCGAATGCAGCCAAGATGTTCCGTACTTCATCCGCATCCTTAACCGTTCGGACGCGGTCAAACAGCGTCTGCGCCGGTTCGAACGTTTTTTTCATCATCCCCAGCCATTGCTTAAGGCGGGCGATCGGGTATTTGTTGTTTGCCTCTTTTGTCAGGCACAGCTCGAAAAACTGCCGTATCCATTTGGAAACTTCGGCAAAATCCGTGTCTTTGACCAGCACGCCGTTCTCGTATTGCTTGATTTGCCGTGCCAAATCGGGGCGGATGACCGCACCTCGCCCCAGCATCACGCTGTTGCAGCCGCTGATTGTTTTGATGCCGATATAGTCCTGCAGGCTGAAAACGTCGCCGTTGGCGGTAACGGGAATATTGACGGTATCGCGGATTTTGCGTATCCATTCCCAATGCGCCGGCGGTTCGTAGCCCTCGGCTTTGGTGCGCGCGTGTACGGTCAGCCCGCATGCGCCCCCTTCGGCAATCGCACAGGCGCATTCCAAAGCCCGGCTTTTGTCTTCATAGCCGAGCCGCATTTTCCCCGTCAGCGGAATATGTGCGGGCAAACGTCCGCGCAGCGTTTTGACGATATGGAATATCAGTTGCGGCTCTTTTAAAAGTATTGCGCCGCCTTTGTGTTTGTTGACGGTGGGCGCGGGGCAGCCGAAGTTCAAATCGATTTTGTCCGCACCGAAGCGGACGGCTTCCAGCGCATTCTCCGCCATATTGTCCGCATCGCTGCCCAAAAGCTGGACGGTGCAGGGTGTTCCGGAAAACGTTTTGTTTCCGTTAGCGATTTCGGGGATATATTTTAACCATGTGGCGCGGGAATGCACGGTATGGGTAATGCGTACAAATTCGCTGACGCATTCGTCGTAGCCGCCTATCCGCGTCAGCAGGTCGCGCATCACATCATCTATTAACCCTTGCATAGGGGCAAGGATGATTCGGTTTTTTTGTTTGGGTTCGGTTGTTTGTCCGTCAATCATGATTTGGGTAGGTATTTGGTTTAAACAATGCCGTCTGAAGGCTTCCGGCGTTCAGACGGCATTTCCGTGTCCGCTGTTACAGCAATACTTTTTCCACGCCGCCGTCGTTGGCTTTTTTGACGAATTCGTCCAGCCAGTTTTCGCCGAGGATGTGTTTCGCCATTTCGATGACGATGTAGTCGGCAGGCATATTGTTGTCGTCGGCGTAGCGGCTCAGACCTTGCAGGCAGGCGGGGCAGGAGGTGAGCATTTTGACGGGTTCGCCCTGCGGCAGTTCTTTGAGGTTTTTCTCGATTTCTTCCTGTTTGCGGAACTTGACCTGAGTGGCAATGTCGGGTCGTTTGACGGCGAACATGCCGGACTCGCCGCAGCAGCGGTCGCTTAAGACGACTTTCTGCCCCATGAGGTTGCTGGCCATTTGGGTGGCATTCATGGTTTTGATCGGGGTATGGCAAGGGTCGTGGTAGAGGTATTGCTGACCTTTCACGCCGTTTAGTTTCACGCCTTTTTCGAGCAGGTATTCGTGGATGTCGATGATGCGGCAGCCGGGGAAGATTTCTTCAAAGCGGTATTTTTCCAGTTGGTCGTAACAAGTGCCGCAACTGACGACGACGGTTTTGATGTCGAGGTAGTTGAGGGTGTTTGCCATACGGTGGAAAGCCACGCGGTTGTTGGTGCTCATTTCTTCGGCTTTTGCCTTATTGCCGCCCGCGTCCTGCGGATAGCCGCAACACATATAGCCGGGCGGCAGGACGGTTTGCACGCCGACGTGCCAGAGCATGGCTTGGACGGCGAGTCCGATTTGGCTGAACAGGCGTTCCGAACCGCAGCCGGGGAAGTAGAACACGGCTTCGGCATCTTCGGGCGCGGCAGGATTGCGGATGATAGGGATGCTTTTGTCGTCTTCGATGCCCAATAAGGAGCGCGGTGTTTTGGCGGGTACGTTTTTGGGCAGCGGGCGGTTGATGAAGTGGATAATTTGTTCTTTAATCGGGGCTTTGCCGACGGTTGCCTTGGGTTCGGCTTTTTGCTTTTTCGTGCCGACGGGCAGGAGTTTGCCGATTTTGTAGGCGAAGTTCTGCGCGGGGAAGCCGGTCTGTATCATCGCGGCGCGCAGGGCTTTGATGGTTTTCGGTCCGGTCGCGTTTAGGAATGCCATACCCATTGAAGCTGCCGGCGCAAAGCGTTTGTGGCCGGAATCGGCAAGGTAGTTGCGGACGGCTACGGTTACGTCGCCGAAGTCGATATTGACGGGGCAGGGTTTGACGCAGCGGTGGCACACGGTGCAGTGGTCGCCGATGTCCATGAGTTCTTCAAAGTGTTTGACGGAAACGCCGCGCCGGGTTTGCTCTTCGTATAAGAAGGCTTCGGTCAGCAAGCCTACGCCGAGGATTTTGTTGCGCGGACTGTACAGCAGGTTGGCGCGCGGAACGTGGGTGGAGCAGACGGGTTTGCATTTGCCGCAGCGCAGGCAGTCTTTGACGGAATCGGCAATCGTGCCGAGGTCTGATTTTTCCATAATCAGCGATTCCGCGCCCAAAAGCTCGAAAGACGGCGTATAGGCGTTGCGCAGGTCCGAGCCTTTCATCAGTTTGTGGCGGTTGAAGGTGTGTTTGGGATCGACTTGGTTTTTGTAGTCCCAAAACGGCTGCATTTCTTCGTCGCTTAAAAATTCGAGCTTGGTAATGCCGATGCCGTGTTCGCCGGAAATCACGCCGTTAAGCGAACGGGCGATTTTCATGATGCGTTCCACAGAACGGTATGCCGTCTGAAGCATTTCGGCATCGTCTGAATTGACGGGGATATTGGTGTGGACGTTGCCGTCGCCGGCGTGCATATGCAGGGCGACAAAGACTCTGCCGCGCACGGTTTTGGCGTGGATTTTGCCCAAGCCTTCGATGATTTTGGTGTCGGTTTTGCCGCTGAAGATTTCAGAAAGCGGCTTCATTACGTCTGCTTTGACAGACACGCGCAGGCGGAAATCGCGGAATGCGGTAAAGCAGCTTTCATTGTCTTTGGCTTCGGGCGCGGCGTGGACGGCTGCACCGTAGCGGGCTTTGTAGTCGGCAAGCGGCGCGTTCAAATTGGCGAGCAACCAGTCCCAACGTTCTTTGACGGCGGCAACGTGGGCTAGGGCGTGTTTGCCGCGTTCGCCCAACAGTTCGGCAGTTGGCAGGTCCGTGCCCATTTTGTCGATGGGGAGTTTGCCCGAAAGATATTGCTCTAATTCAGCACAGAGTTTGAGTTTGTTTTGGATGGAAAGCTCGATGTTGATGCGTTCGATGCCGTCTGAATACTCGCCGAGCCTTTCGAGCGGGATTACCACGTCTTCGTTGATTTTAAAGGCGTTGGTGTGTTTGGCGATGGCTGCGGTGCGGCTGCGGTCGAGCCAGAAGGTTTTGCGCGCTTCGGGCGATACGGCGATAAAGCCTTCGCCGTCGCGGGCGCGGGCAAGTTCGCAGATGTGTTCGGCGGCTGCCTGCACGGCAGCTTCGTCGTCTGAAACCACGTCCGCCAGCAAGACCATTTTCGGCCGCCCTTTACCTGCCGCTTTGGTGGCGTAACCGACGGCGCGGACATAACGCCAGTCCAAATGCTCCAAACCCGCCAGCCGCACGCTGTCGTGGGCGAGCAGGAAATCGCGGATTTCGACGATGGACGGCGTGGCGGTGGCGACCGTGCCGAAAAATTCCATACACACGGTGCGCGTGTATTTCGGCATTTTGTGCAACACGAAGGCGACGCTGGTGATGATGCCGTCCGTGCCTTCTTTCTGCACGCCGGGCAGGCCGCTCAAGAATTTGTCGGTAACGTCTTTGCCCAAACCGACTTTGCGGAATTTGTGGCCGGGGATCTCCAAGCGTTCGGTTTTAACGATATTGAGGCCGTCTGAATCCAGCGTGTGAACGTCGAACACGGCGGTTTCTTCGTCGTGGATTTTGCCGAAATTGTGGCGCACGCGCTCGATGCGCAGCCATTCGCCCTGCGGGTTGACCATCTGCCAGTAGGCGAGATTGTCCAACGCCGTCCCCCACAGCACGGCTTTTTTTCCGCCTGCGTTCATCGCCACATTGCCGCCCACGCAGGACGCATCGGCAGAAGTCGGATCGACGGCGAATACCAAACCCGCCTGATGCGCGGTTTCTTCCACACGCCTCGTTACCACGCCCGCGCCGCAATGGATAATCGGATGTCTGCCGTCCAAGCCTGCCAGCTCAACGTATTCGACGCCGCGATGCTTGTCGAGTTTTTCGGTATTGATGACTGCGCTGTTTGCGTCCAAAGGCACGGCACCGCCGGTATAACCCGTGCCGCCGCCACGCGGAATAATGACCAAATCCAGCTCGATTAGGGCGCGCACCAAAGGCGCGATTTCCGCCTCTGTGTCGGGATTGACGACGACAAACGGATACTCCACGCGCCAGTCGGTTGCATCGGTAACGTGGGTTACCCGCGCCAGCCCGTCGAACATAATATTGTGCGGCTTGGTGATTTTGCTCAAACGTTCCAAAATCTGCCGCCGCTTTTGGCTGGTTTCATCAAAACTGCTATCAAAACGCTCCACTGCTTTTTCTGCTGCGGCAACCAACACATCGACTTGCCGATTATCGTCGCGGCGTTTGCGGATTTCATTTAAGCGGTGGCGCATTTCCCGCACCAGCGCGGCGCGGCGTTTCGGGTGCTCCAGCAAGTCATCGACCAGATACGGATTGCGCACGACCACCCAAATATCGCCCAATACTTCAAACAGCATTCGTGCCGAACGCCCGGTTTTACGCTGTCCGCGCAGGTCTTGCAGGATTTGCCACGCTTCGTCGCCCAATAATCGGATGACGATTTCGCGGTCGGTGTAGGAAGTATAGTTGTAGGGAATTTCCCGAATACGCTGCGGGGCGGTAGTCGTGGTCATGGTGTGTCCGTGTTTGGCAGTTTTTATTTGAATGCCGTCTGAAAAGTCGGTTTCAGGCGGGTTTGAAAAGGCGATAATGTAGTTCAATTTTTGATATTTTTCAATGCCGAAACAGGAAATACCCTTATAGAAACAAAATAACGCTTTGAGAAATTGTTGACAATATTATCAAATATAAATTTTAGGTGGTGTTTCCGGCGTATGACTGCATCAAAACGGTTGAGTTTTTCATAAAACCCGTTATAATGCCGTTTCTCTGAGGCGGGTCTCTCCGCATGGCAAATCGGAACACCGGGTCAGGGGCGGAAGCCAGCAGCCCACTTCGATGCGCCAGTGCCGGGGGTTTGGCCCGCCGCCCTATTTGAAATGCCGGAGCTTTGATGTTCCGGCGTTCCCGTATCGCACCGATGCCGTCTGAAAGCCGTTCAGACGGCATTTTCTTTACTTTGCCATAACGCATCATTACAATGTATCCATACAGGCCAATGAAGAACTGGCTTCATAAAAATGAAGTATGGTTCAATTTCAAGTCTGTGATAAACAGGATGGTTTGATTAAAGATGTAAAGGAGTAGGCGAATGAAAAAACTTCTGATGATAACCCTCACCGGTATGCTTGCAGCTTGCGCAACAGGTGTCAATGTCGGCCGGCTGATGGTTGAAATGCCGCAGGGAGAACGTTCTGTCGTTGTGCAGGTTCCCGCGACAAATAACCCACTTTCCGATGCAATGGCTGTCGGAATGATTAAAACATCTGGATCGCCTTCGGCATCAAATATGATTGAAATGCTCAGCGCGGACAATATCAACGTCGGCGTGGCGGGAAGCAGCCAAATGCTTAATAAGGCGACCGCACTTTATTCCTTAAACCATGCAAAGAAAGTCGGAAATAATGTCAGTGTTTATATGATGGGCGACAGCGAAAGCGACAAGGCCGATTTGGAAAACGCGGCAAATGCCAAAAATATCAAATTGCATTATTTCTTTAACCAAAAATAATTTGCAGCGTGCAACTTGCCGCACCAAAATATCCAAATTGAACATACGGCGGCGTACCGGGATTTGCGCCGCCGCTTATCCCGATAGGAGAGTACCGTGAACGCCTCGCAATTAATCAGCAGCCTGACCCAAACCGTAGGCGAAAAATACATCATTACCGACCCCGCGAAGACCGAACAATACCGCCAAGGCTACCGCTTCGGCGAGGGTAAGGCGTTGGCGGTGGTTCGCCCCGGAAGCATTCTGGAAATGTGGAAAATTCTGCAGGCGTGCGTCGAAGCGGACGTGATTGTGATTACGCAAGCGGCGAATACCGGCCTGACCGGCGGCTCGACCCCCGACGGCAACGATTACGACCGCGACATCGTGATTGTGAACACCATGCGGATGAACATCATCCAAACCATCAACAACAACGAACAAGTCGTCTGCCTGCCCGGCTCGACCCTGAACCAGCTCGAACTGCTGCTGAAACCTTTGGGGCGCGAACCGCATTCGGTTATCGGCTCTTCCTGCATCGGCGCGTCCGTCTTGGGCGGCGTGTGCAACAACTCCGGCGGCGCATTGGTGCAGCGCGGCCCTGCCTACACCGAAATGGCGTTGTTCGCCCAAATCAACGAAGAGGGCAAGCTGGAGCTGGTCAACCACTTGGGCATAGACTTGGGCGACACGCCCGAAGAAATTCTGACCAATCTGCAAGGTCATCATTATCAAAACAAAGACATCAAACAAGACGCGGGCAAAGGACACGACCACGCCTATTGCGAACACGTCCGCCAAGTGGACGAACCGACCGCCGCGCGTTTCAATGCCGACCCCGCCCGCCATTACGAAGCCTCGGGCTGCGCGGGCAAACTGATGGTTTTTGCCGTCCGTTTGGACACCTTCCCGCAAGAGAAGCAAACCGCCGTGTTCTACATCGGCACGAACGACATCAACGAGCTGACCGACATCCGCCGCGCCGCCTTGGGCGAATTTGAAAGCCTGCCCGTTTCCGGCGAATACATCCACCGCCACGCTTTCGACATTGCCGACGTGTACGGCAAAGACACGTTTTACGTCATCAAAAAATTCGGTACGCACCAACTGCCGAAATTATTTGATTTGAAGGCACGCGTGGACAGGTTCGGCAAAAAAGCCAGCTTCCTGCCCAAACATTTTTCCGACAAGGCCATGCAGTTCGTCAGCAAATTCCTGCCCGACCACCTGCCCAAATCCATGCGCGATTACCGCGACAAATACGAACACCACCTGATTCTGAAAATGGGCGGGAAAGGCGTGGATGAGGCGCGCACGTTCTTAAAAGAATATTTTGCACACCACGGCGGCGCGTTTTTCGAGTGCAACGCCGAAGAAACCCAAGCCGCGATGCTGCACCGTTTTGCCGTCGCTTCCGCAGCCATCCGCTACCGTGCCGTGCACGACGACGAAGTGGAAGATTTGGTTGCGCTGGATATCGCCCTGCGCCGCGACGACCGCGACTGGTTTGAAAAACTGCCGCCGGAAATTGACAATAAAATCATCCATAAATTGTATTACGGGCATTTTATGTGCCACGTTTTCCATCAGGATTACATCATCAAAAAAGGCAACGACTGCATGGCATTGGAACACGAAATGCTGCATCTCTTAGACCAACGCGGCGCGCAATATCCCGCCGAACATAACGTCGGTCATTTATACGAAGCCAAACCCGCGCTCAAACAGTTCTACCGCAAACTCGACCCGACCAACAGCTTCAACCCGGGTATCGGCAAAACCAGCAAAAAGAAAAACTGGGCGGAATAAGCGCGTCCGCTTTGAATGCAGACAATGCCGTCTGAAGGCAAAACACCGTTCAGACGGCATTGTCGGGTCTGCCTTCCCTGACGGGTGTGTTCAAGCCGTATACCGGCACACGGGCGCAACCTTCCGGCAGCCGCCCCCGATTCTGCCCGAAGGCGAGTTTGAAGCATTAAGGAAACACGATGAAACCATACAAAATCTACACCCATCCTGCCCTGCCGCCCCAAGCCGTCAAACAAGGCTGGTCGTGGCCGGGTCTTTTGTTCGGCACGCTGTGGGCGTGTTTCAAAAGAATGTGGGGTTTGGGGCTGGGGCTGACGGGCGCGATGTTCGTGCTGGCGGTGTTTGCCCAACTGGTTTACGGCGACACGCCCGCCACAGACTCGGCGTTTAACGTATTGGGCTTGGCGGTTTCCGTCTGGTTCGGCGCAAAGGGCAACAGCCTTTATGCACGCTACCTTTTATCGCGCGGCTATAGCGAATTGCCCGAAACAGTCCAAGCCGCCAACCCCCAAGCCGCATTGGCGCAATATTTCGGGCGCGGGGGCAGGTAGGCGCGTTTCCCGGCAATGCCGTCTGAAAGGCTTCAGACGGCATTTCTTATAACTTTTCGTTTGCAGCACATAACCAAACAGTCTTTCCTATTCCGTTCCGAAATGCGTACCATGCGCCCGTCCCTAATATTTGCGAACAAGGAAAGAAAATGGCACGTTTAACCGTACACACCCTCGAAACCGCCCCTGAAGCCGCCAAACCGCGCGTCGAGGCGGTACTCAAAAACAACGGCTTCATCCCCAACCTTATCGGCGTATTGGCAAACGCCCCCGAAGCCTTGGCGTTTTACCAAGAAGTCGGCAAGCTCAACGCCGCCAACAGCCTGACCGCCGGCGAAGTCGAAGTCATCCAGATCATTGCCGCCCGCACCAACCAATGCGGCTTCTGCGTGGCAGGGCACACCAAACTCGCAACCCTGAAAAAACTCCTGTCCGAACAATCCGTCAAAGCCGCGCGCGCTTTGGCAGCAGGCGAATTTGACGATGCCAAACTCGGCGCGCTCGCCGCCTTCACCCAAGCCGTAATGGCGAAAAAAGGCGCGGTATCCGACGAGGAACTCAAAGCATTTTTCGATGCGGGCTACAACCAGCAGCAGGCAGTCGAAGTCGTAATGGGCGTAGCCTTGGCAACCCTGTGCAACTACGTCAACAACCTCGCCCAAACCGAAATCAACCCCGAATTGCAGGCTTACGCCTGATACGGCAAACCGCCCGAATATCGGGCGGTTTTTCAAAAATACCCCCTCAAACAAAAACAAGCCGCCTAAGCGGCAGGGAAGCAGCCGCGCATCAGGCGCGCCTCCGATTCCCCCGCAAACCTTAAGGAACAAAGATGAACGCCCAAACCCTGATTGCCAATGTTGCCGAACTCGTCAAAACCAAGCTCAAACCCATAGTGGACGACATCGACCGCAAAGGATACTACCCCGAAGCATTTATGCGCGAACTCGGCGCAATCGGCGGATATGCCTCGGTCGGTACAGAAGCCGAAGGCGGCAACGGCTTGGGTTTGGCAACGCAAATCGCCGTTTTGCGCGAAATCGGCAAAGAATGCGGCGCAACCTCCTTCAGCGCGTGGTGTCAGGCGGCTTGCGCGTGGTATCTGCACCAAACACCCAACCGGGCCGTCAAAGACAAATACCTCGCCGACATCCTGCAAGGCAGAGTATTGGCAGGCACCGGAATGTCCAATACCGTCAAACACCTTGCCGGCATCGAAAAACACAATCTTCAAGCCGAGCGCGTGGACGGCGGCTACACAGTCAACGGCGCGCTGCCGTGGGTGTCCAACATCGGCGAAGACCACATTTGGGCGAATACCGCCCAAATCGGCGACGGTTACGTTATGTTTATCACCGGCGGGCAATGGGAAGGCGTAAGCCTGCAAAATTGCCCCGAGTTTTGCGCCCTCGAAGGCACGCGCACCTTCAGCCTGAACTTCAAAGACGTATTTATCCCCGACGAAGACATCATCGCCGCGCCCGAACAGTTTGCCGACTACATCCAAAGCATCAAAGCAGGTTTCATCCTCCTGCAAATCGGCATTGGCGCGGGCGTGATAGACGGCAGCCTCGGCATCATCCGCCTCGCCAACGTCGTCAACGCCGAAGTCAACAGCTATCTCGACGACGGCTACGACAGCCTCAAAGCAAGGTTGGACGGCGCGTGGGCAGAAACCGAACGGCTCGCCGGATTGGCGTGGGACGGCGCGCCCGACAACCTTGCTACCCTCAAGCTGCGCGAAGCCGCCGCCGTACTGGCACTTGCCGCCGCCCAATCCGCCGCCCTGCATTCCGGCGCGAAAGGCTACCTGATGCGCAGTCCCGCCCAAAGGCGCGTCCGCGAAGCAATGTTCGTTGCCATCGTAACCCCCGCGATCAAACACCTACGCAAAGAAATAGCGGCAATCGAAGCCGCAAAATAAACAGGCGGAAAAAACAGAAACCCCCACCGCGTCATTCCCGCGAAAGCGGGAATCCAGCCCCCAACGCAACAGGAATCCATCGGAAAAAACAGAAACCCCCAAACCGTCATTCCCGCAAAAGCGGGAATCCAGCCCCCTAACGCAACAGGAATCCATCGAAAAAACCGAAACCTCCAAACCGTCATTCCCACGGAAGTGGGAATCCAGTAACCGAAAAACCACAGGAATCTATCGAAAAAAACCCCAACCCCCAAAAAAACCGGGCGGATACCGCACCATTCTCCCAAACCCTGATTTATAGCGGATGAACAAAAATCAGGGCAAGGCGGCGAAGCCGCAGACAGTACAAATAGTACGGGTGTTTCAGTACTTTAGAGAATCGTTCTCTTCGAGCTAAGGCGAGGCAACGCCGTACCGGTTTTTGTTAACCCACTATACAAAAAACAAGGAAACACAAATGGCGCAATATATGTGCGGCCCCTGCGGCTGGATTTACGATGAAGAACTCGGCGATCCAGAACACGGCATCGCCCCCGGAACAAAGTTTGAAGACATCCCCGACGACTGGAAATGCCCCGAATGCGGCGTAGGCAAAGAAGATTTCTACCTGTTGGATTTCGTGATATAGCGGCAGCCGCACCCTTAGGGAAAACCCCGTCATCCGGCGTTCCGCCTGCGGCGGCAGGGAACGCCGTTTTATCCCTTTCAGCCCGCCAAGCCGTGTTGCACAGATGCGACACGGCTTTTTTCTTTTTATTGTCCAAATGTAAATTTTCGTCAAAAAC
>POWY01000024.1 GCA_003044455.1 Neisseria bergeri | reverse complement strand
GATCGGAGAGGCTGTGCCATTGTCCGAGCAGGACGGCTTTGAACATGGACAACAGGGGATAGGCGGGACGGCCGCGGTGGTCTCTAAGGTAACGGGTTCTTTGACGATTCAGGTATTGTTCGATCGGCTGCCAATCAATCACTTGATCCAACTTCAATAGTGGGAAGCGGTCGATGTGTTTGGCAATCATGGCTTGTGCAGTTTGCCGGAAGAAGGTGCTCGTGAGAAATCCTCTAAATGTCTTGGCGGTAATTTAGGGGATTTTGGGGGGGGATTTTGCAAAGGTCTCAAAATAACTGAAAAACAATATAAAGCGATGAAAACTGAATATGCTAAAACTAAAGGTGCTGCATCATTACCTCTAGAATTTATGTATAATTATCTAACTAATTTTAATATAGGTGATACGAATACACCTATTGAGGATACTTTATCTAAATATGGCACACCTGAAATAAAAAAGCTGTGTTTTAGTAATCTGTTGATTTCAATTATTTGCAAGAGAAAAGACAATTATTTCTCGGTTAGGAACAAACCTATCCTATTGAGTTTATTAAGGATAAGAACGAATATCAACACTATATTAAAGCACAGCCTATGATATTAAGGATTTAAAAATGAATTTACTTGATTTAAGAAATACTCTTTCATCTGCGAAACCAGTTGATACTGAAGAAGCCAGTAAATATGGATATGGTGCATTAGAATTATCACATCAGTTAAATATGAATCCTGATGAAGTTAGGGAATTAGGTGTTCAAGAAGCAATACAAAGAAGACAAATACAATTAGGGGAAGTTAAACGTATCGAAGATACTTATCAAGATACTGTACTTGGAAATACTAGACCAGAATCTTCTGCTAATGTACGAGCCTTAACTCCAGAACAAAGACTTCAATCTTATATTTCTGGTTCAAATAAAGACCCAGAATTAGCTTATGACTTGGAAAATACTGATGAAAGTTATCTTGAAGCAAAATATGGACAAGCTGTTGCAAATTATGCTGCACAGTAAAGAGAACAAAACTTCCAAAATTTAAGTCAAGCAACTAGCTATATTCCTGAAGAAGCAAGAACAGATAATATGTTAACAGGATTCTTAGGCGTAGCTATAAGCGTCGCCCTGTGTGCCGTCCTGATTTGGAAGTGGTTACGCCCCTCCCAAATAAAGTCTGATTCTACCGCCCTAAAGGGCGAGGTTTCAACCAAAAAGGAAACATGATGAATGCTTGAGTATGTATCCGTTTCAAAGCAAATGCCGTCTGAAAATCTTTCAGACGGCATTTCATATCTTTATTGCTGCTTTTCTTCCGTATCCGGCGTATTTTTGTTTTTCAGCTTCGCACCCAAGCCCAAACGTCTTTCATAATCCGATTGGGGGGTATCGTCTTCCTGCATACCGAACGCGCCGGCATTGACCCACAGCGACAGCAGCGCGACGACAAAGGCGCAAAAGCCGATCACATACCAAAACATTGCCCCTCCCGATTTGTTAAAATCATATCAAATACAGTGCCGAATTTATCACAAGCGCACGGGCAAATAAATCTTCTGACCGCAGTATTTCATTCATTTACTTTGAAAACAAAAAAGGACACCTGAAAATTTTGCAAAACTTTTCAGATGCCCTGCTTTACCGGATTCGAATCAGCCGCCGCACGCACCGCAACAGCCGCCCTCGCTGTGTCCGCCTTTTTTGTCGTTATCGACAACGGGCAGTTCGACTTCTTCGTTTGGTTTTTCTGCATTTTCGGACAGGTCGTTGACTTTGATTTTGGCGGTTTCGCTCATTTCCTTACCTCATTTGGAAAACGGTTTGAAAGATTCAGAAATATAGCATGTTTAATCCGAATCTGAAAAGGGAAGCCGTATGCGAAATGCCGTCTGAAGCCCAATCAGGGCTTCAGACGGCATTTTACCGCCGAATCAAATATATCGGACTTCGATAATGTCGTATTCGCGCACGCCGCCCGGGGCTTGGACTTCCGCCGTATCGCCCTCTTCCTTGCCGATTAGGGCGCGGGCAATCGGTGAGCCGACATAGATTTTGCCCTGTTTGATATCGGCTTCGTCTTCGCCGACAATTTGGTAGGTAACGTGTTCTTCCGTTTCCAAATCTTCCAGCGTAACCGTCGTACCGAACACGATTTTTCCTTCGGCATGGATTTCGGTCGGATTGATAATATGGGCAACGGAAAGTTTGTGTTCCAGCTCGGAAATGCGGCCCTCGATAAAACCTTGGCGTTCTTTGGCGGCTTCGTATTCGGCGTTTTCGGACAAATCGCCGTGCGATCTGGCTTCGGCAATCGCTTCGATCACTTCGGGGCGCGCCACGCTTTTGAGCTGCTGCAATTCCTGTTTCAGCAATTCCGCACCGCGTACGGTCAGGGGGATTTTTTGCATCGGTCTTTTTCTCCATATTCCGGCACACCGGTTTGCGGCAGCAAGCATACCGCGTACCGTCTTGCTTTGTGTGTCCGGATATTAAAATAAAAATACAAGCCGCCCGGAAAATCGGCGGCTTGTCTGTCGTTGAACAGCGGCTATTCTACCAAATTCTATGAAATTGGCAATCGTGCCGTGCCGCCGGCAAACGCGTTATGTCCGCAACAAAAGCCGAAAATATGCCGGCAAAAAAAATTTAGAAACAAAAAATTTAAAAATAATCAATTTTCGGCACAAAAAACCACATTCACGGACTTTAAAACCGAAAATGCCAAACCTGAGATTTTCCAGACAGCATTTGCACCAGTATAATGCAGGCTGTTTTTATCTTTATATTGACGTTTTGCCATGACCGAATCCGTCCGCCTCCCCGCCGCCCGTCTCAAACCTTCCACCGTCGCCCTGCCCGGCTCCAAAAGCATCAGCAACCGCACCCTGCTGCTCGCCGCCCTGTCCGACAATACTTGCGAAATCCATTCCCTGCTCAAATCCGACGATACCGACCGTATGCTCGAAGCACTCGATAAACTCGGCGTTGAAATCGAACATCTTGCCGAAGACCGTCTGAAAGTGCACGGCACGGGCGGACGTTTCCCCAACCGCACTGTCGATTTGTTTTTGGGCAACGCGGGCACGGCGTTCCGCCCGTTAACCGCCGCACTGGCTGTTTTGGGCGGCGATTATCATCTGCACGGCGTTGCGCGTATGCATGAACGTCCCATCGGCGATCTGGTCGATGCGCTGCGGATTGGCGGCGCCGATGTCGAATATCTCGGCAACGAACACTATCCGCCGCTTCATATCGGCGAACGCCAAGACAACGGCGAACGCGTGATTCCGATTAAAGGCAATGTGTCCAGCCAGTTTCTGACCGCCCTTTTGATGGCGTTGCCGCTGACCGGGCAGGCGTTTGAAATCCGTATGGTCGGCGAGTTGATTTCCAAGCCCTATATCGACATCACTTTGAAACTGATGGCGCAATTCGGCGTACAGGTTGCCAATGAAGACTACCGCGTCTTCAAAATCCCTGCCGATGCGCACTACCACGCGCCCGAACACTTGCACGTCGAAGGCGATGCCTCCGGCGCGTCCTACTTCCTCGCAGCCGGTTTGATTGCCGCCACGCCCGTCCGCGTTACCGGCATCGGCGCAAACAGCATACAGGGCGATGTCGCCTTTGCCCGCGAGCTGGAAAAAATCGGTGCGGACGTGGTGTGGGGCGAAAACTTCGTCGAAGTCTCGCGCCCGAAAGAACGTGCCGTCCTAGCCTTTGATTTGGATGCGAACCATATCCCCGATGCCGCCATGACCCTTGCCATCGTCGCGCTTGCCACAGGGCAAACCTGCACGCTTCGCAACATCGGTTCGTGGCGCGTCAAGGAAACCGACCGCATTGCCGCAATGGCGAACGAGTTGCGCAAACTCGGTGCAAAAGTCGCCGAAGAAGCCGAAGCAATTCACATCACCCCGCCCGAAACGCTGACGCCCGACGCCGTCATCGACACTTACGACGACCACCGCATGGCGATGTGTTTCTCGCTGGTTTCGCTGTTGGGCGTACCCGTCGTCATCAATGACCCGAAATGCACCCATAAAACCTTCCCGACTTATTTCGACGTGTTCTCTTCGCTGACCGAAACAGCGGAATAAGGCGGAAAAATGCCGTCTGAAACCCGAAAACAGGGCTTCAGACGGCATTTGTGTATTCGCGGACGGCGGGTTTTAAATCTGTTCCAATTCCATACTCAAAACAGCCTGTTCCTGTTTGGCTCGGAAGTCTGCCAGTTTTTGCGCCAGTTCGGGGGTTTCGTTGGCGAGCATGGAAACGGCGAACAATGCGGCATTTGCCGCGCCTGCCTCGCCGATGGCGAATGTGGCGACGGGTACGCCTTTGGGCATTTGTACAATCGATAAAAGCGAATCTTCGCCGCGCAGGTATTTGCTGGGGACGGGTACGCCCAAAACGGGGACGGTGGTCTTGGCGGCAACCATACCGGGTAAATGCGCCGCGCCGCCCGCACCCGCGATGATGGCTTTGATGCCGCGCGCCCGTGCGGTTTCGGCGTATTGGAACATTAAATCCGGGGTGCGGTGTGCGGAAACGACGCACGCCTCATATTCTACGCCGAACTCTTCAAGAAACTGCGCTGCCTGCCGCATAACGGGCCAATCGCTGTTGCTGCCCATGATGATGCCGATTTGAATCATAAATCCTCCTTGGTGCGGATGGGGTAAAAAGCGGAAAAATGGAAAAACTATCGTTTGCGTACGGCTGCGGCGGCGCGTTTTGCCGCCGGGCTGCTCGGGTAAGCCTGTATCAGGCTGCGCCAAGTCGCCCTTGCAATGTCTTTCTGCTGCAACCTGTATTGGCATTCGCCGATTTTGAACATGGCTTCAGGCGCGGTTGGGCTGTCTTTGAAACGGTTGGCGTAACGCCCTCCGATTTCGATGACGGATTCGCAGTTCCCCATACGCGCCCTGCTTTGCAGCAACAGGTACATACTGCGTTGCGCGATGCTGCCGCCGTCGCCTCCGTCCGCGCCTTTCAACAGGGAGGCAGCGGCAGAAAACCTGCCGCTTTTATAGTGTTTGAGTGCCTGATTGTAGAGGTTTTGTGCGGTTTCGACGGTATGTGCGGATGCGCTGCCGCCTTCGGTATTGAGGTAATGCTCTTTCAACTTGCGGTCGTCGAGTTTTTGGACGTATGCCCTGCTGGAAGGGTGTGTTTTCGCATGCTCCAGTGCTTTGACTTTGCCGTTTAAGGTTTCCACTTCGTTCGACAGGCGGACGAGTGTGCCTTCCAGATAATCCAAACGGTCTTGCAGAGTGGGAACGGGATAGGGAATAGCGTCCGAACTACCTGCCTCTGCCTGCGGTTCGGGCCGCATATCCTGAATATTGCGGGAAACAGGGGAAGAACAGGCGGCGGATACGGACAGCCAAATGATAAAAAGCGGTAATTTGGTCTTCATTATTTTTTCAGAAGCAGGGTCAAGCCGTCGCCGACGGGCAGGGTGATGGGGACAATCCGCGTATCGTTCGGCAGGTTTTGATTGAAATCTTTGAGGATGCCGACGCTGGGCGGCGCATCGGAAGCCGCTTCGCGCATCACCCTTCCGTTCAGCAAAATATTGTCGATGGCGATGATGCCGCCTTGACGGACGAGTTTGAGGCAACGCTCGAAATATCGCGGCGTGGGCGGTTTGTCTGCGTCTATCAGTGCCAAATCGTAGCTTCCGGCTTCACCCTGTGCAATCAAATCATCCAATGTCAGCAATGCGGGTTGCAGGTGCAGGCTGATTTTATGTGCCACACCGGCCTCGTTCCAAACCTGACGCGCCGTATCGGTAAAGCTTACATTGATGTCGCAGGCGGTAATCCGCCCGTGTTCGGGCAACGCCAATGCAAGCGCGGTGCTGCTGTATCCGGTAAACACGCCGACTTCCAGATATTTTTCCACGCGAATCAGCTTTGCCAGCCAAACCAAAACCGCCGCCTGTTCGCGCGCAATCGCCATTTTGCCCATACGGTGATGCCCGGTCTTCTCACGCAGCCGCGTCAAAACGGGATGTTCAGGTTCGCCGATGGCGTTCAAATAGTTTTGCAGGTCGGGGGCGACATTGGACAGATTGGTCGTCATTTCGGCGGGTTCAGTCTTGGTAATAGGTATAAGGTTTTTTCGCTACTTTTGCCGCCTCGAAGTTTTCCTGTTCTTCGGGATTGAGTTCGACATCCCACAAAAGCCCCCGGTTTTCCAAACGCTGCTGTTCCAACTCAGGTTTTTCTTCAATCAGGCGGTTGAGGAATTGTGTGGCATCGGATTGGTAGTGGTACATCTTTGCGCTCCAATTTTACGGGATACGGCGTGATTATACTGGTATTTTCCAAACGGGATAAACGGCTTTTATCAAGAATACAGGCAGAAAGATAAGGGGTTTTATTATAGAATAAAGCGTTTTTGCAACGGAAGCCTACCTTATGCCACGCATTGCCGCCCTGCCCGACCATCTTGTCAACCAAATCGCTGCCGGCGAAGTAGTCGAACGCCCTGCCAACGCCTTGAAAGAAATCGTTGAAAACAGTATCGATGCAGGCGCAACGGCGATTGATGTCGAGCTGGCGGGCGGCGGCATCCGCCTGATTCACGTCAGCGACAACGGCGGCGGTATCCATCCGGACGACATCGAACTTGCGCTCCACCGACACGCTACCAGCAAAATCAAAACATTAAACGATTTGGAACACGTCGCCAGTATGGGCTTTCGCGGCGAAGGCTTGGCAAGCATCGCCTCCGTCAGCCGCCTGACCCTGACCAGCCGCCAAGAAGGCAGCGCGCACGCGACCCAAGTCAAAGCCGAAGACGGCAGACTCAGCCGCCCCACCGCCGCCGCCCACCCCGTCGGCACGACCATCGAAGCCGCCGAACTCTTCTTCAATACCCCCGCGCGGCGCAAGTTCCTCAAATCGGAAAACACCGAATACGCCCACTGCGCCACCATGCTCGAACGACTTGCTCTGGCGCATCCGCACATCGCCTTCTCACTCAAACGCGACGGCAAACAAGTGTTCAAACTCCCTGCACAAAGCCTGCATGAACGGATTGCCGCCATTGTCGGCGATGACTTTCAGACGGCATCCTTGGAAATCGACAGCGGCAATGGCGCATTGCGGCTCTATGGCGCGATTGCCAAGCCGACTTTCGCCAAAGGCAAAACCGACAAACAATACTGCTTTGTCAACCATCGTTTTGTCCGCGACAAAGTCATGCTCCATGCTGTCAAGCAGGCATACCGCGACGTATTGCACAACGCGCTGACACCTGCTTTCGTCCTCTTTCTCGACCTGCCGCCCGAAGCCGTAGATGTCAACGTCCACCCGACCAAAACAGAAATCCGCTTCCGCGACAGCCGGCAGGTGCACCAACTCGTGTTCCATACGCTCAACAAAGCCCTTGCCGACACACGCGCCGACCTGACCGAAAGCGTCAGCAACGCAGGCGAAGTGTTGCATGACATTACCGGCGTTGTCTCCACCCCAATGCCGTCTGAAAACGACAGCGAAAATCTGTTTGATCGCGCATCCGACTACCCGACAGGCAACAAACCCGATACACGCAATGCCTTTGGTGCATCAGGCAAAACCGCGCCTATGCCTTACCAAGCCGCATATGCGCCGCAACAACGCAGCCTGTCCCTGCGCGAAAGCCGCGCGGCAATGAACACCTATGCCGAACTCTACAAAAAAACCGACGACATCGACCTTGAGTTAAGCCGATTCGAACAGGCACGTTTCGGCAATATGCCGTCTGAAACGCCTGCTCCCAAAACAGATACGCCGCTTTCAGACGGCATCCCGTCCCAATCCGAACTGCCGCCGCTCGGTTTTGCCATTGCCCAATTACTTGGCATCTACATTCTTGCCCAAGCCGAAGACAGCCTGTTGCTCATCGATATGCACGCCGCCGCCGAACGCGTCAACTACGAAAAAATGAAACGCCAACGTCAGGAAAACGGCAACCTGCAAAGCCAACGCCTGCTTATTCCCGTAACCTTTGCCGCGTCCCACGAAGAATGCGCCGCCCTTGCCGACCACGCCGAAGCACTGGCAGGCTTCGGGCTGGAACTGTCCGATATGGGCGGCAACACCCTCGCCGTCCGCGCCGTTCCCGCCATGCTCGGCAAAGCCGATGTCGTCTCACTCGCCAAAGATGTTTTGGGCGAACTCGCCCAAGTCGGCAGCAGCCAAACCATCGAAGAACACGAAAACCACATCCTCGCCACCATGTCCTGCCACGGCTCGATCCGCGCCGGCCGCCGGCTTACCCTGCCCGAAATGAACGCGCTGCTGCGCGATATGGAAAACACGCCGCGCAGCAACCAGTGCAACCACGGCAGGCCGACTTGGGTCAAACTGACTTTGAAAGAATTGGACGCACTGTTCTTGCGCGGACAATAAGCCGAAAGTGCTAGAATACGCCGCCCGAGACCGCCGTTCAGACGGCATTCCGACGCACCGACAGAAACATCACGACCGAAACCAAGAGAAAAATATGGCCTATCAAGTTCTCGCCCGAAAATGGCGGCCCAAAACCTTTGCCGACTTAGTCGGTCAGGAACACGTCGTCAAAGCCCTGCAAAATGCCTTGGACGAAGGCAGGCTGCACCACGCCTACCTGCTGACCGGAACGCGCGGCGTAGGCAAAACCACCATCGCCCGCATCCTTGCCAAAAGCCTCAACTGCGAAAACGCGCAACACGGCGAACCTTGCGGCGTGTGCCAAAGCTGCACCCAAATCGATGCCGGACGCTATGTCGACCTTCTCGAAATCGACGCCGCCTCCAACACAGGCATCGACAACATCCGCGAAGTCTTGGAAAACGCCCAATACGCGCCGACCGCCGGCAAATACAAAGTCTATATCATCGACGAAGTGCATATGCTTTCCAAAAGCGCGTTCAACGCTATGCTCAAAACGCTGGAAGAGCCGCCCGAACACGTCAAATTCATCCTCGCCACCACCGATCCGCATAAAGTTCCCGTTACCGTCTTGAGCCGCTGCCTGCAATTCGTCTTACGCAATATGACCGCGCAACAGGTTGCCCGCCACCTCTCCCACGTCCTCGACAGCGAAAAAATCGCCTACGAACCCCCCGCCCTGCAACTTTTGGGACGCGCCGCCGCCGGATCGATGCGCGATGCCTTAAGCCTGCTCGACCAAGCCATCGCCCTAGGTTCGGGCAAAGTTGCCGAAAACGATGTCCGCCAAATGATCGGCGCGGTTGACAAACAATACCTTTACGAACTGCTGACAGGCATCATCAACCAAGACGGCGCAGCCCTGACCGCCAAAGCGCAGGAAATGGCGGCGTGTGCCGTCGGCTTTGACAACGCCTTGGGCGAACTTGCCATACTGCTGCAACACCTCGCCCTGATACAGGCAGTGCCGAATGCCTTGGCGCACGACGACCCCGATTCCGATATTTTGCACCGCCTCGCCCAAACCATAAGCGGCGAACAAATCCAGCTTTACTACCAAATCGCCGTCCACGGCAAACGCGACCTGAGCCTCGCCCCCGACGAATACGCCGGCTTTATGATGACCCTGCTGCGTATGCTGGCGTTTGCGCCCTTGGCGGCAGCTTCGTGTGATGCAAACGCCGTGATTGAAAATACCGAACTTCAATCCCCATCGGTACAAACCGCCGAAAAGGAGGCGACCGCAAAAAAGCCGCAACCGCGCCCTGAAGCAGAAACCGCCCAAACATCCGTTCAGACGGCATCCGCAGCGGCAATGCCGTCTGAAAGCAAAACTGCCGGACCCGTTTCCAATCAAGAAAACAACGATGTTCCGCCTTGGGAAGACGCGCCGGACGAAGCCCAAACCGCAGCCGGCACGATCGCGCAAGCATCGGCAAAAAGCATTCAGACGGCATCCGAAGCCGGAACGCTGCCGGAAAATCAAGTTTCCAAGAACAAGGCAGCCGACAACGAAACCGAGGCTTCCTTGTCCGAAACGCCGTCTGAAAACCCCATTCAGGCAACACCGAATAATGAAGCCGTTGAAACAGAAACATTTGCACACGAAGCTCCTGCAAAACCTTTCAACGGTTACAGCTTTCCGGATGATGACTGCCCCGTAGAAGACAACGCGGAAATCCCGCCGCCCGATTGGGAACACGCCGCCCCTGCCGATGCGGAAGAAAAAAACAACGCCGACGAAGGCAGCAACGACGAAAACAACACACCGTCCGCCCCGCCGCCCGAATTTTCCACCGAAAACTGGGCAGCCATCGTCCGGCATTTCGCCCGCAAACTCGGCGCGGCGCAAATGCCGGCACAACACGCCGCGTGGACGGAATACCATCCCGACACCGGCCTGATGGTTTTGGCAATGACCGCCGAAGCCCGCGCCACCGCCGACAAAAAGCGGCTCGACAAAATCCGCGACACCCTTGCCGAAGCCTACGGGCTGCAACTCACGCTGCAAACCCAAGACTGGCACGACGAAGCCGGCCGGGAAACCCCTGCGATGCAGGACAAGCGCGTCCAAGCCGAAGATAGGAAAAAAGCACAAGCATTGCTCGAAGCCGACCCCGCCGCACAAAAAATCCTCCAAGCATTCGGCGCGCAATGGCAGCCCGAATCTCTGGAATTGGCGGCAAACCGGCCGTAAACAGATATAATGCCGCCTGAACATTTTCAGACGGCATTGCCGTTTCCCCCATTCATTCAAACACAAACAGGAGTTTTCAGTATGTTCGGAAAAGCCGGATTGGGCGGCCTGATGAAACAGGCGCAGCAAATGCAGGAAAACATGAAAAAAGCGCAAGCCAAACTTGCCGAAACCGAAGTAGAAGGCGAAGCAGGCAACGGCTTGGTCAAAGTCGTGATGACCTGCGCCCACGTCGTACGCAAAATCGACATCAGCCCCGATCTGATTCAGGAAGCCGCAGACGACAAAGAAATGCTCGAAGACCTCATCCTCGCCGCCCTCAAATCCGCCCGGGGCAAAGCCGAAGAAACCGCAAACAAAACAATGGGCGCATTCACGCAAGGTCTGCCCCCCGGAGTGGGCGACTTCTTCCGCTGACCCCCGACCGTCATTCCCACGCAGGCGGGAATGACGGAGAGCAATGCCGTCTGAAACTTCGTCATTCCCGCGAACGGGGGAATCCGGTAGGCTGGGCTGTAAGGTGGGCTGTAGGGTGGGCTTCAGCCCACCAATCCGCCAACAACCACACAAACCCCCACACCGTCATTCCAGTATATCGTAGGGTGCATATCGTAGGGTGGGCTTCAGCCCACCAAAACAACAATGCCCCGATGCCATCTGAAACTTCGTCATTCCCGTGCAGGTTGCGGGATTCGGCGGAATCGGTGGGCTGAAGCCCACCCTACCATTACCGTTTTACTCGATAAATTTCCGTGCCGACGGGTCTGGATTCCCGCCTTCGCGGGAATGACGGCATCAATTTGCAGGATTCGGCGTGAACGGCAAAAACAGTGAGAACGATAAGAACGCAAAAACGGCAAAAATAGCGGGAATCGGCAGGCTGAAGCCCACCTTACCATTATTTACACGTCCGTACCGCTTAAATGCCGTCTGAAATGCCGTCGGAGCGGTGGGCTGAAGCCCACCCTGCCATTACGCCCTGCCATTCATTTCCGCATCCGTATATCGTAGGGTGGGCTTCAGCCCACCAAAACACAAAAATTCCGATGCCGTCTGAAACTTCGTCATTCCCGTGAAAACGGGAATCCGGTAGGCCGGGCTGTAGGGTGGGCTTCAGCCCACCAATCCACCCGCACCAACCCAAAGCCCCAAACACCCCCTCCCTCAAAATCATCCAATAATGTAAAAT
>POWY01000023.1 GCA_003044455.1 Neisseria bergeri | reverse complement strand
GCTAAGTGTGCCTGTTGCCGCCTAAAAGGCGGCCGGATGCCCGATTATGGGGTATCTGGGGAGGATTAAGGGGGCGTTTGGGTAGAGTTAGGGAGTGATTGGTGGTGAAAACAGCCGAAAACCTGTGGTTGGGTTTTGGATGTCGGGAGGGAAAGGAGTTTTGCAAAGGTCTCTTCAGTAAGAATCAACTGTTTTGAGAGAAATTATTGCTGTTTTGAGGTATTGCATTGCCGCTTGGCAGTATTCGATTCGGCGGACTGTTTTTTGAAGAAAATGCCGTCTGAAACTTCAGACGGCATCTTGCCCGGACAAACGGCACTAAATAGAAATAGTGCTTTCTCTATTTCTTCTCGCCGCCGAAACCGATAACAGCTTGATGTTTATACTCAAGACTTACAGCACCTGCTACTTCATTAGCCGCTTCGCCGAAAATACCCAAATGATACTTTTTAATCTTATTATCCTTCTCTGACGTAGCCACTCCTTCGTTCACGCCGAAATAAGAAACCCGGTCTTTCAACCCCAAGCTGGAGCCGGACTCTCGATAAGGGATTCTCTCAATAGCAGCTTCTTCTAATTTGATCTTGCCATATTGTTCCATTCCTTCAATCGAGCCAGAGCCTTTTCTAAGATCAAAATCAATTGTGTATCTAAATACGCCATTATGGTTATCTAACGATTCTTTGGATAAAACCCTATTACCGCCAATAGCCCGACCTTCATATTGAAAGCTCCCAGCCTTGGGTAATTTGTCTTCATCTGTTGCCACGCCTCTAATGTCGCGCAGATCAAGGTCAAATAGAATCTCTTCAGGATTTTGTTTATCCTCTTCTATAGGATTACCGTCTTTTCGACCGTAGCTAAAATAGCCTCTAACCATGGAATACGGCTGCTCATAAACCCAAGTTTTTAATAGCGCATAATTCTGTTCTTTATCCGCACCGTAAAACTCAATCTTTTGCTCACTCAAACCTTTGGGGAGAACATCTAGCTCACCCCCCTTACTACCTTCGTATTTTTTACCATTAACATATACATCCATCTTCTGAAGTTGTTCCTTACTAAACGGCTCTTCACCGTCTAGAAATAGCATTGCTTTGACGGATTCCCCCTTACCGAGCTTACCTGCATATTGTTTTCGCGCTCCTGTATATTCATCACCTTTAACCTCTAATACTTTGGCTTGCAATTCTTTTGGTACATCTTTTAATGATGATTTCTCCAGATATTCAATAACTTTTTCATCTTTCGTATCAACATTTGCATTGTCTTTCAGTTGTTCCGAAATGCTTGGTTGAACCGACATAGATGAACCGGAACCGCCACCCGCGCACGCTGTTAGCCCCATAGAAGCAATAGCAGCAATAACAAGTTTATTCATTACTGATTGAGATACTTTCATTTAGACTCCCCCAAACTTTGTTAAAAAAACTTAAGCTTTAAGTCTGGAAATTCTACCCCCCCCCCCGCAAAATTTTTAAAGTATTTTTGCAATATTTAACACAATAACCTTCGGATTTAACTCGTTCTATTCGATGCATGATTTGGTGGTACGAAGATATGGAACGCTTATCGGGCTTATATCCACACGCCTCAAAATGACGAAAACGCTTGTTTTTGCCTTAATCGGACAAAGAAAAACCGCAAGCTTAAAGCTTGCGGTTTTGTATTGAATAAACGCACCAAAGATTATTCATCCGTTACTTGGGTTTCAGCAGTCTCCTGCTCCACCTCTTGCCATTGTTGATGACGGCTGCGGTGGTAAGTCAAACCGGTACCAGCAGGAATCAAGCGACCGACGATGACGTTTTCTTTCAAACCACGCAATTCGTCTTGTTTGCCCATGATGGCGGCTTCGGTCAGAACGCGGGTCGTTTCTTGGAACGATGCGGCAGAAATGAAGCTGTCAGTGGACAGTGAGGCTTTGGTAATACCCAGCAATACGTTTTCGTAACGTGCCAGTTCTTTGCCTTCTTCCAAAGCTTTTTCATTGGCTGTCATGACATCGCCGCGTTCGACTTGCTCACCGGTAATGAATTCGGTTTCACCTGAATCAACAATATTCACACGGCGCAGCATTTGACGGATGATGACTTCGATGTGTTTATCGGAAATCTTCACACCTTGAAGACGGTAAACCTCTTGCACCTCTTGAACGATATAACGCGCCAGTGCTTCGATACCTTGCAGACGCAGAATATCATGCGGATCAACCGCTCCGTCTACGATGGTTTCACCGCGGTTTACCACTTGACCGTCATGCACCAAAATTTGTTTCTCTTTGGAAATCAAAGTCTCGTATGCTACGCCGTCTACATCAGTGATAATCAGACGCTGTTTGCCTTTGGTCTCTTTACCGAAAGAAACGGTACCGGTGATTTCTGCCAACATACCTGCATCTTTCGGCACGCGTGCTTCAAACAGCTCGGCAACGCGCGGCAGACCACCGGTAATATCGCGGGTTTTGGAAGAGGCTTGCGGGATACGCGCCAATACGTCGCCTTTACCGATTTCCTGACCTTCGCGTACAGTAATCACTGCGCCCACTGGGAATGCCATAGATACCGGAGTGGAAGTACCCGGGATGCAGATTTCCAGACCGTTTTCGTCCAAGAGTTTCACAGTCGGACGCAACAGTTTGGATGCGCTGCTGGAACGGCGTTTGCCGTCAATCACTACCAAAGTGGACAAACCGGTTACATCGTCAGTTTGTTTGGCAACGGTTACGCCCTCTTCCACGTTTTCAAATTTCACCATACCTGCGTGTTCGGTAATCATCGGACGGGTATGAGGATCCCAAGTTGCCAAGGTTTGACCGGCTTTAATGGCCATACCGTCTTGTACCAGCAGGATGGCACCGTAAGGTACTTTGTGGCGTTCGCGTTCACGGCCGATGTCATCATGAATCACGACTTCGCAAGAGCGACCGATGACAACCAATTCGCCTTTGTTGTTGGCAACATAACGCATTTGGCTGCTGAAACGTGCCGTACCGTTGGATTTGGCTTCGACTTGGCTGGCTGCTGCCGCACGGGATGCCGCACCACCGATGTGGAACGTACGCATGGTCAACTGGGTACCCGGTTCACCAATGGATTGTGCAGCAATCACACCAACTGCCTCACCGGCATTGACCAGCTTACCGCGTGCCAAGTCGCGACCATAACAGTGCGCACACAAGCCATGGCGGGTTTTACAAGTAATCGGTGTACGGACTTTGACTTCATCGACACCGGATTGATCAATCATATCCACCAGTTTTTCAGTCAACAACGTGCCTGCTTCAACCAATGTTTCGCCACTTGACGGATCGACAACGTCAGACGCGGTAACACGGCCCAAAATACGATCGCGCAATGCTTCAATCACATCGCCGCCTTGTACGACTGCCTTCATCACAAAGCCGTCTGAAGTACCGCAATCGTCTTCAACAACGACCAAATCTTGAGTTACATCTACCAGACGACGGGTCAGGTAACCGGAGTTCGCGGTTTTCAATGCGGTATCCGCCAAACCCTTACGCGCACCGTGGGTCGCAATAAAGTATTGCAATACGGTCAGACCTTCACGGAAGTTTGAGGTAATCGGCGTTTCAATAATCGAGCCGTCAGGTTTTGCCATCAAACCGCGCATACCAGACAACTGTTTAATCTGAGCCGCAGAACCACGGGCACCGGAGTCTGCCATCATATAAATGGAGTTGAATGACTCTTGATCGACTTCGTTGCCGTCACGGTCGATAACTTTTTGTTTGGACAGGTTGTCCATCATCGCTTTAGCGATTTTATCGCCGGCACGACCCCAAATATCCACCACTTTGTTGTAGCGTTCACCGTTGGTAACCAAACCTTGACGGTATTGGTCTTCGATTTCTTTAACCTCGGCATTGGCTTCAGCCAGCAAGGCCGCTTTTTCTTTTGGAATTTCCATATCGTCAACGGCAATGGAAATACCGCCTTTGGCTGCAAATCCGAAACCGGTGTACATCAGGTGGTCAGCAAAGATAACCGTATCGCGCAAGCCGCACAGGCGGAACGATGCGTTAATCAGTTTAGAAATTTCTTTTTTCTTCAACGCTTTGTTGATGTACTCGAACGGCAGACCTTTCGGCAGGATTTCGCTCAATAATGCACGGCCGACGGTTGTTTCGTAACGGTTAACGACAGGCTCAAACTCACCTGCTTCGTTTTTTACCCATTCGCGCAGACGTACGGTGATTTTCGTACCCAGCTCAACCTGTTTGGTATGGTATGCGCGATGCACTTCTTTCACATCGGCAAACAGGCTGCCTTCGCCTTTGGCATTGATACGGTCGCGGGTCATGTAGTACAGACCCAATACGATATCTTGAGAAGGTACGATAATCGGTTCGCCGTTGGCTGGAGACAATACGTTGTTTGAAGCCAGCATCAGGGTGCGCGCTTCCATTTGCGCTTCCAAGCTCAATGGAACGTGTACCGCCATTTGGTCACCGTCAAAGTCGGCGTTAAACGCGGCACATACCAACGGATGCAGCTGAATGGCTTTACCTTCAATCAGGATGGGTTCGAACGCTTGAATACCCAAACGGTGCAGGGTCGGCGCACGGTTCAGCATAATCGGATGTTCGCGGATGACTTCTTCCAAGATGTCCCATACTTCCGGTACTTCTTGCTCTACCAATTTTTTCGCTGCTTTAACGGTAGAGGCTAGACCTTGTTTTTCCAATTTATGGAAAATGAATGGTTTGAACAGTTCCAAAGCCATTTTTTTCGGCAAACCGCATTGGTGCAGACGCAGGTATGGGCCTACGGTAATCACGGAACGGCCGGAGTAGTCCACACGTTTACCCAGCAGGTTTTGGCGGAAACGACCGCCTTTACCTTTAATCATGTCTGCCAATGATTTCAGCGGACGTTTGTTGGCGCCGGTCATGGCTTTACCGCGACGGCCGTTATCCAACAGAGAGTCGACCGCTTCTTGCAACATACGTTTTTCGTTGCGGACGATGATGTCGGGCGCGTGCAGTTCCAACAGACGTTTCAGACGGTTGTTACGGTTGATAACACGGCGGTACAAATCGTTCAAATCGGAAGTGGCAAAACGACCGCCATCCAACGGAACCAAAGGACGCAAATCAGGCGGCAATACCGGCAGCACGTCCATAATCATCCACTCCAGCTTCATACCGGAACGGTGGAAGGCTTCCAATACTTTCAAGCGTTTGGCGATTTTTTTGATTTTGGTGTCGGAACCGGTCGATTCCAACTCTTGGCGCAGGATTTCGATTTCGCCCGCTACATTCAAGGTACGCAGCAATTCGCGGATACCTTCCGCACCCATTTTGGCATCGAAATCGTCGCCGTATTCGTCCAGCTTGTTGTAGTAATCGTCTTCAGTCAGCAATTGGCGGCGTTGCAGCGGAGTCATACCGGGGTCGGTTACCACGAATGCTTCAAAGTACAATACGCGTTCGATATCGCGCAACGTCATGTCCAATACCATACCCAAGCGGGAAGGCAGGGATTTCAAGAACCAAATATGGGCAACGGGTGCAGCCAATTCAATGTGGCCCATGCGTTCGCGGCGCACTTTGGACAGGGTAACTTCCACGCCACATTTTTCACAGGTTACGCCTTTAAATTTCAAGCGTTTGTATTTTCCGCACAAGCATTCGTAGTCTTTGACCGGGCCAAAGATTTTGGCGCAGAACAAGCCGTCGCGCTCTGGTTTGAACGTACGGTAGTTGATGGTTTCAGGTTTTTTGACTTCGCCATAAGACCATGAGCGAATGGTTTCGGGAGAGGCAATACCGATTTTGATGGCATCAAACTCTTCTTCCATACCGGCGGTTTGCAACGGATTAAATAAGTTCAACAAATTCATTTCTGCTCCTTAAAGGAAGTATTTTTACCGCGTGGCGGATTTTCGATATGGATAGCGGCACAGCGTTTTCAGACGGCATTTCGTTTTTAAACATTGTCGGCTGCCCCGCATACCTGCAGAACAGCTCCCCTTATGCCGTCTGAAACCCGTATCAGTAACGTTCCAAATCGATATCCAAGCCCAGTGAGCGAATCTCTTTGACCAATACGTTGAAGGACTCGGGCATACCGGCATCAATTTTGTGTTCGCCTTTGACGATGTTTTCGTACATTTTGGTACGGCCGTTCACGTCGTCAGACTTCACAGTCAGCATCTCTTGCAGCGTGTATGCCGCGCCGTATGCTTCCAATGCCCAAACCTCCATCTCACCGAAACGTTGGCCGCCGAACTGGGCTTTACCGCCCAAAGGCTGCTGGGTAACCAGACTGTACGGGCCGGTAGAACGGGCGTGCATTTTTTCGTCAACCAAGTGGTGCAGTTTCAGATAGTGCATCACACCGACTGTAACCTTGCGGTCAAATGCTTCGCCGGAACGTCCGTCATACAGCGTGATTTGGGTTTTACTGTCGTTGAAGCCCAGTTTCTCAACCTCAGGATCTTCACTTGGATAAGCCAAGTTCAGCATTTCGCGGATTTCAGACTCTTTCGCACCGTCGAATACAGGAGAGGCGAAAGATGCACCTTTGCGCAGGTTGGAAGCCAATTCGATGATTTCTTCATCTGTCAGGCTGTCTAAATCTTCTTTCTTACCGCTGCCGTTGTAGAGTTTGTTCAAGAACTCGCGCAGCTCGCCGGCTTTGCGTTGCTCTTTCAGCATACGGTCGATGCGTTCGCCGATACCTTTTGCCGCCCAACCCAAGTGAACTTCCAAAATCTGACCGATGTTCATACGGGAAGGTACGCCCAACGGGTTCAGTACGATGTCCACAGGACGACCGTCCGCCATGTACGGCATGTCTTCCACAGGCAGAATACGCGATACCACACCTTTATTACCGTGGCGGCCCGCCATTTTGTCACCGGCTTGCAGACGGCGTTTGATGGCGATAAAGACTTTCACCATTTTTTGTACGCCCGGTTGCAGCTCGTCGCCTTGGGTCAGTTTTTTCTTCTTGATTTCGTACAACTCGTCCGCTTCTTCGCGTTTTTGTTGCAGGCTTACTTTAATCAGTTCCAACTGCTTGGCCAAATCTTCATCGGTCAGACGGATATCGAACCAATCGTGCCTGCTCGGCAGACCCGCCAGATATTCGGTCGTGATTTCGCTGCCTTTGGCCAGCTTCATCGGGCCGCCGTTGGCTTTCTGACCGACAATCATACGCTCGATACGGTCGAATGCGTCGTTGTCGAAAATACGCAATTGGTCGTTCAAATCCAAACGGTAGCGTTTCAATTCGGAATCGATAATGGATTGGGCGCGTTTGTCGCGTTGGATGCCTTCGCGGGTAAAGACTTGAACGTCGATAACCGTACCGCTCATACCGGTAGGCATACGCAGCGAAGTGTCTTTCACGTCGGATGCTTTTTCGCCGAAGATGGCGCGCAGCAGTTTTTCTTCCGGCGTCAGCTGGGTTTCGCCTTTAGGCGTTACTTTGCCTACCAACACATCGCCGGCTTCTACTTCCGCACCGATGTAAACGATACCGGATTCGTCCAAACGGTTTTGCATACGCTCGGACAAGTTCGGAATATCGCGGGTAATGTCTTCCGCACCCAGCTTGGTATCGCGGGCAACGACATTCAATTCCTCAATGTGAATCGAAGTATAGCGGTCGTCCGCAGCCACTTTTTCGGAAATCAGAATCGAGTCTTCGTAGTTGTAACCGTTCCACGGCATGAAGGCGATGGTCATATTCTGACCCAAAGCCAATTCGCCCAAATCGGTGGACGCGCCGTCGGCCACCAAATCGCCGCGCTGCAACACATCTCCGGCTTTGACGGCCGGACGTTGGTTGATGTTGGTAGATTGGTTGGAACGGGTGAATTTGACCAAGTTGTAAATATCGACACCCACTTCGCCGGCAGTCGCTTCGTCGTCATGGACACGGATCACAACGCGGTTGGCATCGACATACTCGACCACGCCGCCTCGGCGGGCAACGATTGCAGTAGCAGAGTCAACGGCAACGGAACGCTCGATACCGGTACCGACCATCGGTTTTTCAGGACGCAGGCAAGGCACTGCCTGACGTTGCATATTCGCACCCATCAATGCGCGGTTCGCGTCATCGTGTTCCAAGAACGGAATCAGGGATGCCGCAACGGATACCACCTGGCCGGTTGCCACGTCCATATATTGAACGCGGTCAGGCGTTGCCATAATGGTTTCGCCTTTTTCACGACAAGTAACCAAGTCGCCAATCAGATTGCCGTCTTTGTCCAAATCGGCATTCGCCTGTGCAATCACATAGCGGCCTTCTTCGATGGCAGACAAGTAATCGATTTCCTCGGTTACTTTGCCGTCGATAACGCGACGGTAAGGCGTTTCCAAGAAACCGTAATCATTGGTGCGCGCATAAACGGACAATGAGTTGATCAAACCGATGTTCGGACCTTCAGGCGTTTCAATCGGACATACGCGGCCGTAGTGGGTCGGATGCACGTCCCGCACCTCGAAGCCTGCACGTTCGCGGGTCAAACCGCCCGGACCCAATGCGGATACACGGCGTTTATGGGTTACTTCAGACAAGGGGTTGGTCTGATCCATAAACTGACTCAATTGGCTGGAGCCGAAGAATTCTTTGATGGCAGCAGAAACAGGTTTCGCATTAATCAAGTCGTGCGGCATCAAGTTTTCGGATTCCGCCTGATTCAAACGCTCTTTAACGGCACGTTCCACACGGGCCAAACCGCTGCGGAATTGGTTTTCAGTCAACTCACCCACAGAACGAACACGACGATTACCCAAGTGATCGATATCGTCCACTTCGCCATGACCGTTACGCAACTCGACCAAAGTCGCAATCGAGGCGACAATATCTTCGACGCTCAGGACATAACCGCCTTTGTCGGCAGCACCGGCAAACGTTTCGTTCAACAGGCGGCCGTACCAAGAGTTTTGTTGGGCTTCGGACAGTTTTTGTTCGTATGTGCGCGTATTAAATTTCATACGGCCTACGCGGGACAAATCGTAGCTGTCTTCACTGAAGAACAAGCGGTTAAACAATTGCTCGACTGCCTCTTCGGTGGGCGGTTCGCCCGGACGCATCATACGGTAAATCGCAACACGCGCCGCCTGCCGGCCGGCAGTCTCATCCGTACGCAAGGTATTGGAGATATAAGCACCCTGATCCAGCTCATTGATATAAAGGGTCGTAATTTCTTTTACGCCGTTGATATCAAATTTGGCCAACAACTCTTCTGTAATTTCATCATTGGCAGAAGCCAATACCTCGCCGGTTTCCGAATCAATCAGATCGGCAGCCAATGCTTTGCCCAGCAGGCTTTCCGGTTCTACATCCAAACGGGTCAGGCCTGCATTGGTAATATCACGGATATTTTTCGCAGTAATGCGCTTACCTTTGGCAACCAAAACATTGCCTTCTTTATCCAAGATATCGACCTTGGCAGTTTCGCCTTTCAGACGGCCTGCGACCAAATCGGTTTGAACACCGTTTGAAGACAAATAGAACGTTTCTTTGTCGTAGAAAATATCCAAGATTTGCTCATTATTGTAGCCCAAAGCCTTCAACAAAATCGTTACCGGCATTTTACGGCGGCGGTCGATACGGAAATACAGCAAATCTTTCGGATCAAATTCAAAATCCAACCATGAACCACGGTAGGGAATGATGCGGGCGGAGAATAACAATTTGCCGGAAGAGTGTGTCTTACCTTTGTCATGCTCGAAGAACACGCCGGGCGAACGGTGCAACTGGGAAACAATCACACGCTCTGTGCCGTTAATCACAAAAGAACCGCTCGGGGTCATCAACGGAATTTCGCCCATATACACTTCGTTTTCACGAACTTCTTTTACCGTCGGTTTAGACGCTTCCTTATCCAAAATCACCAATCGGATACGCGCGCGCAGGGGGGCAGCATAAGTGATTCCGCGCAATTGACATTCAGGAATATCGAACAAAGGCTCGCCCAATGTGTAATGAACAAACTCCAATCGCGCATAACCGTTATGGCTCACAATCGGGAAAATAGAATTAAATGCCGCCTGCAGACCATCATCGGTACGTTTGTCAAAAGCATTTTCCAGCTGCAAAAACTTCGCATAAGAATCAATTTGGGTTGCCAGCAGGAAAGGAACATCTAAAACATTCTCTCGCTTTGCAAAACTCTTACGGATACGTTTTTTCTCGGTAAACGAATAGCTCATATACACTCCGAAAAGCAATTTTAAATAATAGGCCGTCTGAAACAACGGTATGCATTAATTTAATATTTACATTTATTTACAATTGTTTGATAAAGACTATGCAAATAAATGTAAACAATGCTTAATGTTTATTTTAATAAGCAAAATAAGGCTGGCAGAAAACTGCCAGCCTTCATAGGAAGCATCAAATTATTTGATTTCGACTTTAGCACCGGCTTCTTCCAGTTGTTTTTGGATGTCTTCAGCTTCAGCTTTAGAAACACCTTCTTTCAGAGTTTTAGGTGCACCGTCAACGATGTCTTTAGCTTCTTTCAGACCCAGACCAGTGATAGCGCGGACAACTTTAATCACGCCAACTTTTTGATCACCGGCAGAAGCCAAAACGACATCAAATTCGGTTTTTTCTTCAGCAGCGGCAGCACCGACACCAGCAGGACCTGCAACTGCAACAGCGGCAGCAGAAACGCCGAATTTTTCTTCAAAAGCTTTAACCAAGTCATTCAGTTCCATTACGGTCAAAGAACCAACTGCTTCCAAAATGTCTTCTTTAGTAATAGCCATGCTATATTTACTCCGAATATTGTATTAAAAAATAATTGATTAACAGAAACAAAATCGATTAAGCGGCTTCTTCGCCGGCTTTTTTCTCTGCCAAAGCAGCCAAACCGCGCGCAAAGCCCGATACAGGAGCTTGCATAACGAACAACAGTTTGGACAACAGCTCTTCGCGGCTCGGAATAGAGGCCAACTCAGCAACCTGAGCAGCATTCATTACTTCGCCATTGTAAGAACCGGCTTTAACGACAATTTTGTCATCTTTTTTCGCGAATTGGTGCAGCACTTTAGCAGCAGCAACAGCATCTTCAGAAGCAGCGTAAACCAACGGACCAACCATTTGGTCGACCAATTCTGCGAATGAAGTACCTTGCACTGCACGACGAGCCAAAGTATTTTTCAGAACGCGCAAATAAACGCCTTCTTTACGTGCATTCGCACGAAGCTCAGTCATACTGGAAACACTGATACCGCGATATTCAGCGACTACGAGGGTTTGAGCGTTAGCAATTGCCGCGCTAATTTCCTCGACCGCCACTTTCTTGGTTTCAATATTGAGACTCAAGGTCTACCTCCCACTGTTTATAAACAGGATACCAAAACGATATCCCACCAGCGCGGTAACCTAAAAAGACATCTTACAAGCAATCTTGCAATGTGTTTCAGGACTACCGTCTGCGTAGGGCAGTTACGATTAAATCTTACGATCCCTACGGTCTTGGACATCTACTTAATTTTAAGTAGCCCAAATTCAAGCAGCCCAAAAAACCAAACTGCTTGAAAATTCCTTAAGATTAGTTATTTACGCTTGATGTATCAACGCGAATACCCAAACCCATGGTGCTAGACACAGCAACTTTTTTCAAATACTGACCTTTAGCAGCAGCAGGTTTAGCTTTAACGATAGCATCCAGCAACGCATTAAAGTTTTCTTTCAAGTCAGCTTCAGCAAAAGAAGCACGACCAATCGTTGCATGAACGATACCAGCTTTATCTGTACGATATTGAACCTGACCTGCTTTTGCATTTTTAACTGCTTCGGCAACATTAGGGGTAACCGTACCTACTTTAGGGTTTGGCATCAGACCACGAGGACCTAAGATGGTACCCAATTGACCAACGATACGCATTGCATCAGGAGAAGCGATAACAACATCAAAGTTCAGATTGCCTGCTTTGATTTCAGCAGCCAAATCTTCGAAACCGACGATATCCGCACCAGCCTCTTTAGCAGCTTCTGCATTTGCACCTTGAGTAAATACAGCCACACGGGTTGTCTTACCGGTACCTTTAGGCAGAACGACTGAACCACGGATAACTTGGTCAGATTTACGAGGATCAACGCCCAAGTTGAAAGATACGTCAACAGATTCGTCAAATTTAGCGGTAGCAGCTTTTTTAACCAAGGTAATTGCTTCGTCGATTGCGTACAGTTTGTTAGCTTCCACAGAAGAGCGAAGAGCTTTCAAGCGTTTAGATACTTTAGCCATTATACAACACCCTCCACATCCAAGCCCATTGAGCGAGCAGAACCTGCTATAGTACGAACAGCCGCATCCAAGTCAGCAGCAGTCAAATCAGGCTCTTTAGTTTTAGCAATTTCTTCCAACTGGGCACGGGTCAATTTACCCACTTTGTTGGTCAGAGGGTTAGAACTGCCCTTTTGCAAACCGGCAGCTTTTTTCAACAAGATAGAAGCTGGCGGGGTTTTCATCACAAATGTGAATGATTTATCTGCAAATGCAGTAATCACAACCGGAATCGGCAAGCCAGGCTCCATACCTTGGGTTGCAGCATTGAATGCCTTACAAAATTCCATAATATTCAAACCGCGCTGACCCAAAGCAGGACCAACCGGAGGAGATGGATTGGCTTTACCTGCAGGAATTTGCAGTTTAATATAGCCGATAATTTTCTTTGCCACTTAACGGACTCCTAAAAACGGGTAAGACGCGGAACCATTTCCGCTCCCCAAGTTAATTTTTGATTCTATCCTCTTATTGCTTTTTTTTCAAGTATAAAAATCAGTTAATCTTTTCAACCTGGCTGAACTCCAGCTCAACGGGTGTTTCTCTACCAAATATCTGAACAGACACGCGTAACTTATTCCGTTCATAATTGACCTCCTCAACCACCCCGTTAAAATCCGCAAACGGCCCTTCATTTACACGAACCTGTTGACCGACCTCAAATTCAACTTTTGGTTTCGGCTTCTCTATGCCGGTCTGAACCTGCTGTAAAATAATTTCAGCCTCTCTCTGACTAATCGGCGTGGGTCTATTAGCCCTCCCTCCAATAAAACCCGAAACACGGGGAGTGCTTTTTACAAGATGCCAAGAGTCATCTGTCATTTCCATCTCAACTAGCACATAACCAGGATATGACTTTCTTTCACTAATAGTCTTACGACCATTGCGGATATCAACAACTTTCTCTACAGGCACCAAAATTTGTCCGAAATAATCTCCCATCTCCTCACGGGCAATTCGCTCTTCCAATATTCGTTGGACATTCTTCTCAAACCCCGAATACGCCTGTACAACATACCATTTTTTCGACATCTCAACCTTCCCTTCTCAGCAATACATCAAAAAATAACCACGAAATTGCTGTATCTGCCGCATAGATAAATATAGAAAGCACAGCAACAAACACTATAACAAATACAGTCATTCTGACAGCATCTTCACGCTTAGGCCAAACCACCTTTTTGAATTCGGACCAAGAATTTGAGAAATATGCAAAAAAACCTTCCTTACCGGAATTAGATGCAGATTCTTTATCTTGAACAACCAGTTGATCCACTTTAACGTTCTTTTTTTCAGGCGTATGTTCTGTCATATTATTTATCCATCATAGCATCTGTCTATTCTCAATCCATGCAAATGGCAAGAGAGTTTACTAAATAACAAATACAAAAAAATTAACCGGCACAAGGCCGGTTAATTTTTTATTTGGCAGGCCAAGAGGGTCTCGAACCCCCAACCCTCGGTTTTGGAGACCGATACTCTACCAATTGAGCTATTGGCCTCTAAACTTAAGCGATAACAGAAGAAACCACGCCGGCACCCACGGTACGGCCGCCTTCGCGAATCGCAAAGCGCAGGCCTTCTTCCATAGCGATAGGCGCAATCAGTTCTACGGTGATGGTTACGTTCTCACCC
>POWY01000022.1 GCA_003044455.1 Neisseria bergeri | reverse complement strand
TATATGGCTACCGTGGCAGCGACACGTTTTGAACCGCTTATTCGGGATTTCTACCAACGCCTGCTGTCCAAGGGTAAGCCGTATAAGGTTGCCGTTACGGCATGTATGCGCAAACTGCTGACGATATTGAATGCCCGGATGCGTGATTACTTTGCCGAAAACGGTACCACCGAAAACGGTATCCAAATGGCTTGATTTGAGTTTTGGTATTTTTGCCCGACGGGGTGAAAAATACAGTTGCTACAACCCGCCATACGCAACTGCTTTTGCAGGAATAACGATATGGGTATTTTCTGTTTTCATCCGCGATAAATGCCGTCTGAAGCCTGTTTGGGGTTTCAGACGGCATCGGGCTTTTTGTGCATTTGCCACAAAACGGATTGGTATTTGCTTGCGGCAAGATGAAAACGGTGCGGGATGTTTTGGGAAGCAAATGCCGTCTGAAGGGCCTTCAGACGGCATTTGTTTGCGCCGTGCCGTTTAACGCGCTAGCGATTCGGTGCGTTTGATCAGCCACGCTTTTGCCGCGCCTTCGGTCAGCGGCTCGAGGCGGCGGCGGACTTCGGCGTGGTAGCAGTTGACCCAGTCGATTTCGCCGTCGGTCATGAGGGCGGTGTCCATCAGGCGGGTGTCGATGGGGCAGAGGGTCAGGGTTTCAAAACAGAGGAAGCTGCCGAACTCGGTTTCCTGCGGGTCGGCGACGGCTTGGTTGGCGGCGAGGTTTTCAATGCGGATGCCCCATTTCCCCGGTCGGTAGAGTCCGGGTTCGATGGAGGTTACCATCCCTTTTTTCATCGCGGTTTCGGGCGTGGCGGGGGCGGCGAAGGCGATGCGCTGCGGGCCTTCGTGGACGTTGAGGAAATAGCCTACGCCGTGGCCGGTGCCGTGGCCGTAGTCGCATTGCGCCTGCCACAGGGGTTTGCGGCAAATCGCGTCGATCAGCGGCGAGGGGATGTTTTCGGGGAATACGGCTTCGGCAAGCGCGATATGGGCTTTGAGGACGAGCGTGTTGTCGCGTTTTTGTTCGGCGGTGGGTGTGCCGACGGGGACGACGCGGGTGATGTCGGTCGTGCCGCCTTTGTATTGCGCGCCGGAGTCGATGAGCAGCAGCCCGTTGCCGCTGATGGTGCTGTGGCTTTCGGGTGTCGCGCTGTAATGCGGCAGGGCACCGTTGGCGTTGAAGCCTGCGATGGTGTCGAAACTCAATGACACAAAACCCGGGCGCGCGCTGCGGTGGCGGTAGAGCATCGTATCCACGTCGATTTCGGTCAGGCTGCCGCCGTTGCCGATGATGTCTTCAAACTCGGCGAAGAAACCGCACAACGCCGCGCCGTCGTGTTCCATCGCTTCGCGGATGCGGGCGATGTCGGCTTCGGATTTGCAGGATTTGAACAGCGTGGACGGGTTGATGCCTTCAATCAGGCGCACGCTTTCGGGCAGGCGCACAAGCGTGCTGACGGCGGTTTTGTTCGGCTCGATGAGCAGCGCGCCGCCGATTTGCGCGAGTTTGTCGGCAACTTGGGCGTAAGGTTCGACCGCGATGCCTGCGGTTTGCAGCGCGGCGGCGGCTTCGGCATTCAGACGACCTTGGTCGGTAAACAGGACGGCGTGGTCTTTGCCAATCAGCAGGAAGGACACGAAAACGGGGTTGAAAGGCACGTCGCTGCCGCGCAGGTTGGTCAGCCAAGCGATGTCGTCAAGCGAGGAAACCAAGTGGTAATCCGCGCCTTTTTCCGCCATAACTGCGCGCACGCGGGCGAGTTTCTCGGCGGCGGTTTCAGAAACATAGTCGGGGTCGTGGACGAACACGGTTTCGGCGGGGAGGGCGGGACGGCTTGTCCACACTTGGTCAAGCAGATCGTCGGGGTGTTCGATGCGGATGTTTTTGGCGGTCAGGGATTGCGCCAAAGTGCGTTTGCCGGTGAGCGACACCATATCGGAAGGGATGCTGACGGCGGCGTTCTCGGGCAGGTTTGCCGCGAGCCATTCGTTGTACGGCGGAACTTGTCCGCTTTTTTGCAGCTCGATGCCGCTGCCCGCAAGCTGCTTGGCGGCTTGTTCCCAATAGCGGCTGTCCACCCATACGCCCGCTTCATCGGCGGTAACGACGAATGTGCCGACCGAGCCGGTAAAGCCCGACAATTCGCGCCGCGCCTGCCAATGCTCGGGCAGGTATTCGGACAGGTGGGGGTCGGCGGAAGGGATGATGAGTGCGTCCAAGCCTTGAGCCTTCATGGCTTCGCGCAATGCGGACAGGTAATTTGATACGGTATTCATGAACGGATTCTCCAGAGAAAGTGTAAGGTTTCAGACGGCATGGCGGCGTACCGGCTGGGGAAACGTAACCATCTTATCAAATCGTTTGCCGACTGCAAAACGCGTTCAGGGGTTTGAAAGTATATTTTGTACGGTAAAAAGCGATGCAAGACTATTTGTTGTAAACTTTCAGGCATAAAATGCCATATTGCATGTTTTTCTGAAAATAATTGGGAAAAATCAGGAATATTAGGGTGTAAAGTTTCAATAAGCCGGTTTGGTGTGTATTTAGATTACGTTAAAATACGCATTTTTATATCAGCAATACGGAAAAATCATGTCCGAACAACATATTTCGACTTGGAAAAGTAAAATCAATGCATTGGGTCCGGGTATTATGATGGCATCGGCGGCAGTCGGCGGATCGCACCTGATTGCCTCCACACAGGCGGGCGCGCTTTACGGCTGGCAGCTTGCGTTGATTATCGTCCTAACCAACCTCTTCAAATACCCGTTTTTCCGCTTCAGCGCGCATTACACGCTGGATACGGGTAAAAGCCTGATTGAAGGTTATGCGGAGAAAAGCCGCATCTACCTGTGGGTTTTCTTGATTTTGTGTATTGCTGCCGCGACGATTAACGCGGGTGCGGTTGCCATCGTAACCGCCGCCATCGTTAAAATGGCGATTCCCTCGCTGACACTGGGTATCGGCGCAATCTCCGCGCTGATTATGGCTTCCTGCCTGATTATCCTGGCGAGCGGACGCTACAAGGCTTTGGACAATGTTTCCAAAATCATCATCGTCAGCCTGACGGTTGCCACGGTTGCCGCCGCCGGTATCGCCATGTCGCGCGGTATGCAGATGAAACCTGATTTTATTGAGCCGACACCGTGGACGCTTGCCGGTTTGGGCTTCCTGATCGCGCTGATGGGCTGGATGCCTGCGCCGATTGAAATTTCCGCCATCAATTCTTTGTGGGTTACGGAGAAACAGCGCCTCCAACCTTCCTCTTATCATGACGGGATTTTTGATTTCAACGTCGGTTACATCACCAGTGCCGTGCTTGCCGTCGTCTTCCTTGCTCTGGGTGCGTACGTGCAATACGGCAACGGCGAAGAAGTGCAGATGGCGGGCGGCAAATATATCGGGCAATTGATCAATATGTACGCCGTAACCATCGGCGACTGGTCGCGTCCGCTGGTGGCGTTTATCGCTTTTGCCTGCATGTACGGTACGACGATTACCGTTGTTGACGGTTATGCACGCGCCATTGCAGAACCTGTGCGCCTGCTGCGCGGCAGTGAGAAAACCGGCAACGCCGAACTCTTTGCCTGGAATATTTGGGTGGCGGGCAGCGGTTTGGCGGTGATTTTCTGGTTTGACGGCGTAATGGCGAATCTGCTCAAATTTGCGATGATTGCCGCCTTTGTGTCCGCCCCCGTGTTCGCCTGGCTCAACTACCGCCTCGTCAAAGGGGACAAACGCCACAGGCTTACCGCCGGTATGAACGCCCTTGCCATTGTCGGCCTGCTCTATCTGGCCGGGTTTGCCGTTTTGTTCCTGTTGAACCTTAGCGGACTTTTGGCATAGGTTTCAAAATCTGAATGCCGTCTGTAATATTTTCAGACGGCATTGCCCTTTCCTAGAAAAAAACACCGACATCGCGTAAAATATGCGCAAATTTTGTGATTCAATCAGGTCGTCTGAAACAGATTGCGCCTGATTTATTTTTCCGGAAAATACCATGAGCGAACAAAACCATCCGCAAACCGAGCCGCAGTTGGACGAAAACCAAATCATCGCCCTGCGCCGCGAAAAACTGCACAACATCCGCCAACAGCGCAACGCCTACCCTAACGATTTCAAACGCGACAGTTTTGCCGCCGACCTGCACACCCAATACGGTGAAATCAGCAAAGAAGAACTCGATCCACAAGCCGTTCCCGTCAAAATTGCCGGCCGCATGATGCTGAAGCGTCAAATGGGCAAAGCCAGCTTTGCCACCATCCAAGACGTTACCGGTCAAATCCAGCTTTATCTGAACAACAAAGGCGTGAGCCAAGAAGTTTTGGACGATTTCAACCATTGGGACTTGGGCGACATCGTCGGCGCGGAAGGCACTTTGTTTAAAACCAACCACGGCGAATTGACCGTGCGCGTGTCCGACATCCGCCTGTTGTCCAAATCCTTGCGCCCGCTGCCCGACAAACACAAAGGCTTGAGCGATCAGGAAACCAAATACCGCCAACGCTACGTCGATTTGATTGCCAACGAAGAATCGCGCAATACCTTCATCAAACGCAGCCAAATTATCCAATCCGTGCGTAATTTTATGGTGGGCGAGCATTATCTCGAAGTCGAAACCCCGATGATGCACCCGATTCCCGGCGGCGCGACGGCGAAACCGTTCGTGACCCACCACAACGCCTTGGACATCCCACTCTACCTGCGCATCGCGCCTGAACTGTATCTGAAACGCTTGGTGGTCGGCGGCTTGGAACGCGTGTTTGAGATCAACCGCAGCTTCCGCAACGAAGGTATGTCCGTGCGCCACAACCCCGAATTTACGATGATTGAATTTTACGAAGCCTTCTCCGACTACGAACGTATGATGCAGATGGCGGAAGACATCATCCGCAACGCATCGCGCACGGTAAACGGCACGGCGAACATCACTTACAACGGCAAAGAAGTCGATTTGGAAAGCCCGTTCGAGCGTTTGACCATCCTCGAAGCCATCAAAAAATACAATCCGCACTACACCGACGAGCAGTTGAACGATGCGGAATGGCTGAAAAAAGAAATCGTCAAACACGGCGAAAGCCTGCCGCCGTCCCCCGGTATCGGCAGCCTGCAACTTGCCCTGTTTGAAGGTTGCGCCGAGGGCAAGCTGTGGAACCCGACCTTCATCATCGATTACCCGGTCGAAGTTTCCCCGTTGGCACGCGCATCCGACAGCAAACCGGGCTTGACTGAACGCTTCGAGCTTTTCGTTGTCGGGCGCGAACTGGCAAACGGCTATTCCGAGTTGAACGACCCCGAAGACCAAGCCGAACGCTTCAAAGCGCAAGTGGCGCAAAAAGACGCGGGCGACGACGAAGCGATGCACTACGATGCCGACTACATCCGCGCGATGGAATTCGGTTTGCCGCCGACCGGCGGTTGCGGCATCGGTATTGACCGCTTGGTAATGTTGCTGACCGATTCGCAAACCATCCGCGATGTGATTCTGTTTCCGCAGATGCGTCCCGAGTAATCATAAAAACAGTTGAAATGGAAATGCCGTCTGAACCCGTTTGGATTCAGACGGCATTTTGTATGGCAGGATTTATTCGCTTTCCAACTGACCGACCCATTCTGACAAGGCAGTCAGGCGTTGTTCGGATTTCGCCACAAACGGGTTTTCGGTATCCCACGCGTAGCCTGCCAAAATCGAAGAAAGCATACGGCTGATTTCCGGGCTGCGGTCGGGCGCGTACACGACGTTTTGGAAGCGGAAATCATACCAACCGTCCACATAGGTGCGGAATGTGTCCACGCCGATCATCAAGGGGTCGGCAAATTCGGTTTGCCAATCGGCGGCTTCGCCTTTAAGTTGTTTTGCCAGCAGATCGGCGGCAAGTTTGGCGGAGTGCAGCGCGATGGTTACGCCCGACGAGAATACGGGATCGAGGAACTCGGCGGCATTGCCCAACAGCGCGAAATGCCTGCCGTGCAGCGATTTGACGTTGGCGGAATAGCCTTGGATGGAGCGGAACGGAAAATCGTTTTCCCAAACGGCTTTGTCCAGAATTTCGTTCAGCATCGGGCATTCGTAAACAAATTTTTTCAACACCGTTTCCGATTCGCCGGCAAGTTTGTCGGGCGTGCCGACCACGCCGACGGAACAGCGGTTGTCGCCGAAGGGAATCAGCCAAATCCACACGTCGCGGTGTTGCGGATGGGTGGTAATCAGGATTTTGTTGCGGTCGAATTTCGGGTGGGTAATGTTGTCGTCGATGTGCGTGAAATGCGCTTGGCGCGGCGGCAGGTGCGAGGGTGTTTCCAAATTCAGCAGACGCGGCAGCACGCGTCCGTAACCGCTTGCGTCCAAGACGAATTTCGCGGTCAGTTCATAGTTCTCGCCCATGTCGGTTTCGATGTTCAAGCGGGCAAAATCGCCGCTATTGTCGAACGCGGTTACGCCGTGCCCGAAACGTACTTCAACGCCTTGTTTGGCGGCTTCGCCAATCAGGATTTTATCGAACACGGCGCGGCGCACTTGATAAGTCGTGCCGGGGCCGTCTGAAAATTTATCGGTGAAATCGAATTCGGTATAACGGCTGCCCCACGAAAACGCCGCGCCGTTTTTCAACTGAAAGCCGGGCTCGGCGCGCACGGCATCGGCAAATCCGGCTTCTTCCAGCATTTCCATACAGTGCGGCAGCAGGCTTTCGCCGATGACGAAGCGCGGAAAGTGCTGTTTTTCCAACACGCAGACTTGATAACCTTTTTTGCGGAGCAGGGCGGATGCGACCGAGCCTGCCGGACCTGCGCCGATTACGGCGACATCGAATTGGGTGGACATTGGGAAATCCTGATGGTTTGAGTGGAAAAGGAAATGATATTGTACAGGCAGCAAATGCCGTCTGAAACTGTTTGCAGCAGAAATTTATCCGGTGCGGGTGGTTGCTTCCAATGCGTCAGTCCGGTTTGAAAAATGCCGTCTGAAACGGAAATGTTCAGACGGCATTTGATTTTCAGGGTTATTTTACGCCGTAACGCGGTTGGAACAGGGCGCACGTCCGGTGTCCCCGGCGGCTTCGGCGGCTGCGTCCGGCAATTTTCCCGCAGGCCGCGCCCGCATCGTTTGCCGTGGTTTCCGGCCGGGTGTTTTTTTCGCGCTGCGCTTTGGCGGATTCGTAGCGGTTGCGCTGTTTAGGTTCGCTTGTGCCGGTTTTTTCCGGTTTTGAGCCTTCCTGTTCCCACCATCGGGGCTCGAAGCCTTCGATGCGTTCGATGAGCAGCTTGTTGCCGGTCAGCTCTTTAATGGATTCAAACATTTTCTGTTCGGATTCGTCCATCAGGGAAATCGCCACGCCGTCCGCGCCCGCGCGCCCCGTACGCCCGATACGGTGGACGTAGTCTTCGGGCTGGGCGGGCATTTCGTAATTGATGACGAAGGGCAGCTCGGCAATGTCCAGCCCACGCGCGGCGATGTCGGTGGCGACGAGGACGCGCAGGCTGCCGTCTTTGAAGGCGTTGAGTGTTTCGAGCCGGCTTTGTTGGGAACGGTCGCCGTGTATCGCCTGTGCGGACAGGTTGCGGCGCACCAGTTCGCGCGTTACGCGGTCGACGCTTTGTTTGGTTTTGCAGAACACGATGACTTGGTTCATATGCAGATCGACAATCAGCCGTTCGAGCAGGTTGCGCTTTTGGAAGGTATCGACGGCGATGATGTGTTGTTCGACGTTGGCGTTGGTGGTGTTTTGCGCGGCGACTTCGACGGTTTCGGGCGCGTTCATGAAGTCTTGCGCCAGTTTGCGTATCGGGGCGGAGAAAGTGGCGGAAAAGAGCAGGGTTTGGCGTTGGCGGGGCAGCATCTGCATGATTTTGCGGATGTCGTCGATGAACCCCATATCCAACATGCGGTCTGCTTCGTCCAGAACGACGATTTCGACTTTGTTTAAACTGATGTTTTTTTGTTTGACGTGGTCGAGCAGCCGTCCGACGGTGGCGACGACGATTTCGCAGCCGGCACGCAAATCGGCGGTCTGTTTGTCCATATTCATACCGCCGAACAAGACGGTATGGCGCAGCGGCAGGTTTTTGATATAGGACTGCACGTTTTGGTCGATTTGGTCGGCAAGTTCGCGCGTCGGGGTGAGGACGAGCATACGCACGGGGTGCATCGCGGGCGAGGTGCTGGCGGTGGCGTAGCGTTTGAGGCGTTCCAGACTGGGCAGCATAAAGGCAGCGGTTTTGCCCGTGCCGGTTTGGGCGGCGGCTAGTAAATCATGACCGGCGAGTGCTTTGGGAATGGCGGCGGCCTGAATGGGGGTTGGGGTTTCATAGCCTTGCGCGGTCAGTGCGGAAACGAGTTCCGTACCCAAACCTAAAGAGGAAAATGGATTACTCATGATTGTAGTCTTTCTTTCAGACCTTATGCCGTCTGAAGCGGGAAACTGATAGGATGGGGAAAGTATAGTGGATTAACAAAAATCAGGACAAGGCGACGAAGCCGCAGACAGTACAAATAGTACGGAACCGATTCACTTGGTGCTTCAGCACCTTAGAGAATCGTTCTCTTTGAGCTAAGGCGAGGCAACGCCGTACTGGTTTTTGTTAATCCACTATAAACTGCCCTCCTGTGAGTGGCGGGGCAGGGAATCTGTGTGCGGATTATGCCATAAAACGGTGCCTGCCCCAATCGCGGGCGCGTCCGGAGATTGGAAATCCTGCTTAAAAAATGTACAATGGCGCACTTTTTTGAAACGCGGGCCCATTATGCACATCGGCGGCTATTTTATCGACAACCCCATCGCACTTGCGCCGATGGCAGGCATTACCGACAAACCCTTCCGCCGACTTTGCCGAGATTTTGGCGCAGGTTGGGCGGTGTGCGAAATGCTGGCCAGCGACCCGACGCTCAGAAATACTAGAAAAACCCTGCAACGCAGCGATTTTGCCGATGAAGGCGGCATCGTTGCCGTGCAGATTGCCGGCAGCGATCCGCAGCAGATGGCGGATGCGGCGCGTTACAACGTCGGACTCGGGGCACAGGTCATCGACATCAATATGGGCTGTCCCGCTAAAAAAGTCTGCAACGTCCAAGCCGGCAGCGCGCTGATGCAGGACGAGCCGCTGGTTGCCGCCATTTTGGAAGCGGTGGTCAAGGCGGCAGGCGTTCCCGTTACCCTCAAAACCCGTTTGGGTTGGCACGACGACCACAAAAACCTGCCTGCCGTCGCCCGAATCGCCGAAGATTGCGGCATCGCCGCCCTTGCCGTCCACGGACGTACGCGCACGCAAATGTACAAAGGCGAAGCGGCTTACGACCTGATTGCCGAAACCAAATGCCGTCTGAACATCCCGGTCTGGGTCAACGGCGACATTACTTCGCCGCAAAAAGCCCAAGCCGTCCTCAAACAAACCGCCGCAGACGGCATCATGATAGGGCGCGGTGCGCAAGGCAGACCGTGGTTCTTCCGTGATTTGAAACATTACGCCGAACACGGTGTTTTGCCGCCTGCTTTGAGTTTGGCAGAATGTACCGCCACTATTTTGAACCACATCCGAGCCATGCACGCGTTTTACGGTGACACTGCCGGTGTGCGCATCGCACGCAAACACATAGGCTGGTACATCGGCGAGATGCCCGACGGCGAACAGACACGTCGTGAAATCAACTACTTGGACAGTGCGGCGGCGCAATACGACATGCTTGCAGGTTATCTTGAAAAACTTGCTGAAAAAACCGACAGTTGGGCGTGTGCCTACCGCCCAAATGCCTTCTGAACACTTGATTATCCTTTGAAAGTGCAATCATGCCCCATACCCTTCCCGATATTTCTCAATGCATCAGACAAAATTTAGAACAATATTTCAAAGACCTGAAAGGAACCGAACCTTGCGGCGTGTACGATATGGTATTGCATCAGGTGGAAAAACCGCTGCTGGTGTGCGTGATGGAGCAATGCGGCGGTAATCAGTCCAAAGCTTCCGTCATGTTGGGGCTGAACCGTAATACCTTGCGTAAAAAACTGATTCAACACGGTTTGCTGTGAATATGTCGGCAACCGTCCGTATCTTGGGCATTGACCCGGGTAGCCGCGTAACGGGTTTCGGTGTCATCGATGTCAGGGGGCGCGATCATTTTTACGTCGCCTCCGGCTGCATCAAAACGCCTGCCGATGCGCCTCTGGCAGACAGGATTGCCGTGATTGTGCGGCATATCGGCGAAGTCGTTACTGTTTACAAGCCTCAACAGGCGGCAGTGGAACAGGTGTTCGTCAACGTCAACCCTGCATCGACGCTGATGCTCGGTCAGGCTAGGGGCGCGGCATTGGCGGCATTGGTCAGCCATAAGCTGCCCGTTTCGGAATACACGGCCTTGCAGGTCAAACAGGCGGTGGTCGGCAAGGGCAAGGCAGCGAAAGAACAGGTGCAGCATATGGTGGTGCAGATGCTGGGGCTTTCGGGAACGCCGCAGGCGGATGCGGCGGACGGTCTTGCCGTCGCGCTGACCCACGCCTTACGCAACCACGGGCTTGCCGCCAAACTCAATCCTTCGGGGATGCAGGTCAAGCGCGGAAGGTTTCAATAGTTTCAGACGGCATTTGTATTTTGCCGTCTGAAAAGAAAATGTGTATCGAGATGAAATTTATATTTTTTGTACTGTATGTTTTGCAGTTTCTACCGTTTGCGCTGCTGCACAAGATTGCCGGCCTGATCGGTTCGCTTGCCTACCTTCTGGTCAAACCGCGCCGCCGTATCGGCGAAATCAATTTGGCAAAATGTTTTCCCGAATGGGGCGAAGAAAAGCGTAAAACCGTGTTGAAACAGCATTTCAGGCACATGGCGAAACTGATGCTCGAATACGGCTTATATTGGTACGCGCCTGCCAAACGCCTGAAATCGCTGGTGCGCTACCGCAACAAACATTATTTGGACGACGCGCTGGCGGCAGGGGAAAAAGTCATTATCCTGTACCCGCACTTTACCGCGTTCGAGATGGCGGTGTACGCGCTTAATCAGGATGTCCCGCTGATCAGTATGTATTCCCACCAAAAAAACAAGATATTGGACGAACAGATTTTGAAAGGCCGCAACCGCTATCACAACGTCTTCCTCATCGGGCGCACCGAAGGGCTGCGTGCCCTCGTCAAACAGTTCCGCAAAAGCAGCGCGCCGTTTCTGTATCTGCCCGATCAGGATTTCGGACGCAACGATTCGGTTTTTGTGGATTTTTTCGGTATTCAGACGGCAACGATTACAGGATTGAGCCGCATTGCCGCGCTTGCAAATGCAAAAGTGATACCCGCCATCCCCGTCCGCGAGGCGGACAATACGGTTACATTGCATTTCTACCCTGCTTGGGAATCCTTTCCGAGTGAAGATGCGCAGGCCGACGCGCAGCGCATGAACCGTTTTATCGAAGACAGGGTGCGCGAACATCCGGAACAATATTTTTGGCTGCACAAGCGTTTTAAAACCCGTCCGGAAGGCAGCCCCGATTTTTACTGACTACGTAAAATTACAAAACATATCAGGCGTTTCGAGTCGAAACTCCTGATTGTTTTTTTAAATGCGAAATGGCAGATTATATGAACAGATTTCATTTGATAATCGCTGCTATTTAAGTATTTCAAAAACAATATTTTTAAGACTTGGTCGGAAAATTCGAAGCAGGTTGTGGAAGAAATACCGCAAACCCATGAATATATGCAGATAATCTAGTTAATATATTAAAATTAATTTTCTTTAAAAACATAGCATTATAAATAAATATTTAATATATGCCTTTCATATTAACTTTAATATTTGACATTTTATGCTTAAATTTAAATATAAATCAAAATTAAATTTATATTTATTGAAATATGAAAAATAAAAATCCATATATTCAATATTTTCAGCAATTTTATAAAATTAATGTTCTGACATTTATATTGTAAAAAATGCTTGGCAAAGCGTAAAAAATGGCGTACATTTCGCTACATGGAATTACATGACAGGCAGGAAATGCCGTCTGAAAGGATTTTCCGGTCAGTCTTGCGATTGGTCGGGGGTTTCATCGGAAACGGTGAAACGAAAGTTTGCCGGCGTAGAGTTGAGCTACGCGGGCAAAGCCGCAGGCGAAAGCCTGTATTGTTTGTGAAGCGTAAATCTCTGATTTGAGGTATTGGGGCAATCCTGTGGGGGGTTGCCTCTTTTTTTATCTGTCTTTTAATGACACAATAGGCGCAAGTCTGTTTTTGAATGCAAGGTACTGCCATGAATACGATTTTGGCCTTCGATATTGAAACCGTGCCCGACGTGCAAGGGATACGGACTTTATATCATCTCCCGTCCGATTTGCCCGACGATGAAGTGGTGCTGTTTGCCCAGCAAAAACGCCGCGCCCAGACGGGCGGGGATTTTATGCAGCATCATCTCCATCAGGTTGTGGCGGTTTCGTGCTGTATGCGCTGGGGGCAGGACAAAATCCATATCGGCACAATCGGCGAGGCGGACGACGGCGAAGAAGTGGTTATCGCCAAATTTTTCGAGTTGGTGGAAAAACATACGCCGCAGTTGGTCAGTTGGAACGGCGGCGGGTTCGACCTGCCCGTACTGCATTACCGCTCCCTGATATACGGCATCAATGCCGCGCGTTATTGGGATATGGGCGAAGGGGAATTTGGCGACAGCCGCGATTTCAAGTGGAACAACTACATCAGCCGCTATCACCAACGCCACTGCGATTTGATGGATTTGCTCGCGCTTTACCAGCCGAGGGCAAACGTGCCGCTGGACGATATGGCGAAACTGTGCGGTTTTCCGGGCAAGCTGGGTATGGACGGCAGCAAGGTTTGGGAGGCGTTCCATACGGGCAGGCTGAAGGAAATCCGCAATTATTGCGAAACCGATGCCGTGAATACGTATTTGATGTATCTGCGTTTCTGTCTGGTCAGCGGAAGATTCGACGCGGACGAATACGAAATGGAAATCAAGCGGATCAGAAACTATCTCTCCGCCCAAACAGAAGACAAACCGCATTGGGCAGAATTTATCCAAGCGTGGAAATAGAAACCTGCTGCCCGAAGGCGGTACGCTTGTGCCGCCGTTTCGGTTCAGACGGCATATGGTGGATTAAATTCAAACCGGTACAGCCTTGCCTCTCCTTGCCTTACTATCTGTACTGTCTGCGGCTTCGTCGCCTTGTCCTGATTTTTGTTAATCCGCTTTAAAAGCTGTATCCGTGCCGTCTGAAGCCTTTTCCAGTCAAACCAAACAATATTGAAAGAAAAAAATGAGCAAAACCGTCCGTTATCTGAAAGATTACCAAACGCCTGCCTACCGCATCCTCGAAACCGAACTGCATTTTGATATTGCCGAACCGCAAACCGTCGTGAAATCCCGTTTGACGGTTGAGCTGCAGAGGGTAGGGGAGCCGCTGGTGTTGGACGGTTCGGCGAAACTCTTGTCCGTCAAAATCAACGGGGCGGCGGCGGATTATGTGTTGGAAGGCGAGACGCTGACGATTGCAGGCGTGCCGTCCGAACGCTTCACCGTCGAAGTGGAAACCGAAATCCTGCCGACGGAAAACAAATCGCTGATGGGGCTGTATGCTTCCGGCGGCAATCTGTTTACCCAGTGCGAGCCGGAGGGCTTCCGCAAAATCACGTTCTACATCGACCGTCCGGATGTGATGTCCAAGTTCACGACCACCATCGTCGCGGACAAAAAACGCTATCCCGTTTTGCTCTCCAACGGCAACAAAATCGACGGCGGCGAGTTTTCAGACGGCCGCCATTGGGTGAAATGGGAAGACCCGTTTGCCAAACCGAGTTATCTGTTTGCTTTGGTCGCGGGCGATTTGGCGGTAACGGAAGACCGTTTCACCACCATGAGCGGCAGAAACGTCAAAATCGAGTTTTACACCACCGAAGCGGACAAGCCCAAGGTCGGCTTTGCCGTGGAATCGTTGAAAAACGCGATGAAGTGGGACGAAACGCGCTTCGGTTTGGAATACGACTTGGATATTTTCATGGTCGTCGCCGTGGGCGATTTCAATATGGGCGCGATGGAAAACAAGGGTTTGAACATCTTTAACACCAAGTTCGTCCTTGCCGACAGCCGTACCGCCACCGATACCGATTTCGAAGGCATCGAATCCGTGGTCGGACACGAATATTTCCACAACTGGACGGGCAACCGCGTAACCTGCCGCGACTGGTTCCAGCTTTCGCTGAAAGAAGGGCTGACCGTGTTCCGCGACCAAGAGTTTTCCGGCGACCGCGCCAGCCGCGCCGTGCGCCGCATCGAAAACATCCGCCTGCTGCGCCAGCACCAGTTCCCCGAAGACGCAGGCCCGACCGCGCATCCGGTGCGCCCCGCCAGCTATGAAGAGATGAACAATTTTTACACCATGACCGTTTATGAAAAAGGCGCGGAAGTGGTGCGGATGTATCACACCCTGCTCGGCGAAGAGGGCTTCCAGAAAGGCATGAAGCTCTATTTCCAACGCCACGACGGACAGGCTGTTACCTGCGACGATTTCCGCGCGGCGATGGCGGACGCGAACGGCATCAATCTCGACCGGTTCGCCTTGTGGTACAGCCAGGCGGGCACGCCCGTTTTGGAAGCCGAGGGTCGTCTGAAAAACAATGTTTTCGAGTTGACCATCAAACAAACCGTGCCGCCCACGCCCGATATGGCGGACAAGCAGCCGATGATGATTCCCATCAAAATCGGGCTGCTGAACCGCAACGGTGAAGCGATGGCATTCGATTATCAGGGCAAACGCGCAACCGAAGCCGTATTGCTGCTGACCGAAGCCGAACAGACCTTCCCGCTCGAAGGCGTAACCGAAGCCGTCGTTCCCTCGCTGCTGCGCGGGTTCAGCGCGCCGGTGCATCTGAACTATCCGTACAGCGACGACGACCTGCTGCTCCTGCTCGCCCATGACAGCGACGCTTTCACGCGCTGGGAAGCCGCCCAAACGCTCTACCGCCGCGCCGTCGCCGCCAACCTTGCCGCGCTTTCAGACGGCGTCGAGCTGCCGAAACATGGAAAACTGCTTGCCGCCGTCGAAAAAGTCATTTCAGACGACCTCTTGGACAACGCCTTCAAAGCCCTGCTTTTGGGTGTGCCGTCCGAAGCCGAGCTGTGGGACGGCGCGGAAAACATTGACCCGCTGCGCTACCATCAGGCGCGCGAAGCCTTGTTGGATACGCTTGCCGTCCGCTTCCTGCCGAAATGGCATGAATTGAACCGTCAGGCGGCGAAGCAGGAAAACCAAAGCTACGAATACAGCCCCGAAACCGCCGGCTGGCGCACGCTGCGCAACGTCTGCCGCGCCTTCGTTCTGCGCGCCGACCCCGCGCACATCGAAACCGTTGCTGAAAAATACAGCGAAATGGCGCAAAACATGACCCACGAATGGGGCATCCTGTCCGCCGTCAACGGCAACGAAAGCGATACGCGCAACTGCCTGCTGGTGCAGTTTGCCGACAAGTTTTCAGACGACGCGCTGGTGATGGACAAATATTTCGCCCTTATCGGCTCAAGCCGCCGCAGCAACACCCTGCAACAGGTTCAAACCGCCTTGCAGCATCCGAAATTCAGCCTCGAAAACCCCAACAAAGCCCGCTCGCTCATCGGCAGCTTCAGCCGCAACGTCCCGCATTTCCACGCAGAAGACGGCAGCGGCTACCGCTTCATCGCCGACAAAGTCATCGAAATCGACCGCTTCAACCCGCAGGTCGCCGCCCGCCTGGTGCAGGCGTTCAACCTCTGCAACAAGCTCGAACCGCACCGCAAAAACTTGGTGAAACAAGCATTGCAGCGCATTCGGGCGCAGGATGGATTGTCGAAAGACGTGGGCGAAATCGTCGGCAAGATTTTGGATTGAGGCCGTCAAACAGAAAAACAATGCCGTCTGAAACGATATTCGGCTTTCAGACGGCATTTTCGCTCCTTTTGTTTACAAAATCTTAAAATCCCTTACACTCAAACCCGTTCAAAACAAATATCCCGCCAACACACGCCGCAAAGGAGGATAAACCGTGAAACCGCTGCGAAGACTGACAAACCTCCTTGCCGCCTGCGCCGTAGCGGCGGCCGCACTCATACAGCCCGCCCTCGCGGCGGACTTGGCGCAAGACCCGTTCA
>POWY01000021.1 GCA_003044455.1 Neisseria bergeri | reverse complement strand
CGGAACATATCAAAGAGGAAATCAAATCGAAGAGCGGGGTGATTGCATCGCTGACGGGCGCGGCCGTAGGCGGCACGCCGGTAGACGCGCAAACCGGAGGTGCGGTCGGGCAGAATGCGGTGGAAAATAATGCAGTCAATCAAAAACAAACAGGTACAATTAATACATTTATTGATGTATTCAACAATACCCCTTCAAAAATGGGACAAACTAAAGTACAAGCTGCCCATAATGCTATGTTACGATTAAGTAATACTGATTGGGACTACACTCCCAATGTTACTCCTTATTTTAATCTTTCAAAAAGTAGATACATATATACAAGTAAAGCAGGGTGGATTGATATTGTCCATTTCTTATTTTATGCATCTATTGCATATAGAGAAAAAATTGAATTAATAAAAAAGAATGACGTAGATTGGAAATTACCATTTAATTATGGACAAATAAGACGCCTGTCATTGGAAGAAATACAAAATAAAGCTATTAATGAAGCAATTCAATCTGGATATATTCAGGAAAAAGTAGATTCTTTGAAATCAAAACACTCTGCTTATTCATATGAAGATTTACCGTCAGATAAGTATGGTGCGATTTTTGGGGCAAAATACTTTAATCCTAAAACACAACAAACTTTTGGGGAACAAATAAATTATTACTTCACTCATATACTAAAAGCACAAGATCCTAAAATGGCACCTAATTATTCATCGTTACCAAAAGAAGACTTAGGTATACATTCAGGCATAGTTAACAAAACAACTAAACCTCTATTTACTGGAAAATAAAATGACTTATTTAAAAATAATAACAACCAGTATAGTTTTATACATTTTATTATTACAAATTAATCTCAAAATGTTAGAAAAAAGGATTGATTTCTTAGTAGAAAATATAGATAAATATTACCAGCAATATGGGTCTTATCCAAATAATTTTGATTTTATATCAACTAAAACTGATTTTACTACTGAATCATATTGTGATTTTTGGGATAAAAATATTGCAGGATATGGTAATTGTTACTTCGTAAAGAATGATAAAGACTATACTATTTTAGTCATGGGTTTCTCATCGAAAATACTATTTTCATCTCACAATAAACTAAAAGAATTCAATTCAAATAAATATGATTAAATACAATAAGTAGCAACTGAATTAGCCGAAATTGAAGGTAAGATTGGGGTTGTGAATATTAGCACATCGCTTCATGGAGGAAGGGAATATAAGCCTAATGGCACTTCCTCCATCTATAAAGGAGGCGAAGCAAAGGTGTCTCTCAAAACACAAATAGGCGGCGGGATAATGTTCAAATGGGACATTTGGAACGGAAAAAGTCGGCAATTTAAAAAGGATTTTAGAAACAAAGAGGGTCAAAAACATGAACACAAACTTAAATGACAAAGACAAAGCCATGGATACCGCAATCAGGTTTCAGAAAAGGATGAGGATTTCGAAATTTTTCTTTTTAATTCTCGGAATCACAGTGGTTTTGGCATTTATCCAAGACGTGATAACGGGTTCTAACTTTCTGCAAATAACAATTGTGCAAATAATATTTGCGATATATTTCAGTTTCGGAGGTATCATAATTGTATTCTACATAATCATCGCAGGAATCTGCCCCTATTGCCACGAATTCCAAAAGATGAATTATGGCACCTCCGTCGGCATCGGGTCGGATAGCTTTACTTTCTTTAAAGGCATTTCCCCTGTTCCAAAAATCGATTACTGCAGCAAATGCGGTAAGCCCCTGTCTCCAGAAGCCGTAAATAAGGTAATGAATGATAAAGCCGATGAAGAAAAATCTGATATTTGATGTAAGTTGATGCAGAACAAGCCACAATGTAAACAAATCCTCCCTATAGAGTGAGTATGGCACGCACGCTGGCTTGAAGATTCCGCAATACCAATTATGTCTGCATCCCCCATTACTTGACGAAAGGCCGTCTGAAAACAGAAAAACCGTTTCAGACGGCCTTTGTTTAACGCCACTGAGCCAGCGGGTTAAAAAGCGCAGTCAATGCTGCTGCGCCTTATGCCTCCGAAGCAATAGGTAGGACATTTGGACACGGTGAAAACAAAAACGAAACCGCCCAGGCAATCGGACATTTCCTTTTAGGAGCAGCTATCGCCCGCGTCAACGGTGGTAATTTTGCTGCCGGCGGCTCGGCAGCAGTTGCAGCTGAAAAGGCAGCGGAACATCTTGCCCAACGGTATAACGATGGTAAAACCGCAATTGATCCGCAAACAGGCGAGTTCAATGCCAACCTGCTGCCGGAACATATCAAAGAAGAAATCAAATCGAAGAGCGGGGTGATTGCATCGCTGACGGGCGCGGCCGTAGGCGGCACGCCGGTAGACGCGCAAACCGGAGGGGCGATCGGACAGAATGCGGTGGAAAACAACCTCTATCTGACATCGGAAGCCTTAAAGAAGGACGAACAGACAGCTCGTAAAATTTATTCCGTCATAAAAGAGCAAGTCAAACATGAATGCAGTTCCACAGGAAGAATTACCGAATGTCGTCAAAATATAGGACGCATTATCGAATTTACCCAAGACAAACGCTTTGACAGTAGGTTTAAGGACTTAAAAAAAGAATCCTTATATTACCTAAATCAACATCCTGATTTAGTAGCCTCTTATTTGAAGGCTGAATACGAAAAGCTGGATAGGGAAGACAAAAGTATCCTGCACCGCTACATCTCACCCGGGGCTGAAATCGTTTCGGGCAGTTTGGGGGTTGTTCTTTCAGGAGTAGCCGGAGGCGGATCTTGTGCCGAGACTTTCGGCTTAGGCTGTGCCGCCGCTTTGGTTGGTGTAACGTCTTCCTACGATCATGTGATTACTGGGACGAAAAACTTCGGAAAAAAAGCCAGCGAGCAACGACCGACGATTACGGTTCAGACCTTGAAGCAGTTGGGGTTGTCGGAGCAGGCTGCGAAATATGTTCAGTTCTCTATAGATTTGTTCAGTGTGGGTAAATCGGGGGGCGGTATGCCTAAGGCTAAGCCTGTACCCAATATGAAAATTATCATTACCGAGCCACAAGGAGCTGTCTACACCCGAATTAATGTTGCAATGGATAAAACTAGATTTACACCCTTACGTGATAGTGGGGAACAGGTTTCAGCAGGATTTAAGCATGTAATAAATGGCCATTTTTATAGGTCAGTTGAAAATAGCCGTTCTATTTTTTCAATAACTCCAAATGAATTAAAAGTTATTTTACAAAGTAGAAATACGATATCCTCTCCAGTAACAGCCATCCCTGGCGGTCAGTTTGTCCGCGTAGTCGATACTGGTAAGAATATTGGTATAACTAGTTTGAAGGAAGGAGGAACACCAACTAGATATATTAAGATATTTACTGACGAAATGGGAAATTTAATTACAACATATCCAGTGAAAGGGCAGTAATTATGCAAAAAAAAATAATACTTTCTTTAAAAGAAAAAATAGAGGGTATAGGTAATAATGTAGATCATATCTTACTCGCAACTTTAATTCTTAAATGGTTACATGATTATCCTAGTTTAGAGAAAGAATTTTTAGATCACCGTTCAAATATTTCTAAATTTATGAATATAGAAATTTTAGATATCCCTAATTATCCAATAAAAAAATCACTAATTAGTTTTTACGATTTAAAAGCTCTTAAACGGGAAATAGATATTTCCATGCAAAGAAATAATCCATATATTTATCAATTGCTACAAAATTTTTTAGAGAATTTATTTATTATTCAAGAACCAGATATGGAATGTAATATTTGCCATGGCACCTATGGTTTTGATTTATGGAAGGAAATCGAGACTAATAGATTAGTTTATTGCTGCAAAACATGTGCATTCTCAGAATATGTTAATGGGGAATTTAGAAATAATGAAAATCACCTTACCATTCCAACAAATGATGATTTGAGTTTATTGAATACATAATTAATAGAATAAGTTATAGAAAACTATGTTTACATTTTTCATCATGAGAAGCTTATGACTGAATTAAATCTTGTTTTAAATAACTTCAACTTGCAAACTAGAAAAGGAGAATAACCATGAATCATGAGCAAGCCGTAGCCCATATGAAATCTAAACTCAATAAGTAGAATGTGTGAAAAACGCACGCATGCGGTTCTCAAGGTTTGAGCTAAGAGGCCGTCTGAAAACAGAAAATCGTTTCAGACGGTCTTTGTTTAATGTGCCGATCTCGCGCGGGCTATAAAGCGCAGTTGTCCAAAAAGGTATATTAATAGGCAAATACAAAAAGGAGGCGAAGTCAATTTTACTACCTTCAAACATTTTCAATTTGGAGTATTACTATGACAATTAATTATCGAGAAGCAAAAAAAATCGCAGTATCTTTTTTAAGTCAAATAGAGCAAGAAATGGGAATTTCATTGTTAATAGTTGAATCTCATGTACGAGAAAATGATGATGGATGGTTTTTCCCATATCAGTCAAAAGAATATTTAGAAACAATGGATATAAACAAATCTATTATTGGAAATTGGCCTATATTTGTTTCTAAAAATGGAGGAGTCCCTTCTATTAGTTGATTTTGACCCATTAGCTAAGTCCGTATCCCACTAAACTTGATCCTATATATAATAGAAATAAATTTATAATAAGTATTTAAGAGGAATTCCAAATGAGACAGAACTGGCCCGAATGGGATTAAGGTTAAAATATAATGGGCCGTTAAAGGAAGAGTTTAAACGACTGGAATTTCATCAGAGTGATGGAACTGACTTGAGATCAACTGATTATAAAACCATTGTTTTTGAAAAGGTAAAATAATATGACAACTTATACTATTCCAAAAAAAGATTATCAATTTCTGTATATATATGAGGGCACTCTATTAAACTATACTTTGAAAAACGATGAATTCCATATTATCGTCAAGAATGTGGATTATCCGGACTTTCCTCAAGAGATTCCTACACCAAATTATACAGACTGGGTAAAAATTAAATTCAAGCAGTTCAGCTATCTGAAATTTGTCTATGGATACGCTACAAAGAGCCAAGATATAAATATCGATAATACATTGGAACTTGGCGAATTAAAGCAGGATGATGAAATCTTGGATTATGGAGGTGCGCTGGAAGTGATAGGCCGTAGGTATGATCTTCCGACTGGTTTTAGCATATATATAGTTTGCCGGGAAGTAGAGTTAGAATTTTTAGATCAGGAGAGTTTTAATTAAACGAGCCGTAACTTGTCATGCTGCGCAAGCAGCCTTTTGGAAGCTCTTGACAAAGCTGGTTGGGCATATGTGCTTTATCACTTAATATTACTTAACAAAAGGCCGTCTGAAAACAGAAAATCGTTTCAGACGGCCTTTGTTTAACGCCACCGATCCAGCGGGTTACAAAGCGCGGTCAATGCCGCTGCGCCTTATGCTGCTGAGGCAAAGAGAGTTTGATGGTGCTATTACAATCAATCGTTGGTATGAAGCCAAATCTGGTAATTTCTGGAGAGATCACACTTCTACACCTCAAAAATTCGAAAAATTTAAATCAGATATGGGTGATAGATTGAAAATTGCAACAAAAAATGGAGCAACATATGAATTACATTCAAATACACCAATCCACAAACATATTAAAGAATTTTTGAACAAAAAAGGTATTAAATATTTTGAATATTAAAAGTTATAGGAGATTTAAAAATGTCAAGAAGTGTAAGTTTAGATATTGATTTATCCATAAATAATAAGAAATTCTCTCGTTATGAAATACTAGAATGCTTATTGTATGGAGGCTGGAGTTTTCTAGATGATGGAAATTTTGTTTATTTACCACTTGGCGATGAAGACTATGATTGGAATTCAGCTTCTATGTCAGAAAAAGAAATTTTAGATTTTTTAAGAATAAAAAGCAATTTAGATGAAGTAATCGGATTTTCAATAACATGGGCTGACACCAATATTGGTGGACAAGTTTTATTTTTCCCTAATTTTGAATTCTCATTTAACATCACAATTAATATTAAAAATTTTGATAAAGACATAGTTGATGTTAACTGGTATTTGATTAAATTATTACCTATTTTTGATAAGAATGGTATTTTATATAATTCTATTAGATATCAGGAATATAGATAAACCATAAATTAGTAAGCTGTAGCTCATATGAAATCTAAACTCAACAAGTAGGATGTGTGCAGAACGCACGCATGCGGTTCTCAGGGTTTGAGCCAAGAGGTCGTCTGAAACAACAAATACGGTTTCAGACGACCTTTCTTTCAACAAGTAGCTACAGCAATCAGACAAAAGCAGCCCACCGCCACACCCATATTGGCAGCACAACCGGTAAAACTACCATCCGAAGCGGCGGGGATACCACCCTCAAAGGTGCGCAGCTCATCGGCAAAGGCATACAGGCAGATACGCGCAACCTGCATATAGAAAGCGTTCAAGACACTGAAACCTATCAGAGCAAACAGCAAAACGGCAACGTCCAAGTTACCGTCGGTTATGGCTTCAGTGCAAGCGGCAGTTACAGCCAAAGCAAAGTCAAAGCAGACCATGCTTCGGTAACCGAGCAAAGCGGTATTTATGCCGGAGAAGACGGCTATCAAATCAAAGTCAGAGACAACACAGACCTCAAGGGCGGTATCATCACGTCTAGCCAAAGCGCAGAAGATAAGGGTAAAAACCTTTTTCAGACGGCGACCCTCACCCATAGCGACATTCAAAACCACAGCCGCTACGAAGGCAAAAGCTTCGGCATAGGCGGCAGTTTCGACCTGAACGGCGGCTGGGACGGCACGGTTACCGACAAACAAGGCAGGCCATCACTATGAACGACTGCGTCACCTGGGCCGTGGAGGCTGCCATCGCCAAAACGGCTGAACAGTACCAATTTTATGACAACACATTTAATTTTATAGATGCCGCTATCATTAACGGCTGGAACAGTTTCCGTTTTACCTGCCGTTTTCCCAATGGAAACTTGAAGCAGGAAGTGGGGGCGGCATTAACCTGCTGGCGGCGCATGAGCGGCTACAATGTCAGTTCCAGTGTGTTTATCAATTTTGCGATCGTGTTATTTTTGCAGCATGCCGGCTTCGTGTTCTACGATCTTGATGGACAGGAAATAGCAGACGCTTTCAAGATCCTGGCAGCACCAGAATCACAGCTGGGTAAGATCGAATTACGTTTGGGCAACAGGCCGCAAGTTGTTTTCAGCCAGCCTGCATACGGGGGTCGTTTTTTTCCCGCCGTGTTTTATCCGGTCGGGCTACCTAAAATACAGCTTCAGAAACTGAAGAATGGGAAGATTTGGCCTTACGGCTGCCCCTAACCTTGTACCGCGTGGTAAACATGTGGGCAAGTGCCTACCAACTGGAAGCAACCGAACGACTACGGCAATACGATCCCGCTGCGGGCATAGCCGTGCAAACTGATGGCCGGGCTTGGGATTATTCGTTTGAAGAAGCCGTCCGCATGGCTATAGACATCTATATCCGGCTGGAAGAATACGCGCAGGCGAAACAAAAACCGGTTTGGGGCGAAACGTGGCAGACGGTGTTACCCGGATCCGGTTTGCCTGAAGAACTGGCTCCCAAAACCACCGCACACCCCGAAAAAACATCGAGTATGTGCGCGTCATTCCGCGAGTTGCCAAAGCCAAGCTGGCAAAATGGCGGCAATATTCCGGTTCGGACAATAATAAAGCGATGATGGCCTTGACCACCCTGTTGCAGCTGTATGGGCTGTATGTCAGTGATACCGCAGATGATGACCTACCACCTTTGCAGGTAATGAGTTTATGGCAATATTTCCGCATGGCCAAAGGGTATGAGCTGTACGTCCTGCGCGAACGGGATCTGTTACACCTGCGAGATGACCGCATGACCAACCCGATACGGATTTTGGACGAACTGTTTTACCACTACGACCAAGATTATTTCATCGGCTCAATAACAGAAAATGAGGAAGTCTCCGCCGAGGGTGTCGTAAAAAGAAAGATAAAGCGTTAGCTCGAAAATAGTTTCAGGCAGCCTCAAACATAGGCAGCAGGCACGGCAACCAAATTCTCCGCCAACCAGATTTTTTGCGGGTACTGGTTGATAATCGTGCCGTGGGCGATGCACAATTCGTTTGCCGGCAGCGTGTTGCGCAGCAGGTTGAAAGCAGCGGCCATTTGGTCAGGTAGGCCATCAGGCCGGTGTTTAACATATAGACTTTCGGGGTTAAGCCAATTCCGCAAGCAGTTCTTCCTTGGTTTTCAGATAGTCGGCTTTTTTCGTTTGCGGCGGATGCTGTTTTTCACGGGCTTTCTTCCTTTGGGTTTGGGCTTTAAACCGTTAATACCATTCAAACGGTAGAGGCGCAACCATTGCAGCAAGATGGAGCAGTCGGGCAGATTCAGTTGGTCTGCGGCAGCTTTTTGGGACATTCCCTGCTCCGTCACCAGGCGGATTGCCTCAAATTTGTATTAGACCGAATATTTTGTCGTATGCTTTCTGCGTTTGATGCCGCTCTCACCGTGTAATCTGTATCTTGTCACCCATTTGCGTACCAATGAATTGGAAATGGAAAAATGGTTTGCTGTTCTTGTGCTGCCGTTCCCTGCCAAATAGTATTGGACGACGGCAAGTCGGAATTCATCTGAATATTTTGCCATAAACATAAAAAACTGCACCTCCTAAAGTCGGTAAGGTGTCCAACTTTTGGGGTGCAATTCAGAAGCGGTCTTTTTTGCCTGCCGGTTTAGAATCATCCTCCGTGTATATTCCCTTGACGAAAAAAAATGATGATATTACGGATACTAAAACTAAGGTCGTATCTACCCCCCCTACTCTCCCTAAGTAAAGAGATGAAACAGCGTATCGGTCCCCTACCGGTTGAATTTTCCGAAAAAAAGCGACGTAACCAGCATCAACATATATAAGAACAGCACAAATAGCATCAATACATCAGGCAACGAAAAAAGTCAGAATAATGCACTTAATGGAGTTTGGATATCTGTTGTTTTGTACTGTTAATATTGCTTCTTTCTGTGTTTACAGTTTAGCAGTTGTACAGTTTTACAGTAAGGTTTAAACAATGACTGATTTATTTTTAAATGCAGATATTGTAGAGGATAAATATGACCAAAGTCCTTTCAGTAACATTTTTGATTTTTTAGCGAGCCTTTTCATTTCCCCAGCGAGATCGGCAATGGCAAAGGAGGTTAATTTAATTTCAGGTTAGGACTTTCCAATTCAAATTTCTGTTTTTCCATAACCTGATTAATTTGCTCATCAGACAATCCAGCTTCTGTTAGGGATATACGAAGTTGTTCAACACGTTGAAGGAAAGCCTGTTTGGCTTGATACACACCATCAGCGATAAATTGTGCGTTCAAATCGCTTTCAAGGCGGTAAAACTTAATGTTTGAAATACAGGAGTAAAACCAATCAAACCGAGCGGTCAGTTCCTGAATGGCTATTGTTCCGTGTGCTTCACTGATGCCTTCACGGCCTAGATAAACACTGCCCTGAATGTTTTCAAATCCATGTCTAGCCAAGATGGTTTTAATATCGGAGTAGGCATTGTTATAGCTATTTCCGTGGTAATTGTCTTTCAGGCAGTTGGTATCCATATCAAAGGTAATCAGGTAACGGCTCATTATTTTTCTCCTGTTGCGTTTCAGACGGCATCGGTTTCCCGCGATAGTACCAAGTGCGGCGGCCGATACCGAGCTTTTCCCACGGTTTATCGCGGCTGATAGTGTTTTCGGCGAGGTAGTCGGCACGTGTTTGAGACCACCAGCGAGTGATTGTGCTTTCAGCTACAATAATTTTACTGCTTGCCCTATGTTTAAAAATCTATCCATATTGGATAGTTTAGATTAGACTTAAGTAGATTTCAAGTGAGCTGTTTAACCCTTAGCTAGCAAGGGTTTTGGTGGCGTAAGGTTTTGAACTTAAGCATATCGGCGGCCAAAGTACCGCTGCCATTTCCGATCTCGCCGGGAAAATGAAAAGGCTCGCTAAAAAATCAAAAATGTTACTGAAAGGACTTTGGTCATATTTATCCTCTACAATATCTGCATTTAAAAATAAATCAGTCATTGTTTAAACCTTACTGTAAAACTGTACAACTGCTAAACTGTAAACACAGAAAGAAGCAATATTAACAGTACAAAACAACAGATATCCAAACTCCATTAAGTGCATTATTCTGACTTTTTTCGTTGCCTGATGTATTGATGCTATTTGTGCTGTTCTTATATATGTTGATGCTGGTTACGTCGCTTTTTTTCGGAAAATTCAACCGGTAGGGGACCGATACGCTGTTTCATCTCTTTACTTAGGGAGAGTAGGGGGGGTAGATACGACCTTAGTTTTAGTATCCGTAATATCATCATTTTTTCGTCAAGGGAGTATATCGACTCCAGAAGACAGGTATTAGATACTGCCTTTTCTTACGAGAGTGATGGTAGGATGGTTCTCTTCAAGTCAATCAAACAGGAAAGTATTTCTTTTCTGTCTGAAGATTTGAAAAAGGACTGGATGTTTCACAAGGTTAAAACTAGGGATAAAAATAGATATGGTTCAGATGAAATGCTGAGCGTACCCCGTGTCTATTTGGAAATGATGTCGCGGAAAACGGGAGCCCCTACTCAAGTATTCTTTAAATTCTAAGCAGAAGACTTCTTCGTCGGTCTTTTTTTGTTGTTTGGTTTGCATGGAGTAAAACTGTGCAACTGCTGAAGTATAAAACCAGCAAGAAGGTAAAAAAGAAAGAAGCAGTTTTTTGGATTTTAGATGTTACCGCAATTAGTTTCCTTTTCTAAAATTTGTTTAAATTATTTGCAATATTAATATAAACGAGATATTAATGATGAGAAATCAAAAAGGCATACTGAATATAATTTGTACAAAATATTTGCAGTATTTAAAAATGTTGATTCGTATATGAAAAGTTAAAAATGCCAAAATGTACAGTTGCTAAACTGTAAAACTGCTAAAGCAACAAAACATAAAAAGGAATGCAGGGATGCGATCACTACATCTTTTTATTCCGTAAGCGTTTATGATTTTACGATCAACTGCTACTCTATGTTCCCAGCTTTTCAGCTCCCTATTTTCGAATATTGGACGAGGCATTTTCATCAGTGTCGTAATGCCGACAGAAACTCTCACAAACCATAATTGATTCTTGTGGCAGCAACACCTATCCGTTTGTTCAAGCGGCCACAAGAGTAACATGATTGGCTGGTGGCATCGGCTTTAATCTCTTCGATATGAACTCCATTTTTAGCTGCACCTTCTTTCAGCGTATGCAACAGCAGGGATGGAGTAACTATCTTCTGGTGGAGTTTGTTGACTTCAATCTGTATGCACTGTAGGTTGAGCAGATTCAGTTTTTTGATACAGATTATCCGGCTTTGTTCGGCAATTCTGTTGGCGAACGTATAGTAGAGCTGTCGTCTTGCAGCTTTCAATTTGCGGTAGGTATTTTACCATTCCATGCGTAGCTGCTCGGTACGTTTGAGCCAAATGGTATCTTCGCCATTTGTACCAATTGGTTTTTACATTAGGCTGTGTTTTAGTAAACTATTGATTTCAATTATTTGTAAGGGAAAAGACAAATTATTTTCCTGTTAGGAATAAACCTATCCTGTTGAATACCTTAAAGCCAAGTACGCCTATCAACACTATATTAAAACACAGCCTTTTTTAATATAGTAGACACAATTTTTCCATATTTATGAAGACTATGGTTTCTTTAAGATTCGTTTTTTAATACTTTCTATTTCTAGAAAATTTGACTAAAATAACTCAATTATAAAAAATTGCGCGATTTTGGTATTTATCATGAAGATTTCCAGACCTCCGGAATCTACCCTGTTGCAACAGGAATATATGCAGCATCTGACTGAAAGAATGACGCAAATTGCCAAGCTGCTGAATTCTTCCGCAAACAATCCTGATATAGACATTCCCGATTTTCTTACTGAAATCAAAGATTATTCAGAATTTTCTGTGACAGATGAAAATGGAACCTACCTGCATTGGGACAAATTCCGCCGGATTCACACGGAAGATACGCGGATGAAATGGCGCGCCGTCAAGGAAAGCCGCAAAAAAATCCAAAAACCAATTGATTTCCCGTTTGAACATCAGTTTTGGTTCTGCATTCCCGACTCTTTGCAGGCACGGCTTCATTTGATTGACAAAAGCTGCGGCAGTACTATCGGCACGTCTAGCTTGGGCGGTTTCGGCAGAAACGAGCAAAACAGATTCTTGCTCAAGTCTCTGATTATGGAAGAAGCGATTACATCCGCCCAACTGGAAGGTGCGGCTACCACGCGCAAAGTGGCCAAGGATATGCTCAAATCGCAGCGTAAGCCAAAAACAAAAGATGAAATCATGATAGTGAACAACTATCACTTGATGAAAAAAGCGGTAGAATTGAAAAATACGCCGTTAAGTGTTGAAATGATTTTGGATTTGCACCGCATTGCTACCAGCAACGCTATTGAAAACAAGGCCGAGCCCGGACAATTCAGGCAGGATGACGAAATCTTTATCGCCGATATCAATGGTAACAGCCTGTATCAACCACCACCGCACGGACAGGTTTATACGCTGATGGAAGCGGTGTGTGCGTTTGCCAATAATACCTATGACGGCGTGGAAAATCCGTTTATCCATCCGGTTGTCCAAGCTATTATCTTGCATTTCCTCATCGGCTACATCCACCCATTTGGTGATGGCAACGGGCGGACAGCGCGGGCTTTGTTCTATTGGTTTATGCTCAAAAACGGCTACTGGTTATTTGAATACATATCAATCAGCCGTCTTCTGAAAAACGCTCCGGCCCAATACGCCAAATCCTATTTGTATGCGGAAACTGACGATTCAGATTTAACCTATTTCATCTATTACCAATGCGATATTATCAAGCGGGCGGTTGCCGATTTGGAGCACTACATTTCCGACAAACAAAAACACCAACAGGAATTCAAAGCAGCGATTGCCCAATATACTGAAAAGATAGGAAAGTTGAACCAACGGCAAATTGGTATCCTGCAAAAAGCAGTGGAAGAAAGCGGAAAAATCTTTACTGCACAAGAAATTGCCAACCAATACGGCATCTCCCTGAATACTGCCCGTAGCGATTTGAGTAAACTGGGAGAATATAGATTCCTAGTGCCGTTCAAATCAGGAAATGCTTTAGAGTATGTTGCTCCTCAGGATTTATTGGAAAGGTTAGAAAAAAAATAGTTTGCTAGCCCAAAATGCAGCTTTAACCGAGTCAAAATCAATACAGTCCGCACCTTCAAAAAGAAGCTGCGGACTGCTTGCTTTTTGCTCTACAAATGATCTTTGTAGCTGATTTAACCAAGATTGTAGCAATTTTGCTTTCCAAGCAAGCAGGGTTAGAAAATTCGATACTTTTAATTATTGGCTGTGTTTTAATATGATGTTGATAGGCGTGTTTGGCTTTAAGGTATTCAACAGGATAGGTTTATTCCTAACCGAAAAATAATTGTCTTTTCCCTTGCAAGTGATTGAAATCAACAGATTACTAAAACACAGCCTTACATTATTGGGGTGACTATCCTGTAAAATATGTCCTAAAACGTGGAAACCACTTTTGCTCTGCTAAATTTTAAGGAATCTTTATGTTACATATACCCCCAACGGAACCTGATCGATATGTTAGCAGTATTGTAGCCTTAAACGTGCATAGTCCTAACGGTACAGGCGACTGGCATAGTGCAAAAGCATTGAGTGATCGGGCCTATCCTGAAAAATTTTATATTTACGGTGAAAATCAAGAGCGAAATACCAATCATCTATTAGGTGACAATGGCATTATTGATGGGACGGATCGACTGAACAAAATGGGTTATTTCCCTGAAAACATCCCAGTTTGGCTCGCAGATCACCCCCGTGCTTGCGTGGATTATCTTTACACAGCAGTGTTACAAACTGGCTCAATCGGTCGGGTAATTTTAGATGATTGGTTTCCAAGCGATGAAGACAAGCAATCAGTTTATGACTTACTTAACCAAATCGAACCGCACTTGAATACTCAAGAATGGGAGAATTTACAGCTATGGAAACGCAAAAACCCAATAATGTAATGCTAACCGAACGAGATAAAAGGCACGAGAAGCGGTATTACTGAATTTCATACGCAATACGCCAGATATAATTAAATCAGCAGATGTGTCTAAACGTCCCGCTGTTCCCGTTTGAAAGAAATTTTCATGATGAAGCCTATCCTCACTGTATCCGGAAAACGTATGCGTAAACCCAGAATCACCCATTTGGATGTTTGGGCAAACGATGAAAGAATCGGTACTTTGGAAAAGGGGGCCATGTATCGGTTCACATACGACAATCCCAATTCTTCGTTGCTGGGCCTGCATTATCAAGACAGAAGCAAGGTATATATCAGCAACAACATGCCACATATCTTTGCACAGTATTTCCCGGAAGGCTTTTTGGCTGCACACATCACAAGCAAATATGCTTTTCATGATGCGCCTTTTGAAGACAATGAGATGCTGCGCTTGGCAATTCTGGGCAGAGAGGCTTTGGGTCGGATACATGTGCGCTGTAATGACTCGCTTTTTAATGAATGGATTGACGGGTTAGAGATGAAAAATCCAAGAATATTGACTGAACGAGATTTGCTGGACATAAATGCCCGACAGGTTTTTCAGCAATATATGGCAGAAATCTTCCACCACGGCCGTTTCGTCAGCGTATCCGGGATACAGCAGAAGATGTCATTGGACGCAATCCGCAGGAATACCAAGCAAACCGCTTCATACATTGCCAAAGGTTTTGATGCATCCGAATATCCTTGCTTGGCTGCCAATGAATTTTTATGCATGCAGACCATCAAACAAGCCGGCATTGCCGTTGCACAGACCAGTCTGTCGGAAGATTCATCAGTCTTATTGGTACGTCGGTTTGATGTCAGTGAACAGGGTTATTTCTTAGGGATGGAAGACTTTACCAGTCTGCTCCAGTATTCGGTAGAAGATAAATATAAAGGCAGTTATGCGGCTATTGCACAGATTATCCGACAGATATCCGGCAGGCCCAATGAAGATTTAATCCATTTCTTTAACCAGCTTGCCGCCAGTTGCATATTGAAAAACGGGGATGCACACCTCAAAAATTTTTCAGTACTCTATCATGACGAATACGATGTACGTCTTGCACCTGCCTATGATGTATTGGATACATCAATATACAGAGTTGGAACACAAGGAACTTTTGATGCTTATGACGATACGCTGGCATTGAACCTGACTGACCTCGGTAAGAAAACATACCCTTCCAAGAATACATTGTTGGATTTTGCTGAGAAATATTGCGATTTGGGAAGAGAAGATGCATCCTTTATGATGGATACAATCGTTCAAGTTAAAGAACAGGTTCTTGTTAAATACTCGGATGTATTGCGTGAGAATGAATGGTTGGCGCAGAAGTGGCATTTTATCCCGGATGAAAATGAAGAAGGTCTACCGTTTACATTCCGGTAGCTGCCGGGTTTGAACCGGCTGTCAGAGATGGCCGATCGACTTTCACCCTGAAAATCACTTCATCTTATGGTGTTTGAAACCGAGAAATTAGAAGAATCGTATTCGGTAGGAGATATACTGGGAAGATTGGAAAACTGGTAAATCACTCTATTGATTGAGTTGGCGGCCTATATGTTTAATGTAGGCAAACGAGAAGGAATCATGTATTTCATGATTCCTTCTTAAATTACTGTGTCAATCTAATATCAAAACACAGCCATCTCTTACCATAATCATGATAGGTGTTTTATTATGAAAAGCTATATCTATAGTTACCGTTGATTTGACTATGCCGTTTTAAAACGTATAGCCTACCTGAAAACCGCTTGCCCATTTCCTTGATTGGAAAAATTCGGGCTTTTTCAATGCACGGCCAGTAAATATATCGTAATGCAGGTTGCCGACAAGCTTTATCTGCCCGCTTATCCCAATTGCTGTGCCGGCTAGAGTTTGGCCCAATAACCATTTGGCGGATTGTCCTGAAACATGTCCTACATCAGCCCCAAGATAAAGCTGATGGCCTGGTTTAAATTGCCAGCTCAAATCGTTGCGCCAATACCATCCCCGCTCGGCAGACAAACTCATTTCACCGTCGAAGCCACGCACGGTGTGGTGTCCGCCGATAGCCAGTTTGTCTTGCGATGTTAGCGGGGTTTTGTTCCATTGTGCATGAACGGATGTGTCATAGGCAAATAGCTGTTTACCGATTTGAAAAGGAGTATTTACATCAGCCGATGCCGTCCAAATTTTCATACGTGACGTGCCTTCGCCAAAGGCTTCTTCAGGCGCGCGCAGAGCATCACTCATACCCGTCCCACGTTTATAAGCAATCTTAAATTGAGCCGTACTGTTGCCAATGTATTCTTTATGGCTTAACTCGGCTAACCAACCTGCCGTTCTACGGCGTTGCACCGTAATCTCCGCATCGTCAATATAGCTTTGTGTTTCGCGTGTCCATAATTTCGCACCAACATGTGTTTTGCGTTTGGCATCGCGGTAGATTAGGCGGTTGAAACCCAAATCGGTGTTGTAACTTTTACCGTTGTAATCATACGCTGCACTTAATCCTGCTACGGCTTGATGATAGCGGTAGCCGCTGTGATTGAATGCCCATGTCCATTTGCCAAACGGCACAGAGTAATGCAGCGCATAATTGTGTGTACCACCTTTTTTCAGGCTGCCTGAACTGTCTGTTTCATCGGGAACATTACCAATGGAACGTCCATAGTTCACATAAAACAAATCGCTTAATCCCAATGGATTATCCGCCGAGAAAGTAACATTGCCTTGATATTTACCTGTTGCCTTTGTACCCGAATCATCCATCCCCACACTCAAACGATAAGGCACCAATCTTTGCTGCCATTTCACCAGTACCGTACTTTGATTGGGTACCCCCTCCACAGGCACAATTTGAATATCTGCTTCCACTGTTGGAATACGCTTTAAATTCTCCAAACCCTGTTCCAAATCGCGCAAATTCAAGATGCCGTCTGAACGCGTGGGAAATTCATTTTGAAACGCCGCAATGCGTCCAGCATGGGTTTGATTCGCTTGCGACATATCCATTTCAACGTTTTTAAGATAACCTGCCAACACCGTTAAAACCAGCTTACCGCTGTTTAAATCCTGTGGCGCAGCCAAAATGCGCGTGGTGGTGTAACCCCGTCCAATCAAAATATTTTGCGCAACCGTCATAATGTGATTAATGTCGCCCGCATGCAGACACTTGCCAGCCTGAAAACCCGTTTCGCGCAAGGCACGTTTTAGGGCAAACTGAAACCGAGCATGGTGTTCGCCTTCCAACACCACTTCGTTAATGGCAAAACACGGTTGGCTGCTGTCATCGCCCATCAACTGATTAACCGTTTCCCCCGTGTTTTTTTGATGCAAACGCACATCGCTTTCAGGCTGCATGGTTTGGCGCAACTGCTCTTCGCGTTGGCGTTGCTGAATATCTTGCTGCATACGGATTTCGGCAGGGTTGGGGGAGGCCAACAAAGTAGCAGGAGCAATGATACCTGCCAATAAGCAGCACCAAGACAAAAAGCGAATATTAGGCAAATAGGATAAAGGAAGTTTCATGGCATGGTCGCAAAATCAATAAAATCATCAATGGGCATTCAATACACGATTGCATCAAGTTTTAAAAGTTAAAATTCTCAAACCCTTATCGCTCCCTTTATGATACAAGGCGCGTACTGTCGTACTAGGAGATAACTGGAGCACAGCTGAGCGCATTTGATGACTGTGTCCCAATGTCGCAAACCATTGAATCAGCCAAATATTGTCGCCACAGTTCCAATCGCTGTTGTCGCGCAAATGGCGGTCAGATTCTAAATAATGCGCCTGCGCCACTTCATCAAAATAAGCCCATGAGATATAACCGATTGGTTGGGTACCCTTGCAAAACAAAGCGAACTGCCCGTTTTTTTAACACAGGCAATATATACGTCATCATCTCCACAATAGGTACTTGGCGATGCGTAGGCGACTGATACCATAGCCAAGTGATGGCACCGAGTGCTTCGCTTTCGTTCCATTGTTCATTGGGGTAGAGTTTAGGGGAGATGATGTTTAGGGTCGTGATGGTGGGCATAGTTTAGAGGGGGGATAAAACAAAAAAGGTAAGTGTAAGTGGTTTTAAGGCTGCCTGAAAGCGGATTAACAGCGAAAAAGAGAACGCGTGAGTGCGAGCACCCACGCTTGCTATCAGACAGACTGGCTACGCTGGCTATGCTTGTTATATATCTATATGGTTATATAGATATATAATTTTTTCACTCCATTCATTTGATTGTAGGGTATCTGTATCTTCAGCAATATACAAACCAATATCTTTTGACCAGAATGCATAAGTTTGTTGAATTATATCTATATTCTTCAGATAATTAAAATCTGAGAAAGCACCATCAAACATGCATATTATAGCTATTGGATTAAGCTGATTGATATTTAGTATTTCATCTTTAATTACATTAAATAAATCAATATTTTTGGAATATAAAAAATAAGATTCTGTTAAAAAAATATCATATTTCCACTCATTATTTTCAAGAATATATTTTTCAGATTTAATGCAACGTGATCTAGATTCCCATTGCTTTATATTTTCATGATTTCTGTCTTCTTTTAAAAAAATACCATAACACAATATAGAAAACTGGTCAGTACCACAATTTTTTAAAAAATCTATTATTTTCATTTAGTTACCCCTAATTAGGTTTAATTGATTATTATCTGGTATAAAGCTTGCAATGACTTTATCCTTATACGGCCCATCTTTTGCAACAACAATAACAACATATTTCCCATTTGATTTACCTAAATGAGCTATACCATTTGTTGCACCAATTCTCCAATCTGCTTTATGAACAGGGGATTGTAATATTGGCAAAGCAATTTTTCGGAAAGCATTAACCCTATTTTCTAATGATCCTGTATTAGGAATAAGAATGCCTTCTAAATGTCTAATTGCATGCCCTCCATTATTTCTCATGCCTTCTAGGGCATTTAGAGAATATTTTATTGATGCTTCTCGTTGAGCATGGGCTTTAAACTGGCTACTCTGATTCCCTCTTCTCGTTTCCTGAACATTTTTCTCCACCTGCTCACGAGTTGTCAATTTATTAAGCTTCCTATCAACCTCCCATCTCGGTTTCGCATCAGACACAGGCTTAGTCTTAGGTATACCGCCCCCCGATTTACCCACACTGAACAAATCTATAGAGAACTGAACATATTCCGCAGCCTGCTCCGACAGCCCCAACTGCTTCAAGGTCTGAACCGTAATCGTCGGTCGTTGTTCGCTGGCTTTTTTTCCGAAGTTTTTCGTCCCAGTAATGACATGATCGTAGGAAGACGTTACACCAACCAAAGCGGCGGCACAGCCTAAGCCGAAAGTCTCGGCACAAGATCCGCCTCCGGCTACTCCTGAAAGAACAACCCCCAAACTGCCCGAAACGATTTCAGCCCCGGGTGAGATGTAGCGGTGCAGGATACTTTTGTCTTCCCTATCCAGCTTTTCGTATTCAGCCTTCAAATAAGAGGCTACTAAATCAGGATGTTGATTTAGGTAATATAAGGATTCTTTTTTTAAGTCCTTAAACCTACTGTCAAAGCGTTTGTCTTGGGTAAATTCGATAATGCGTCCTATATTTTGACGACATTCGGTAATTCTTCCTGTGGAACTGCATTCATGTTTGACTTGCTCTTTTATGACGGAATAAATTTTACGGGCTGTCTGTTCATCCCGTTTTAAGGCTTTCGATGTCAGATAGAGGTTGTTTTCCACCGCATTCTGCCCGACCGCACCTCCGGTTTGCGCGTCTACCGGCGTGCCGCCTACGGCCGCGCCCGTCAGCGATGCAATCACCCCGCTCTTCGATTTGATTTCCTCTTTGATATGTTCCG
>POWY01000020.1 GCA_003044455.1 Neisseria bergeri | reverse complement strand
TCGGGTATCCGGGGAGGATTAAGGGGGGTATTTGGGTAAAATTAGGAGTGATTGGTGGCGAAAACAGCCGAAAACCTGTGTTGGGGGGTTTCGGCTGTTGGGGGAAAAGGAATTTTGCAAAGGTCTCAGCTTGAGTTTCCATATTATTCCTTTGTCTGTCATAGGTTTTGTGTAACGTATTTTACTCTGTCATCAGTTTTTATGTTTTTGTTCTTTTGAAAATTATTAAAAAAGGCCGTCTGAAAGTTTCAGACGGCCTTTGCCTTTATTCGGATTAAACCTTACTTCGCTCCTTTAAACCCACGCTTCAAATGCACCATCAGCAGTGCGACGGCGGCAGGCGTTACGCCGGAAATGCGGCTTGCCTGCCCGACGGTTTCGGGTTTGTGCTGGTTGAGCTTTTGCTGTACTTCTGCCGACAAGCCTTTGACTTTGCCGTAATCGATGCCGTCGGGCAGTTTTAAGGTTTCGATGTCGCGGCGGCTGTCGATTTCTTCGTTTTGGCGGTCGATATAGCCTTGGTATTTGACTTGGATTTCGACTTGTTCGACCACTTCGGCGGCGAGGTTTTCAGACGGCATCGCGCCTTCTAGCGTCATCAGCGCGGCGTAGTCGAGGTTGGGGCGGCGCAGGAGGTCGTGCAGGTTGGCTTCGCGGCTGAGTTTTTGTCCGAACACGCGGATTTGTTCGCTTTCGGCGAGTTTTTGCGGCGCGTACCACGTTGTTTTCAAACGTTGGATTTCGCGTTCGACGGCTTCGCGTTTTTCGTTGAACATACGCCATTGCGCTTCACCCACCAAGCCGATTTTGTAGCCGTCTTCGGTCAGGCGCATATCGGCGTTGTCTTCCCTGAGTTGCAGGCGGTATTCGGCGCGGCTGGTGAACATGCGGTAGGGTTCGTTCACGCCTTTGGTGATGAGGTCGTCCACCAATACGCCGAGGTAGGCTTGTTCGCGGCGCAGCAGGAGCGGGTCTTGTTCGCGGACGTATTGCACGGCGTTCGCACCGGCGAGCAGACCTTGCGCGGCGGCTTCTTCGTAGCCGGTCGTGCCGTTGATTTGCCCGGCGAAAAACAGTCCGGCAATGGTTTTGGTTTCGAGGCCGGCCTTGAGGTTGCGCGGGTCGAAGTAGTCGTATTCGATGGCGTAGCCGGGGCGCAGGATATGGGCGTTTTCCAAACCTTTCATACTGCGGACGAGGGCGATTTGGATGTCGAACGGCAGGCTGGTGGAGATACCGTTGGGGTAGTATTCGTGCGTGGTCAGACCTTCGGGTTCGAGGAAAATCTGGTGGCTGTCTTTGTCGGCGAAGCGGTTGATTTTGTCTTCGATAGACGGACAATAACGCGGGCCCACGCCTTCGATTTTGCCGGTAAACATCGGGCTGCGGTCGAAGCCTGAACGGATGATGTCGTGGGTTTGCGTGTTGGTATGCGTAATCCAGCAGGACATTTGGCGCGGGTGCATATCGGCGTTGCCGCGCACGGACATTACCGGAACGGGCGTGTCGCCGGGCTGTTCGGTCAGTTGGGAAAAGTCAATCGTGCGTCCGTCAATACGCGGCGGCGTGCCGGTTTTCAGACGGCCTTGCGGCAGGTTCAATTCACGCAAGCGACCACCGAGCGATTTGGCGGCGGGGTCGCCGGCGCGGCCGCCTTCGTAGTTTTCCAAACCGATGTGGATTTTGCCGGACAAAAACGTGCCGGCGGTCAACACCACGGCGCGTGCTTTAAACTCCACACCCATCGCGGTAACCACGCCGCTGATGCGTTCGCCTTCGAGCGTTACGTCTTCGACGGCTTGTTGGAAAAGGTCGAGGTTTTCTTGGTTTTCCAACATTTCGCGAATGGCGGCTTTGTACAAAATGCGGTCCGCCTGCGCGCGCGTGGCTCGCACTGCCGCGCCTTTGCTGGCGTTCAGGCGGCGGAATTGGATACCTGATTTGTCGGTCGCCAACGCCATTGCGCCGCCGAGCGCGTCGAGTTCGCGCACCAAATGCCCTTTGCCGATGCCGCCGATGGAAGGGTTGCACGACATTTGTCCGAGCGTTTCGATATTGTGTGTGAGCAAAAGCGTCTGCGCGCCCATGCGTGCGGCGGCAAGCGCGGCTTCCGTGCCTGCGTGGCCGCCGCCGACGACGATGACGTCGTAGGTTTTGGGGTAAATCATGTGGGTCATGTGTGTATTGCCTGACGGTGTTTCAGACGGCATTCCAAGCAGGATGCCGTCTGAAAAACGAAATGGATTCAAAAGTAAAGGGTTGGGATTGTACGCTTGTTCGCCCTGTTTTTATAGTGGATTAAATTTAAACCAGTACGGCGTTGCCTCGCCTTGCCGTACTATTTGTACTGTCTGCGGCTTCGTCGCCTTGTCCTGATTTTTGTTAATCCACTATACAGTGCGCAGAAAGGGAAAAGCCGCTTCGCGGGGAAGCGGCTCCGGTAAGGGCGGGATTTACCAAACGTCGGATTTGATGCGGCGTTTCAGGCCCGGATGTTCGGAAAGTTTGAACTCGGGGTCTTTGCCCATTTTCAGCTTGGCGGTGTAATCGCGCAGCAGCATGAATGCCAGTGGCGAGAGCAGCAGGATGGCGACGAGGTTGATCCACGCCATAATGCCCATTGCCATATCCGCCATATCCCATACCAAAGGCACATTGGCAACCGCGCCGAAATAGACCCACGCCAAAACCAGCATACGGAAAACGGTGGTAATCAGCCAATGGCTTTTGATGAATTGGACGTTGGACTCGGCATAGGCATAGTTGCCGATAACGGTGGAAAAGGCAAACATAAACAGGATGACGGCGAGGAAGCCCGCGCCCCATTGCCCCACTTGGCTGACAATCGCCGCCTGCGTCAGTGCCGCACCGCTCAAATCGCCGTAAGGCTGTTGGTAAATCAGGACGATAAAGGCGGTACACGAACAGACGATGATGGTATCGACGAACACGCCCAGCATTTGAATCATCCCTTGCGAAACAGGGTGTTTCACTTCGGCGGCGGCGGCGGCGTTCGGCGCGGAACCCATACCCGCCTCGTTGGAATACAGGCCGCGTTTGATGCCCATCATCATGGTGGTTGAAATCAGGCCTCCGAGGAAGCCGCCGCCCGCCGCTTCGGCATTAAACGCGTTGCCGAAAATCTGACCGAATACGTCGGGAATCAGGGAAATATTGGTAACAATAATGAAGAGTGCCATGACGAGGTATAAAACCGCCATCAGGGGCACGACGATTTCCGCCGCTTTAGATACGCGCCGGATGCCGCCGAAGATAATCGGCGCGGTTAAAATCACCAGGGCAACGCCGACATAATGAGGCTCCCAGCCCCACGCCGCTTTGACGGTATCGGCGATGGTATTGGTCTGAACCGCTTCAAACACAAAGCCGAAGCAGAAAATCAGGCTCAAGGCGAACAACACGCCCAGCCATTTCTGCCCCAGGCCTTGCGTGATGTAGTAGGCGGGGCCGCCCCGGAAATGGTGGTTGTCGTAGTCGCGGACTTTAAACAGCTGCGCCAGCGAAGATTCGACAAACGCCGAACTCATACCGATTAAGGCGGTTACCCACATCCAAAACACCGCGCCCGGCCCGCCGAGCTTGATGGCGATGGCCACGCCCGCGATGTTGCCCACGCCCACGCGGCTGGCGAGTCCGGTTACAAATGCCTGAAACGGCGTGATGCCGTGAGGGTCGTCCCCCCGTTTGCGACCGCCGAGCATTTCTTTGATGCTGCGTCCGAGCAGGCGGAATTGGACAAAACCCGTGGCGACGGTGAAGAAAATCCCCGTGCCCAAAAGCATATAGACCAAGTACGACCACATCGGATCGTTGATGGCGCCGACCCAGCCGTGCAGCCATTCGGTAAAGTTTCCGTTCATATTGCTTCCTTAAAGTTGAAACCCGCACATATGGCGGTATGTAAGCAGGGTTTAAATTTTGTAAACGCCTATTCTAGCAGATTGTCAACAAAATCAGAAAAATTTACATCGCCGCGCGCCTGCGGCGTTAGAATCGCATTTTGTTTGGAGCAGACACGATGAAACAGCCTGTTTTTGCCGTTACCTCGGGCGAGCCCGCCGGCATCGGCCCCGATATTTGTTTGGACTTGGCATTTGCACGCCTGCCCTGCCGCTGCGCGGTATTGGGCGACAAAAACCTGTTGCGCGCGCGCGCCGAAGCCTTGGGCAAAAGCGTCGTCCTGCGCGATTTCGATCCGGTCGGGGACGGCGCGGCATACGGAGAGCTGGAAGTGCTGCACATCCCGACCGCCGAAGCGGTTGAGGCGGGCAAACTCAATCCCGCCAACGCCGCCTATGTGCTGCAACTTCTAGACACCGCGCTCACAGGCATTTCAGACGGCATTTTCGACGGCATCGTTACCGCGCCGCTGCACAAAGGCATCATCAATGACGCGCGCGCAAGCACAGGTTTTTTCAGCGGACACACCGAATATCTGGCGGAAAAAAGCGGCACGGGGCAGGTTGTCATGATGCTTGCCGGCAAAGGCCTGCGCGTCGCCCTCGTAACGACCCACCTGCCGCTGAAAGACGTTGCCGCCGCCATTACGCGGCCGTTGATTGAAAGCATCGCACGCATTTTGCATCACGACTTAAAACACAAATTCGGCATCAAAAATCCCAAAATCCTCGTTGCCGGACTCAACCCCCACGCCGGCGAGGGCGGACACCTCGGACACGAAGAAACCGACACCATTATCCCCGCATTGGAAAACCTGCGCCGCGAAGGGATAAACCTTGCCGGCCCGTATCCGGCGGATACCTTGTTCCAACCGTTTATGCTCGAAGGTGCGGATGCCGTATTGGCGATGTACCACGACCAAGGGCTGCCCGTGTTGAAATACCACAGCTTCGGACAGGGCGTGAACATCACGCTGGGGCTGCCCTTTATCCGCACCTCCGTCGATCACGGCACCGCGCTTGATCTGGCGGCAACCGGCAGGGCGGATTCCGGCAGCCTGATAACTGCCGTGGAGACCGCCGTCGAAATGGCGCGCGGCAGCCTTTAAAGATGATAAAAGACCCGTCATTCCCGCGCAGGCGGGAATCCATACCTTAAGGCAGCGGCAATATTCAAAAATTATCTGAAAGTTTAGAGGTTCTAGATTCCCGTTTTCACGGGAATGACGGAATGTTGAGGTAATCCAGACCTTTGGGCGGCGGCAATATTTAAAGATTATCTGAAAGTTTGAGGTTCTAGATTCCCGTTTTCACGGGAATGACGGAATGTGGCGGTAAGCACGGGAATGACGGAATGTTGCGGGAATCCGGTTTGTTCGGTTTTGGTTTTTTTTTGAGGTTTCGGGCAACTTCTAAACCGTCATTCCCGCGCAGGCGGGAATCCGGACCTTAAGGCAGCGGCAATATTCAAAGGTTATCCGAAAGTTTGAGGTTCTAGATTCCCGTTTTCACGGGAATGACGGAATGTGGTGGGAATGACGGGAATGACGAAAGGTTGCGGGAATGACGGGAATGACGAAGTTTCAGACGGCATTGCAGGTATCCGAATCTATGTAAAAAAGAGGTTCTGCGAAACAGAACCTCTTTTTGCCGCCGTCGGTTCAGCCTTGCCGGGTTTCGACTTGGATCATTTCTTCGGCAGGGACGATTGCGGCTTCAGACGGCTTGGGCTGTTCGGAACGGCGCAAACCGCGTCCGGCTTGGACTTCGGGTTGTGCCGCCCATGCCTTCAATGCGGCAGGGTCGGTTTCGATCAGGACGAGTCCGCCGGTTTGTGCGGTTTCCCGTGCCTGTTCCGCCGCAGCCGTAAAGGTTGCGGTTTCAGACGGCATTTCCTGTGCTTCGGCTTTCGGTGCTACGCCTTCGGGAAGGATGGCGGCGGCGGCACGGCGGATTTTTTCCGCCGCATCATAAACCAGTGCGTCGTTGTTTGAAACGGCGGGAGATGCTGTCTGAACGGGTGTGGCGATGAGCGGATCGGCAATGCTGACGGTAATCGGCGCGTTTGCGTCGGTTTCGCCGAAAACGTGTGCGGCGGCGGAACGGACTTTGTCGGCGGTGTCGTGAATATTCAGGTACTGCTCGATTTTGGCGGCAGACGGAATATTGCGTTTTTTGCCGTTTTGACGGCGGTCGCGCTGATTGTTGCGTTCGCGGCGTTCTTTGGCATCGCGGCTGTCGCGTTCGCGGCGGTTGCGTTCGGATTTGGGCTTGCTGCCTTTGTCTTCTGCGGTATGCGGTTCGGACGGCGTGTCTTCCGCTGTCTGAACGGCTGTTTCGGCAACGGCGGCTGTTTCCGGCGTGGTTTGGCCGCGTTCGCTGCGGCTGCCGTTGCGGCGGCGTTTGCCGGTCTGCACTTCGGTTTCGGACGGTGCGCCATCTGCAACGGGTGCGGCAGGCTGTACGTTGCGGTCTTGGATTTCCGCTTCGTTGGCGCGTTCGGCGGCACGGTTGCCGCGTTCGTTGCGGCGGCGGTTGCCGTTGTTGCGCGTTTCGGCTTTGTCGGCACGCGCTTCCTGTCCGGCAGTTTTGCCTGCCACTTCGCGGACTTCTACTTTGCTGCCTTCGCGTTTGCTGCGGCGCGGGTTTTGGCGGCGGTTGTTGGCGCGGCTGCCGCTGCGGTTTGCCGTGCTGCGTTTTTCGGAGGTTTCGGCAGCGGGCGCGGCTTGGGTTTCGCTGCCGCCGAAAATGCGTTTGAGCCATGCTTTGAAGCTGTCCCACCAGGAGGTTTTTTTCTCGGGGGCGGCAGTCGGGGCGGGGCTGGTGTGGCGCACGCCTTTGACGGCGGGTTCGGGACGGGCGGCTTTGGCTTTTTCGCCGCCGAACGGTTTGGCGGATTCGTCTTCTTCAGGCTCGGCAACGCGCTTGTAGCTCGGTTCGCCGTCTTCTTCTACGTCGTCGGTGCGGATGCGATTGATTTCGTAGTGCGGATTTTCGAGGTGGATGTTCGGAATCAGGACGACGTTGACATCCAAACGCTCTTCCATCGCAAACAGCTCGGCGCGTTTTTCGTTCAGCAGGAAGGTGGCGACATCGACGGGCACTTGTGCGTGTACTTCGCCGGTGTTGTCTTTCATTGCTTCTTCTTGAATGATGCGCAAAACGTGTAGGGCGGTGGATTCGATGCCGCGGATGACGCCGGTGCCGGCACAGCGCGGACACGCAACATGGCTGCTTTCGCCCAAAGCCGGTTTCAAACGTTGGCGGCTCAATTCCAAAAGTCCGAAGCGGGACAGTTTGCCCATTTGCACGCGGGCGCGGTCTTTTTTGAGCGCGTCGCGCAGGACGTTTTCCACATCGCGCTGGTGTTTCGGATTTTCCATGTCGATGAAGTCGATGACGACCAAACCGCCCAAGTCGCGCAGGCGCATTTGTCGGGCGACTTCTTCGGCGGCTTCCATATTGGTTTTGAAAGCGGTGTCTTCGATGTCCGCGCCGCGTGTGGCACGTGCGGAGTTCACGTCGATGGAGACGAGGGCTTCGGTGTGGTCGATCACAATCGCGCCGCCGGAAGGCAGGCTGACGCTGCGCGAGAACGCGCTTTCGATTTGGTGTTCGATTTGGAAGCGGGAAAACAGCGGCGTGTGGTCTTCGTAGAGTTTCAGACGGCCTATATTGCCCGGCATGACGTAGCTCATGAACTCGGAAACTTGGTCGTAAACTTCTTGATTGTCCACCAGAATTTCGCCGATGTCGGGGCGGAAATAGTCGCGGATGGCGCGGATGAGCAGCGAGCTTTCCATAAAGAGCAGGTAGGGGTCGTGATGCGCTTTTCCTGCTTCTTCAATCGCCTGCCAGAGTTGTTTGAGGTAGTTCAAGTCCCATTCCAACTCTTCCGCGCTGCGGCCGATGCCTGCGGTGCGGGCGATGATGCTCATGCCGTTCGGAATGTCGAGTTGCGTCATAGCGGCTTTGAGTTCTTGACGCTCTTCGCCTTCGATACGGCGGGACACGCCGCCGCCGCGCGGATTGTTGGGCATCAGTACGAGATAGCGTCCTGCGAGGCTGATGAAGGTGGTCAGCGCCGCACCTTTGTTGCCGCGTTCGTCTTTTTCGACTTGGACGATGACTTCCATGCCTTCTTTGAGCACGTCCTGAATGCGCGCGCGCGCGCCTTCGTAGTCTTGGAAGTATGAGCGGGAGACTTCTTTAAACGGCAAGAAGCCGTGGCGGTCGGTTCCGTAATCGACGAAACACGCTTCCAGCGACGGCTCGATGCGGGTAATGATGCCTTTGTAGATATTGCCTTTGCGCTGTTCTTTGCCCAGCGTTTCGATGTCCAAATCCAGCAGGTTTTGTCCGTCGACGATGGCAACGCGCAGCTCTTCGGCCTGCGTTGCGTTGAATAACATTCTTTTCATGATCACCTCGTGGACGGGCGGCATTCGGGCGCGCCGGTCCGGTTCGGCATTCCGTAAGGCTGGGTTTTCCGATGTCTTCGGATAAAACCGGTAATCAGTTTTTGAGTTGAAAATCCGCAGGGATGCACGTTCCGGAGAACCGTGTGCGGAAGTGTCGGATAAAGAAGGCTATAAAGATCGATGCGGCGGTCTGTCTGCCGCGTTCCGAGCGGTATGGTCGGAAAAATGGGTGCCGGCTTCTTCTTGTTATCGTGATGCCTGTGTTTTCGGGCGGTTTGCGTTCGGGACTTGGGACCCCGCTGCCGTCTTACTTCCGCGCCGAAACGGCAAAATCAATTCAAACTTGATTACGTTCTGCGCCTGCCGGCTTGGAACAGGCGCAGGGAAAATGCTTTGCGGAGTGCGTTTTTAATATAAAATTCCGTTTTAAAGTAAACCGTTTCAGGGGGCGCGGCGGGCGCGCTTTTTGCTGAAACGGATGTTCGGATTATAGATGAAAACGCACGAAATAAGCAAAGGTTCGGTCAGCCTGATAGGGGTTGCCGAACACGAGGCGGGGCAACGCCTTGATAACTATCTGATAAAAATCCTCAAGGGCGTGCCCAAGAGCCATATCCACCGTATTATCCGCGCCGGCGAGGTGCGGTTGAACAAGAAACGCTGCAAACCGGACAGCCGTATTGCGGAGGGAGATACGGTGCGGATTCCGCCTGTGCGCGTGGCGGAGCGCAAGATGCCGTCTGAAAGGTGTGCCGCCGTACCGGCGCGTGCGTTTGAGATGGTGTATGAGGACGACGCGCTGCTGGTGGTCAATAAGCCTTCCGGCGTGGCGGTACACGGAGGCAGCGGCGTGAGTTTCGGGGTTATCGAGCAGTTGCGCCGCGCCCGTCCGGAGGCGAAGTATTTGGAGTTGGTCCACCGTTTGGACAAGGATACGAGCGGCTTGTTGATGGTGGCGAAGAAACGCAGCGCGCTCGTCAAACTTCACGAAGCCATCCGTAACGACCACCCCAAAAAAATCTACCTTGCGCTGGGGATGGGCAAACTGCCGGACGACAATTTCCATGTCAAACTGCCCCTGTTCAAATATACCGGCGCACAAGGCGAAAAGATGGTACGCGTCAGCGAGGACGGGCAGGCTGCGCATACGGTGTTCCGTGTGTTAAGCCGTTTTTCAGACGGCATTTTGCACGGTGTCGGGCTGTCGCACCTGACTTTGGTGCGGGCAACGCTGAAAACCGGTCGCACGCACCAAATCCGCGTCCACCTGCAATCTCAAGGCTGTCCGATTGCGGGCGACGAACGCTACGGTGATTATCAGGCGAACCGTCGTTTGCAGAAGTTGGGTTTGAAGCGGATGTTTTTGCACGCGTCCGAGCTGCACTTGAACCATCCGCTCACGGGTGAGCCGCTGGTGTTGAAGGCGGAGCTGCCGCCGGACTTGGCGCAGTTTGCGGTGATGTTGGAAAACGGGACGAAAATGTGAACCCCGATGCCGTCTGAAGCCTTCAGACGGCATCGGGACGTGAAAGTATGTGGGGACAGACGAATATGGCTGATAAAAAAAGCCCTTTGATTGCCGTCAGTGTCGGCGAAGCGTCGGGCGACCTGTTGGGGGCGCACCTGATACGCGCCATCCGAAAGCGTTGCCCGCAGGCGCGGTTTACCGGCATCGGCGGGGAACTGATGAAGGCGGAAGGTTTCGAGAGCCTTTATGATCAGGAGAGGCTGGCGGTGCGCGGCTTTGTCGAAGTGGTCAGGCGGCTGCCGGAAATTTTACGGATACGCAGGGGGCTGGTACGGGATTTGCTGTCGTTGAAACCTGATGTCTTTGTCGGTATCGATGCGCCCGATTTCAATTTGGGTGTGGCTGAAAAGCTGAAACGGGCGGGCATTCCGACCGTGCATTATGTCAGCCCGTCGGTTTGGGCGTGGCGGCGGGAACGTGTGGGCAAAATCGTGCATCAGGTCAACCGCGTGCTGTGCCTGTTCCCGATGGAGCCGCAGCTTTATCTTGATGCGGGCGGACGTGCGGAGTTTGTCGGTCATCCGATGGCGCAGCTTATGCCCTTGGAAGACGACCGTAAAACGGCGCGGCAAACTTTGGGCGTGGATGCCGGCATCCCCGTATTCGCCTTGCTGCCCGGCAGCCGCGTCAGCGAAATCGATTATATGGCGCCGGTGTTTTTTCAGACGGCATTATTGTTGTTGAAACGCTATCCTGCCGCACGCTTCCTGCTGCCTGCCGCAACTGAGGCGACGAAGCGGCGTTTGGCGGAAGTTTTGCAGCGGCCGGAGTTTGCCGGATTGCCGCTGACGGTAACCGACAGACAGTCTGAAACGGTGTGCAGGGCGGCGGATGCGGTGCTGGTAACGAGCGGTACGGCGACTTTGGAGGTGGCGCTGTGCAAGCGTCCGATGGTCATCAGCTACAAGATTTCGCCGCTGACCTATGCTTATGTGAAACGCAAAATCAAAGTGCCGCATGTCGGCCTGCCGAATATCCTGTTGGGTAAGGAGGCCGTGCCGGAATTATTGCAATCTGAAGCAAAACCGGAAAAACTGGCGGCGGCGTTGGCGGACTGGTACGAACACCCCGATAAGGTTGCCGCGCTGCAACGGGATTTCAGGGCGTTGCACCTACTGTTGAAAAAAGATACGGCGGATTTGGCCGCGCGCGCGGTTTTGGAAGAGGCGGGATGTTGGGCGGTTAATGGATTATCTTCCTGAAGCAGCACATATTATAAAAAAAGGGGGAGAAATTGTGATTAATGGCACATCAAACAATAAGTATTTAAGAGGAATTCCAAATGAAGCAGAACTGGCCCGAATGGGATTAAGGTTAAAATATAATGGTCCGTTAACTGATTAATTTTGTTATATATGATTTATGATTATAGCTTATACTAACATCCCATTCAGCATCCATCGCCAGCAGCTTGTAGGCGCGGTGCAGAATCAGCAGGTGTTGCGTCCTTTTCAAGATGGCTTCCGCGTCGGTCTTTTCCCGCGCTTCGGCTTTGGTGTCCTTGGCATCTTCGTGGGCGAAAACGAAGCCGTTTTTTACCATATCGCGGTCTTGGTGCGCTTTCATCCAAGCATTGAACAGGTCGGCATCCACGTTGTAGGTAATGCCGTGTCCGCCGATGATGTTGGAAGCGTTTGCGCCGTTCAACTCTACCGACTTGCCGCCGACTTCGATAATCAGACCGTTGGGCAGTTTGCAGCCGACGGTTACAGTTTTTTGTTTTGCCATTTGGGTTCTCCAATAAAAAAGCAGCCTGAAAGATTTCAGGCTGCTTATATGCAGGTTACTATTTCTTTTCGGGCGGATCGGGCGGAATGAAAAGAAAAACCGCACCGAGAATAAGGGGAAGCAGAAATCGGGTATAGGGATACAACGGATGATCGACATGCCAATGGCTGTATCTCCCTTCAGGAATAATGTCGTATTCGTAAGTATCGGGGAAGAAGTTGATCCATACTGTCACAATTACCCAGATAGTGAGCTTTCTATGGTTGGCTACCCACCGCGCCGGCTTGCTGTTGCGGATGCTTTCCGGTACCACTTTTTCCCATATCCAATGCAAAAACAGCAGAGTCCACTTACCCCTCATACCTGCCCCCCCTGCGGTTACAAGCCCAGCAGTTCGATTTCGACTTTTGAACGCCAACGGGCTTGTGCCGTAACAATACACATTCTTAATTTTCGGTCTGCCGCGCTGTATTTAATCCAGCTTTTAATAAAAGCCTTCAATACTTTGAGCGCGTTGTTAAGGCCGACTGCTTTATTAAACCCCAATCGTTTGATTTCCTTAGCGGTTTTATCCCTGCCTTTGCTGATCAGGTATTCATCAAACGGCACGTTGCCGAAAAGCAGCTTCAGCTCGTCCGGAAGCTGTTCCATAACGCTGCCGGCAATGCCGTCAGCCAGTACGGCCAGCGGTTTCAAACGCTCATGGCATGCGCCGATTTCGGAGAACATCTGATCGGCCATACCGATACGCTTACTTACCTTGTTTCATTTGTTCTTCGTAAATTTCTATTTTAGGCAATTGTGTCAGTTCAATAGGACATGTTGCTCCCCACCAAAAATGTTCTACATAAAACCAAGGATTATCTGGAAAATATAGCAACATCTCTTCCATATCCGGCCAAATTCTTCTTAATTCATCTACCTGTGTTTTTGGCGAACCAGTTAATATTTTTGGAGGATTTTCACGATAATCGCATAATTCAATAACACCATCTGATAAAAGTTCTTCCAAAAAATCAAAAAATCTAATTTTTAAATTTGGATCTTTGATATCCATATTTAAATAATTTTTATAAACACCAAAAATACCACCTAAATATTCACAATATTCTAAAAGATTATATTTTATCTTCACATTCATAACGTAACCTTTATCTAAATTTTAATTCTAATCTTTGCCCACGTACTGAATCAGGTTGATTCCTAAACTCAATCGTCCATTTTGCTCCAGTTTGTTCTCGGCTAGTTGAAAAATTCCTTAAAATGAAGGAAGAGTTTAAACAACTGAAATTTCATAAGAGTAGTGGAACCAACTTGGACTCAAAAAATCTTAAAACCATTGTTTTTGAAAAGGTAAAATAATATGACAACTTATACTATTCCAAGAAAAGATTATCAATTTCTGTATATATATGAGGGCACTCTATTAAACTATACTTTGAAAAACGATGAATTTCATATCATCGTCAATTGTGTGGATTATCCAGATTTACCTCAAGAGCTCCCTACCCCCAGTTATTCAGACTGGGTAAAAATTAAATTCAAGCAGTTCAGCTATCTAAAATTTAGATATGGATACGCTACAAAGAGCCAAGATATAAATATCGATAATACATTGGAGCTTGGCGAATTAAAGCAAGATGATGAAATCTGGGATTATGGAGGTGCGCTGGAATTGATAGGCGGTAGGTATGATCTTCCGACCGGTTTTAGCATAGATATAGTTTGCCGGGAAATAGAGTTAGAATTTTTAGATCAGGAGAGTTTTAATTAAACGAGCCGTAACTTGTTATGCTGCGCAGGCAACTTTATCGTATTTCCTTTTCGGTTGAAACCCCGCCACTCGGACATCTGTCCTTCGGGGCGGTAGAATCAGACTTTATTTGGGAGGGGCGTAACCCCTTCCGAATCAGGGCAACACATAGGGCGACGCTTTATGTGTCGTCCTGTGTGTTGAAACATTGATATGCCGATACGGAGCCTGTCGGCAAAATGCCGTCTGAAAATATCTTTTCAGACGGCATTTTGTATGGGGGTTAACGGTTGTTCAGCCCGAGTACGTCCTGCATATCGTACAACCCCGTTTTGCCGTTTACCCAAACTGCGGCGCGGACGGCACCGGCGGCAAAGGTCATGCGGCTGCTGGCTTTGTGGGTGATTTCCACGCGTTCGCCGTCGGTGGCGAAGAGGGCGGTGTGGTCGCCGACAATGTCGCCTGCGCGGACGGTGGCAAAGCCGATGGTGGACGGATCGCGCGGACCGGTGTGGCCTTCGCGGCCGTAAACGGCGCATTGTTTGAGGTCGCGGCCGAGCGCGCCTGCGATGACTTCACCCATGCGTAATGCGGTGCCGCTGGGGGCATCAACTTTGTGGCGGTGGTGGCCTTCGATGATTTCGATGTCGTAGCCTTCGTTTAATACGCGGGCGACGGTGTCGAGGATGTGGAAGGTGAGGTTGACGCCGACGCTGAAGTTGGCGGCGAAGACAACGCCTGTTTTTTCGCCTGCGGCTTGGATGGCGGCTTTGCCCGCATCGTCGAAGCCTGTTGTGCCGATGATGATGTTGACTTGTTTTTCAACGCATTTTTGCAGGTGTTTGAGGGTCGGCTCGGGGCGGGTAAAGTCGATGAGTACGTCGCTTTGTGCGAGAACGGCGTCAACGTCGTCTGAAATGGCGATGCCGGTTTTGAGTCCGACGGCGTAGCCTGCGTCCAGCCCGAGGGTTTCTGAGCCTGAGTGTTCGAGCGCGCCGGAAAGGACGGTGTCGGGATGGTTGTTGACGGCTTCAACCAATACGCGTCCCATACGGCCGTTTGCGCCGGCGATGGCGATTTTGAGCGGTGTCATGTGTGTTCCTTATGGTTTGTCTGTGTTTTGTTTCGCGCGGAGGGCTTCGGCGGCATTTTGGAGGGCGTCGCCTTCGGTGCGGACGAGTACGCCGTTTTCAAAATAGACGGTCAGGTTGCTGCGGTCTTTGATGATGCCGTTGCGGGAGGTGTTGAAGGTATAGTCCCAGCGGTCGGTATGGAATGCGTTGTGCAACATGGGGCTGCCGAGCAGTAGCAGGACTTGGTCTTTGGTCATGCCGGCGCGGAGGGAGGCGACGGCGCGGGGTTCGAGTTCGTTGCCCTGTATGATTTTGAGTTTGTACGAGGGGAACAGTGAAACGCGTTCGACGCTGCACGCGGTCAGGCTGAACAGGGCGGAAAGGACGAGTATGAGGGTTTTGTTCACGAGAGAACCTTTCTGTGCAAATCGGGATGTCTAGTGTAGCACTGCTTGAATATTTTATAAAAGCGAACGATAATCATACGCTTAAGCGGTATTTCACCCTGTCTGTGTCCGACTGCCCGTCCGCCGTTGCGGTTTTGCTATTGCAAACTGCTATGGTGTGATAGTGGGCAAGCAGGCTGAAATTGCGTATTATAGCGTCTATTATTTTACAGGGATATTGAATATTATGGAAAAATTCAGCAACATTGCGCAACTGAAAGACAGTGGACTGAAAGTTACCGGTCCGCGTTTGAAGATTTTGGATTTGTTCGAGACTCATGCGGAAGAGCATTTGAGTGCCGAGGATGTGTACCGTATTTTGTTGGAAGAGGGTGTGGAAATCGGTGTGGCAACGATTTACCGTGTGCTGACCCAGTTTGAGCAGGCGGGCATTCTGCAACGCCACCATTTTGAAACGGGCAAGGCGGTTTATGAGTTGGACAAGGGCGACCACCACGACCACATCGTCTGCGTGAAGTGCGGCGAGGTTACGGAGTTCCACAATCCCGAAATCGAGGCCCTGCAGGACAAAATCGCGGAAGAAAACGGCTACCGCATCGTTGATCACGCGCTTTATATGTACGGCGTGTGCAGCGACTGTCAGGCCAAGGGCAAACGTTAAATCCGGACGGTTTGTTGTTCAGACGGCATTCATGATTTTGGATGCCGTCTGTGTTTTTGGAGAACTGCCATGCGTATTCCGCTGCTTGCCCCTGACAATTATGCCTTTCCCGATCCTGCCTATGCTTTGGCCCGGTGCGACGGGCTGGTCGGCGTGAGCGGCGATTTGGATGCGGGGCGGCTGCTCGAGGCGTATCGGAACGGCGTGTTTCCTTGGTTTTCGCGGGACGGTTGGTTTTTTTGGTATGCGGTCTCGGCCCGCGTGCGGTAATTGTTCCCGAACGTCTGCACGTTCCGCGCTCGCTGGCGAAAACGCTGCGCAACGGCAGCTATCGGGTTACGGTCAACGGCTGTTTTGCGGAAGTGGTCGCGCATTGTGCGGCAGCGGCGCGCCCGAATCAGGACGGGACTTGGATTGCGCCCGAGTTTCAGACGGCATATTTGAAGCTGCACGAAATGGGACTCGCGCATTCGTTCGAGTGCCATTATCCCGATGAAAACGGTAAAACGAGGTTGGCGGGCGGGTTTTACGGCGTGCAGATCGGCAGCGTGTTTTATGGCGAGTCGATGTTTGCGTTGCAGTCGGATGCGTCAAAAATCGCGTTTGCCTGCGCCGTGCCGTTTTTGGCGGATTTGGGCGTGGGACTGATAGACTGCCAGCAGGACACGGAACATATGCGCCGTTTCGGTTCGGAGCTGCTGCCGTTTGCGGATTTTGCCGAACGTCTGCGGATGTTGAACGCCGTGCCGTTGAAAGAGGAAATCGGGCGGCGCGAAGTGGCGTGCAAGGGGCTTTGATGGCGGCTTATGCTTCGGTCAGGTTCAAATATGGTGGATTATAGTGGATTAAATTTAAACCAGTACGGCGTTGCCTCGCCTTGCCGTACTATTTGTACTGTCTGCGGCTTCGTCGCCTTGTCCTGATTTAAATTTAATCCACTATAAAATTGGAAATGACGACAGCCGGGTAAAATCACGGTGAAAAATGCCGTCTGAAACTTGAAAACATCGGGTTTCAGACGGCATTTTGTTTGACGGTTTGTTGCTTATTTGAGCGGGCGCACTTCAAGTCCGAACATACGGCGTGCGGTGTTCAGCATTTGGCAGCTGAAGCCCCATTCGTTGTCGTACCAAGCGAACACTTTGACCATATTGCCGTCGACGACTTTGGTCAGCGTTGCGTCGAAGTGGCTGGCTTCGGTGGTGTGGTTGAAGTCCATGGAAACCAATGGCAGGGTGTTGTAGCCCAAAACGCCTTTGAGCGCGCCTGCTTCCGAGGCGGCTTTCATCAGTGCGTTGATTTCTTCGACTGTGGTGTCGCGCGCGGCTTGGAAGCTCAAATCTACCAAGGATACGTTGACGGTCGGCACGCGGATGGCGAGTCCGTCGAGTCTGCCTTTCAATTCGGGCAGGACCAAACCGACGGCTTTTGCCGCGCCGGTTTTGGTCGGAATCATGTTTTCCACGCCGCTGCGGGCGCGGCGCAGGTCTTTGTGGCGCACGTCGGTAACGGTTTGGTCGTTGGTCAGCGCGTGGATGGTGGTCATCGCGCCTTTGACGATGCCGACGCTTTCGCTCAACACTTTGGCAACCGGCGAGAGGCAGTTGGTGGTGCAGGAAGCGTTGGAGACGACGGTCATGTCGGCGGTCAGGACGCTGTCGTTCACGCCGTACACGACGGTTGCATCGACATCGTCGCCGCCCGGTGCGGAAATGAGGACTTTTTTCGCGCCGCTTTCGAGGTGGATTTTGGCTTTTTCTTTGCTGGTGAACGCGCCGGTGCATTCCATAACCAAATCGACACCGAGTTCTTTCCACGGCAGTTCGGCAGGGTTGCGGGTCGAGAAGAAGGGGATTTTGTCGCCGTTGACGATGAGGTGGCCGCCGTCGTGGGATACGTCGGCATCGAAACGTCCGTGTACGGTGTCGAATTTGGTCAGATGGGCGTTGGTTTCAAGGCTGCCGCTGGCGTTGACGGCGACGATTTGGAGCTGGTCTTGAATCTGGTAGTCGTAGATGGCGCGCAAAACCTGGCGGCCGATGCGTCCGTAGCCGTTGATGGCGACTTTGATGCCCATGGTTTGTTCCTTTGTTGGGGGGTTGGGTAGATTTTCGGGGCGGATTATAGCAAATTTGTAGTGGCGTGTAATTAATATTTTATTGAAAACAGCGCAGCCGGAAGGGTGGGCGGTAAGGTGCGGACGGCACGGGTGCGGCGGACGGAGAGTTTGATAAAATGCCGTCTGAAACGGTTTTCAGACGGCATTTCGGGGAAGGGTCAGGAGGCGGTGTTTTGTGCGGTTTCCTGTTTGGCTTTGTATTGCTTGAGGTATTCGAGGGCGGCGGCTTTTTCGCTGTCGCTGCCGTATTTCATATCGCGTTGGGCGCGGCGCAACTCGGCGCGTTCGCGGGCTTCGGCTATCTGTTTTGCCTGATAGCCTTGGCGGTTGTCGGCGGCAACGAGGCGGTCTTGTTGGGTTTGCGCTTTTGCCATGGCTTTGGCGATGAGGTCGGCGGGGTTGAACGACGGTTTTTCCGGTGTGTCGGGCGTTTGCGGACGCGCGTTGCGGACGGCGGCTTCGCGTTCGGCAAGCATGGCTTTGCGTTCGTCGGCTTCGCGCTGTTTGCGTTCGTTGCGTTTGAGGTAGCGCGCACGCGCGTGTTCGGCGGCGGCAAAACGGCTGTCGGCGGACAGGCTGAAACGGCGCGCTCGCGGCAGGACGGTGTCGGCAACGGGCTGCATATGGATGCAGTCCACGGGGCAGGGGGCGACGCAGAGTCCGCAGCCGGTGCATTCGTCGGCGATGACGGTGTGCATAAGTTTGCCCGCGCCCATAATGGCATCGGCAGGGCAGGCGCGGATGCAGGCGGTGCAGCCGATGCAGGCGGTTTCGTCTATCTGGGCGAGTGCTTTGGCTTGGGTTTTGGCGGGTGCGACAAGGGGTTTGCCGAGCAGGGCGGCAAGGTCGCGGACGACGGCCTCACCGCCCGGGGCGCAGAGGTTGTACGCTTCGCCTGTTGCGACTGCCTGTGCGTAGGGCAGGCAGCCGTCGTAGCCGCATTCGCGGCATTGGGTTTGGGGAAGCAGGCGGTCTATGGCGGCGGCTGTGGCGGTCATGTCGGTGTGCGGCTCAAAATCGAAAGGGCGTATTTTAGCAGAATTGTATGCCGCAACTGTTTCGGACGATGTGTAGTGTTTTGTTATAATGCGGCGGCGTATGCCGTTTCAGACGGCATTTTGTCTGTTTTTCCTGTTCGGACGGCCTATGAACGAATTTTCGCTTGCTCCTATTGTGATTGTTTTGCTGGTGTCGGTCATTACGGTGATCCTGTGCCGTAAGTTTAACATTCCCTCCATGCTGGGTTACCTGCTGGTGGGCTTTTTGGCGGGACCCGGTATGCTCAGCCTGATTCCGAAAAGCCATGCGACGGATTATTTGGGCGAAATCGGGATTGTGTTCCTGATGTTCAGCATCGGTTTGGAGTTCTCGCTGCCCAAATTGAGGGCGATGAGGCGGCTGGTGTTCGGTCTGGGCGGTTTGCAGGTCGGCATTACGATGCTGTCGGTAATGGGCATACTGATGCTGACGGGCGTGCCGTTCAATTGGGCGTTTGCCGTGTCGGGCGCGTTGGCGATGTCGTCCACGGCGATTGTGAGCCGGATTTTGTCGGAAAAGACGGAATTGGGGCAGCCGCACGGTCAGATGGCGATGGGCGTGTTGTTGATGCAGGATATTGCCGTTGTTCCGCTGATGATTCTGATTCCTGCGTTGTCGGGGAATGGCGGGGAAGGCAGCCTGTGGGTGGCACTAGGCCTTGCCGGATTGAAAATGCTGATTACGCTGGGCGTATTATTCGTTGTCGGCAGCAAAGTCATGTCGCGCTGGTTCAGGTTAGTTGCCAAACGCAAGTCGTCTGAACTGTTTATGATAAATGTTCTGCTGGTAACTTTGGGTGTGGCTTATCTGACTGAGCTGGAAGGTTTGTCTATGGCGTTGGGCGCATTCGTTGCCGGCATGCTGCTTTCGGAAACGGAATACCGTTTCCAGGTGGAAGACGACATCCGTCCGTTCCGCGACATCTTGCTCGGCTTTTTCTTTATCACGGTCGGCATGAAGCTGGACATTCAGGCATTGGTCGGCGGCTGGCGGCAGGTATTGATGCTGTTGGCAATGCTGCTGGTGTTGAAGGCACTGGTTGTGTTTGCCATTGCCTTCAAAATGAAACATTCGGTCGGCGACAGCCTCAAAACGGCTTTGTATCTCGCGCAAGGCGGCGAGTTCGGCTTCGTGATGTTGGCCATTGCCGGGCAGCTTGATATGGTTTCGCCCGAATTGGAACAGGCGGCGACGGCGGCGGTTCTGCTGTCGATGATTATCGCGCCCTTCCTCTTGGGCGGCAGCGATGCGCTGGTCGGACGTTTGGTCAAGTCGAGCTGGGACATGAAGTCGCTCGATCTGCACAGTATGCTGGTAGAAACCATGAGCAAGTCCGACCATGTGCTGATTGTCGGTTTCGGCAGGGGCGGGCAGACGGTCGGGCGCGTCCTTGCCCAAGAGGATATTCCGTATTTCGCGCTCGACTTGGACATTGCGCGCGTGCAGGTAGCCAGAAGTGCGGGCGAGCCGGTGTCGTTCGGCGATGCGAAACGCAGGGAAGTATTGGAAGCCGCCGGTCTGGGACGGGCGAAAATGGTGGTGGTTACGCTCAACAATATGCACGAAACGCAACACGTTTTAGACAATGTGCTGTCCATGTATCCCAATATGCCTGTGTATGCGCGCGCCACCGACGACGATTATGTGAAAACGTTTACCGATATGGGCGCGGAAGAGGCTGTGTCCGACACTAAAGAAACCGGACTCGTGCTGGCAGGCTATGCGATGTTGGGCAACGGCGCGTCGTACCGGCACGTCTATCAGACGATGGCAAATATCCGCCACAGCCGTTATGCCGCGTTAGAGGGGCTGTTTGTCGGCAGCGACGACGAAGCGGGATTCGGTGAAAACGGAAAAACGGTTTGCCGCCATGCTTTTTCTTTGGTGCAAGAGGCTTATGCTGTCGGAAAAACAATCGGCGCACTGCCTTTGGACAGGCACGGCATCAAACTGCTGTTCGTCCGCCGCCGTACCGCGAGGATTGAAAATCCCGTTCCTTCCTTTGTTTTGGAAGGCGGAGACATATTGGTCGTCGTCGGCAAAAAGGATGAAATTATTTCGTTTGAAAACTGGAGTTTGCAAGGCGATTGAATAGACCGGTCAAATAATGCTTGCATGAAGGCCGATTATTTGGTCTAATAACGTTTTCGCAAATCGCAGGGGTGATTAGCTCAGTTGGTAGAGCGTCTGCCTTACAAGCAGAATGTCGGCGGTTCGACTCCGTCATCACCCACCAAGTTTCCTTTCATTGTTGCAAACAATGGATGCGCGGTGGTAGCTCAGTTGGTTAGAGTACCGGCCTGTCACGCCGGGGGTCGCGGGTTCGAGCCCCGTCCGCCGCGCCAAGTTTCACAATACTGACTCTGTCGGTATTTTTTATACACGGGTGATTAGCTCAGTTGGTAGAGCGTCTGCCTTACAAGCAGAATGTCGGCGGTTCGACTCCGTCATCACCCACCAAGTTTCCTTTCATTGTTGCAAACAATGGATGCGCGGTGGTAGCTCAGTTGGTTAGAGTACCGGCCTGTCACGCCGGGGGTCGCGGGTTCGAGCCCCGTCCGCCGCGCCAAGTATTGAAAATACCGACCTTAGGGTCGGTATTTTTTCGTCTGCCCGATTTGATGGGTTTGTCTGTTTTGGGTCTGTTTTGCCCGGATATTGCCGTTTTAATCCGGTTTTTTATCATTGGATGGTATTTCCGATACGGATTCGGACAGTTGTTGCGTGCTGTTCTGATGTTGCTTACTGTCGTATCAATGGGCAGGAGGATGCTTGCGGATTTTATGGCTTTCTTTCTTGCCGTTTTGTGGGTTGAAATGTCGGCGGATATGTCGGATGTTTTTGAAAATGCCGTCTGAAGGTTTCAGACGGCATTTTTGTCAGGCGGTTTCGGGTTCGCGGATGGGGAGGTTGAGGAGGGCGGCAGTTCCGGCCAGCAGTGCATCGGCGTACCACATCCAGCCGTAGTCGCCGAATTGTGTGATGACGATGCCGCCGATGTATGAGCCGAGGAATCCGCCGATTTGGTGGCTGAGCATCGTCAGTCCGAACAGGGTGGCGAGGTAGCGCGTGCCGAAGAGTTTGCCGGTAATGGAGGCGGTCGGCGTGACGGTGGCGAGCCATGTGAATCCGAGTGCGGCGGCGAAAATATAGAAATTAAAGTCGGTCTTGGGCGAAAAAATGTAGATGAGTATCATCGCGGCGCGCGAGGTGTACAGTCCGAACAGGACGTATTTGCCCCGAACGCGGCTTGTGCACCAGCCTGAGAACACGCAACCGGCGATGTTTGCCAGTCCGATGATGGCGATGGATGTCGAGGCGACGGTGGCGGGCAGTCCGCACAGGGCGACTTCCGTGGGTAGGTGGGTTACGAGAAAGGCGATGTGGAAGCCGCAGGCGAAAAAGCTCAGGTGCAGCAGGATGTAGCTTGGGGTTTTGAAGGCGGTTTTGACTGCTTCTCCGAGGCTTTGTCCGTGTGTGGCTTGGGCGTGTTGGGTGTGGGCGGTGTTGTTGCCGCCGGCAAGCCACCATGAGACGGGCAGAATCAGCAGGGCGATTGCGCCCCAAACGTAAAATGTACCCGTCCAGCCGACTTCGGGCAGGACGACGAGTCCTTGAACCAGCGGTGCGAACAGGAATTGTCCTGCCGAACCGCCTGCGTTGACCAGTCCGGATGCCAAGCCGCGTTTGTGTGCGGGGACTTGGGCGGCAACCTGCCCCATAATGATGGAGAAACCGCCTGAGCCTGTGCCGAATGCGAGCAGTAGCCCGACGGCAATCATCAGCCCCCAATAAGTCGGGATGTTGGGGGCAATCAGGCAGGCGCAGACGAGCAGGACGGCACCGCCGCTTAATACCCTGAACGCGCCGAAACGGTCGGCAAGCGCGCCGGACAATGGTTGCGATATGCCCCACATCAGTTGGAAAACGGCGATGATGAGGCTGAATTGGGCAATGCTCAATTCGGTGGTGTTGACGACGGGTTGGACGAACAGTCCGAGCGTCATCCTCATGCCGATGGTAATCAGCAGGATGAATGCGGCGGCGGCAATGACCGCCCAGAGTTTGGGTGTTTTCGATGCGGTGTGCGTCATAATGTGTATTTTGAGTCGGTTAATTTTGCGGATTTTAACAAACCGGATGATTCGGGCTAAATAATTCCTGATTCTTTGGATATAGCTAGCTCGAAGGTACGGGCAAATGCCGTCTGAAAGGGCTTAATGGGCATTTGCGGTTCGGGTTAATATTTGTGCCGTATTTGTTAATTCCGGTTAGTACAACAGGTCGGGCGGGGACGGTGCGAGCCGCCGGCCGGTTTTGCACGGGCGGCAATGATGCCCGGCGCAAGGTGCGCCGTTTCGGGAGGCGTGTGTGATGGGTTTTCTGATTGGTTTGAGCCGCAACCTGACGCGGTTTACGGCTTTGGTCATTTTGCTTGCGTCGGCGGTTGCGTTTATCGGACAGGTTTCGTTTGTATGGGTCAGGAGCGATGTTCAGGCTTTGGTGTCGGGCATCATTATGCTGGGTATGGGGATGACTTTGGGCAGGGAGGACTACCGGATTTTGGCGCAGCGTCCTTTGGATGTGTTTATCGGTGCGGCGGCGCAATATACCGTGATGCCGCTGCTCGCCATCGGTATTGCCAAGCTGTTCGATCTTTCGCCTGGGCTGACTTTGGGGCTGGTGTTGGTGGGGGCGTGTCGTCCAATATTATGGGCTTCCTTGCCAAAGGCGATGTGGCGTTTTCAGTCGGGATGACGACGGTGTCCACGGTGCCGGCTCCGGCCGTCACGCCTTTGTGGATGACCTGCCTGACCGGTCAGACGGTGGATATGGACGGTTGTGGGATGTTCCGGTTCAGTGCCGTAGCAACTGTATTTTTGCCCGAGGGGGTGAAAAATACAGTTGCTACGACCCACCCTACATCCTCCCCTGCACAACACCTTACGACCGCTGAAAAAATTTCAGGCGGCATTTTTGCCAAATGCAAAAATATCCCGTCATTCCCGCGAAAGCGGGAATCTGGAAACTTAACGTTGCGGCAATTTGTCGGAGACGGCTGAAACTCAAAGGGCTAGATTCCCGCTTTCGCGGGAATGACGGGATATTTTTGCATTTGGCAAAAATGCCGCCTGAAATTTTTTCAGCGGTCGTAAGGTGTTGTGCAGGGGAGGATGTAGGGTGGGTCGTAGCA
>POWY01000019.1 GCA_003044455.1 Neisseria bergeri | reverse complement strand
GAGAATGAGATAACAGAGATAGAATGGATAAAACCCGTAAAGCCCGCAATATCATTTGGCAAAATACCTACAGCTTGGGTGTCGGCTGTGTTTTTGCCCTCGCGTTTGGCATTTTCAGCAACGGCTACCACAGCCCCACGTTTGCGGTTGAAAATCACACGATAGAGGGTTTTATTCATGATTTTAGTTCTTTGATCTTTATAGAGTTATTACAAGAAATTGGATAGTCTGACCATTCTAGATCAAGGATTTTAGCGAGTCAATTACCGCCGTTTTACTGCCATTTGTTTATTAAATTAGGGACTGTACTAGATAACGGTTAAAAATCCCATTCGAACGAAATGACAAGGTTTATACCGTCGTTTCCCCCAATGCGTAATCAGCGACATTATTGTCGATTATCCGAGAGAAAGTTAAGCCTGATGGCATTGTGTATACGGATACCTTTCGTAGTTATGATGTACTTGATGTCAGTGAATTTAGCCATTTACGCAAGTTTTCCAGTATTTGACGGGCAATTTAAAACAATCGGATTTTGTCCCATTTGTCGGCCAAGTCTTTACTTGCTTGGCCGTTTGAATTTAAAAAGCAGTCTATCTACTTTCCGACCTTTTTTTCTGTTGTAAGGTCTATGATCCAATAGCATTCCCAAAGAGCATTTTGGACGGTATTTAAAGGAATGTGAATAGCGTTTTAACAACAGTAAAATAGAATCTAAAATTCATATTTGAAGACAATTAGTTAATGGGAATTTGGTCTAGTTATCTAGTACAACCCCTTTTAATTTCGCCGACGACGTCGCGGCTGTTGCGATAGCGAATCCAGCCGATTTTCGGGAGATACAGGCGGTTATTTTGTTATTCCAGTTTACAGCCTTGCGGAAAACGAAAGCTCTCTTTCAAGCCTTTTTTCTTGAATTTCGGGAAGCCGGAACGCTTTTGAAAGAAGTTTTTGAACGCGCTTTCAAGGTCTTTTAACGACTGCTGCAAAACCTGACTGTGGCAGTCTTTCAACCAGGTTAATTCACGTTTCCATTCGGGCAGCAGATTGGCTATTTTCGTATAACTGAACTTGACACTGTTATCTTGCCCATATTACTCATTCTGCCAAGCCAACGCCCGATTGAAGACAAAACGGGAACAGCCGCAAAACTGTTTCATTCTGCGGATTTGTGCGCCGTTTGGCATGATTTCGAACTTAAAGGCTTTGCGTATAATCATAGTGGTATGATTATACCTTTGGTTTGTCTGTGCCTTATATCTCCGCCCTGAAGGACGGAGTTTTACGGCACAGGGCTGATAAAACGGCGGATATAATCAAATACATGTAATGAGATTCCCAAAATCTTGGTAATGATGTATATTAGTTAAGTTAGCTAATCATGAGAAGTGTTATGTTTCAAGCAAATATTCATCAGGCAAAAACCAATTTGAGTCAATTGATTCAAAGAGCAGAAGCAGGGGAAATCGTTATTATTGCGAAAGCAGGTAAGCCTTGCGTCCAACTAACCGGTATTGAAAAACCAGCACGAAATGCAGGAAGGTTGAAAAAATTCAGTCATATGGAAAATACGGATATTTCACGTATTCTTGAGGATGACAATGAAACGACAGCTTTATTTTTTGAGGAGTCGGCTCTGTGAGAAAGATTCTGCTTGATACCCATGCTTTGCTGTGGTGGTTGTTGGATGACAAGAAACTGGGAACATCTGCACGCAAACTGATAGAAAATCCGAGAAATGTGATCTTTGTCAGCGCAGCAAGTATTTGGGAAATTTCCATCAAGCAGAACAAGGGGTTATTGAAATTACCAGAAGAGTTTTTTGATGTGCTTCAAGAAGAGGATTTTGAAATGCTGCCTATAGGTCTGTTTCATGCAAAACAGGCTGGAAGCCTTCCGGAGATACACAAAGACCCTTTCGATAGGATGTTGATTGCACAAACCCAAGCGGAAGGCTTTAAACTGATGACTGTCGATGAATATATTCCGCAGTATGGAATTAGAGTTGTCAACGCATCAAGCTAACAAATACAAAAACTGTGTACACAAGAAAGACCGCCGAGGCGGTCTTTTCGGTTATTGTCCTCGCTTAAAAGCCAGACTTCCGTTGCGGCCTATAAATCAGTCATTGTTTAAACCTTACTGTAAAACTGTAAAACTGTACAACTGCTAAACTGCAAACACAGAAAGAAGCAATATTAACAGTACAAAACAACAGATATCCAAACTCCATTAAGTGCATTATTCTGACTTTTTTCGTTGCCTGATGTATTGATGCTATTTGTGCTGTTCTTATATATGTTGATGCTGGTTACGTCGCATTTTTTCGGAAAATTCAACCGGTAGGGGACCGATACGCTGTTTCATCTCCTAGCTTAGGGAGAGTAGGGGGGGAGGATACGACCTTAGCTTTGGTGTCCGTAATATCATCATTTTTTTCCTCAAGGTCAATCCCTTGATTTTAAATATTTGCAAGGTAAAAGACTATTATTCGGTTAGACGGAAACCTATCCAAGGGGAATACCGCACGGATTTCTTTGCAACCAAAATAACTAAGGTGCTGATAGGGAATATATTTAGTAGACTCTGAATTGATTGGTTTGCTGCAACGAAGTACGGTAAAATTTCAAAAGTCCTTAAGTAAGGTAGAAAATCATGTCAGCCCTAAGCCGCCTGCTCAATCAATTCCAAGAATTTTCCCAAACGCAACGGGATAAGGGAACTTCGTTTGAAAATCTGATTGTCAAATATTTCCAAACCGAACCTTGTTATCAAAGCAGGTATGTGAAGGTGCAGACCTATTGCGATTGGGCAGCCGAAAATATAAAGGATTTGGGTTTTGAGTACAAAAACGATACCGGCATTGATTTGGTGCTGACAGATATAGATGGCAGTTTTCACGCTGTTCAATGTAAAAATTATTCATCAGACCGCACGATACAAAAATCTGACATTGACAGTTTCTTTACTGCTTCGGGGAAGACTTGGTTTACGCACCGCTATATTGTCGCAACGACAGACAAGTGGTCAAATAATGCGCGGGAGTCCCTCAATCATCAAATTATTCCGGTTTCTGTAATCAATTTGGCTGATTTGGAAAACAGCAGTATAGACTGGGAACAATTCAATTTTTCTGCCCGGCAGCCTGCCCTTAAATCCAAAAAGGGTTTGCGCCCACATCAACAAAGTGCCTTAAAAAGTGTTGAAACCCGATTTAATGGAGGAGAAACACGCGGTAAGCTGATTATGGCTTGTGGTACGGGTAAAACATTTACTGCGCTGAAAATCGCTGAAAAAATGGCCGGTAAAGGCAAGCGGGTACTCTTCCTAGTACCAAGCTTATCATTATTGAGCCAAACCTTACGCGAATGGAATCAAGACACAGAAACACCATTGATTAACTTTGCTGTTTGTTCCGATAGTGATGTAGGCAAAAAACACAATGAAGATAGTGTCCTAGCCAATCTTAGCGATTTACAGTTTCCGGCAACAACTAATGCCAAAAGCCTTGCAAACGCCGTACACGTGGTAGAGCGGAAAAATAAACAGCAAACCATGACTGTTGTTTATTCCACTTATCATTCCATTGATGTGATTCACCAAGCTCAATCACAACATAATCTGCCCGAGTTTGACTTAATCATTTGTGATGAAGCACACCGCACTACCGGCGCAACATTTGATGGAGAAGACGAATCCGCTTTTGTCCGCGTACACGATGCCGGTTACATCAAAGGCGCAAAACGGTTGTATATGACTGCTACCCCGCGCATCTATGGCGAAACCGCCAAAACAACAGAAGGCGTGGTTTTGTATTCTATGGACGATGAAACCCATTACGGCAAAGAATTTTTTGTCCTAACATTTTCCCAAGCCGTTTCAGACGGCCTGTTGGTCGATTACAAAGTCATCGTCTTGGCCATCGAAGAAAGCCACATCCAACGCCGTATCCAAAACCTGCTCACCGACGGTAACAACGAACTCAAAGTCGATGATGCCGCCAAAATTGTCGGTTGCTGGAAAGCCCTGTCCAAATACGGCTTAACTGGTGAAGAAGGCGCTCTATACAACCCCATGCGACGTGCCGTCGCCTTCTGCCAAGTCATTGAAAAAGAATATAAAGGCAGTAAACACAAAGTAAGTTCCAAGCTGATTGCCGAAATGTTCCAGGCCGTGATTGAAGAGTACCAGCATGCAGAACGCACCGCCCTGCTCAAACAAAATCCCGATTTGAAACTGCCACCGCAACTAACAATGACCTGCCAAGCCGAACATGTGGACGGCGGTATGAACGCAGGTGAAAAAGAGAGTAAGCTGCAATGGCTAAAAGCACCCGAAGGGCTACCCGAAAATACCTGCCGCATCCTCTCCAATGTCCGCTGCCTGTCTGAAGGCGTGGACGTACCTGCGCTAGATGCCGTGTTATTCCTTACTCCTCGCAACTCCCAAGTTGATGTCGTGCAGTCGGTCGGCCGCGTCATGCGCCGTGCCGAAGGCAAAAAACAGGGCTACGTCATCCTGCCCGTCGTTATCCCTGCAGGTGTAGAAGCCGAAGACGCATTAGACAAAAATGAAAACTACCGAGTTGTCTGGCAGGTACTTAATGCCCTACGTGCACACGATGACCGCTTCGATGCCATGATTAACAAGTTGGAGTTCAACGGCAAAGACACCCAGAAAATGGAAGTTATTGCCATTGCCGACAAAATCGCCCCGAAAATCAAACGCAGCAGCAAAAAAGACCAAACATTGCACGAAGCCAAGGCTAGTTACGGCATAGGCAGCCCTGCCGCGCCCACACCCGTACAAGAAACCCTCCAATTCGAAATCGGCGAAATCGAACGCGCCCTCTACGCCAAAATCGTCAAAAAATGCGGCAACCGCCACCATTGGGAAGACTGGGCGGGCGACATCGCCAAAATCGCCCGCACCCATATTGACAGCATCAATGCTATTTTGGAAAACCCTGCCAACAAAGCTGAGTGCGCCGCCTTTGAAGCCTTTGCCGCCGAACTGCGCGATGACCTCAATAACGCCGTCAGCGACGAAGAAATCGTCGAAATGCTGGCGCAGCACATGATTACCAAACCCGTGTTCGACGCACTGTTTTCCGATTACAGCTTCGCCGAACACAACCCCATGAGCCGCGCCATGCAGAAAGTGCTGGATTTATTGCAGCAGAAAAACCTCCACAAAGAGCGCAACACCCTGCAATCCTTCTACGACTCCGTCCACCTGCGTGCCAGCGGCATTGAAACCGCCGAAGGCAAACAAAAAATCGTCGTGGAACTCTACGATAAATTCTTCCGCAACGCCTTCCCGCGCATGACCGAACGGCTCGGCATTGTTTACACGCCCGTCGAAGTCGTCGATTTCATCATCAAAAGCGTGGAAGACGTCTTACAGCACGAATTCAAAAGCAGCCTGCAAGACAAAGGCGTGCACATCCTCGACCCCTTCACCGGCACGGGTACCTTCATTACCCGCCTGCTGCAAAGCGGCATCATCCCGCGCGACAGGCTGCCTGAAAAATACAAAAACGAAATCCACGCCAACGAAATCGTCCTGCTCGCCTACTACATCGCCGCCATCAACATCGAATCCGCCTACCACGGCATACTGGCAGGCAACATTGACGGCAAAGTTTCAGACGACGTCCCCTACGTTCCCTTTGAAGGCATCTGCCTGACCGATACTTTCCAAATGTACGAGAAAGGCGACATGCTGGACGAAATGCTGGTGGACAACAGCGCACGCCGCAAACGGCAGAAAGCCTTGGACATCCGTGTCATTATCGGCAATCCGCCCTATTCCGCAGGGCAGGAATCCGCCAACGACAACAATGCCAACATCGAATATCCGCATCTTGATGCACGCATCCGCCAAACCTATGCCGAACACTCCGCCGCCACCAATAAAAACGCCCTGTACGACAGCTACATCCGCGCCATTCGTTGGGCATCCGACCGCATCGGGCAGCAGGGCGTTATCGGCTTCGTAACCAATGCAGGCTGGGTAGAAGCCACTACCGCAGACGGATTGCGTAAATGTTTGGCAGAAGAATTTTCCAGCCTGTATATCTTCCACCTGCGCGGTAACGCCCGCACATCAGGCGAACGCCGCCGCAAGGAGAAAGACAACGTTTTCGGACAAGGTACCCGCACCCCGATTGCCGTCTCCATCCTTGTCAAAAACCCGCAGGCCGAAAAACAGGGGCGGATTTACTTCCACGACATCGGCGACTACCTGACCCGCGAACAGAAGCTGGAAACCATCACCGAGCTCGGCAGCATCAACGGCATTGCCGAACGACGGGGCTGGCAGGAAATCGTTCCTGACGAATTTAACGATTGGCTCAACCAGCGCGACCCGAATTTTGATAATTACATCAGCTTGGGAGATAAGAAGGATAAAGATGCGTTGGTGGTGTTTGAGAATTATTCAACAGGTTTGCAACCACGAGGAGATGTGTGGTTTTATAACAGCAACATCAATAACTTATTGTTAAATATGGAGAAATCGATTAATTTTTTCAATTCAGAAGTGGATAGATACAAAATTTCCTATGACAAAACTGTTCCTTTGAAAGATTTTGTTCGCACTGATGTAACACAGTTTGCTTGGTATGGAGAAAGCTATAAAGAAATTACCAAAAACAGATACTACATTCTCTCTGATACTAAACCACGCATTGCTGTTTATAGACCTTTTAATAAAACCTGGGTGTATTTTGATGAAGTAATGATGCATCGTATCAGTAAAATCCCTAGTATATTTCCTGAATCTCACTTGCTAAACAATATAATTTACTTAAGTGGTACAGGAAACTCTGGGAAGGAATTTTCTGCCATCATCACAGATGCTATTCCCGATTTAAACATGCAGCATTCGGGTGGACAAGGCTTTCCAAAAGATTTGTATGAATTTTCAGACGGCGTAGAAACAGCCGAACGAACGAACGAACGAACGAACGAACGAACGAACGAACGAACGAACGAACGAACGAACGAACGAACGAACGAACGAACGAACGAAATTATACACCGCGAAGTACCGTCCAATATCGCTATCTGCCTCACAACGACCGGCGGCAAGGGCTTCTCTGTGCTTATCACCGACCAAATCCCCGATTTACACCTTATCGGCGACGTACAATGCTTTCCGATGTTCCTCTACGAGACGGAGTAAACAACATGACAATTTGTATTACTGGCAGAGGCTCAACAAAAGACTTCTCAGTGCTGATAACGGACAAAATTCCCGATTTGGAGATGATTTCCAAAAATCAATGCTTCCCCATGTTCCTCTACGAAACGGAGGAAGCTTAATGGAAAATCAAGACCTGTTCGCCGCTGAAATGCCGTCTGAAAAGCAGCCTGCACAGAAAAAACTCGTCCGCCGCTCTGCCATCACCGACGACGCGCTAGCACATTTCCGCGAGCCGTATTCCGCCGCCGATGCAGCCCGAATCGGCAAAGAAGACATCTTCTATTACATCTACGGCTTGCTGCACAGCGAAGAATACCGAGAACGCTACGCCGACAATTTAAGCAAACAGCTCCCGCGCATCCCGCGCATGAAAACCTACGCCGATTTTGCCGCATTCAGCAAGGCTGGGCGTGATTTGGCGGCACTGCACCTGAACTACGAAACCGTGCCGATGTATGCGGGTGTGAAATTTTCAGGCAGCCTGAAAGGTTTGAAACTTGCCCCGCAGCAAATCATCGGCGGTGCAGACGAAGACTTCCGTGTGGTCAAAATGAAATTTGCCAAAAAAGACGATAAAACCAAAATCGTCTACAACGGCAAAATTACCGTAGAAAACATTCCCGAAGCCGCCTACGATTACATCGTAAACGGTAAATCCGCCATTGAATGGGTGATGGAACGCCAAGCCGTAACCACCGACAGAAAATCCGGCATCACAAATGATGCCAACGACTGGGCGGCAGATACCATGCACAATCCGCGTTATCCGTTAGAATTGTTGCTTAGAGTGGTCAACGTGAGCATAAAAACACAAGAGATAGTGAATAATCTGCCGGCTTTAGACATTCAATGATGATGAAAAAAGACCGCTTCTGAACTGCACCTCCTAAAGTCGGTAAGGTGTCCAACTTTTGGGGTGTAGTTCATTCCAGCGGTCTTTTTTTGCCTGCCGGTTTTGAATCATCCTCCGTATGTATTCCCTTTCAGCCTTTGCGTTTTTTTTGTTATCGCAATACCCGATTTGGTCAATAAATTGAAGGTTGAGAGTAAGAAACACGATTTGATGTGCTGTGTTTGATAAATCAAAGCAAGATTTGTCAAATGTTACGAGTACAGTTGGTGCTAGTAGTGAAGAAGAGGTTCTACTGGATAATTTGCTGATTTCCTGTTTGATAGACAATGGTTATAAATTTGAGTAGTTCCGTCTTATCCTACGGTCGCATAATGCGACCGTTTTTTTACAGTATTGACTTGCCATATATATTTTCTAATAAAATGATTTTGTTACGAAATCAAATTAGGCAAAATAAATGGATGATCATTCGAAGAAGCGAGGCGGACGCAGGGAAGGGGCTGGTCGAAAAAGTAAATCCGGCGAAGCAACGGCAGTAAAGCGTATTCCAATATCTCTGATACCTACCGTTGATGCAATGATTGCTTCTACAGCCATTCCTCAAGGTAGTCTTATACCCATCAATCGGACAACACTAAAAGTCCCTTATACTCTCGAGAAAATCCCCGCCGGATTCCCATCTCCGGCGGAGCAGTATATTGCCGATTATCTTGATTTCAACGAATATCTCATTGCCAACCCATCTGCTACCTTTGCAGCCCGTTCCGGCGGCTATTCCATGCTAGACGCTGGGATTAGCAAAGACGATATTATGATTATTGACCGATCCAAAACGCTGAAACATGGCGATATTGTGATGGCGGGTGTTGGTAACGAGTTCACAATTAAAAGGCTATATAAAATATCAGGACGCAAACCGGAACTTCATTCAGAAAACTCTTCCGGCGAGTACCCTGACTTTATACCTAATGACAGTGATACCTGGACAGTCGTTGGTGTTGTTACCTTTGTTATCAAAGATGTTCGTCAAGGAAGCTAAGATGTTTGCCCTTATTGATGGGAACAGCTTTTACTGTTCTTGTGAAAGAGTTTTCAGACCGGAATTAAAGAATATCCCAGTCGTTGTCCTGTCAAACAACGACGGCTGTGTGGTTGCCCGTTCTGCTGAAGCAAAGGCACTCGGCATCAAGATGGGCGAACCGTATTTCAAAGTAAGACATTTAGTGGGACAAGGCCGTCTGAAAGCTTATTCGAGCAACTACGAACTCTATGCAGACCTGTCCCGGAGGATGATGGAAACTATCGCCGGGTGTGTGCCGGCAGTTGAAGTCTATTCTATTGATGAATGTTTCGCAGATATGACCGGCATTGAAAATCTTGCTGTACATGGACATCAAATTCGCAGCCATGTTTTACAATGGGTTGGCATACCAACTTGCGTTGGCATAGCGCCGACTAAGACGCTAGCTGAGACCTTTGCAAAATTCCCCAAAATCCCCTAAATTCCCACCAAGACATTTAGGAGATTTCTCATGAGCACCTTCTTCCAGCAAACCGCCCAAGCCATGATTGCCAAACACATCGACCGCTTCCCACTATTAAAGTTGGACCGGGTGATTGATTGGCAACCGATCGAACAATACCTGAATCGTCAAAGAACCCGTTACCTTAGAGACCACCGCGGCCGTCCCGCCTATCCCCTGTTGTCCATGTTCAAAGCCGTCCTGCTCGGACAATGGCACAGCCTCTCCGATCCCGAACTCGAACACAGCCTCATCACCCGCACCGATTTCAACCTATTTTGCCGTTTTGACGAACTGGGCATCCCCGATTACAGCACCTTATGCCGCTACCGTAACCGGCGGCGCAAGACGACACCCTGTCCGAATTGCTCAAACTGATTAACTGCCAACTGACCGAAAAAGGCCTAAAAATAGAGAAAGCATCCGCCGCCGTCATTGATGCCACCATTATTCAGACCGCCGGCAGCAAACAGCGTCAGGCCATAGAAATTGACGAGGAAGGACAAGTCAGCGGCCAAACCACACCGAGTAAGGACAGCGATGCCCGTTGGATCAAGAAAAACGGCCTCTACAAACTCGGTTACAAACAACATACCCGTACCGATGCGGAAGGCTATATCGAGAAACTGCACATCACCCCCGCCAATGCCCATGAGTGCAAACACCTGTCGCCTTTGTTGGAAGGACTGCCCAAAGGTACGACCGTCTATGCCGACAAAGGCTATGACAGTGCGGAAAACCGGCAACATCTGGAAGAACATCAGTTGCAGGACGGCATTATGCGCAAAGCCTGCCGCAACCGTCCGCTGACGGAAGCGCAAACCAAACGCAACCGGTATTTGTCGAAGACCCGTTATGTGGTCGAACAAAGCTTCGGTACGTTACACCGTAAATTCCGCTATGCCCGGGTAGCCTATTTCGGGCTGATTAAAGTGAGTGCGCAAAGCCACCTGAAGGCGATGTGTTTGAACCTGTTGAAAGCGGCCAACAGGCTAAGTGCGCCCGCTGCCGCCTAAAAGGAGACCGGATGCCTGATTATCGGGTATCCGGGGAGGATTAAGGGGGGTATTTGGGTAAAATTAGGAGTGATTGGTGGCGAAAACAGCCGAAAACCTGTGTTGGGGGGTTTCGGCTGTTGGGGGAAAAGGAATTTTGCAAAGGTCTCTAGCTAAGTTTTGTAACCATCTCGCCAAACGTTATCCTGATCACTTTGGTGGAGTGGTGGTTTGGGATAATTGGAATGAAACTATCCGTCTTCGTGCCTTCCGCAGCCAAAGAGTAGATGAAATTTGGGGGATAGGTAGACGGACTGCCGATAAACTATCTGAACAAGGGATACGAACAGTATTAGACTTCGTAGAGGCGGATACAGCCACCCATACGCCGACGGTACGGCGTAACAGTGGAGCGAACGCAAAGAGAGATGCAGGGTATTGTCTGTGACGGATTACATCCCAATGCACAATCGAGACAAAACCTTGTTCGTAGTCGAAGTTTTGGAAAGCGTATCGGAACCTTAGAGGCATTGCAGGCGGCTGTTACGCATCATGTCAGTTCAGGGGCTGAAGCTTTGCGTAAGGATGGTTTAACTGCTTCCGCCGTTTCTGTATTCTTACATACAGATTTTTTTCGTGAGGATTCGCCACAATACCACAACAGCCTGGCCCAGAATTTGATTGTATCAACCGCTGATACAGTTCATTTGAACCGAATAGCACAACGACTACTGGCAAATATTTATCGCAGTGGATACCTCTACATAAAATGCGGAATTGAATTACATGGTTTGAAACCAGCTATTCAAATGCAGGCAGACTTATGGGAACCGACAAAAGCCAATCCTGCCATGGAGGCATGGGATAAAATCAACCGTCAGCACGGTAGAGGCCGTATGAAATTGGCCTCAGAATTACTGGCCGATGACTGGAAAATGAACAGAGATAGATTAAGCCAGTGCTATACCACACGGTTCGCGGATTTGCTCGTAGTCTAGGGATATAATTTCCCCAAAACATCCACAAAATATGTGGATAATATTCCATAGGAAAAAGGTCGTCTGAACTTCAGACGACCTTTTTTAACTCTTTAATACAGCCTGGATCTGTTGTTGCATGCTTCTGCCTTGGTCATCCTCTTTGACGGCCATGACGAACAGGCATTTCCCATCACTTTTATCCGCCCAATAATGACCAATTACCTCTTTAGTTATTCCTTTTGGATGAACATAGGAATTAAAAGATTAATCATCCATTTCTTTTCTACTGCAACATATTGAAATTTCGAATGGTATTTTACGACACATTTCATTTATCCGGTAAATTTCCTGCCATGCCTTGTGCAATAAAATGTTCCGTACAATGGGAATTGCATTCAATATCCGATATTGTCGGTTATAGATTTTTCGTCTGCTACACCAAATTCTCAAAAGTTCGTCTTCATCATTAATTACGATATGCTTCAGAATTAGTCCCTTTGAACCTACGGGAAGCAGGTAGCGCGGATCGGGATTATCAAAGTGTCGTCCTGAACCATTAAAGTCATAAAGAATGTTTGGCTGCATACCGGTAATATTGTATGTATCCCGTGGATCAGAAATTTCTCCCCTCCATTCAAAGCATAATGTTGCAGATCGGTTTCCAAGTTCGTGTACAGGGACTTCTCCAAGCAAACCTAAAAAATTCATCCCACCATCGTATTCTGTTATTTGGAATGGGGTTTCAAACCTGTGATTTGTTATCAACATATCAAACAACCGATCAATATATTCACGCCGAAGCAAAAGCATTATTTTTCCTTATTTAGTCGTTTTCCATCCATACCCAAGCCAAACACCGCTAAAAATCTACAATATTAGTAAGTGTTTCAAAAAGTTTATATCCTTGATAAGCTCAAGAATTGCCGCTTAACATAGTTTATACTATGCAAGAGATAAAAAAAACGGCTGCCTAAGCAGCCGCTGGTTTTAAATCAATCATCTTGATCGAGCAGTTTTTTCAGTTTTGACAAAGGTTCAGTAACAGGAAACGTGTATCCAATAAATTCATTGAATTGTCCTGTCAAATCCATCTCGTAGAGAGTGCCTGTCCAATCATTGAAAAACTCCAAGTAAAAAGTCATAAACGATGTATAGGGCGTTAAAACCAATCTCTCATATCTCAACTTGCCTTCGAATCCTTCAGAACACACGTCACAATGTATTGCAAGGTGATGAAGCTTGTTAGGGTTTTCAGCAAGAATCTTGACGGCGTTTTCTGTGTAGCTTGCATATTAGCACTAGTTCGCATAATATATCTTATGTTAAATTCTATATTTTGCTGAAGCCTGTAATACCCGAGCAAATCCGGTTGAACGGTACACTCCAGTAACGCCAAAACATTCTCTCAATTCCCCTCCACCCACCACATCAACAGTGGGCTTTTTATACCTTATCCGAAATGCCTAGCCTAAGCAGGCAGATTTCATCGCCATCCTGTTCGTATGTCAATAGCATACCAGGTCTTATATGGCATTCCCGATAGCCGTAATAGTTGCCGGTAAGGCTATGGTCTTTGTACTTCTCAGGTATCGGCTCGCCGTTTATCAGGCAGCCTGCAACGGTTATCCAGTCGTTGCCTAGCAAAATTTGCCACTGCTTTTTTGCATCTCTTTTGAACTGGTTGGCTGGAACAAGCTCATTCTTCAAACTCCTAAATGCAATGCACAGAGCTGACGAAACTGGAATTGCAGTGCAGCAGGAAAAACCAGATTTTAAAACCGAGCTTGCCGACATACAAATAAGCAGCCTGCCCGACAGTATGCTGTACCGACTGGAAAACCTGCGTATTGCCCAAGAGTATTACCAAGCCGGACTGGAGCATTTTCGGCGGGAAGAAAAAATGAGCCGGGTACGCGACAAAATCCGCAAGTACGCCGAGAAAAACGGGATGTCCAAACAGGATGTCATCGCCGGCATCAACAAAGATACTGACATGAATCTGTCCGAAATCTCACAGGTTTTCAACGAAGCCTATGAAAACTCGCCTGCGGCCAAAACAGCCAAAGAAAAAATGGATCATGCCCTGAACGATTGGAAAGACAGCTATTCGTCTCTGACGGAAGATTTCGGCTATGGCGATACCGATAACAGAGACTACCGCCGTGCATTCGGGCAATATGAAAACAGCCGTGAGGATATGGAAGAAGCAACTGCCTCGGTGACGAAGACCCTAGGAGAAGATGCAAACCATTTCGAACAGCTTCCTCCGAGACGGTCGAAGTATCAGACTCACTCCCCTTCCCTTGGATAAAACACCGATGAAAACCACCCGCCGTCAAATTGCAGGCAGGAGATATAAAAAACCGGCCGCCAATTTGTATTGGCAGTCGTTTTTTAACAGGTAGGAGAATCGCTATATTCCAATGAAACTAGAGTCGGCGGAGTCACTATCATGTCTCTGACCAACTTGATACCAAACTCACCAAGGACTGCGATTAAAGCCAAAGGTACCAAGTACAAGAATAGCAGCCCGGAGTTAATCAAAATAACATCATAGGAAATTTTACCGGATTGATTAAAAATATCTTTTAACTCATCTACCGAACATTGGGAAATCGAATTTATCTTGCAATCGACAACTTCCCGCAATTTTTCATTTTTCTCATACTCCTGTTTGTAACGAGTGAAGTTGTAGATATTCATATAGGGAAGATTCTGAATGCAATTCGTTAACGATTTTTCAATACACTCGAATGCAACCTTATCTGTTTGGCTGTGTTTTGATATTAGGTTGATAAATTTATTTCAAAAAGTAGTCGAAGTTTTAAAGATTATGTTGGGCAGCTGTGATGTGAAAGGCAGCTTGCACCGCCTTCTTTTATCCGGTTAGTGCATTCCCATGCCATCACCCTCATAATTATCTTCATAACCATCCAATAATGAATCTTTCTCTATGGCTTCTTCAATAAGATCACTCAAAACATGTTTCAATCCCGGAATATCTGCTTTTACAGTTGCATAAACAGACATTAAATTTACATCTTCATATTGATGTGCAATAAAATTTCTCATCCCCTTGGCCAAGTTGAATATTTCTTCAGCTTTGTCAGATACTCCTTCATGCGCTAAGATTTTACCGGCGTTTTCGCCTAAAAGAATAAAATTCAGTTGTGTTGCTTGACGTTTTGCCTTATTGTCCACAAATTCTTCAAACGTCAGATTGTTTGTATGCTCCAAGATGTCATTTACTGCTTGTTGCATACATTGTAGATACCTGATAATTCTTTTGTTTTCCAATGTCATAATGGCATAATATCCTGCTGTATCTCTTCCAACATTTGACCTTTAACCGCATAGGAGTCAATCAGATCGATTTTTACCCCTGGGAACAAATCCTCCAATTCATTCTGCAGTTCGGCGATTGCAAAGAAGCTCGTAAACGGCTCAATATCAATGAGAATATCTATATCACTGTCCTCGGTGTCATCTCCACGTGCTACAGAGCCGAATATACGTGGTTTTTTTGCAAAAGGATGGTTTTCAAATACGTCTCTGACTTCACACATCCTGCTTCTTAATAGTTCGGAAGGTTTCATATCGATGTTTCCTTTCAAGATACTTCAATTTGCCTGCAAAGTATCCTGTTGAATACCTTGAAGCCAAGTACGCCTATCAGCACTATATTAGAACACAGCCATCTGTTTTGCTCAAAGCATAGAAATCAATTGTTCGTAATTCGTCCCTTAAAGCAAATAGCTTGTTGTGTTGGTATACCCCTGTTCATGGCTGTAATAACAATATCTCTACAGGCTTGTGCCCATGTCACCCTATGTTCGTTTTTATGATTCTGTTGTGCTGACATAGGATGATACCCGTTGAAAATCCAGTTGAATGAAAAGTTAAGAGTTCTAACATAAACAAATCTGCTGAACAATTTTCAGAAGTTTCAGGTTTGCTTTGTTGTTGTTCTTTTCTTATAAGATTTAACAATAATTTTAGACAAACCTTTAACAATATTTAGAAGTCTTGAAATCATTGATACAAGCGACTTTCAAGACTTAAAAGTCCCCATATTTTCAGTCAAAAGTCCCCATTATTTAAAATCATGTTGGTATATAACTGTTATCATGGAAAATGGCGGTTCCCCTTATCCCTGAATTTTCTGAATGCAAACAAAATCCGCATTATTTTAGCCGCTAAAATTTTAGCCGTCCGATTTAGGTTGATGCAGCAGAAATTTTCAACTCCTCATTCCTAGCCTGAATAGACTTGGCAAAATTATAGGCAACATCAAAATCTTTGAATTCAGCTAATCTGAACGTTCTACTGCTAACCACAAGGTTCAACGCCACTTTATTGCCTGTGCGCAGAATATACATGCCTTCCTCTTTCTGTTTTGACTTCGTCGGTTTTATCATATCATTCATGCCTCCGGCGGATTCAAAGGGAAAAATCCCGTATGATTTCCGGATCGGATTTGGGCTCGTATTTTTTTACCGTATTTTCGTAGGCATGGATAAAATATTCTTTAAACTGAGTATATTCCCCTGTCTCATAGTAGGAGATAACGGCGGATGAATAATCCCGATAACTGTCCGGATCCAGTACGCATGGAAAAATTTTCTCCCTCATTAAGGAGAGTGCCATACAGTTTCTGGCAGTGCGTTTGTTGCAGTCTTTGAAAAATTGCAGGTAGGCCAAATTGTTATGCAGGTAAACAGCCCGGTCGAAAGGATTTTCGACTTTCCGGGCGACCTGTATGGTCCAGTCTAATTCGGCAGTTAAATTCTCCGGATTGGATAAAGGCGTATATTCGGTTCCGCTGATATTCACACTTCCACGGCGTACAACGCCAACAGCCCCTTTTTCAAGCAGTTTGTCGGCAATCAGCGAATGCGTGGTTTTGACAAAATCTTTCCAGTCAAACGGTTTCGGCGTATCGATACAAGACATCAGAAAGCCGTAGCTATCCCTCAGATTGACCAGCATTACGGCATCCGAATACAATTTGCCCGCAGCGGTTTGCCCGATTTTCAATAAAGCCTGAGTATCATGCCGGTCGTAGGTGTTACCTTCCAGTTGTGCTGAACTGTATATGAAATCGATGCCGATTTCTTCAATATTGCGTGACGAATCAGTCAGCAGGGATAAAGGCAGTCGACCAGACAGCTCAAACAAATATTCCTGCTCCGTTAACGAAAAAATCTGCCGTTGATTTGTAAAATTCGGTCTGTATGTCGACATTTTAAATTCCTTCGTTTGAATAGCTACACCACATGGGAATACCACTTTATTAAACAAAATATTTGACTGAAGTCACATGGTGGTCATCATATGGCGGCTCTGACATGCCTAAAATATCGATTGCATATCGGTCAACCAAAACTTCTTCGTCCTTAAACTTTTGGTACTGTTTCCGGCAATATTCTCGGAACTCTGTTAAATTTGATGGCAAGAACCCGCAACCGTCTGCACCGTAAATGTAATCACCTTCGAACAAGCTGTCTTTCCGGACAATCAGTCCGTTTTTAACCCAGAACTTCGGCTCAAAATAAAGTTTCATCTATCAAAGTAGCAGCTGCTTCTCTAACCGCAACATCGGACTCTTCAAGTTTTTTGCAAAACGTATTCAATGTATTTTCCAGAACCACAACAAAGTTTCCTTTTAGAGCGAAGTTAATCATTAAATCGAAAGCTTTTAGGTTCATGGTGGATTCCTTCACATATCAATACCCAACATTATAGTGTTTTTTTCTTTCCGAAAAATTTAGAGATAAAAATGGGACTTTGGTTTTTGGCTGAAGTGTGTGGAAGTCATCGACGAATTGATGTCAACGGTTTCTATTTTGGCTGAGTGTGTTTCAGTCATCGACAAATTGAAACCAACTGTTCCGGTTTTGGCTGAGTGTATTTCGGTCATCGACAAATTGAAACCAACTGTTCCGGTTTTGGCTGAGTGTATTTCGGTCATCGACAAACTGAAACCAACTGTTCCGGTTTTGGCTGAGTGTGTTTCGGTCATCGACAAACTGAAACCAACTGTTCCGGTTTTGGCTGAGTGTGTTTGAAAGTAACGCACTTTCTATATAAATATTAAATATTATTCTTTTATAATTGGTATATATATATAATATATTTATATATATCCAGAATTTGAGATTTTTGTTCACCCCTTTTTTCCAAATAACTCAGCATTTTTAAATTCCTATATTTTCAGAAATCTGTCTGTTCTTGATTCTACTGCGCCAAATATCCACGCCTTGTAGGACATACTATAAATCAGAGTTGATACTAATTTGTTCTTTACAGATATTAATTAAGGAGCAGTCATTATGGCAACATTAATGGAAAAAGATGTATTGACTGAAATAGTAGTTTCCAGACTGGCACTGATCACCCGCACACTGGATAACCGTGAATATCTAAATCACAATGCCGATTGTAACAGGCTACTTGAGATTCGAGACTTTCTGTATTCTGCCCTACCTCAGAAAAAAGACTATGACTCAATTTTGTCTGAATGCAACTCCATAGAAACATTACAAACCATTCGGCAAAGGCATTAAAGAAAAACGTACCGATGTGTATGCCGGTTATACTTACACACAACAGCTCAGTGAGGCCAACAAACTGCGTGCCGGTTTAGGTCTGGGCTATGAAAAATACAAAGATGCGGTAGCTAATGAGAAAGGAACAGTCAGCACCGAGCGCGAAGCCTTCTATACTAAAGCGCACGCCGATCTGACTTCTGATTTAGGAAGCGGCTGGTATCTGAACCCCTGGGCAGAAGTTAAGGTTGACCTGAACGCCAAATTGAAACAAAACTCAACCGTAGCCGGTGCCTCTTCCGACATCAACGCGAAAACACGCGGATGGGGCGTGGGCGTAGGTGCGAATATCGGCAAACAAATTACCGATACCGTCGGCATCGAAGCAGGCCCGTTCTACAAACACCGTCACTTCAAAGCATCCGGCGACTTCGTTTTGGACGGCGAGAACACCCGAGTCGATCCTACCAAAATCAACGAATACGGTGTTCGTGTCGGCGTGAAATTCTAATCACGGCGATATGCCCCAAACACAAAACCGCAAGCCTTTTGGTTTGCGGTTTTTGTCTTGTTTGCAAGATAGGCTTCAATCAAAGTTGAAATTGAATAGCCTGCTGATTTGGGTTCTAAATTCAGCATGGAATGGGCCTGCACCGACAACGGCCTCCATGCTTTCGGCCAGTTTGTTGTCAAATGACTTTTTCATGTACGTTTTCTCTCGTACTGCGTTAAAAAGCTCTGCCTTTTGTCCGTCATCCAGAGTCAAAACAAAATCTATGGTTTTCCGTATTCTGTCCGCCTGCTGTTGGGCAGTCAATTCCGCTTCTTTTCTCAGGTCTTCCTTCTTTTTCTTTTCCTCAGCCTGTTCTTGACGTTTTCTTTTTTCCTGCTCCTCTGCGTCCATCAAAGGCTTTCCCCAGTCGTCCTGTATGGCTTTAAAATACACACTACCGATATTCGCATCCTGTCCTCTGTTCAACAAACTATCAATATAGCCGTTTGCAGCTTGTATGCAAAAGGCAACCTGTTGTGGTGTTTTAGTTTCCAGAAATTTAATCAGTGTGGCTGATAGCTCTATTTTCGATTCAGAAAAGGCTGTTTCTATATCCTCGTCTGCTATGTTCTGGTTGTTTTTTTCTATATTTGTTTTGTATTCAATATCAAAATGGAGTCCCACAACCCGCCTATTTTCCCGTTTTAATTGCGGTGTAATTTTGATGTCCACATTTTCACTGTTGTTGATATGCCCTATTGCCGGTTTAATTATGTTGGCGTTCAACACTTTAAATTCTTTGTATTCTTTGTCATCCAATCCCAAATAGTATCTAAATTCTTGAACAGTAAAAGAGGGTGTTTTGCCAATGCCCGCATAGTCCTTACACAATTTGTAGATGACTCCGCAATATTTTCCCGGCAGGCTATTAAACACCATCCAATCCATCAGCAAAAACATGCGATTTCCTCTTTCCGACATCAACTCGTCGAATATGATATCTGATACTTTGTAGAGGATTTTCCCGTTGTCAATTTTCCACTCTGAAATATAGCCCATACCGTGTATGATGGGACGACCGTCTTTTTCAAGATAATTCAGAATGAGTGATGCACTTCGCAGGGTGTCTAAATCTTTTTTCAACTGTTTAATAGACAAGACATATCCCAGACAATGTTCTAGGTGTTTAACACTTATTGCAACAAAACCACGTTCATCATAAGTACCACCTTGCTCAAAATGTGTTTTAATATTCTGCAAAAGAAGATACCAATACTTGTATTGCATTTCGGACAAAGAATGGCCCATGTGGGTTAAGGATTGCGGTGTTTTTTGTTTATCAATATGGTTTGATGTCATTTTGATTTCCATTTCATGTGGCTACTATATCTCTCTATTATGCACTAATACACAGAGTTTCTTGATGTTAGAACGAATACGGCGTCCGTGTCGGCGTGAAATTCTGATTTTCCTTATACGAAACCGCAAGCCTTTATTACATCTCCTGAATAATTTAGGATACTTTTTAGGTATTGAAAAACACCTTGGTTTTTAGCCTATGTTCGGTGAGTCGGGGAAATCTATATCTTCGTCCGCGCCGAAATAGTCTATGCCTGATATACAATTTTGATACACAAACTTGCAAATATCGGTATCGTCGCCGGAGCGATAGAATGCGGACAGTTTTTCATTGAATTTCGGCATCTGCATTTCGGAGATTTCCAAGATGCCACGCCCCCCCACCATCATCAGGCCGTTGGCAAATAAGGTTGCCGTTCGTTTGTTGCCGTCCCAAAAAACCTGCTGCCGCATGCAATAGAGCATGAAACGAACAGCTGCCTCCGTCGTCGAACCGCTTTGCAGTCCGATATTTTGTAACACGCGGGCCACTTCAATTTCCTTCACCGGATTTGGGGCATGACGGGAACCGTCCAATAGCGTTACGCCGACCGAACCGGTACGGAAATCACCGGGTGCCAAAGAATCGTCCTTGGCAACAATGTTGTTGATTTTTTTAAGGAGTGAAATATTGATCGGTTCGCCGTTTGAAATATGCGAAATCACATATTGATAGGCACGTTTCAGGTTCAAGATAGTTTGGATGTCTTCAAGTGACACGGAGGCTACATTTTTGCCATGGATAATTTGCTCGGTCTGCAATAAGGTCGTCTGACAATTCTCAAACCGGCTGAGGTTGTGAATTTGGGCAACCAATACTTTCTTTGCCAGAAAAATATTTTCTTCCAAACTCAACTTGTATTTGTCCGTAACCACGAGAGTTCCTTTAATAATTAAATCTGTACACCCAAGGTATGCACGGTAAACGGTGCTATATTAAAAAGACCCATTAAAGGTTAAACAAAAAGTCGCTTGTCCCGTTCATGGCTCTCAATATTTTTCAAGGCATCCGCCTTGTCCCATATCTGAAGTTCCCACGGAAAAAACAGATTATTTTTTTGATTGAAATACACATGCGTTCCGATATAGCCGTTTTTTTCCTGAACGTTCCAGTTTTTTAAGCCCTTCGTCGAAACCCATTCATCTAAAGCAGCATGTATTTCTTCCATTAGTGCGGAATCAGCGATGATTCTCACCCCAAAAATATCATTTAACACCTTATTCGCCGGATACCCAGACTCGCGTTCCGAAAACCGGCGGATTTTGTCGAAAACGGACTCCGTGGTTTTAACGCGGTAGTAGTATGCTAAAGGCAAGGCCCCGATGTCAGATCGAATCAGATAGTCGTTGATTGACTCATGCAAATTAAGTCGGTATTGCAACACAAAATCGATGTCCAGATGCCGGAGCATCTTTGACAAATTGGGAAGGTTTCCGCCATACAGTTTGGAAATCCTTTCGTGATATCCGGCGTGTATGCGGTTAATTTCGTCAATCAGCCGTTCTACATTACTGATTTCATGAGCTGGAGACATACCTTGCTACTCTTTCATTCCAATTATATGAAAACAACATACTAATTGCTTTCAACTCTTGTTTTCGCGTTCTGTATTGAGGTTCTCCGTCTTTTTGTCCTTTACCACCTTTATTTGTTTGGCTGTGTTTTAACGATGTGTTGATATTTAATTTTAGAAAGGTAGCTATTTAATAGTTACCTTTTCTTATTTAAAAATAGCTTTCTCAAATTCCATTAATGCCTCAATACGATATGCAGAGGCTCTATCGAAATTAAGGTTCAACATTTTGTTTATTAAACATTTTATTTTAGCTATTTTTCAATATACCCCCAAATACACCCCCAATTTGCACAAGTCAAAATTTTAGGCAGGGGTTTTGTTGCTCCCATGATACGCGGGCAGATGCCGGCTTTTCGCGGGGGAAATACAAGGGGTCTCGGTTCGGGTGTCAAAATCCCTGTTTCGTGTTAGTCATGCGGGGATGACGAGGGGGTTAGAATGAAGTAAAGCTGTTGCCCTCTCCCCGCAATAGTTCCATTAGGCGCGGATGAATGAATAGTTTGTCCCTGCCGATGGCGATTTCTTGCAGCACACCTATATCTGAAAGCTCTTTCAGGTACTTAGAGGCCGTCTGCCGTTTGGCTATCCCTGCCGCTTCTAGGTTGGCAATGCGTGTATATGGCTGCTCAAACAGAAGATTTACCAGTTCGTGCGTGTAGATTCCTTGTGCGTGTGTCCGTATGTGTTGCCGTGTCTGCTCGAACAGGCGGCGTATCGCATCTATTTTCGATACCGTCCAATCGGCGGTGTCGGCTACGCCGTCTAAGATGTAGATTATCCAGCTTTCCCAATCCTGCCGTTCGGTTACGCCTAAAAGCAGGCGGTAATAGTCCGTCCTGTTTTCGATGATGTAGCGGCTCAAATACAAAATAGGCAAATCCAAAAGCCCTTTTTCAATCAATAGCAGGCTGTTCAATATGCGCCCCGTCCGCCCGTTGCCGTCCGTAAACGGGTGAATGGCTTCAAATTGGTAATGTGCCGCCGCCATGATGATAAGCGGGTCTAAATCGCCGCTTTCGTGAATAAACCGCTCCCAATTTGCCAGCTTGCCGCGTATGGTTTCTTCTCCTTCGGGCGGGGTATAGACAACATTTCCGCTGTTGCCTCCTTTTAGGGCTGTGCCGCCTGTTTTGCGGATGGCCATTTCGTAGGGGTGCTTGATGGCGTTGCAGACCATAATGGCGGTTTGTGTGCATAAAGGGCGGCTCGTCAGTGATTCATAGCCTGCAAACAGGGCGGTGCGGTATTGCAGGGCTTCTTTCGTGGCAGGGTCTTGCCGTTCCGTATCCATTTGCAGGGATTGAAACAGCTTGTCCGTGGTGGTTACGATGTTTTCAATTTCCGAACTTGCACGGGCTTCCATAACAGGAAGGGTGTTAATCAGCATGGCTTGATTCGGTATCAATTCTGCCGCCTGCTTTAAACGGGCAAGGGATGCACGGGCGACTATACAACGTTTCAGGATGGTTTTGCTTTCAATATCCTGTTTTGGTGGCAGGGGTGGTAAATCGTTATAGGGAATATCGGGTTTCCAGTTGCTCATGTTTAAAATTTCGGAAAATTTAAAGATGTTTCCAGTATATGTTTACGCCGTGTATATATCAAGGATATATGTTTAAAAATTTGGCTTTTGTAAATATATGGGTGGTAAAACCGCCCGCAAAAGTCAATTTGCATGGGGTTAATTCAAAATCCGCCCGCCCTTCATCTGCCCGCTCCCCTAAAAAAACCGTATAGATATAAAAACGGAGTAGACACCTGCTCCGTTTTTTTATTAAAATTTATGGCTGTGTTTTAGTAATCTGTTGATTTCAATTATTTGCAAGGGAAAAGACAATTATTTTCCGGTTAGGAATAAACCTATCCTGTTGAATACCTTGAAGCCAAGTACGCCTATCAACACTATATTAAAACACAGCCTAAATTTTCTGACACCATAAATGCTCTTGAATAATTATGATTGGAAGACAATAAAATATCCTTATCCGAATTAGTGTATGCTTCAAGCGAAAAATCTTCTTCATTTAATCCTAAATCCGGGTAAACAATTTCATTCTCAATTTCCCAGCTAACTATTCTTATCAAGTAATAGGTTTCATCTGTCAATAGCTCGCCTTTTGTATTGACAATAACTACCTTGCTCATGCCAAAATTATGTTCAAACCCGTATTTTTTAATAAATTCCAAAAAACGCGCTGACATAATAAAGAAGTCACTATATGGCAGAAAATCAAAAGTAACACTCCTTGCTTTTTTTAAGCAGACATAAACTTTTTCGGGCATTTTCGGGATTTCTTGTCCCTTTACAAACCAACTCCACGGAAAGTCAAAATCAGGATGCGTTTTTTTAGGGTTGAATTCCTCTGATATCCCTACTTCCCCTAAGGAAACCTTAGGCACTTTTCTTTTCGCTAACTCATCTAAACTTTGTGCGCTATATCCCCACACCATCAATTTCTTCATAATATCTCCTAATTTAGTCGTTTTGGTGAATTGGCAGATGCGCACCCTCCAACGGATAGAGATTTACTCAAACGTTTTTTCAAACTTTTTTGTAAATCCTGTACGCGTTTTCTTGCCTGTGCTGCTGTAATTTTTCCTTTTCTAAAGTCTTTTCTTATTTTTTCCAACTCATCTCCTACTTCTTTGCTGTATTTTTCATGAGACCCTCGATGGAAAAATTCTCTAAGTGCGCCCCGAGCATCCGCTTCAGTTGAAGGCATATACAGACCATTAGTCCAACTATCTCTGCCTAATCCTTTGCCTTTCATGTAAAAATATCGATCTTACTTTTTGGCTTTTTTCTTAGGATTTAATTCTTCTTTACGTTGCTTATAAAATTGCCAATATTTCCTATCTCGATATGAAAATGGCTGATAACAAAGTTCATTATACGCAAGTTGAAAGTATTTATAGGCATTGTTCATATCACCAAACTCAAAATATATTGCACCTGCATCACAAAATATACTTGCATCAGGCTCTATTTCTCTAGCTTTTAAGGCAAGTAGTACCCATTCTAATGCTGCTTTGTAATCCCCTTTTTCCTCATAAACTCCAGAAATACCATTAGCGACTGAAGAAGTTGGTTCGACCCAATTTATCTTAGGTTCAGGAATTAAATTCCATGCTTTTAGTTTGACAGCTAATCTATCTTCGATACTTGTCAAATCATTTGATAAACAAATTAGATCATTAATTTCATCATTTAAATCTGAATTTTGCTCTTCTAAATACATAACTATTCCCTTTATTTCTTAAAATATTTAGCAATTAACAACCTTTAGGTACTTTACCATTTCTTAGTTTTCGAGGTTTCTTATATTGAGACCTTTGCAAAATTCCTTTTCCCCCAACAGCCGAAACCCCCCAACACAGGTTTTCGGCTGTTTTCACCACCAATCACTCCCTAACTCTACCCAAACGCCCCCTTAATCCTCCCCAGATACCCCATAATCGGGCATCCGGCCGCCTTTTAGGCGGCAACAGGCACACTTAGCCTGTTAGCCGCCTTCAACAGGTTCAAACACATCGCCTTCAGATGGCTTTACGCACTCACTTTGAGCAGACCAAAATAGGCTGCCCGGGCATAGCGGAACTTACGGTGCAGCGTACCGAAGCTTTGTTCGACCACATAACGGGTCTTCGACAAATATCGGTTGCGGTGGGCTTTGCGCATAATGCCGTCTAACAACTGATGCTCTTTCAGATGTTGCCGGTTTTCCTCGCTGTCATAGCCTTTGTCGGCATAGACGGTTGTACCTTCGGCTATACCTTCCAGCAAAG
>POWY01000018.1 GCA_003044455.1 Neisseria bergeri | reverse complement strand
TATATGGCTACCGTGGCAGCGACACGTTTTGAACCGCTTATTCGGGATTTCTACCAACGCCTGCTGTCCAAGGGTAAGCCGTATAAGGTTGCCGTTACGGCATGTATGCGCAAACTGCTGACGATATCGAATGCCCGGATGCGTGATTACTTTGCCGAAAACGATACCGCCGAAAACGGTATCCGGACGGCTTGATTTGAGTTTTGGTATTTTTGCCCGACGGGGTGAAAAATACAGTTGCTACGGCTTGCTGATTCCCCGATACCGATGCCGTCTGAACCTTCAGACGGCATTTTTGATGCACTTGCCGTTTACAGACGCAGGGCGGGCGCAGTGAAATACCCGAACCGTCATTCCCGACAACACCGTAATCTCGAAACCCGTCCACCATTATGAAGACAAATTGCGGCACAAAAAATGCCGTCTGAAATGCTGTTCGGCAGTTTCAGACGGCATTTTCTCAAACTTTATCAGGCGTAATGGCGCGTTTCGCCTTCTCCTCCGACATTCTCCGCACAGCGTTTGCAGACGGTTTCATAGCCTGCAACCGCGCCCACATCGCGTGTGTAGTGCCAGCAGCGTTCGCATTTTTCGCTGCCGCTGGCTTTGGCGGTTACGGCAAGCGCGTCGCCGGTTTTAACTTCGGCTTTAGACACCAGCAGGGCAAAGCGCAATTCTTCGCCCAGGGCGTTCAGATAGCCGGCCATTTCTTCCGGCGCGGTGATTTCGGCTTCGGCCTGCAAGGACGAACCGACGGTTTTGTCGGCGCGCAAAGGCTCGATGGCGGCGGTAACGGCTTCGCGCGCTTCGCGGACTGCCGTCCATTTTTTCACCAGTTCGGCTTCGGCTTTTTCGTTGATGGTCGGGAACTCGTGCCAAGTGTGGAAGAGGACGCTGTCTTCTTCGCCGCCGCCGATGATGTCCCACGCTTCTTCGCCGGTGAAGCACAAAATCGGTGCAATCAAGAGAACCAGGCTGCGCGTGATGTGGTACAGGGCGGTTTGCGCGCTGCGGCGGGCGCGGCTGTCTGCTTTGGTGGTATAGAGGCGGTCTTTCAGGATGTCGAGGTAGAACGCGCCCAAGTCTTCCGAGCAGAAAGAAACAATGTCTTTTACGGCGAAGTGGAAGGCGTAGCGTGGATAGTAATCGCCTGCCAGACGCTCTTGCAGCTGACGTGCCAACACCAAGGCATAGCGGTCGATTTCCACCATTTCTGCTTGTGGAACAGCATCTTCAATCGGATTAAAGTCGCTCAAGTTGGCAAACAAAAAGCTCAAGGTATTGCGGATACGGCGGTAGCTTTCGGTTACGCGTTTGAGGATTTCTTTGGAAATCGCCAATTCGCCGCTGTAATCGGTGGATGCCGCCCACAGGCGCAGGATGTCCGCGCCGAACTCGTTATACACTTCTTGCGGCGCGACGACGTTGCCGATGGATTTCGACATTTTGCGGCCGTTTTGATCAACCACGAAACCGTGGGTCAGCAGCTGTTTGTACGGCGCGCGCCCCATGGATGAGGCGCAACCGGTCAACATAGACGATTGGAACCAGCCGCGGTGTTGGTCGCTGCCTTCGAGGTACAAGTCAGCCGGCCATTCCAATTCTTCGCGTTGTTTCAAGACGGAATAATGGGTCGAGCCGGAGTCGAACCATACGTCCATGGTATCGGAAAGTTTGTCGTAATTTTCACAATCTTCCGCGCTCAAGAGTTCGCTCTTATCAAGAGAGAACCACGCTTCGATACCTTTTCCTTCGATTTTTTGGGCAACTTTTTCCAACAACTCGGCAGAGTTCGGATGCAATTCACCGGTCTCTTTGTGAACAAAGAAAGTCATCGGCGTGCCCCAATAGCGTTGGCGTGAAACCACCCAGTCAGGACGGCCTTCAATCATGGCTTCTAAACGCGCACGACCCCATGATGGGAAGAATTCGGTGTCATCAACGGCTTTGATGGCTTTGTCGCGCAGGGTTTTACCATCTGCACCTGCTTTGTCCATACCGACAAACCATTGACCTGTCGCGCGGTAAATCAGCGGGGTTTTGTGGCGCCAACAGTGGGCGTAGCTGTGTTCGATTTTGCTGCTTGCCAAGAGGTTGCCGGTCTCTTCCAGCCATTGCAGGATAACGGGATTCGCTTCCCAAACACTTATGCCTGCGACGCGCGGCGTTTCGCTGATGTATTTGCCTTCGGCGTTGACGGGGTTGTAAAGCTCGATGCCGTATTTGTTGCAGACGGCGTAGTCTTCCAAACCGTGTGCGGGGGCGGTATGTACCAAACCCGTACCGGCGTCGGTGGTAACGTGTTCGCCGTTGAGCATGGGAATATCACGCTCGAGGAACGGATGATTCATGTGCAGGTTTTCCAGCTTGTCGCCGGTGGTTTCGGCAAGAATAGCAATACCGTCTGAAAAACCGTAACGTTTGAGCGCGTCTTCTGCCAAATCTTTGGCCAACACCAATTTGCCTTTGGGCGTATCAATCAGTTGATACACCACGTCTGCACCCGCTGAAACAGCTTGGCTCGCAGGCAGCGTCCAAGGCGTGGTTGTCCAGATAACGGCAAACGCTTTGCCTTCGAGACCAGCCAAACCGAATGCGGCGGCAAGCGCGGCGGTGTCTTTAAACGGATAGCCCACGTCAATCGCAGGCGATACTTTGTCTTTGTATTCCACTTCGGCTTCAGCCAATGAAGAGCCGCAATCCAAGCAGAATTGAACCGGTTTTGCACCACGGTAGAGATAGCCGGATTTGTAGATTTCACCAAGCATACGCACGGTATCGGCTTCGGTTTTGAAATCCATGGTCAGGTAAGGATGGTCCCAGTCACCCAACACGCCCAAGCGGATAAAGTCTTTTTTCTGACGGGCAATCTGTTCGGCGGCGTATTCGCGGCACAATTCGCGGAAGCGCGCTTTAGGCATGTCTTTGCCGTGCAGTTTTTCTACCATCACTTCGATAGGCAAACCGTGGCAGTCCCAACCCGGTACATAAGGCGCGTCAAAACCAGCTTGGGTTTTGCTGCGGATAATGATGTCTTTGAGGATTTTGTTGACGGCATGACCGATGTGGATGTCGCCGTTGGCATACGGAGGACCGTCGTGCAGAATGAATTTTGGACGGCCTTTGGCGATTTCGCGCAGTTTTTGGTAGCGTTTTTGCTCGTACCAGCTTCTCAGCCATGCAGGCTCGCGCTTGGCAAGATTGCCGCGCATTGGAAACGGGCTCTCGAGCAGGTTTACGGTTTTGCTGTAATCGGTCATTTTCTAATCTCTATTGTTACAATATTTCGGTTTCAGACGGCATTGCGCCTCAAACAGTATTTCACAACGGGAAACCCCTATGCCGTCTGAAAAGTTAAAAGATTGATTGTAGCCCAATCGGATGGTTTGTATAAGGTTTTTCTACCAACACTTTGCGGCTTCCATATCGGCTTCAATCTGCCTTTTCAGTTCTTCCATACCGTCAAACTTTTCTTCATCGCGCAGTTTGTGCAGGAAGCGGACGTTCAGCCGTTGTCCGTACAGGTTGCCTTGAAAGTCGAAGAGGTGGACTTCCAGCTTTTGAGAACAGCCGCTATCAACGGTGGGATTAAAGCCGAAGCTCGCCACGCCGCGCCGTGTGCCGAATGCGCCGTCTGCTTCGACGACGAACACGCCGCCGAGGGCATAACGGTGTCCGGGCAGGCGGATATTGGCGGTCGGGGCGTTTAGGGTGCGTCCGAGTTTTCTGCCGTGTACCACCCTGCCCCCCAAAACGTAGTCGTGTCCCAAAAGTTTTTTCGCATAGGCAAGGTTGCCGTCTGAAAGGGCTTGTCGCACGGCGGTACTGCTGGTGCGGATGTCTTCGACGATGACGGAAGGCGTGCGCTCGGTTTGCATATCGGGCTGTTGTGCCAAAAGTTCAAAACAGCCTTCCCGCCCCGCACCGAAACGGAAATCGTCGCCGACGAGCAAATAACGCGTATTCAAGGTTTGACGCAGCAGGCGGTCGATAAACCCTTGCGCGGATATTTCGGAAAAATTTTGATCGAAACGCAAAACCCAGACGGCATCGACGCAGCCCGTCCCTTCCAGCAATTCCAGTTTGGTACGCAGGGGGCTGATGCGGCAGGGCGGGGTTTTGCCCGTGCGGCTTGCAAAAAATTCTTTGGGTTGCGGCTCGAAGATGACGGCAACGACGGGTAGTCCGCGCGCGTCGGCTTCGAGGCGGAGTTTTTGGAGGATGTGTTTGTGTCCGAGGTGTACGCCGTCGAAATTGCCTATGGTTACGGCGGCACCCTGTGGAAAGTCGGGCGCGTTGTGCCGCCCAAGCCTGATTTTCATTGTTATGTTCGGGTATGTGATGAAACAGGCGGTCATTGTAAACGGTATTGCGGTTTATAGACAGTAGGCGCGTTCAGACGGCATATGCCGTCTGAAGGGTTTACCACCACCACGGGCGGTAGAAGGGATAGCCCCAGTCGTCGTAATAGCGGTACAGGCGTGCTTCTTTGAGCTGCTGTTGCGAGATGTGGTTCTGCCATGCCATTTTGTAGCAGGCTTGGAACATGGGGTCGGAAAGCTTTTCGGCATAGCGTGTTTTGAACGCCTGCATTTCGGCTTCGGGCAGTGCGGTGTATCCGGCATCGAACTGGCGGCGGATGAGCTGTGCGGTTTCGCGGTCGCATTGTGCGGCAAGGGCGACCTGCAAATCCTGTTCGTAGCGTTGCTGCGCCTGACGGCGTGCCGCCTGCTGTTCGGGAGTGGCGCAGGCGGTCAGAGCGAGGAGTGCGGCAACTGCCGCGATGTGTGGACGCATGGTGTCTGCCCTCTGATTGGAAACAGGTTTAATGTACGCTTTTTTCAAGCACTTGTGAAGTTCGCCCCGTTGCCGTTTCCGCTATAAAATGCGGGTTTTGAATTTTCCGTCCGAGCCGCCCGTCCGTTATGAACGAATCCGACCGCCATGCCAAACACGCCCGCACTCCGCGCCGCAACCGCCAGCATCTGCCTCCGTTTTGGCAGGCAGACCGCCCGTACCTGCACGAACACCATATCTCCGATGCGCGTTTCCGCCGATTGGGCTACATCATGTCGCTGCTGGCAGGCGCAATCAATGCCGGCGGTTTTTTTGCGTTTGCGCGCTATACCTCGCACGTTACCGGTTCGATGTCGCTGCTGGCGGATATGGTTTATCTGAAGCAGTGGGCGGCGGCAGCGGCGGCGATGGTCAGCGTATTGTGTTTCATCGCAGGTGCGGCGCATTCGGGCTGGGTGATTTTATGGACGCAGCAGATGCGCTTTCGGGGCAGCTACGGGTTGTCGATGTGGCTGGAAGCGGTTTACCTGCTGGTTTTCGGCCTGTTCGGCATTACCGCGCTGGAATGGGATACGGACGGAGGCTTGGTCTTCCCTTCCCTCGCGCTGTTCTTGCTCTGCTTCATCATGGGGATGCACAACACGGTCATGACGCTTTTATCGGGCGGTGCCATCCGCTCGACCCATATGACCGGCACGGCAACCGACTTGGGCATCGAAATCTCTCGCGCGCTGTACTATTCCAAAACCCACCATCCGCGCCTGCCGCACGTGCGCGTCAACAAACCGAAAATGTGGCTGCTCGGCGGCATGATGCAGGCCTTCCTGCTCGGCGGCATCATCGGCGCGTGGGGCTACCATAAAATCGGACACCACTTCGCCCTGCCCGTTTCGGCGGTATTGCTGATACTGGGTGCTGGCTCGGTCGGTTACGATGTCAAGGTCCGTTTTTTATGGATATGGCGGAAGTTTCGGCGCAAATACCGACAAACCGGTGTTGTTTCGGGAAAAATCGGGTAATTTCAGGTTAACGCCGCTTATTTGGACGGCATGATTGTTTATAGTTGTACGGTTTGACATATACACGGAAGGAAACGCCATGACTTTCTTCAAACCCTTTACCGTCGTGCTGACCGCATCCGCACTCGCGCTGTCCGGCTGCGTTGCCGACCCCGCAACCGGACAGCAGTCCCCAAGCAAATCCGCCATGTACGGTTTGGGCGGCGCGGCAGTGTGCGGCATCGTCGGCGCACTGACCCACAGCGGCAAAGGCGCACGCAATTCCGCGCTTGCCTGCGGCGCAATCGGCGCGGGCGTGGGCGGCTATATGGACTACCAAGAGCAGCGTTTGCGCCGAAACCTCGCCGGCACGCAAATCGAAATCCAACGCCAAGGCAACCAAATCAAGCTGGTGATGCCCGAAAGCGTTACCTTCGCCACCGGCAGCGCGGCGTTGGGCGGCAACGCGCAATACGCCCTGAACACTGCCGCACAGACGCTGGTGCAGTATCCCGACACGACGCTGACCATCAACGGGCACACCGATAACACGGGTTCCGATGCCGTCAACAATCCGCTTTCGCAACACCGCGCCCAAGCGGTTGCCTACTATCTGCAGACGCGCGGCGTGGCGGCTTCGCGACTGGCGGTTTACGGCTACGGTTCGCATATGCCTGCCGCGTCCAACGCTACGGCTGAAGGCCGCGCGCAAAACCGCCGCGTCGAAATCCTGATCAACCCCGACCAACGCGCCGTCAACGCCGCACGGCACATATAACGCGCCCTGCAACGCCAATGCCGTCTGAATGCTTTTCAGACGGCATTTCCGTATTTGCGCCCCCGGGCGTACAATCTTTTCCTTTTTTCTGACACGGTGATTCCATGGATACCGCCCTGCTCCTTGCCGGCAAAATCGCCGAACTGACGCTGATTGTTTTTATGGGCATCGGTTTGGTGAAATCGGGGCTGCTCAAATCGGAAAACAGCTATCCGCTGTCGGTCATCGCCCTCTACCTCATCAGCCCGTCGGTGATGCTGCACGCCTTCCAAATCGGCTACACGCCCGAAGTGGCACAAGGCCTGCTGCTTTCAGTCAAACTCGCCGTCCTCTTCCACATCCTGCTGATTGCCATCGGCAAAATCCTGAAAAAGCTGCTCAGGCTCGACAGTCTGGAACACGCCGCGATGGTGTACAGCAATTCGGGCAACCTGATTATTCCGCTGGTCATGTCCGTTTTCGGTTCGGAGTGGGTCATCTACACCGGCGGCTTCATCATCGTGCAAACCGTCCTGTTTTGGACGCACCTGCGCCTGCTGGTCTCGGGCAACGTCAGACTTTCATGGAAAACCATGCTGACCAACATCAACATCCTCTGCATTTTTACCGGACTGCTGATGTTTGCCTTCCAAATCAAACTGCCCCGCCTGATGGACAACACCTTCGCCGCCGTCGGCAGCATGATCGGGCCGGTTGCCATGATTGTTGCCGGAATGCTGATTGCCTCCGTGCCGCCGCACGCGCTTTTGTGTTCGGCAAGGCTGTATGCCGTGGCATTCCTGCGGCTGATTCTGATTCCTCTGATACTGCTTGCCGTCGTCAAACTGTCGGGGCTGGCACACCTCAACGCCCTGTCCGAAACCGTCGTCCTCATCAGCTTTCTCGCCACCATCAGCCCGTCGGCGGCAACCATCACGCAAATGGCGGTCCTGTACGGCAACGACGCACGCAAGGCAAGCGCGATTTACGGCATCACTACCCTGCTGTGCGTCATCACCATGCCGCTGATGATTGCGCTTTACCGATACACGGTTTGAACCTTCAAACAAAGATGCCGTCTGAAACCCGAAAACGGTTTCAGACGGCATCTGCCTTTCATCCTACCAATCGAATTCCGCACACACCGGCGCGTGGTCGCTCGGACGCTCCAGCGCACGCGTCTCCAAATCGACGCGGACATCCTTCAACGCTGCCGCCATCGCAGGCGACACCAAAATATGGTCGATACGCAGGCCCAGTTTGCGTTGGAACATCGCGCCGCGATAGTCGAACCAGGTATAGAACGCGCCTTCGGGATGGACTTGGCGCAGGCTGTCAGTCAGTCCCAAATCCAGCAGGTTTTTGAACCACTGCCGTTCGACGGACGAACAGTGGATTTTTTCGTGCCATTTTTCAGGGTCGTAACAGTCCGCATCGGCAGGCGCGATATTGAAATCGCCCAGCAGCACCAGTTTGCCGTGGCGTGCCATTTCGTCGCGGACAAATTCGGTTAACGCGGCAAACCATTGTTCTTTATATTTGAATTTGGGGCTGTCCAAAGCCTCGCCGTTGACGCAATAGACATTGATGACGCGCACTCCGCCGACGGTTGCCGCAATCACGCGGCGTTGCGGATCGTCCGGCAGCGCGGGCAGCCCGATATGCACGTCTTCCGGCGCGTTGCGGCTGACGATTGCCACGCCGTTGTAGGTTTTCTGCCCGCTCCAAACACAGTGCCAGCCCATCATCTGCAAGGCGGCGGCGGGAAATTTGTCCTGATCGAGTTTGAGTTCCTGCAAAACCAAAATATCGGGCGGATTGTCGGCAAGCAGGTTCTGCACCTGCGGCAGCCGCACATTGAGCGAATTGACATTCCAAGTGGTGATTTTCATAACATTTCCGAAAAATGCCGTCTGACACGTTCAGACGGCAAAAGGAAAGGATTCTAACACTATACCGCGCGTTTGTTTTCCAAATCGCGGATTGTCCGCAGAATCGTTGCCGCGTCTTCGGAAATCAGGCGGTATTCGATAATGCGGTGGTAACGCGTAAAGTCCACCAGACCGCCCGCCCTCAGGCGGTTCAAATGGCCGGAAACCGCGGTGGCCGGCAGGGATAAGGATTTTGCCAGTTCGGCGATATTGCGTTCGCTGTCCAACAGTTGGATCAGTATCGCCATGCGTTCGGGATGCGCCATCAATTTGAGTATGGTGTGGAGCGGTATTGTGTTCATCGGTATTCCTAAAACCTTTTCCGCCCGCCAAGCGGATTGACGGGCGGCAGATATGGATGATTGTGATTATCTTTATAAATTATATTGTAAATCAATTATTTATGTATGATTGTACAGGATTGTATGTTCCTTTTACCACTATTTTTACAAACAAGCGTAAAAGGCGGACCTTCAGACGGCATAAAACTGCCGCCCCTGTCCTTTTCCCCTGTCCTGCCGCCGGCCGGAATCATCCGCATTGTTCAAAAGATGCCTTACAACCACCGCACGCCTTGCCGATGCCTCCGCGCCGTCGGGCAAACAAAATACCTGCCCGAAACGCTGTTTTTTCTAAAGCATCACGACCTTCACGAAAAATGCCGTCTGAAGAATATTTCAGACGGCATTTCCTCCCTGAGGCAATAACCGGATTACGGTTAAGCGGTTCCTTGCCTGACATATCAGACAGCCGCCTGCACCCTAAACCTCATGCCACGAAATCCAATCCTATGTCCAACGAACGGCTGCTGTGGGTCAGATAGCCGAGGGCGATGCCGTCCACGCCGGTTTGTGCCACGCGCTTCAGTCGGTCGAAGCCGATGCCACCCGATGCTTCGCAATAGACGGTGTGGGGGTGTGCGGTTTGCGTGTGGCAGCGGTTTGCCGCTTCTTCCAGGGTTTCGTCGTCCATGTTGTCCAGCAAAATCCGTTCCGCGCCCGCTGCGATGGCTTCGTCCAGTTGTGCCAACGTGTCCACTTCGATTTCCACGCAGGTCAACGGTCCGACTGCCTGTTTTGCCTGACGAACTGCTTGGGCGATGCTGCCGCAATAGGCGAGGTGGTTGTCTTTGATGAGTACGGCGTCGTCCAAACCCATGCGGTGGTTCACGCCGCCGCCTGCCCTGACGGCGTATTTTTGCAGGACGCGCAGCAGGGGGATGGTTTTGCGGCTGCACACGATGTCTGTACCGTATTCGGCAACTTCGACAACGGCACGCGCGGTGGCGGTGGCAATGCCGCTTAAGTGCGTGAGGTAGTTGAGCGCGGTGCGTTCGGCGGCGAGCAGCGCGCGGGCGTTGCCTTCGACGGCGGCCAGCGTCTGACCTGAGCGGACGGCTTGTCCGTCTTGGATTTCGGCTTGGAAACGGACGGACGGATTCATCGTCTGAAAGGCGAGGCGCGCCAAGTCCATACCGGCGATAACACCGTCTTCGCGGCTGACGAGGAAGAGTTTGGCGGTTTTATCGGGCGCGATGACGGCGGCGGACGTAATGTCGCCGCGCCTGCCCAAGTCTTCGCTCAAGGCTTGTTCCACCATGGGGCGCAACAGGGTGTCGGACAGGGGAAAGAGGGTGTTTTCAGACGGCATGGGGTTTCCTTTGTTGAAAAAGATTAATGTTGCACCGATGGGACAAAACTTCATTTTATAGTGGATTAACAAAAACCAGTACGGCGTTGCCTCGCCTTAGCTCAAAGAGAACGATTCTCTAAGGTGCTCAAGCACCAAGTGAATCGGTTCCGTACTATCTGTACTATCTGCGGCTTCGTCGCCTTGTCCTGATTTTTGTTAATCCACTATAGGTCGTCTGAAAATGGGCTAACGGCTGCCCAGCGGCAGTCCGATGTCTGAAATCAGCCTGTCGGGCAGGACGTCGTCGCGGAAGCGGTAAAGCTGTGCGGGACGGCCTTTGCTGCCCGATACGCCGGTATCCGACGGCTCGATGAGGTTTTGCTGCTGAATCTGGCGGCGGAAGTTTTGCTTGTGCAGCAATCTGCCGCTGATGGCTTCGACGCTGTTTTGCAGTTGCAGCAGCGTGAATTCGGGCGGCATCAGCTCGAAAATCACGGGGAGGTATTTGATTTTGGCGCGCAGGCGGGACAGGGCGGTCGCCAGTACGCGGCGGTGGTCGTGGCGCATGGGCTGCCCCGTGAGCGCGAAGTCGAAGTTTGCCTGCGGCTCGGCGGCTTCCGCTATCAGGCCGCTTTCATACAGCATTTCATAGCGTTGCAAAACGTATTCTTCCGACCAGTTTTCCGGTTCGACGCCCCAACACAAATGAATGCGCTTGAGCCGCTTTTGGCGGACTTCCTCCGTGTCCGCCGAGTTTGCCCAAATGCGCAGGCGGCTGACGACGGCATCGCGCTGTCCGCCGTCGGTGCGCAAGTCTTCCCACGGGAAATAGCCGTAGCAGTCCTGCCATTTCGCGTCAGGATGCAGGATGCTGTCGGCTGCCTCGCGCACCAGTCCCAAATAGCTGACGTACAAGACAGGCATGCCGTGTTCGTTGCGGCGGTGGGTATCGACAAAGGTGTAAAGCTGTTCCACATAGCCCATAGGCTGCGAAGTCTGCTTGGCGACCCACATCCTGACCCCTGCCTGCAAGGAGTGGCGAAGCGGAGCAAGCAGGCCGTTGGGCAGCAGCGCTCCTTGGGCAACGGTCAAAACCCTCAAGCTGCCGTTTGTAATGGCGATCAGTACAGGAACCAGTTCGACGATACTTTGCGTATTGGCTGCTGTTTCAGGATAGGCATCCATGCGTGGCTTTCATTTAAGAGAAAACCTTATTGTAAACCAAAGCGGTTTTCAGACGACCTTGCATATTATACTCAAGTTGAGCATAATATAAAACTATTTGAAACATAGACGGCAAACCTTTATGCCGTCTGAAAAACAGCCACAAGGAAACATCATGCAAACCGCCGCCCGCCGCTCGTTCGACTACGATATGCCCCTTATCCAGACGCCGACTTCCGCCTGCCAAATCCGTCAGGCGTGGGCTAAGGTTGCCGACACGCCCGACCGCGAGACGGCAGGCCGTCTGAAAGACGAAATCAAGGCTTTGTTGAAGGAGAAAAACGCGGTCTTGGTGGCGCATTATTACGTCGATCCGCTGATTCAGGATTTGGCTTTGGAAACAGGCGGATGCGTGGGCGATTCGTTGGAGATGGCACGCTTCGGCGCGGAACACGAAGCCAGTACGCTGGTGGTGGCGGGTGTGCGCTTCATGGGCGAGAGCGCGAAAATCCTCTGCCCTGAAAAAACGGTGCTGATGCCTGATTTGGAAGCGGAATGTTCTTTGGATTTGGGTTGCCCGGAAGAGGCGTTTTCGGCGTTTTGCGACCAACACCCCGACCGCACGGTGGTAGTGTACGCCAACACTTCCGCCGCCGTGAAAGCGCGTGCCGACTGGGTGGTCACGTCTTCGGTGGCGTTGGAAATCGTGTCGTATTTGAAATCGCGCGGCGAGAAGCTGATTTGGGGACCCGACCGCCACCTCGGCGACTACATCCGCCGCGAAACGGGCGCGGATATGCTGTTGTGGCAGGGTTCGTGCATCGTCCACAACGAATTTAAAGGGCAGGAATTGGCGGCGTTGAAGACGGAACACCCCGATGCGGTGGTGCTGGTTCATCCCGAATCGCCGCAAAGCGTCATTGAACTGGGCGACGTGGTCGGCTCGACCAGCAAACTGCTGAAAGCCGCCGTATCGCGTCCCGAAAAAAAATTCATCGTGGCAACCGATTTGGGCATCCTGCACGAAATGCAAAAGCAGGCGCCCGAAAAAGAATTTATCGCCGCCCCGACGGCGGGCAATGGCGGAAGCTGCAAAAGCTGCGCGTTCTGCCCGTGGATGGCGATGAATTCGCTGGGCGGCATCAAATACGCCCTGACAAGCGGACACAACGAAATCCTGTTGGACAGAAAACTGGGCGAAGCCGCCAAACTGCCTTTGCAGCGTATGCTCGACTTTGCGGCAGGGCTGAAGAAAAAAGATGTGTTCAACGGCATGGGCCCCGCCTGATTTGCCGTCCATATTATAGTGGATTAAATTTAAATCAGGACAAGGCGACGAAGCCGCAGACAGTACAAATAGTACGGCAAGGCGAGGCAACGCCGTACTGGTTTAAATTTAATCCACTATACCGTTTCAGACGACCCCTCAAACAAGGAAACACCATGCAAACCGATTGCGACGTATTGATTGCCGGAAACGGGCTGGCGGCACTGACGCTCGCCCTGTCGCTGCCTGAATCGTTCCGCATCGTCATTTTGTGCAAAAACCGGCTGGACGACACCGCCAGCCGTCATGCGCAAGGCGGGATTGCGGCGGCGTGGTCGGGAGAGGACGACATCGGAAAACATGTTGCCGATACTTTGGAAGCGGGCGCGGGTTTGTGCGACGAAGCCGCCGTCCGCACCATCCTGTCGCAGGGCAAACCGGCAATCGAATGGCTGCTGGCGCAGGGTGTGGCGTTCGACCAAAATAATAACGGCCTGCACCTGACGCGCGAAGGCGGGCATACCTGCCGCCGAATCGCCCACGTCGCCGACTACACGGGCGAAGCCGTCATGCAGAGCCTGATTGCCCAAATACGCCGCCGCCCGAACATCCGCGTTTGCGAGCGGCAGATGGCGTTGGACATCCAAACCGAATCAGGCGCAGCGTGCGGACTGACCGTCCTCGACCGCCGAACGCAAGAAACCTACCGCATCTGCGCCCGCCATACCGTACTCGCAGGCGGCGGCTTGGGACAGATTTACGTCGCCACCACCACGCCGCCCGAATGCACGGGTGACGCCATCGCTATGGCGATACGCGCAGGCTGCGCAGTCGAAAACCTCGAATTTATCCAATTCCACCCCACAGGCTTGGCAAGGCCGTCTGAAAACGGCCGCACCTTCCTGATTTCCGAAGCCGTGCGCGGCGAAGGTGGCATCCTGACCAACCAAGCGGGCGAACGGTTTATGCCGCATTACGACCGCCGCGCCGAACTCGCGCCGCGCGACATCGTTGCCCGCGCCATTGCCGCCGAAATCGCCAAACAAACGCAAGACTTCGTCTCGCTCGACATCAGCCGCCAACCCGCAGAGTTCGTCCGCCGGCATTTCCCGTCCATCCATCGACACTGTTTATCCCAATGCGGCTTGGACATCACGCGCCAAGCTATCCCCGTCCGCCCTGTGCAACACTACACCTGCGGCGGCATCCAAACTGACCCCTGCGGCAGAACCTCCCTGCTGCAGCTCTACGCCTTAGGCGAAACCGCCTGCACCGGCTTGCACGGAGCCAACCGCCTCGCCAGCAACTCCCTGCTCGAATGCGTCGTGACCGCCAGACTTGCCGCCCAAGCCATCGCAGACGGACAAACATTCCAAACCGAAACGTCTCCAAGGCCGTCTGAAAACCCCTCCGCCGAAGCAGGCATCTTTTCAGACGGCATCCAAAGCGCATTCAGCCGCCCCACCCTGCAAGCGTTCAACCAACGCCATCTGGGCATTCTCCGCAACGATACCGGCCTGCGCCGCGCCATCGACCAACTGCGGCTTTGGAAGCAAAATCAAGCCGAACCGCACACCGCGTCCGAATACGAAAACCGCAACCTACTCGAATGCAGCCTCGCCGTCGCCCAAGCCGCATACAGGCGGAGACAGAACATCGGCGCGCATTTTAATAGTGATTGTTAAGGTTGACTGGTTAGAAAAAAAAATCGTTCAAATAAATTTGAATAGCATGGTTAAGAGATTGGCATTCAGTTTTTATGGTTGCGTAAGTTGGGTTATCAATCTATTCTATAGTGGATTAACAAAAATCAGGACAAGGCAACGAAGCCGCAGACAGTACAAATAGTACGGAACCGATTCACTTGGTGCTTCAGCACCTTAGAGAATCGTTCTCTTTGAGCTAAGGCGAGGTAACGCCGTACTGGTTTTTGTTAATCCACTATAAAAGCAGAAAGGCCGTCTGAAACACTGTTCAGACGACCTTTTTACTTCCTTGACACTTTACTGACGCGTTTTACCTGCCCGACTGTTTCCACACGTTTTGCAGGTAGGCGTAGGTCAGCTCGGCGGTGTCGGACACCAGCGCGATGTCGCTGCCCAAATCTTCAGCTTTGCCCACGCCGATGGGCAAGGCGCCGGCGGCTTTGATGGCGGCGACGCCGGCGGCGGCGTCTTCAATGCCGATGCATTGGCGGATGTCCGCGCCCACGCCCTCAGCGGCGGCGAGGAAGATGTCGGGGGCGGGTTTGGAATGCGCGACGGCTGCAGGGTCGGCGACGGCGTCGAAGAAGTGGGTCAGCCCCATGCGTTCCAGTAAGAACGGACCGTTTTTACTGGCAGACGCGAGGGCGATTTTTTTACCGTTTGCCCTCAATGCTTCCAGCAGCGGCAAAATGCCGGGGTACACGTCTTCGGGTTTGACTGCCTGAATCATCTCGACGTAGTTGTCGTTTTTGCGGCGGGTCAGTTCGGCGAACTCGGCTTCGCTGACGGTTTTGCCGCCGTGCGCGAGGATGCGTTTGAGCGAATCGTCACGCGACACGCCTTTGAGCTGCTCGTTAAACTTGCGGTCGATGCTGATGCCCAGTTCTTCGGCAAGCTTTTTCCATGCGCGGTAGTGGTATTCGGCGGTGTCGGTGATGACGCCGTCGAGGTCAAACAGGACTGCGGTAAAAGTCATTTTGCGCCCTCCTTATTTTTCCAACGCGACGGTGTGGCTGCCGTTAAGCGTGATGTCTTTGCCGTACACCTGCAAATCGAGCGGCTCGCCTTTGAGCAGGGTGAAGACGACGTTTTCTTTGCCGACGGCAACTTTAATCAGACGGCCTCGGTAGTTGATGTGGAAGGCGTAGCCTGTCCACGCACTCGGCAGGAACGGGGCGAAGCTGAGTTTGCCGCCCCAAGTTTTCATTTGTGCGAAACCTTGGACGATGGCGAGCCACGAGCCGGTCATGGAGGTGATGTGCAGGCCGTCTTCGGTGTCGTTGTTGTAGTTGTCCAAGTCCAGTCGGGCGGTGCGCTGGTACATTTCCACGGCTTTTTCTTCTTTGCCCAGTTCGGCGGCAAGGATGGCGTGGATACAAGGCGACAGCGAGCTTTCGTGCACGGTCATCGGTTCGTAGAAGTCGAAGTTGCGGCGTTTTTCGTCCATATTGAAACGGTCGCCGAAGAAGTAGATGCCTTGCAATACGTCCGCCTGTTTGATGAAGGGCGAACGCAGGATTTTGTCCCACGACCATTTCTGGTTGAGCGGCAAATCGTCGGGCGAAAGCGCGGACACGGGGCGGATGTCTTTGTCGAGGAAGCCGTCGTGCTGCACGAATACGCCGAGTTCTCCGTCATGCGGACGGTACATATTCGCGCTGATGTCCGCCCATTTTTCCAACTCGGCGGCACTCACGTTCAAATCCGGACGCGGGTATTTCGCCAGGGCTTCGCGGGTGTAGTCCAATACCCATGCGGCGAGGGTGTTGGTGTACCAGTTGTTGTTGATGTTGTTTTCGTATTCGTTCGGGCCGGTTACGCCGTGAATCATGTATTTGCCGTTGCGTTTGGAGAAGTGGACGCGGTCCGCCCAGAAGCGGGACACTTCGACCAAGACTTCCAAGCCTTCTTTGGCAAGATAGCTTTCATCGCCGGTGTAGTTGGTGTAGTTGTAGATGGCGTAAGGAATCGCGCCGTTGCGGTGGATTTCCTCGAAGGTGATTTCCCATTCGTTGTGGCATTCGATGCCTGTAAACGTTACCATCGGATAGAGTGCGCCCGCCAAACCCTGTTCGCGCGCGTTGTGCTGCGCCTGCGGCAGTTGGTTGCGGCGGTATTGCAGCAGGTTGCGGGTAACTTCGGGCTCCGCCAGTGCGAGGTAGAGCGGTACGGCGTAGGCTTCGGTATCCCAATAGGTCGCGCCGCCGTATTTTTCGCCGGTAAAGCCTTTGGGACCGATGTTCAGGCGCGCGTCTTCGCCGTAGTAGGTGGAGAACAGTTGGAACAGGTTGAAGCGGATGCCCTGCTGCGCTTCGTCGCTGCCTTCGATAACCACGTCGGCGATTTCCCAACGGTGCAGCCAGCCTGCTTTGTGTGCGTCCAGTAAGGTTTCAAACGCAACGCCTGCGATTTTTTCCGACAAGGCGCGGCCGGCGGTTTTCACTGCTTCCAAGCCCTGATAATCGCGGCTGGTGGTAACAATCACGCGTTTTTCAAAGGTTTCGGGCGTACTGCCGACTTCGGCTTCAAAAGAATTGGAAACCTGCCAGTCGGTTTGGCTGCCGCCGAGGGCTTTGAAGCTGCCGGCGAAAGTTTGCTCGGCGTTGACGATGAATTGTTCCACGCCGAAAGGATTGGCGACGGTTTGGGCGGCAATGTAGGAGAGGCCGTCTGAAACGCCTTTGTCCAATACCTGCCAGAATTTTTCTTCGTAGTTGGAGTCTTCGTTTTTCACGTCGGCGTCGATGATGGAATCGATGCGGACTTGGTGGGTTTTGCCGTCAACGGATACGGCTTCCCAGCGGATGAGAGCCAGCTCTTTTTGCGCGACGGACAGGAATTTGCACACATCGAAACGCACGCCGAATACGGTGAACGAGCGGCGCAACACGCCGTGCTGCATATCGAGTTCGACGGAGAAGCCGGCAACGTCGTTTTTCGCCAAGTCCACTTCCTGCCCATCGACAAAGATTTTGACTTTGCTGAAATTGAGCGCGTTGATGGCTTTGCCGAAATATTTGGGGTAGCCGTTTTTCCACCAGCCGACGCGGGTTTTGTCGGGGAACCACACGCCGGCGATGTAGGTGCCCAAGTGGCTGTCGGCGGAGTAGGTTTCTTCAAAGCTGCCGCGCATACCCATATAGCCGTTGCCCAAGCTGGTCAGGCTCTCTTGCAGCCGTTTGTGTTCTTTTTCCAGTTTTGCCGAACGCAGCGTCCAAGGGCTGACTTCCATGATTCTCGTGTACATTTATGAAGCTCCTGTTATTAAAATTGTCAGATCGGCAAAGGTTTCAGACGGCCTTTGCCGATGGTGTTGAAACGGATTATTCGCCGTGGGTCTCTTTAATCAGGCATACTGAGAAAGCCCCCATCAGCAAGACTGCGCCGGCAACCAAGAACATGGTTGCCTGATGGCTGCCCAGCATAGGGAAGAGGACGAAACTCAGCAGCGAAGCGACGATTTGAGGCATACAGATAGAGCCGTTGAACAGACCCAAATAAGTACCCATGTGTTTGCCTGAGAGGGCATTGGTCACAATCGTCAGCGGATAGGTAATGATGCCTGCCCACGCAATGCCGATTAAGGTATAAGACAACACCAGCGCGTATTGGTTGCCGATGAAGAAAACGGAAAAAAAGCCGAGCGCGCCCAAAGCCAAACAGCCGAAATAACCCGCCTTATGGTATTTATTCGGTACTTTTGCCAGAATAAACGAGCAGATAACGGCAGCAATGGATTGTACCGCCGCCAAAACGCCGTACCAGTTGCCTGCTTCCTGATAGCCTACGGAAGAGGCATCGGTTGTTTGCCAAACGTTTTCTGCAATCGCGCCTGCCGAATAAGTCCACATATATTGGAAAGCAAACCAGCAGAAGAATTGTACCAAAGTAACCGTCCAAAACGCTTTAGGCGCGGTTTTCAAAAGTTCGAACCAGTTGGCTTTTTCCTGATTCACAGCGACATCGATGCCGTGATAGCGGGCGTAGGTTTCCGGATCGTATTCTTTGACTTTGAAAATCGTGAACGCACTGGTAATAATCAGTAACGCCGCGCCCACATAGAATGCTACGACCACGGTCTGCGGCACAACGCCTTTTTCGGCCGTGTTCGCCAAACCGATATACGCGAACACAAACGGCAGAATCGCCGCCACAACCGCGCCCGTATTCGCTAAGAAACTTTGAATCCCGTAGGCGTAGCTTTTCTGCTCCTCGTTGACCATGTCGCCGACCATCATCTTAAACGGCTGCATCGCCATATTCGACGACACGTCCAACAGCGCAATCATCAGCGCGCCAAACGACAAAGCCGCCAAAGAAGCGTAGCCAAAACCGAAGCTGCCCGAGTTCGGCATCAGAATCATCACGATAACCGCAATCAGCGTGCCGTAAAGCAGATAGGGCAGGCGGCGGCCGCCCAAGCGCGGCATCCAAGTGCGGTCTGAGTAGTAGCCCACAATCGGCTGAACCAGCATGCCGGCCAGCGGCGGCAGGATGAAAAACCAGCCTAAATTGTGCGGGTCTGCGCCTAGTGTTTGAAAAATTCGGCTCATTTGCGAGCTTTGCAGGGTAAAGGCCGTCTGAACGCCGAGATAGCCGAAGCTCAACATCCAAATCGTGCTTTTTGCCAGTGAGGGCAAACCTTGTTTTGCTGTTTGAGGCGTATATTCCGACATAAGGTAAATCCTTTTTTTGATTTGAAAAGTATTTGCTTTGGAAAATCCGAAATGGTTACCGGTGCGGCAACCCTCTATCATTATTATTTTTTTTGTTTGTCTAATTTCAAAGAGATAGGCGGATTTTATGAATCCTGCCCGATTTTGGCAATATCGGTTCGCGGATAAACTGGCTTAAATCAAATTATCGGTTAAAATGGCCGTCTGAAATTTGTTTGACCGAATCGAGAAAAACCATGTCCCAACAATACGTCTATTCTATGCTGCGCGTGAGCAAGGTTGTGCCGCCGCAGAAAACCATTATTAAAGACATTTCCCTTTCATTTTTCCCCGGCGCGAAAATCGGTTTGCTCGGTTTGAACGGCGCGGGCAAGTCCACCGTTTTGCGGATTATGGCGGGCGTGGATAAGGAATTTGAGGGCGAAGCCGTGCCGATGGGCGGCATTAAAATCGGCTACCTGCCGCAAGAGCCTGAGCTTGATCCTGAGAAAACTGTGCGCGAGGAAGTGGAAAGCGGTTTAGGCGAAGTAGCGGCGGCGCAGAAACGTTTGGAAGAAGTGTATGCCGAGTACGCCAATCCCGATGCGGATTTTGACGCATTGGCGGAAGAACAGGGCCGTTTGGAAGCGATTATTGCGGCCGGTTCGTCCACGGGCGGCGGTGCGGAACACGAATTGGAAATCGCTGCCGACGCGCTGCGCCTGCCTGATTGGGATGCCAAAATCGGCAATCTGTCCGGCGGTGAAAAACGCCGTGTGGCTTTGTGCAAACTCTTGTTGAGCAAACCCGATATGCTGCTGCTGGACGAGCCGACCAACCACTTGGACGCGGAATCGGTCGAATGGCTGGAGCAATTCCTCGTGCGCTTCCCCGGTACAGTCGTTGCGGTAACGCACGACCGCTACTTCCTCGACAACGCAGCCGAATGGATTTTGGAACTCGACCGCGGACACGGTATTCCGTGGAAAGGCAATTACTCGTCTTGGCTGGAGCAGAAAGAAAAACGCTTGGAAAACGAGGCAAAGTCTGAAGCTGCACGCGTGAAAGCGATGAAGCAGGAATTGGAATGGGTGCGCCAGAATGCCAAAGGCCGCCAAGCCAAGTCCAAAGCGCGTTTGGCGCGTTTTGAGGAAATGAGCAACTACGAATACCAAAAACGCAATGAAACGCAGGAAATCTTTATTCCCGTTGCCGAGCGTTTGGGTAACGAAGTAATTGAATTTGTGAATGTTTCCAAATCGTTCGGCGATAAAGTGCTGATTGACGATTTGAGCTTCAAAGTGCCTGCGGGCGCGATTGTCGGCATCATCGGTCCGAACGGCGCGGGTAAATCGACGCTGTTCAAAATGATTGCGGGCAAAGAGCAGCCCGATTCGGGTGAAGTGAAAATCGGCCGAACCGTGAAAATGAGCCTGATTGACCAAAGCCGTGAAGGTTTGCAAAACGACAAAACCGTGTTCGACAACATCGCCGAAGGCCGCGACATTTTGCAGGTTGGGCAGTTTGAAATTCCCGCCCGCCAATATTTGGGACGCTTCAACTTTAAAGGCAGCGACCAAAGCAAAATCGCGGGGCAGCTTTCCGGCGGCGAACGCGGACGTTTACACTTGGCAAAAACCTTGTTGGGCGGCGGCAATGTGTTGCTGCTGGACGAACCGTCCAACGACCTCGACGTAGAAACCCTGCGCGCACTGGAAGACGCATTGCTGGAATTTGCCGGCAGCGTGATGGTGATTTCGCACGACCGCTGGTTCCTCGACCGCATCGCCACGCATATCTTGGCGTGTGAAGGCAACTCCAAATGGGTGTTCTTCGACGGCAACTATCAGGAATACGAAGCCGATAAGAAACGCCGTTTGGGTGAAGAAGGCGCGAAACCGAAACGCATCAAATACAAACCAGTAACGCGTTAACCTCCGAAACAATGCCGTCTGAAAGGCTTTCAGACGGCATTTTTACAAGGCAGCCCCGTTTAAAACAGCATTGCAATCCTCAAGACAATCAAGGTCATCACCGCAGCCGCCATATCGTCCGCCATAATGCCCAAACCGCCGTGCAGATTCTTGTCAAACCAACCGACGGGAGGCGGTTTGAGCGCGTCAAACAGACGGAACAGAACAAATGCCGCCAGCCACCACGTCCACCTGAACGGCACAAACGCCAGCACAAACAGCATGGCGACAATCTCGTCCCAAACAATCCCACCGTGGTCGCTGACACCCGTTTCACGTTCCGCATAAGCGCAAATGCGTATGCCCCACATAAACAGCACGATACACAAAAAAGCCAGCAGCAGCCCGTCTATGCCGAGCAAAATCAGCACAAACGCCAAAGGCAATGCCGCCAAAGTGCCGAATGTACCCGGCGCGAACGGAGCCAGCCCGCTGCCGAAACCGAATGCCAAAAAACACAAGGGACGCTGCCGCAGCCACGCCCAATCAGGTTTAAAATCAGCCAAAATGATCGAATCCTAAAGAATGTAGTTCCAATTCCCTGCCGCCGGCATCTAAAACCTTCAGACGGCATCCTCCGTTGATTTTGCCGATGCGCGTTACCGGTACGCCGCACCGTTCCGCTGCATCAAGCACACGGCTGCGGCAACTTTCCGGCGCGGTAAAAACCAGCTCGTAATCGTCGCCGCCCGCCAAAGTATAAGACAGCCATTGCGCTCGGGGCAAAATATCTTTCAATGCAGATAAAGACGGCAGCGAATCGGCCCAAATTTCCGCCCCCACGCCGGAAGCGGTCAGGATATGCCCCAAATCTTGCGCGAGGCCGTCTGAAACATCCTGCGCCGCCCCGGCAAACGGCAACAGCGCAAGCCCCAGCCCAACCCTTGGTTCAGGACGGAGCAACTTCTGTTCGCACACGGCAAATACATCGTCAGGCAAAACACACTGTTTCAGACGGCAGTTCAAAGCCGCCGCTGCCATACCGACACGCCCCGACACCCAAATATCGTCGCCCGCAACCGCCGCATCACGCCGCAACGCCCTATCCTTCGGCAACTCGCCGACAATGGTTACATTGAACGCCATATCGCCCTTGGTCGTATCGCCGCCGATTAAGGTGATGCCAAACTTTTTTGCCAAACCGAAAAAGCTGCCGCAAAACCGTTTCAGCCATACCTCATCCAATTCTGGCAACGCCGCGCTCAGCAGCACCCAACGCGGTATCGCGCCCATCGCCGCCATATCTGAAATATTGACGGCCAAAACCTTCCAAGCCAAGTCTTCAGGTTTGACATCTGCAAAAAAATGCCTGTCCTTCAAAAGCATATCCGCACTGAAACACAAATCGAAGCCTTCACGCGGGCGGACAATCGCCGCATCGTCGCCTATACCCAATACGACATCCTTATCCGTGCCTGTTTGCAAATACCGTTTGATGAAGTCGAATTCTTTCATGTCGCAAAATGTCCGAACGCACCGCCATGTTGATTTTTATTGATCTGCTGTATTTTACGCAGTACCGCACATAAAACGCAGCACCGCGTACAGCACTGATTTGAGAGAGTTTGTTCCCTCACAAACAAATCCAAATTCTATCGCCTTCAAAACCGGAGTTTCAAGCACCAGGAAGATTTTGATGAAGCATAAACCCTACCCCATATTCTGACAATAACCGTTTCCGCAAGCATCCTAAAAACAAACCCCGCAAAAGCGGGGTTTGTTTTGTTTCATCAGAACCGATTAAAGTTTGATACATAAACCTCTTCTCTTATACAAAAGAGGAATCCAACCCTACCCATCGGCAAGATGCTTTTAAAGCTTATTGTTGGGTGTGAACATGAGCCGGAGCAACCTGACGGGTTACGATGCTGCGGATTTTCACGTCAACACGGCGGTCAGGTTCGATACATGCAATCAGAGCCTCACGTTTCTTGGCTTTAGAGGCTTTTGCACCCAGTTTGGCAACTTCAGCTTCACAAACTTGAGTCATTTGCGCTTGAGATTCGCCCAAGCCGACAGCAGAAGTTTTAGAGGCAGGCACACCGTTGCTGACCAAGTAGTTTGCCACTACGTTGGCGCGGCGTTCGGACAGGGCCTGGTTGTATTTTTCAGAACCCATGAAGTCGGTATGACCTTCAACACGTACGGATTGTACGTTGGTTTGACCCAGGCGTTGCGCCAATACCTTCAGGTTGTCTTGGGCTTCGGCACGCAGTACGTCTTTGTCGAAACCGAACAGGGTTTTGGCAGACAGGGAAACGGTTTCGTCAACATATTGCGGAGCCTGCTCTACAACAGCAACAGGAGCCGGTTCAACTGCATCGCCGCACTCTACGCGACCTTGGGTCGCTTTGTCGAAGTAGGTGTTTTTCCAGCATTCGCCGTAGTTGTTGCGTACGACTTCTTGTGATTGGCCACTCACGGTATAACCGTGGATATGGGCTTCGCTCGCCATAGCAGTGCCGGAAGCGAGCAATGCAACGAATAATGCGCTTAATTTCAGCTGTTTGGTCATTTTATTCCCTCATTAAATTTGTACAGCAGATACAGGAGCAACTGCTGAATTGCCAACATACAGGCCGCTGTAGAAACATGGCGGCAAATCGGATATTTCAGTCTCCACTATAAAGAAGCAGGGGGCGGACTGTCAATACTCAACGCCTGAAAACAACCGTAAAACAGCCTGTTTCCTAATCGTCTATCATGCCGAAAAATCAATTCCGTGTCATTACTTTAGGGGGATTTTTTCCATATCGCACGATTGCCGTTGCACAAAAACAACAAACACAACGGCAAAGCCCCATACCGTACCGGCAAGAAAATATGATAAATTATAAACAATGTTCAGCCACCCGACACAGATCCACACCGACCCGCCATGAAATTACAACAATTGAAATACGCCTTAGAAGTTTACCGGCACAACCTGAACGTTTCCGAAGCGGCCGAGGCCTTATTCACATCACAACCCGGCATCTCCAAACAAATCAAATTGCTGGAAGAAGAAATCGGCATTCAGATTTTTATCCGCAGCGGCAAGCGCGTGGTTTCGGTCTCGCAGCCGGGCAAGGTGGTTTTGGATATTGCGGAACGTATTTTGCGCGATGTTCAGAACATTAAAAATATCGGCAGCGAGTTTACCGGACACGACAGCGGCTCGCTGACGGTTGCCACGACGCATACTCAGGCACGCTATGCCCTGCCCTTGATTGTTGCCGATTTTGTGAAACGCTATCCGAAAGTCAATCTGACCATCAAACAGGGAAGCCCTGCCGCCATCGCACGTATGGTTACCTCCGGCGAGGCGGATTTGGCGATTGTTACGGAACGGATAGACGACCACCCCGAATTGGGAAGACTTTCCTGCTACGACTGGACACACGCGGTGATTGTGCCGAACGACCATCCGCTGCTCGAATGCAGGAATCCCCTCCGCATTGAAGATTTGGCGAGGTTTCCGCTGATTACTTATGAATTTGCATTCAATGCGGGCAGCAGCATCGCGCGGGCATTCGCCAAAGCCTGTTTGGAACGGCCGGATGTCGCATTGGCGGCGGCGGATACGGACGTATTAAAAACTTACGTACGCTTGGGTTTGGGTGTGGGATTGATGGCAAAGATGGCCTACAACCCGGATACGGATGGGGATTTGCAGCTTGTGGATGCGGCACACCTGTTCGAGCCGTCGCCGACGTGGATTGCTTTGCGCAGCGATACTTATTTGCGCGGATATGCCTACGACTTTATCCAAGCGTTTGCGCCGCACCTGACACGCGAGAAGGTGGACAGGATTCTGTACACGCCCATCAGCGAGGATTTTTCGATTTAGGCGGCTGCCGGTTTTCAGACGGCATTTTGCGGCAGATAAAACAAACAGGGCAGATGTTTTCGTCTGCCCTGTGTTTATTGAGAATGCCGTCTGAAATGCTCGTACAGGTTAATCAAATGGCGTGCGAACAACCGGATACCATTTTTTTCAGCACTTGCAGATTGAGAATCTTGATGTGTTTGTGTTCGACGGAAATCAATCCTTCCTGATGGAACTTGGACAATGTGCGGCTGACGGTTTCGAGTTTCAGCCCGAGATAGCTGCCGATTTCTTCGCGGGACATTCTTAAGATGAAGTCGTTGGCGGCGAAACCGCGCGAGTAGAGCCTTTGGGAAAGGTTCAGCAGGAAGGCGGCAATCCTCTCTTCTGCACGCATATTACCCAAAAGCAACATCACGCCCTGATCGCGCACAATTTCGCGGCTCATCATGCGGAAAAAGTGGGTACGCAGGCTGGGGATGTTCTGCCCCAGTTCTTCGATGTGGGTAAACGGCAGCTCGCATACCTCGCTGTCTTCCAAGGCGACCGCATCGCAACTGTGCACATGGGAACAGATGCCGTCCATGCCGATGAGTTCGCCCGACATAAAGAAACCCGTTACCTGATCGCGGCCGTCCTGACTGGCGACGGTTGTTTTGAAGAAGCCCGAACGGATGGCAAAGAGCGAGGTAAAGGCTTCGCCGGCACGGAACAGGTATTCGCCTTTTTTCAGGCGGCGGCTTTGGCGGATGACGGCATCGAGTTGGCTGAACTCGTTGGGCAGCAATCCGACAGGCAGACAAAGTTCCCGCAAAGAACAGGAAGAACACAAGGTTTTCATCTGATGTGTAGTATTATGCGAAGCCATACCGTACCTTTTCGTGTGTTTTGCCCCATCCCGATTATGTGCTTGTTGACACATATCAAGACAGGTTTATCATACTGTGGCATTCTACCAAACTATCCAAAATTTGACTAACATCATAAAACCGCACACACACCATGAAAATTATTCAGATACAGAACAATCACAATGTAAACGATGACCGCCCCGAGTTTGACCGCGAACTGATTGCCAGCCTGCCCGCCAGCGGCCCGCGCTACACTTCCTACCCTACCGCCGACCGTTTCCACGATGGTTTCCGCGAAGGCGAATATATCAAAGCTTTACATTTGCGCGGTATGGGCGCGTTAAACAAACCGCTTTCCCTTTACATTCACATTCCGTTCTGCAACACCATCTGCTACTACTGCGGCTGCAACAAAATCATCACCAAAGACAAAAGCCGTGCCGATGCCTACATCGAATATCTTGAAAAAGAAATGGAACTGCTAGCCCCGCATCTGAACGGACGGCACCAGCTTGCCCAACTGCACTTCGGTGGCGGCACGCCGACCTTTTTGAGCGACGAACAGATCGAACGCGTCTTCCGTATGATACGCAAACATTTCGAACTGATACCGTCCGGCGAATACTCCATCGAAATCGACCCGCGCAAAGTCAGCCGCGACACCGTCCTCATGCTCGGCAGGCTCGGCTTCAACCGCATGAGCGTCGGCATTCAGGATTTCGACCCCAAAGTGCAGGCGGCGGTCAACCGCATCCAAAGCTACGACGAAACCAAAGAAGTCATCGATGCCGCCCGTGAGGCAGGGTTCAAATCCGTCAGCGTCGATTTGATTTACGGTCTGCCGCACCAGACTTCCGAAAGCATCAAAACCACCATCGATACCGTTTTGTCGCTCGACCCCGACCGCCTCGCCCTTTACCACTACGCCCACCTGCCGCACGTGTTCAAACCGCAACGCCGCATCGATACCGCCGCCGTCCCCGACAGCGAAGAGAAGCTCGATATGCTGCAATACTGCGTCCAAACCCTGACAGAGCGCGGCTACGTCTTCATCGGCATGGACCATTTCGCCAAACCTGACGACGAACTCTCCATCGCCCTCAAAGAAGGCTTCCTCCAGCGCAACTTCCAAGGCTATTCGACCTACGCGGATTGCGATTTGGTCGCCATCGGCGTGTCGTCCATCGGTAAAATCGGCAACACCTATTCCCAAAACGAACGCGACATCGATGCCTACTATGCCGCCATCGACGAAGGCAGACTGCCCATCATGCGCGGCTACCAGCTGAATCAGGATGACATCCTGCGCCGCAGCATCATTCAGGATTTGATGTGCCGCTTCGCGCTCGACTACCGTGTTTACGAAGACATATTCGGTATCCCGTTCGACCGTTACTTCAAAGACGAACTGGCGGATTTGGAAAAACTCGCCGGTTTGGGATTGGTGCGCCTGAACAGCCACGGGCTGACCGTTACCCCGAAAGGACGCTTCCTCATCCGCAACATCGCCATGGTCTTCGACTACCACCTGCGCCATAAAGAAACCAAAGCGAAATATTCGCAAACGGTGTGATTGCGGCTAACGTACAAATGCCGTCTGAAAGGCTTTTTCAGACGGCATTTTGCTGCCGGCAGGATAAGTGTTTTCAAGAACAGGCGGCGGCATATCATAACGTTCCGCACCTTTGTATCCGACCGTTCCGAAACCGAGATATAGCGGATTAACAAAAATCAGGACAAGGCGACGAAGCCGCAGACAGTACAAATAGTACGGAACCGATTCACTCGGTGCTTCAGCACCTTAGAGAATCGTTCTCTTTGAGCTAAGGCGAGGCAACGCCGTACTGGTTTTTGTTAATCCGCTATACCAAACGGCATATCCCGACAGAACAGATTGTGCATAAGGCACAAGCCCGCACATTCCATCAACAAAATGCCGTCTGAACACGGGTTCAGACGGCATCAGTATTTTACAATCAGAATACTGCCTGTAAAACCAAGTAGCAGACAACCGACAATACGGCGGCGGCAGGCAGGGTAATGACCCACGCCAAACCGATGGGCTTCATCAGTTTCCAGTTGGCATTGCGGTTGACCAAACCGATACCGAGTACCGCGCCGACCAAGATATGCGTACTGGAAACAGGCAGCCCCATCAGCGACGCGCCCATCACGACGGATGCGGCGGACAGTTCGGCGGTAAAGCCCGAGGCGGGATGCATTTCCGCCAAACTCGTACCGACGGTTTTAATCACCTCTTTACCGACAAACCACAAACCGACAATCAGCGCGATACCGAAAGTCAGCATCGCAATCGGAGGAACGGCATTTTGCGCGGCAACGCTGTTCGTCCGCAAAACATCCATAATCGCGGCAAACGGACCAATGGCGTTGGCAATATCGTTCGCCCCGTGGCTGAATGCGAAACCGCAGGCGGTAAAGACCTGCATCCATGAAAACATCTGAAAGGTCGATTTGCCCAAATCTTTACGCTTGAGGCTTTTTGCAAAAACAAACGTACCCATCCACACCGCCGCGCCTATCATAAAGATAGTCAGGAAGCTGTTGACGTTGCTCATCCCCAAATGTAGGTTTTTCAAGCCCTTGAAAATCAGCATAGCGGAAATCATCATCGCGCCGAACGAAGCGATGAAGGGAACCCACGAATGCAGCGCCTTGTAAGAATCGACATTGTCTTTGCGGTTGTCGAACACATACAGCCCCCGATAATACTCGGATTGCAGCTCTTGTGGATCGAATTCGGGCTCGTCGTAAATTTGCGCGTCGTGCGCCATTTTGGTGGCGTACTCGACTTTTTCGGCTTCGGACAAACCCTCGAAAAACAGGCGGTGCTGTTCTTTATACGCCTTTTTCTCCTGCTTGATGCCCTTGAGCGTGCCTTCGGCCCAAGCATTGTAATCTAAGACATTTTTCTTAACGCGGGAAAACAGGAAATAGGAAACCGCACCGCCCAAAACAGGCGACAGCACCCAAGATATCCCGATTTCTCCCAATTTTCCCCACTGAATCAACGTTCCCCAGTCGGCATGGTTCATAACCGCCATACACAACGCACTGCCGACGATGCCGCCGATAATCGCGTGCGTCGTCGAAACCGGCAGGCCTTTGTGGGACGCGAACAGCAGCCACAACGCCGCCGCCAAGAGTGCAGACATCATGATAAACACAAACTGCATGGGCTCGAGGTTCATACCGTTCAAATCGACGATGCCTTTGCGTATGGTATCGGTTACCTCACCGCCCGCGATGACCGCGCCGCTGACTTCAAATACCGCGGCAATCAGCAAAGCCTGCGGAATGGTCAGCGTGCCGGAACCGACGCTGGTGCCGAAAGAATTGGCAATATCGTTGCCGCCGACATTAAACGCCATAAACACGCCGAACATGGTGGCGATGATGAAAAGCACGCTGTTATTGTAGTGGGTATAACCCAAACCCCAATAGATAAAATAGCCGACTATGCCTACCAGCATGGCGGCAAAGACGGCGTTAATCAGTTTCAAGTTCGCACTCATTTGAGTTTGAGCCATGGAAGATTCCTTAGTGAACACAGAAGGGTTTTCGCGGATATTGTAACCTTTTGCAATCCGTCTTGAAACATTTATTTACACTGCGGCAGCAAATCGGTATAGGTGCGCCAATACACGTTAAAATGGCGTTTTGCACCAGTTTGGGAGTGATGATGGAAACACAGCTTTACATCGGCATCATGTCGGGAACCAGCATGGACGGGGCGGATGCCGTACTGATACGTATGGACGGCGGCAAATGGCTGGGCGCGGAAGGGCACGCCTTTATACCCTACCCTGACCGGTTGCGCCGCAAATTGCTGGATTTGCAAGACACAGGCACGGACGAACTGCACCGCAGCAGGATTTTGTCGCAAGAACTCAGCCGCCTATATGCGCAAACCGTCGCCGAACTGCTGTGCAGTCAAAACCTCGCGCCGTACGACATTACCGCCCTCGGCTGCCACGGGCAAACCGTCCGACACGCGCCGGAACACGGTTACAGCATACAGCTTGCCGATTTACCGCTGCTGGCGGAACGGACGCGGATTTTTACCGTCGGCGACTTCCGCAGCCGCGACCTTGCTGCCGGCGGACAAGGTGCGCCGCTCGTCCCCGCCTTTCACGAAGCCCTGTTCCGCGACGACAAAGAAACACGCGTGGTACTGAACATCGGCGGGATTGCCAACATCAGCGTACTTCCGCCCGACGCACCCGCCTTCGGCTTCGACACGGGGCCGGGCAATATGCTGATGGACGCGTGGACGCAGGCACACTGGCAGCTTCCTTACGACAAAAACGGTGCAAAGGCGGCACAAGGCAACATCTTGCCGGGCCTGCTCGGCAGGCTGCTCGCCCACCCGTATTTCGCACAAGCCTACCCCAAAAGCACGGGGCGCGAACTGTTTGCCCTAAATTGGCTCGAAACCTACCTTGGCGGCGGCGAAAACCGATACGACGTATTACGGACGCTTTCCCGTTTTACCGCGCAAACCGTTTGCGACGCCGTCTCACACGCAGCGGCAAATGCCCGTCAAATGTATATTTGCGGCGGCGGCATCCGCAATCCTGTTTTAATGGCGGATTTAGCAGAATGTTTCGGCACACGCGTTTCCCTGCACAGCACCGCCGAACTGAACCTCGATCCGCAATGGGTGGAGGCCGCCGCATTTGCGTGGTTGGCGGCGTGTTGGATTAATCGCATTCCCGGTAGTCCGCACAAAGCAACCGGCGCATCCAAACCGTGTATTTTGGGCGCGGGATATTATTATTGAGCGCAAATGCCGTCTGAAAGCCCGTTCCGCCGTTCAGACGGCATTTTCGCCCCTTTTGTTTACAAAATCTTAAAATCCCCTTACACTCAAACCCGTTCAAAACAAAACAAACCCTGCCATGAAAATCCTGCTCCTCCTCATCCCCTTCGTCCTCACCGCCTGCGGCACACTGACAGGCATTCCCGCCCACGGCGGCGGCAAACGCTTTGCCGTCGAACAGGAACTCGTCGCCGCATCGTCCCGCGCCGCCGTCAAAGAAATGGATTTGTCCGCCCTGAAAGGACGCAAAGCCGCCCTTTACGTCTCCGTTATGGGCGACCAAGGTTCGGGCAACATAAGCGGCGGACGCTACTCTATCGACGCACTGATACGCGGCGGCTACCACAACAACCCCGAAAGTGCCACCCAATACAGCTACCCCGCCTACGACACTACCGCCACCACCAAATCCGACGCGCTCTCCAGCGTAACCACTTCCACATCGGTCTTAAACGCCCCCGCCGCCGCCCTGACTAGAAACAGCGGACGCAAAGGCGAACGCTCCGCCGGACTATCCGTCAACGGCACGGGCGACTACCGCAACGAAACCCTGCTTGCCAATCCCCGCGACGTTTCCTTCCTGACCAACCTCATTCAAACCGTCTTCTACCTGCGCGGCATCGAAGTCGTACCGCCCGAATACGCCGACACCGACGTATTCGTAACCGTCGACGTATTCGGCACCGTCCGCAGCCGTACCGAACTACACCTCTACAACGCCGAAACCCTTAAAGCCCAAACCAAGCTCGAATATTTCGCCGTCGACCGCGACAGCCGGAAACTGCTGATTGCCCCTAAAACCGCCGCCTACGAATCCCAATACCAAGAACAATACGCTCTCTGGATGGGACCTTACAGCGTCGGCAAAACCGTCAAAGCCTCAGACCGCCTGATGGTCGATTTCTCCGACATTACCCCCTACGGCGACACGACCGCCCAAAACGTCCCGACTTCAAACAAAACAACGGTAAAAACCCCGATGTCGGCAACGAAGTCATCCGCCGCCGCAAAGGAGGATAAACCGTGAAACCGCTGCGAAGACTGACAAACCTCCTTGCCGCCTGCGCCGTAGCGGCGGCCGCACTCATACAGCCCGCCCTCGCGGCGGACTTGGCGCAAGACCCGTTCA
>POWY01000017.1 GCA_003044455.1 Neisseria bergeri | reverse complement strand
AGGTAATGTGTTCGTAGGCGTAGGCTAAATCTGCCTGTACATACGGGCCGCGACCATTGTCTTCACTTGCCGCCTGCGCTGCGGAAGAGAAGAGAAGAGAAGAGAAGAGAAGAGAAGAGAAGAGAAGAGAAGAGAAGGTTTTTTTTGGGGGCTGGATTCATTTTCGGCTCCGTATTCGGTTTAACTGATTAAAAAAGAACGATTTTCACTGATGGTTCAAGGGCGGATTGTATCGGGTTTGGGGCGATGTTTCAACACATAGCACCGCGCCTGATGCGCGCTTTATGCGTTTGGCGCGTTCGGCGGCGGGAAATTTGCCTGCTTTTCCCGCGTCGGGCGGGAATCCGGTCCGTTCGGTACGGAAACTTATCGGATAAAACGGTTTCTCCAACCCTGCGTTCTAGATTCCCACTTTCGTGGGAATGACGGTTCAGTTGCATAGGGTCGGATTGCCGAAAGGTGAGGATTCGATGGATTCGATGAAAACGGTAGAAATGTGGGATTGATGGAAACGGCGGGCTGAAGCCCACCCTGTGGTTACTGTCAGGTTTCGGTTATGTTGGAATTTCGGGAAACTTATGAATCGTCATTCCCGCGCAGGCGGGAATCTAGAACGTGGAATCTAAGAAACCGTTTTATCCGATAAGTTTCCGCACCGACAGGTCCGGATTCCCGCTTTCGCGGGAATGACGGCGTATCGGCAGGCGCGGGGTTTCAGACGGCATTGCGGTTTCGGGGGCGGGGCTTTATTCGACGACGATTTTGGGGAAGCGGCTGCTGAAGTCTTTGCCTTTGTCGGCAATGCTCAGGGCGATTTGGAATGCGGCATCGGTGTAGATTTTGGCGATGGCGGGGTGTTTGTCGAACAGTTGTGCCGTCGTGCCGCCGTCCATCGCTTCGCGCACGGGCAGGCTTAGGGGGAGCTGTCCGAGCAGGGGGACGTTGAGGCGTGCCGCCAAATCTTTGCCGCCGTCCGTGCCGAACAGTGCTTCGCTGTGCCCGCAGTTGGAGCAGATATGGACGGACATGTTTTCCAATACGCCCAAAATGGGGATGTTGACTTTGCGGAACATATCCACGGCCTTGCGCGCGTCTATCAGGGCGATGTCCTGCGGCGTGGTTACGATGACCGATCCGGTTACGGGGATGCGCTGGGACAGCGTGAGTTGGATGTCGCCCGTGCCGGGGGGCAGGTCGATAAACAGGTAGTCCACTTCGTCCCACTCGCTTTGGAACATCAGCTGCTGCAAGGCTTGGCTGACCATCGGCCCGCGCCAGACGACGGCTTGGTCGGTATCGACCAGAAAACCGATGGACATGACTTGTATGCCGTTTGAAGATTCGACGGGAATCAGTTTTTGGTTTTTCTGATCGGGTTTGCGGTTGTGTACGCCCAGCATCGTGGGCTGGCTCGGGCCGTAAAGGTCGGCATCGAGCACGCCGACGCGCGCGCCCATGCGCGCCATCGCGGTGGCAAGGTTGGCGGTCGTCGTCGATTTGCCCACGCCGCCTTTGCCGGAGGCGACGGCGATGATGTTTTTCACACCTTTGATGGTGGTAACGCCGGGCTGGACTTTGTGTGTGCCGATTTCCGTGTCCATGGACAGATGGATGTGTGTGTCGCCTGTCAGCGGCATCAGGGTTTCTTGCACGGCATCGGCGACGGCGGCGGCAATGTGCGCGACGGGGAAACCGAAATGCAGGGCGATATGGATGCCGTCTGAATGCTGTTCGACCGAGCGGACGGCCTTTTCGCTGCCGAGTGTGCGTGCCGTATTCGGGATGCCGACAGTTTCAAGGAGGGGGCGGATATTTTGTATATTCATGATGTGTGCCTCTGTTCGCAAGTTGGGTGAGAGGAAGATAGACGGAAAGTGTACATGATTTTGGGCAGTTTGCTTTTTTCTTGTGCGAACTTTTACACGGCATGGGTCGGATTGTGAAAATCCGTTGCCAAAATATTCCGTGCAAACAGCGGTCTGCAATTAAGCCTGTAAAATTTGCTTGACGGTGGGAAGAGGAGTTGTATAATGCACAGCTTATCGGGTCGTTAGCTCAGTCGGTAGAGCAGCGGACTTTTAATCCGTTGGTCGAGCGTTCGAATCGCTCACGACCCACCAGATAACCGGAAGCCAAGTTTTAGGACTTGGCTTTTTTGTTTGCCTGCAGGTTGCGCGGGCGTACCGTTTGCGGGGGCGTATGAAAAAGAAACTGCTTTCGGGCATCAAATTTGCTGTTCAGACGGCATTGGTGTTTTTGCTGGTGTCGCTGTGTCTGGATTGGGTACGCAAGCCCGACGAACCTGCCGGGGCGGCAGGGCGGCCTTTGACCCTGCTGTCGGGGCAGCGGCTGACTTTGGGACAGTTTAGCCGGGATAGGGCGGTGCTGGTGTATTTTTGGGGGAGCTGGTGCGGCGTGTGCCGTTATCAGTCGCCGATAATCGATGATTTGGCGGCGGACGGCGTTCCGGTCGTCGGTGTGGCGGTACGTTCGGGCAGCGCGTCCGAAGTGGCGGCATATATGGCAAAACGGGGCTTGGGCTTTCCGACTGTCAACGATGAGGACGGGGGTTTGGCAAGCTCTTGGCGGATTGTCGCAACGCCTGCCGTCGTTTTGGTCAAAAATGGGAAAATGATCCACTATACGACGGGAATCAGCAGCTATTGGGGTTTGCGTGCAAGAATCTTTCAGGCAGATGTTTTCGGTTAACCTTTGTTCCTGTTAAACTTTCCGCTGTGTGGAAAATCAAACGGCATATGCCTTGCGCGGCGGATGCGGCGGCTTTTGTTTTTTGGGAAAGAGCCGGCGCGCCTGCCGATGTAATCCCTTGTTGTGATTGTGGGAAAAATAGATTAAGATATAACTATTAAAATATTTTTAGATAGGATTATCGGAATTAAAGTCTTTTATACCCAGTCGTCCGATGCGGTTTATAGAGTATTGTTGCTATATGTTCGTTTTGTTATATAACGGTTGCATCAAAAATTACGCCCACAGGCTTTCCTGACGGTTTGAAAGTTTGATTTTCGATAACTTGGAGACTTAAACAATGCCTACCCAATCAAAACATGCGTCTATCAATATCGGTCTGATACAGGCAAGGGAAGCCCTGATGACCCAATTCAGGCCTATTCTGAATCAGGCGAATATTACCGATCAGCAATGGCGGATTATCCGTCTTTTGGCGGAAAACGGTACGCTGGACTTTCAAGATTTGGCGAATCAGGCGTGCATCCTGCGCCCCAGCCTGACCGGTATCCTGACCCGCCTTGAAAAAGCAGGTCTGGTTGTCCGCCTGAAACCTTCCAACGACCAACGGCGCGTTTATCTGAAGCTGACTGCCGAGGGCGAGAAACTGTATGAGGAAATCGGCGAAGAAGTGGACGAACGCTACGATGCTATCGAAGAAGTGTTGTCCCGCGAGAAAATGCTGCTGCTTAAAGATTTGTTGGCAGAGCTTGCCAAAATCGAGGATGCGTTGAACTCGTAATACGCCGTAACGCGCGGAAACGTCCGCACGGCGGGATTCCGAATCAGGATTGCTGCACATAGGGGATGCCTTGTGTGCAGCATTCTTATATAGGGGACAGTTTAAGGGGAAAAATGACGGATTTGCAGAAAGAATTTCAAACCTCATTCCGTGATGCGATGGCATCTTGCGCGGCAGGTGTTCATGTCATTACGACAGAGGGATCGGCAGGACGTTACGGCATCACGATGACTGCGGTTACACCGGTTACGGATGAGCCTCCAACCGTGATGCTGTGTATCAACCGTAAAGCCCGTATCATCCCGATACTGTCGGAAAACGGCAGCCTCTGCATCAATACGCTGGCGGACGAACATCAGGATGTTGCCGAACATTTTGCCGGGCTGACCGGCCTGTCGCCCGAAGAGCGGTTTGCCTACCACATCTGGCATCGCGGCAAAACCGGACAGCTTGAAATAGAGGGCGCGTTGGCGCACCTGCACGGGCATATTGTCGGTCAACATGAAATCGGCACACATTTTGTGTTTTACGTCAGGCTCGACGAAATTAAAAATTGCGTGGGCAAACGTCCGGCGCTGCTTTACTTCAGACGGCAGTTTAGATCTTTAGACTGATATTCGGACAGATATATATATGAAAGCGATGATACTGGCGGCAGGACGCGGCGAGCGTATGCGCCCTTTGACCGATACCACTCCGAAGCCGCTGCTTGATGTGGCGGGTAAGCCTCTAATCGGTTGGCACCTATGCCGTCTGAAGCAGGCAGGGTTTACAGAAGTAGTCATCAACCATGCGTGGTTGGGTCGGCAGATAGAAGATGTTTTGGGCGACGGCTCGCCATATGGTGTGAACATTGCCTATTCGCCCGAACCCGCAGGCGGCTTGGAAACCGCAGGCGGTATCGCACGGGCATTGCCGCTGTTGGGCGATGCCCCGTTTTTGGTTGTCAATGGCGATGTGCTGACCGACATCGATTTTACCGCCGCGTTTCAGACGGCATCGTCCCTGCCCGAGCATATTTCCGCACATTTGTGGCTGGTGGAAAATCCCCCGCACCATCCCGACGGTGATTTTTTGCTGCTGCCGGACGGAAGCGTACAGTCGGAAGTATCCGGCGGCAACGGATTGACATTCAGCGGCGTGGGTATTTACCGTCCTGAAATGTTTGATGGAATTGAAGCGGGCAGTGTGGCGAAACTCGCGCCCATATTGCGTGGCGAAATGCGGCAAAATCGGGTGAGTGGTCAGAAGCATACGGGTTTGTGGCTGGATGTCGGTACGGTAGACCGTCTGAAAGAGGCCCAAGCCGTTGCAGGGGCTTGGAAGTAAACGGAACGGGATGCGGATTTGCATCCCGTTTTCTTATTGCAGCCGTCTTAACTGATGCATTGCATCTTTAAAGGTTTTCGGAACAGGTTGTGCGGAGGTATATATCGTAAATAAGCATGTATACAATAAGGAAGATGGGGATTATGTAGAGCTGGTAATTGAATAGTGTATTAAAATAATTACGATATAATTTCACGGGTTCTGATAGTAAATGACAGATATTTGTTCAAAAAAAGATAGTTACAAATCGAAATTTTAGGAGGTACAGTATGTTAACGATAAGTGATATTCTCAATGACGATTTTGAATGGGACGAAGTCAAAATTGATGACGATGAATTTGAGAAATTAAGCACAGAGCTTATTATTGATTTTCTTAAGAAAAATACTCCGAAAGAAAGACAGCTATTAGCAATAAGTTGGAACTTTGATAATTCTAAAAAAGTAATCCAGTGGATAGTTGATCAGCCAGATACTGACAGAGGCACAATCCTTTATTTGTACTGGTACATGGCACCTGATTTTTATAAAGAGAACTGTGTGGACAGAAAAGAATGCGAAGAAAAATATTCATGGGGCTTAGAAGATTATGATATTTTAGATACCATTGAAACAAACTATCTTTCTGATTTTTATAATGTTCAAATTTATGCATTTAATCCGACTAACGATTTATATTCTGGAGGACATGATTGGACAAAAGGATATGACGATAGTAAAGCAAAATCAAAAATACCAGAAGTAATGTTTAAGGCGTTAGATGGTGAAATTCTTGAAAGTCCAGACTGGGATGAAGGAATTCCAGAAGCCCTTTCTGTAATTATGGACAAGCTTTACAACGCTTTGGATGAATAAAAAAGATAAATCCCAGTTTGTCGGGGTAATACCTTTTAACGATAACCTTAAGCTATCGTTAAAAAGTTCATGGAGTTGAGCATCAAAACCGGTTCAAGATAAGGCGGATTTGCTTCATGTTTGGTTATGCAGGATAAACAATGCCGTCTGAAACGGAAATCCGTTTCAGACGGCATTTTGCCGATTCGGTCAGTTGCGGACTTCGCCGCTTTTTTCTTTGTGTTTCAATACGGCGCGGTCAAGTTTGTCTATCAGGGTGTCGATGGCGGCATACATGTCCTGACCGTCGGACTCGACGTGCAGGTCTTTACCGGCAAGGTGTACGTCTGCCTCGGCCTTATGGCCGGCTTTTTCCACAGACAGCGTTACGGTTATAGAAATGATGTCCGAAGCATGGCGGTTGATGCGCTCCAGTTTCTTGGAAACGTGGTTTTTGATGGCTTCGGTAACGTCAAAATTCAGACCGGTGATTTTCAGATTCATGATACAGCTCCTTCGGTGGGTTCTGTCCGTCGGCGACGGAACGGAAAAACGGGTTGTAGCATTGTGTTGAAAAATTATTCTGCGGTTTTGCGTTTGTGTGCTGCCGGAATCTCAAGGGATTCTCTGTATTTGGCAACGGTGCGGCGGGAAATTTCCATACCGCGAAGTTCCAACAGGCGGGCAAGTGCTTCGTCGGAATAGGGCTTGCGTTTGTCTTCGCTGCCGACAAGCTGGGAGAGTGCGGCTTTAACGGCGTGTTGGCTGACGGCTTTTTTGCCTTCTTCCGTTTGAACTGCCTGCGTGAAGAAATAGCGTAGCGCAAACACTCCGCGCGGGCAAGACAAATATTTTTGGTTGGCCGCGCGGGAAACGGTACTTTCTGCCACACCCAATTCGGCGGCGGCATCTTTCATCAGCAGGGGGACGAGTCCGATTTCGCCAAAAGTGAAAAAGTCTGCCTGATGTTTAACGATGTATTCGGTAAGAAGGACGACGGTTGCCTTCCTCAATTCGAGCGAATCGATACGTTGTCTGGCTTCGCTGATTTTTTCCTTCCACTCGGGCGAGAGGCCTTCAGACGGCATCAGTTCGCAATATTCGCTGTTCATTTGCAGAGGAGGCAGGGAGTCTTCGTTGAAACTGACCGTCCAGCCGTCTTTACTTTCCTCAACCCAGACATCCGGGCGGATATACGGCGTGGGCGTGGACGAGGCAAAACCGGCGGCGGGAAAGGGATTGAGCGAAGCAATGAGGTCGAGTGCGGCTTCGAGTGTACCGCTGTCGGTTTGGGGCAGGCGTTTTTTTATTCGTGCGAGGGTTTGGCTGCGGTTGCCGTCTATGCTGTCGAGTGCGGTTCGGACGATATGCAGGGCGGCGGTTTTGGCGGCGCATCCGTCCGATCTTTCTATCTGCAATATCAGCGATTCGTTCAAATCGGCGGCGGCCACGCCTGCCGGGTCAAATTTTTTCAATGCGGTCAGGGCTTGTTTCAGCATTGCCTCATCCAACATCCACTCCAAGGGCGTATGGTCGAGGATGTCTTCGATGCTGTCGGTCAGATAACCCTGCTCGTCAAGGAAATCGATAAGGATGTGGACACAGGCGGCTTCTTGGTCGGAAAGCGGGTGTTCGCACACTTGCGCGTGCAGGTATTGCTTGAAATCTTCTTCGCCGGCGATGTTGGACAGCATATCTTCGCCTTCGTCTCCGCCGATTTGGCGCGCGGGCGCAGTGTAATGGCTGAATTCGGCATCGGAAAATTCATCCGTGTCTTTGCGTTCGAGCAGGGGGTTGTCCGACAGCCAGTCCTCAACCTCGCGTTCAAGTTCGATACCCGACATCTGCAATACGCGCAAAGATTGTTGCAGCCGCTGGTCGAGCTGCTGGGTCTGTTTGAGCTTTATTCCGAGTAAGGTCATGATAATGTGGGGGAAATTGTTATTTTCAGCCTGCCGGCGCAAAAAAATGCCGCAAAGCGTCATTGCATTATAAATGGTTTTAATGGGCGGGTTCGGGTTCTGTCCGATAACAAAAAACAAACGGAAATCAAAAACCGATTGCTTATAACAATATTAAATCGATTTCATAGTTTTAATAGCGAAAATCTTGGCGTATAGTCGCATCCATAGTTTTTGCAAAAGGAAAACAAAATGTCGATTCAAGAAATTTATTGCAATCAAGAAACCGGTTACGAATACGCTTTCCGCCAAATCGTACTGTAAGCCGTTTACCCCCCATTTGACCAACCCGAGAAAAGGAACAAGAGCGATGACTGCCTCCAAATGCCCCGTAACCCATCTGACCATGAACAACGGCGCGCCCGTTGCCGACAATCAAAACAGCCTGACCGCCGGCCCGCGCGGCCCCCTGCTGGCGCAGGATTTGTGGCTGAATGAAAAACTCGCCGACTTCGTGCGCGAAGTCATCCCCGAACGCCGTATGCACGCCAAAGGTTCGGGCGCGTTCGGCACGTTTACCGTAACGCACGACATCACCAAATACACCCGCGCCAAAATCTTCAGCGAAGTCGGCAAAAAAACCGAGATGTTCGCCCGTTTCACTACCGTGGCAGGCGAGCGCGGCGCAGCCGATGCGGAACGCGACATCCGAGGCTTTGCCTTGAAGTTCTATACCGAAGAAGGCAACTGGGATGTGGTCGGCAACAACACGCCCGTGTTCTTCCTGCGCGACCCGCGTAAGTTCCCCGACTTGAACAAAGCCGTCAAACGCGATCCGCGCACCAATATGCGCTCCGCCACAAACAACTGGGATTTTTGGACGCTGCTGCCCGAAGCGTTGCACCAAGTTACCATCGTGATGAGCGACCGGGGCATCCCTGCCGGCTACCGCCATATGCACGGCTTCGGTTCGCATACTTACAGCTTCTGGAACGAAGCAGGCGAGCGTTTTTGGGTGAAATTCCATTTCCGCACCCAACAAGGCATTAAAAACCTGACCAACGAAGAAGCCGCCAAAATCATCGCCGAAGACCGCGAAAGCCACCAGCGCGACCTGTACGAAGCCATCGAGCGCGGCGAGTTTCCGAAATGGACGATGTACATCCAAGTGATGCCCGAAGCCGATGCCGAAAAAGTGCCGTATCATCCGTTTGACTTGACCAAAGTTTGGCCGAAAAAAGACTATCCGCTGATTGAAGTGGGCGAATTCGAGTTGAACCGCAATCCCGAAAACTTCTTCGCCGATGTGGAACAATCCGCCTTCGCACCGAGCAACCTCGTTCCCGGTGTCGGCGCGAGCCCGGATAAAATGTTGCAGGCGCGTTTGTTCAACTACGCCGACGCGCAACGTTACCGCTTGGGCGTGAATTTCCGCCAAATCCCCGTCAACCGCCCGCGTTGCCCCGTACACAGCAACCAGCGCGACGGACAAGGCCGCGCCGACGGCAACTACGGCAGCCTGCCGCACTACGAACCCAACAGCTTCGGCCAATGGCAGCAACAACCCGACTTCGCCGAACCGCCTTTGAAAATCAACGGCGACGCGGCGCACTGGGACTACCGCCAAGACGATGACGACTACTTCAGCCAACCGCGCGCCTTGTTCAACCTGATGAACGACGAGCAGAAACAGGCATTGTTCGGCAACACCGCCGCCGCAATGGGCGACGCGCCCGACTTCATCAAATACCGCCATATCCGCAACTGCTACCGTTGCGACCCGGCATACGGTGAAGGTGTAGCCAAAGCCCTCGGACTGACTGTCGAAGACGCACAAGCCGCCCGCGCGACCGACCCTGCATTGGGACAGCCCGGTTTGCTGTAAGGAGGAATTATGTGGATGGAAATTGAAGAAATCCTGTCCCGCGCCGTCCGCTACCGGAAATAACCGGGCATAAAAATGCCGTCTGAAACGTCGTTTGACCGCTTCAGACGGCATTTCCACACCCCGCCCCCGCCGTTTCAGACGGCATTTTTATATCGAATACAAATTTATATTAAATACAAAAATACCGTCATTCCCGCCCCACAGCCCACTTTTCCGCCGTCATTCCCGCACCATCCCCACCGGTTCAAACCGGCACGGAAACTTTTCCGCGTCATTCCCACGAAAGTGGGAATCCAGAACGTAAAATCTAAAGAAACCGTTTTATCTGATAAGTTTCCGCACCGACAACTCTAGATTCCCGCCTGCGCGGGAATGACGGGATTTCTGTTTTTGATTTTTTGTTTTTGGGGAATAACGGGATTTGAGGTTGCGGGCATTTATCGGGAAAACAGCAACCCCTCCTCCGTCATTCCCACGAAAGTGGGAATCCAGAACGTAAAATCTAAAGAAACCGTTTTCCCCGATAAGTTTCCGCACCGACAAAACTGGATTCCCGCCTGCGCGGGAATGACGGGATTTCTGTTTTTGATTTTTTTTGTTTTTGGGGAATGACGGGATTTGAGGTTGCGGGCATTTATCGGGAAAACAGCAACCCCTCCTCCGTCATTCCCACGAAAGTGGGAATCTAGAACGTAAAATCTAAAGAAACCGTTTTTCCCGATAAGTTTCTGTGCCGACAACTCTGGATTCCCGCCTGCGCGGGAATGACGAATCCATCCGCACGGAAACCCGCATCCCGTCATTCCCGCGAAAGTGGGAATCCAGAACGTAAAATCTAAAGAAACCGTTTTACCCGATAAGTTTCCGTACCGACAAAACTGGATTCCCGCCTGCGCGGGAATGACGAATCCATCCGCACGGAAACCAAAACCCCGTCATTCCCACGAAAGTGGGAATCCAGAACGTAAAATCTAAAGAAACCGTTTTACCCGATAAGTTTCCGTACCGACAACTCTGGATTCCCGCCTGCGCGGGAATGACGGTTCAGCGTTCCGTAGGGCAGGACGTAGGGTGGGCTTCAGCCCGCCATTCCCGCCCCACAGCCAACTTTTCCGCGTCATTCCCGCGAAAGCGGGAATCCGGGTCCGTTGAGTTTCAGCCATTTCTGATAAATTCTTGCAGCTTTGAGTTTCTAGATTCCCACTTTCGTGGGAATGACGGGATACGGGTTTTCGTGTGGACATATCCGTCATTCCCGCGCAGGCGGGAATCCAGGACTCGTCCGCACGGAAACTTATATTTCGTCATCACACCAATCCCACCCTGCCCCACACCCCCCAAAAAAAACCAAAAAAACCCAATCTGACAAAATCTGACAAAAAACGTCAGCACAAAACTGACAAAAATTGTCACAACTGACAAAAAACGTCAGCCCGCCGCATTATTCCGCCGCATTCCGCGCCGCGTTGATATAAAAAATACCCATACCAAACAGACAAATAAAAAAATATTCTGTAAAATGCCGAGCCGAACCCGTTTTTGGCACGCCGCTTGCTGGTAAGAAGGCAAGCCGAACCAAAAAAACCATCGGTCAAATACATTACGGGTTTACGTTTGCGGCGGATGCCGCAAATCTCCAATCAAACTTAAACATTTTCAAACAGGAGTCATCCAAATGAAAGCAATCCAAAAAGGTTTCACCCTGATCGAGCTGATGATCGTCATCGCCATCGTCGGTATCTTGGCAGCCGTCGCCCTGCCCGCATACCAAGACTACACCGCGCGCGCCCAAATGTCCGAAGCCCTGACTTTGGCAGAAGGTCAAAAATCCGCAGTGGTCGAGTATTATTCCGACAACGGCACGTTCCCGAACAGCAATGCTTCCGCAGGTATTGCTTCTGCTTCTCAGATTACAGGTAAATATGTAAAATCGGTTGATGTTAAAGGCGGCGGTACCTCTGCCACCATTACCTCCACCATGAAATCTTCCGGTGTGAACAAAGACATCCAAGGTAAAACCTTGACACTCGTCGGCAAACAAAACTCCGGCTCGTTCTCTTGGGAATGTAAAAAAGGTACTGTGGACGACAAATTCCTGCCGTCTTCCTGCCGCGCCAAATAAGGACAATGACCGGGTTTGACCCCGCCGTGAAAACAAATGCCGCCCGAACAGCCTGGGCGGCATTTCCTATTCCCCTTTGCCGCTTCAGACGGCATCCTCCGTCCGCCTTTGCCGTTTTGGCGGGCGTTTTTTATTAAACGCAAAATATCCCGTCATTCCCGCGCCATCCCCACCGGCTCAAACCGGCACGGAAACTTTTCCGCGTCATTCCCACGAAAGTGGGAATCCAGAACGTAAAATCTAAAGAAACCGTTTTACCCGATAAGTTTCCGCACCGACAACTCTAGATTCCCGCCTGCGCGGGAATGACGGGATTTCTGTTTTTGATTTTTTGTTTTTGGGGAATAACGGGATTTGAGGTTGCGGGCATTTATCGGGAAAACAGCAACCCCTCCTCCGTCATTCCCACGAAAGTGGGAATCCAGAACGTAAAATCTAAAGAAACCGTTTTTCCCGATAAGTTTCCGCGCCGACAACTCTGGATTCCCGCCTGCGCGGGAATGACGAAATTTCTGTTTTTGATTTTTTGTTTTTGAGGAATGACGGGATTTGAGGTTGCGGGCATTTATCGGGAAAACAGCAACCCCTCCTCCGTCATTCCCACGAAAGTGGGAATCCGGGTTCGTTGAGTTTCAGCCATTTCTAATAAATTCTTGCAACTTTGAGTTTCCGGATTCCCGCCTGCGCGGGAATGACGAAATTTCTGTTTTTGATTTTTTGTTTTTGGGGAATGACGGGATTTGAGATTGCGGGCATTTATCGGGAAAACAGCAACCCCTCCTCCGTCATTCCCACGAAAGTGGGAATCCAGGTTCGTTGAGTTTCAGCCATTTCTAATAAATTCTTGCAACTTTGAGTTTCCGGATTCCCGCCTGCGTGGGAATGATGATATTTCTGTTTTTGATTTTTTGTTTTTGCGGGAATGACGGAATACGGGTTTTCGTGCGGCGTTTTTCGCGCTTTGCTGTTTTGCTATAATCCGCCCTTTTTAAGGACGGGTGCGGTATGAGTCTTTACGCTTTGCTCTTGATTGCGCTGGGGATGTCGATGGATGCGTTTGCCGTCGCGCTGGCAAAGGGTGCGGCGGTCAGGATGCCCCCGCGCAAAATTGCAGCAACGGCTTTGGTGTTCGGCACGGTCGAAGCACTCACGCCGCTGGCGGGCTGGGCGGGCGGTTTTTATGCCAAGCCGTTTATCAGCGAATGGGACCATTGGGTGGCTTTCGTCCTGCTGGGCGGGCTGGGTCTGAAAATGATGCGCGCAGGGTTGTCCGGCGAGGCGGAAGACGCGCGGGAAACCAAACGGGAAAGCCTGTGGTTGACGGTTCTGACTGCTTTTGGAACCAGCATCGACTCTATGATCGTCGGGGTGGGCCTGGCGTTTATGGAGGTAAACATCGCCTTTGCCGCCGCTGTCATCGGTATGGCGACGACGGTGATGGTTGCCATCGGGCTGACGGCAGGCGGGGCGTTGGGCGGGCTGTTTGGGAAACGTGCGGAGTTTGCCGGCGGGCTGGTGCTGATCGCCATCGGCACTTGGACGCTCTTGTCGCACTTGGGTTTGATTCAATGATGTCGGAAAATAAAATGCAAAAATATTCCGTCATTCCCGCGAAAGCGGGAATCCAGAACGTAAAATCTAAAGAAACCGTTTTTCCCGATAAGTTTCTGTACCGACAACTCTAGATTCCCGCCTGCGCGGGAATGACGGGATTTTGGCTTGCTGTTTTTGTGAAAATGGCGAAACCGCGCAAATGCTGATGCCGTCTGAAACACTGTTTGATTGTTTCAGACGGCATTTTTTGTTCACATCGATCAAGCCGCGTTGTCGAAGCCGCTGTGGCGCAAAAGTGCGTCTATGCGCGGTTCGCGCCCCCGGAAGGCTTTGAAGGATTCTGCCGCACTGCGGGAGCCGCCGACGGCGAGGATTTCCTGCCAAAAGCGTTTGCCTGTGGCGGCAACGTCGCCGCTTTCTTCAAAGGCGGCGTATGCGTCCGCGCTCAATACTTCCGCCCACGCGTAGCTGTAATAGCCTGCGGAATAGCCGCCGGCGAAGATATGACCGAAGCTCAAGGCGAAGCGGTTGTATTCGGGCGGTTGGATAACGGCAACTTCTTCACGCACTTGGTCTAAAACCTGTTGCCAGTTTTTCAGACGGCATTCGTCGCTTTCGCTGTAAATCATCATATCGAAGAGGGCGAACTCCATCTGGCGGACGAGGAACATTCCGCGTTGGAAGTTTTTGGCGGCAAGCATTTTGTCGAAGAGTTCTTTCGGCAGGGGAACGCCGGTTTCTTCGTGGGCGGACATTTGTGCCAAAACGTCGTATTCCCAAACGAAATTTTCCATAAACTGGCTGGGCAGTTCGACGGCGTCCCATTCTACGCCGTTGATGCCGGATACGCCCAGTTCGTCCACTTGGGTGAGCAGGTGGTGCAGCCCGTGGCCGGTTTCGTGGAAGAGTGTGAGGATTTCGTCGTGGCTCAAACGCGCTTCCCTGCCGCCGACGGGCGGGGTGAAGTTGCAGACGAGGTAGGCGGTGGGCAGTTGCAGCGTGCCGTCTGAAAAACGGCGGCGGCCTTTGTAGTCGTTCATCCACGCGCCGCCGCGTTTGCCTTCGCGTGCGTACAAATCCATATAAACGCCGCCTATGGTTTCGCCGTTCTGTTGCAATTCAAAGTAGCGCACGTCTTTGTGCCAGACGGGGACGGTTTTTTCGGCGAATCCGATGCCGTAGAGTTTTTTGATTTGGGCGAACAGTCCTGCCAAAACTTTGCCGACGGGGAAGTATTTTTTGACTTCGGTTTCGCTGAACGCGTATTTGGCTTCGCGCAGTTTTTCGCCGGCGTAGCCCAAGTCCCACGGCTGCAAATCGGCGAGGTTCAGGCGTTCGCGGGCGAAGGCTTTGACTTCGGCGAGGTCTTTTTCGGCGTAGGGTTTGGCGCGGTGGGCGAGGTCGTGCAGGAAGTTTAAAACTTGTTCGGGCGTGTCCGCCATTTTGGTTGCCAGCGACAATTCGGCGTAGTTTTTGAAGCCGAGCAGTTTGGCGGTTTGCAGGGCGTTTTCGAGCGTGCGGTCGATGTTGGCGGTGTTGTCGAATTTGCCGCCGTCTGAAAGTTCGCTGGCGCGGGTCACGTAGGCGCGGTAGATTTGTTCGCGCAGTTCGCGGTTGTCGGCGTATTGGATGACGGCAAGGTAGTGCGGAATCTGCAAGCCGATTTTGTAACCTGTTTTGCCTTCGTTTTGCGCGGCGGCGGCAAACATGGCGAGCGAGTCTTCGGGGATGCCGGCAAGCGGTGCGGCATCGTCAAAGTAAATACCGAACGCGTCGGTCGCGTCTAGGACGTTTTGGGAGAATTTGGCGGAAAGTTGCGCGCCTTCGGTTTGCAGTTGCGCCAGTTCTGCCTGCTGTTCGGGCGGCAATTCTGCGCCGCTCAATACGAAATCGCGCAGGTCGTGGTTGAGTTTGGTTTTTTGTGCGGCGGAGAGGGTGTCGAACTCGGGGGAGTTTTTGATGGTTTTGAAGCGGTTGTACAGCTCGATGTCTTGTCCGATTTCGGTGAAGAAAATGGTGATTTCAGGCATCAATTCATTGTAGGCGGCGCGCAGTTCGGGCGTGTCGGCGACGGCGTTGAGGTGCGACACGACGCCCCAAATTCTGCCGACGCGTTCGGTGATGCCGGTCAGGGGTTCGACGGTGTTTGCCCAGCCGGTGTGCGTTTGGGCTTTGACTTCGGCAATCTGCGCGCGCGCTTCGGCAATGGCGGTTTGGACGGCGGGTTTGATGTCTTCGGTTTGGATGGCGTCGAAACGGGGTTCTTCGCCCAAGTGGAGCAGTGCGTTGTCAGTCATAAGATGGGTTTCCTTTGTGTGTTGTGCTTCAGACGGCATATCGGCAATATGCCGTCTGAAGCCGGAAATGGTGCCGGATGGGGAAAGTTAAAGTGTTTCGGAGCCGGCGGGATGGTTTAACAGGCGGTATTGTACGCGCAAAAATTCGTCCATAACCGCCTGTTGGATTTCCAGCCGCTTTGAAACGGGGGAGGCGAAGCGGACGATGATGCGGTATGCCTTGTCGTCGTACGGTACGCGGGTAACGCGCGGTCTGGCGGCGGGCGTGATAAACAGTTTTTCCGCCTGCACGTTTTCCAAATGCCGCTGAATGGCGGGGATGTAGGGCGCGCACAAGGGCTCGAGTACGGCTTTCAGACGGCATACGGCTTCATCCGAATCCAAATGGATGGGAACGGGGATTTCGACCGTATGGATGACATAGTCGCCCAAAATATTGTCGCGGCGCACGGGGTGGCTCAACAACAGGCTGTTGGGGAAAGAAACGGTGGTTCCCGCAAGCTGTCCGACCAAGGGGTTCGGGCCGACCTGCATCATCAGCGTGTTCAACAGGTTGATATCGACCACGCGCCCGCGCAGGCCGTTGATTTCGATATAGTCGCCGACCGAGTATTGCTGGGTGGCAGACCTTAAAATACTGCCCGACAGACACATAATCAGTTCTTTTGTCGCCACGACGACCGCCGCCGCCACCGCAAACATCGACAAAGCCAGCGTTTGAATTTGCGCCGACCAGATAAATGCCAGCGAAAACAGCACCAAAAGCAGCGTTACATTGCGGCTGGCAACCAAAAACCGCCGCTTGCTTTCGATGCTGAAATCCGGATGCCGTCTGAAGTGGATGTTCAACAGAAGGGCGCGCGCCAGCAGCAAAGCCGCAACCGCCGCCACGGATTCGGCCGCCTCCGCGCGTATCGGGACGGCATCGAGCCAAGTGTCCAACATATTCCATATTTCCATTTCCGCGCCCCTGTCCGAAAAGTATAGGGCGTAGATTTTAGTGGCAAAAAAACGCTTTTGCCACTTTGCCGGCAAATCCCGCGCCCGTACCGGCCGCCAATGCGCCGCCCGCCCTTTCAGACGGCATACGGATGCGGATAACGCTGAATCAGGCGGCAAAATCGGCTATAATACACAATTATATACGCCGTCCCGCCCGCTTTTTTCACAAGGCGCGGACTGTTTTGGCGGCATCGCAAAATCTTTTCAAAATCCGGCAAAAAATATGACTGAACAAAAACACGAAGAATACGGCGCCGACAGCATTCAGGTGCTCGAAGGCTTGGAAGCGGTACGCAAACGCCCCGGCATGTACATTGGCGACACGCAGGACGGCAGCGGCCTGCACCATATGGTGTTCGAAGTATTGGACAACGCCATCGACGAAGCACTGGCGGGACATTGCGATAAAATCACCGTAACCATCCATGCCGACAATTCTGTCAGCGTGGCAGACAACGGGCGCGGTATGCCCACCGGCATCCACCCGAAAGAAGGACGCTCCGCCGCCGAAGTCATCATGACCGTCTTGCACGCGGGCGGCAAGTTCGACAACAACAGCTACAAAATCTCCGGCGGCCTGCACGGCGTGGGCGTATCCGTCGTCAACGCGCTGTCCGACTGGGTAACGCTGACCATTTACCGCGACGGCAAAGAACACTTTGTCCGCTTCGTGCGCGGCGAAACCGAAGAGCCGTTGAAAGTTGTCGGCGATTCCGATAAAAAAGGCACGACCGTGCGCTTCCTCGCCAGTACGGAAACCTTCGGCAACGTCGAATACAGCTTCGACATCCTTGCCAAACGCATCCGTGAACTTTCGTTCCTGAACAACGGCGTGGACATCGAATTGACCGACGAGCGCGACGGCAAACACGAAAGCTTCGCCCTTTCCGGCGGCGTGGCCGGGTTCGTGCAATACATGAACCGCAAAAAAACGCCGTTGCACGAAAAAATCTTCTACGCGTTCGGCGAAAAAGACGGCATGAGCGTCGAATGCGCGATGCAGTGGAACGACAGCTACCAAGAAAGCGTGCAATGTTTTACTAACAACATTCCGCAACGCGACGGCGGTACGCACTTGACCGCACTGCGCCAAGTGATGACCCGCACCATCAACAACTATATCGAAGCCAACGAAGTCGCCAAAAAAGCCAAAGTGGAAACCGCAGGCGACGATATGCGCGAAGGCTTGACCTGCGTTTTATCCGTCAAACTGCCCGATCCGAAATTCTCATCGCAAACCAAAGACAAACTGGTTTCCAGCGAAATCGGCCCCGTCGTCAACGAAGTCATCAACCAAGCCCTGACCGACTTCCTCGAAGAAAACCCGACCGAAGCCAAAATCATCACCGGCAAAATCGTCGATGCCGCGCGCGCGCGCGAAGCCGCCCGCAAAGCCCGCGAAATCACACGCCGCAAAGGCGTGATGGACGGCTTGGGGCTGCCCGGCAAACTCGCCGACTGCCAAGAAAAAGACCCTGCCTTGTCAGAACTTTATCTGGTCGAGGGCGATTCCGCAGGCGGTTCTGCCAAACAAGGCCGCGACCGTAAATTCCAAGCCATTTTGCCGCTCAAAGGCAAAATTTTGAACGTCGAAAAAGCCCGTTTTGAAAAAATGCTCGCCAGCCAAGAGGTCGCCACCCTGATTACCGCGCTGGGCGCAGGCATCGGCAAAGAAGAGTTCAACCCCGAAAAACTGCGTTACCACCGCATCATCATCATGACCGATGCCGACGTGGACGGCGCGCACATCCGCACCCTGCTCCTGACCTTCTTCTACCGCCAAATGCCCGAACTGGTCGAGCGCGGCTACATCTATATCGCCCAGCCGCCTTTGTATAAAGCGAAATACGGCAAACAGGAACGTTACCTCAAGGACGAGTTGGAAAAAGACCAATGGCTGCTCGGACTCGCCTTGGAAAAAGCCAAAATCGTTTCAGACGGCAAAGTGCTGGAGGGGAAAGATTTGGAAAGCGCCGCCAAGCAGTTCCTGTTGGCGAAAACCGTTATCGAACAGGAAAGCCGCTTCGTGGACGAACTCGTCCTGCGCGCCATGCTGCACGCATCGCCCATTGATTTGATGTCGTCTGAAAACGCCGATAAAGCCGTTGCCGAACTTTCCGGTCTGCTCGACGAAAAAGAAGTCGCCCTCGAACGCATCGAAGGACACGAAGGCAACCGCTTCATCAAAATCACCCGCAAGCTGCACGGCAACGTCATGGTCAGCTACATCGAACCCAAGTTCCTCAACAGCAAAGCCTACCAAACCCTCACCCAAACCGCCGCCGCGCTCAAAGGCTTGGTCGGCGAGGGCGCCAAGCTCTACAAAGGCGAGAACGAGTACGACGTGGACAGCTTTGAAGCCGCGCTGAACATCCTGCTCCAAAACGCCCAAAAAGGCATGTCCATCCAGCGATACAAAGGATTGGGCGAGATGAACCCCGAACAGCTGTGGGAAACCACGATGGATCCGTCCGTACGCCGCCTTCTGAAGGTACGCATTGAGGACGCCATTGCTGCCGACGAAGTGTTCGTTACGCTGATGGGCGACGAGGTCGAGCCGCGCCGCGCCTTTATCGAGAACAATGCGCTGATTGCCCAAAATATCGACGCATAAGTGCCGTTTTAAAAAAGGAGGCGGGCAGCTTGCCGCGTCTCCTTTTGATTTGTCAAACGGAAGCCATGCCGTCTGAAACCGCCTTTCGGAGCAAAACCATGATCAGCATTTTTGATATTTTCAAAATCGGTATCGGGCCTTCCAGCTCGCACACCGTCGGCCCGATGAAGGCCGCCGCCGCCTTTGCGGCAGGTTTGAGTGTGCAGGCTGCCCGCATCGCTATCGATATTTACGGCTCGCTCGCCCTGACCGGATACGGACACGGCACGTTCGACGCGCTGATGCTCGGTTTGGAAGGCAGCCTGCCGCACGATATTCCGCTTGCCGACATTCCCGACCGCCTCGAGCGTATCCGCTCCCAGCATATCCTACTGCTTAACGGAGATGAAATTGTGTTCGACCCCCGGCGCGATTTGCATATACGCGGCGACCAAGTGCTGCCCAAACATCCGAACGGCCTGCGTTTCACCGCCTATGCTTCAGACGGGGCAGTCTTGAAGGAGCAGGTTTATTATTCGGTCGGCGGCGGCTTTGTCGTTACCGAAGAAGATTTCGACCAGCAGGCGGAAACGGAAAAAACCGTTCCTTATCCTTACAACAGTTGTGCCGAGCTGCTTGCCCAATGCCGTCTGAACCAGCTGGATATTTCCGAAGCCGTGTTGGCAAACGAAGCCGCGCTTGCCGGATGCAGCGAAGCCGAAATCCGCCGCCGTGTTGCCGGTGTTGCCGAGGTTATGGAAGGCTGCATCAAGCGCGGTTTGGCGGCAGACGGCGAACTGCCCGGCGGATTGAACGTCCGCCGCCGTGCCCCGCAGCTTGCCGCCAAACTTAAAGTCCTGCGCGAAACCGAAATCGTCAACACCCAGCTTTGGCCGATGGTATACGCCATGGCGGTCAACGAAGAAAACGCCGCCGGCGGACGCGTCGTGACCGCGCCGACCAACGGCGCGGCAGGCATCATTCCCGCAGTATTGCACTATTTCCGCAAGTTCAATCCGCACGCCACACAGGAACGCGTCGAAAACTTCCTGCTCACCGCAGGCGCAATCGGCATCCTCTACAAGACCAACGCCTCCATTTCCGGTGCGGATGTCGGCTGTCAGGGCGAAGTCGGCGTAGCGTGTTCGATGGCGGCGGGCGCATACGCCGAAGTCATCGGCGGCACGCCCAAACAAGTGGAAAACGCCGCCGAAATGGCGATGGAACACCATTTGGGGCTGACTTGCGACCCCGTCGGCGGACTGGTGCAAATCCCCTGCATCGAGCGCAACGGCATCGCCGCCGAAAAAGCCCTCAAACTCGGCACCCTCGCGCTCTTGGAAGACGGCACGGACAAAAAAGTCTCGCTCGACGAAGTCATCCAAACCATGTTGCAGACCGGTCGGGATATGAAGGCGACCTACAAAGAAACCTCGCTCGCCGGACTCGCCGCCACACTTCAGAAAAAAGCTATCCCCGTATCCGTGCGCGTGGTTGAGTGCTGAGGATAGACAGAAACGGAAATGCCGTCTGAAAACAGTTTTTCAGACGGCATTTCATTTATTTCTTGCGGCTTTACCGTTTCAGTGCCAGCGTCAACACGCCCGCCGTAACCAGCCCCAAGCCTATCCATTCCTGCGTGTTCGGGCGTTCGTCCAAGAAAACCACCGCCATCAGGGCGACCAGGACTAGGCTGAATTTATCGACGGGGGCGACTTGCGAGGCGTTGCCCAGTTGCAGGGCTTTGAAGTAGGCGAGCCAGGATGCGCCGGTAGCGAGGCCGGATAAAATCAGAAACGTCCAGTTGCGCCCCGTGAAGCCGTTTACGCCCTGCCATTTGCCGGTGTAGGTCAAAAACAATACCAAAGCGGCGAGGATGACCAAGGTACGGATAAAGGTGGCGAAATCGGAATCTATACCCTGCAAACCCATTTTGGCGAAGATGGCGGTCAATGAGGCGAAACCTGCCGATGCCAATGCCCAAAACAGCCATGCGTTGCTGCTCATGTTTTATTCCCTTGTTTCAAATTGTTGACAATATGAATCCGCTTGTTGATGAAATATCAAAATTTTCACTGCGGTTTATCCTTGGAAAACGTTATAATAGAACGAATATTCTTTTTCTTCCAGCCGTCTCTTGAGATTGTTTCAGACGGCCTTTCCCTCTCTCAATAAAGGAAAATCATGAGCTTCAAAACCGATGCCGAAATCGCCCAATCTTCCACCATGCGCCCGATTAGTGAAATTGCCGCCAAGCTGGGTTTGAACGTTGACAACATTGAGCCCTATGGTCATTACAAAGCCAAAATCAATCCTGCCGAAGCGTTTAAACTGCCGCAAAAACAAGGCCGTCTGATTTTGGTTACCGCCATCAACCCGACTCCGGCGGGCGAAGGCAAAACCACCGTAACCATCGGTTTGGCGGACGCGTTGCGCCACATCGGCAAAGATGCCGTGATTGCCCTGCGCGAGCCTTCTTTGGGTCCGGTGTTTGGTGTTAAAGGCGGCGCGGCAGGCGGCGGCTATGCCCAAGTTTTGCCGATGGAAGACATCAACCTGCACTTTACCGGCGACTTCCACGCCATCGGCGCGGCGAATAACTTGCTTGCCGCCATGCTCGACAACCATATCTACCAAGGCAACGAGTTGAACATCGATCCGAAACGCGTGCTGTGGCGTCGTGTGGTCGATATGAACGACCGCCAGTTGCGCAACATCATCGACGGTATGGGCAAACCTGTTGACGGCGTGATGCGTCCCGACGGTTTTGACATTACCGTTGCGTCCGAAGTGATGGCGGTATTCTGCCTTGCCAAAGACATCAGCGATTTGAAAGAGCGTTTGGGCAACATCCTCGTCGCTTACGCTAAAGACGGCAGCCCTGTTTATGCCAAAGATTTGAAAGCGAATGGCGCGATGGCGGCATTGCTCAAAGATGCGATTAAGCCCAACTTGGTGCAAACCATCGAAGGCACGCCCGCCTTCGTACACGGCGGCCCGTTCGCCAACATCGCCCACGGCTGCAACTCCGTAACCGCAACCCGTCTGGCGAAACACCTTGCCGATTACGCCGTAACCGAAGCAGGCTTCGGCGCGGATTTGGGCGCGGAAAAATTCTGCGACATCAAATGCCGCCTTGCCGGTTTGAAACCTGATGCGGCGGTCGTCGTGGCGACTGTCCGCGCCCTGAAATACAACGGCGGCGTGGAACGCGCCAACCTCGGCGAAGAAAACCTCGAAGCCTTGGCAAAAGGCCTACCTAATCTGCTGAAACACATTTCCAACCTGAAAAACGTATTCGGCCTGCCAGTGGTGGTTGCCATCAACCGCTTCGTGTCCGACTCAGATGCCGAGTTGGCGATGATTGAAAAAGCCTGTGCCGAACACGGCGTTGAAGTTTCCCTGACCGAAGTGTGGGGCAAAGGTGGTGCGGGCGGCGCGGATTTGGCGCGCAAAGTCGTCAACGCCATCGAAAACCAACCGAATAACTTTGGCTTTGCCTACGATGTTGAGTTGAGCATTAAAGACAAAATCCGTGCGATTGCCCAAAAAGTGTACGGCGCAGAAGATGTTGATTTCAGCGCGGAAGCGTCTGCCGAAATCGCTTCACTGGAAAAACTGGGCTTGGACAAAATGCCGGTCTGCATGGCGAAAACCCAATACTCTTTGAGCGATAACGCCAAATTTTTGGGCTGCCCTGAAGGCTTCCGCATTACCGTGCGCGGCATCACCGTTTCTTCCGGTGCGGGCTTCATTGTTGCGTTGTGCGGCAATATGATGAAGATGCCGGGTCTGCCGAAAGTTCCGGCCGCCGAGAAAATCGATGTGGACGCAGACGGCGTGATTCACGGCTTGTTCTGAGTGGTTTTTGAAACCGGATGCCGTCTGAAGCCGTTTCAGACGGCATTTTTTCGGAAGGAAGGCGGCGGTATGCTATAATCCGCCGTTAAATTTCTCTATTTTCAGGAAAAAACATGAGTTTGAAATGCGGCATCGTCGGTTTGCCCAACGTTGGCAAATCCACCCTCTTTAACGCGCTGACCCAATCGGGCATCGAAGCGGCAAACTATCCCTTCTGCACCATCGAACCCAACGTCGGCATCGTCGAAGTGCCCGACCCGCGTATGGCCGAATTGGCGAAAATCGTCAATCCGCAAAAAATGCAGCCCGCCATCGTCGAGTTTGTCGATATCGCCGGTTTGGTCGCGGGCGCGAGCAAAGGCGAGGGCTTGGGCAACCAGTTCCTTGCCAACATCCGCGAAACCGACGCGATTGTGAATGTCGTGCGCTGCTTTGACGACGACAACATCGTCCACGTTGCAGGCCGCGTCGATCCGATTGCCGACATCGAAACCATCGGTACAGAGTTGGCACTTGCCGACTTGGCAAGTGTGGAAAAAGCCATCGTCCGCGAAGAAAAACGCGCACGCTCAGGCGACAAAGACGCGCAAAAACTGGTCGATCTGTGCAAAAAACTGCTGCCTCATCTGGACGAAGGCAAACCCGTACGCTCCTTCGGTTTAGACGCAGAAGAACTTGCCATGCTCAAACCACTGTTCTTGCTGACTGCCAAACCTGCGATGTATGTGGGCAACGTTTCCGAAGACGGTTTTGAAAACAACCCGCACCTCGACCGCCTGAAAGAATTGGCTGAAAAAGAAAACGCCCCCGTCGTCGCCGTATGCGCCGCGATGGAGAGCGAAATCGCCGAATTGGAAGACGACGAAAAAGCCGAGTTCCTCGCCGAAATGGGCTTGGAAGAACCTGGCCTGAACCGCCTGATTCGTGCCGGCTACGACCTTTTGGGGCTGCAAACCTATTTCACCGCCGGTGTGAAAGAAGTCCGCGCGTGGACGATACACAAAGGCGATACCGCCCCGCAAGCCGCCGGCGTGATTCACACCGACTTTGAACGCGGCTTCATCCGCGCCCAAGTCATTTCTTACGACGACTTTGTCTCGCTCGGCGGCGAAGCCAAAGCAAAAGAAGCCGGCAAAATGCGTGTGGAAGGCAAGGAATACGTCGTGCAGGATGGGGATGTGATGCACTTTTTGTTTAACGTGTAAACACGGCAAAACGCTTTTCAGACGGCCTTTTTTTTCAGCTTAAGGCCGTCTGAAGCCGGTTTTTGACGGTTCCGGCGTTTCCCGTGCCGCAGGAATAAAGCCGCATCAAAATAAAATTCCGCCCGATCGGCAAGCGTCTGACGGCTTGCCAAAAACAAGCCGCCCCGCCGTTACGGGAAGCCGTCCGACATTCCGAATATCCCGAGCCCCGATACGAAATGACCTTTCAGACGGCATTTGCGCCGCCGCGTTTTGGATTATAGTGAATTAACAAAAATCAGGACAAGGCGGCGAGCCGCAGACAGTACAGATAGTACGGCAAGGCGAGGCAACGCCGTACTGGTTTTTGTTAATCCGCTATAAAAACATTATGAGCCAAGCCTTACCCTACCGCCCGGACATCGACACATTGCGCGCCGCCGCCGTTTTGTCCGTCATCGTGTTCCATATCGAAAAGGATTGGTTGCCGGGCGGGTTTCTCGGTGTCGATATTTTCTTTGTGATTTCAGGCTTTTTGATGACGGCGATCCTCCTTCGCGAAATGTCCGGGGGGGGGGGGCGTTTCTTTCTCAAGACATTTTATATCCGCCGCATCAAACGGATTTTGCCCGCATTTTTCGCCGTATTGGCGGCAACGCTGGCAGGCGGCTTCTTTTTATTCACCAAAGATGATTTCTTTCTTTTGTGGAAATCCGCGCTGACCGCCTTGGGTTTCGCCTCCAACCTGTATTTTGCAAGGGGGAAGGATTATTTTGATCCCGCGCAGGAAGAAAAGCCCCTGCTGCACATTTGGTCTTTGTCGGTCGAAGAACAATTTTACTTTGTCTTTCCGATGTTGCTGCTGCTTGTCGCCCGCAAAAGCCCGCGCGTACAGTTCGGCTTCCTCGCCGCATTGTGCGCCTTAAGCCTTGCCGCTTCCTTTATGCCTTCCGCGCTCGATAAATATTACCTGCCCCACCTGCGCGCCTGCGAAATGCTGGTCGGATCGCTGACCGCCGTGCGGATGCGGTACCGGCAACAGCGGAATCTCGTCGCCGGCAAACGGTATGCCGCCGCCGGCGCATTGTTTTCCGTGTGCATACTGTCCGTCTGCCTGTTTGCCTATTCGGAACAAACCGCCTACTTCCCGGGGCCCGCCGCTCTGTTTCCCTGTCTGGTCGTTGCCGCGCTGATTTATTTCAACCATTACGAACACCCGCTTAAAAAATTTTTCCAATGGAAAATCACCGTTGCCGTCGGTTTGATTTCCTATTCGCTTTATCTGTGGCATTGGCCGATATTGGCCTTTATGCGCTATATCGGTCCGGACAACCTGCCGCCTTATTCGACAGCGGCAGCAATCGTTCTGACCTTGGCGTTTTCCCTGGTTTCTTATCACTGCATCGAAAAGCCGTTTAAAAAATGGAAAGGTTCGTTCGCACAATCCGTTTTATGGATTTATGCCTTGCCTATGCTCATTTTGGGCGCGGGCTCGTTTTTCGCGATGAGGCTGCCGTTTATGGCGCAATACGACCGCTTGGGGCTGACGCGTTCCAACACCTCCTGCCACAACAATACCGGCAAACAATGCCGGTGGGGGGATACGGAAAAACAGCCGGAACTGCTGGTTTTGGGTGATTCCCACGCCGACCATTACAAAACATTCTTCGATGCCGTGGGCAAAAAAGAAAAATGGTCCGCCACAATGGTTTCCGCCGACGCTTGCGCCTATGTTGAGGGCTACGCGTCCCGCGTGTTCCAAAACTGGGCCGCCTGCCGCGCCGTTTACCGCTATGCCGAAGAACACCTGCCCCGGTATTCAAAAGTGGTTTTGGCGATGCGCTGGGGCAGCCAGATGCCCGAAAACAGCCGCTCCCTTGCCTACGATGCCGGTTTTTTCCAAAAATTCGACCGTATGCTGCACAAACTCTCATCCGAAAAACAAGCCGTTTACCTGATGGCGGACAACTTGGCCTCGTCTTACAACGTCCAGCGCGCCTATATCTTGTCTTCACGCATACCGGGTTACCGCCAAACCCTGCGCCCGGACGACGAAAGCACCCTGAAAGCCAATGCACGCATCAGGGAATTGGCAGCCAAATACCCCAACGTCTATATTATTGATGCCGCCGCCTATATCCCCGCAGATTTTCAAATCGGCGGATTGCCGGTTTACTCGGACAAAGACCACATCAACCCTTACGGCGGCACGGAATTGGCAAAGCGTTTTTCCGAAAAACAACGGTTTCTCGATACGCGCCATAACCATTGATCCGATTAAATTTGTTACAATCGGCGGTTTGCAAAACCGCTAATTTTTTTGAAAGAGACCGATGAGCGTCATCCAAGACCTGCAATCGCGCGGCCTTATCGCGCAAACGACCGACATCGAAGCCTTAGACGCTTTGCTGAACGAACAAAAAATTTCCCTTTATTGCGGCTTCGACCCGACCGCCGACAGCCTGCACATCGGACACCTGCTGCCCGTATTGGCATTGCGCCGCTTCCAACAGGCGGGGCATACGCCGATTGCACTGGTGGGCGGCGCAACCGGCATGATCGGCGACCCCAGCTTCAAAGCCGCCGAACGCAGCCTCAATTCCGCCGAAACCGTTGCCGGCTGGGTAGAAAGCATCCGCAACCAACTGACCCCTTTCTTAAGCTTTGAAGGCGAAAATGCCGCCATTATGGCGAACAACGCCGACTGGTTTGGCAGCATGAACTGTCTCGATTTTCTGCGTGACATCGGCAAGCATTTCTCCGTCAACGCCATGCTGAACAAAGAGTCCGTCAAACAGCGTATCGAGCGCGACGACGTGGGCATTTCCTTTACCGAGTTCGCCTATTCCCTGCTGCAAGGCTACGACTTTGCCGAGTTGAACAAACGCCACGGCGCGGTTTTGGAAATCGGCGGTTCCGACCAATGGGGCAACATCACCGCAGGTATCGACCTGACCCGCCGTCTGCACCAAAAACAAGTGTTCGGTCTGACCCTGCCTTTGGTTACCAAATCAGACGGCACCAAATTCGGCAAAACCGAAGGCGGCGCGGTGTGGCTGAACGCGAAAAAAACCTCGCCGTACCAGTTCTACCAGTTCTGGCTGAAAGTTGCCGATGCCGATGTGTATAAATTCCTGAAATACTTTACCTTCCTGTCGGTTGAAGAAATCGATGCCGTCGAAGCGAAAGACAAGGCAAGCGGCAGCAAGCCCGAAGCGCAACGCATCCTCGCCGAAGAAATGACCCGCCTGATTCACGGCGAAGAAGCCCTACAAGCCGCACAGCGCATTTCCGAAAGCCTGTTTGCCGAAGACCAAAGCAGCCTGACCGAAAGCGACTTCGAGCAGCTCGCCCTCGACGGCCTGCCCGCATTTGAAGTTTCAGACGGCATCAACGCCGTTGAAGCCTTGGTCAAAACCGGCTTGGCATCCTCCAATAAAGAAGCGCGCGGCTTTGTGAACAGCAAAGCGGTTCTGCTCAACGGCAAACCTGTCGAAGCCAACAACCCCAACCACGCCGCCGAACGCCCCGACGATGCCTATCTGTTGACAGGCGAACACAAACGTTTCGGCAAGTACACCATCGTCCGGCGCGGCAAACGCAACCACGCGCTTTTGGTTTGGAAATAATCCGGTTGCCGCAGAAATGCCGTCTGAAGCCTTCAGACGGCATTTTTATCAAATGCAAAACACCCTGCGCCTGCCGATATGCCGTCATTCCCGCGCAGATATGCCGTCATTCCCGCGCAGGCGGGAATCTAGGACGTAAAATCTCAAGAAACCGTTGCACCCGATAAGTTTCTGCGCCGACAGGTCTAGATTCCCGCCTGCGCGGGAATGACGATGCGGGTATTTCGGATGATTCGGCAAACCGTAGCAACTGTATTTTTGCCCGACGGGGTGAAAAATACAGTTGCTACGCAATACCCTGCGGCGCACCCTGTATCCCCCCCCGAACATCTCCCCAAACAACGCCGCGCGCCCCGGGCATTTGCCGTTTCCCTGCAAAATCTGCGATACAATGCCGTCTGAACATTTATCCGAATCCCAAACCCGATGGATACCGCACAAAAACAACGCTGGGCACTGACCCTATCCTACGACGGCAGCCGCTTTTACGGATGGCAGAAGCAGGCAGGCGGCGTACCGACCGTTCAGACGGTATTGGAAACCGCGCTCGCCCAAATCGCAGGAGAATCTGTCGCCACCACCGTTGCCGGCAGAACCGACACCGGCGTGCATGCCACCGCCCAAGTCGTTCATTTTGATACTGCCGCCGTCCGTCCCCAACAGGCATGGGTGCGCGGCGTAAATGCCCACCTACCCGAAGGCATTGCCGTTTTGCACGCCCAACAGACCGCACCCGAATTTCACGCCCGCTTCGACGCATACGGACGGCACTACCGCTACCTGCTCGAATCCGCCCCCGTCCGTTCCCCCCTGCTCAAAAACAGGGCAGGCTGGACACACCTCAAACTCGACATCGGGCCGATGCGGCAGGCTGCCGCCTTATTGATCGGCGAACAAGACTTCTCCAGCTTCCGCGCCGCCGAGTGCCAGGCGAAATCCCCCGTCAAAACCATCTACCGCGCCGATCTTACCCAAAGCGCAGGACTCGTCCGCCTCGATTTGCACGGCAACGCCTTTTTGCACCACATGGTACGCAATATCATGGGCGCGCTCGTTTATGTCGGCAGCGGCAGGCTCAGCGTCGAAGGCTTCGCCGCACTGATTCAAGAACGCAGCCGCCTCAAAGCCCCGCCGACCTTCATGCCCGACGGACTCTACCTGACCGGTGTCGACTATCCCGAGGCATACGGCATCGTCCGCCCCCAAATCCCCGAATGGCTTTAAAACATTCTTGTCGCGGAGATTTTGAAATCGGACAAACTGTCAGGCAATCTTTTTCAATGTTGACACTACCTCATCAAGGTAATAACATTGTTATTACATAAACTGGTAAATATGGTACGTATATGATTCTCAACATACGCAAAATGGGAAACTCGCAAGGAGTGATTCTGCCCAAATCATTATTGAGTCAAATAGGGGCAGTGGACAGCTTGGCTGTTACAGTTGAAAAGGGCAATATTATTTTAAGCTGTCCTACCGTTCGCAGGGGATGGGCAGAAGCTGCCGCAATGCTTGTTGAAACCGAGCAGGAGCATTTTTTTTCCGAAATTGAAAACGAAGCGGATAAAGAATGGATATGGTAGTACGCGGCGGAATCTATCTGGTCTCCTTAGACCCGACCGTAGGAAGCGAAATCAAAAAGACACGTCCTTGTGTCGTAGTATCTCCTCCTGAAATACACAACTATCTCAAGACTGTGCTGATTGTTCCTATGACGAGCGGAAGCCGTCCTGCCCCGTTCCGCGTCAATGTCCGCTTTCAGGATAAAGACGGTTTGCTTTTACCCGAACAGATTAGGGCTGTGGATAAAGCCGGATTGGTCAAACATCTTGGAAATTTAGACAACAGTACGGCTGAAAAACTGTTTGCAGTATTGCAGGAGATGTTTGCCTGATTGAATAGTCTGAATTGATTGTGTTCATTATCCTGCCGCAGGGTCGGGTTTCACACTCGCCCGCAATCTTTTCCTCTTTTCAGACGGCATTCAAAACGGAAAACCTTGCTGCCGCCATTTTTACCGGCAGGAGTCTGAACCTGTCGGTTCAGACGGCATTTTATTGTAGGGGCGGATTTCACATCCGCCCGTTCCGAAAGAAACCGCGTGTGCGTTTTTTGCTGTCTTTATAACCCCCGGTTTGCAATGCCCTCCAATGCCTTCCCAAGTAAGTGTTGTAAAAATGCAAATCTTAAAAATTTAAAATAACTATATGTTATAAAACAAAAAATACCCATAATATCTCTATCCGCCCTTCAAAATGCACATCGGATTCCACACAAAAACAGGCAGAAGTTTGTTTTTTCAGACAGGAACATTTATAGTTTCAGACATGAAATCGCCGAACCCCTCGGCGGTAGGTGTAAAGCCTAAGCGGATTGGAAAGTTAGGTCTGCTTAAATTTCTTAACTACGAAAAGGAATACAGCAATGAAAAAATCTCTGATTGCTCTGACTTTGGCAGCTCTGCCTGTTGCAGCGATGGCTGACGTTAGCCTGTACGGTACAATTAAAGCAGGCGTAGAAGTTTCTCGCGTAAAAAATCAAGGCGTAAAAACCAAAACTGCAACCCAAATTGCCGACTTCGGTTCTAAAATCGGTTTCAAAGGTCAAGAAGACCTCGGCAACGGCATGAAAGCCATTTGGCAGTTGGAACAAAAAGCCTCCATCGCCGGCACTGACAGCAGCTGGGGTAACCGCCAATCCTTCATCGGCTTGAAAGGCGACTTCGGTACCGTCCGCGCCGGTAATCTGAACACCGTATTGAAAGACAGCGGCGACAACGTCAATGCATGGGAATCTGGTTCTAACACCGAAGATGTACTGGGACTGGGTACTATCGGTCGTGTAGAAAGCCGTAAAATCTCCGTACGCTACGACTCTCCCGTATTTGCAGGCTTCAGCGGCAGCGTACAATACGTTCCGCGCGACAATGCGAATGATGAGGATAAATACAAACATGTGAAGTCCAGCCGTGAGTCTTACCACGCCGGTCTGAAATACGAAAATGCCGGTTTCTTCGGTCAATACGCAGGCTCTTTTGCCAAATATGCTGATTTGGACAATAATGCAAAAGTTGTTAAAGTAGGTACGGAAAATCCTGTTAAGGATTACCAAGTACACCGCGTAGTTGCCGGTTACGATGCCAATGACCTGTACGTTTCTGTTGCCGGTCAGTATGAAGCTGCTAAAAACAACGAGGTTGGTTCTTCCGCTATTGGTAAAAAACACGAGCAAACTCAAGTTGCCGCTACTGCCGCTTACCGTTTTGGCAACGTAACGCCTCGCGTTTCTTACGCTCACGGCTTCAAAGCTAAAGTGAATGGCGTGAAAGACGCAAGTTACCAATACGACCAAGTTATCGTTGGTGCCGACTACGACTTCTCCAAACGCACTTCCGCTCTGGTTTCTGCCGGTTGGTTGAAACAAGGCAAAGGTGATACTAAAAGGACCAGTACTGCCAGCATGGTTGGCTTGCGTCACAAATTCTAATCTGAAAAGATTGGTGTAAAAAAAGCCTGTCGAAAGACAGGCTTTTTTATTTGAAATGATTCGTTTGCTATTTAATACGGCAGCCTTCATTCCCACGAGAGTGGGCATTTATCGGGAAAGCAGAAACTTCTCCGCCGTCATTCCCACGAACCTACATTCCGTCATTCCCACGAAAGTGGGAATCCAGGACGCAAAATCTCAAGAAACCGTTTTACCCGATAAGTTTCTGTGCCGACAGCTCTGGATTCCCGCCTGCGCGGGAATGACGAATCCATCTATACGGAAACCTGCACCGCGTCATTCCTACGAACCTACATCCTGTCATTCCCACGAACCTACATTCCGTCATTCCCACGAAAGTGGGAATCCAGAACGCAGGGTTGAAGAAACCGTTTTATCCGATAAGTTTCCGCACCGACAGACCTAGATTCCCGCCTGCGCGGGAATGACGGTTCAGTGATTGTCGAAAGGTAAGGATTCGATGGATTCGATGAAAACGGTGGAAATGTGGGATTGATGGAAATGGCGGGCTGAAGCCCACCGCTTGTATATTGTAATCACTGTATCATAGCAACAAACCGCCCGGCCGCCACCCGCGCCCACCCAAGGCAGACAACCGTTGCGCAGCACAGGGAGCGGCAGGGCAACCCATCGACACAACCGGACAGTTGCCAGACAATACAACCGAATGCAAGGCAGGTTTATGATGAGTACCCAATACAACTGTGCAGGTATCGACATCGCCAAACGAAACTTCGTCATCGCCGTTTCGTCT
>POWY01000016.1 GCA_003044455.1 Neisseria bergeri | reverse complement strand
ACCCTACAGCCCACCCTGCGATGCACCCTGCCGCCCTGCCCTGTGCCTTGTCCTGCAATACGACATATAATGCACCACAAACCCCGCGCTGCGGTTTTCAGACGGCATCGCCGTGTTTTTTTACAGGCAGTAGCCCTTTTTATCGGACGCAATATTAAGGAGGAACAAATGAAAAGCTCTTTTGTGCAAACGCTTACCATCGCCGGTTCGGATTCGGGCGGCGGTGCGGGCATTCAGGCGGATTTGAAAACGTTTCAGATGCGCGGCGTGTTCGGAACGTGCGTCATCACCGCCGTTACCGCGCAAAATACCTTGGGCGTGTCGGCGGTTCATCTCGTCCCGACCGAAACCATCACCGCGCAAATCCAAGCAATCAGGGAAGACTTCGACATCCGCGCCTACAAAATCGGTATGCTCGGCACGGCGGAAATCATCGAATGCGTTGCCGACAAGCTGAAACACTGCCGCTTCGGCAGACGCGTACTCGACCCTGTGATGATTGCCAAAGGCGGTGCGCCGCTGTTGCAGGATTCCGCCGTTGCGGCACTGACGCAGCTGCTGCTTCCCGATACGGATGTGTTGACCCCCAACCTGCCCGAGGCGGAAGCTCTGACCGGCGTGCGTATCGAAAGCCGTAAAGATGCGGAACGTGCGGCAAAAATCCTGCTTGATTACGGTGTCAAAAATGTCGTTATCAAAGGCGGACATTTGAACGGCAGCGCAAGCGGACGCTGCACGGATTGGCTGTTTACGCAAAATGAAACGCTGGAATTGGACAGCCCGCGCTTTCCGACCGCCCACACGCACGGCACGGGCTGCACGTTTTCCGCCTGCATTACCGCCGAGTTGGCAAAAGGCTCGGACGTTTGCGAAGCCGTACAGACTGCCAAGGCCTACATCACGGCGGCAATCTCAAACCCTTTGGAAATCGGCGCGGGACACGGTCCGGTCAATCATTGGGCGTATCGGGACTAGACGTAAAAATGCCGTCTGAAACAAAATGTTCAGACGGCATTTTTGAGGATTATTCAGGCTTTTTCGCCAGCATGGTTACAAATTTAAACCGTATCGGATTGCCGTTTTCGTCTTTGGCGTGCATAGAACCCAATTCTTCTTTGTATTCGACCAGCTCCCAATCCCGATAATAATCCTTCAGCTCGCCCTCTTTAAATTTAAAAGGGAACGGCATCGGACAGGGGAAATCCGCCGTATCCATTGCCGATACAATCAAATTGTACCCTCCAGCCGCCGTATGCGCCTGCATATCGGCAATCACGTCGGGCACGCGCTGCGGCATCAGGAACATCAGCACCACTGTTGCCACAATATAATCAAACTCGCCCTGAAGGGCGGCGGCATTCAAGTCATATTCCAGCGTGCGGACGTTCAAGCCCTCCGCCTCTGCCAGCTCCGCCACGTTTGCCAAGGCGGCCGGATTGTGATCGACTGCAGTAACTTCAAATCCCTTCAAACCGAGAAACAGCGCGTTGCGCCCCTGTCCGCAGCCCATATCCAACGCCCTGCCCGCCGGTACGGTATCCTGAGCCGACGCCACTGCAGAATGCGTGGCACTCATGCCGTATTTTTTGTGAAAATAGTCTGCCGCCGCGCAATACAGCGACAAACGGATTTCGGCATCGTCCGTTTTCGGTTTGACAGAAAACACCTGCTGCGGCGCAAACACGCAATCGCCGCTTTCCGCCGACCAAACCTCCGCCGACCCGTCCGGTGCACGGACTTCGACATCGCCCTGCAACACATTCAGGCAGACCCACTCCCCTTCCTCAGACGAATAGCCCGACAACAAAACTTCCGGCAGGTTTTCCACCTTCCATACGGGCATTTGTCCGAAACAAAACAACTCGCCACTTTGACCCACTATCCGCTCCTTCATATTCAAAAATAAAGTTGCACATTATATGCCTATTTCAATCCGCCGCAATCTTTCAGACGGCACGGCGCGCAAACCGCTTATAATCACGCCGGACACCACACAAAGGCACAATAATGGATAAAACCGTTTACCTTTACACCGACGGCGCGTGCAAAGGCAATCCCGGCGCGGGCGGCTGGGGCGTATTAATGCGCTACGGCAGCCACGAAAAAGAACTTTTCGGCGGCGAAGCGCAGACCACCAACAACCGCATGGAGCTGACCGCCGTCATCGAAGGGCTGAAATCGCTCAAACGCCGCTGCACCGTCATCATCTGCACCGACTCACAATACGTTAAAAACGGCATGGAAAACTGGATACACGGTTGGAAACGCAACGGCTGGAAAACCGCCGCCAAACAGCCCGTCAAAAACGATGATTTGTGGAAAGAACTCGATACACTGGTCGGACAGCATCAAGTCAGCTGGACTTGGGTGAAAGGACACGCGGGACACGCGGAAAACGAACGCGCCGACGATTTGGCAAACCGTGGCGCGGCGCAGTTTTCCTGATTACCGCGTCGGCAAAAATGCCGTCTGAAACCGCTAATGGGATTCAGACGGCATCGTCCTCCAGCGTCATTCCCGCGCAGGCGGGGATCCAGAACGTCGGGCAACGACAATATTCAAAAGCCGTCTGAAAATTTAAAAGTTCTAGATTCCCGTTTTCACGGGAATGACGAAAAGTTGCGGACAGCAGAGGAATGACGAGGTTTCAGACGGCATTGGGGGCTTTGTCGGGCTTCAGACGGCATTGTTCTCCCACCGTCATTCCCGCGCAGGCGGGAATCCAGAACGTCGGGCAACGGCAATATTCAAAAGCTGTCTGAAAATTTAAAAGTTCTAGATTCCCGCTTTCGCGGGAATGACGAAGAGCTGCGGGAATGACAGGATTTTAGGTTTCTGATTTTGGTTTTCTGTTTTTGAGAGAATAACGGGATTTGAGATTGCGGCATTTATCGGGAGCAACAGAAACCGCTCTGCCGTCATTCCCGCGCAGGCGGGAATCCAAAACGTCGGGCAACGGCAATATTCAAAAGCCGTCTGAAAATTTAAAAGTTCTAGATTCCCGCTTTCGCGGGAATGACGAAGAGCTGCGGGAATGACGGGATTTTAGGTTTCTGATTTTGGTTTTCTGTTTTTGAGGGAATGACGGGAATTTAGTAACCGTAGCAACTGCCTACGCGACGGCTAAGGGGCTTCAGTAACTGTAGCAACTGCCTGTGTGGGAATGACGGACAATGGGCTTCAGACGGCATCTCTTGCCTGCCGCTAAAACAGTTTGCCGCACAACTGTTCAAACGCGTCCGATATGTTTCAACACACAGGACGACACATAAAGCACCGCCCTATGAAGTGGTACAATTGACGGCAATGCGGACAGACAAATTAAACTATCAGAAATTGCCCTACCGTTTTTTAAACACTTTCAGGAATAAGGAAAAATGACCGCCCAACCCTGCCCCATCTGCACGGCACAAGATGAAGATATTTTGCTGCAAACCCCCAAGCTGCGCGTCATCGCCGTCCATAACGACAGCGGTTCGCCTGCATTCTGCCGCGTCATTTGGCGTAAGCATATTGCCGAAATGACCGACCTTTCGGCAGCGGAACGCGGCGAATTGATGGAAATGGTGTACAAAGTCGAAGCCGCTATGCGCCAAGTGTTCCGGCCGGCAAAAATCAACCTCGCCAGCTTGGGCAATGTCGTGCCGCACCTGCACTGGCATATTATCGCCCGCTTTGAAAACGATGCGACTTTCCCTGCGCCGATTTGGGCAAACCCCGTCCGGAAACACGGTATGACCCTGCCGCAAGATTGGACGGAACAGCTTAAAAAGCTGCTTTAAGCCCGCCGATGCCGTCTGAAACCGTATGAAAGGGAAATTATGACCGAACCGACCTCCCGCCGCCGTTTCCTGAAAACCTGTACCGCCGCCGCAGGCGCGGGACTGCTTCAGGCTTGCGGTACTGCGCCTGCTTCAAACAATGCCCCATCCGCGCCCTCTCACCCTGTTGCGAAAGCCCGAACCGTGTACCCCGAACCACCACGCCATTCCAACTCTGCCGACAATCTTCTGCGTATTGTCGCTTCGTCAGGATTTGCCGAAGACACCAATCGCGTCAACACAGCCTTAACCCGCCTTTACAATGCCGGTTTTACCGTAACCAACCAACAGGCGGGCAACCGCCGCTTCCAACGGTTTGCCGGTACGGACGCACAACGCGCGGCAGATTTCCAAGAGGTCGCCTCCGGCCGCGTTGCCACGCCTAAAGTTCTGATGGGTTTGCGCGGCGGTTATGGTGCGGTACGCATTCTGCCGCATATCGATTTTGCCTCGCTCGGCGCAAGAATGCGCGAACGCGGCACGCTGTTTTTCGGATTCAGCGATGTGTGCGCCATCCAGCTGGCACTCTTGGCAAAAGGAAATATGATGAGTTTTGCCGGTCCGATGGCATACAGCGAATTCGGCAAACCCTCCCCCAGCGTGTTTACAATGGATGCCTTTATCAAGGGGGTAACCCAAAACCGCCCGACCGTTGATGTTCCTTATATCCAACGTGCCGATGTCGAAACCGAAGGTACGTTGTGGGGCGGCAACTTAAGCGTCCTCGCCTCGCTCGCCGGTACGCCTTATATGCCCGACATCGACGGTGGCATTTTGTTTCTCGAAGATGTCGGCGAACAGCCCTACCGCATCGAACGTATGCTCAATACGCTGTATCTTTCGGGTATTTTGGGCAAACAACGCGCCATTATTTTCGGCGATTTCCGTATGGGTAATATCCGCGATGTATACGATTCGTCTTATGATTTTTCTACCGTGGTCAACCATATTTCGCGTACGGCAAAAATTCCTGTGCTGACAGGTTTCCCATTCGGACATATTGCCGACAAAATCACTTTCCCGCTGGGTGCGCACGCCCGAATCCGTATGAACGGAAACGGCGGTTATTCGGTCGCGTTTGAAGGCTATCCGACACTCGATGCGTCCGCCCTGACTTTGGATACCCTGCTCCCGCCGCCGGATTTGCCTATCTTCCCCGAAAGCGGTGTTGCCGATATTTCGGAATAAACCCGCAAACGGACAAATGCCGTCTGAAGTCTTCAGACGGCATTTTCCTGTAAAAAAACCGCACCTGATGGCAGGTGCGGTTTCCAATATTCAAACTAAAACTTATTTATCGCGGCTGAATACGATTTTGGTAGCTTGGATAGCAACGCAAACAGCACCACCGATGAAGATCAAGTCAGCAGCAGTACGAACCCAACGCAGAGTATCCAAGATTTCCATTTGCAGGAACTCTTCGCTACGCGCATACCACAGGCCGTGCGTGATGGAGGCGTATGCCTGAATCGCGCCGACAGGCAACAGGCTGATGGCAATCATACCCACCAGACCGCCGTTCAGCAGCCAGAAACCCCAAGTCATCAGTTTGTCGTCAAATTGAACATTAGGTTTTAAGTAGCGTGCAACCAGCAATACGAAGCCCAGAGCTAAGAAACCGTACACACCGAACAAGGCGGCGTGCGCATGAACAGCAGAAGTATTCAAACCTTGGATATAGAACAGGGAAATCGGCGGGTTAATCAGGAAACCGAATACACCGGCACCGATCATATTCCAAAAGGCGACTGCCACGAAGCACATCAGCGGCCAACGCAGGCGTTTCGCCCAGTCGGACAAGTGTTGGTAAGACCAATGCTCGTATGCTTCACGGCCCAGCAACACCAGCGGCACGACTTCCAAAGCGGAGAAGCAGGCACCGATTGCCATAGAGGCGGAGGTAGAGCCGGAGAAGTACAGGTGGTGCAGCGTACCGGGAACGCCGCCCAACATAAAGATGGCGGCAGCGGCCAAAGTGGATGCAGTAGCGGTACTGCGGCGGACAAAGCCCATATTGTAGAAGACAAAGGCAAAGGCGGCAGTGGCAAATACTTCAAAGAAGCCTTCCACCCACAGGTGAACCACCCACCAACGCCAGTATTCCATTACGGCAATCGGGGATTTTTCGCCATAGAACAGGCCCGGTGCGTAGAATACGCCCACACCGACCATAGAAGCGACAAAGATTGCCAGCAGGTTTTTGTCTACGCCTTTTTCTTTGAAGGCGGAAACCGTGCAGCGCAACATCAGGAACAGCCACAACAACAGACCGACCATCAACAGGAGTTGCCAGAAGCGGCCCAAATCGAGGTATTCGTAACCTTGGTGTCCGAACCAGAAATTAAATTCGGGGGGAAGGATGTGCGTCAACGCAAAGAAGTTACCTGCGTAAGAACCGCCGACCACGATGAACAGGGCGATGTACAGGAAGTTCACACCGGCACGTTGAAACTTAGGATCTTTACCGCCGTTCACAATCGGAGCCAAGAACAGACCTGCTGTCAGGAAACCGGTTGCAATCCAGAAGATGGCGGATTGAAGGTGCCAAGTACGGGTCAAGGCATAAGGGAACCAATCGGACATTTCGAAGCCCAGTGCTTCGTCAATGCCATAGAAACCTTGACCTTCGACGGTATAGTGCGCAGTCAGACCACCCAACAATACTTGTACCACAAACAGGGCAACTGTCAGGAATACATATTTGCCCAATGCTTTTTGCGAAGGAGTCAACTGAACCTTAGAAATAGGATCTTCAGCCGGAACTTCCACTTCTTCGTGTTTGGTCAGGAAAGAATAACCCCACATCAACAAACCGATGCCCATCAACAGAAGAACAACGCTGGTGAATGACCACATATAGTTTTCAGTGGTCGGTACGTTGTTGATCAAAGGCTCGTGCGGCCAGTTGTTGGTGTAGGTAAAGACCTCGCCGGGACGGTTGGTCGAAGCAGACCAAGAAGTCCAGAAGAAGAAGTCGAACAGTTTTTCACGCGCTTCTTGGCTTGGCAATGTGTTGTTTTTCATTGCAAAGTGTTCGCGGGTGGTTTGCAGCGCGGGATCGTCGCCGTAAACACCGTGGTAGTACGGCAGGATGCTTTCGATGGCTTTCACGCGCGTATCGCTGATGACGACGCTGCCGTCTTCCTTAACACGGCTTTGGTTGCGGTATTCGTCAGCCAAACGTGTTTTCAGAACAGCTTGTTCTTCAGGAGAAACTTCGTCAAATTTTTTACCGTAAGTTTCTTGCGCAGTCAGATCCAACCAGGCAACCAACTCACGATGCAGCCAGTCCGCCGTCCAGTCCGGAGCCTGATATGCGCCGTGGCCCAGAATCGAACCGACCTCCATACCGCCGGTAGTCTGCCATGCAGACTGACCTGCCAAAATATCGTCTTTCGTCATCAAGACCTTGCCGGATGCGGAAACGACCTGTTCGGGGTAAGGCGGGGCTTTCTTATAAACCTCGCTGCCCATATAGCCAAGAATGGTAAAGCATACTGCCAGAACGGCAAACAGCAAGTACCACAGCTTCTTGTACTGTCCCATTTTGAGAGCTCCTTTTAATAAAGCAGTTGTTTAAAATTCACAGAATATGAATGTTAAAGATTGTAGCACGGTTTACCGCGCAAATAAACATTTGTTCAAACAAACTCACATATAAAACAAATACATATATGATAATAACTATCATTATTCTTTACTCGGGAATTGCCCTGCCTTTGCCTGCTCTGCCGAAACCCTGGCAAATCAGCCTATTCATTGTAATTTTTAGTAGTTATAAAGTATTAGAAGTGTCATTTTAAGTTCATATTTTATGAATTATTTGACTTAAATCAAAATGCCCGCAATGGGGCAACCGCATAATCACACCAAGTTCTTAACCAATCCTTTCAGGACAATTTACTTTTCTTACAAAAGGAAAACATCATGAAACGCCAAGCCTTAGCTGCAATTATCGCTTCTATGTTTGCTTTAGCCGCCTGCGGTGGCGAACAAGCTGCTCAAGCTCCTGCCGAAACCCCTGCCGCTTCCGCAGAAGCCGCAAGTTCCGCCGCACAAGCTGCCGCCGAAACGCCTGCAGGCGAACTGCCCGTCATCGATGCGGTTACCACCCACGCTCCCGAAGTACCTCCCGCAATCGACCGCGACTACCCTGCCAAAGTCCGCGTGAAAATGGAAACCGTCGAAAAAACCATGAAAATGGACGACGGGGTGGAATACCACTACTGGACATTTGACGGCGACGTTCCGGGCCGCATGATCCGCGTACGCGAAGGCGATACTGTAGAAGTCGAATTCTCCAACAACCCGTCTTCTACCGTTCCGCACAACGTTGACTTCCACGCCGCAACCGGTCAGGGCGGCGGTGCAGCCGCGACCTTTACCGCCCCGGGTCGCACTTCCACATTCAGCTTCAAAGCCCTGCAACCGGGTCTGTACATCTACCACTGCGCCGTCGCGCCGGTCGGTATGCACATCGCCAACGGTATGTACGGCCTGATTTTGGTCGAGCCTAAAGAAGGCCTGCCAAAAGTGGATAAAGAGTTCTACATCGTCCAAGGCGACTTCTACACCAAAGGCAAAAAAGGCGCGCAAGGCCTGCAACCGTTCGACATGGACAAAGCCGTTGCCGAACAGCCTGAATACGTCGTATTCAACGGTCATGTAGGTTCTATCGCCGGCGATAACGCGCTGAAAGCCAAAGCAGGCGAAACCGTGCGTATGTACGTCGGTAACGGCGGTCCGAACCTGGTGTCTTCCTTCCACGTCATCGGCGAAATCTTCGACAAAGTTTATGTTGAAGGCGGCAAGCTGATTAACGAAAACGTACAAAGCACCATCGTTCCTGCCGGCGGCTCTGCCATTGTCGAATTCAAAGTCGATATCCCGGGCAGCTACACTTTGGTCGACCACTCCATCTTCCGCGCATTCAACAAAGGCGCGTTGGGCCAATTGAAAGTAGAGGGTGCGGAAAACCCTGAAATTATGACTCAAAAATTGAGTGATACCGCTTACGCCGGCAGCGGCGCGGCTTCTGCCCCTGCTGCTTCCGCACTGGCTGCTTCTGCCCCGGCAGCCTCTGCATCCGAAAAAAGCGTTTATTAAACCGGATCCCCGTCATTAGCGGGACAAACCACTGCCGCCGTACTTCATTACGCACGGCAGTGGTTTTTTAACAACCAATCTTTCCTTTCGGAAGATTGATTCTTCAGACGGCATTCGCAGCTTTTCGTTTAAAATGCCGTCTGAAAAATCAATTTTAACCGCCTGTCAGGAGGCATAATATGAAGTTTGCCCGGTTACTCTTTCTCTGTGCGGCACTCGCCGGCACTCAAGCGGCGTCTGCCGAAATGGTTCAAATCGAAGGCGGCAGCTACCGCCCGCTTTATCTGAAAAAAGATACCGGCCTGATTAAAGTCAAACCGTTCAAACTGGATAAATATCCCGTTACCAATGCCGAGTTTGCCGAATTTGTCAACAGCCACCCCCAATGGCAAAAAGGCAGGGTCAGTTCCAAACAGGCGGAGCCTTCTTATCTGAAACACTGGATTAAAAATGGCAGCCACAGCTATGCACCAAAGGCAAGCGAATTAAAACAGCCGGTAACCAATGTTTCCTGGTTTGCCGCCAACGCCTATTGCGCCGCACAAGGCAAACGCCTGCCGACCATCGACGAATGGGAATTTGCCGGACTTGCCTCTGCTACTCAGAAAAACGGTTCAAACGAACCCGGCTACAACCGCACTATTCTCGATTGGTATGCCGACGGCGGACGGAAAGGCCTGCACGATGTCGGCAAAGGCCGCCCGAACTACTGGGGCGTTTACGATATGCACGGGCTGATTTGGGAATGGACGGAAGATTTCAACAGCAGCCTGCTTTCTTCCGGCAATGCCAATGCGCAAATGTTTTGCAGCGGCGCGTCTATCGGGTCGAGCGACTCGTCCAACTATGCCGCCTTCCTCCGCTACGGCATCCGCACCAGCCTGCAATCCAAATATGTCTTGCACAACTTGGGCTTCCGTTGCGCAAGCCGATAACCCCTTCAATTACCAAAGCAGCTTTGGCGGTACTGAAAAGTACCGCCGTTTTTTGCCCGAAAATTCTAGTTTTGTTTCATCATCTTGCAATTTCAAGCAATATTTTGTAGGAAAAAACAAAATTATCTTGCGGTGAATCAAACCACCTTTGCGGCAAACCCGTCAAAATACCGACAACGTTTTATTTTTCCAACGAAATTTATAAAACTCATTCGGAGTATTACTACATTCCCGATCAGCGACGGTCTGCAAAGCCGTCAAACTTTCCGACTATTTATCCAAACCAAGGAAATCCAATGAAAATTACCGGCTTCGGCGAGATACTGTGGGATACTTTCCCTGATGGAAAAATTTTGGGCGGCGCACCTTTAAACGTGCTGTACAGATTACAATCGCTCGGTATGGATACCGCCATTATCAGCAGTAGGGGAAATGATGGCGACGGAGAAGAACTTGTCCGACAAATACAACAAAAGAACATCGTTTCCGACTTTGTCCAGATTCATCCGGATTATCCCACCAGTCAGGTTAAAGTGTCGCTGAATGCCCAAGGCAGCGCATCCTACGAAATTGTCTATCCCTGTGCATGGGACGGCATCCGGACAGAAGAAGCAGCACTGCACCGCGTTGCCCAATCCGATGCCTTTATTTTCGGCAGCCTGGCCATGCGCGACGAAACCTCCCGAAAAACTTTAAACAGCCTGCTGCAACAGGCAAAATTCAAAATCTTCGATGTCAACCTGCGCAAACCGCATTACGACGCTTCCCTGATTTTAGAAACTATGAAACAGGCTGATGTCGTCAAACTCAACGATGACGAACTCTACGAACTGTCAAAGATTTACGGATCGCCCTATCACAGTTTGGAGCAAAACATCGTTTATCTGGCAAAACTGACCGATACAGACACTCTTTGCGTAACCTTGGGCAGCCACGGCGCAGTCCTGTACAAAAACGGGGAATTTTTCCGACACGGCGGATTTAAAATCGAAGTTGCCGATACCGTCGGCTCGGGAGACAGTTTCCTTGGCGGTCTGATTTATCAGCTACTCAACCGCGCGGAACCCCAATATGCCCTCGCCTTTTCCTGCGCACTTGGTGCGCTGGTCGCCTCCGAACATGGTGCAACGCCGGAAATTTCCCCCGAACGCATCGGGCGTTTCATGAACCCTGTTTAAAACGCATGGAAAAATGCCGTCTGAAAGCCTTTCAGACGGCATTTTGCTTGAGATTCCGTTTACCAATGGCTGACAAACGCTTCCAAATCGGTATTCTTGGGCTTATGCGCTTCCTCTGTCGGCGTGCCGATCATCATCAGCCCGATGATTTTATCCTTATCCGCACAACCGAAAGCCTCCCGCAACAAGGGGCTGTTGACCCACATCCCCGTTATCCAGACATTGTCGAAACCTTGCGCCGTTGCCGCCAATTGCAGCGCATACGCCGCACAACCCGCCGTCAGCATCTGTTCCCATTCCGGTTTCGGCTTAGGCACATCGCGGTTGGGCGCAAACGTTACACCAATAACCATCGGAGCCATATTGCCCACTTTTTCCGCCTTCTGCAACGCCTCCGCGCCGAAATTCAACGCGTCAACCGTCTGCGCCAAAATACGGCGGAAACGCTGCAAAGCAGTGTCCCCCTGAATCACGGTAAAACGGAACGGGCGCATATTGCCGTGATCGGGAACTTGGGTTGCCGCCTGCAATATTTGTTCCAACTGCTCCGAATTGGGAACCGGCGCCGCCAGTTTTTTTGAAGAGCGTCGGGTAGTCAAAAGCTGCAAAGCGTCCATATCATCGTCTTTCAAATCATTCCGGAAGCAGGGTTTATAACACAAAGCGTACAGCAATACCATTACGGCAGAAAACCGAAAAGAAATGCCGTCTGAAACGCATTCAGGCGGCATTTGAAAATCAACCGTAACGCCGTTGGAAATCGCGCATAAAATCCGCCAAAGCCCGCACGCCTTCGAGCGGCATCGCATTGTAAATGCTGGCGCGCATCCCGCCGACGGTTTTATAACCCTTGAGCAGGCACAAGCCCTGCAACTCGGCTTCCAACACAAAGCGGCGGTCCAAATCCTCGCTTTCAGTTTTGAAGACCACGTTCATTTTGGATCGCGCATCAGGATGAATATCGTTGATGTAAAAACCGCCGCTGCCATCTATCGTCTCATACAAGGTTTGCGCCTTCAGCCTATTGACCGCTTCAATTTTTTTCACACCGCCCTGCGCCTGCAGCCAGCGGAACACCAGCCCCGACATATAAATCGCGTAAGTTGACGGCGTGTTGTACATACCGTCGCGGTTCAAATGAGAACGGTAGTTGAACACATCGGGAATATCGTTCGGACAACGCTCGAGCAAATCCTCACGCACAATCACCACCGTAACTCCTGCCGGCCCGATGTTTTTTTGTGCGCCTGCGTAAATCAGTCCGTAGTCGGCAACATCAAACTCACGCGACAGAATCTCGCTGGACATATCGCACACCAACGGCGGCATGCCGTCTGAAAGGCGAGGCACTTCACGGTATTGCAGCCCATTGACAGTTTCATTGACGGCAAAATGGACAAACGCCGAATCGGGTGCAACATCCCACGTTTCCACAGGCGGCAGGTCGAGATAGTCGAACTGCTCGCCGCCATGCGCCGCCAAACGGATTTCCGTATCGGTCAAACGGCTCATCTGTTCATAAGCGATACGGCTCCAGTTGCCCGTTACCACCGCGTCGGCAGTGCGGAAACCGTGTGCCAGATTCATGGCTGCCATATTAAATTGGGTTGTTGCTCCGCCCTGCAGAAACAATATCTTATAGTTGTCAGGCACTTTCAAAAGCTGCCTCAAATCCTGTTCCGCATGATGCAGGATGCTCAAAAACATTTCCGAACGGTGGCTCATTTCCATCACGGAAAAACCCGTACCGTTGTAGTCCGTCATTTCCTGCCGCGCCGTTTCCAACACGGCTTCAGGCAACACGGCGGGGCCGGCGGAAAAATTGTAAATCGGATAAAGAGACATGATGCAGCCCTGATTCTGAACAATAACCCGCCCGATTTTAGGCTTGCAGCAGGCTTTGTGCAAGGATGGGAAATACCTGTCCTCCGCCCGACTCCATGCCGACCGAACACGGAAAATAATATCAATATATTGATTTATAAACATAAAAATCATGCCAACGACAAATAGATACATTTGTTTTGTCAACAATATTCACGATTTCCCATTACAAACCTCCCTTACACCCGCTTTTTCCGTCCCAAAAACACAAAATAAATCAACACTTTCATTTCTCCGCAAAAGCGGTTATAATCACGCCGATTTTTCAACTTTGACGAAAAATGGCCACGGGGCCATTTTTTTATTATGTACATAGGGAGCAGCATGGATATTCAAACCATCCTCGAAAAAACCCTGCCCGGCCTGGGCTACGAACTGGTCGATTTCGAACTGACCGCGCAAGGAACATTGCGCGTGTTCATCGACAAAGAAGGCGGCATTACCGTCGAAGATTGCGCAACCGTCAGCAACCACTTGAGCCGCGTGTTTATGGTGGAAGACATCGACTATAAAAACCTGGAAATTTCCAGCCCCGGACTCGACCGCCCCTTGAAAAAAGCCGCCGACTTCGTGCGCTTTACCGGTCAGCAGGCAAAAATCAAAACCCGCCTGCCGATAGACGGTCAAAAAAACTTTATCGGTAAAATCGAAGGCTGCGAAAACGATACCGTTACCGTATCCTTCGACGGCAAAACCGTGCAAATCGGGTTGGACAACATCGACAAAGCCCGTCTGCGCCCCGAATTCAAATTCTAAAACACAGCAATATTGGAGATTTTCAAAATGAGTCGTGAAATGTTACAGCTGGCAGAAGCACTGGCAAGCGAAAAAAACGTTGATGCGGAAGTCGTCTTCCAAGCACTGGAATTCGCACTCTCTACCGCCGCCAAGAAAAAGGCAGACCGCGAACACATGGACGTGCGCGTCCAAATCAACCGCGATACCGGCGAATACCAAACCTTCCGCCGTTGGCTGATTGTCGCCGATGAAGACTATACCTATCCCGATGTCGAAAAAACCATCGAGGAAATCCAAGAGGAAATTCCCGGCACTACCATCCAAATCGGCGAATACTATGAAGAGCAGCTGCCCAACGAAGGCTTCGGCCGCCAAGCCGCGCAAACCGCCAAACAAATCATCCTGCAACGCATCCGCGATGCGGAGCGCGAGCAGAATCTGAACGAGTTTCTCGCCATCAAAGAAGACATCGTGTCCGGCACGGTCAAACGCGTCGAACGCCACGGCATCATCGTCGAAGTCGTTGCCGGCAAACTGGACGCGCTGATTCCGCGCGACCAAATGATTCCGCGCGAAAACTTCCGCAGCGGCGACCGCATCCGCGCCCTCTTCCTGCGCGTCGAAGAAATCGGCAACACCGGCCGCAAACAAGTCATCCTGAGCCGTACTTCCGGCGATTTCCTCGTCAAACTGTACGCCAATGAAGTACCTGAAATTGCAGACGGCATGCTTGAAATCCGCGCTGTCGCCCGCGACCCGGGACAACGTGCCAAGGTCGCCGTCAAAGCCAACGACCAGCGCATCGATCCGCAAGGCACCTGTATCGGCGTTCGCGGTTCGCGTGTCAACGCGGTCAGCAACGAATTGTCCGGCGAACGCATCGACGTTGTCCTTTGGTCGCCCGAGCCTGCCCAATTCGTCATGAGCGCACTTTCCCCCGCCGAAGTCAGCCGCATCGTCATCGACGAAGACAAACACGCCGTCGATGTCATCGTATCCGAAGACCAGCTCGCGCTCGCCATCGGGCGCGGCGGTCAAAACGTGCGCCTCGCCTCCGACCTGACCGGCTGGCAGCTCAACATTATGACTTCCGCCGAGGCAGACGAACGCAATGCGGCAGAAGATGCCGCCATCCGCCGCCTGTTTATGGATCACTTGAATGTGGATGAAGAAACCGCCGACGTGTTGGTTCAAGAAGGTTTTGCAACCTTGGAAGAAGTCGCCTATGTTCCTGCCGCCGAACTGCTTGCCATTGAAGGATTTGACGAAGAAATCGTCGATATGCTCCGCAACCGCGCCCGCGATGCCATCCTGACCATGGCGATTGCCGCCGAAGAAAAACTGGGCGAAGTATCCGACGATATGCGCAACCTCGAAGGCGTAGATGCCGATATGCTCCGCAGCCTTGCCGAAGCAGGCATTACCACCCGCGACGACTTGGCAGAGCTTGCCGTGGACGAACTGATTGAAATCACCGGTGTAAACGAAGAAACCGCAAAAGCCGTCATCCTGACCGCACGCGAACACTGGTTTACCGAAGACAAATAAAGGGGGTACAGATGAGTAACACAACCGTAGAACAATTTGCCGCCGAGCTGAAACGCCCCGTCGAAGACCTGTTGAAACAGTTGAAAGAAGCCGGCGTCAGCAAAAACAGCGGCAGCGATTCCCTGACGCTGGACGACAAACAGCTTCTGAACGCCTACCTGACCAAGAAAAACGGCAGCAACGGCGGCACCATCAGCATCCGCCGCACCAAAACCGAAGTCAGCACCGTTGACGGCGTAAAAGTCGAAACACGCAAACGCGGACGCACTGTCAACATTCCTTCTGCCGAAGAATTGGCAGCACAGGTAAAAGCCGCCCAAACCCAAGCCGCACCTGTCCAGCCGGAGCAGACGGCAGAAGACGCGGCAAAAGCCCGAGCCGAAGCTGCCGCACGCGCAGAAGCCCGTGCCAAGGCAGAAGCGGAAGTGGCAAAACTGAAAGCGGCAAAAGCAGGCAACAAAGCCAAACCTGCCGCGCAGAAACCCACCGAAGCAAAAGCCGAAACCGCACCCGTTGCGGCGGAAACCAAACCCGCCGAAGAAAGCAAAGCGGAAAAAGTCCAAGCCGACAAAATGCCGTCTGAAAAACCCGCCGAGCCCAAAGAAAAAGCCGCCAAGCCGAAACACGAGCGAAACGGCAAAGGCAAAGATGCCAAAAAACCGGCGAAACCTGCCGCACCTGCCGTGCCGCAACCCGTGGTCAGCGCGGAAGAACAGGCGCAACGCGATGAAGAGGCTCGCCGTGCCGCCGCACTTCGCGCCCACCAGGAAGCCCTGTTGAAAGAGAAACAGGAACGCCAGGCACGCCGCGAAGCCATGAAACAACAGGCAGAACAACAGGCAAAAGCCGCACAGGAAGCCAAAACCGGCAGACAGCGTCCCGCCAAAACTGCCGAGAAACCGCAGGCAGCCGCACCGGCCGTCGAAAACAAACCTGTCAATCCGGCAAAAGCGAAAAAAGAAGACCGCCGCAACCGTGATGACGAAGGTCAAGGCCGCAACGCCAAAGGCAAAGGCGGAAAAGGCGGACGCGACCGCAACAATGCGCGCAATGGTGACGATGAGCGCGTACGCGGCGGTAAAAAAGGCAAAAAACTCAAACTCGAGCCGAACCAGCACGCCTTCCAAGCACCGACCGAACCTGTCGTTCATGAAGTTTTGGTTCCCGAAACCATTACCGTTGCCGATTTGGCGCACAAAATGGCGGTCAAAGGCGTGGAAGTGGTCAAAGCCCTGATGAAGATGGGCATGATGGTAACCATCAACCAATCCATCGACCAAGACACCGCCCTGATCGTGGTGGAAGAACTCGGCCATATCGGCAAACCTGCCGCAGCGGACGATCCGGAAGCCTTCTTGGACGAGGGTGCGGAAGCAGTGGAAGCCGAAGCATTGCCGCGTCCGCCCGTCGTTACCGTCATGGGCCACGTTGACCACGGCAAAACCTCGCTGCTGGACTACATCCGCCGTGCCAAAGTGGTACAGGGCGAAGCAGGCGGCATTACGCAGCACATTGGCGCGTACCACGTCAAAACGCCGCGCGGCGTGATTACCTTCCTCGATACCCCGGGCCACGAAGCGTTTACCGCTATGCGCGCACGCGGTGCGAAAGCAACCGACATCGTGATTCTTGTGGTCGCGGCCGACGACGGCGTGATGCCGCAAACCATTGAAGCGATTGCCCACGCCAAAGCTGCGGGTGTACCGATGGTGGTTGCCGTCAACAAAATCGATAAAGAAGCCGCCAACCCAGAGCGTATCCGCCAAGAGCTGACCGCACACGAAGTTGTGCCTGACGAATGGGGCGGCGATGTACAGTTTATCGACGTATCCGCCAAAAAAGGAACGAACATTGACGCACTGCTCGAAGCCGTATTACTCGAAGCCGAAGTCTTGGAACTGACCGCACCTGTCGATGCGCCCGCCAAAGGCATCATCGTCGAGGCGCGCTTGGACAAAGGGCGCGGCGCGGTTGCCACATTGCTGGTTCAAAGCGGTACGCTGAAAAAAGGCGATATGCTGCTGGCCGGTACGGCATTCGGCAAAATCCGCGCGATGGTCGACGAAAACGGCAAAGCCATTAACGAAGCAGGCCCGTCTATTCCGGTCGAGATCCTCGGCTTGTCCGACGTTCCGAACGCAGGCGAAGATGCGATGGTATTGGCCGACGAGAAAAAAGCGCGCGAAATCGCCCTCTTCCGCCAAGGCAAATACCGCGACGTACGCTTGGCCAAGCAACAGGCTGCGAAACTGGAAAACATGTTCAACAATATGGGCGAAACCCAAGCCCAATCTTTGTCGGTCATCATCAAGGCAGACGTTCAAGGCTCTTACGAGGCTTTGGCGGGCAGCCTGAAAAAACTGTCCACCGACGAGGTGAAAGTGAACGTATTGCACAGCGGCGTGGGCGGTATTACCGAATCGGATGTCAACCTTGCCATCGCTTCGGGCGCATTCATCATCGGCTTTAACGTGCGTGCGGATGCCTCTTCGCGCAAACTTGCCGAAAATGAAAACGTGGAAATCCGCTACTACAACATCATCTACGATGCCATCGACGACGTGAAGGCGGCGATGAGCGGTATGCTTTCCCCGGAAGAGAAAGAACAGGTAACCGGCACGGTCGAAATCCGTCAGGTCATCTCCGTTTCCAAAGTCGGCAACATTGCAGGCTGTATGGTTACCGACGGCGTGGTCAAACGCGATTCCCATGTCCGCCTCATCCGCAACAACGTGGTCATCCACACGGGCGAACTGGCTTCGTTGAAACGCTATAAAGACGACGTAAAAGAAGTCCGTATGGGCTTCGAGTGCGGTCTGATGCTCAAAGGCTACAACGAGATTATGGAAGGCGACCAACTGGAATGCTTCGACATCGTCGAAGTTGCCCGCAGCCTGTAATTCCTTTGCAAATAAAATGCCGTCTGAAGCATTCAGACGGCATACAAAACGGGTTCTGTATCATACAGAACCCGTTTTTTGTCGCAAATCGACTTCAGTGACCCTCCTGCCCTATCCCGATTTGAATCTGACTTGCCATACAAACAGGCTTCAGACGGCATTATTTTCCCGACAGTCGGATTTGAAGTTTCTCCACATATCCGGCGCGTTCGGCGCGGCTGGTTTCGGGGCGGTGCGTATTGAGGGACGACCATTTCCAATGACTGCGGGCTTTGTTGAGTTCGGGCGGGAGTCTGGCGGCGTCCCACGGGGCTTTGCGGCTGTGCAACTCGATATCCGACTGCGCCGCGTGACCACGCGTTTGCAGGACGTGGAGCAGATCGAGGGCGCGGGCGGCGAGTAGGGTCAGGGTTTCGGGGTCGGTGTGCAAGGTTTGGCGACCAGCAAGTTTGTCGGAAATGGTGCGGGTATTGGGCAGGATGCCGCCCAAAAAGCCGCCGATTGCCGTACCCAATCCGAGCGAGCCGCCGAGTGTGGCGATGTCCAGCCCCAAGCCGATGAGCGCGCCGGTTGCCGCGCCCGTGCCGGTGCGGATGCCGTATTGTTTGAGCAATTCTCTGTCGAACGGATCTTGGCGGAAGGCTTGCGGCATCCAGTCGCCGCCGTCAATTTCGCTGTGGTAGAAACGGTAGAGGGCAAACAGCCGCTGCTGCATCTGCCGTTCGAGCTGGCGTATTTCCGCCTGCATGGTCTGCAACACGGTGGCGGTATCCTCGTTTTCGTCCACTTCCTGCCTGAAGGCGGCGGCATCGAGCAGGAAATCGGCGATTTCGCGGCGCGCTTCGCCGTCCAGCCGCTGCCATTCGCGCCGGCGCATGGCTGTCAGGCGGTCGAGTGTGCTGCGTTCGGGCAACATGGTGGCGAGGTTTTCCCACAGGCGCAGTTCGCCTTCAAAATCAAAGGCGACGGTATCAAACCCCGCGAAAACGTGCAGGTTTCTCCTCGCCAGCATGGTTGTCCACGATTCGGGAGGCTGTCCGCCGGTAAAGTTGAACACGGGCATAACGGGTTTGGCACACCACGACAGGACGGTCAACTCGTCCCTGTATTTGTCAAGAACCGGCTCGCGCGCGTCGATGACGTACATTGCCATATCGCTTTGCAAGACTTGCCGTAAGACTTTGGCTTCCTGATTGAAATCATGATGCGCGCCGTGGCTGCCAAGAAACTGTTGCAGCCGCTCGATGCCGTCCGAACGGGCATCCGTATGGGTTTCCAGCCATTCCAGTACGCCGCCCGCGTCTTCGAGTCCGGGCGTGTCGTACAGGAAAACCAGCGTGTCCGCGCCGTCGCTGATGGCGGCTTCTTCGACATGGCGTGTGGTCGATGGGGCGTTTCTGACTTCGCCGAAGCCGCTGTCGCGCAACAGGGTGCGCAGGAGCGAGGTTTTGCCGGTGTTGGTGTGTCCCACGACGGCGAGGGAAAGGGATTGTTTGCTCATGATGTTTTTGAAGAATGGATTTTTAGACGACCTTTTAAGGATGGCGGCTTTATGGGGCGTTTCAAGTGCGGTCGTTGGTTTTCAGACGACCTTCCTGCGCCGCCCTGTCGGGTTCCAGCCACGCCGCGCCGCATTCGGTCAGCGCGTTACGCCAATGTTCCAGCTTTTCCGAAAGGTCGTCTGAAAGCCCCTGTTCCGCCAAAAGCTGCACCACCGCGCCGCCCTGCGCCGCTTCCGAAAGCCGCACAATCTGCCGCAACACGCCGCGGTCGGGGACGGTTTCCGCGCGCACGCCGATGAGAAGCTGGGCGGGTTTCTGTTTCAACTCGGCTTCCAGCGCGTCAAGCTCTTCCCGATTCGCCGCTACGCCTTTATCCAGCCATTCTTGCGCCAGCCTGCCCTCGAACCACGCGCCGTCCTGCCACTCGGTCTCCAGCATGACCGCCCATTTCGGCGCATCGTTCAAGACGATTTTCGGCGAAACGGCGGACACGGTTTCGCGGCACGTATCCGCATCGACGATTTGCGTCTGCCAGCGGCGGATAACCGCCTGATAATAGGGTTTTTCCAAATCCAAGCCGTTTTCACTTGTTTTCAAAAGGATTTTACACACTACCCAAGCCAAGAGACGCGGCAGGATGCCGTAGCAAGCTATGCTGCCGACCAACAAGCCCGACCACGCGCGCGCATCGGCGATATTGCCGTTCAGACGACCTTCAACTACCGCCCGCGCATCGGGGACAGGGAAACCGAGTTTCGACGGCAGCCATGCCAACATTTCCACCAGCCGTACCGAAGACGAATCGCCCAACAGCGTGCTTTCCCAGTTGAACGTATATTGCCGCACCAAAAGCAGCAACAATACCGACACCAGCATTCCGAGCAGCGTGCAGAGCCACAGGCTGTGCGACGTTGCGCCTATTTTCCAACGTACCGAAGGTTGCCGCCACTCGTCCGCATACAGCCGCAACACCGCCTGATTGACAGGGTCTTTGCCCCGAAACCACGTCGCCGGACTGCTGAAAAACCGCCCCACTTTCACGCGCAGGAACAACGTTGCCAACCATACTGCCAGCATCAGCGTATTCATGCCCAACACGCCCGCCAAAATCAGGAAGAAATTCAGCCCCTGATTGTCCATCAGAAGATAAGTGCCTGAAAATCCGGCGGTAAACATCATCGATGCCGCCACCACCCACAACCAGAACGACCCCGCACGCACACGTTCCAACGTGTCCCGCAGCATACGGTCCCTGTCGATCATCTCCGCCCGACGGATGATTTTTTCCTCCGTACTGCCGTCCACACAGCGCAAAGCCTCCGTCGCCTGCACGGGATCGCCGCTGAAAATAAAGCCGCCTTCTTCCAAAATACGGACCAGCTCAACCAGTTTTCGGGATGGATTCAACATAAAATGCCGTCTGAAAATAAAAAACAGATTTTAACACACACATTTTCAAGAATATTCACAGTGTAGGCAAAGAGTAAATCCCACACAGAGGCAAAAGTATCGGCGTAAACTGACTGCCTCTACTTTCCCGAAAGATTGTGCGATGTATGCAGGCGAACGCTTCAATACTTACAGCCATTTGAGCGGTTTGATTCTGGCGGCGGCAGGTTTGGTGCTGATGCTGCTGAAAACCATAGGACACGGGGACGGCTACCGTATCTTCAGCGTATCGGTTTACGGCATCAGCCTTCTTCTGCTCTATTTGAGTTCCTCGCTGTACCACGGAATTGCAGCCGGAAAACTGAAAAGCATTTTGAAAAAAACCGACCACTGCATGATTTATGTGCTTATTGCCGGAAGCTACACACCGTTTGCACTGGTTTCTTTGAGAAACGGGCCGGGCTGGACGGTATTTTCACTGTCCTGGCTGCTGGCGGCTGCAGGAATCGCACAAGAACTCACTATCGGACGGAAAAGCGAAAAACGTCTGCTGTCTATTGCGATTTATATCGTAATGGGCTGGATGGTCTTGGTGGTAATGAAATCCCTGACAGCCTCACTCCCGCCGGCAGGACTGGCTTGGCTGGCGGCAGGCGGTATGCTGTACAGCGTCGGCATTTACTGGTTTGTAAACGATGAAAAAATCCGACACGGGCACGGAATCTGGCATCTGTTCGTATTGGGCGGCAGCATCACCCAATTTGTCAGCGTGTACGGTTATGTAATCTGAATGCCGTCTGAAAAGCAAAACCTCCCGTTCCTGAAGATTGGGAGGTTTTCTGTTTGCCGGACATCAGCCCTTGTCGTGGAACTCGTGGAATTCATACTGATAGGACAAATCCCGACCCGCTTTTTTCTGTGCCAAATAATCATCATAAATGGCACGGATTTCCTTACGCAGCAAGAATAAGGCAATCAGGTTGGGGATAACCATAAAGCCGTTGAACATATCGGACAGACTCCAAACCAAATCGACTTTGCCGAGCGTACCCAAAACAATGGCAAACAGAACCAATGCGCGATAGATGCCCAAGTGTCTTCCCCTGAAAAGAAAACGGATGTTGGACTCGCCGAAATAATACCAGCCGATAATGGTCGTAAAGGCGAAGAAGGTCAGACACACGGCAAGCAATTGCGAACCGAAGCCCGGAAATGCCTTGTTAAAGGCAAATTGAGTAACCGCCGCGCCCTGTTCGCCCGAAAGGTTGGCATCGGTCAGCAGGATAATCAGCGCAGTTGCCGTACATACCAAAATCGTATCGATAAACACACCGACAAATGCCGCCATACCTTGCTGCACAGGATGTTTCACGTCGGCAGTCGCATGGGCGTGCGGCGTAGAACCCATACCTGCTTCGTTTGAAAACAGACCGCGCGCCACGCCGAAACGTATCGCTTCACGCATACCGATACCCGCAGCACCGCCCAAAACGGCTTCGGGATTGAAGGCGGCGGTAAAGATGTGGTTGAACATCGGCACAATATGGTCGGAAAATTCAAACAGGATAACGACGGCGCACAAAATATAAACAACCGCCATAAACGGCACGACAAACTGGGCAATATTGGCAATACGGTTCACGCCGCCAATCACAACCATGCCCGCAAGGACGGCAAGCACAATACCGACTGCCAAAGAAGGCACATCAAATGCAATGGTAACGGCAGAAGCAATGGAATTGGCCTGTGTCGCATTACCGATAAAGCCCAATGCGATAATCAACGCAATGGAAAAGAAACCGGACAAAAAACGCGCCGCGCCGCGACCGATTTTCGGAGTCAGACCGTGGGTGATGTAAAACGCCGGCCCACCGATGTATTTGCCGTGGCTGACGACGCGGTATTTCTGCGCCAGCAGTGCCTCCGCAAAAATCGTGGACATCCCCAAAACGGCAGAAAGCCACATCCAAAAAATCGCGCCCGGCCCGCCTGCGGTAATGGCGGTCGCCACACCGGCAACGTTGCCCGTACCGATTTGCGCGGATATGGCAACCGCCAACGCCTGAAACTGCGATAAGGACTTATCGTCTTTATCGCCTTTGGCAAACAAGCCGCCGAATACGGATTTGAATCCCGCGCCCAGCTTGGTAATCTGCGGCGCACCAAGATACAGCGTAAAAAACAGGCCGATACCCAAAAGGGCGTAAATCAACAGGTAGTCCCAAAGGAACCGATTGACTGTACCCACCAGAACAGACAATATATTTTCCATAAAATAAACCTTATCTTACGATTAAAATGACTGCTTTCCCCAAGACATTCCAATAAGGAAACACGGCGAGCAGACCGTATTTGCCGCAACAGATGCCTTCAATTGTCAACAATCGGGGAGAAGCTGTGCCATCATACCGTAAAATATCGTTAATTAAAATATTTCTTTATTTTTAAGCGGAAAGCGGAGGAAATCGCCTTCAGACGGCATAGACAACGGCGCGGCATAAAACAGGATATTTTGGGTGCTTGCAACTTATGTTAAAATACCGACCGTAAAAAATCTGACAAAAACAGATTAATTATTTGAAATAAGAAAGGAAATTTATGGCAGGCCATAGCAAGTGGGCGAATATCCAGCATAAAAAAGCCCGTCAGGATGCCAAACGCGGCAAAATCTTCACCCGTTTAATCAAAGAAATCACCGTTGCGGCGCGTATGGGCGGCGGCGACCCCGGTGCCAACCCGCGCCTGCGTCTGGCTTTGGAAAAAGCAGCCGAAAACAATATGCCCAAAGACAATGTGCAACGTGCCATCGACAAAGGTACGGGCAACTTGGAAGGCGTGGAATACATCGAATTGCGCTACGAAGGCTACGGCATCGGCGGTGCAGCACTGATGGTGGACTGTCTGACCGACAACAAAACTCGCACTGTTGCCGACGTACGCCATGCGTTCACCAAAAACGGCGGTAACTTGGGTACCGACGGCTGCGTAGCGTTCAACTTCGTACATCAAGGTTATTTGGTATTTGAACCCGGCGTTGATGAAGACGCGCTGATGGAAGCGGCTTTGGAAGCCGGTGCGGAAGACGTGGTTGCCAACGACGACGGTTCGATTGAAGTCATCACCGCACCAAACGATTGGGCGAGCGTGAAAGCGGCATTGGAAACCGCAGGTTACAAATCCGTTGACGGCGACGTAACCATGCGCGCCCAAAACGAAACCGAACTCTCCGGCGACGATGCCGTCAAAATGCAAAAACTGATTGACGCGCTGGAAGACTTGGACGACGTGCAAGACGTTTACACTTCCGCCGTATTGAATCTGGACTGATACGCAGCACAACAGACATACAATAAAATGCCGTCTGAACCTTTCAGACGGCATTGATTTATTTTGCCTTCAGCCAGGCAGCCCAAACCGCCAAAACCACAAGCAGAAAATACGCCGCGCCCCAAACAGGCAAGGCAATTCCCAGCAGATAATCCGGTTCGGCACAATTTCCGAACCCGCGCACAACAGGCTCGAACCAATCAAACAAAGGCCAGCCCTTCAATCGAAACGTCCACGGCGCACCGCACGAAGGAGCCGTACCCGGCGGCAGCGACTGCAGCCACAACTGATATGCCGCAACAGAAATACCCGTAACGGCAGGAATGCTGATAAAGACAGCACCGAACAAACCGCCTGCCCTTCTTCTTGGTCTGCACATCAGAACAATTGCCGCACACAATGCGGTTGCCAAAACGCACAACCGCTGACTGATGCACAAAACGCAAGGCTCCATACCCAAAACATACTGTGCCGCCAAAGAACCGGCAAATGCACAGACCGAAACGGCAAACAGCAGCCAAACGGCTTTTCTAAATAACGGGGTCATTTTCTCAACACACCAATCAAAATACCGATATGCCGATTTTGCTGGATATATCCCAAGATGGCAAGGGACGAATCAACACGGGCGCAGGTGCGGACGATTTCAGTTTTCCCGATATGCACAAAACCTGACAAGGGACAAAACGGCGATTTATCCGCACAATGCCCGCAAAAAAATACATCCGGAGGATTTGAATTTCGGCAAATTTAGCGAATCAAAAGCAACAGCCGATAAAGAAAAATCAAAAGTTTATTTCGATGTTTCAACACACAGGACGACACATAAAGCACCGCCCTATGTGCCGCCCTGATTCGGAAGGGCTTACGCCCCTCCTGAATAAAGTCTGATCCTGCCGCCCTAAAGGGCGGGGTTTCAACCGAAAAGGAAACACGATGAAAGCATATGATTTTTTGAATAAACGGATTGACTGGTTTTTGAAGGAATTTGTTACCGGATAGCCATCGTGCAAGTTTTTTGCAAAATTTGAATCGGTCGGGTAAATTTTCAAAAAATAATTGACAGCGGATAAGAAACGGCGGATAATTACCGCCGTTGAGTTGCTTGATGCAGCTTGATTTTTCTCCTCTATTTCTCCTTTGTAGACTTGGCACACATTCAATCGGATGTGTGCATTTTTTTATCTCCGCCCTCTTTGAAATTTAATTACTTTTATCGTTTAAAATTCTATCCTTTAAGAAATTTAACAAGAAAACCGCTTGCTTTTTGACCGGAAAAGCTGCATAATTCATTCCGTTAGCTGGTTCGAGTAGTCAGTTAATAGTTTCTCCTCTATTTCTCCTTTGTAGACTTGGCACACATTCTATTGAATGTGTGCATTTTTTTATCTGAAGCAACAAGCCTCTGTGCGTGATGTTGTTATGTTTCATTCGGGTATCAAACCGCATACCCGGTCTGAAATATTCAATCCAAATCCAAAACCGGATTTTCTTTGACTTCCTCCATCACAACATAACTCCTACTCTCCGAAGCGGCAGGCAGTTGCAATAGGATATTGCCGAGCATATCCCGATAGGCAGACATATCGGGCAAACGTACTTTAATCAGATAGTCGTATTCGCCCGATACCAAGTGGCATTCCATAATTTGCGGAATTTTCAGCACTTCCTTTTTAAAGTCTTCAAAGATATTGCCCGACTTGGATTGTAATTTCAATTCGACAAAAACCAATAAAGGTTTGCCCAGCAGGTGAGGATTGAGATGGGCGTGATAACCGGAAATATAATGTTCCCGCTCCAAACGGCGCACCCTCTCTGTAACGGGCGTGGTGGACAACCCTACCTTCTCGGCAAGCTCCGTCATCGGGATGCGGGCATTCTGTTGAAGGATCTTAAGGATGCGGAAATCGATTTTATCTAGTTCTTTCATTTGGATTGCTTTGTATTTATTATTGATTTTAACAAATAGAGTATAAATTTGGGAAAGCGATTATATCAGGAAAAGCAAACCGCCTTCCTACCTGAAAACTGCTGCCCCGGCTTGAAAACACAAGGTTCTTTAATATTTTAAAAGCCTTGCCGTTGGATTATAATTCCCCAATTGATTTCTTAATTTTGCTAATAAACACTTGTTTGGTAAGGAATGAATTTATGCGGCCTTTGAACGTGCAGATCAGGTTGGGCAACCTTAGGCACAATTATCAGATTTTAAAGGAAATGCACGGAGGCAAACTGTTGGCGGTAGTGAAAGCCGACGCATACGGACACGGTGCGGTCAGATGTGCTTTCGCGCTGGCAGACTTGGCAGATGGTTTCGCCGTGGCCACAATCGATGAGGGAATCAGGCTGCGGGAGAGCGGCATTACCCATCCGATTGTCCTTTTGGAAGGCGTATTTGAAGCATCAGAGTACGAAGCGGTCGAACAATACTCGCTCTGGCCGGCAGTCGGAAACCAATGGCAGCTTGAGGCTTTGCTTTCCCGTCATTGGAAAAAACCTGTCAAGGTCTGGTTGAAAATGGATTCGGGAATGCACCGTACCGGATTTTTCCCTCATGATTACGCTTCGGCATATGCAGCATTGAAACAGTCGGAATATGTGGACAGTATTGTCAAGTTCTCGCATTTCTCCTGTGCGGACGAACCCGAAAGCGGCATGACGGAAATACAGATGGAAGCATTCGATTTGGGTACGAAAGGGCTGGAAGGCGAAGAAAGCCTTGCCAATTCGGCGGCTATTTTGAATATCCCCGAAGCACGCAGGGATTGGGGGCGCGCGGGCTTGGCGTTATACGGCATTTCCCCGTTCGGAGGCAGCGATGACAGGCTGAAACCCGTGATGAGGCTTTCCACCCGTATTTTCGGCGAACGCGTTTTACAGCCTCACTCCCCTATCGGTTATGGCGCAACATTTTATACCAGTAAATCTACGCGCGTCGGCCTGATTGCCTGCGGTTATGCGGACGGTTATCCGCGCCGCGCCCCAAGCAATTCCCCCGTCGCCGTCGACGGCAAATTGACCCGGGTCATCGGCAGGGTCTCTATGGATATGATGACCATCGAGCTGGACGCTTCGCAAGAAGGTTTGGGACACGAGGTCGAACTGTGGGGCGATACGGTCAACATCAATACCGTTGCCGAAGCGGCCGGAACCATCCCTTACGAATTGATGTGCAATATCAAACGTGCAAAATTCACTTATATCGAGTAATCAAGTCCAAACAAAAATGCCGTCTGAAGCCTTTCAGACGGCATAAATGCGTTTTGACAAAATCAGTAAAAGACATTGCCAAATAGAAAATACTGATAATGCCCACAATCTGAAACCCCATCCTTCCCGCAAAAACGGAAAATCAAAATCAGAAACCTAAGATTTCGTCATTCCCGCGCAGGCGGGAATCCGGTTTTTTGAGTTTCCGTCATTTCTGATAAATTCTCGTAGTTTTTCATTTCTAGATTCCCGCTTTCGTGGGGATGACGGCGGATAGGTTTTGTTGTTTCGGATAAATTCCTGTTGTTTTTTGGTTTCCAGATTCCCACCTTTAAAAGAATGACGTAAGAAAGCAGAAATAAGGACACAGGGATTTTTTAAATTTGCAATATTCTTTTCTAAAGACATTTTACCCAATGCCCATAAACAAAAATGCCGTCTGAAGCCTTTCAGACGGCATTTTCCCATCAAAACCGCAATCAGTTTTTCATCGATTGAACCGGTGCGGGAATCCTGCCGCCCCGGTTGACGAATACTTCGCACGAACCTTCTTTAACCGGCATTACGGGCGCGTAGCCCAACAGTCCGCCGAACTCGACGCTGTCGCCGACAGTTTTGCCGGTTACCGGAATAATGCGCACGGCAGTGGTTTTGCTGTTGATCATGCCGATGGCGGCTTCGTCGGCGATGATGCCGGAAATGGTGTGCGCGGGCGTGTCGCCGGGAACGGCAATCATATCCAAGCCGACCGAACAAACGGCGGTCATCGCTTCGAGTTTGTCCAGCGTCAGCACGCCTGCCTCAGCGGCGGCAATCATGCCTTCGTCTTCCGAAACAGGAATAAACGCGCCGCTCAAACCGCCGACCGCGCTGGAAGCCATCATGCCGCCTTTTTTCACGGCATCGTTCAGCAATGCCAAGGCAGCCGTCGTGCCGTGCGTACCGCAGACGCTCAAACCCATTTCTTCAAGAATGCGCGCCACCGAGTCGCCAACGGCAGGGGTTGGTGCCAACGATAAATCGAGAATACCAAACGGGATATTCAGCATTTTTGAGGCTTCGCGGCCGATAAGTTCGCCCACACGGGTAATTTTGAAAGCGGTTTTCTTCACAACTTCCGCAACTTCAGTCAATGTCGTTGCATCTGAATTTTCCAACGCGGCTTTTACAACACCCGGGCCGGATACGCCGACATTGATAACGGCATCCGCTTCGCCCGAACCGTGAAACGCACCCGCCATAAACGGATTGTCTTCCACTGCATTACAGAACACGACGATTTTCGCGCAGCCGAAACCTTCGGGCGTGATTTCGGCCGTGCGTTTGATGGTTTCGCCTGCCAGCTTGACCGCATCCATATTGATACCGGCACGCGTGCTGCCGATATTGATGGAGCTGCACACGATATCGGTGGTCTTCATTGCTTCGGGAATGGAACGGATCAGCGCTTCGTCTGAAGGCGACATACCTTTTTGCACCAGCGCGGAAAAACCGCCGATAAAAGACACGCCGATGGCTTTGGCTGCCTTGTCCAAAGTTTGCGCCACGCTGACGTAAGAATCGGCTTTGGTTGCCGCCGCGATTTGGGCAATCGGCGTAACGGAAATGCGCTGATTCACAATCGGCACGCCGTATTTGGCAGACAGATATTTTGCCGTTGCCACCAAGTCTTTGCCGACCGTGGTGATTTTATTGTAAATATTTTGATTCAACACATTAATGTCGCTGCTGATGCAGTCGTGCAAATCAATGCCGATGGTAATGGTGCGGACATCGAAATTCTGGTCGGCAACCATTTTGACGGTTTCTAAAATTTCGCCGGATTGGATACTCATCACATTCCTCCGACTCAAATACGGTGCATCGCTTGGAAGATTTCTTCGTTTTGCATACGGATATCAAGCGCGAGTTTTTTGCTCTCTTCCACAAACAAATCCAAAACCTCCTGCCGCGATTTGGTGCATTTTGAAGTGTCCACCAAAATAATCATGGTAAAAAAATCGTCCATCAGTTGTTGGCTGATGTTGAGAATATTAATCTGGTTTTCCGCTAAAATTTTGGAAACGTCGTACACAATGCCCACACGGTCTTTGCCGATGACGGTGATGACTGAATTATTCACGAAGCTTTCTCCTTGCAGATATTCATTAAAAGCCAAAATTATATACCACTGCTAAATTTTCAAGAAACAATGCCATCAATCTACACATATAAGAATGCCGTCTGAATATATTTCAGACGGCATCAAATTTAGGGTTCGATTAAATAACCATCCTTATCCCACTGGGTTTTCCTAACCAACTTATCATCCTGATAAACAGCTTCGCTCTTTTTAGAACCATCTTCATACCACTCCAAAACCACCCCGTTGCGTTGATGGTGCCGGATAGACAGTTCCGAGAGTAATCGGCCGCTTTCATCCCAAGTCAGAATCTTGACTGGCTCATCATTAACCATAACCATTTCCGTCTTGATACTTCCGTCGGCATACCATTGTTTCCATACGCCGTTTGCCTTATTTTGCTTAAACTGGATTTCGCTTTCCTTGCCGCCGTTACGGTAATAGCGGTATCCCGTGCCTTCACTCAAACCATTTTTATAAGGCATAACCGCAGATTTTTTACCGTTCGGATACCAGTTGACCCACTCCCCGTCCGGCTTACCCTTGCTGAAGCCCCCCGCCATTTTTTTCTGACCGTTAAAATGCCACAAAATCAACATACCGTTTTGCAGGGTGGGCACAAAAGATTTGATTTGCGTTGAAGCAACGATATAAGGTTCGGAATATTTCTTCATCGACGGATAATAAAAATCCTGAGCATGAGCGATACCAGACACCACACTATATTGCCTGATATAAGCCGCAGATGACATCGTTGCCGTCAGTTTTCCATGCTGATTAAAATAAACTGAATAAGTCTGCGCCGACAACGTAGCCGAAAAACTCAAAAGTACAATTGAAAATACAATCCGATATAACGTTTTCATTACAATAGCAATATAAAAATCAAAAAGTAAAGCAATTAACTTGTAAACAATATGGTAAAGGATTTATCAGCCAACCGTCAAACCCAAGACAACGCATAGTAAAAAATGCCGTCTGAAAACAAATCGTCTTCAGACGGCATTTCCCCTTCAACTCACTCTTCACCCAATAACTGTTCACGCGTCAACAGGAAAACAAAACCATCTCCTCCACTGGTTTCCAACCAAGTAAAAGGCAATTCCGGATACGCTGCTTCTAATACATCCCTGTTATGCCCAATTTCTACCAACAATACACCTTTAGGATTCAGAAACTTTGCTGCATTCAGAAGAATTTGTCTGGTTGCATCCAATCCGTCCTCTCCACTACCCAATGCCAATTCCGGTTCATGTAAATACTCTTCAGGCAAAGCCTCAACCGATTCCGCATCAACATAAGGAGGATTGGAAACAATCAAATCATAACTACTTTCCAATCCTTCAAACAAATCCGTATGAATAAGCTGGATGCGTTCTTCCAAACCATAATCTTCGACATTAATCCCTGCCACTTCCAAAGCATCCAAACTCACATCAACCGCATCAATGTGTGCATCGGGATAGTGATGCGCCATCTGAATGGCAAGGCAACCGCTTCCGGTACAAAGATCCAAAGCATTATGCACCAACTCATCGTATTCTATCCAAGGACGAAGTCCGTCACCCAACAATTCATAAATAAAAGAACGAGGTATGATTACGCGCTCATCCACATAGAAATCAAACTCCCCCTGCCATGCCTGGTGTGTCAAATAGGCAGCAGGAATGTGTTCGACAGCACGACGCTCAATAACCGCCAGCACTTCCTCTTTTTCAGCTTCCAAGAGTTTTGCATCAAGATATGGGGCAAGCATATCCAAAGGCAAATTCAAAGTATGCAAAATCAAATAAGCCGCTTCATCATGCGCATTATCTGTTCCATGACCAAAAAAGAGCCCTGCCTCATTAAAACGGCTGACTGCAAAACGTAAAATATCGCGGATAGTCGTCAATTCTTGTGCTGCCTGATTAAACATAATATGAACCATTCTGCGTATAGATGCTTTTAATTATAACAGAAACAACAAGCAAACCTTTTCATATCGCCAAATAACCACTCAATCTACCCATACATCTACATAAATGCCCGCGCGAAAACCATCGCCCGAACGGAAACGGCGATGGCGGACGGTATGGGCAATCTGATAGGCTGGCACTCTGCGTCAAAGGCAAATCAGGCAGAATTATCCATCATAACAAAACTTGATGACTTATTGCGCTACGCAAAATATGAGGGTTCTTATTCGGATAGGAAAGGTCGTCCTGATATTATTGCAGCACATAAGTATCGTTCCGTTGCCAAGGTTGGGAATGAGTCTTTAAATGTCGGCTTGATTGTAAGGGAGTTTCCAGACGGCCATAAACATTACGACCATTTCATCTTGAAGGATGAGTAAAGCCCTTTTGCAGTGTAGCTCTGGAGCGGATACCGTTAAGGCAAGTACACTTCCAGCCTTACAAAAGGGCTTTAAATTCAGCATACCATTTATACAGACAGAATTAAACCAATGACGAGGTTATACGCAGAAATCGCCAAGATGGAGGCGCAGGACGACGGCACGGTCAAAGTTTGGGGTTATGCCTCAAGCGAGGCGGTCGATTCGGACGGCGAAGTTATCGCGGCGGCAGCTATGAAGGCGGCGATTCCCGATTATATGAAGTTTGGCGCGGTGCGCGAGATGCACGGCTCAAACGCGGCGGGAACGGCGATTGAAATCAACGTGGAAGATGACGGCAGAACCTTTTTCGTGGCGCATATCGTCGATCCCGTTGCCGTGACGAAGGTCAAAACAGGCGTTTACAAGGGCTTTTCCATCGGCGGCAGCGTTACCGCCCGCGATGAGTTGAAGACGGAAATCAGCTTGGTTGACCGACCCGCCAATCCCGATGCGGTGTTTACCTGCTTTAAGGCGGACAAAGGTGCGGAAGCGGTAAACAACGATACAGAACATAATGCTACATATTTTAGCCATTTCCCTTCCAAACAAAAAAGCACCGGTGTCGGCCGATGCCCCTTCCCTTACAGGTTCCCCTATTTTTTAGCCGCGGGCGTTGCCGGTTTGGCGGGGGCTTTGGGTGCGGGCGCGCCGACCGAAGCCTGGTCCTTCAGCTTCGCCAGCACCGCCGGGCCGATGCCCTTCACCTTCGTCAACTCGTCCACAGACTTGAACGCACCGTTTTG
>POWY01000015.1 GCA_003044455.1 Neisseria bergeri | reverse complement strand
ATGCCGACAAAGGCTACGACAGTAAGGAAAACCGGCAACATCTGAAAGAGCATCAGTTGTTAGACGGCATTATGCGCAAAGCCTGCCGCAACCGTCCGCTGACGGAAGTGCAAACCAAACGCAACCGATATTTGTCGAAGACCCGTTATGTGGTCGAACAAAGCTTCGGTACGCTGCACCGTAAGTTCCGCTATGCCCGGGCAGCCTATTTTGGTCTGCTCAAAGTGAGTGCGCAAAGCCATCTGAAGGCGATGTGTTTGAACCTGTTGAAAGCCGCCAACAGGCTAATGGTTTCGGGCAGCCATCGGGCGTTGTAGCCGTAGCTGGTGGTGTAACCGGCGGGGTCGGTGATGCTGATGAGGTTGCCGCGTCCGTCGTAATCGTAGGCGGTAATCCTGCCTGCGGGGTCGTTGACGGCAACCGGCAGGTTGAGGGTTTCGTGGTAGTCGATTTGGGTGCTGCCGCCGTCCGGCGCGGTGATGGCGATGACGTTGCCTTCGGTATCGTAGAGATAGCGGGTTTCGCGTCCGAGCGGGTCGCGTTCTACGGTAATGCGGCCGTAGTCGTCGCGTTCGCTGTCGCTGCGTTGTCCGTCAGCATCGATGCGGTAGACGAGTTCGCGGTTTTCGTCGAAACCGTACACTTCCGGCCGCCCCAGTGCGTCGGTAACGACGGTATGGTCTTTGCGGTAATCGAACGTCCATTCTTCGCCGAGGTTGTTGCTGCTTTTGAGCACTTTGCCGTCGGTGTCGTAACGGTCGTATTCGTAGCGGGACACCGGTCCGTCGGGCTGGTTGTGTTCGACCATGATGTGGTTGCGGTAGGCGAAACCGCGCAGTTTTTTGCCGTCGCGTCCGTAAACGGTAGTGAGAAGTTGAATTGTTAAAGAACGAGAAAGGCCGTCTGAAAAGGTTTAGGATAGTGTTTTCAGACGGCATGGTGTTATTTTTGTTAGATTTGCTAAATAATAAATATTTTTAAAATTGGTTATTCAAAATTTTTTAAATTTCCTCTAGTTTTTCTTTCATCAAGTTTTCTAGCCAGTCTTCAAATTTTTCAAATTCAGTATTCTCTTCCCACTCTTCAGGAGGAATATCAGGAAAGAAAACACCAAAATTTTCATTTTCTTTTGTAAGAAGGAAACCAGCTTGCTCGCCAGTTCTTGGAATGGAAATTGTAATTAAGATATTAGGGAATAAATTACAATCAGTTCCTTCAAAAACTTGTTGTGACCAATCATAAAGTTCGTTAGGAGCTAAAAAATCGAATCCAGGTAGTAACTCATCTTGAAACAAAGTACAAGATCCTACTGTTAGAAGAAATTCTCTATATATATTAGGGAATTTGACTTTATATTTTTTTTCAAAATCATTTATCTCATTTAAAGAAACATCATATCTTTTTTTAAAAATAAAATTTGATTTTCCATAATTAATTAAGTTTCCATTACTAGATTTGATTAAATCTTGTATATCCACAAGAATTTTTTTGAAATTATCCATAAATTAATATCCTTCATTCAATTTTATATCTATTATCTAGGAACAATCTGATTAATTATTCCTGTTGGGGTGCTATATGGCAAATGTGTTCGTAGGGCAGACCCAGTACCGTGTATAGTTCCAGTATGAGGGTGTTTCACAGGAGTTAGATTCCACCATGTATTTGAACCACCATTTTTAAGTGGAATTATATGATGAGGAGTAGCTCCTGCAGGCCATGTATGCCCTGTTTCACGTTCCCACTCTCGTATTAAGCTTTTTTCTCTTCGAGAAAAGTCTTTACGCATCATGCGATTTTGTTGGACGCTTCTTTGTTTTGCACTAGGTAGTTTATCCTTAATCAAACATTTTTGTCTTTGGCTAACAGGAACAAGTGACCACTTATCAACATCATCCATAATGTCATCATATGGAATAATTCTTCTAGGCTTCTTATTCCGTTTTTTCTTCAAACCCAATGGATCAAACCAAGCATTTGTATTGGAAGCAAAACTATACAAATTGCTCCCACCTAATAGTAAGATAGGATCCTGATTCACAAACCGCCCCGCCTCAGGCTCGTAATAACGCATCAGGTTGTAATGCAGCCCGGTCTCTTCATCGTAATACTGGTTCTGCAATCTGAACGGCTGATGCGCGTTTTTGTAAACCCGCTCATCCTTTTTCAGACGGCCCCAGGCGGTGTATTCGCCGTACCATAACAGATTGCCGTGGATATCGGTCATCTCGCGCGGCATGCCGATTTGGTCGTTGTGGAAATAGGCGGGGTATTGTTTGCCGTCTTTGGCGTTGTCAAAGACTTGCGCCAGCGGTTCGTAGCTGTCTTGGTCGGTGTAGAGATAGGTGTAGCTGCCTTTGTAGGTGTACTCCTGCAACAGGCGGCTGCCGTCCCAGACGAAGTGGGTGCGTTTGGGGTCGGTGCTCGTCCGGGCGAGTTTGTCTTGGCGTTCTTTGGAAAGGCGGCGTCCGAACGGGTCGTAGGCGTATTCCCAGATCTCGGTATTGCCGGCGGGCTTTTTGATTTCGGCGCGGACGAGCTGGTTTTCTAAATCGTATTGGTAATATTGGTTTTCGCCATTGGGCAGTTGGCGGTAGATCAGGTTGTTAAAGAACAAATGGTTCAGACGACCTCAAAGAAGATAGTGAGGTCGTCTGAAAAACAGAAATCGTGTGCGTGCGTACCGCACACACCCTACGTCGGGACTGAAGGTTTTGTGCGGGCTACGGCTTGCTACTTTAACTAAGCATCTTTCAATAAATCTTGTGGCTTTAATACAGTTTCCCCTGAAATGTGTTTTTTTAATAGTTTTACAAGCTGAGTGTAGGTTTTTTTGTAAAAATCATTTTTTGTTTTTTGTAAAAATTTTTCATATTTTCCAATAATGAAAGAAATTTGTTCTTTATCAAACGAATTAATTTCATTATTGAGCATAATAGAAAATTCCCAAAATGACTCATTAGCAGGAGGTAGATCTAAAAGAGAGACTGCATAATCAAACCAATCAGGCTCTTTTTTTAATAATTCACGATAAGATCCTATTAAATCTAGGGCTATACGTCGCCGAATTTTTTTGCTCTCATGATTCCTAAACTTATTCAAATAATTAAAACATAAAAGTTTACACTTTTCTTGAGTGGATAAAAAACCAAATTCGCCTAATGCACGCAAACAATGCCATAAAACTTTTTCATCATCTGCATACTTGTTACTAAAATTAATCAGCAATTTTAAGCAGTCTACATTCTCTGTAAATTCAGATGGCATGCGATGATAGCAGGCTATTTTAGACATTGTATCAGCTGTATCCAATGGCGTAGAGTCTGTATTTTCATCATTTAAAAATGCGGTCAGATAGTCCAACAACTTCTGGAATTGCTTAGGCTTTCCCAATTCTCTGCTGATATATTTCATAGTATTGCCTCTCGATTATTTACAGTTCTGCTTGGGACATTTCCCGAGTTTCTTTTTAACCCTGTTTTTTTCAGATCGGGTTAGTGAAGTTGCATTTTTCATTCTGTCGCTTATTTGTTCTTTTGTTAACAACGTTCTTCCATCCTTGTCTTTATTATTGACAAATTTATCTTCGTGATAACTATGATAGTAGCCTTCAACTATCCTGCGCTTTTTGTTCAGCATATCTCTATTTCCATCTTTCCAGTCATGCAACAAACCCGAACCTTCCGTATCTCGCGCAGCTCGATAGTTTTTTAGGCCTTCAATGTATCGGGCATCATCAAAATCTTTGCAGTCAGCGGCATGTTCCATTATTCGTTCGAAGACTTTACGTTCCGTAATCCCACGATAAACTAATTTACCATTTTTATAGAGTTCGTAATAACCATATAAACCTAATGGATCGACCCAGGCTAGAGCATTAGGTGCAAACCCATACAAATGCTCCCCTCCTGCCAACCCAATCGGGTCCTGATTCACAAACCGCCCTGTCTCCGCCTCGTAATAGCGCATCAGGTTGTAATGCAGTCCCGTCTCGCTGTCGAAGTACTGATTCTGAAGTCTGAACGGCTGATGCGCGTTCCGATAGACGCGTTCATCTTTTTTCAGACGGCCCCAGGCGGTGTATTCGCCGTACCATAAGAGATTGCCGTGGATGTCGGTCATCTCCCTCGGTATGCCGATTTGGTCGTTGTGGAAATAGGCTAGGGTCAAATCGCCGTAGCCGTCGTAGCAATTTGGCAGAGGTCGTCTGAAAGTTGGTTTTCAGACAACTTCTATGTTAACTGCTAATAAGATTGTTAAAAAGCAAATACTTCAGACGACCTCAAAGAAGATAGTGAGGTCGTCTGAAAAACAGAAACCGTGTGCATACCGCATACACCCTACGTCAGGATTGAAGATTTTGTGCGAGCTACGGCTTGCTAAATATAGATTTTAAAATTCAATGTAATCATCATTATCCATGTAATAATTTAGAGCATCAATAAATTGATCTTTTGTAAAATTTGGATACCGTTCATCTAAGTCATCGTAAACATCCATAAATACATCCCCACTACATAAAATATCTAATCCATTTTCATTTACAAAATCAGGAAAAACTTCTTTTCCATCCATTATTTTTGGACTATTATCCAAATAACAAACCGTCTCTAAATCAAGAATACTCTCATTTTCATCAGAAGAAAAATATATGTATGGAAATTTGGCAAATTTATCAGTATCATCATCATTGAATAATCTAGCACAATCAATAACTTCTGATATACTAATTTTTCTTCTATAAAATTTATCTAAATTCATTTTTTGTTCCTTCTATGATTAAATTAACATTTACCTAATGGTTTACCAGTGCGACCGTTTAATTTTCCTCGCCGACCTGGTCTACCACCTCCCCATATACCTCTTCCACCTTTTCTTTGTGGGTGATATAGACCATGATTTCTTCTATGGTCATTATAATCAACCAGTACCAACCTTTTTGTATCCTCATGATGATGCCACGTTAGTCCCTGTTTATTTTTACCTTTTCCCCAATTGGGACTTGAACTCATATCTCCAGATTTCATCCATTCTTTTAATTCAGGATAACGATTAAGCATATCCCGTTTAAATGATGGGTTAGATTCCATTTTTTTAATAAATGCCTTATTTGCATCATTAAATTGCACAGCATCACTTGAATATCTAATTCCTGAATCTAACTTATGGTCAAAGAAAATATGGTATTTCCCATTATTAGGTCGATTAGCTAATCCTAACGGGTCAACCCAAACATTTGCATTAGGTGCAAACGAATAAAGATTCTCCCCGCCAAACAACCCAATCGGGTCCTGATTCACAAACCGCCCTGTCTCTGCCTCGTAATACCTCATCAGGTTGTAATGCAGCTCGGTCTCTTCATCGAAGTATTGGTAAAGATATTTAGCCAGACTACGTTCTTACTTAAATTTCAAAAGATTCCTGCTCAACCAAATCTACATAATTAGGATCCTCTTCTTTTTGGGGTGCTCCTACCCAGCCACCTTTTTCCTTTACATAGGCTGATTTCCTATAAGAAAATTTTTGGATAATTCTAGAAATATCTTTATCTAAAGCTTCTTTTGTACTCCAGGTATTTGAGCATTCTCCACAACCAAAAAAATCCTCATTATCACCAGTAATATGCGCAACCCAACCAGTACAATGTTGCGTTGGACACCTAATAACAAAATCCTCTACTGGTATTTTTGATTTTAAATAAGAATCTTCGGTATAAGCCGTACTGTTATGGCATACAGGACACTCTACCATAACAACTTTTAATCCTGTTTTCATCATTTGATTAACAAAATCTTTATCATTCTGAGTTAATTCAGACTTATTACCACAGTATGCACAAACTATAAACATTATTTCCTCCTAATTTAAACCATATGGGTTATTACCGGGCTCATACCAATGCAACATCTTATTATATTTTTTATGATAATCAGTCTTCATTAATATAAGATTAGAATATCTATTGTTTCCACCACGGAAAAGAGGTTTTTTATGGTGAACAACAAAACCATCTGGCACTTTACCTTTCTTCATTTTTTCGATGTCATCATCAGTACATCCAAAGGTCGTTTTAGTAGCCTCTGGTGTTCTTGCTAGTTTTTTGAGATAACGCTCCCTCACTCCTCCTGATCTATCAAATCTCGCTCTTAATTGTACAACCTCCGCTACACTTCTAACCCTATATCTATTTTTAGCCAACCCCCAAGGATCTATCCAGCCTTGTATATTAGGCGCAAACTGATACAAATTATCCCCACCCAGCAACCCAATCGGGTCCTGATTCACAAACCGCCCCACCTCAGGTTCGTAATACCGCATCAGGTTGTAATGCAACCCGGTCTCTTCATCGAAGTATTGGTTTTGCAGTCTGAACGGCTGATGCGCGTTCCGATAGACGCGTTCATCTTTTTTCAGACAGCCCCAGGCGGTGTATTCGCCGTACCATAAGAGATTGCCGTGGATGTCGGTCATCTCGCGCGGGATGCCGATTTGGTCGTTGTGGAAATAGGCGGGGTATTGTGCTTCGTCTTGGTTGTTCTGGAAGATTTGCGCCAGCGGTTCGTAGCTGTCTTGGTCGGTGTAGAGATAGGTGTAGCTGCCTTTGTAGGTGTACTCCTGAAGTAATCGCGTTCCGTCCCAGACGAAGTGGGTGCGTTTGGGGTCGGTGCCGGTCCGGGCGAGTTTGTCTTGGCGTTCTTTGGAAAGGCGTCTTCCGAACGGGTCGTAGGCATATTCCCAGATCTCGGTATTGCCGGCGGGCTTTTTGATTTCGGCGCGGACGAGTTGGTTTTCTAAATCGTATCGGTAATATTGGTTTTCGCCATTGGGCAGCTGGCGGTAGATCAGGTTGTTAAAGAGCAAATATTTCAGACGACCTCAAAGAAAGTTTTGAGATCGTCTGAAAATATCGAATCTTACTTTTTGGCTTTTTTCTTAGGATTTAATTCTTCTTTACGTTGCTTATAAAATTGCCAATATTTTTTGTCTTCCATAGAGAACGGCGTGTAGCGTAGCTCATTATAAGTTAGGTCAAAATATTTATAGGCATTCTCCATATCGCCCAATTCATAATAAACGATTCCTGTCCATATGAACACACCTGCTGCAGGTTCATCTTTTCGTGCCTCAAGTGCAATTAACATCCACTCAAGGGCTTTTTGATAATCGCCTAATTTTTTATAATTTTCTGAAATACCACAGGCGATTGCCGAAGTTGGCTCGACGAATTGAGTTGCTGGTTTGGGTAAAAGTTCCCATGCCTGCTTTAGAATATCAATTCTTTCCTTCGGTGTGGGCGCGTCATTTGAGTTACATACAAAATCATTGATTTTTTTGTTCAATTCATAATTTACTTGATCTAAATACATAATTTATCCTTCTTAGATTAACAACCTTTAGGTAATTTTCCATTTTTAGGCTTGCGGGGTTTCTTATAACGTTCTTTGTTCTTTGTTCTTTGTTCTTTGTTCTTTGTTCTTTGTTCTTTGCTCTTTGCTCCACGGGAACAGTTGCCTGGCACATATTCCAATCGGTAATTATTGGGATCAAGCATCCATTTCCGTACTGCCTGAGACTTGGCTCCATGATAACGACCACAACGATTCCAATAGGAAACAGCATCTTCAGGATTATGTCCCATATGTGCATTCCTTAAAGAGTATTTGTTACCATCTACATCCTTGAACGTTGCAGTATCAGGAATCTGTGAAGAACGTCTAAGTTTACTGATTTGACCTGTAGTACATATTCAATAGAAACTCCCTCAAGTATTATTTTTTCTATTACTAATCCATATCTAACACTTACCATGTTTATTATATTTAGGAATTTATGCAAATTACAGGTTTACTATTCGTATTTTATATACCACCTTTTAGCATCATCTCCTGTAACTGGACTGTAAGGTAAATATCTTTCTGCCTCTTTATCTGAAATTTCTTGATCATTTCCTAACAAATCAATTTTTCTTTTCATGCCACTTGGACCATATTCAAAAAATACATTCTTAATTTCATCAGGTGTAAGCTCAAAATTGTCATAATGACCTAAAACTCTCCATTCACCCTTGTGTATGTGTTTTTTATTATCCAATGTACTATATACATCCAATATGAATATTTTCCCTAGTTGTTTAGCTTCCATTATTTCTTTCGTTGTAACAACATTAGGATTTGTATGTTGTATATCATATATCCTACAAGCAAACCAGCCATCTAATTTAGCAATTAAAATTCCATAACCATATTTCTCCTCAGATTCATTAATTTTAAAACAAAGAATATCTCCCACTTTAATGAACCTTAACATTGTACGTGTTTCTTTATCCCATCCCCATAAATTTACTCTATCCATTGCACTTTCCTTTCAGTTTTTTAAGTAATTTTTTTCGAAACTTCTTAAAATATTTTTGGCGAGATTTTCTACGAGTTTTGCTATTTATATCAAAAGAATTAATTTTATTCTGCCTATTGCTTTGAGAAATTTCTTTTCCTACCTCTCCATGTTTTGTATCGTAATGTTCAATTAAAGCTTGTTCGTACCCTCTTGCTTGACCGTACGTCAAATTACGATGCAAAGGCACCATTCTTGTTAAGCCATCTTTAGTCAAACGTCCTGTATCTTGATGTTCAGCAATCCTTCTCGCTATATCGTTCGTAATACCAATGTAATAAGGCTTATCTGCAATTTTTCCTGTATTTGGGTCAGCATCAAATAATCCGTAAACATGGTAGCCTGGAGTTTTCTCATGAACCAATCCCAATGGGTCTATCCAAATGGCTATATTCGGTGCAAACGTATAGAGATTGTCCCCACCCAACAGCCCAATCGGGTCCTGATTCACAAACCGCCCGGCCTCAGGCTCATAATAACGCATCAGGTTGTAATGCAGCCCGGTCTCTTCATCAAAGTATTGGTTTTGCAGTCTGAACGGTTGATGGACGTTCCGATAGACACGCCCATCCTTTTTCAGACGGCCCCAAGCGGTGTATTCGCCGTACCATAAGAGATTGCCGTGGATGTCGGTCATCTCGCGCGGGATGCCGACTTGGTCGTTGTGGAAATAGGCAAGGTATTGTGCTTCGTCTTGGTTGTTATGGAAGACTTGGGCTAGGGGTTCGTAGCTGTCTTGGTCGGTGTAGAGATAGGTGTAGCTGCCTTTGTAGGTGTACTCCTGAAGCAATCGCGTTCCGTCCCAGACGAAGTGGGTGCGTTTCGGTTCGGTACTCGTCCAAGCAAGTTTGTCTTGGCGTTCTTTGGAAAGGCGTCTTCCGAACGGGTCGTAGGCGTATGTCCAGATCTCGGTATTGCCGGCTGGCTTTTTGATTTCGGCGCGGACGAGTTGGTTTTCTAAATCGTATTGGTAATATTGGTTTTCGCCGTTGGGCAGCTGGCGGTAGATCAGGTTGCCCAGTGCGTCGTAGGTGTATTCGATGCCGTTGTATTCTTTGAGGCGGTTGCCGCCGGTAAGGTTGGGGTTGGCGGGTGATTTCAGACGGCCTTGAGTTTTGGGGTCGTCTGAAATCGGAGCGGTCGTTTTGCCCTCTCCCCAGCCCTCTCCCACGGGAGAGGGAGTAGATGTCGGGATGTCGAGGATGTTGTGGGCGGGGTCGAAGGCGAAGGTTTCGCTGCGGCCGGTTTGGCTGTTGCGGGCTTCCCGAATGCGCCCGATTTTGTCGTAAACGTAATTAAGGACACCGCTTCTTTGGTCGGCGCTTTGGATCAGGTTGCCGGCTTTGTCGTAGGCGAATGAGATTGTTAAAGAACAAATGGTTCAGACGACCTCAAAGAAGATAGTGAGGTCGTCTGAAAAACAGAAACCGCGTGCGTGCCGCACACACCCTACGTCGGGACTGAAGGTTTTGTGCGGGCTACGGCTTGCTATAAATTTTTGTTAATTAGCCCACGTTTTTATATCATCTCTATAAGAATCTATTTTTTCTAGCTCCTGAAAATACTCATCAGAACCATTGCTTCTATTTTTTTTTGCACATAATAATCTAATTAATGAAGATGTTAAATCAATCATATCCATATTTTGATATTCTTTACCCAATAAAAAATTAGATATCTTTCTAAAATCTTCTTTCCCCAAATCAAAAAACGTTAACATCTGTGCTGCAATAGATAAGGTCATCTCTTCATTATCTATGTATTTTTCTACTATTAATTTTACTATTTTATCTTTTGTTTCTCTATTATCATGCCGAAATCTAGATAAAAATTTTAATATTTCAACTTTTACAAATTCATCTACATTTATAGAAAATAGCTCTTCTTCCAAATAATTCAAAAATTCTACAGACGGATTACCATCAAAATTATCGAGAAAATCCATTTTGCCATCATCATCCAATTTTTTATAATGTTCTATACTTTTCATACTTAAATTCCTTTAAATATAATGTTAAAAATATTAAATCAATCTACCTCTTCAATTTTAATTGATACGTAATTTTAGTTGTTTCGTCAGGCATTTTTAATATATCCCTAGCTATTCTATCTGCTTGTCCTCCCAAAATAGAGTTTATACGTTTGTCACCTACCTTCGTTACATCCGTTGGTTTGCCTCCTGTCCTCATATCCGGCTCATGTAGCCATGCCTTACAATCACCAGCAGGTCCTAATGTTTTGACAAAATTACGTCCTTCTTTTTCTACATCTTCGTTGTAAGCCCTAATTCTCGCTTTTAATCCAATTATACCCTCTTCTTGAATAATTTTATTCATAGCCTTTATTTGTCCTCTAATTTGCCTACGCAGTTCTGATATATTAGTCTTTTTATCTGGTTTTATTGTATGACGATAAGTCAAACGAGCAAGCCCCCAATAATCAATCCAAATCTGAGCATTCGGTGCAAACTGATAAAGGTTATCCCCGCCAAACAGCCCAATCGGATCCTGACTGATAAACCTACCGGTTTCAGGTTCGTAATAGCGGAAATAGTTATAGTGGAGTCCTGTTTCAGAATCATAATACTGGTTTTGAAGTCTAAACGGCTGATGCGCGTTTTTGTAAACCCGCTCATCCTTTTTCAGACGGCCCCAGGCGGTGTATTCGCCGTACCATAAGAGATTGCCGTGGATGTCGGTCATCTCGCGCGGGATGCCGACTTGGTCGTTGTGGAAATAGGCAAGGTATTGTGCTTCGTCTTGGTTGTTATGGAAGACTTGGGCTAGGGGTTCGTAGCTGTCTTGGTCGGTGTAGAGATAGGTGTAGCTGCCTTTGTAGGTGTACTCCTGAAGCAATCGCGTTCCGTCCCAGACGAAGTGGGTGCGTTTCGGTTCGGTACTCGTCCAAGCAAGTTTGTCTTGGCGTTCTTTGGAAAGGCGTCTTCCGAACGGGTCGTAGGCGTATGTCCAGATCTCGGTATTGCCGGCTGGCTTTTTGATTTCGGCGCGGACGAGTTGGTTTTCTAAATCGTATTGGTAATATTGGTTTTCGCCGTTGGGCAGCTGGCGGTAGATCAGGTTGCCCAGTGCGTCGTAGGTGTATTCGATGCCGTTGTATTCTTTGAGGCGGTTGCCGCCGGTAAGGTTGGGGTTGGCGGGTGATTTCAGACGGCCTTGAGTTTTGGGGTCGTCTGAAATCGGAGCGGTCGTTTTGCCCTCTCCCCAGCCCTCTCCCACGGGAGAGGGAGTAGATGTCGGGATGTCGAGGATGTTGTGGGCGGGGTCGAAGGCGAAGGTTTCGCTGCGGCCGGTTTGGCTGTTGCGGGCTTCCCGAATGCGTCCGATTTTGTCGTAAACGTAATGAAGGACGCCGCTTCTTTGGTCGGCACTTTGGATCAGGTTGCCGGCTTTGTCGTAGGCGTAGCGGCGGTTGACGGCTCCGCCGGCCAACGGGTTTTGTTTGCCGTGATGCGTTTGTGTGCCGCTCCGGACGGTACGCTGGCTTTTCAGACGGCCCATGGGGTCATAGTCGTACAGGCTGCTGATGCCGCCCTGCGTCCTTTGGATTTCGCGGTGCAGTTTGTCGCGTTCGATATCGGTGATGACTTCGCCGTCTAGGCTGATTTGGTGCAGGTGTCCGCTGCCGTAGTACAGGTAATCGATATGGCGGCCGTCGGGCAGGATGGTGCGGGTGCGGTTGCCCAACGGGTCGTACCGGTAGCCTACGGTGGCGCTTTGACCGTTGTGGATGGTGGTTTCGCCGATGAGGCGGTCGAGTTCGTCGTAGGCGAGTTCGACGCTGCTGTGTCGGTTGCGGGCTTTGGTCAGGTTGCCGGTAATGGGGTCGTAGTCGAAACGGGTGCGGCTGATGCCTTCGTCTTTGCTTTGTCCGTTGCGGCCGGAGACTTTGCGGCTCTGTTTTTCGATCAGTTGGCCGAGGTTGTTGCGTTTGAACCGGTGGATGTGCCAAGTCTCGGGTCGGTCTTTCAGACGGCCTTGGCTAGTGCTTTGGCCGTATTCGGTCTGTTGGACCAGTTGTCCGGCGGCATCGTAGCCGTAGGCGGTGATTTTGCCGTCCCAGCCGGTTTCTTGGATCAGGTTGTCGGTCGGGTCGTAATCGAGACGGTAGGTTTCGCCGTTTTCGTTGGTGAGGACGGTCAGACGGCGGGCTTTGTCGTAGGCGTAGGCGAAGGTATGGCCCAGCGCGTTGGTGCGTTTGAGCGGCAGTCCGTCCACTGCGAGTTCGTAGGCGGTTTTGGCGCCGAGTCCGTCGATGTGGGCGGTCAGACGGTTGAGGCGGTCGTATTCGAAGGTTTCGTGACTGCCGTCGGGGTAGTCGGTACGGACGGAGTTGCCCGCTGCGTCGTAGTGGTGGCGGGTGGTATGGCCCAGCGCATCGGTAACGGTTTCGAGATCGCCGTATTCGGTGTAACCGAAGCGGGTGGTTTCGCCGGTACAGTCGGTAAAGCAGACGAGTTGGTCGAGGGTGTCGTAGTGTAGGCGTCGGGTTTTGCCTAAGGCGTCGGTAATGGTTTCGGGCAGCCATCGGGCGTTGTAGCCGTAGCTGGTGGTGTAACCGGCGGGATCGGTGATGCCGACGAGGTTGCCGCGTCCGTCGTAATCGTAGGCGGTAATCCTGCCTGCAGGATCGTTGACGGCAACCGGCAAGTTGAGGGTTTCGTGGTAGTCGATTTGGGTGCTGCCGCCGTCCGGCGCGGTGATGGCGATGACGTTGCCTTCGGTATCGTAGAGATAGCGGGTTTCGCGTCCGAGCGGGTCGCGTTCTACGGTAATGCGGCCGTAGTCGTCGCGTTCGCTGTCGCTGCGTTGTCCGTCAGCATCGATGCGGTAGACGAGTTCGCGGTTTTCGTCGAAACCGTACACTTCCGGCCGCCCCAGTGCGTCGGTAACGACGGTATGGTCTTTGCGGTAATCGAACGTCCATTCTTCGCCGAGGTTGTTGCTGCTTTTGAGCACTTTGCCGTCGGTGTCGTAACGGTCGTATTCGTAGCGGGACACCGGTCCGTCGGGCTGGTTGTGTTCGACCATGATGTGGTTGCGGTAGGCGAAACCGCGCAGTTTTTTGCCGTCGCGTCCGTAAACGGCGGTCAAATCGCCGTAGCCGTCATAGTCGTAACGTACCAGTTCCTTACCGTTGAAGGTGACGGAGGTGAGGCGGTTGACGTAGAAACGCTCGTCTTCGGAAACGAAGACGTCCCGTTCTCCGGCCGGGTCGAAGTCGGGATCGTTGTCGTGCAGACGGATGGAGGAGAATACGGGTTGGAAGTGTCGGCCGCTGCCGTCGTAAATGCTATGCGGCAGTCCGTTGTCGTCGTAGCAGAGGCGGATATGGCGACCGTTACGGTCGAGCTGGGCGACCAGTTGGAAAATGCCGCAGCCGGAATCGACTTCGGCGAACAGCAGCCGTGCGCCGCCGTCGGGGGAGGCGATTTGGTAGAGGTCGTCTGAAATCTGTGAAAAGAAGATTTGTTCGTAAGGATCAAAATAGGCGTCATCTAGACCGTAGGGATCTTCTTCGGCAGAAGCAGGTCGCGGTGCAGCCTCTTCTTCATATAAATCGTCTTCATCGTCGTCGGCTGCGGAATAAGGCCCTTCTGCTTCGTCGCTGATATCCGGCAACGAAATTTCCCTGCCCTGCTCATCAATATAGAGGAAACCGTCGGCAGTGCGGACAAGACGCATGGAGAACGGCAGCGACCAACCCTGTCCCAGCCAGCCGTTGCCTATTTGGTCGGAATAGTAGCTGCGCTGCCAAACAAGTGGAAGCGGGGAATCGAAGGCAAAGTCGGTATCGGTATCGTCAAATAGGACTTTGATACCGAGCACTGCGTTTACAGGATTACCGATAGCTGCGGCCACCTTACAAGGAATACAGTGACCATGACCCGAGGTAACCACCCCACCATCAAAACCCATACCCATACCACCGCTGAAACCGCTGACCATTTTACGGGAAGGGGGCTTGGGACCCGGCTGACCGGGTATCATGGACGCAAGGGAAACCAGTTCGGATATGGCATCAACTGTATCAGCTGCGGCAGAATCAGACGCAACTATGGAAAGGGCAGCGGAAGCAACATCGGCAACCATCTCTATCACATCCACCGGGCCGGCTGCATTGGTCAGCGGCTCAGGTGGATTGGCAGAGCCTTGAGACACCATTGCCGGTGCAGCTGGTTTAGGAATGAGAACACCGAAAGTGTTACCGAAAGAGGCCATGCACTTACTCTCTCCGTCGAGATTCTTTTATTTTTTGTTTTTGAAATGAAAAACTGGAATATTTGAGAAACTTGAGAAACTAAGTCAAAATAATTATGACTGTTTTAGAATGGCATTGCAACGAAATTATAACAAATAAGAAACTGTAAACACAGTGTGTCTTAAGACTTTAAGAATAAAAATAACGTTTTGTAAATACAATAATATCATAAAATGCCTACTTCACCTATTTTTTGATAGGTAAAAAATATCAATGCATAAATCAAATGTATGGTAAAGTATTCGCAAAGCAGGCATATTGTATATGTCTGAGATAAGATTATAATCAATAACTTAAGTAACTTTGTTTTTGTTAATCTTATTTTAAGTGGTTATTATTTATGCGGCAAATAGAAACCTACTTTTTCGGAAAGCTAAATCAATCTCGTGATTTTATTGTTTCTGAAAATCTCCAAGCTAACGATAAAAATTTTTGGGATGGATGGTTTGATCGTTGCGCCAACCAAGATAAGTTAATTCCATTTACCCGAAAGGTGCTTTTTGCATCCCGCATTTGGCTGTTTGGTATTAAACAGCCTGATAGCATTGCCTATATTGGTATAACCGCCCTTAGCTCAGATCAAACCGGTCGACAATATCCTTTTGTATTATTTCAAAAGCTTTACACCCTTTCCGAACGGTTAAACTCTTTTAATTTTTTTTACAAAAATGTAGATTTTTTAGCCAAACATTAATCAACGGTAAATATTTTATAACAAATTGCTTAGGTACGCTTCATAAGCCTGACCATCCATTATCCGAGTCTTTCCTTAATTTTTTATCTAAATCAGATAATATCGGCAGCTTTTGGATAGAATGTGAAAGTGGTAACCATATAGAAAGAGACGGGGAACCGACATGTTCTCTGTTCAATAAAATATTTGGATTATAAGTAGATGAGTACATTTCCCCTATGGGCTGAACCAATTTCCGCAGACATCCCTGAAGGAGTAAATATTGAATACGATAGCCGCTTTTTAGAGCTTCAAAGCGCTGCCGAAGGAAAACCGGAACGTCAATATGGTGACACCATCATCCCTGCGGAAGAACCTGATTGGGCTACAGTAGAGAAGCTATGCAATCAACTGCTGGCTGAATCAAAAGACCTCCATGTTTTAGCCTATTACACACAGGCTCTTACCGCGAAACACGGGCTGGTTGGCTTTTGCGCCGGCTGCGAAGCCATCAAAACCAATGTGGATTTATATTGGAAATCCCTATATCCCAAACTCGAAGATGAGGACGGCGAATCCGACCCGTTTTATCGAATCAATGCATTAAGTGCGTTCACGACACTTGATGGCATCGCCAAAGAAGTATTTTCAGCTAAATTATTAGTAAACGGACTGACCCAACAGCCTATTACCGTTAAAGAAGCAGTTTCTGTCTTGCAAGGCAATGACCCTCAAAGTTATCCGGGCGGCAAAGAACGTTTGATGCTCGATATCAGGGTAAGTGCCGATACCGGCAAACCGGAATTGATTGCCTTAATCCAGGCATTAGACCATCTGAAAGATATTCAAAACACTTTCTCGACCCAGCTGCAAGACGAATACTCACTCAATTTTGAAGTGATTCAAAAACCGCTTACCCTGATCCACAAAGCCATCAATTACAACGATGGAAGTACCCCGCAGCTGCAATATGCTGAACAAACGGAACAACCCGCTGAAACGCCCGTTTCAACCGTTGCTCAAGAGCAATCGACCCTTCAAGAAGCGGATGCATGGCGTCGTCTGAATATCAAAAATCGGGCTGATGTCGATTTGGCTTTGGAAAAAATCTGCATTTACTTTGAAACGCTGGAACCCAGCCACCCTGCCCCACTATTTATCCGTAGGGTACAGCGACAAATGAATATGAACTTCTACGACATCATGAAAGATATTAGTCCTGAAAGCATTGCCAATCTGGAAGTTTTGATCGGCAAGCCGGACGAAGAAACTGGAACTTCCAACGAATAAGGTAGTCTACCCGCAATAGTGAAGTTCGTTTAAATAAACAACTTTTATCATTTAAAGGTCATTGAATATGTCACGAAACAAATCATCCGGACAAAAATTTATTGCCCGCAACCGGGCTCCTCGCGTACAGATTGAGTACGATGTAGAACTTTACGGCTCTGAGAAAAAAATTGAGCTTCCATTCGTTATGGGTGTGATGGCAGATTTGGTCGGCAAACCTGTGGAGCCACTGCCCGAATTGGCCGAACGCAAATTTTTGGAAATTGACGTAGATAATTTCGATGAGCGTATGAAAGCCCTCAAACCTCGTGTGGCATTTAATGTAAAAAATACGCTTACCGGTGAAGGCAATCTGAATGTAGAGCTTGAATTGGAAAGCATGGATGATTTCTCTCCGGCAGCAATCGCCAAAAAAGTAGGTCCTTTAAATGAACTCCTACAAGCGCGCACAGAGCTTGCCAACCTGCTTTCATATATGGATGGTAAGAGCGGTGCTGAAGAATTAATCGGAAAAGTCTTGGGAGACAGCGAGCTGCTGAAAAGCCTTGCAGCTGCGCCTAAAGCGGCTTCCAAAGACGAGCAGTAATTTCAGATGAAATCAATAAAGTGAGCGTGAATCATGACTGAAAAGCAATTAGATATCCAAGGGGATAGTGGCACAAAAAACGTATTCGCCGCGAATGAATTTGAACAGCTACTGCAAAAAGAATTCAAACCCAAAACCGAAGAAGCTAAAAGTGCCGTAAACAATGCTGTGGCAACTCTTGCCCAACAGGCCTTGCAAAATGCCATTACTATTTCAGACGACACTTATCAAACTATCGAAGCAATTATTGCCGAGCTCGACAGAAAACTCTCCGAACAGATCAATCTGATTCTACATCATGAAGATTTCCAAAAACTGGAAGGCGAATGGCGCGGCCTGCATCATTTGGTTACAAATACTGAAACTGATAATTTGTTGAAAATCAAGGTATTGCTAATTTCCAAAAAAGAAGTTGCCCGCAACTTAAAACGCTTCAAAGGCACTGCTTGGGATCAAAGCCCCCTATTCAAACGCATTTATGAAGAAGAATATGGTCAATTTGGTGGCGAACCTTTTGGCTGTTTGATTGGCGACTACTATTTTGACCACTCTGCACCCGATGTAGAAATGCTCAATAGTCTTGAAAAAATTGCTGCCGCCGCACACTGCCCATTTATTGCCGGCGCATCGCCCAAATTAATGCAGATGGAGTCTTGGCAGGAATTAGCCAATCCTCGTGATTTAAGCAAAATTTTCCAAAATGCCGAGTATGCCCCATGGCGAAGCCTGCGTGATTCCGAAGATTCGCGCTACATCGGCTTGGCCCTGCCACGTTTCTTGTCCCGCCTGCCTTACGGCGCCACAACGAATCCTGTTGATGAGTTCGATTTCGAAGAAGAAACTGAAGGCGCGGATCACAACAAATACACATGGGCCAATGCCGCTTATGCAATGGCGGTAAATATTAACCGTTCATTTAAATATTATGGTTGGTGTACCTCTATCCGTGGCGTGGAATCCGGCGGTATCGTTGAAAACCTTCCCTGCCACACATTCCCGACGGATGACGGCGGCGTGGATATGAAATGTCCAACCGAAATCGCCATCAGCGACCGCCGAGAGGCCGAATTGGCAGCATTGGGATTCATGCCTTTGATTCACCGTAAAAATACCGACTTGGCTGCGTTTATTGGTGCTCAATCGCTGCATAAACCGTCTAAATATTATGATCCGGATGCTACCGCTAACGCCCGCTTGTCTGCGCGTCTGCCTTACCTGTTTGCGTGCTGCCGTTTCGCCCACTATCTGAAATGTATCGTACGCGACAAGGTCGGCTCATTCCGCGAGCGTGAAGACATGGAACGTTGGTTAAACGAATGGATTATGAATTATGTAGATGGAGACCCAATTAACTCCACTCAAGAAACAAAAGCCCGTAAACCGTTGGCCGCTGCTGAAGTGGTTGTGGAAGAAGTTGAAGACAATCCCGGATATTACACTTCCAAATTCTTCCTGCGTCCGCACTACCAACTCGAAGGCCTTACCGTTTCATTGCGCTTGGTTTCCAAACTGCCTTCGGCTAAACAGGAATAGTCGGGTTTGGTTTATTTAGGTGGGCATGCTCATGCCCTGTTGTTAAATCCCTTAATTTTTTAACCTGTTAACAAGGAGAGTAAAAACATGGCTATTGATATGTTCATGAAAGTTGAAGGTGTTAACGGCGAATCAAAAGATTCCAACCACAAAGACTGGACCAACATCGAAAGTTTTGACTGGGGTGCCGAGCAACCCGGTTCGATGACCAGCGGTGGTGGCGGTGGTGCCGGTAAAGTCAATTTCAATGACTTGACCGTAGTTGCCGCTATTGACAAAGCCGCTCCGACCATTCTGAAAAACTGTGCTACCGGCCAACACTTGAGCAAAGTAGAAATTTCCGTATGCAAAGCCGGTGGCGAGCAGATCGAATATTCGCGCACCACTTTGGAAGATGTCTTGGTAACCGGCGTGAAATTCATCGGCGTACAAGACAACGATGCGCTGAAAATGCGTTATTCATTCCAAGCTGCCAAAGTGAAAAACCAATATTGGGAACAAACCGATAAAGGTTCTAAAGGCGCTGAAGTTCAAATGGCCTTCAACATCAAAGAAAACAAATCCGCATAACCACTATGCGCATTTAACTGCAGAAGCCCGGCTTAAAAGGCGTTTTAAGTCAGGCTTTATTTACAATAAATTTACTTTTCAGACGACCTCTGTCTTCCTGAAAAGTTAATCGGGTTTCAACTATTACACACTTTATACAAACAAATAAGGAGTTGCTGAGATGGATTTGAAAACTAAATTAACGGACATGATTGAGCTTGTACGTTCAAATCCTGACAATCAGGAACATCGTTTGGCATTGATTCAATATCTCTGTCTGAGTGCCAAATGGGAACAGGCCCTAAAGCAAATCGGGCAATACCAAAAACTTTTTCCCGATACTCAGAAGCCACTGATGCTCTACCTTATTGAAAACATTTCTGCCGAAATGCGTCGCCAGGCAGTTTTAGAAACACAGCAAAAACCCAAAACTCTGGAACAACACGCCAGCAAACTCGATATTCTTCAAAAACAACTCTCTTTAGTTGCCCATGTTGCGGAGAAAAAAAGCTCTGCCCTTACTGCCGACTACGAAGCCTTATCCGACTGTGTCGACGGTACGCCGGCGCACATCACTTATCTTCTGGCAGATAAATCGGTTGCCGAAACCGACAGCAACTGGATTATGGACGGCGACGTACGTACTGCTTTTGTTTATGAATTCTTCTATCAAGGCCACTACTATTGGCAAACTTGGGATTCTATTGAAAGTATAGCTTTCAAAGCACCAAGCTCGTTGCTCGACATCATCTGGAGGTCGTCTGAAATCAAATTTACCGACGGCGAATGCATCCAATGTACCAGCCCTGCCCGCTATGCCGTTTTGCCGGACGCAGAAACCGAATGGTCGGATATGTTGATGAATTGTTCACAAACAGACTGGATAGAAGTAGCCGAACAGCTCTTTACAGGCATGGGTCAAAAAACCCTGTATACCGACAGCCATGATTTTGGTCTCTTGGATATTCGCAATATTAAATTCGGACAAAAGCGTTAAACCTTATCCATCCTCCGACTACCGCAATCAATCATGTCGCAATTCAGAAACCAACTGCTGCCTTCTTTGTTTGACAGACTGACAGATGAAGAGCCGCGCAAAAAAAAAGAGGCACGCTCCGATCAGGTCATCAATCTTGACCAATATCGGCAGGCTGTTCTGCGCGATATTCTTTACTTACTGAATACATGCAATATGCAAGCGGAAAGCATGGAGAAAGATTTGCCTATTAATGTACGCTCTTCCACACTCAATTACGGCATTCCGCCACTGTCGGGAGTGAATTTCTCCGACATCGAATGGCAGGACGTAGAACAAAACATTAAACAAGCCATCATCAATTTCGAACCACGTCTCGAAAGCAAAACTCTGCAAGTTATCGTGAATACCGTAGATGATGATGACGATGCTTTACACAACAAACTCATTATTGAAATCAAAGGTTACCTGAAACTCAATCCTTATCCCAAAGAGTTCCTGTTGCGAACCAGTATGGATGTTGAGACAGGATTGTTTGACTTGTTAGATGGGGGAAATAGGTCTTGAATAATAGATTATTGTCTTACTACAATAAAGAACTGACCTTCCTGAAGGAAATGGGTAGGGAATTTGCACAGCAATACCCCAAAATCGCCTCCCGCTTGGCACTGGATACAACCGATATCCCCGACCCTTATGTTGAAAGGCTATTGGAAGGCGTAAGCTTTCTCACTGCCCGCACCCAACTCAAGCTGGATGCGGAATATCCCCGTTTCGTACAAAGAATCTTAGAAGTCGTTTACCCTGACTTCATCAATCAGAAACCGGCGGCAGCGATTGTCAATTTGGAACCTACCGGTCAATACAACGCCGACGTGATCAATCTACTGGAACGTGGCAGAGTATTGCGCTCATTACCCATCGACGAATTCAAGGTAAGTTGCCCGTTTTCCGTAACCAAAACCACTGAAATCCTACCTTTACGCATAGAAAAAGCCAAATATACCGATTCGCTCGGCTATTTACCAAGTACGCTTTCCGCGCTCAAGGCATCTGCCGGGAAAAAAGTGCAATCTGCCTTGCGTTTGGACTTCTCACTCAGCGTACCTGGCGCATGTTCGGAAATGTTGCCGGATGAATTGTCTGTGTTTTTAGGTACGGAACTTTCTAAGTCATCTGTACTGCTGTTTTTACTGGCCTCCGAATGCGTAGGCGTCGTTTGCCACAGTTATGAGAACCCCAAACAATGGTATTACCCGTTGTCCTCCAAACCGGAACATCGGGGATTTCGGGAAGATGAAGCCTTATCGTTTAACTTGGACAAATCCGTCAGTGCATTCAGGATTATGCAGGAATACGCGCGTCTGCCGGAAAAATTCCTGTTTATTGCTCAAAAAGATATCAAACAGGCTGTCCGTCAGGCTGAGAATGACGGACATTTACCCAAAGTACCCGAACATTTGGAAGAAATCGTAAACGATAAGGGCGTCAATAAAAAAATCATTACTTACCGCAAACGCTATTTCAGCCTTTCATTTTTATTCAGCAACAAAATACCTGAATTGACAGAACTGATCGGCGTAGAGGATTTTTCCGTCAATGCGGTGCCTGTGGTAAACCTTTTCAGAAAAAAAAGCTCCCGCTTCCCTGTAAACATCCAAGACCAGGAACACCACGTCATCATCGACCGTACACAACCTTTAAATTATGAAATATACGCCATCGAACAAGTAAAAGGTTTTGACACCAACAACCGTCAAACCGTTGCATTTTCGCCGATGTACAAAGCGCCGGATATGGGGCTCTTCCCCGAAGCACAAACTCAGCATGCTTATTTTTCAGCACGGCGTGCAAACAGAGTCCCATCGGAAAATTCTGTCAAAAATGGCTTCCGTTCTTCCTACTTGGGCAGCGAAGTGTTTTTGTCTCTTGCCGACAATCGGGATTACGCTTTCAATTCCGGCATACAGCATCTTTCCGTAGATGCCTGGTGTACCAGCAGGGATTTACCGCTGATGATGCCGCGCGACGGAGAGTCCGATTTCCTGATTGAAGGTTTCCTGCCGGTTAACTCTATTAAGCTGATTTCTAAGTTAACACGTCCTCAAGCGGCTGTGAGTGAGGATCGAACGCTTTGGTCGTTTTTAAACCAATTAAGCTTGAACTATCTGTCATTATTAAATATTGATCAGGAAGATGCGCCCGTCACCTTAAAAGAGCTTTTAATGGTGTTTGTTTCTTCTGAAAATGATTTGCTGAAAAAACAGATTGAGTCGATTACATATGTTGAGACCTCCACCGTGAACAAGGTGGTCCGTCATTACGGAGTTGCAGCGCCTGTTCGAGGCATCAAAATCACGGTTACACTGGATGAAGCGCAATTGGGCGGTATCCATCCTTTCCTGTTCGGCTCGATTTTGAACCATTACTTCCAACGTTTGGTGTCGATTAACTCATTCATACAGCTTCAAATTGACACGCTCCAACAAGGACATATGGCTACTTGGCCGACTGCTGTTGGAGAGAGGGTAATCGTATGAGTCCGGTTAACGCTCAAACAGATTTTGGCGACGCATTGGACGATACATGGGATGAAAAACTGACGGGCTTTTTAAACAAAGTTGCCTCCCAGCCCTATAAATATGATTATTTTTCACTCTTGCGCCAGCTTGAGTCCGTCAAATTTGTTACCGGCGGGAAATTATTAGGCAAAGCCGTCAGCCCGAAAATGGAAAAAATAAGGATTCGCCAAGAGCCATCTCTTATTTTTGCTCCCCGCAACATCCAATCGGTTGCCTTATCTCCGCGTTATGTGGAAATTTCCATCAATGGATTCGGTTTGTTTGGCCCATCCGGCCCCCTGCCCCTGCATTTGACCGAATATGCCTATGAGCGTCAACACCAACACGGCGACCGGACATGGACCGGTTTTGCCAATATGTTGCAACACCGTCTGGCTGTCTTATTCTATCGGGCATGGGCCAACGCTCAAAGCATTACTTCTTTAGACAAAAATGCTGAAGACCGTTTTGGGAAATATATCGCCAGCTTTAACGGGCTGGATACACCGGACATACATAACAAAGGCTTAATCCACGAATTTGCCAAGCGTTATTTTGCCGGCCTGCTGATGAAGCAAAGCCGTTCGGCAGCCAATCTTCAGCAATTACTCAACCGTTATTTCAAAGTCCCCGTTACCATTCAAACCAATGTCGGGTATTGGGTTGAGGTTGCGGAAGAAAAAACGCAAATCGGCATCATGGGTAACTATACGCTGGGAGATGGCCTGCTGCTGGGCGACAAGCTTTACGATGTTCAAAGCAAATTCCGCATTATTATCGGTCCGCTTACCCTACCTGCTTACCGATCATTCTTCAAAGACGGTATCAATACCGCCCGCCTACGGGAGTGGGTAAGGCTGTTTGCCGCAGATGAATATGAATGGGAAATACAGCCTGTTTTAATGCAAAAAGAAGTACCGCTCATGGACTTAGGCGGACAAACACAACTCGGCTTAACAACTTGGCTGGGGAATGTTTCCCGTGATGCCGAAGACTTGATCGTCAGCAACCATTAAACAGCTTTTTCAGACGACCCCTTTGTCGGGAAAAGCTTCTTTCAAACTATTTTTAGGCATACTTGGAATAACTTAATTAAGGACACATCATGTCAAACATCAGCCGCAGCGTATTATTTGGCAAGTTGAATACCACCTTGTATAAAACTCTGGAAAATGCCTACACCTTCTGCCGTCTTCGTGAAAACAGCTACGTTGAGTTGGTTCACTGGCTTCATTCTCTGCTGCAAACCGAAAAAACCGATATCTTCTGCCTGATCAACAGTTTTAATTTAGACGAAGCCAGAGTCCGAAAAGATGTATTGACAGCGGTTGAAAAACTTCCTGCAGGTTCTACTGCCGTTATCGATTTTTCCGAACATATCCAAACCCTTGTCGAACAAACTTGGACATACAGCTCGCTCAAATTCGGTACCGACAAAATCCGTACTGCTCATATTTTCTACACCATGCTTGAAAATAAGACGTTGCAGAGTATTGTAGCCAATATTTCATCCGAGTTCCTCAAAATCAAACCTGAAACATTGGCGAACAATATCATCGCTATTACTGCAAACTCTGAAGAAAATCTTGAAGTTACCCAAAATGCCTTATCTTCTGAGCCTAACGCTACCCACAAAGAAAGTGCCTTGGCCAAATACGGCAGCAATCTCACTGAAAAAGCCAAAAATGGCGAAATAGATCCCTTAACAGGTCGCAATTCCGAAATCAGGCAAATGATTGACATCCTGATGCGCCGCCGTCAAAACAATCCGATTCTGACAGGCGAAGCCGGAGTCGGTAAGACAGCCGTCGTCGAAGCACTGGCATTGCGTTTGGCGGCCGGAGATGTTCCCCCGGGATTGAAAGACGTTCAATTAATTTTGCTGGATATCGGTTTGCTTAAAGCCGGTGCCAGCGTCAGCGGAGAATTTGAATCACGACTCAGAGCGGTTATGGACGAAGTGGAATCCAGTCCGACCCCCATTGTGCTCTTTATCGACGAAATCCATACCTTGATTGGTGCAGGCGGTACAGTCGGTACGGGCGATGCAGCCAACCTGCTCAAACCTGCGCTCGCCCGAGGCAAACTGCGTACCATCGGCGCGACAACATGGGCAGAGTACAAAAAATACTTTGAGAAAGACCCTGCCCTGACCCGCCGTTTCCAAGTGGTGCAAGTGGATGAGCCCGACGAAAACAAAGCCATCAACATGCTTAGAGCATTAAACGCTTCTTTGGAAAAACACCATAACGTGATTATTCTCGATGAAGCAATTCAGGCAGCCGTAAAACTTTCCCATCGCTACATCCCTGCACGCCAACTTCCCGATAAAGCTGTCGGTTTGATTGATACCGCTTGCGCACGTGTTGCTGTCAGCCAGCATGCTGTTCCCGGCAGTATTGAATTTTTGCGGAAGAAATCCGAGGCATTAAAACTTGAACAAGCAAATTTGGAACGTGAGAAAAAACTCAGTTTCGATTCTGAAACACGGATAACCAATATCGGTAAAGAACTGATTGAAGTTGAAGGCCGTCTGAAAAAATTAGAAGACAGATGGAAATCTGAAACAGACTTGGTTACCGAACTATTAGATGTACGCGAACAAATCATGCAAGCGGAAGAAGGAACGGCTGAGAAAGAAGCCAAGCAGCTGTACACCCGCCAAAAAGAGTTGGTTAACAAACTGAAAAAACTGCAAGGCATCCAACCGCTGGTTATGCCTTTAGTGGATAGCCGTACCGTTGCCGACGTTGTAGCTGACTGGACAGGTATTCCGGTTGGCAAAATGATGAAAGATGAAGTTGAGGCTGTCTTGCAACTTGCTGATACTTTAAACAAACGCATCATTGGTCAGCGTCACGGTTTGGATGCAATCGCCCGTCGTATCCAAACATCACGTGCGAATCTGGATAACCCCAACAAACCTATCGGCGTTTTCATGTTGGCAGGTCCTTCCGGCGTGGGCAAAACCGAAACGGCATTGGCTTTGGCTGATACATTGTACGGCGGTAAACAAAACGTAATTACCATCAATATGAGTGAATATCAGGAAGCTCATACCGTATCCACCCTGAAAGGCGCGCCTCCGGGCTATGTCGGTTATGGTGAAGGTGGCGTACTGACCGAAGCCGTACGACGCAAACCTTATAGCGTTATCTTGCTTGATGAAGTAGAGAAAGCACATCCGGATGTGCACGAAATCTTCTTCCAAGTATTTGACAAAGGCTGGATGGAAGACGGTGAAGGTCGTTATATCGATTTCAAAAACACCATCATTATCCTGACTACCAATGTAGGGACGGATTTGATTATGGATATGTGTAACGACCCTGAAATGCTGCCTAGTCCGGAAGGCTTAACCAAAGCCTTGCGTGCCCCCATGCTGAAAACTTTCCCTGCCGCGCTATTAGGCCGTATGCAGGTGATTCCTTACTATCCGCTATCTGACGATATGCTCTCAAAAATTGTGGAATTGCAATTAGGCCGTATCGTAGATCGAATTAAAAATAACCACGGTATCGACCTGCACTACACGCCTGAAGTGCTAAAACTGATTACTTCGCGCTGCACAGAAGTTGAGTCAGGTGGCCGTATGATTGATGCAATCTTGACCAACACGGTTCTACCGCAAATCAGTCGTGAACTGCTTACCTCTGCAACTCAAGGCAAACAAATTTTAAGCGTAAATATTGATGCAAATAATCATGACTTTACTTATCAATATAAATATAAACTTCGCAAGAAAAATGCTTTATAATTTTAGATAATATTAAAAAAATTTAGTATTTCTAATCAATTATAACAAACCTATTTATTTCCCTAGTAGTCATATATTGTATGACTGATTGAAATATTTGTTGTCAGACGTAATCAATATTGATGGACTTGAAGGCAATTAAGATGCATAAACAACTAATAAAATATATATCATTCTTAATGATATCCTTAATGGTAAGCTCATGTGCTTCCGACCATAAACCCCCTAAAGAATCTGATGAGAGTGGGGAAGAAATTGATGTACAAATCATAGTTTCTCCTGATGTGAATCCTAATATAGTTGGTCAACCTTCTCCCATCAGGCTGGATTTATATCAGTTGTCTTCTGATGGAGAGTTCAAAAAATCAAACTATTTTGAACTTACCAACAATGCCAAAGAAAATTTAGGTGAGAAGTTAATCCAGCAGAACCAATTCATGCTGCATCCTGATACGGTTACCATATTGCCGATTAAAATGGATTCGCACCTGAAATATCTAGGCGTAGTCGCAAGTTATCGAGATTTGAATAACAGTCAATGGAAATTGGTGTTATTGAAGCAGAAGAAACAATGGTATCAATTTGGTAAACATTATTTCTATGTAAACGTTGGTAAAAATAAATTAACCCAATTATCAAAGTCAGAAATGAAGGATATGTTAAAGGAATATAAAGAGCGGCACCCTGACGATAAAAAAATTAGAGAAAATGGAAAAGCACGCAAATACGGCAGCGATCTTAGTAAAGGCATTTTCCGTGAAGAAAAATAATAACTAAAAAATTAAGGATGAAGGCATGGCAATAGAAGCAAAAGTAGTATGGTCAGAGGGTATCTTTATTACTCCTCAACATTTCCAGCAATTTGAACGTTATCTTGAATCCGGCTTACGCCAATTAACCGTTTCTCAAGAGGGCCATTTTTGGGGATTCTCTTCGCTGGTATTAAATTCAGACAGCCTCAAACGAGGGGTAATTAGTATTAATGAAGCAGAAGGGGTTTTTCCCGATGGCTCTGTATTTTTGTTCTCGCAAAAACAGCTCGAAAATCTGACTCTAAAAGTTCCTGCAAATATTAAAGACACCAAAATCTGCCTAGCTGTTACTCTGCCTTCTTCTGTAAATAATGAGATTTATTTTCCAAATCAGGACTCTTCAGACTCATGTCGCTACAAAGCTTTTAATAAAACTCTAGCAGACACTACAAATACTGAATTAGATGGTCGTCAGATAACACTGGCAGATCTTAATCCGATGTTAGTTTTAGAAAACGACTTAACCAGCGGACAAACTGCCCTGCCCATTGCTCTCATCCGTTCCAGCTCTGCGGACTTTGAAATCATTCTGGACGAATCATATATTCCGCCTTGTCTCGGAAGTCAAAAGCAACAGCATCTAAAGGCTTATATTTCAGAGATCTATGGTTTATTGATGCAAAAAAGCAATAGCTTGGCTAATGCTGTGAATGATCCTAATACCGGCGGCTCTGTTGAAGTTATGGACTTCATGATGCTTCAAACCATTAATCGATATTTGGCATATTTGCATCACGAAAATGAAGGCGCACGACAAACACACCCTGAACAATTATTTATTAATTTATCCAAACTATGTGCTGATTTAATGACCTTCCTGCCTTCTCGCAAAGTAGGTGATATCCCAGTATATAAGCATAATGACCTAGCCTCATGTTTCGGTAAGTTATTTTTCAATTTACGTAAATCATTATCTATCGTACTTGAACAACGAGCGATTAGGATTCCGCTTGATATGCGTGATGAAGCGACTCGCGTTGCTCAAACACCAGACCAAAGTTTACTGGACAAAGCTTCATTTGTTCTTGCGATTAAAGCCGATATGCCGAACGAAGCATTGCGCCAAAAAATTCCTAGTGTAGTAAAAATAGGTACCGTGGAAAAAGTAAAAGAATTGGTTGCTTACCACCTGCCTGGAATTAGGGTGCACGCTTTATCTGTTGCACCAAGAGAATTGCCATACCACAGCGGTTATGTCTATTTTGAATTGGACAAAAAGCACGAGTTGTGGGACATGTTTGATACTTCATCAGGCATGGCCTTCCATTTAGCCGGTAATTTTCCGAATTTAGATGTTGAATTTTGGGCAATTAAGTCTTTAAGTTAATTTGGTTTAATTTGGAATTTTATTATGGATAACCAGAATAATGCTGCACACGGCATCGCAAATATTTATAACCCTTTGATTGAGGCTGCCAAACCGGTTTTTATCTTAGTCAATGCGATGCAACAAACTACCAGTCAATTGTCTACTGACAGTTTGATCAACAAATTTTCTATCCTAATCAATAATTTTGAAGAAAATGCTGAAAAAAATGGAGCAAGGTATGACGCTATTCAGGCCGCAAAATACTGCCTATGTACTTTCGTAGATGAATTAGCTGTTCGTGCGGGTTGGGCAGATCAAACTTGGTCCAAAAACAGCCTGCTAGTATCTTTCTATGACGAAACATGGGGAGGAGAGCGTTTTTTTGAGATTATTCAAAATCTAAAGCAGGATCCGGATAAAAATATTGATTTATTAGAGTTCATGTACTTATGTTTGCAATTTGGCTATAAAGGCAAGTATCAAGTATTAAACAGTGGCGAACTCGAAATTGACAAAATTAAAAGAGACTTGCTTGCCTCAATCCATAGCAAAAGACCAGATCAAACTACTGCTCTTTTCAAACACAATCCAATCATTACAAATACCATCCAGAGAAAACAGAGACTTACTATTCCTTTATGGGTAGTAGGTGTTTTAGGGGCAGTCATCTTAGGAGTGGGCTACTTTGCCATGCAATGGTCTTTAGGTGATGATTTTGATACTGCCAGTACAAAAGTCAACAATCTCAAACTCCCTTCTGTTACGGCTAAACAGCAAGAAACACAAAATACTGTCCGACTACGTCCTTTATTGGAAAATGAAATTGCTAGAAAGCTAGTCTCTGTAGAAGACTTTCAAGATAGAAGTACAGTCACTATTTTGGGTGACGGTCTCTTTGAGTCTGGTTCTGCACAAATCCAAGACCAATATTACCCTGTCTTAGCTAGAGTCAGCCAAGCTTTAGATAGCGTAGAAGGGCAAATCGTAGTGACCGGATATACTGACAATCAACCCATTCAGAGCTTGAACTTCCCATCTAACTGGCATCTCTCTCAAGCTCGTGCAGACGCAGTAAAAGAAATTTTATTGAATTACATCAAAAATGGCGGAGCTCGTATTCGTTCAGAGGGGCGTGGTTCGACCGATCCTGTTGCGCCAAATGATACTTTGGAAAATAGAGCCAAAAACCGAAGGGTTGAAATCACCCTATTCACAACTGGAACCGGCCCGAAACTGGGTAGTGCAGTAGAAGTAAAAACCAATACTTCCACTACTCAGCCAAGCAGTGATGTAAGTACACATCAATAATCTGAAATTGGATTGATACGGAAAAACAAATATGAAAAAAATTCTTTATTTTCTAGGCTCCCGTTCTTTATGGGTAATGCTGGGTATCGCCGGTCTGATTATATTGGTATGGTTTATCGGCCCACTGATTTCCATAGGCGAAATCCGTCCTTTAGCAAACAAGACCATTCGCCTTGCCGTGTGTGCAGCCATTATCGGCATTTGGTTGGCTAAAGCCATATTTCGCCAATATCGTGAATCACGCCGCAACGCTGCCTTACTGAAGGAAATTCGCGCAGCGCAAGAACCCATCTTGAAAAATGCAGGCGATGTCAGCTCAATGAGCCGTCAGTTTGCTGAAATGGATAAAATACTGAAAAACGCTAAATTCTCCAAATCTAAAAATAGTTTATTGGCGAGATTGGAAGAAGGTCAGTATCTTTATCAAATGCCGTGGTATGTTGTTTTAGGTGCTGCCGGCTCTGGTAAAACAACAGCGTTAAAACGTTCCGGTCTCAACTTCCCCCTAGAAAGCACTTTAGGAACATCTGTAAGCGGCTTGGCAGGAACGCGTGATTGCGATTGGTTTTTATCGGATGAAATTGTACTTCTCGATACTGCGGGCAGATTGTCTTTACATGACAACCACAGTAATAAAGACTCCAGCGACTGGGAAGAATTTGTATCCCTTCTGAAGCGTTACCGTCCCAAACAACCTATTAACGGTGTATTGGTTACCGTCGGAGTAGATGACCTTTTGGGAGGTAAAACCAATATCCCCAAAATTTCTGCAGAGCTTCGCAAAAGAATCCATGAGATGCATACTAAATTAGGTATACATTTCCCCGTTTATCTCATGATAACCAAACTGGATTTACTGCATGGTTTTGACAAATTCTTTAATCATCTGACTGAAGAACAAAGAAATCAATATCTGGGAATTTCTCTTTCTGATACGGAAGGGATGGAAACTCCTATTGCCACTGCTTCCAACGCTTTATCGGAAGTTGTAGATAAATTGCGCTCCTCTATGTTGGGCACTATTCACCAATTGGAATCTTCTGAAGATAAAGCAGCGGCTTTTGCTTTCCCTGAAGAATTTGAACGTCTTAATCAGGCGGTACTTTCTCTATTTAAAGAATTATCTAAATCTTCAAAATTTGAGCAACCTATCTCGTGGAGAGGTGTTTATTTCTCAAGCGGTACCCAAACGGGACAACATTTCAATCCCATCTTGGATGGCTTGCAAAACGATTTCCAATTATCGAAAAAATACTTGGATTCGGATCGAACCAAAACTCAAAATAATGAGCGAAGCTTTTTCCTGCACAGACTGTTCTCTGATGTCATCCTTAGTGAAGCAAACCTGGCGGGAGAAAATAAATCTTGGTTTGTCAAAAAACAAATGCTCTATTGGTTAGGCATTGGAGCTATTGTCACCATAGTCGCTGCCTGCTTAGCCATGATGCTGAACAGTTATTCGAATAATCGCTCATATCTTGAGCAGGTTGGCGATAAAGCAACCAAACTGGGTCAAGAGGCGAAAAAATACACTGAAGCTCCCGACCTACTTAAAGCAGTAACATTTGCAGAACATGTCAAAGATACAACCAGCAGTAGAGAGATTCCCGATCTGTCCTCCCCTCCCCTCAGCTATCGTATGGGCCTTTATCAAGGCGGGCAAATGAAAGACGTTGGAGAATCTGCCTACCGCAGAATCCTTCAAGACAACGTAATGCCTTTAATCAGCTTTAAATTAGATGAACTTCTGCGTACAACCAGCGGCTCAGTCAGAGTTAATGGCTACAATGCTTTAAAAGCTTATCTGATGATGTATGACAAAGAACATTTTGATGCCGCTTTTATGCAAAACTGGCTGATGACTAATTTGTCTGAAGCAGAATCTTCAGGCATGAGCAACCAACAGAAAAAATCTGTTGAAAAAGCTTTACACCAGATTCTTTCCAAGCAAAGCATTACTCCTAGCGCACCCTATGATGAAGCATTGGTTGAACGTCGTAGGCAAGAAATTGCCCAAAGAGATATTGCAACTATGGTGCTGGAGGATACCATCAATACTGTTACTCTCTCAGGCAAAGAAGGAATCACACCTGTTTCTCTTTCAAGTATGGGCGGTGTGCAAAGCCACTTATTGTTCCGTCGTAAAACTGGTAAAGCTTTAAAAGAGCCTATTAACTTCATTTATACCAAAGAAGCCTACATTACCAAAGTATTACCTGCTATGGTTAAATCGGCAGAACAATTTTTTAATGAAGACAACTGGGTATTGGATAGCTATGCCTCACAAAGCCAAAGTAAAGCTACTGTTCTTTCTGATGCTCAAAAGCTTTATTTCAACAATTACATCAAGGCATGGAATAACTATTTGTCTGATTTGTCATTGGTTGTACCTAAATCATCTCGAGAAAGTATTCAGATTGCCAAACTTTTGTCAGAGAAAAATTCGCCCTTGGTTAACATTATCAAAGGTATCAGTGACAACACGACGCTTACCATTGATAAAAAGATAACCGATAAAGCAGACAGTAAAATTGCCGACTGGTTAAATAGAGCAGGTCTGTCAAAGCTTTTAGACGCTGAAGGAGAGGCCAATGTGAAAAATGAATTGGCTGCTTTGAAACTGGCCACTCCTGTTGATGATGCTTTTGCAGATTTCCATAGCCTAACTGAAACCACAAACGATCAACCTCCGGCTATTAACAGCATTACTGAAGCCATTAATGATCTGTACGTTTATTTGGTTGCTGTTAATGTTGCAGTTGAAAAAGGGGTAGATTTGCCTCCTGATGATCCGTTTGTGAAATACAAAGCTGAAGTAAACCGGCTTCCTATGCCTTTCCGCCCAATGTTAGACAGTTTTTCTGAGATCATTTTGAACAACACCGACAAGATTGTCGATGAAAAACTTATGTCCACCTTGGAAAAACAGTTGGCAACCGTAACAAACAGTTGCCAAGAAATACATCAACAGGGTTACCCTTTTGATAGGGGATCTGAGACCAATGTTGCCTTGGAAAGCTTTAGCAATATATTTGGTCCAAACGGTATGTACAGCAAGTTTACCAATTTGTCAGGGGAGGCCGCCATATTGGCGCGTTCAGAGAAACTGGAAACATTAGCGGCCAAAAACAGCGCATTTAAAGACCGTTTTTCCAAACTGAACGACATTGCAACAATCCGACAAGGATATTTCGACAAAGGATCTGAAACGCCTACTTTTGGCTTTACAATCAAGGTCTTGCTCCTTGATCCCAGCCTGGAAAGTGTGAATGTTTCTTATGCAGGGAAAAGCTATGTATACAGTCATGGCCCAGTCAATCCTGCAACCTTTACCTGGCCCTCAAAAGAAGAAAATGCCTTGGCAAAGATCGATGTTTCCTCTCCGCAAATCAATAGTGCGGGTATCAGCTCAACCGGATCATGGTCAATATTCCGTCTGATTGAAAAAGGAAAAATCATTCGTCAAACAGGAAACACTACCGTTGTCGAATACAACATCCAAGGCAAAAACATTGTGCTTGAATTTACTACTTCTACAGCCTTCAACCCTTTTAATTTAAATAAATTAAGGAATTTTCAGTGCATTTGAAGGTCGTAGTGCGAATGTAAGCAGGTCGTCTGAAATCACATATTCCAACAAGTTTCTGCCACAGTCCTTTGTGTGATTGAAAAATAGAAAGTCTGACATTGAAGCGAAATTGGTTTCTAATGTAAACAAGGAATTTCCCGAAATGAATAGAACAGTCGTTGCTCATACACCTTTGGAATCACAACTATTATTCAAAAAAATGCTTGGAACAGAATTTGTTTCAAACCTTTTTGAATTTAATATCACTTTAGTTTCCAAAGATTCCAATTTACAAGGCAAAGATATTATCGGACAACCAATAACATTGGAAATTGATACAGAAGCAGGCAGTCCGCGTTATTTGAACGGTTTGGTGACTGACTTCGGCTATATCGGCGAAGATGAAGACGAAGAAGACTATCATGCCTACACCTGCACAGCTCGTCCGTTTATGTGGTATCTCACCCAAAATACCGACAGCAGAGTATTTGTCGATAAATCCGTTCTGGATATTGCCAATGAAGTCTTATCTCCCTTCGGATTCCCCTTTCAGGTTAAATGCCAAAAAAACTATCGTACAAGGGGCTTTTGTGTTCAATATCAGGAAAACAGTTTTGACTTCCTGAGCCGCCTATTTGAACAGGAAGGCATCTACTATTACTTTACCCACAGCAACGGTTCGCACGAGCTGGTTATTGCTGATGATGTCGGTATTCTGGAAGCCGTCTCTTCTCCTAACATTCCTTACCATTCCAAAAATACTGCACCCGGAGCACCCAACATCGCCTATATCGATGTTTGGGAGGAACGTGATGCCCTGAAATCCAGCCAGTTCGTGACTCAGGAATACAATTATAAAAACGCCAAAGTCCCGATGAAATCTTCTGACTCGGTTCACGATTTCAGTTCTGTCCCGATGGAGCATTATGACTTTTATACCGGCTTTAGCGATGTTTCCGAAGCGCAAAATTACAGTCAGGTACGCAGTGAAGATTTGAAAAGCCAAACTAAGATTATTACCGGTTCAGGTACTGCATTGACGGTGGCTCCGGGTTATACGTTTACCCTGAGTAAGCACCCGCATTCATCATCCAATACCGAATACACCATTCTGAAAGCAGATTATGATTTTGAAGAAGCCGGCTATACTACCGGCGACCGTATCGGTAAATTCAGAATTTCATTCCGCGTATTGCCCAAATCCTACCCATACCGCCCTCCCCTTAAAACGCCAAAACCCAAAGTTTTGGGCACACAAGCGGCGACGGTAACGGGTCCTGCCGGAGAAGAGGTTTATACCAACGAGTATGGCGATATTAAAGTGCAATTCCATTGGGACCGCTACGGTAAAATGGATGAAAACAGCTCCAACTGGGTTCGGGTAACGCAAGGTTCTGCCGGTGCGGGATACGGTTCTATCAACACCCCGCGTATCGGTGAAGAAGTGCTGGTCGACTTCATCAACGGCGATGCCGACCGACCGATTGTATTGGGTCGTCTGTACAACAGCGCAATGTCGCCACCATGGGGCTTTCCTGCCGCGGCCAAAAAGTCCGGTATCAAAAGTAAAAGTTTCAATTCGCCATTGTCCAACTTCAATGAACTGATGTTCAACGATACTGCCGGTTCCGAGATGGTCAATTTCCAAGCGCAAAAAGACCTGACCTCGCTGGTTAAAAATAACGAAACCCGCAACGTCAACAACGACCGCACCACCACGATCGGTAACAACGAAACCGTTACAGTAGTAGGCGATCGGGCAAAAACCGTCCAAAAAAACGAAACGGCTTCAATTACCCAAAACCGCATAAAATCGGTGGGTCAAAACGAGACCTCCAGCATTACCCAAAACCAAAGCATTAGTGTAGGAGACAATCAAAGTACCAGCGTAGGTAAAGACCAAAGCGTCAACGTGGGTAAAAACCGCAGCCGTTCTGTCGGTTTGAACGAGAAAGTAGGCATAGGACAGAGCCAAGCGTTGACTGTCGGACAGGATCAGAACGTTGCTGTCGGCAAAAACCAAGCTCTGACCGTCGGTGCCAACCGCAACAAGACCGTTGTTGCCAACGAAGTCAGCAGTATCGGCGGCAACAGACAGGAAACCGTCAGCCTGAACGGTATGAACAATGTCGGTATCGGACAGATGACCAACATCGGTGCAGGCTATATGTTGAACGTCGGTGCAGGCTGGATGACCAATGTCGTCGGTGCAGAAATGCATAGCGTCGGCTTGGTGATGGGTCTCAACGCCGGTATGAACATCGGCCTCAACGCCGGTCGAAACATCACGCTGTCCGCAGGCAGAAAAATCACCATACAAGTCGGTAATTCTATGATTTTGATTGATAAAAACAAAATCAGCATCGTCAGCAAATCGATCAAGATCGTCGGTACGAAGGTGGTAGATATCGACGGCAAAAAAGTCGATATCAACTAGAGAAGATGCGCCATGTTTGAGTTGCAGAACTTTACCTGCTTTCATACGCAGCAGTTTAAAAACATCGACCAAACAGATCGGGCTTATGATGTAGTCGTTGCCAAAGTCAGCTACGAGTTTGAAATCGACTCGGAAACAGGAAAAGCGGAGCTTGCGTTTGCCCGTAAGCAAACGCCACTCACGTTTGCCGATACCTATTACGGCGATCCCTCGCAAACCTCAACTCAGTTTGAAAGCGACTTCAGCCTCTACAAGCCCAAAACCGACTTGGTCGTCAATGCCACCGCCTATGCACCCGACGATGTCCCCTCTCGGCAATTTACCGTATCCGTAAGCATCGGCGATTACCAAAAAAGCCTGGCGCTTACCGGGGAACGTTACTGGGTAAGGGAGGCGGCAGGATGGTCTTTGAGCGAACCCGACCCCATCCTTTCCCTGCCTATCCGCTATGAGTTTGCCTTTGGCGGCAACGCAGTAGAAGACGACCACACAGGCTATCAGCAGAACGCCATCGGTATCGGCTACTATCCGAAGGCCGAACTCAAAAAAAACGGGTTCAAACGGACGCTGAAAGCACATCAAATCTACGACCCTGCACACCCGGTGCGCGATCCGTCCGATAAGGCCGAACCCGAAGGCTTCGGCTTTATGCCCCGTTATTTCGCACTGCGTGCCCAACATACCGGTACTGCCGATGAGCAATGGATAGCCAACCGTGCCCCGCTACTGCCTGAAGATTTTTCTATGGCCTATTGGAACGGCGCCCATCCCTCGCTGCAACTTCCCCATCTGAAACCCAACCATATTTACGAACTGAGCTTTACCGGCATGGTGCATTCCTTCCAAGCCCCCAACCAACGCTTTACCGTTGATTTGCCGGTAGAAACCGTGTTCGTCCACGCCCATACGGCAACCAACTCGTCATTGTGCAAAGATATGGTATTGGACACCATACTTGTCGATGTGGAACAACGCCGCATCGATTGCAGCTACCGCACATCTTTTCCCGAGGAACTGGAAATTGCGGCATGCCAGCTCAGATTCATCGCCCGACACGAACGGGCAGATCAAATCGCGGCCGCTCAAGCCTGTCGGGATTCGCAGGATGAATTTATCCCAATCCCGCCATCTTTGGCAGCACACATATAAACCACACACACATAGGTCGTCTGAAACTCTAAACCCTTACTCATCCCTATTTCAGACGACCCCATCCCCCAACAGGAGCAAGCCGCCATGGCATTCAATAAAATCGCCCGTAAAAGCAGCGACTTCAGGGTCGTCTTTACCGTCCCCGATTTCTGCTGGCCGCCCCCTCCTGCCCCACCGGTCGCACCGCCCATCCCCTTCCCGCTCTTCGCCGACCTGGGCGGCGCCCAAACCGTCGCCAATGACGTACGCCTCAACCGCAAGCCCGCCTTCGTCTTCAAGGCCAGTAAAACCAACCGCACCACCGGCGACGAACCCGCCATACCCGGCCGCAAGGGGGTGTTGTCGCGTACCGCCGCCAAACCTGCCTGGCCGATGATGCACTCTTCTTCGGTTAAAATCCGCAAGCGCCACATCATCCGTGCCGGCGATATGTTCCACATGAACAACAAGTTCAAGAAGAAACTGCCGCCCAAACCCTGTATTTCCTGCAAAGCTGCCGCCGCTGCCGGCCGCCCGGTCAATCCGATACACGGGCTGAAGTTTCTGGAGGGTGAAACCGACTTTGCTTTTGAAGGCATCCTGCCGCTGGTCTGGAGCCGCAGCTATTATTCCGACCAGGACGGTACCGGCTGGCTCGGCGAGGGCTGGAGCGTGCCGGGCTGCCAACGCATCATCCGCGATGCGGCGGGATTGGCCTATATCGACGATCAGGGCCGTCTGTTCCCGCTGCCGGAAGTCGATGAAGACGATGAGGAACCGGTATTGTTCGAGAGCGAACAGATCTGGTTCAGTAAGAATCCGGACGGCCATTATGTCATTGCGTCGCTGGACGGTTCGATAGCGCTGCGCTTTGCGCCTTTGGCGGTGGCGGGTTCGGACGAGGATTCCACCCTCTTCCCGCTGGTGGCGGTGGAAGATGCCAACGGCAACCATCAGCGTTTCGTCTATCATCCGCTGACCGGTCTGCCGCAATACGTCATCGACGGCAACGGCCGGGTGTTCTCGCTGGACTTCGGCAATGTGGCGGACGAACAGCCGCCCAAAATGCGGCTGCTGTCGGTATCGCTGCTGGAGGGGTTGCCCGCCTTCGGCGAAACGGTCCGGGTCGGCAGCCCGCTGGTCCGCTACGAATACAATAATAGCGGCGACTTGATCCTCGTCATCGGCCGCGACGGCAACGTCAAACGCAGCTTCGGCTATAAAAACAATCTGATGGTGTCGCACACGGATGCGGCGGGATTGGTATCGGAATACGAATACGACCATTACACCCCGACCGGCAAGGTGTTGCGCAACCGGACTTCCTTGGGCGAGGAATGGCGCTTTACCTATCACGACGGTTATACCGAGGTAACCGACGTGTTGGGCCGTACCGAGCAATACCATTACGACTACAACAACGAGCTGACCAAGCGGGTGTTTGCCGACGGCAGCACCGTATTGATGGAACGCGACGGTTTGGGCCGTCTGCTCGGCCACACCGATGCGATGGGGCGCGTTACCCGTTATCAGTACAGCAACGAGGGGCAGGTAGAGGCCATCGTCCGCCCCGACGGCGCCATCCTGCATTTCGACTATGACGACTGCTACCGCCTGATCCGCAAAAGCGATGCGGAAGGCCGTTATGACGGCTATACCTACGACGAAGCGGGCAACCTGCTGACCCATACCGACCCGCTGAAACATACCACCCGTTTCGAATATGCCGGCAACGGCCTGCTGCTGTCGGTGACCGACCCCAACGGCAGCAGCACCGCCTACCACTATAACAAAAACCATCAGCCCGACCTCATTACCGACTGCTCCGGTTACGAAACCAAACTCTCTTATACCCCCGAAGGACAGCTGGCACGCATTACCGATGCGCTGGGACGGCACACCGAATACCATTACGATGCCGACCAAAACCTTACCCTCGCCCTCTATCCCGACGGCAGCAAAGAGACCTTCGGCTACGATGCCGCAGGCCGTCTGACCACCCATACCGACGGCGAAGGCCATACCACTTCCTACGAATACGGCCAAGACGGCCTGCCGACCCGGCGCACCAATGCGCTGGGCCATACCTTCGGCTACCATTACGACAAAGCCCGCCGTCTGATCGGCCTCACCAATGAAAACGGTGCGCGCTACCGTTTTGCCTACGACGTCCTCGACCGCCTGATTGCCGAAAGCGGTTTCGACCGGAAGCTCACCGGCTACCGCTACAACGCCGGCAACGAACTGGTCGAACAGCGCGAATATGGCGACGACGCCACCCTCGCCGCCAAACTGATGGCGCAGCCGGGCGGACAGCCCGTCCCCAGAAAAGACGCCGCCCCGCTTTCAGACGGCCTCGACAGCCAAACCCCGCTGCGGATGACCGAGTTCAAACGCGATGTATTGGGACGCCTAATCCATACCCTCGCCCGCAACAACGACAAGGTTCAGGAAACCGTTTACCAATACGACCCGAACGGCAACCTCGTCCGTGCCGCCAACCGCCACAGCATCACCTGCTTCGACTACAACGGAAACGGCCAACTCATCGCCCAGCACCAATGGAAGGTGCCGTCTAAGGAAGAGAACGCCCGAAACGGTCTGCCCGAAACCGACTGGCGCGATGCGCAGTACGATATGCTGTACCTGCCCGTTACCGAAACCGTCCGCTACCACTACGACT
>POWY01000014.1 GCA_003044455.1 Neisseria bergeri | reverse complement strand
CAAAACGGTGCGTTCAAGTCTGTGGACGAGTTGACGAAGGTGAAGGGCATCGGCCCGGCGGTGCTGGCGAAGCTGAAGGACCAGGCTTCGGTCGGCGCGCCCGCACCCAAAGCCCCCGCCAAACCGGCAACGCCCGCGGCTAAAAAATAGGGGAACCTGTAAGGGAAGGGGCATCGGCCGACACCGGTGCTTTTTTGTTTGGAAGGGAAATGGCTGGAGAAAGACCTGCGCTATATCGGGGAATGAATCGACGCAAAGGAAATGCCGTCTGAACATGCGTTCGGACGGCGTTTTTATAACAAAAATACTTCATGGCGGTTGGTTTTATACCTGTCTAAGTTTTTGTGTCGTGCATACCTGAAGATTTCAGACGGCATCGGTTTATGCCGTCTGAAAAGTGTATTCCGTTTCAGTTTGTAAGCTATGGCAGTCTGTTTGTCTTGTGTTTTGCGCAATTGCCCTTATTTTTAGCCGTGATTTTATTTTGAATTAGATGAAAAGATGAGTAATCAAGATTTTTATGCGACGCTGGGTGTGGCAAGAACAGCTACCGATGATGAGATTAAAAAAGCCTACCGTAAATTGGCGATGAAATACCATCCCGACCGCAATCCTGACAATAAAGAGGCGGAAGAGAAGTTTAAAGAAGTACAAAAGGCGTATGAAACTTTGTCCGACAAGGAAAAGCGCGCCATGTACGACCAATACGGTCATGCGGCGTTTGAAGGCGGCGGACAGGGGGGCTTCGGAGGGTTTGGTGGATTTGGTGGTGCTCAAGGTTTTGACTTTGGGGATATTTTCAGCCAAATGTTTGGAGGCGGTTCGGGGCGCGCCCAGCCTGATTATCAGGGTGAGGACGTTCAAGTCGGTATCGAAATCACGCTTGAAGAAGCCGCAAAAGGTGTGAAGAAACGCATCAATATTCCGACTTATGAAGCGTGTGATGTCTGTAACGGTAGCGGCGCGAAACCGGGGACATCCCCGGAAACCTGCCCGACTTGCAAAGGTTCGGGTACGGTACACATCCAGCAGGCGATTTTCCGTATGCAGCAGACTTGTCCGACCTGCCACGGTGCGGGCAAACACATTAAAGAACCTTGCGTCAAATGCCGTGGCGCGGGGCGGAATAAGGCGGTCAAGACGGTGGAAGTCAATATTCCCGCCGGTATCGATGACGGGCAGCGTATCCGTTTGAGCGGCGAAGGCGGGCCGGGTACGCACGGTGCGCCTGCCGGCGACTTGTATGTAACCGTCCGCATTCGGGCGCATAAGATTTTCCAACGCGACGGTCTGGATTTGCATTGCGAACTGCCGATTAGTTTTGCCACGGCTGCTTTGGGCGGTGAGTTGGAAGTACCGACGTTGGACGGCAAGGTTAAGCTTACTATTCCCAAAGAAACCCAAACCGGCAGGAGGATGCGCGTGAAGGGTAAGGGTGTCAAATCTTTACGCAGCAGCGCGACCGGTGATTTGTACTGCCATATTGTTGTCGAAACGCCTGTCAATTTGACCGACCGTCAAAAAGAGCTTTTGGAAGAATTTGAGCGGATTTCTACCGGTTTGGAAAACCAAACGCCGCGCAAGAAATCGTTTTTAGACAAGCTGCGCGATTTGTTTGATTGATTTTAAGGTTTGGAAACAAGCAGCCGTATCGGGAAACCTCCCTGATACGGCTGTTTTTATTTGTTTAGAAATAGTTTTTATTTTCAATTGATTATGAGGTAGGGTGGGATAACTGTTTTTAACTGTTCTTTTTAAAACTTGACATCATGGCGCGATGCCAACAATATGCAGGGGTCTGTTGTCAAAGGAAGAATAATGAATAAATCTTTATCCGGTTCGGTAGAAGAATACCGCGAACTGACGCTCCGTGGCATGATACTCGGTGCATTGATCACTGTAATTTTTACTGCGTCTAACGTTTATCTCGGCTTGAAAGTCGGGCTGACCTTTGCCTCGTCGATTCCGGCGGCGGTGATTTCGATGGCGGTTTTAAAGTTTTTCAAAGGTAGCAATATTTTGGAAAACAACATGGTGCAGACCCAAGCCTCGGCTGCGGGTACGCTTTCAACCATCATCTTCGTCCTGCCCGGTTTGCTGATGGCGGGCTACTGGAGCGGTTTCCCGTTCTGGCAGACGACGCTTTTATGTATTGCCGGCGGGATTTTGGGGGTGATTTTCACCATTCCGCTGCGTTACGCGATGGTGGTGAAAAGCGATCTGCCTTATCCGGAAGGCGTGGCGGCTGCTGAAATTTTGAAAGTGGGTGGTCATGAAGAAGGGGATGACCGTCAGGGCGGCAGCGGCATCAAAGAGCTGGCGGCAGGCGGCGCGTTGGCGGGATTGATGAGCTTTTGCGCCGGAGGTCTGCGCGTGATTGCCGACAGCGCGAGTTATTGGTTTAAAAGCGGTACGGCGATTTTCCAGCTGCCGATGGGCTTTTCACTGGCCTTGTTGGGCGCGGGCTATTTGGTCGGACTGACGGGCGGCATCGCCATCCTGTTGGGCATTTCGATTGCTTGGGGCATTGCCGTGCCGTATTTCTCCTCACACATTCCGCAACCTTCCGATATGGAAATGGCGGCGTTTGCGATGAAGCTGTGGAAGGAAAAAGTGCGTTTTATCGGTGCGGGAACCATAGGTATCGCGGCGGTTTGGACGCTTTTGATGCTGCTCAAGCCAATGGTGGAAGGCATGAAGATGTCGTTCAAGAGTTTTGGCGGCGGTGCGCCCGCTACAGAACGCGCTGAACAGGATTTGTCGCCTAAAGCCATGATTTTCTGGGTATTGTCTATGATGTTTATTCTAGGCGTGTCGTTTTACCACTTTATCGGCGATTCGCACATTACGGGCGGCATGGCTTGGCTTTTAGTGGTCGTTTGCACGCTTTTGGCTTCCATCATCGGCTTTTTGGTCGCCGCCGCCTGCGGTTATATGGCGGGTTTGGTCGGCTCGTCTTCCAGCCCGATTTCCGGCGTGGGCATCGTTTCCATTGTTATCATTTCGCTGGTTTTATTGGTTGTGGGCGAATCAGGCGGTTTGATGGCGGATGAAGCCAACCGCAAATTCTTACTGGCGTTGACGCTTTTCTGCGGCTCGGCAGTAATCTGCGTGGCTTCGATCTCCAATGACAACCTGCAAGACTTGAAAACCGGCTACCTGCTCAAAGCCACGCCTTGGCGGCAGCAAGTCGCCCTGATTATCGGCTGTATCGTTGGTGCGCTGGTTATTTCGCCCGTGTTGGAACTGCTTTACGAAGCCTACGGCTTTACCGGCGCAATGCCGCGCGAAGGCATGGATGCGGCGCAGGCTTTGGCAGCACCTCAAGCGACTTTGATGACGACCATCGCGTCGGGCATTTTCGCCCACAACCTTGAATGGGTCTACATCTTTACCGGCATCGCGATTGGAGCGGTATTAATCGTCGTCGATTTGGTATTGAAAAAATCATCAGGCGGTAAACTTGCCCTGCCCGTCCTTGCGGTCGGTATGGGTATTTATCTGCCACCGTCCGTCAATATGCCCATCGTGGCAGGTGCGGTGTTGGCGGCAGTGTTGAAACACATCATCGGTAAAAAAGCGGAAAACCGTGAAGGCCGTCTGAAAAACGCCGAGCGCATCGGAACCTTGTTCTCCGCCGGCCTGATTGTCGGTGAAAGCCTGATTGGTGTGATTATGGCGTTTATTATTGCCTTCTCCGTGACCAACGGCGGCTCGGACGCGCCGCTTGCGTTGAATCTGCAAAACTGGGATGCCGCCGCCTCATGGTTGGGCTTGGCGTTCTTCGTTACCGGGATGTTTTTCTTTGCACAGCGCGTACTGAAGGCGGGTAGGTAGCCTGTCGGAAAAAATGCCGTCTGAAACGTTCAGACGGCATTTTTTATCGGGAAAGCGTAAGGCGGAGCTTTTCAGCTTGCGCCCATGCTTTACCGGCAAGATCTTTGGGCGAAAGCAGCGGCGCGGTTTGAAGCGGCCAGTCTATGCCTATTGCCGGGTCGTTCCATATTAAAACCTGTTCGGCTTCCGGCTTGTAATAGTCCGTGCATTTGTAGGTAAGTTCGGCCGTGTTGCTCAAAACGTAAAAACCGTGTGCGAAGCCTTCGGGTATCCAAAGCTGGTATTGGTTTTGCGCCGACAGGGTTGCGCCTGCCCATTTGCCGAAAGTTGGCGAACCTTCTCGCATATCGACGGCTACGTCGAACACTTCGCCGACAACTACGCGTACGAGTTTGCCTTGGGTGTTTTCGGTTTGGTAGTGCAGGCCGCGCAATACGCCTTTGCTGGATTTGGAGTGGTTTTCCTGCACGAAGGTTCGATCGGTAATATTTTTTTTGAACCACCCGTCACGGAAGGTTTCCATAAAAAAGCCGCGCCCGTCTTTGAAGACTTGCGGTTTTAAAAGTTTTACGTCGGGGAGGGCGGTGTCGATGATGTCCATAAAGTCCTTTGGCGGTATCGTTACCGCTGTTTTTTGCGGTTTGATTTTTTATGCGTGCCGTGCGGCAGGTCGGTCAAGGTGTCGGCGCGGCACGGTTTGGATGCCGTCTGAAAGCAGTCGGGGCGTTCAGACGGCATTTATTTGCCGATCAGGCGCAGCAGGTATTGCCCGTAGGCGGTTTTTTCTAAGGGCTTTGCCCGTGTTTCCACATCTTTTTTCGTCAGCCAGCCGTTGCGCCAGGCGATTTCTTCGAGGCAGGCGATGTGCAGGTTTTGGATGTTTTGCACGGTTTGGACGAAGGAAGCCGCCTCGTGCAGGCTTTCGTGCGTGCCGGTGTCCAGCCACGCGAAACCGCGTCCTAAGATTTGGACGGAGAGCGAGCCGTCTTCCAGATACAGACGGTTGAGGTCGGAAATTTCGAGTTCGCCGCGTGCGGACGGCGTGAGCCGTTTGGCAAACTCGACGGCGCGGTTGTCGTAGAAGTACAAGCCGGTTACCGCCCAATCGGATTTGGGCTGTTGCGGTTTCTCTTCGATAGACAGGGCGTTGAAGTTTTCGTCAAATTCGACTACGCCGAAACGCTCGGGGTCTTTGACCTGATAAGCAAACACGGTTGCGCCGTGCGTTTGCGCTGCCGCCTGTTTCAATGTTTGCGTAAACGACTGACCGTAAAAAATATTGTCGCCCAAGATGAGGCAGACATTGCCGTTGCCGATAAATTCTTCGCCGATGATAAATGCCTGCGCCAAGCCGTCGGGACTCGGTTGCACGGCATATTGCAGGCGGATGCCGAAGTTGAAGCCGTCGCCGAGCAGGCGTTTGAAAGAGGCATTGTCTTCGGGCGCGGTAATCACCAAAATATCGCGGATTCCCGCCAGCATCAAAACCGACAAGGGGTAATAAATCATCGGTTTGTCGTACACGGGCAGCAGTTGTTTGGATACGCCGCGCGTGATGGGGTAGAGGCGCGTACCACTGCCGCCTGCCAGTATGATGCCTTTCATCTTTGCTTTCTTCCTTTGCGATGGGTTTTCAGACGGCATTGCGTCGGGATGCCGTCTGAAAACTATTTGTCCGTACCTAAACGTTCCAAACGATAGCTGCCGTTCAATACATTTTGCCACCAGGTTTTGTTGTCCAGATACCATTGCACGGTTTTGCGGAGGCCGGATTCAAAAGTTTCCAAAGGCAGCCAGCCCAAATCCCGCCTGATTTTCGCCGCATCGACGGCGTAGCGCACATCGTGGCCGGGGCGGTCCGGGATAAAGGTAATCAAATCTTCATAACGTGCCACACCCGCCGGTTTTTCAGGAACAAGCTCTTCCAGCAGGGCGCAGATGGTTTTGACGACTTCAATATTGGCTTTTTCATTGTGGCCGCCGATATTGTAGGTTTCGCCGACAACACCTTCGGTAACGACCTGATACAGCGCGCGCGCGTGGTCTTCGACAAACAGCCAGTCGCGGATTTGCATACCGTCGCCGTACACAGGCAACGGTTTGCCGGAAAGCGCGTTCAGAATCATCAAAGGAATGAGTTTTTCGGGGAATTGTCGGGGGCCGTAGTTGTTGGAGCAGTTGCTTACAATGGTCGGCAAACCGTAAGTACGCAACCATGCGCGGACAAGGTGGTCGCTGGATGCTTTAGAAGCAGAGTAGGGGTTGGACGGCGCGTAGGGCGCGGTTTCGGCAGACAAATCGTCTGTGCCGCCTAAATCGCCATAGACTTCATCGGTGGAAATATGGTGGAAACGGAAGGCTTCGCGCTGTTCAGACGGCATTTGTTGCCAGTAGGCGCGGGCGGCTTCAAGCAGATTGAATGTACCGACGATATTGGTTTGGATAAACTCGCCTGCCGAATCGATAGAGCGGTCAACATGGCTTTCCGCCGCCAAGTGCATCACGGCATCAGGCCGGTATTGCGCGAACACGCGGTCGAGTTCGGCGCGGTCGCAAATATCCACTTGCTCAAAAGCGTAGCGGGGATTATCGGCAATGTCGGTCAGCGATTCGAGATTGCCCGCGTAGGTCAGTTTGTCGAGGTTGACGACGGAATCTTGGGTGTTTTGGATAATATGGCGGACAACGGCAGAACCGATAAAGCCCGCACCGCCGGTAACGAGGATGGTTTTTTTGTTTGCGGTTTGCATTTAATCCCCATATCCGTCGGGGTTGCGGCTGACCCAACGCCACGAATCCTCCATCATTTGCGCAAGGCTGCGTTTGGTTTCCCAGCCAGTCTCTTGTTTGGTATGGGACGGGTCGGCAAAGGAACACGCCAAGTCGCCGGCGCGGCGGGGTTGGATTCGGTAAGGAATGCTCAAACCGGATGCGGCTTCAAAGGCACGGATGATTTCTAAGACGGAATAGGCGCGGCCCGAACCTAAGTTGAACAAATGTACGCCGGCAACGCCGCCTTTTGCCTTCATTGCCGCGATATGCCCTTCTGCCAAATCCATCACATGAATATAGTCGCGCATTCCCGTACCGTCGGGGGTTGGATAATCGCCGCCGAATACCGACAGTTGCGGCAGCCTGCCCGAAGCCACTTGGCAGATATAGGGCAAAAGGTTGTTGGGAATACCGTTGGGCTGTTCGCCGATCAAGCCGCTTTCGTGCGCGCCGATCGGGTTGAAATAGCGCAACAAAATCACGCTCCAACGCGAATCGGCTTTTTGGATGTCGGTTAACATCCGCTCCACCATCGCTTTGGACGCACCGTAAGGATTAGCGGTATCGCCCGGGCGCATATCTTCCGTATAGGGGACTTTTTCCGCATCGCCGTAAACGGTTGCCGACGAGCTGAATACGATTTTGAACACGCCCGCGCGCGCCATTTCTTCCGCCAGTACCAGGCTGCCATAAACATTATTGCCGTAATATTTCATCGGCTCGGCAACGCTTTCCCCCACAGCCTTCAAACCGGCAAAATGGATGACGGATTCGATTTCGTGTTCCGAAAAAATCTGCCTCAAAATCTGACGGTCGCGGATGTCGCCCTGATAAAACGGTATGTTTCTGCCGGTAATTTGCCGAAGGCGCGGGAGGACGGCGGCAGACGAGTTGCACAGATTATCCAGAATCACGGCATCGTAACCGGATTGGACGAGTGAGACGGCGGTGTGCGAACCGATGAAGCCGGTGCCGCCGGTAATCAGGACGGTCATAAACATTCCTTTCAGATTGTATCGGGCAAAGTATATCAGTATTATCTTCATCGTATTTCCTTTTCGGTTGAAACCCCGCCCTTTAGGGCGGTAGGATCAGACTTTATTTGGGAGGGACGTAATCCCTTCCAAATCAGGGCAACACATAGGGTGGTGCTTTATGTGTCGTTCTGTGTGTTGAAACATCTTTTCCAAACGATTACCCACATTGCGCCGTCGGCTGTTCAGACGGCATACGGAGGCAATTTATGAACATCACCCGAATCCTCTCCCAAGAACTCTCCGCCACTGCCGCGCAAATCAACGCCGCCATTGAGCTTTTGGACGACGGCGCGACCGTACCCTTTATCGCGCGTTACCGTAAAGAAGCCACGGGCGGGCTGGACGATACGCAGTTGCGACAGCTTGCCGAGCGGCTGCAATACCTGCGCGAGTTGGAAGAGCGCAAAGCCGTTGTGTTAAAAAGCATTGAAGAGCAAGGCAAGCTTTCAGACGACCTCAGGGCGCAAATCGAAGCCGCCGATAACAAAACCGCGCTGGAAGACCTGTATCTGCCCTACAAGCCCAAACGCCGCACCAAGGCGCAAATCGCGCGCGAACACGGTTTGCAGCCGCTGGCGGACGTGTTGCTTGCCGAGCAGCCGCAGGACGTGGAAGCCGCCGCACAAGGCTACCTGAACGAAAACGTCCCTGACACCAAAGCCGCGTTGGACGGCGCGCGTGCGATTTTGATGGAGCAGTTTGCCGAAGACGCGGAACTCATCGGTACGCTGCGCGATAAGTTGTGGAACGAAGCCGAAATCCACGCGCAAGTCGTTGAAGGCAAAGAAACCGAAGGCGAAAAGTTCAGCGATTATTTCGACCACCGCGAACCCGTGCGCGCCATGCCCAGCCACCGCGCGCTGGCGGTTTTGCGCGGCCGCAACGAAGGCGTGTTGAACATCGCGCTCAAATACCAGCCCGACGACACGCCGATTACGCAGCAAAGCGAATACGAGCAAATCATCGCCTGCCGCTTCAAGGTTTCAGACGGCTGCAAATGGTTGCGCGACACCGTGCGCCTGACTTGGCGCGCGAAAATCTTTTTGTCGCTGGAACTTGAAGCCTTAGGTCGTCTGAAAGAAGCCGCCGACACCGATGCGATTACCGTGTTCGCCCGCAATCTCAAAGACTTGCTGCTCGCCGCGCCCGCCGGACGGCTGACCACGCTGGGTCTCGACCCCGGTTACCGTAACGGCGTGAAATGCGCCGTGGTGGACGACACGGGCAAGCTGCTGGATACCGTCATCGTCTATTTGCACCAAGAAAACAATATGTTGGCAACGCTGTCGCGCCTGATTAAGCAGCACGGCGTGAAGCTCATCGCCATCGGCAACGGCACCGCCAGCCGCGAAACCGACAAAATCGCGGGCGAACTGGTGCGTGAAATGTCGAAAATGGGGCTGCACAAAATCGTTGTGTCCGAAGCCGGTGCGTCGATTTATTCCGCGTCTGAACTGGCGGCGCGCGAGTTCCCCGATTTGGACGTTTCCCTGCGCGGCGCGGTCTCCATCGCCCGCAGGCTGCAAGACCCACTCGCCGAGTTGGTCAAAATTGACCCCAAATCCATCGGCGTGGGCCAGTATCAGCACGACGTGAACCAAAGTCAGCTTGCCAAATCGCTGGACGCGGTGGTCGAAGACTGCGTGAACGCCGTCGGCGTGGACGTAAACACTGCCTCCGCCCCGCTCTTGGCACGGATTTCCGGCTTGAATCAAACCCTTGCCCAAAACATTGTCGCCTACCGCGATGAAAACGGCGCGTTCGACAGCCGTAAAAAATTGCTGAAAGTACCGCGTTTGGGCGAAAAAACCTTCGAGCAGGCGGCTGGCTTTTTGCGGATTAACGGCGGCACAGAGCCGCTGGACGCGAGCGCGGTGCATCCCGAAGCCTATCCCGTCGTCGCCAAAATGCTGGCGCAACAAGGCATTACCGCCGCCGAACTCATCGGCAACCGCGAGCGCGTGAAGCAAATCAAAGCATCCGACTTCACCGACGAACGCTTCGGACTGCCTACCATTCTGGACATCTTGTCCGAGCTGGAAAAACCCGGCCGTGATCCGCGCGGCGCGTTTCAGACGGCATCGTTTGCCGAAGGCATCCACGAAATCAGCGACTTGAAGGTCGGCATGATACTCGAGGGCGTGGTCTCCAACGTCGCCAACTTCGGCGCGTTCGTGGACATCGGCGTCCATCAGGACGGCTTGGTGCACATCTCCGCCCTGTCCAACAAGTTCGTCCAAGACCCGCGCGAAGTGGTGAAAGCCGGCGACGTGGTGAAAGTGAAAGTGCTGGAAGTCGATGCCGCACGCAAACGCATCGCGCTGACGATGCGCTTGGATGACGAACCGGTCGGCGCAAAACATAAAATGCCGTCTGAAAACCGCAGCCGCGAACGGACAGCCGGCCGCAAACCCCAACGTAACGACCGCGCCCCGACCAATTCGGCAATGGCGGATGCGTTTGCGAAGCTGAAGCGGTAAGTCCGACAGCAGGGATGTACAGCGACAGATGCAGCGGCGGGTTTTGCCCCCGCCCTTTCTGTTGTTTCAAATATGTGTATTCCCATGATGCCGTCTGAAGTCTGTTCAGACGGCATTTGATTTGGCTGTGGCAGGGGCATGGCGACAGGCGTATAGTTTTATAGTGGATTAACAAAAACCAGTACGGCGTTGCCTCGCCTTAGCTCAAAGAGAACGATTCTCTAAGGTGCTGAAGCACCAAGTGAATCGGTTCCGTACTATTTGTACTGTCTGCGGCTTCGTCGCCTTGTCCTGATTTTTGTTAATCCACTATAAATTATTGCCAACCTGTTTAAATAAGGAGTCCGAACCATGAAGAAATTGATGTTTGCCGCGCTGGTGTCCTGTTTTTCGGTTTCTGCGTTTGCCGCGTGTGCCGACAGCCGGCAGCAGTGCGTGATCTATAAAAACGGCAATGTCGCGGCGGAGGGCGGCTGCGCGGTCAGCAAATGCGAGGATGCCGGGGCGAAGGTTTTGAAGTGGAAGATGAAAAACGGCAAAGGCGTAACCGTTGAAATCGGCAAAGACGGCAAGGTTTCGGTGAACAAAAAACCGGGTGCAAAGGCGGCCAACAGCAATGCGGCAGGTATGGGTTTGACATGTTATGCCGCCGATGCGGACAAGCGCGAGCAGTTCTGTTCGACCAATTATTGAACAGGTGCGAATGACAGATGCCGTCTGAATGGAGTTTCAGACGGCATTTTGTTTGTAAAAAATAGTTGTAAAAAACGGCGATTCTTTGACAAGCTTTAACTATTCCCCTAATATCTTCGCGCCTGCGTCCCCTTCGGGCGGACATGAAGAAAAACATTTTAGGAGGTCAAACGATATGGAATGGGAGTTTAACAGCTATTACACGCTGATTGCTGCTACCCTGGTCTTGTTGGTGGGTAAATTTTTAGTTAAAAAAATCAAGTTGTTGAGGGACTTTAATATTCCTGAGCCTGTGGCAGGCGGCCTGATTGCCGCGATTATTCTGTTTGTGTTGCATCAGTTGTATGGCGTGAGCTTCAAATTTGAAAAACCGCTGCAAGATGCGTTTATGCTGATTTTCTTTACTTCTATCGGTTTGAGTGCAGATTTCTCGCGCCTGAAGGCCGGTGGTTTGCCGCTGGTAATTTTTACCGCCGTGGTAGGCGCGTTCATTGTTGTGCAAAACTTTGTCGGGGTCGGACTGGCTACGGCTTTGGGTTTGGATCCGCTGATCGGCCTGATTACCGGTTCGATTACGTTGACGGGCGGACACGGTACGGCAGGTGCCTGGGGACCTGATTTTGAAGCTAAATACGGCTTGGTCGGTGCAACCGGCTTGGGTATGGCTTCTGCAACTTTCGGCCTGGTGTTCGGCGGTCTGATCGGCGGACCGGTTGCCCGCCGCCTGATCAACAAAATGGGCCGCAAACCGGTTGAAAACACAAAACAGGATCAGGACGACAACGCGGACGACGTGTTCGAGCAGGCAAAACGCACCCGCCTGATTACGGCCGAATCTGCCGTTGAAACACTGGCTATGTTTGCCGCGTGTCTGGCGTTTGCCGAGATTATGGACGGCTTCGACAAAGAATACCTGTTCGACCTGCCCAAATTCGTGTGGTGTCTGTTTGGCGGCGTGGTCATCCGCAACATTCTCACCGCCGCATTCAAGGTCAATATGTTCGACCGCGCCATCGATGTGTTCGGCAATGCTTCGCTTTCGCTTTTCTTGGCAATGGCGTTGCTGAATTTGAAACTGTGGGAGCTGACTGGTTTGGCGGGGCCTGTAACCGTCATCCTTGCCGTACAAACCGTGGTGATGGTTTTGTACGCGACTTTTGTTACCTATGTCTTTATGGGGCGCGACTATGATGCAGCGGTGTTGGCTGCCGGGCATTGCGGTTTCGGTTTGGGTGCAACGCCGACGGCGGTGGCAAATATGCAGTCCATCACGCATACTTTCGGCGCGTCGCATAAGGCGTTTTTGATTGTGCCTATGGTCGGCGCGTTCTTTGTCGATTTGATTAATGCCGCGGTTCTCACCGGCTTTGTGAATTTCTTTAAAGGCTGATTTTTACGCCTTTCCGACAAAGCACCTGCAAGGTTTACCGCCTGCAGGTGCTTTTGCTATGATAGCCGCCATCGGTCTGCACCGTTTGGAAGGAACATCATGTATCGGAAACTCATTGCGCTGCCGTTTGCCCTGCTGCTTGCCGCATGCGGCAGGGAAGAACCGCCCAAGGCGTTGGAATGCGCCAATCCCGCCGTGTTGCAGGATATACGCGGCAGTATTCAGGAAACGCTCACGCAGGAAGCGCGTTCTTTCGCGCGCGAAGACGGCAGGCAGTTTGTCGATGCCGACAAAATTATCGCTGCCGCCTACGGTTTGGCGTTTTCTTTGGAACACGCTTCGGAAACGCAGGAAGGCGGGCGCACGTTCTGTATCGCCGATTTGAACATTACCGTGCCGTCTGAAACGCTTGCCGATGCCGAGGCAAACAGCCCCCTGTTGTATGGGGAAACCGCTTTGTCGGATATTGTGCGGCAGAAGACGGGCGGCAATGTCGAGTTTAAAGACGGCGTATTGACGGCAGCCGTCCGCTTCCTGCCCGTCAAAGATGGTCAGACGGCATTTATCGACAACACGGTCGGTATGGCGGCGCAAACGCTGTCTGCCGCGTTGCTGCCTTACGGCGTGAAGAGCATCGTGATGATAGACGGCAAGGCGGTGAAAAAAGAAGACGCGATCAGGATTTTGAGCGGCAAAGCCCGTGAAGAAGAACCGTCCAAACCCACGCCCGAAGACATTTTGGAACACAATGCCGCCGCCAGCGATGCGGGCGTACCCCAAGCCGCAGAAGGCGCGCCCGAACCGGAAATCCTGCATCCCGACGACGGCGAGCGTGCCAATACCGTTACCGTATCACAGGGCGAAGTGGAAGAGGCGCGCGTACAAAACCAGCGTGCGGAATCCGAAATTACCAAACTTTGGGGAGGACTCGATACCGACGTGCAAAAAGAGTTGGTCGGCGAACAACGCAAGTGGGCGCAGGAAAAAATCAGCAACTGCCGACAAGCCGCCGCGCAGGCAGACGGGAAAGAATACGCCGAATATCTCAAATTGCAGTGCGACACGCGGATGACGCGCGAACGGATACAGTATCTTCGCGGCTATTCCATCGATTAGGGGCAAACCGATGAATACCGTCCCCAAAAGCAGGATTCCCGTCAAACCGCTGCCCGAAAAAACCACAGCCGAAGCCAAAGTCGAAAAATGGCGGCAGCTCGGTGCGGAACACGGTTTGTCGGGCGAATGGGCAGTTGCCGCCAGATTGGGCGAAAACGGTTTTACCGAAGAACAGATGGAAAATATCGCCAACCTGTTCGGCAGATAAAAGGGAAAATTGACGGCAATGCCGTCTGAAACCCTGTTGTCGGTTTCAGACGGCATTTTGACCAATACGGTATGCAGGCGAAAAACAGCCGTCTTTTCCTGTGTTTCCTATGCTGATGTTCCAACACACGGGACGGCACACAAAGCACCGCCCTAAAGGGCGGGATTTCAACCGGAAAGGAAATACGATAAAATCGGCAATTTGCCGTAGAGTTAAAAAGTTCCATCCATATCGAGGAGACATTATGCATCACCCCCCCCCCCCCCGCAAAATGAACATTTCGAGCAAGACCTTATCCCTTACACCGTCCGTTTCAGACTCAATCAAATCCTTCCCGAACTCGACTGCCATTGGCAGGAAAATCTGACAGAAATCTTTAAAACACTTTCTCCCGAAGCTAGGCAGGCCGCCTGTACGCAAATCCTTTCCCGAAAAGGCATAGGCTATAACGAAGCCGACGGTTCTTTTACTTACCTTTCCAAAAAACGCATTTCGTTTTCTTCTTTGGCAACGGATATTCCCATCCCCGACCTCAAACGGCTGGCAGGGCATATCGCGGAACGCCTGGATGTATTGGCGCAATGCGAATCGCCGGTTTATATTGCCGACATTCTCGAAAGCGTGCTGTCCGTTATCAAAAACGTCGATACCGGGGGCAAGCGCGCGCGGGAAAATTTCAAACAGATTCTGAAAACCGAATTCATCTACGCCGCCGCTGCGGTATTGAAAAACAAAACCAAATGGGAAATCCCCGAAAATACCCGCAACCTCGATTCGGACATCATCTGTACCTATATCTGCGAAGTGTTCCTAAAATCGCACCTGCTCGGCAACAGTTTTCCGATGATGCGCCCGCGCGAAGTGAAGCAGATGCCCGAACCGGTGTTTGACAAAGTATTGTTTGCCGAACAGCGCGCCCGCCAGTTGGAAGTTATCCGAACGTCAAAATACATCTTCGCCATCGCGCCTTATTACACCGACGATATTCCGTTTTCCCTGCGCCGCTTCCTGTCGGAAGACAAGCTTTATACCAGCTACAACCGCTATTACACCGCCATCCATATCCCCGTCCGCAACATCACTCAGAATGATGCCCTGCGTTTTGCCAACGGTTTGAAACAGATTCTCTCGCTGCAATCCGGCGTGAGCTGGGAAATCATCGATATGATGGACAGGATAGAGGAAAACTACGACAAAAAAGCCCTGCCGCTGCTGTTTTCGCCGTTCCCCGCGCAAGTCGAACGCACGCAGGCGATTGCCGCCAGATTGGACCAATTCGAGCGGTTGTTGGGCGACACCGTCCTCGATCCGTTCTACTATTGCCTGACGCGTATGGCGAAGGGCGAGGAAGATTTGAAATATATTTATATCGCCTTCCGCCAGTCTTTCGGCGGCATCTTCAATTCGTTTGAAAACTTCCGCCTGCTGCCCGCGCTGTGGATGAGCAGGGATGTGGAAAATATGTCTGACCGCATGAACGCCTATATTTCCGCAATGGAAGACCGCCGCCGCGAGATATTGTCCATTCGGCAGGGAAAGCCTGAAGAAGAATTTTCCCGCAAGATGGTCGTCTGCCTGACCGACTTGGAAAATTGTCTGGAAAAACACCTCGAACAGTTCGGGCCGGTATCGGAAAGTATCGAAGCCTGTACCGCCAAACTGCAGGAGCAACCGTCGTTCTTCAACAGGCTGATGAAAACCAACGACAAGCTCAACAGGCAGATTGACGTGTTGCAGAAACAGTCGGCAGCCATCCACAACGAAGCCTATATCGAAATGAACACGCTGCTTTACCGCCACCGCGAAGTGGTTTCCGTCCACAACCGCAAGGCGGATTATGCGGAAAAGGGCAAAGAGCGGATTGCGCTGTTCCCACGCGGCTTGAACGGCATCACCAAGCTGCCCGCCGCCGTTTTGCTGCCCGAGCGTTCCGATTGTTTTGATATGAAGGCAGTTTGGCAAATGTTTAATAGAATACCGAGGTAGGCATATCGGCTGCCGGATAAAAATGCCGTCTGAACCTGAAAACATCGGGTTCGGACGGCATTGTTGCAGTGGAACAAATCAAAAATGCACCCCGTCATTCCTGTCTGTACGGGGATAGCGGCAGTGTTTTCCTGCTTCGATTTATAGTGGATTAACAAAAACCAGTACGGCGTTGCCTCGCCTTAGCTCAAAGAGAACGATTCTCTAAGGTGCTGAAGCACCAAGTGAATCGGTTCCGTACTATTTGTACTGTCTGCGGCTTCGTCGCCTTGTCCTGATTTTTGTTAATCCACTATAAATCGAGCCTAAAACAATGCCGTCTGAAACGGAAGCGTTCAGACGGCATTTCTACAATCAAACGGCGAGCCGTTTATTTGAATTTGTAGGTGTATTGCAGGCCGATGATGTCGGCGTGGTTTTTGAAACGTGCGGAAGACGCGCCTTTGCTGTCTACATCGCTGCCGCTTGCCTTCGCCGTGCGGTAGCTGGTGTCGTTGATGTGGATGTGGGTGTAGGCGGCATCGACGACGTGGTTTTTACCGATATTGTATTTCATACCGGCGGAGAACCAGATGCGGTTGCCGTCGGGCAGGCTGTTCATACGGTAGTCGGCGTTGCGGACGGGCGATTTGTCAAAAGCGATGCCGGCGCGCAGTTGCAGCGGTTCGCTGATTTGATAAGAACCGCCGAATCCGACTTTGTAGGTGTTGCGCCAGTTGGGGGTGATGGTGGTACGGTCGGATTTTTTGCTCATACCGATGGTTTTTTCTTTTTCAAAAACCAGTTCCGCCTTATTGAAGCGGCTGTGGCGTGTCCAAGTTACGTCGCCGAACAGGTCGGCTTTGTCGGACACTTTGTACATACCGTGTACGGACAAAGACTCAGGCGTTACGATTTTGACGCGGGCTTTTTCGCTTGGCGTGTAGCCGAGCGGTGCGAGTTTGTTTGCATCCCATAACTGTTTCGCCATTGCGTCGTCTGCTACCCATTCGGCATCGCCTTTGAGCGTGTGTGAGACTTTGGAACGGTAGTTCACGCCCACGCGCGCGCGGTCGTTGATGTCCCACATCCACGCCAGTTGGTAGCCGAAGCCCCAATCGCTGCCTTTGACATCGGCGTGTCCGTCGGCTTTGATTTGAGCAGCGGCAGTAGGATTAGAAGGTGTTGCTTTCAGCATTGCTGCTTTTTGCTGGATACCCCAGTCGGCATATTTGCGCAGCTCGGCGGAAGTATGTTGGGCGATGATGCCTGCGCCGAAGGAGTGACGGTCGTTGAGTTTCCATGCGGCGACAGGTTCGACGGCGATGCTGGTCAGACCGAGTTTGTTGATGTTGTGGCGCAACACGGAATCTTTTTCGTATTCGGTGGCGGAGCCGAAGGGGACGTACACGCCCAAGCCCACGGTCAGGTCGTCGTTGACTTTGTATGCGCCGTAGATGTGGGGCGCGACCGTGGTTTTGGTGATTTTGCCGCTTTTCGAACCTTGGACGGGAAGCCCGGTAAAGTCGGTGGCGGAATCCGCCTCATAATGAATGCTGGGCAGCACGATGTTGGCGTTGACGGAAATCTGGCTGCTGTCGAGTTTGGTCAGGCCGGCAGGGTTGTAGAAGATGGTCGATGCGTCGGCGGCTTCTGCTGCGGCAGCATTTGCCGTGCTTTGCGCGTTGACCGACTGTGTGCCGAAGTGGTAGCCGGATGCGTGAACGGATGCGGCGGCAAAGGCAGTGCCGAGCAGCAGGACGGTTTTTTTCAGTGTGGAAGGGGTCATTTCAGTTTCCGTAAAAAATTGCAGACAAATAAAAAAGGCAGTCGGAAATGCCTTGTTTCGCTTTAGTATAGGTACTCGATTTTATCTGATGTTGCCGGATTTGCACAATTTTTTCAGTTTGCCCGAACCGCCGCGCCGCCGCAAAAATGCCGTCTGAAGCCTCGGGCATCGGCTTCAGACGGCATTTTCCACTCAGGGCGGATTATTTGACGCGCAGCACTTCCAGCGTATTGGTCGAACCGGATTCGCGCATTTGCGAACCGCTGGTAATGATGTATTGGTCGCCGGAATGCAGGATGTTGTGTTCCACCAGCATCGTTTCGACTTCGTTCAACGCCGTGTCGTGGTTGGTGCTGGTTGCCAAAATCAGCGGGCGCACGCCCCGGTACATCGCCATACGGCGTTGGGCGGAAACGCTCGGGGTCAGCGCGAAAATCGGCAGGGTGATGTTGTGGCGGCTGATTTCAAAGGCGGTCGAGCCGCTTTCGGTCAGGGCGACGATGGCTTTGGCGTGAACCGCGCGCGCCACGCTGACCGCGCCGCCGGCAACCGCCAGGTTGGTGCTGACCGCTTCGGGATACTCCGCCTGTTCGGCAACGCCGTTGAGCGAATCCTGCTCTTTTTCCGCAGCCGCGCAGATAATTGCCATTTGGCTGACGGTTTCAAACGGATACGCGCCGACGGCGGTTTCGGCGGAACACATCACCGCATCGGTACCGTCCAATACCGCGTTTGCCACATCGCTGACTTCCGCGCGGGTCGGCACGGGGTTGGTAATCATCGATTCCATCATTTGCGTCGCCGTAATGCTGAAGCGGCGCAACTCGCGGGCGCGGCGGATCATCCGTTTTTGCAGGGCGGGGACGGCGGCGTGTCCGACTTCGACCGCCAAGTCGCCGCGCGCAACCATAATGCCGTCGCCGGCAAGGATGATTTCGTCCAAGTTTTCAATCGCTTCTACGCGTTCGATTTTGGAAACCAAACCGGGGCGCACGGCCGTGCTGCCTTTCATTTCTTCTTCGACTTTGGCGCGCGCGATGTGCAAATCTTCGGCAGATTTCACAAAGCTGATGGCGAGGTAGTCGCAACCGATGGCAATCGCGGTTTTCAGGTCGCGGAAGTCTTTTTCGGTCAACGCGCCTGCGGACAGACCGCCGCCGCGTTTGTTGATGCCTTTGTTGCTTTTCAGGACGTGGCTGTTTTCCACCCTTGTGATAATCCTGCTGCCTTCGACGGATTCCACGGTCAGGGTCAGCAGGCCGTCGTCCAGCCACAATACGTCGCCTGCGGCAACGTCGTCGGGCAGGTCGCGGTAGTCCAAACCGACCGCCTCGCGCGTGCCTTCGCCTTCAAGCGCGGCATCCAGTACCAGCGTTTCGCCTTTGTTCAATTCGATGCCGCCGCCGGCGATTTTGCCCACACGGATTTTCGGCCCTTGCAGGTCGGCAATGATGGCGATTTCCTGTCCGGCGCGTTTTGCCGCCTCGCGCACGATGCGGGCGTTTTCCTGATGGAATTCGGGCGTGCCGTGGCTGAAGTTGAAGCGGACGACGTTCAGGCCGCCGACGCGGATCATATCTTCCAACAGTTCGACGTTGTTGCTGCCCGGCCCGAGGGTGGCGACGATTTTAGTGTTGTGGCTGATGCGGGTCAGATCGCGGCTTGTCTGGTTCATATGAAAGTCCTTTCGGTCTCAATCGGGTGTTTTGCGGTATTTTGTTACAAAATTACAGAAATTTGGAACCGGTTTGATGTCCATTTGATGAACGCGGCGGAATATTCTGTAAAAATATGATTTAAATTAATGGTTTGATATTTTACCTGCAAACCGCCTTTTTTGGCGCAAAATTACACGGTTTTATGACTTAGGCTAAATTTATTTTTTGTTCGGCGGCTTGCGCGGTCGGGTATAGTGGATTAAATTTAAATCAGGACAAGGCGACGAAGCCGCAGACAGTACAAATAGTACGGCAAGGCGAGGCAACGCCGTACTGGTTTAAATTTAATCCACTATAAAATGAAGGTTTTGAACGGTTGGTCGGATAGGAAGATGTGGCGAGTTTTGAGTGCTTTGCCGATAGGCGTGGTGTTTTTTGATTTGATCTACGGTTTTGTGTTGAATGTGTTGCAGGGTTTGGATTTGCAGCGTGCCGTGCCGGATTCGGAAGGCGTGTTGGCGGTTACGCCTGATATTGCGTTCAACAGTTTGCAGATTGTCGCCAACGGCGGTATGGCGGCGGTGGTCTGTTTCGGGTTGGCGGTTGTGTTTCTGCTCAACCGTTCGGTGCGGCGGCGGCAGGTCTTGGAAATCGGGGTGTTCCGGATGTTGGGGCTGGTGGCGGTGTTGGCATTCAGCGCACCTTCGCTGTGGGAGTGGGCGAACGCGCTGCCGCTGTTGCTGAAGGGCGCGGACGTGGTCAATACGGGCAATGCGCGTTATGTGCTGACGGCTTTGTGTATGCCCTTTCCGGCGGTGTCGTGCGGCATCGGGCTGGTGGGGCGGTTCAGGCTTCAGACGGCATCGGGCAGGGCGGCAAAGGCAGGGGGTGCGGGCAAGGCGGGCGGATAGGGCGCATATTTTAAAATGCCGTCTGAAAGGGCTTCAGACGGCATTTTTCAGTGGGCGTGCCGGGTTTCGATACCGGCTTTGATTTCGCCGTAAACCTGAGTGCCGCCTTGTCCGGACGGGGTGGCGCAGGCGGCGAGTGCCGACAGGGTGCAGATGAGGATGAGTGTTTTCATTTGGGGTCGCAACGGAAGTGGTAGGCGCAGATTTCAAAACCGTTTTTGAAATACAGGCGGTGCGCGTCGGCACGGTCGTGGTTGACGTGGACGTTGAGGTGGATTTTGGTTCCCCCTGTTTCCGCGCCGATTTTGCGGACTTCTTCCAAAAGGCGCGAGGCGTAGCCTTTGCGGCGGCTTTGCGGCAGGGTAACGATGTCGTCGATGTGGATGTGGCGGCCGCCGGCGAGGGTGCAGGCTTCGCGGAAGCCGCAGACGGCGACGGCGTTGTGTTTGCCTTCTTCAAAAATGCCCAGCAGGCGGTAGCCTTGGGGGCGTTGGATTTTGTTGATCTGTTCGGTAAAGCGGCCGATGTCGGTCAGGGCGGAACGCAAAACGCTCAAGGCTGCAAAGGCGGTGGCGGTGTCGTCCGCGCCGATTTCGCGCAAAACGTAGGATGCGCCCGAGGCGGTCTGTTCCTGTGCTTTCTCGGCGGCGTGTTTTTCTTCAATTGCCTGTGCCAGCAGGACGCGTTCGTCGGCAGGGTCGTTTTGTCCGCCCTGTTCGCGTTCTTCGAGCAGGGCTTTGCAGTCGATGACGCGCAGGTCGTTGTCGGCGGCAAAGTCCATCAGGAAGCGGAACATCTGCGGATTGTCGGTTTCCAGTTTTTTATCGACGGCGACGCAGCGGATGTTGTCCACCAGCATGGGGCGCACCCATTTCGAGTAGGAGAGGCGGTTGTCTTTGGTGAACGAGGACAGGATGCCGCACAGGCGTTCCGCCCAGTCGCTGGGGCGGAAAATCTTGCCGGAACTCGTTGTGCCGTGGATGACGACTTCGTAGGGGTTGCAGACTAACATGGCGGCTTCCTGAAAAGAAATGTCTGGCGCGATTATACCTTATGCTTATGCGGGCGTGTTTGGATATGCCGTCTGAAAAGTACGGGATTCGTGCGGTAAAACTTTGCGGCGGCAAATGTGCGATAATACGCGCCGTATTGCCGCTTTTGCGAAGCTGTTCCGCAAACATACGGGCGGCGTGGACGACGTATAACCGGATACCCGCCTGACGCGGGTTTTTTACGGAAGGGGGGCAAAAATGCCTAATCCGCTTTACAGACAGCATATCATCTCCATTTCGGATTTGTCGCGCGAACAGTTGGAATGCCTGCTTCAGACGGCATTGAAGCTGAAGGCGCATCCGCGCGGCGATTTATTGGAAGGCAAACTTATCGGTTCGTGCTTTTTCGAGCCGTCCACGCGCACGAGGCTGTCGTTTGAAACGGCGGTGCAGCGGCTGGGCGGCAAGGTTATCGGTTTTTCGGACGGCGCGAATACCAGTGCCAAAAAAGGCGAAACGCTTGCCGATACCGCACGCATCATTTCCGGCTACACCGACGCAATCATCCAGCGCCACCCCAAAGACGGCGCGGCGCGTGTGGCGGCGGAGTTTTCGCGCGTCCCCGTCATCAACGCCGGCGACGGCACGAACCAGCATCCCAGCCAGACCTTGTTGGATCTGGTAACGATTTATGAAACGCAGGGGCGTTTGGACAAGCTCAAAATCGCCATGGCGGGCGACTTGAAATACGGGCGCACCGTGCATTCGCTTTGTCAGGCGTTGAAACGTTGGGGCTGCGAATTTGCCTTCGTCTCGCCTCCCAGCCTCGCGATGCCCGACTACATTACCGAAGAGTTGGACGAAGCCGGCTGCCGATACCGTATCCTCGGCAGTTTGGAAGAGGCGGCGGAATGGGCGGACATCCTGTATATGACCCGCGTCCAGCGCGAACGTTTCGACGAACAGGAATTTGCCAAAATTCAAGGCAAATTCAACCTCGAAGCGTCTATGCTCGCCCGCGCCAAACCGAACCTGCGCGTGCTGCACCCCCTGCCGCGCGTGGACGAAATCCATCCCGATGTCGATGCCACGCCGCACGCCTATTATTTCGAGCAGGCAACCAACGGCGTTTATGCGCGTATGGCGATATTGTCGCTGGTGTTGAACGAAGAAGTGTGAGGAACAGATATGGAAACCCCGAAACTCAGTGTCGAAGCCATTGAAAAAGGTACGGTGATCGACCATATTCCCGCCGGCAGGGGGCTGACCATCCTGCGCCAGTTCAAACTTTTGCACTACGGCAACGCAGTAACCGTGGGCTTCAACCTGCCCAGCAAAACCCAAGGCAGCAAAGACATCATCAAAATCAAAGGCGTGTGCTTGGACGACAAAGCCGCCGACCGCCTCGCCCTGTTCGCCCCCGAAGCGGTGGTCAATACCATCGACAATTTCAAGGTCGTGCAGAAGCGGCATTTGAACCTGCCCGACGAAATCGCCGAAGTGTTCCGCTGTCCGAACACGAATTGCGCCGGCCACGGCGAGCCGGTCAAAAGCCGGTTTTATGTTAAAAAGCACAACGGGCAGACGCGGCTGAAATGCCATTACTGCGAAAAAACCTATAGCCGGGATTCGGTGGCGGAAGCCTGACGGATTCCCTTAAACCGAGTGGGCGGCATTTCGTCTGCCGCCTGTTTTGCCAATCTGAAATGGAATGATGATGCACGCTTCTGTCCAAAGCCGTTTCGCACCGATACTTTATGTTTTGATTTTCTTTGCCGGTTTTTTGACCGCGCAAATCTGGTTCAATCAGAAAGCCTATACTGAAGAGCTGCCTCCGCTTCTGTCCGCATTGTCCGCCGTCGCGCTGGTGTGGCTGGCGTGGGCGTTCGTGTCGGCGCGTTCAAAGGCTAAGGCGGAAAAGTTCTACCGCGAAAAAATGATACAGAACGAAAGCATACACCCCATCCTGCACGCCTCTTTGCAACACTTGGAACACAAGCCGCAAATGCTCGCCCTGCTGGTCAAAAACCACGGCAAAGGGATGGCGGAGCAGGTCAGGTTTAAGGCGGAAGTGCTGCCCGACGACGAAGACGCGCGCACGATTGCCGCCGAGTTGGCAAAAATGGATATGTTCGCATTGGGGACGGACGCGGTCGCCTCGGGCGAAACCTATGGACGCGTGTTCGCCGATATTTTCGAGTTGTCGGCGGCTTTGGAGGGGCGCGCGTTCAAAGGAATGTTGAAACTGACGGCGGAATATAAAAACATCTTCGGCGATGCCTGCCGTTCGGAAACGGCGTTGGAGTTGGGCGCGCTCAATCAGGCGTTGCAGGAGATTTCAAAAACATCGGAAAAGTCCAAACGGATATTTTATTGAAGGTGTCCCGATATGCGGGGCGGTATGCCGGGATTGTCCGGCGCGCCGTGTTCCGTGCCGGCAGCTTTTTCCGGCAACAATGCCGTCTGAAGGCTTCAGACGGCATTTTTTCAAGGAGTGGCGGTAAAGCGGCAGGGAAGATTTGAATATCGGGTCGATTTCATTTGTTTGCAAAGGGAATGCTGCCGGTTTCCGTTCGGGCGGAAACCGGCCCTGTTGGATAAAGGGCATTTTGTCCGGCCGAATCAGGGTTCTGTATCAACGGGATATGAAAACACAGCCTCAATAAAAATGCCGTCTGAAGGCTTCAGACGGCATTGTTGCCGAGGGGTTATTGGAAAGGGTCGGAATCGACGCGGGCGCGACCCTGATCCGGCATATTGTCCAAAACCCGTCCCGGATTGGCGGCGGTGTCGCCTTCGGAAATATCGGAGATGTTTTCCAAAATAATGGCGTAAGCCAGTCTCGGCGCAGTGTGGTAAACCATTGCCAAGCCCACTTCTTCGGCAGGTGTCGAAATCAGCTCGACGGTATCCCTGCTTTTAGGTTCTTCGGCCAAATTGTTGGAGAGGTTGACCTGCATCGTTTTCTTGCGTTTGTAGAGGCTTAAAACCGCGCCTTTGTCCAATCCGTCGTCCCCGCCTTTGTCTATCGTAATGGTTTTGAACTGTCCGCCGACCCCCGCGCCTTCAAACACGGAAACGATTTTCGCCTGAACCGGTTGGGAGGGCTCGTGCGGCACCATATTGAAGCGGTCGGTGTCTTCCGGCATTTTCATCAGGTAGTCGCCCTGCTGTATTTCGGAAATGGCGGTTTCGACCACCAGCGGCTGTATCGAATGGGTACGCAGCGGGGTAATCAAAGGATGGGTGCGGGTATAGTATTCGTTGTCTTTCAGCCGTTCTTCAGCCTGTTTCGAGCGTTGTTCGAGGGCGGAGTCGGTATAGTCGAGGGAGCGCACGATGCCGCTGAATGCGACTTCCTGCCCGAGGAATCTGCCCGTATCCGGATCGGTGATGTTTTTATTGATGCGGTAGGTCAGGTAGCGGCCCGGCTCTTTCAGGCCTTTGGTGTAAACCCTGGTGCCTTTGGTGTACAGCAGCCTGCCTTCGGGGCCCGAGAGCAGGCGCGGTGCGGCAGCGGTTTCTTTGCGGGAAACGATTTGCGGATGCTGCATAAAGATGCGGTAGAAGTTGACATTGACGGCAGGGATGCCGTATCCGGACACTTCCTTATCCGGACTCATTTTGACGACGGGGATGCCGTCTGTCTGTTCCAAGCCGAGGCGCGGTTCGCCGTTAACGTAGCGCAACACCAATACTTGGCCCGGATAAATCAGGTCGGGATTGCGGATTTGGCCCCGGTTCGCGCCCCACAGGCGGCCCCATTGCCACGGGCTGTACAGGTATTTGCCCGAAATGCCCCACAGGGTATCGCCCTGTTTGACTGTGTAGCGTTGCGGCGCGTTCGGGCGCACCTTCAGATTTGCCGCCAAAGTTTGTGTTGAGAATGCCATACCTGCCGCGCAGAGCAGGGTTATAATACGACGTTGCATAACCGTTCCCCTTATCTGATGAATTTCGGTTTGTCTTGCCTGATTGGGTTGGAAAAAGCGGCGGCGGTCTTTTCGGGACGTGCCGCATGACAATAAATGTCCCGCATTTTAACATCGAATTATCCGCACCATCACGGTAATTATGAAAAACAGGCGGCGTATCCGCCTAAGGAAAGAGAAAATTATGGCTTTACTGAATATCCTCCAATATCCCGACGAGCGTCTGCACACGGTGGCGAAGCCTGTCGGACAAGTTGACGAGCGCGTCCAAAAGCTGGTTGCCGATATGTTTGAAACGATGTACGAGGCGCGCGGTATCGGGCTGGCGGCGACGCAGGTCGATGTGCACGAGCGCATCGTCGTGATGGATTTGACCGAAGACCGCAGCGAACCGCGCGTGTTCATCAACCCCGTCATCGTCGAAAAAGACGGCGAAACCACTTACGAAGAGGGCTGCCTGTCCGTACCGGGCATTTACGACACCGTTACCCGCGCCGAACGCGTCAAGGTCGAGGCTTTGAACGAAAAAGGAGAAAAGTTCACGCTGGAGGCGGACGGTCTGCTGGCGATTTGCGTGCAGCACGAGTTGGACCACCTGATGGGCATCGTGTTTGTCGAACGCCTTTCCCAACTCAAGCAGGGACGGATTAAGACCAAGCTGAAAAAACGTCAGAAACATACGATTTGACCCTTTTGCCGTGCCGTCTGAACGCTGCAAGGTTTTCAGACGGCACGGCATTATCCGACAACTTTACGCACACGCAGGAACACGCTATGAAAGTCATCTTTGCCGGCACGCCCGATTTTGCCGCCGCCGCCTTAAAAGCCGTTGCCGCCGCCGGTTTTGAAATCCCGCTGGTGCTGACCCAGCCCGACCGTCCGAAAGGGCGCGGTATGCAACTGACTGCCCCGCCTGTCAAACAAGCCGCGCTGGAACTCGGTTTGCGCGTGGCACAGCCCGAAAAACTGCGCAACAACGCCGAAGCCCTGCAAATGCTCAAAGAGGTCGAGGCAGACGTAATGGTGGTTGCCGCCTACGGTTTGATTCTGCCGCAAGACGTGTTGGATACGCCGAAACACGGCTGCCTCAACATCCACGCCTCGCTGCTGCCCCGTTGGCGCGGCGCGGCGCCGATTCAGCGCGCGATTGAAGCCGGCGATGCCGAAACCGGCGTGTGCATTATGCAGATGGACATCGGTTTGGACACCGGCGATGTGGTCAGCGAACACCGTTACGCCATCCGACCTACCGATACGGCGAACGAAGTCCACGACGCGCTGATGGAAATCGGTGCGGCGGCGATTGTTGCCGATTTGCAACAGCTTCAAAGCAAAGGCCGTCTGAACGCGGTCAAACAGCCCGAAGAAGGTGTTACTTACGCCCAAAAATTGAGCAAAGAAGAAGCCCGTATCGATTGGAATGAAAGCGCTGCTGTGATTGAGCGCAAAATCCGCGCCTTCAACCCCGTACCTGCCGCGTGGGTCGAATATCAGGGCAAGCCGATGAAAATCCGGCGGGCGGAAGTGGTGGCGCAACAAGGCGCGGCAGGCGAAGTGTTGTCCTGTTCGGCGGACGGTTTGGTCGTTGCCTGCGGCGAAAACGCGCTGAAGATTACCGAATTGCAGCCTGCCGGCGGCAGGCGTATGAATATCGCGGCGTTTGCGGCAGGACGGCATATCGAAGCAGGAACGAAGCTGTAAATCCCTTCAGACGGCATTCCGATCCGCAAACGGGAATGCCGTCTGAAACCATCAGTTGAAGAAAGCGAATCATATAATATGAGTATGGCACTTGCCCAAAAACTTGCCGCCGACAGCATTGCGGCGGTTGCCGAAGGACGCAACCTTCAGGACGTGTTGGCGCAAATCCGCACCGCGCATCCCGACCTTACGGCGCAGGAAAACGGCGCGTTGCAGGACATCGCCTACGGCTGCCAGCGTTATCTGGGCAGTTTGAAACATATGCTCGCGCAGATGCTGAAAAAACCGATTGGCAATCCGCAGCTCGAAAGCCTGCTTTTGGCGGCGTTGTACCAACTGCATTACACGCGCAACGCGCCGCACGCCGTGGTCAATGAAGCGGTGGAGAGCATAGCCAAAATCGGGCGCGGGCAGTACCGTTCGTTTGCCAACGCGGTTTTGCGCCGCTTTTTGCGCGAACGCGACAAGCTTGCGGCTTCCTGTAAAAAAGACGATGTGGCGAAACACAACCTGCCGCTGTGGTGGGTGGCTTACTTGAAAAACCATTATCCGAAACACTGGCACAACATCGCCGCCGCGCTGCAATCCCATCCGCCGATGACGTTGCGCGTCAACCGCCGACACGGCAATGCTGAAGGCTATTTGGAAAAACTGGCTGCGGAGGGTATCGCGGCTAAGGCGTTGGACGAATATGCGGTTACGTTGGAAGAAGCCGTGCCGGTAAACCGCCTGCCCGGCTTTTCAGACGGCATCGTTTCGGTACAGGACTTCGGCGCGCAGCAGGCGGCGTATTTGTTAAACCCGAAAGACGGCGAACGGATTTTGGACGCGTGCGCCGCGCCGGGTGGCAAGACGGGGCATATCTTGGAATTGGCGGATTGCCGTGTTACCGCCTTGGACATTGATGCAGGCCGTCTGAAACGGGTGGAAGACAATATCGCGCGCCTGGGCTTTCAGACGGCATCGGCGGCGTGTGCCGATGCGCGGGATTTGGCGGCGTGGTATGATGGAAAGCCTTTCGACGCAATCCTTGCCGACGTGCCGTGCACCGCGTCCGGCGTGGCGCGGCGCAATCCTGACGTGAAATGGCTGCGCCGACCGACCGACGCGTTCAAAACCGCCCGTCAGCAGGAAGCCCTGCTGGATGCACTTTGGCAGACGCTGAAAAGCGGGGGAAGGATGTTGATCGCCACCTGTTCCGTGTTCGTCGAGGAAAACGACGGACAATTGCAAAAATTCCTCAACCGCCATGCCGATGCAGAACTGATCGAATCGCGGGTACTCTTACCGAACAAACACCAAGATGGCTTTTATTACGCGCTTATTCAAAAGCAGTAAATGGCTGATTGTGCCGCTGATGCTCCCCGCCTTTCAGAATGTGGCGGCGGAGGGGATAGATGTGAGCCGTGCCGAAGCGAGGATAACCGACGGCGGGCAGCTTTCCATCAGCAGCCGCTTCCAAACCGAGCTGCCCGACCAGCTCCAACAGGCGTTGCGCCAAGGCGTGCCGCTCAACTTTACCTTAAGCTGGCAGCTTTCCGCCCCGACAATCGCCGCCTACCGGTTCAAATTCGACCAGCTTATCGGCGGCGATGCCGATATCTATTACAAACTGACCTTTCATCCGCTGACCAACCGCTACCGCGTTACCGTCGGCGCGTTTTCGACAGACTACGACACTTTGGCGGCGGCATTGCGCGCGACCGGCGCGGTTGCCAACTGGAAAGTCCTGAACAAAGGCGCGTTGTCTGGTGCGGAAGCAGGGGAAACCAAGGCGGAAATCCGCCTGCTGCTGTCCACTTCAAAACTGCCCAAGCCTTTTCAAATCAATGCATTGACTTCTCAAAACTGGCATTTGGATTCGGGTTGGAAACCTTTAAACATCATCGGGAACAAATAATGCGCCGTTTTCTACTGATCGCAGCCATATGCGCCGTCGTCCTGTTGTACGGACTGACGGCGGCAACCGGCAGCACCAGTTCGCTGGCGGATTATTTCTGGTGGATAGTCGCATTCAGCGCAATGCTGCTGCTGGTGTTGTCCGCCGTTTTGGCACGTTATGTCATATTGCTGTTGAAAGACAGGCGCGACGGCGTATTCGGTTCGCAGATTGCCAAACGCCTTTCCGGGATGTTCACGCTGGTCGCCGTATTGCCCGGCGTGTTCCTGTTCGGCGTTTCCGCACAGTTTATCAACGGGACGATTAATTCGTGGTTCGGCAACGACACCCACGAGGCGCTTGAACGCAGCCTCAATTTGAGCAAGTCCGCACTGGATTTGGCGGCAGACAATGCCGTCAGCAACGCCATTCCCGTACAGATAGACCTCATCGGCACCGCCTCCCTGTCGGGCAATATAGGCAGTGTGCTGGAACACTACGCCGGCAGCGGTTTTGCCCAGCTTGCCCTGTACAATGCCGCAAGCGGCAAAATCGAAAAAAGCATCAATCCGCACCAATTCGACCAGCCGCTTCCCGACAAAGCACATTGGGAACAGATTCAGCAGACCGGTTCGGTTCGGAGTTTGGAAAGCATAGGCGGCGTATTGTACGCGCAGGGCTGGCTGTCGGCGGGTACGCACAACGGACGCGATTACGCGCTGTTCTTCCGCCAGCCGATTCCCGAAAATGTGGCACAGGATGCCGTCTTAATCGAAAAGGCAAGGGCGAAATATGCCGAATTGAGTTACAGCAAAAAAGGTTTGCAGACCTTTTTTCTGGTAACCCTGCTGATTGCCTCGCTGCTGTCGATTTTTCTTGCACTGGTCATGGCACTGTATTTCGCCCGCCGTTTCGTCGAACCCATTCTGTCGCTTGCCGAGGGGGCGAAGGCGGTGGCGCAGGGCGATTTCAGCCAGACACGCCCCGTGTTGCGCAACGACGAGTTCGGACGTTTGACCAAGTTGTTCAACCATATGACCGAGCAGCTTTCCATTGCCAAAGAAGCGGACGAGCGCAACAGGAAGCGCGAAGAAGCCGCCAGGCATTATCTCGAATGCGTGTTGGAGAGCCTGACCACGGGTGTGGTGGTATTTGACGAAACAGGCCGTCTGAAAACCTTCAACAAAGCTGCGGAACATATCTTGGGTATGTCGCTCGTGCCGCTGTGGGGCAGCAACCGGCACGGTTGGCACGGCGTTTCGGTGCAGCATACCCTGCTTGCCGAAGTGTTTGACGCCATCGGTGCGGCGGCGGGTACGGACAAACCGGTTCAGGTGGGATATGCCGCTCCGGACGATGCCAAAATCCTGCTGGGTAAGGCAACGGTCCTGCCTGAAGACAACGACAACGGTGTGGTCATGGTCATAGACGACATCACCGTATTGATACACGCGCAAAAAGAAGCGGCGTGGGGCGAAGTGGCGAAACGGCTGGCACACGAAATCCGCAATCCGCTCACGCCCATCCAGCTTTCTGCCGAACGTCTGGCGTGGAAATTGGACGGGAAACTGGATGAGCAGGATGCGCAAATCCTGGCACGTTCGACCGAAACCATCGTCAAACAGGTGGCGGCATTGAAGGAAATGGTCGAAGCATTCCGCAATTATGCGCGTTCCCCTTCGCTCAAATTGGAAAAACAGGATTTGAACGTATTGGTCGGCGATGTTTTGGCGTTGTATGAAGCCGGTCCGTGCCGGTTTGCGGCGGAGCTTGCCGGAGAACCGCTGATGGTGGCGGCTGATACGACCGCCATGCGGCAGGTGCTGCACAATATTTTCAAAAATGCCGCCGAAGCGGCAGAGGAAGCCGATATGCCCGAAGTCAGGGTAAAATCGGAGGTGGGGAGGGACGGACAGATTGTCCTGACGGTTTGCGACAACGGCAAGGGATTCGGCAAGGAAATGCTGCACAATGCTTTTGAGCCGTATGTGACGGACAAGCCGACGGGAACGGGACTGGGTCTGCCCGTAGTGAAAAAAATCATTGAAGAACACGGCGGCCGCATCAGTTTGAGCAATCAGGATGCGGGTGGCGCGTGTGTCAGAATAATCTTGCCAAAAACGGTATAAATTTATGCGTAGCAGCGATATTTTAATTGTAGATGACGAAATCGGCATCCGTGACCTGCTGTCGGAAATCCTGCAGGACGAAGGTTATTCGGTCGCATTGGCTGAAAATGCCGAAGAGGCGCGCAAGCTGCGCCATCAGGTACGCCCGGCGATGGTGTTGCTGGATATTTGGATGCCGGATTGCGACGGTATTACCCTTTTGAAGGAATGGTCGAAAAACGGGCAGCTTAATATGCCGGTCGTCATGATGAGCGGGCATGCCAGCATCGACACAGCAGTGGAAGCCACCAAAATCGGTGCGCTCGACTTTTTGGAAAAACCGATCTCCCTGCAAAAGCTGCTGTCCACGGTCGAAAACGCGTTGAAGTACGGTGCGGCGCAAACCGAAACGGGGTCTGTATTCGACAAGCTGGGCAACAGTGCGGCGATTCAGGAAATGAACCGTGAGGTAGGGGCGGCGGTGAAACGTGCCTCTCCGGTACTTCTGACGGGCGAGGCGGGTTCGCCGTTTGAAACGGTGGCACGCTATTTCCATAAAAACGGTACGCCGTGGGTGAGTCCGGCAAGGGTCGAATATCTGATTGATATGCCGACGGAACTGTTGCAGAAAGCTGAAGGCGGTGTTTTATATGTGGGCGATATTGCCCAGTACAGCCGCAACATCCAAGCCGGTATTGCCTTTATTGTCGGCAAGGCGGAACACAGCCGCGTCAGGGTGATTGCTTCGTGCAGCCACGCGGCAGGTTCAGACGGCATTTCATGTGAAGAAAAATTGGCCGGGCTTTTTTCGGAATCGGTCGTCCGTATTCCGCCCCTGCGTATGCAGCATGAAGACATTCCCTTCCTGATACAGGGGATTGCCTGCAATGTGGCGGAAAGCCAAAAGATTGCGCCTGCCTCATTCAGTGAAGATGCGCTTGCCGCATTGACCCGTTATGAATGGCCGGGAAATTTCGACCAGTTGAGCAGTGTCGTTGCAACGCTGTTGCTGGAGGCGGACGGACAGAAAATCGGTGCGGCGGCGGTTTCTTCTCTTTTGGGGCAGAATGTGCCTGCCGAGGGGGCGGAAGATATGGTGGGCGGGTTCAATTTCAACCTGCCGCTGCGCGAATTGAGGGAGGAGGTGGAGCGGCGTTATTTCGAGTACCACATCGCCCAAGAAGGTCAGAATATGAGCAAAGTGGCGCAGAAGGTCGGTTTGGAACGCACGCACCTTTACCGCAAACTCAAACAGCTCGGCATCGGCGTTTCGCGCCGGGCGGGGGAAAAAACCGAAGAATAAGCCCGGACGGCCGGTTTTCCGGTTGCGGGCTTTTGTTTTCAGACGGCATTTGGTGCAAATGCCGTCTGAAATCGTAAGGGGACGGATTTTATGACAGAGGACGAACGTTTCGCGTGGCTGCAATTGGCGTTTACGCCCTATATTGGTGCGGAAAGTTTTTTGCTGCTGATGCGCCGTTTCGGCAGCGCGCAAAATGCCTTGTCCGCACCGGCGGAACAGGTTGCCCCGGCGGTGCGGCATAAGCACGCGCTTGAGGCTTGGTGCAATGCGGAAAAACGCGCTTTGGCGCGGCAGGCGGCAGAAGCGGCGTTGGAATGGGAAATGCGGGACGGATGCCGTCTGATGCTGCTGCGGGATGATGATTTTCCTGAAATGCTGACTCAAGGTATAACCGCGCCGCCGGTTTTGTTTTTGCGCGGCAACGTACAACTGCTGCACAAACCTTCCGCCGCCATCGTCGGCAGCCGCCATGCCACGCCGCAGGCCATGCGGATTGCCAAAGATTTCGGCAGGGCGTTGGGTGGGAAAGGCATTCCCGTTGTGTCGGGTATGGCTTCCGGTATCGATACTGCCGCCCATCAGGGAGCACTGGAGGCAGAAGGCGGCACCATCGCCGTGTGGGGGACGGGTATAGACCGCATTTACCCGCCGTCCAATAAAAACCTTGCCTATGAAATCGCCGAAAAAGGATTGATTGTCAGCGAGTTCCCCATCGGTACGCGGCCGTATGCCGGCAATTTTCCGCGCCGCAACCGCCTGATTGCCGCCCTGTCGCAAGTAACGCTGGTGGTCGAGGCCGCCTTGGAATCCGGTTCGCTGATTACTGCCAGATTGGCGGCGGAGATGGGGCGCGAAGTGATGGCGGTACCCGGCTCGATAGACAATCCACACAGTAAAGGCTGCCACAAACTGATTAAAGACGGCGCAAAATTGGTGGAATGCCTGGACGACATCCTTCATGAGTGTCCGCGGCTCTTGCAAAATGAGGGTGCTTCATCATATTCTATAAATAAAGGAATACCTGAAAAGCGCATCACTGCCGTTCAGACGGCATCCGACCCGCCGTTTTCGTCTGACGGCAAAATGCCGTCTGAAAAGACGGAGAAACGACCCGTCGGCGGCGGTATCTTGGACAGGATGGGTTTCGACCCCGTCCATCCCGACGTGCTTGCCGGGCAGCTCGCTATGCCTGCCGCAGATTTGTATGCCGCACTGTTGGAATTGGAATTGGACGGCAGCGTTGCCGCAATGCCTGGCGGCAGATACCAGCGTATCCGAACTTGAACGCACTTTATATTAAGGAACACGAATGACCGAAGTCATCGCCTACCTCATCGAACATTTCCAAGATTTCGATACCTGTCCGCCGCCCGAAGACTTGGGTATGCTGCTTGAAGAAGCGGGTTTCGATACGATGGAAATCGGCAACACCCTGATGATGATGGAAGTATTGCTCAACAGCTCCGAATTTTCCGCCGAACCCGCCGACAGCGGCGCATTGCGCGTGTACAGCAAAGAAGAAACCGACAACCTGCCGCAGGAAGTGATGGGGCTGATGCAGTATCTGATTGAAGAAAAAGCCATAAGCTGCGAACAGCGGGAAATCATCATCCACGCGCTGATGCACATCCCCGGCGACGAAATTACCGTAGATACCGCCAAAGTGCTGACCCTGCTGCTTTTATGGGCAAACAAGAGCGAGCTGCCCGTGTTGGTCGGCGACGAGCTGATGAGCGCGCTTTTACTCGACAACAAACCCACGATGAACTGAAGCGGCTTCAGACGGTGCCGGCCCGCCCGTGCCGTCTGAAACGCCGGCATCAAAACCACCATCCAGAGAACGACAAATGGCGAAAAACCTCTTAATCGTCGAATCCCCGTCCAAAGCCAAAACCCTGAAAAAATATTTGGGCGGCGATTTTGAAATCCTCGCATCCTACGGCCACGTCCGCGACCTCGTCCCCAAAAGCGGCGCGGTCGATCCCGACAACGGCTTTGCGATGAAATACCAATTGATCGGCCGCAACGGCAAACACGTCGATGCCATCGTCGCCGCCGCCAAAGAAGCCGAAAACATCTACCTCGCAACCGACCCGGACAGGGAAGGCGAAGCCATTTCCTGGCATCTTTTGGAAATCCTCAAATCCAAACGCGACCTGAAAAACATCAAGCCGCAGCGCGTCGTGTTCCACGAAATCACCAAAAACGCCGTCCTCGAAGCTGTCGCCCATCCGCGCGAAATCGAAATGGACTTGGTCGATGCCCAACAAACCCGCCGCGCTTTGGACTATCTGGTCGGTTTCAACCTCTCGCCGTTGCTGTGGAAAAAAATCCGACGTGGTTTGAGTGCCGGCCGCGTGCAAAGTCCCGCTTTGCGCCTGATTTGCGAACGCGAAAACGAAATCCGCGCGTTTGAAGCGCAGGAATATTGGACGGTACATCTCGACAGCCGCAAAGGACGCAGCAAGTTTACCGCCAAACTCGCCCAATACGACGGCGCGAAACTCGAACAATTCGACCTGCCGAACGAAGCCGCGCAAGCTGACGTGTTGAAAGAACTCGAAGGCAAAGAGGCCGTCGTTACCGCCATTGAAAAGAAAAAGCGCAGCCGCAATCCTGCCGCGCCGTTCACCACATCCACTATGCAGCAGGATGCCGTCCGCAAACTCGGCTTCACCACCGACCGCACGATGCGTACCGCCCAACAGCTTTACGAAGGTATAGACGTAGGGCAGGGCGCGATCGGCCTGATTACCTATATGCGTACCGACAGCGTGAATTTGGCTGACGAAGCGTTAACCGAAATCCGCCATTACATCGAAAACAAAATCGGCAAAGAATATCTGCCGAGTGCCGCCAAACAATACAAAACCAAATCCAAAAACGCCCAAGAAGCGCACGAGGCGATCCGTCCGACTTCCGTGTACCGCACGCCCGAAAGCGTCAAACCCTTCCTGAGCGCAGACCAGTTCAAACTCTATCAAATGATTTGGCAGCGTACCGTCGCCTGTCAGATGACGCCTGCCAAATTCGACCAAACCACCGTCGATATTACCGTCGGCAAAGGCGTATTCCGCGTAACCGGACAAGTGCAAACCTTCGCAGGCTTTTTGAGCGTGTATGAAGAAAGCAGCGACGACGAAGAGAGCGAAGACAGCAAAAAACTGCCTGAAATGAGCGAAGGCGACAAACTGCCTGTGGACAAACTTTACGGCGAACAACACTTCACCACTCCGCCGCCGCGCTACAACGAAGCCACGCTGGTTAAAGCCCTCGAAGAATACGGCATTGGCCGCCCTTCGACCTACGCCAGCATCATCTCCACGCTCAAAGACCGCGAATACGTTACCCTTGAGCAAAAACGCTTCATGCCCACCGACACGGGCGACATCGTCAACAAATTCCTGACTGAACACTTCGCCCAATATGTCGATTACCACTTTACCGCTAAACTCGAAGACCAGCTCGACGAAATTGCCAACGGCAAACGTCAATGGATTCCCGTGATGGACAAATTCTGGAAGCCGTTTATCAAGCAAGTGGAAGAAAAAGAGGGTATCGAACGCGCCAAATTTACCACGCAGGAACTTGACGAAACCTGCCCGAAATGCGGCGAACACAAACTGCAAATCAAGTTCGGCAAAATGGGCCGTTTCGTTGCGTGTGCCGGCTATCCCGAATGCAGCTACACGCGCAATGTTAACGAAACCGCCGAAGAAGCCGCCGAGCGCATCGCCAAAGCCGAAGCCGAGCAGGCGGAACTCGACGGGCGCGAATGCCCTAAATGCGGCGGTCGTTTAGTGTACAAATACAGCCGTACCGGCAGCAAATTCATCGGCTGCGCCAACTACCCCAAATGCAAACACGTCGAGCCGCTGGAAAAACCGAAAGACACCGGCGTCCAATGCCCGCAATGCAAAAAAGGCAACCTCGTCGAGCGCAAATCCCGTTACGGCAAACTGTTTTACAGTTGCAACACCTATCCCGACTGCAACTACGCCACTTGGAACACGCCCGTCGCCGAACAATGCCCGAACTGCCATTGGCCGGTCTTGACCATCAAAACCACCAAACGCTGGGGCGTGGAAAAAGTCTGTCCGCAAAAAGAATGCGGCTGGAAAGAACAGATTGAACCGCCTGCACCGAAAGAGTGAAGCGGTTGGGATTGAGATGGAAGAAATGCCGTCTGAAAGGAGTTTCAGACGGCATTTTGTTTATTAAAATAGATCACCTTGGATGCCTTGGCTCGATGAAGAAATTGTTGTTTTTTCAAATCCTTGGAAAATTTGATTTATTGCATCTTCAGGCTGATGAGGATTAATCACAAGTGTTGTTTTATCCTTAATTAATTCACGATTTAAATCGTATTTGGGGTTTTCTTTGTTGTTTTCATCATAAATAACAGCTCGTGAAATCCCATACTGTTTTGCTTTCTCAAGTGCATGGCGTGAGCCGCTATCAATTTTTTTGCTTTTTTTATCAATGCTTTCAGGTGTGTAGCTGGCACTTAAAATAACCGCATCACTAAACAGTGCCTGCAGACGGTCTCGCTTGATAAAACGGCTGATAAGGTCATTATGATTTTTTGGTGGTTCGTAATATTCAGTAATCAACAATCCGTCGTTTGATGCAATTTCTTCTGCTAAATCTCGATTACCGGCAGGTAAAATATCCGTTAACGGACTTGGTAAAATGGCAACGGTCGCACCTGATGACAGTAGTGCCTGTTTGTGTGCCACTGCATCACAGCCCATCGCTAGTCCACTAACAATAACGGCATTTTTTTCCACTAATTTTTGGACAACTTTTTTTTCATCATCACAAGTATGGTTATCTGGATTTAATAAACCAATAACTGCAACATTGGAATTTTTTTTGCTGAGAAGTGATAAGTCACCTTTATAAAATAAGACAACAGGTTTGTCACTGTCGGGTACATTACCACGAATTAATGGGAAGTCAGGTTCTCCTATGGCAGTAACGCCATCACAGTAATTTTCAATCTCAATAAATTTTTGTTCGATTTGTTTTCTTACTCTTATAAAAGTCTCATTTGTTGCTTGTTCTTCTTTAGAAAGTTTGTTATTTAGCAAAGTTACAATTTCTTCGTATGGGGTGCGATGACTTAAGTTTCGTATAATCCATGCGTTTCCGATGCCGTTAAATTCTAAAGCAGTTAATATATTCAAGCTATGTTCTGTATATTTCATGAGAAATTCCTGTTTGTTTTTTAGAAGTTAAAACAAGTTGTTCAAGTCAAAATTATCTTTACCCCCTAAGGGACTTCGGTATTAGCTGGTTATCTGCTGAATATACTTATTGCTTTGGCTCGAATGGATTCTTTATTATTTATGTCATGCTCTAAGTAGGATTTGGTTCGGGCAATAGTGAATAGGATTACTTTTTCTGCACCTTTATCCAATAAAGCCTGTATGCAGTCTTCATCGACATTAACCGTTTTGGTGTAAATATCATCAATAAGTAAAATACGTTTTCCTCGGATTTCATCCGATAAAGAACAAGTATCTGTCGTTATGCCCGGGTAGGGCAAATCCCCATCTCCGCCATAACCTGATTTATCCAAATGAGTTGTACGGGTATCCGTATGTCGAATAATATAGTCAGAACCATCAAAACATGAAACCTCACAAAACATCTCATTATGTTTTGATTGGATTACAGTGATTATTTTGCGAATAGCCTCTAAGAAAAATAATTGACTAATCTGATAAGAAGACCTTGCTTTAGAACGTGGAACAACACAGATGGTATTGAGATTCTCTTTGTCAAGAAGTTCCAGTATTTGATGATAAAATGGAAAAAGTTCGTATGCAGCATTATATAACTCTTCCTCAGGAAAATCTTTAAAGGTATTTTTAAATACAACAAGGAAATCAGGATTTCCCTGATTACAATATTTGGTATAGTCTAGACAATAGTATGCATCAATATTTGTTTTCAGAAAGCGATTTTTCTGAATAATATGATGCTTAAGGGGAAGGTTATTATATGGATAATCTTTAATAAAATCGTGAACGGACATTGTTATACTCCAATTAAATAAAGTTGCGGGGTCTGCAAGCCTAAAGCAGCGGCTTGTTGAAGCTGTAATTTGTCATCATCAAAAATTAGAACACTATTTGGCAGGAGGTTTAGCCTTTTAAGGGAAAATTCATATTTGTTCGGGATAGAGGGGCAAAATATTTTTTCTTTGAACAAATCGTGAAGATGATGATATTCAATAAGTGAGCTGGCTCGATTCTCATCAGCGTTACTGACGAGAAAAACATCTCGATTGCTATTTTTGAGCAATTGGAATAAAGCCTCATTAAGGATAGTTTGGTTTAGAAAAAAGTGATAAATTTTTTGTTTTTGAATAATAATCTTTTGCTGCACAGATTCTGATAGTGATGTTAAATCTGTACGAGTAATCCTAAATTGATTATGCTTTGAAAAAAGTGTAGAGAACCCCAACGAATTGGCAGCAGACAAATACGCAGCATTATTAGCTGCATCCGTAAAAATAAGGGTGTTATCTAAGTCAACAAGGAAATTCTTGTAAGGAGAGTGCAAAATATCCTGTTGAGATATATTTGAGTAAGTCATAAAGATGGTGCATAATCATTATTTATTTGAATAATATAAAAAACATTCTTGTTTAGCCAGTCAACCATAGTTTAAAATCTGTCCCGATAATTCAACTACCTACATAGAAAGTTCAGCTTATGGAAACCCACGAAAAAATCCGCCTGATGCGCGAATTGAACAAATGGTCGCAGGAGGATATGGCGGAAAAGCTGGCGATGTCGGCGGGCGGGTATGCCAAAATCGAACGGGGCGAAACGCAGTTGAATATCCCGCGTTTGGAGCAGTTGGCGCAGATTTTCAAAATCGATATGTGGGATTTGCTCAAATCTGGCGGCGGCGGGATGGTGTTGCAGATTAATGAAGGAGATAGTGGTGGCGATATTGCGTTGTATGCGTCGGGTGATGTTTCGATGAAAATAGAATTTTTAAAAATGGAATTGAAACACTGCAAAGAAATGTTGGAACAAAAAGACAAAGAAATCGAGCTGCTCCGCAAGCTGACCGAAACCGTTTAAACAGATATGCCGTCTGAAAAAAGTTTTCAGACGGCATATTCTTTGACAGGTCTTGTATAATACCGTTTGAACTTACAGGTTTTTGATTATGGCGGCAGGCAAACATACCAAACACAGCAACCGGGTACGCATTATCGGCGGGCAATGCCGGGGCAGGAAATTGAGTTTCACATCCGCCGACGGACTGCGTCCGACACCCGACAGCGTGCGTGAAAAGCTGTTTAACTGGCTGGGACAGGATTTGACGGGTAAAACGGTTTTGGATCTCTTCGGAGGCAGCGGCGCACTCGGTATAGAAGCCGCTTCGCGCAACGCCAAACGCGTGCTGATTTCGGATAACAACCGCCAAACGGCACAAACCCTTGAGAAAAACAGCCGCGAATTGGGTTTGATGCAAATACAGACCGTCTTTTCAGACGGCATCGCATATTTGAAGACCGCATCCGAACAGTTTGATGTCGTCTTTCTCGACCCGCCGTTTGCATGGCAGGATTGGCAAATCCTGTTCGATGCCTTGAAGCCGCACCTGAACCCCGAGGCATTCGTCTATCTCGAGGCGGGTACGCTGCCGGATATTCCCGATTGGCTGACGGAATATAGAGAGGGGAAATCGGGGCAGAGTACATTTGAATTAAGGATTTTCCAAGTGGCTGAATAATATGCGCTTTGATAATCATTTCCGAGTTGTAAACATTCGTTTGCAACCGTCCGGTTCAAAAAAACCTTGTGTTATAATCCGCGCCCGCCCGGTTTTGATAATTTAGTGGAAAAGGAAAAGAAATGTCGCTCTTTATTACCGACGAGTGCATCAACTGCGACGTATGCGAACCCGAATGTCCGAATGATGCCATTTCCCAAGGCGAGGAAATTTACGAAATCAACCCCAACCTCTGCACGCAGTGCGTCGGACACTACGATGAGCCTCAGTGTCAGCAGGTTTGCCCGGTGGACTGCATCCTGATTGACGAAGAACATCCCGAAACGCATGACGAGTTGATGGCGAAATACGAAAAGATTATCCAGTTTAAATAAATTCTTCTTTAAAACATCAAATTATGTTTGTTTTGAAATAAAATCAAAAAAAAACTTGACGGAAAAGCAAGCCGCTAATAAACTAGCGTTCTCTTTTGGAGGGATTCCCGAGCGGTCAAAGGGGGCAGACTGTAAATCTGTTGCGAAAGCTTCGAAGGTTCGAATCCTTCTCCCTCCACCAAAATTCTTACTTGGAGCAGTAGCGAGTAATGCGGGTGTAGCTCAATGGTAGAGCAGAAGCCTTCCAAGCTTACGGTGAGGGTTCGATTCCCTTCACCCGCTCCAACAATTAGGCCCATGTAGCTCAGGGGTAGAGCACTCCCTTGGTAAGGGAGAGGCCGGCAGTTCAAATCTGCCCATGGGCACCATCTCTTCGATTATTCATTTCTTTAAAGCTTAGATATATAGGATATTGCCATGGCTAAGGAAAAATTCGAACGTAGCAAACCGCACGTAAACGTTGGCACCATCGGTCACGTTGACCATGGTAAAACCACCCTGACTGCCGCTTTGACTACTATTTTGGCTAAAAAATTCGGCGGT
>POWY01000013.1 GCA_003044455.1 Neisseria bergeri | reverse complement strand
GGGTGAGAACGTAACCATCACCGTAGAACTGATTGCGCCTATCGCTATGGAAGAAGGCCTGCGCTTTGCGATTCGCGAAGGCGGCCGTACCGTGGGTGCCGGCGTGGTTTCTTCTGTTATCGCTTAATTGAAGGATATTGATAAATGGCAAACCAAAAAATCCGTATCCGCCTGAAAGCTTATGATTACGCCCTGATTGACCGTTCTGCACAAGAAATCGTTGAAACTGCAAAACGTACCGGTGCCGTTGTAAAAGGCCCGATTCCTTTGCCGACCAAAATCGAGCGTTTCAACATTTTGCGTTCTCCGCACGTGAACAAGACTTCCCGTGAACAATTGGAAATCCGCACCCACTTGCGCCTGATGGACATCGTGGATTGGACCGATAAAACTACCGATGCGCTGATGAAGCTGGATTTGCCGGCCGGTGTTGATGTAGAAATCAAAGTCCAATAATTCGGACTATTGAAAATCCCCAAGCAATCAATGCTTGGGGATTTTTTATGTTATGCCGTCTGAAAATATGCGGCGGCAAACAGGTTTAAGGCAAAACGACAAAATCAAAAAAACAGTGAGGCCGGCGGAACCGGCTTATTTTTGTGCTTCAAAAATTTTCATACGGCATTACCCGATATTTTTTAGTGAATAAAACAAGATATGTTTCATTCATAGCCTTCCTAAGGCTTGCCCCCCCCCGAAGAAAGGTAGAATCGGGCTTGGTTTGGGCAGAATCATCCATCTGATTCCAAGGATGGATGATGTTTTATTCTCAAGTAAATAAAGGAAAGATGATGAGCCTACTTAATGTCTTTAAAGATATTTTAAACAACAAAGAATTGAATTCGGAAGAACGGCATGATTTGGAGCGGGCGGTTAAGATCTTGCAGGATACGCACGTCAATATTTTGATTACCGGAGTCACCGGTTGCGGAAAATCATCCACCATCAATGCCTTGTTCAGCATAGATCAGGCAACGGGAAAGAGCGACGGTCCGGTAAAGGAGGTCGCAAAAGTAGGCGTGGGTGTAGATCCTGAAACTATGGATATTGCCAAATATGAATTGGAGAATATGACGATTTGGGATAGTCCGGGTTTGGGCGACGGAGAGAAGGCAGACCAACGGCACCGGCGAAATATCATCAATAAGCTGTTGGAGAAAGACAGTAACGGCAATGCCGTCATCGACTTGGTTTTGGTGCTGCTTGACGGCGGTTCCAGAGACTTGGGGACATCATACGAACTGATTAACAATGTCATCATCAATACATTGAAGAAGAGCGGGGAAGGCCGTACAGACCGGTTGCTGGTTGCGATTAATCAGTGTGATATGGCGATGAAGGGGCGGAATTGGGATGCAGAAGCCGGCCGTCCGAACGCCGCCTTGGAAAACTTTTTGGAGGAGAAAGTGTGTTCGACGCGCAAGCGCATTCAGGAAGCTACCGGAGTTACGGTCAATCCGATTTATTTTTCAGCAGGCTTTAAGAGTGAGGATGAGGAGCAGCGTCCCTATAACATAACCCGCCTGTTGCGTTATATCATTACTGCTATGCCGTCTGAAAAACGGGTGATTGTGGCAGAGAAGATCAATGTGGAAGAAATCGAACGAGATACCAGCCGCCGCAAACAGGAGGAGCGGCAAGAAATCGACAGCAGTATCGGCAGTGCGCTGGAGAAAATATTGGGGGCTGCGGGAGGCGTGGTTAAAGATGTTGTTTCAACGATAGCGAGCAGTGTCGGGACGCTGATCGGCGGCGCTGCAAAAGCGATTGGAAGGGGGATTAGCACGGTTGCCTCTTGGTTTGGCTGGTAGGGGCATATATGCATCGTTACCGTATTTCTGAAATCGGGCAAAAAGTCACAGCAGCCGGTTTCCGTCCTCTGGATGTCTTGCTTGTCGGTGCGACAGGTGTCGGCAAGTCCTCAACCTTAAATGCCTTGTTTGGCGAACAAAAAGCCAAGGTAGGTACAGGCGTGGATCCTGAAACGCAATTGGTCGAAAGCTATATGCTGAACGATGTGTTGCGATTTTGGGACAGCGCAGGTTTAGGCGATGGGAAAGAAGCTGACCGCACCCATCGGCAAAAACTGATTGATGTCCTGTCTAAAACCTATACTCATTCGGATGGGCAGTGGGGCTGGATAGATTTGGTGTTCGTTATCCTTGACGGCAGCTCCCGCGATTTGGGTACGGCTTATGATTTATTGAGGGACGTTATCCTTAAAATGATTGATCCGGATAGGGTTATTGTTGCGATTAATCAGGCGGATATGGCGATGAAAGGACGTTATTGGGATAAGGTGCTGCATCAGCCGCAGCCGGCTTTGCAACAGTTTCTAGACGAGAAGGCCGAATCGGTGCAAAAAAGGATTCTGGAAGCGACAGGTTTGCAGATTTCCAAACCCGTTTACTATTCGGCATACGAAAACTACCATCTCAAAGAAATAATGGATGCAGTCATCAACCATATCCCGGTTTGTCGGAGAAAGATGCATACGCCGTGATGGTCGGATACCGACCCCTTTAAAAGCATCCAGCCCTATGCCGTCTGAAGATTCAAAACGTTTCAGGCGGCATATTGAAGATATTTCTGATATTTCTGTTGATATTTCTTTGACTTGTCGGATATAATGCCGAGCTTGGTACATTTGTGCCAAGTTTAACTTTGTCTGAAAGACAGGCCAATCGTAGCCTGTCCCTTTACTTTAAAAGGAAAATAATCATGACTTTAGGTCTGGTTGGACGCAAAGTTGGTATGACCCGCGTGTTCGACGAACAGGGTGTTTCTGTTCCGGTAACCGTTTTGGATATGTCTGCCAACCGCGTTACACAAGTAAAATCCAAAGATACTGACGGCTATACTGCCGTTCAAGTTACCTTTGGTCAGAAAAAAGCCAATCGTGTCAACAAAGCCGAAGCCGGGCACTTTGCAAAAGCAGGTGTTGAAGCCGGTCGCGGTTTGGTCGAGTTTGCTTTGACTGAAGAAAAACTGGCTGAATTGAAAGCCGGTGACGAAATCACCGTTTCTATGTTTGAAGTCGGTCAACTGGTCGATGTAACCGGCACCTCTAAAGGTAAAGGTTTCTCCGGTACGATCAAACGTCATAACTTCGGTGCCCAACGTACTTCCCACGGTAACTCCCGTTCTCACCGCGTTCCAGGTTCTATCGGTATGGCGCAAGACCCGGGTCGCGTGTTCCCTGGTAAGCGCATGGCCGGCCAATACGGCAACATCAAAGCAACTGTTCAAAAATTGGAAGTTGTCCGTGTTGATGCAGAACGCCAACTGCTGTTGGTTAAGGGTGCTGTTCCGGGTGCGGTCAACAGCGATGTTGTAGTTCGTCCTAGCGTGAAAGTAGGTGCGTAATGGAATTGAAAGTAATTGACGCTAAAGGACAAGTTTCAGGCAGCCTGTCTGTTTCTGATGCTTTGTTCGCCCGCGAATACAATGAAGCGTTGGTTCATCAGCTGGTAAATGCCTACTTGGCAAACGCCCGCTCTGGTAACCGCGCTCAAAAAACCCGTGCCGAAGTAAAACACTCAACCAAAAAACCATGGCGTCAAAAAGGTACCGGCCGTGCCCGTTCTGGTATGACTTCTTCTCCGCTGTGGCGTAAAGGCGGTCGTGCGTTCCCGAACAAACCTGACGAAAACTTCACTCAAAAAGTAAACCGTAAAATGTACCGTGCCGGTATGGCGACTATTCTGTCCCAATTGGCTCGTGACGAGCGTTTGTTTGCGATTGAGGCGTTGACTGCTGAAACTCCTAAAACCAAAGTTTTTGCTGAACAAGTGAAAAATCTTGGTCTGGAGCAAGTGTTGTTTGTAACCAAACAGCTCGACGAGAATGTTTACTTGGCTTCACGCAACTTGCCAAACGTGTTGGTTTTGGAAGCTCAACAAGTTGATCCTTACAGCTTGCTGCGTTACAAAAAAGTAATCATCACTAAAGATGCAGTTGCACAATTAGAGGAGCAATGGGTATGAATCAACAACGTTTGACTCAAGTGATTTTGGCACCTATCGTTTCTGAAAAAAGCAACGTATTGGCTGAAAAACGCAACCAAATGACGTTTAAAGTCTTGGCAAATGCAACTAAACCTGAAATCAAAGCTGCTGTTGAGCTGCTGTTTGGTGTTCAAGTTGCTTCTGTAACTACCGTTACAACTAAAGGCAAAACTAAGCGTTTTGGTCGTACTTTGGGCCGCCGCAGCGATGTTAAAAAAGCTTATGTAAGCTTGGCTGCCGGTCAAGAGTTGGATTTGGAAGCCGCTGCTGCAGCTGCAGATAAGGAATAAACAAAATGGCAATCGTTAAAATGAAGCCGACCTCTGCAGGCCGTCGCGGCATGGTTCGCGTGGTAACAGAAGGTTTGCACAAAGGTGCGCCTTATGCACCTTTGCTCGAAAAGAAAAATTCTACTGCCGGTCGTAACCATAATGGTCATATCACCACTCGTCATAAAGGCGGCGGTCATAAACACCATTACCGTGTTGTAGACTTTAAACGTAACAAAGACGGTATCCCTGCAAAAGTAGAGCGTATCGAATACGATCCTAACCGTACTGCCTTTATTGCACTGTTGTGCTATGCAGACGGCGAACGTCGCTACATCATCGCTCCTCGCGGTATTCAAGCCGGTGCTGTATTGGTTTCCGGTGCTGAAGCTGCCATCAAAGTAGGTAACACCCTGCCGATCCGCAACATTCCGGTTGGTACGACTATCCACTGTATTGAAATGAAGCCTGGTAAAGGTGCACAAATTGCACGTTCTGCCGGTGCTTCTGCGGTATTGCTGGCTAAAGAAGGCGCGTACGCTCAAGTCCGTCTGCGCTCTGGCGAAGTTCGTAAAATCAACGTAAATTGCCGTGCAACCATCGGTGAAGTCGGTAACGAAGAGCAAAGCCTGAAGAAAATCGGTAAAGCCGGTGCCAATCGTTGGCGCGGTATTCGTCCGACCGTTCGTGGTGTTGTCATGAATCCTGTCGATCACCCGCACGGTGGTGGTGAAGGTCGTACCGGTGAAGCTCGCGAACCGGTTAGCCCATGGGGTACTCCTGCTAAAGGCTACCGCACTCGTAATAACAAACGCACGGATAACATGATTGTTCGTCGTCGTTACTCAAATAAAGGTTAATTAGTATGGCTCGTTCATTGAAAAAAGGCCCATATGTAGACCTGCATTTGCTGAAAAAAGTAGATGCTGCTCGTGCAAGCAACGACAAGCGCCCGATTAAAACCTGGTCTCGTCGTTCTACCATTCTGCCTGATTTTATCGGTCTGACCATTGCTGTACACAACGGCCGCACTCATGTGCCTGTGTTTATCAGCGATAACATGGTTGGTCATAAATTAGGTGAATTCTCATTGACCCGTACCTTTAAAGGCCACCTGGCCGATAAAAAGGCTAAAAAGAAATAAGGTGAATCATGAGAGTAAATGCACAACATAAAAATGCCCGTATCTCTGCTCAAAAGGCTCGTTTGGTAGCTGATTTGATTCGTGGTAAAGACGTTGCCCAAGCTTTGAATATTTTGGCTTTCAGTCCTAAAAAAGGTGCTGAGCTGATCAAAAAAGTATTGGAGTCAGCTATTGCTAATGCCGAGCACAATAACGGTGCGGACATTGATGAACTGAAAGTGGTAACTATCTTTGTTGACAAAGGCCCAAGCTTGAAACGTTTTCAAGCTCGTGCCAAAGGTCGCGGTAACCGCATCGAAAAACAAACTTGTCATATCAATGTGACAGTGGGTAACTAAGGAAAAGCTATGGGACAAAAGATTAACCCTACAGGCTTTCGCCTGGCGGTAACTAAAGACTGGGCTTCAAAATGGTTTGCTAAAAGCACCGACTTTTCTACTGTTTTGAAGCAGGATATCGATGTTCGCAATTATTTGCGTCAAAAATTGGCTAATGCTTCAGTTGGTCGCGTAGTGATCGAGCGTCCTGCTAAATCTGCACGCATTACCATTCACTCCGCTCGTCCGGGTGTGGTTATCGGTAAAAAAGGTGAGGATATCGAAGTTTTGAAACGTGACTTGCAAGCCTTGATGGGTGTGCCTGTTCATGTAAATATTGAAGAGATCCGCCGTCCTGAGTTGGATGCTCAAATTATTGCTGACGGAATTGCCCAGCAGTTGGAAAAACGCGTTCAATTCCGTCGTGCTATGAAACGAGCAATGCAAAATGCAATGCGTTCTGGTGCTAAAGGCATTAAGATTATGACTTCAGGCCGTCTGAATGGTGCGGATATTGCCCGTAGCGAATGGTATCGTGAAGGTCGCGTGCCACTGCATACTTTACGTGCAAATGTAGATTATGCAACCAGCGAAGCGCACACCACATATGGTGTATTGGGTCTGAAAGTTTGGGTTTATACGGAAGGCAATATTAAATCTTCCAAACCTGAACATGAGAGTAAACAAAGAAAGGCAGGTAGACGTAATGCTGCAGCCAACTAGACTGAAATACCGTAAGCAACAAAAGGGTCGTAATACCGGCATCGCTACTCGCGGTAATAAGGTAAGTTTCGGTGAGTTCGGCTTGAAAGCCGTAGGTCGTGGTCGTTTGACTGCCCGTCAAATCGAAGCTGCTCGTCGTACAATGACCCGTCACATCAAACGTGGTGGTCGTATTTGGATTCGTGTATTCCCTGATAAACCGATTACTGAAAAGCCTATTCAAGTTCGTATGGGTGGCGGTAAAGGTAACGTGGAATATTACATTGCCGAAATTAAACCAGGTAAAGTGTTGTATGAAATGGATGGCGTTCCAGAGGAACTGGCTCGTGAAGCATTCGAGTTGGCTGCTGCCAAATTGCCTATTCCTACAACCTTTGTAGTAAGACAGGTGGGTCAATAATGAAAGCAAATGAATTGAAAGACAAATCCGTTGAGCAGTTGAATGCAGATTTGTTGGACTTGTTGAAAGCTCAGTTTGGCTTACGTATGCAAAACGCTACTGGTCAATTAGGCAAACCAAGTGAATTGAAACGTGTACGTCGCGATATTGCTCGTATTAAAACCGTTTTAACTGAAAAAGGTGCTAAGTAATGAGCGAAACTAAAAATGTTCGTACTTTGCAAGGCAAAGTAGTAAGCGACAAAATGGATAAAACCGTAACAGTATTGGTTGAGCGTAAAGTAAAACATCCGCTGTATGGTAAGATTATTCGATTATCTACTAAAATCCATGCCCATGATGAAAATAATCAATATGGAATTGGTGATGTAGTTGTTATATCGGAATCCCGTCCATTATCAAAAACTAAATCTTGGATTGTCAGTGAGCTGGTTGAGAAAGCACGTTCTGTTTAAGAATTAAAGCAACGTGCTTGAAATGGGAAACGAAGTATTGCAGCAAATTTAATTTGCGTGTAAACTTCGTTTCCTGTCTTTCAGTTTCTTCTGGAAGTTTCTTCCCTTTCGGGGTCCAAGACTGGTTTACTTGAACCGTAAGGTTTCATTTAATAAGCAGCGGCTTTGCTGTAAGTTATCTGAAAGTGGTAAATTAAGTTGGTTAATTTAAAGGTAATAACATGATTCAAATGCAGACCATCTTAGATGTGGCTGATAACTCTGGTGCGCGTAGAGTAATGTGTATCAAGGTATTGGGTGGGTCTAAGCGTCGCTATGCTTCGGTTGGCGATATTATTAAAGTTGCAATTAAAGATGCGGCTCCGCGTGGTCGTGTCAAGAAGGGCGATGTTTACAATGCTGTTGTTGTTCGTACTGCAAAAGGTGTTCGTCGTCCTGATGGGGCTTTGATTAAGTTTGATAACAATGCTGCTGTGTTGTTAAATAATAAGCTCGAACCTCTGGGTACTCGTATTTTTGGTCCTGTAACTCGTGAGCTGCGTACTGAGCGATTTATGAAAATCGTTTCATTGGCTCCTGAAGTATTGTAAGGGGTGGTGGAATGAATAAGATTGTTAAAGGCGATCAAGTTGTTGTTATCGCAGGTAAAGACAAGGGTAAGCGGGGTCAGGTCATCCGTGTACTTGGTGGTAAGGTAATTGTTTCTGGTGTAAATGTTGTTAAGCGTCATCAGAAGCCGAATCCAATGCGCGGAGTTGAGGGTGGTATTATTGTAAAAGAAATGCCTTTGGATATTTCTAATGTTGCAATTCTTAATCCCGAGACAAACAAAGCAGACCGTGTTGGTATTAAATTGATTGAAACTGAAGGCAAAATTAAGCGCGTTCGTTTCTTCAAATCTAATGGCTCTATCATTGGAGCATAAGGAGATAACATGGCTCGTTTGAGAGAGTTTTATAAAAGTACTGTTGTTCCTGAGTTGGTTAAACAGTTTGGTTACAAATCGGTTATGGAAGTGCCCCGTATTGAAAAGATTACTTTAAATATGGGTGTTGGCGAAGCGGTTGCTGATAAGAAAGTAATGGAACACGCTGTGTCTGATTTGGAAAAAATTGCCGGTCAGAAACCTGTTGTAACTGTAGCCCGTAAATCTATTGCTGGTTTTAAAATTCGTGACAACTACCCTGTCGGTTGTAAAGTTACTTTGCGCCGTGATCAAATGTTTGAATTTTTGGACCGTTTGATTACTATTGCATTGCCTCGTGTTCGAGATTTTCGTGGTGTAAGCGGTAAGTCATTTGATGGTCGTGGTAATTACAATATGGGTGTTCGCGAACAAATCATTTTTCCGGAAATTGAGTACGATAAAATTGATGCTTTGCGTGGTTTGAATATTACTATTACAACTACTGCAAAAACTGATGAAGAAGCGAAAGCTTTGTTGTCACTGTTCAAGTTTCCGTTTAAAGGATAATTATGGCTAAGAAAGCACTTATTAATCGTGAGCTGAAACGTCAAGCATTGGCGAAAAAGTTTGCAGCTAAACGTGAGGCAATTTTCGCTGTTATTAATGATGCTAATGCGACTGAAGAAGAACGCTTTGAAGCACGTTTGAAATTTCAATCCATTCCGCGTAATGCAGCACCTGTACGTCAACGTCGTCGTTGTGCTTTAACAGGTCGTCCTCGTGGCACTTTCCGTAAATTTGGTTTGGGTCGTATTAAAATCCGTGAAATCGCTATGCGTGGCGAGATTCCTGGTGTTGTTAAAGCTAGCTGGTAATAGGAGTATAAATAATGAGTATGCATGATCCTATTTCCGATATGTTGACTCGTATTCGCAATGCGCAACGTGCTAATAAAGCAACTGTTGCCATGCCTTCTTCAAAATTGAAATGTGCAATTGCAAAAGTTCTGAAAGATGAAGGCTATATCGAGGATTTTACGGTTTCTGCTGATGCAAAACCGGTATTGGAAATTCAATTGAAATACTATGCAGGTCGCCCTGTGATTGAGCAAATTAAACGTGTTTCACGTCCTGGTTTGCGTATTTACAAAGCATCAAGCGAGATCCCTAGCGTAATGAATGGCTTGGGTGTCGCTATTGTTAGTACTTCTAAAGGTGTGATGACTGATCGCAAAGCCCGTTCTGAGGGTGTTGGTGGTGAGTTGTTGTGCATCGTAGCCTAGTGGAGAAATGTAAATGTCACGCGTCGCAAAAAACCCAGTGACTGTTCCTGCTGGTGTAGAAGTAAAATTCGGAACAGATGCATTGGTAATCAAAGGTAAACATGGCGAACTGTCCTTTCCTTTGCATTCCGATGTTGCTATTGAACTAAACGATGGTAAATTGACTTTTGCTGCAAAAAATGACAGTAAACAGGCTAATGCTATGTCTGGTACTGCTCGTGCATTGGTTAATAACATGGTTAAGGGTGTTTCTGAAGGTTTTGAGAAAAGACTTCAATTGATTGGTGTGGGTTATCGTGCCCAAGCGCAAGGCAAAGTTTTGAACTTATCTTTGGGTTTCTCTCATCCAATCGTATATGAAATGCCTGAAGGTGTTTCTGTTCAAACTCCTAGCCAAACAGAAATCGTTTTGACTGGTGCAGATAAACAAGTGGTTGGCCAAGTCGCTGCTGAAATTCGTGCATTCCGTTCTCCTGAGCCTTATAAAGGCAAAGGTGTTCGTTATGTAGGTGAAGTAGTAGTGATGAAAGAAGCCAAGAAAAAATAATTGAGGTTCACTAATGGATAAACATACAACCCGACTCCGTCGTGCACGCAAAACCCGTGCGCGTATTGCGGACTTGAAAATGGTAAGATTATGTGTGTTCCGCAGCAATAATCATATTTATGCTCAAGTAATTAGTGCTGAAGGTGATAAAGTATTGGCTCAAGCCTCTACATTGGAAGCTGAAGTACGTAGTAGCCTGAAATCAGGTAGCAACGTTGAAGCAGCAGCTGTAGTTGGTAAGCGTATTGCTGAAAAAGCTAAAGCAGTAGGTGTTGAAAAAGTTGCTTTTGACCGTTCAGGTTTCCAATATCACGGTCGTGTGAAAGCTTTGGCTGAAGCTGCACGTGAAAATGGTTTAAGCTTCTAATATTTGGAGACTTTCAGATGGCAAAACATGAAATTGAAGAACGCGGTGACGGCCTGATTGAAAAGATGGTCGCAGTTAATCGCGTGACTAAAGTAGTTAAAGGTGGCCGTATTATGGCTTTCTCTGCACTGACTGTTGTTGGTGATGGCGATGGTCGCATCGGTATGGGTAAGGGTAAATCAAAAGAAGTGCCAGTTGCTGTTCAAAAAGCAATGGATCAAGCACGCCGCTCTATGATTAAAGTACCTTTGAAAAATGGTACGATTCATCATGAAGTTATTGGTCGTCATGGCGCTACTAAAGTATTTATGCAACCTGCTAAAGAAGGTAGCGGTGTAAAAGCTGGTGGTCCAATGCGTTTAGTATTTGATGCTATGGGTATCCATAATATCTCAGCCAAAGTGCATGGTTCTACTAACCCTTACAATATTGTACGTGCTACATTGGACGGTTTGTCTAAACTGTATACCCCTGCTGATATTGCTGCTAAACGTGGTTTGACAGTAGAAGATATTTTGGGAGCTAACCATGACTGAGCAAAAAAAGATTAAAGTTACATTGGTTAAGAGCCTGATTGGTACAATTGAATCTCATCGTGCTTGTGCTCGTGGCTTAGGTTTGCGTCGCCGTGAGCATACAGTAGAGGTTTTGGATACCCCTGAAAACCGTGGTATGATCAATAAAATCAGCTACTTGTTGAAAGTGGAGTCTTAATATGTTTTTGAATACTATTCAACCTGCTGAGGGTGCTACTCACGCTAGTCGTCGTGTAGGCCGTGGTATTGGTAGTGGCCTGGGTAAGACAGGTGGTCGTGGTCATAAAGGTCAAAAGAGCCGGTCTGGTGGGTTTCATAAGGTGGGTTTCGAGGGTGGTCAAATGCCCTTGCAACGACGCCTCCCTAAAAGAGGTTTTAAATCTTTAACAGCATCAGCTAATGCACAGCTTCGTTTAAGTGAACTGGAATCAATTGCTGTTAATGAGATTGATATTTTGGTCTTAAAGCAAGCAGGTCTGATTGCATCTACAGTCTCTAATGTTAAAGTTATTGCTTCTGGTGAAATTTCTAAGGCAGTTGCTTTGAGGGGTATTAAAGTTACCAAAGGTGCGAGAGCTGCTATCGAGGCTGCTGGTGGTAAGATTGAAATGTAAGGTTTAATATTGTGGCTAATCAACAAACGTCATCAGGTTTATCCAAGTTTGGAGATCTTAAGAAACGTCTTTTGTTTCTATTTGGAGCATTGATTGTTTTTCGAATTGGTGCCCATATACCCGTACCTGGAGTTGATGCTGTTGCTTTAGCTAAATTATACGAAAGCGCTGGAAACGGCATCCTGGGAATGTTGAATATGTTTTCCGGTGGGTCGTTAGAGCGCTTTAGTATATTTGCAATAGGAATCATGCCATATATTTCAGCTTCTATTATTGTACAGCTCGCTTCTGAAATTTTGCCATCATTGAAGGCTTTAAAAAAAGAAGGGGAGTCTGGTAGAAAGGTAATTACGAAATATACTAGGTATGGTACTGTTTTGTTAGCAATTCTTCAAAGTCTAGGTGTTGCATCTTTCGTATTTCAGCAAGGAGTTGTTGTAACAAGTTCATTTGAGTTTCATGTTTCCACGGTAGTTTCTTTGGTAACGGGAACCATGTTTCTTATGTGGCTTGGGGAGCAAATTACTGAAAGGGGTATCGGGAACGGTATTTCTTTAATTATTACGGCAGGTATTGCTTCAGGTATTCCTTCGGGTATTGTAAAGCTGGTTACACTGACGAACCAAGGTTCTATGAGCATGCTTACGGCGTTGCTTATTGTATTTGGTGCCTTATTATTAATTTATTTGGTTGTATACTTTGAAAGTGCACAGCGGAAGATTCCTATTCATTATGCAAAACGCCAGTTTAATGGTAGGGTGGGGACTCAAAATACGCATATGCCTTTCAAGTTGAATATGGCTGGTGTTATTCCCCCAATTTTTGCTTCCAGTATTATTCTATTTCCATCTACTCTTTTAGGTTGGTTTGGTTCGGCTGATACAAATAGTGTTTTGCACAAAATAGCTGGATTGTTACAACACGGTCAATTGCTGTATATGGCTTTATTTGCAGCGACAGTTATTTTCTTTTGTTATTTTTATACGGCTTTGGTTTTTAGCCCTAAAGAAATGGCAGAGAATTTAAAAAAGAGTGGTGCTTTTGTTCCTGGAATTAGACCTGGTGAGCAGACCTCTAGGTATTTAGAAAAAGTTGTATTACGTTTGACATTGTTTGGAGCTCTTTATATTACAACTATTTGTTTAATTCCAGAGTTCTTAACTACGGTCTTAAATGTACCTTTTTATTTGGGTGGTACGTCTTTGTTGATTCTAGTTGTTGTAACGATGGATTTTAGTACACAAATAAATTCGTATAGGCTTACTCAACAGTATGATAAGTTAATGACTCGTTCAAAATGAAATCATTTTCTCGGAAATAGAATTATGGCGAAAGAAGATACTATTCAAATGCAAGGTGAAATTCTTGAAACTTTACCTAATGCAACATTTAAAGTAAAACTTGAGAATGACCATATTGTATTGGGTCATATTTCTGGGAAGATGCGGATGCATTACATTCGTATTTCTCCGGGAGATAAGGTCACAGTAGAGCTGACACCTTATGATTTAACTAGGGCTCGAATCGTTTTCAGAGCAAGATAAACCAATAAAAGGAAAATAAAATGCGTGTACAACCATCTGTTAAGAAAATTTGCCGAAATTGCAAGATTATTCGTCGAAATCGTGTAGTTCGTGTAATTTGTACTGATCCCCGTCACAAACAGCGTCAAGGTTAATAGAATATTTCTTTTAATGTGATTCTGTGATATAGTGACACACTTTGCCCTAAAAAGGAAAAAATATGGCTCGTATTGCAGGGGTAAATATCCCTAATAACGCACACATCGTAATTGGTCTTCAGGCTATTTACGGTATTGGTGCTACTCGTGCTAAATTGATTTGTGAGGCTGCAAATATTGCGCCTGATACTAAAGCAAAAGATTTGGACGAGACTCAATTAGATGCTTTGCGTGACCAAGTTGCCAAGTATGAAGTAGAAGGTGATTTGCGTCGTGAAGTAACTATGAGTATCAAGCGATTGATGGACATGGGCTGCTATCGTGGCTTCCGTCATCGTCGCGGCTTACCATGCCGCGGTCAACGCACTCGTACAAATGCGCGTACTCGCAAAGGTCCGCGTAAAGCGATTGCTGGTAAGAAATAAATTTTAAGGAATTTTATTAATGGCTAAAGCAAACACAGCTTCACGTGTACGTAAAAAAGTACGTAAAACCGTGAGTGAGGGTATTGTGCACGTTCATGCATCTTTCAACAATACCATCATTACAATCACTGACCGTCAAGGCAATGCGTTGTCTTGGGCTACCTCTGGCGGCGCTGGTTTTAAAGGTTCTCGTAAAAGTACACCATTTGCAGCACAAGTTGCAGCAGAAGCAGCTGGTAAAGTTGCCCAAGAGTATGGCGTTAAAAATTTAGAGGTTCGTATTAAAGGTCCAGGTCCTGGTCGCGAATCCTCTGTACGTGCTTTGAATGCTCTTGGTTTCAAGATTACCAGCATTACTGACGTTACCCCGTTGCCTCATAACGGTTGCCGTCCGCCTAAAAAACGTCGTATTTAATATTGGAGTGATTTGAAACATGGCACGTTATATTGGCCCTAAATGTAAGTTGGCACGTCGCGAAGGTACGGATTTGTTTTTGAAGAGTGCGCGCCGCTCTTTGGATTCTAAATGTAAAATTGATTCCGCTCCCGGTCAGCATGGTGCAAAAAAACCGCGTTTGTCAGACTATGGTTTGCAGTTGCGTGAAAAACAAAAAATCCGCCGTATTTATGGCGTATTAGAACGTCAGTTCCGTCGTTATTTCGCAGAAGCTGATCGTCGTAAAGGTTCTACTGGCGAGTTGCTGTTGCAATTGCTGGAATCTCGTTTGGATAATGTCGTTTATCGTATGGGTTTCGGTTCTACCCGAGCTGAAGCAAGACAGCTTGTTTCTCATAAGGCGATAGCTGTAAATGGACAAGTTGTCAATATTCCTTCTTTCCAAGTGAAAGCTGGTGATGTTGTCTCAGTTCGTGAAAAAGCCAAAAAACAGGCACGTATTCAAGAAGCATTGGGTTTGGCAACTCAAATCGGCTTGCCGGGTTGGGTTTCTGTAGATGCAGATAAACTTGAGGGTGTGTTCAAAAACATGCCGGATCGCTCGGAATTGACCGGTGATATTAATGAACAGCTGGTGGTAGAGTTCTACTCTAAATAATGCTAGCTCAGTGAGGGACAGTTAAATGCAGAATAGCACAACCGAATTTTTGAAACCTCGTCAAATTGATGTAAATACTTTTTCTGCAACTCGTGCAAAAGTATCTATGCAGCCATTTGAACGTGGTTTCGGTCATACCTTAGGTAATGCTTTGCGCCGTATCTTACTGTCATCCATGAATGGTTTTGCTCCTACTGAAGTGGCTATTGCCGGTGTATTACACGAATATTCTACTGTTGATGGTGTTCAGGAAGATGTTGTTGACATTTTGCTGAATATTAAAGGTATTGTATTTAAGCTCCATGGTCGTAGCCAAGTTCAACTTATGTTGAAGAAATCAGGTTCAGGTGTCGTATCTGCCGGTGATATTGAGTTGCCGCATGATGTAGAAATTCTGAATCCTGGTCATGTCATTTGTCATTTGGCTGATAACGGTCAAATTGAGATGGAAATTAAAGTAGAGCAAGGTCGTGGTTATCAATCTGTTTCAGGTCGTCAGGTAGTTCGTGATGAGAACCGTCAGATTGGTGCAATCCAGTTGGATGCGAGCTTTTCGCCCATCAGCCGTGTTAGCTTTGAGGTTGAACCTGCACGTGTAGAGCAGCGGACGGATCTTGATAAGTTGGTTTTGGATATCGAAACCGACGGTTCTATTGATCCTGAGGAAGCTGTACGCAGTGCGGCACGTATTTTGATTGATCAGATGTCTATTTTTGCTGATTTGCAGGGTACGCCTGTGGAGGAGGTTGAAGAAAAAGCACCTCCTATCGACCCTGTTCTTTTGCGTCCGGTGGATGATCTGGAATTGACAGTACGTTCAGCTAATTGTTTGAAAGCTGAGGATATTTATTATATTGGCGATTTGATTCAACGCACTGAAACCGAGCTTCTTAAAACGCCGAATTTGGGACGTAAATCTTTGAATGAGATTAAGGAAGTATTGGCATCTAAAGGTTTGACACTGGGTTCTAAGTTGGAAGCATGGCCACCTGTAGGCTTGGAAAAGCCTTAATGAAGAATTAAAGGATAATTGATATGCGTCATCGTAATGGCAATCGCAAATTAAACCGTACCAGCAGTCATCGTGCTGCAATGCTGCGTAATATGGCGAATTCATTATTGACTCACGAAACGATTGTAACAACTCTGCCTAAGGCCAAGGAATTGCGCCGTGTGGTTGAACCATTGATTACATTGGGTAAGAAACCATCTTTGGCTAATCATCGTTTGGCATTTGACCGAACTCGTGATCGTGATGTTGTAGTGAAATTGTTTGGTGATTTGGGTCCTCGTTTCTCTGCTCGTAATGGTGGTTATGTTCGAGTATTGAAATATGGGTTCCGTAAGGGCGATAATGCCCCCTTGGCTTTGGTTGAATTAGTTGATAAACCAGTGGCTGAGTAATTTTAAGCATATAACGCCATCTATTAGAAATAGATGGCGTTATTTTTACATAATATTTGAAGGTTAATGATTTATTGAGTAAATATTAATTGAATAGCTAAGGTTTGCGCGGTAAACTTACATCATTAAAAAATTCTATAGTTTTATCTATGATTAATGCCTTCGATATAAAATCGACAAAGATAGATGTATTATCTATTTGCTTACATACATCAGATTTGCTTGATTTGGAAAATGTTTTAGTCAAATTAGGGAAGAAATTCCAGGAATCTGGTGTCGTTCCTTTTGTCTTGGATCTTCAGGAGTTTGATTATCCTGAGTCTTTAGATCTTGCTGCATTGGTTTCGCTTTTTTCGAGACATGGTATGCAGATTTTAGGTCTTAAACATCTTGATGAGCGATGGGCTGCCGTGGCAGCGAAGTATCATTTGCTTTTCTGTTCATCTCATCTAGAAAATATTAGAGAACAGGATCAGATTGAGGCGCAAGAAACTTCCGACGAGCTGAAAACGAGGAAAACGGTATTGGTTACAACCTCTGTCCGTACTGGCCAACAGGTTTATGCTGAAGACGGAGATTTAATTGTAACCGGTACTGTCAGTCAAGGTGCAGAGTTGATTGCAGACGGTAATATACATATTTATGCCCCAATGAGGGGTCGGGCCTTAGCTGGTGCAAAAGGTGATACTTCCGCCCGTATATTTATTCATTCTATGCAGGCAGAATTAGTTTCCATAGCTGGTATTTACCGCAATTTTGAACAAGATTTGCCGGATCATTTGCATAAACAGCCGGTACAGATATTGTTGCAGGATAATCGTTTGGTTATCAGTGCAATTGATTCAGAGTAATTGTTTGATATTTGAAAAAGGAAATATTGTGGCAAAAATTATTGTAGTAACTTCTGGTAAGGGTGGTGTTGGTAAAACGACTACCAGTGCCAGTATTGCAACAGGTTTGGCATTGCGCGGATACAAAACTGCGGTGATTGATTTTGATGTTGGCTTACGTAATCTTGACTTAATTATGGGCTGTGAGCGGCGTGTCGTTTATGACCTCATTAATGTCATTCAAGGTGAGGCGACACTTAATCAGGCATTGATTAAAGATAAAAACTGTGAAAATTTGTTTATTCTGCCTGCTTCCCAAACTCGGGATAAAGATGCTTTGACACGTGAGGGTGTAGAGAAGGTCATGAAAGAGTTGGGTAGTAAGAAAATGGGTTTCGAATATATTATTTGTGATTCTCCTGCCGGTATTGAGCAAGGTGCATTGATGGCATTGTATTTTGCCGATGAAGCCATCGTAACGACCAATCCGGAGGTTTCCAGTGTTCGGGACTCTGACAGGATTTTAGGTATTCTACAAAGTAAATCACGTAAGGCAGAGCAAGGTGGTTCGGTTAAGGAGCATTTGTTGATTACTCGTTACTCTCCTGAACGTGTAGCTAAAGGTGAAATGCTTTCAGTACAGGATATTTGTGACATTTTGCGTATTCCCTTGATTGGTGTGATTCCGGAATCGCAAAACGTTTTGCAGGCCTCTAACTCAGGTGAGCCTGTTATTCATCAAGACAGCGTGGTTGCTTCTGAAGCTTATAAGGACGTAATTGCCCGTCTATTGGGTGAAAATCGTGAAATGCGTTTCTTAGAAGTTGAGAAAAAAGGCTTCTTCAAACGTCTGTTTGGAGGTTAACGTATGTCATTAATTGATCTTTTATTTGGTAGAAAGCAGAAAACGGCAACTGTCGCACGAGATCGTCTTCAAATTATCATTGCCCAAGAGCGTGCTCAAGAAGGTCAGGCTCCCGATTATTTGCCGACTTTGCGTAAAGAATTGATGGAAGTTTTGTCTAAGTATGTGAATGTTTCCTTGGATAATATCCGTATTTCTCAAGAGAAGCAGGATGGTGTCGATGTTCTGGAATTGAACATTACATTACCTGAACAGAAAAAGGTATAGTTCATGACCTTGACCGAATTACGGTACATCGTCGCAGTTGCTCAGGAACGTCATTTCGGTCGCGCTGCACGGCGTTGTTTTGTCAGTCAGCCCACTTTATCCATTGCTATTAAGAAGCTGGAAGAGGAGCTTGCTGTTTCCCTGTTTGACCGGAGTAGTAATGATATTATTACGACGGAGGCAGGGGAACGCATTGTTGCTCAGGCACGTAAAGTGCTTGAGGAGGCAGAGCTTATAAGGCATTTGGCAAATGAAGAGCAGAATGAGCTGGAGGGGGCATTCAAACTTGGATTAATTTTCACAGTTGCTCCCTACCTGTTACCAAAGTTGATTGTTTCTCTGCGTCGTACTGCACCTAAGATGCCTCTGATGTTGGAGGAGAACTATACGCATACGTTGACTGAATCTCTTAAGCGTGGAGATGTTGACGCAATTATCGTAGCAGAGCCGTTTCAGGAACCGGGTATCGTTACCGAACCGTTGTATGACGAACCGTTCTTCGTCATTGTTCCCAAGGGGCATCCGTTTGAAGAGCTTGATGCTGTGTCATCTAAAATGCTGGGCGAAGAACAGGTTTTGTTGCTTACGGAAGGGAATTGTATGCGGGATCAAGTGTTGTCAAGTTGCTCCGAGTTGGCTGCCAAACAACGCATACAGGGTTTGACCAATACATTGCAGGGCAGTTCGATTAACACGATTCGCCATATGGTTGCAAGCGGTCTGGCAATCAGTGTATTACCGGCAACTGCATTGACTGAAAACGACCATATGCTTTTCAGTATTATTCCTTTTGAGGGTACTGCACCGAGCCGTCGGGTCGTGTTGGCATACCGTCGTAACTTTGTTCGTCCGAAAGCATTGTCTGCAATGAAAACGGCGATTATGCAATCGAGGTTGAGCGGTGTAACGTTCCTTAGAGGGTAATTCAAAAACAATGCCGTCTGAAGATTTCAGACGGCATTGTTTTATTCTTTTAGACTGAGACCTTTGCAAAATTCCCCAAAATCCCCTAAATGTCTTGGTGGGAATTTAGGGGATTTTGGGGAATTTTGCAAAGGTCTCGGGCTGTATATTGTAAGGTTTCTTGATGTTGCAATTGTGCAAATGTTTTATCTGAAAAAAGCCCTTCGGAAATCCGAAGGGCTTTGTGTAAGGCTAAACAGGTTACCAGAGGTAAGCCATGCCTACGCCTACATCTGCACGGCTGTTGAGGTTGGCTTGCGCTTTCCAAATCAGTTTGCCGTTATACCTGCCGCCAAATTATCCGATATGGCAATCAGGCTGTCCGCAGCCGTATGTGTGGCGGCTTGAGCTGTACCTCATGCCATGAGCAGGGCGGCAGAGATGGCCGTCAATTTGATGGATTTGCTTTTTTTCCTCGTACCGGCAAGCTCGCTGACCGCCGTCCATGTTTGGGTTGAATGATTCCAGATGACCTTGAAAGTCTTATTCATCGTTAAAATCCTTGTAGAGATTAATGAGTTGTCATGAAAAACGTAATATTATATTTGAAAAATATAGGTTTATGTAGATGGAATTATGCGGGGGGGTTATTTTATGTAAATTTTGGAGGCTGTGTCAGTGGGGGAAGTTAATTTTTAATGATATATGCGTTGATATGTCGGGTAATTCGGCTATAAAGATTTTTTAATCATCAAGATTAACGGATTACAGGTGCGAACCTTTTTGCCGGCGTGGTTTCGGCGTTGTAAAACGCACCGTATCCGGCGGTTGCCTGCATTAGTGAAGCTGTCATCCTCCGCCGAAGGTACGCGTTTCATCTCCGCCTATCCGCAATACGGCAATTTGATTGGGTGTTTCTACGCCGACTACGATACGGACAAACTGCAAATCGAACAGGAAATCCGCATCAGCGTGGATAAAAGTCAGATGGTTTGGTTTGATTGAATTTGATGGATTGAGAAAAAGAAAAATGCCGTCTGAAATTTAAGTTTCAGACAGCATTTGTTATTTCAGCCATCAATCAGACAAACTTGTCCGACCGACAGTTGTTTTTTACTTCACTTTCGTACATACCTCACGGGAAGTTCCGTCTTCGGACACTAATTTGCCTGATTTATCCAGTTGATACACTTCATCTTCACCGGGCTTGTTTATCTGCGCGACCAATCCGGTGTACATCATGCTTTCCAAGAATTGGCCGTCTTCTGATTCTTCCAACCATGCCAGCGTTTCGGGGCTGTGCTGTCGTGAAACTTCGCTATATTTGATTTGGCTTTCCGTCAAGGCATTGTTTTCAAAACGCCATTTCCCTGATCCGACAACACGGTATGCCAAGATATTGCCGTCATCATCGATTTTGAGTATAGCATCGCCACGGAAACTGCCGTCCTGAAGATATTCAACTTTTGCATTACTGTGAATGTTTTCATCAGTGCCGATGCAATGCCATGTACCGACAATCGGAGAAGCCAGAGCAGTTGTTGCGGATAAAAGTACCGGCAGAATAAAGAGTTTCATCGTATTTCCTTTTCGGTTGAAACCCCGCCCTTTAGGGCGGCAGGATTAGACTTTATTTGGGAGGGGCGTAACCCTTGGCAACACATAGGGCGACGCTTTATGTGTCGTCCTGTGTGTTGAAACATCTATTTCCTTTCTTAAAAGAGGCCGTCTGAAAAACATTTTTCAGACGACCTTTGCGGGTATTCTGCCACAGGCGGGCGTTCAAGAGATGTAAATCACGAGACCGGCAATCAGCACCAGTTGGACACCCAGCTTCATCAGTGCGGTACGGCTGACGAAGTAGATAAACCAAGTGCCGGTCAGAATCAACAATAGAATAATCAGCCACGGCCGCCATTTGTTGAGGTGGACGGCTTCGGTAAAGCAGGTATGAATATGAAGTACGACGATGGCGACGACGAGCAATATAGGCACGATGAAGTCCATCATTTGATTTCCTTTTGAGGAGGCCGTCTGAAAACCCCGGTTTCAGGTTTTCAGACGGCCTTGTTTATTCAATCAAATCAGTCTTTCAACTTCGCCAACTGATTTTGCACTTTCGCCATTTTGTCTTCCAATTCCGCCAAATCGGCTTTGTCTTTTTCCACCAGATGTGCGGGGGCTTTTTCGGTGTAGCCGGGTTTGGAGAGTTTGGCATTGAGTTTGTCCAAGGCTTTTTGCAGCTTCTCGGCTTCTTTACTCAAACGGGCGGTTTCGGCAGCTTTGTCGATTTCGACTTTCAACATCAGGCGCGCGCCGTTGCAGACGGCGACGGGCGCGTCTTCGCTTTCGGGCAGGGCGGCGACTTGCCGTGCTTCGGTCAGGCGGGTCATCATCGGCAGGTATTTGAGGTAGTCCGCCAAGTCGTCCGCGCTTTCGACAAACAGTGGGGCTTTGACGTTAGGCTGGATGCCCATTTCGCCGCGCAGGTTGCGGACTGCGCCAATCAAATCCTGCAACACGGTCATTTGCCCGAATGCCGTCTGAACAATCTCACCGCCGTCGGCTTCGGGGAAGCGGGCGAGCATAATGCTGTCGGCGGTTTTCGCGTCGCACATAGGAGCGACGGTTTGCCACAGTTCTTCGGTAATGAACGGAATAATCGGGTGCAGCAGGCGTAGGGCGGCTTCGAGTACGCGCAATAAGGTATGGCGTGTGGCGCGCTGGCGGCTGGCGCAGCCGGTTTGAAGCTGCACTTTGGCGAGTTCCAAATACCAGTCGCAATAGTCGTTCCATACGAAGCTGTACAGGGTTTCCGCTGCCAAATCAAAGCGGTAGGTTTCGTAGGCTTGCGTAACCTGCTCGATGGTCTGATTCAGACGGCCTACAATCCACATATCGGGGAAGGAATAGCCGCGCGGTTCGATGGCGGTTGCGCCGTAGCCGCAGTCTTGGTTTTCTGTGTTCATCAAGACGAAGTTGGTGGCGTTCCAGATTTTGTTGCAGAAGTTGCGGTAGCCTTCGGCGCGTTTGAAGTCGAAGTTTACGCTGCGTCCCAAGCTGGCGTAGCTCGCCATAGTGAAGCGCAATGCGTCCGCGCCCATACTGGGGATGCCTTCGGGGAAGAGTTTTTTGGTTGCTTCTTCCACTTTCGGCGCGGTTTCGGGTTTGCGCAGGCCGGTGGTACGTTTCACCAGCAGTTTTTCCAAGTCGATACCGTCAATCAAATCGACAGGGTCGATGACGTTGCCTTCGGATTTGGACATTTTTTTGCCTTCGTGGTCGCGCACGATGCCATGGATGTACACGTCTTTAAACGGTACTTTGCCGGTGAAGTGGGTGGTCATCATAATCATGCGCGCCACCCAGAAGAAGATGATTTCGTAGCCGGTGACCAAGACATTGGATGGCAGGAAGGCTTTAAGTTCGTCGGTTTCAGACGGCCAGCCGAGCGTGGAGAACGGCACGAGCGCGGAGGAGAACCATGTATCCAATACGTCTTCTTCGCGGGTCAAGCCTGTTTTGCCGGCTTGTTTTTCGGCTTCCGCCTGATTGCGGGCGACGTAAACATTGCCTGCTTCGTCGTACCACGCGGGGATTTGATGCCCCCACCACAGTTGGCGTGAGATACACCAGTCTTGGATGTTGTTCATCCATTGGTTGTAGGTATTGACCCAGTTTTCAGGGATAAAGCGCACTGCGCCGCTGTCGACGGCTTTTTTGGCTTTGTCGGCGAGGCTTAAGCCTTTGAATTCGCTGTCGGGTTCGCCGCCGTCCGGTGTGGCGGACATGGCGACAAACCATTGGCTGGTCAGCATCGGCTCAATCACCGAGCCGGTACGGTCGCCTTTCGGCGTCATCAGCGTGTGCGCTTTGATTTCGACCAACAAGCCTTGTTCCTGCAAATCGGCAACCATTTGTTTGCGCGCGGCGAAGCGGTCTAAGCCTGCGTATTTTTCAGGCAGGGCAAAGCCCGGTTGCGCTTCGCCTTTGAAGTTGAACACTTCGGCGTTTGCCAGCACTTTGGCTTCCAAGTCGAACACATTAATCAGGCGCGTGTCGTGGCGTTTGCCGACTTCGTAGTCGTTGAAGTCGTGCGCGGGCGTGATTTTCACGCAGCCTGTGCCGAAGTCTTTTTCAACGTATTCGTCGGCAATCACGGGAATGGTGCGGCCGGTCAGCGGCAGGATTAATTCCTTGCCGATCAAATGGGTATAACGTTCGTCTTCAGGATTGACGGCAACGGCAACGTCGCCCAGCAGCGTTTCGGGGCGGGTAGTCGCCACAATCACGGCTTCGGCAGGATTGTCCGCCAGCGGATAGCGGATGTGCCACATAGAGCCTTGTTCTTCCACGCTTTCCACTTCCAAATCCGATACTGCCGTACCCAAAACCGGATCCCAGTTCACCAAGCGTTTGCCGCGGTAAATCAAGCCTTGCTCATACAGGCGCACGAACACTTCGGTTACGGTTTCGGCACGCACGTCGTCCATCGTGAAATACTCACGCGTCCAGTCTGCGGAACAGCCCACGCGGCGCATCTGCTGCGTAATCGTGCCGCCGGAAACTTCTTTCCATTCCCACACTTTTTCCAAGAATTTTTCGCGCCCCAAGTCATGACGGGACACGTTTTGCGCGGCAAGCTGACGCTCGACCACAATCTGCGTGGCGATGCCCGCGTGGTCGGTGCCGGGAATCCAGGCGGTATTGCAGCCTTTCATGCGGTAGTAGCGGGTCAGGCCGTCCATGATGGTTTGGTTGAAGGCATGGCCCATGTGCAGCGTGCCGGTTACATTGGGCGGCGGCAGTTGGATGGAGAAAGACGGTTTCGTCAAATCCATATCGGGCTGGAAATAACCTTGGGTTTCCCAGTTTTGATAGTGTTTGGATTCGATTTCGGCGGGGGAGTATTTGTCTAACATATGAAGCCCTGAGAAATAAGATGGTTTGAATTATAGCGCAAATGCCGTCTGAAACGCTTTTGGAGGTTTCAGACGGCATCAAAAGGGTACGGTCAGCGGATGATGCCGCGCGTCGATTGTGCGAAGAAGTCTCGGAATACGGCAAGCTCGGCTTGGGTTTCGGCGAGGCGGAGGATGTCCGCCTTGGCCTCTTCAAACGGAATGCCGCGATGGTAGAGGGTTTTATATACGTCTTTGACGGCGGAAATCTGTTCTGCGGTAAAACCGTTGCGGCGCATGCCTTCGCTGTTGAGGCCGGCCGGTTCGGCGCGGTAGCCCGATGCCATGAAGTAGGGCGGCACGTCTTTGTGTACGCCTGCGGCGAAGGCGGTCATGGCGTAGTCGCCGATGCGGCAGAATTGGAAAACCAGCGTGTAGCCGCCCAAAACGACGTAGTCGCCGATGGTAACGTGTCCGGCAAGCGAGGCGTTGTTGGCGAAAATGGTGTGGTTGCCGATGACGCAGTCGTGCGCTAGGTGGCAGTACGCCATAATCCAGTTGCCGTCGCCGACGCGTGTTTCGCCGATGCCGGTTACCGTGCCTAAATTAAAGGTGGTGAATTCGCGGATGGTGTTGCCGTTGCCGATAATCAGCTTGGTCGGTTCGTCGCGGTATTTTTTGTCCTGCGGAATTTCGCCGAGGCTGGCAAATTGGAAAATGCGGTTGTTTTCGCCGATGCTGGTGTGGCCGTTGATGACGGCGTGCGGGCCGATTTCTGTATTCGCGCCGATTTGGACGTTGGGGCCGATAACGGTGTACGCGCCGACTTTGACGCTGGAGTCGAGTTCGGCTTTGGGGTCGATGACGGCGGTCGGGTGGATAAGGGTCATGTTTTTAATACTCCGCTGCTTGTTAAGACAAATAATAGAAAATCACAGTTTGTCGATTTCATCACAGACCGCAATCACTTGATCGCTAAAATGGCTAAATACTGAAGTAGTATCTACATCCATGTAATTAAGCAGTTCAAAAATAGATTGGTGAATATTTCTAGCGTAGTTGGTATCTTTTATTGCACCTTTAAAACAAATCGGTTCGTGATGTGCCAAACGATTACGGAAATTGTTAATATTGGAAAGTTCTCGAAAAATCCATTTTTGGTTATATTGCACACTTGGTGTAGATTTAGGCTTTTTTGGAAAAACTTTCATCAATACTTTCCCTGTAGCATCAAATTGGGCATCTTTCCCTCCTGCAAACAGATACCGCCAAAAACCGAATCCTAGTCCTGCAACCAATTGGTTGTGGTCAAACTTTCCCCCGCTATTATTTTGTATTTTAGATAATGCAACCTTGATTAATTCAGCAGATTCTTTCGTGCCATTTCTTAAAAAGCAACCTTGATATTTCAATGCAGGATTCGTTTGTGGCTGTATGCTGTTATATAACCAGTTTCTGTCTTTAAACGCCTGCTGAAGGCAAATATCAATTTTGTTTCTTAAAACAATCTCAAGTATTGAAACAACATGAAAAAGTTCTCTTGATAAAGATAAATTCAATAAATACAATTCAGCTGCTTTGTCTTCCCCAACGGCATTTTTATACCGTTCCATTCTGAAATCAGAAAAAATACTACAGCATTCCTTATAATTCACGCTAACCCCTGATTCTTTATTTTTAAATTGACGTTTCAAACTATATTTGATATAGTTAGATAAAACTAATCCCCACCGTGTCCCTGGGTTTGAATAAACCTAAACCGGTGGGTTTTCTTTTTATTAGGTCGTCTGAAACTTTCAGACGACCTTTTCCGAACGCTCAAACCACGCGTTTGGCGCACATAATCACGGCTTCGACGGCGACTTGCCCGTCTACTTTGGCAACGGCGTTGAATTTGCCGATGCCGCGCCGGCTGGTCAGCAGCTCGACTTCAAAGACGAGTTGGTCGCCGGGGATGACTTGGCGTTTGAAACGGGCTTCGTCTATACCGGCGAAGAAGAAGAATTCGTTTTCCTTGCGGCCGCCTTCGCTCAAAATCGCCAACGTGCCGCAGGCTTGCGCCATGGCTTCGATGATAAGTACGCCGGGCATCACGGGCAGGTCGGGGAAATGGCCTTGGAACTGCGGCTCGTTCATGGTGACGTTTTTAATCGCGGTCAGGGTTTTCATCGGCTCGAAGGCGGTAATGCGGTCGAGTTGCAAAAACGGATAGCGGTGGGGGATGAGTTTTTGGATGTCTTTGGCTTCGATGGGGAGTTGTACGTCCATGTCTGTCGTATTCCTTGAATAAAGTCGGTTTGGTTATTTGCTGTCTTGACCGGCATCTGAAAGCTGCTGCTCCAGTGTTTTGAGCCGTTTGTTCATTTCGCTCAGGCGGTGGATGTAAACAGCGTTGCGCGCCCATTCTTTATGGGTGGACATCGGGAAGATGCCGGCGAGGTGTTTGCCGCTTTCGGTAATGCTGTGGGTGACGGACGTGCCGCCGCCGATGGTGGTTTTGTCGGCGATTTCGATGTGTCCGACCGTACCGACGCCGCCGCCGATGATGCAGTAGCTGCCTATGGTTACGCTGCCTGAGATGCCGGTTTTGGCGGCGATGACGGTGTGCGAACCGATTTTGCAGTTGTGTCCGATTTGGACTTGGTTGTCGATTTTGGTGCCGTTGCCGACGGTGGTGTCGCTCATCGCGCCGCGGTCGATGTTGGTGTTCGAGCCGATTTCTACGTCGTCGCCCAGCGTTACCGCGCCGGTTTGCGGGATTTTAAACCATGAATCGCCGGCAAAAGCGAGTCCGAAACCGTCTGCGCCGATGACTGCGCCGCTGTGGATTTCGACGCGTCTGCCCAGTGTGCAGCCGTAATAAACAACGGCGTTGGGGTGCATGACAACTTCGTCGCCCAGTTTGCAATCGTGTTGGACGACGGCGTTTGCCAAGATGCGGCAGCCTTCGCCGAGCACGGTGTTTGCGCCGACGTAGGCGTTCGCGCCGATTTCGCAGCTTGCGGGAACGGTGGCACTCGGTTCGACGACGGCGGTCGGATGGATGCCGCCGCGCGCTTTGACGACGGGTGAAAACAGGCGCGCGACTTTGGCGAAATAGAGATAGGGGTCGTCGGCGATAATCAGGTTGCGCCCTTCAAATCCGTCTGCTGCTTTGGCGGAAACGATGACCGCGCCCGCGTTGCTGTCGTGGACTTCGGCTTTGTATTTCGGATTGGCAAGGAAGCTGATGTGTTCCGCCTGCGCGTCTGCGAGCGGGCGCACGGCGGTAACGGAAATGTCTTCCCCTTGCCATTTTCCGCCGAGCTGTGCGGTGATTTGGGACAGGGTGTAGGTGGTCTGGCTCATGGTTTTCCTGTTTGGAATGCCGTCTGAAAGGGGGTTAGTAGGTGTTCATTTCTTTGATAACGCTGTCGGTGATATCGTATTGGGTGTTGACGTAAATCACGTCTTGCAAAATGAAATCGTAACCTTCCTGTTTGGCGATTTTGACGATGACGCGGTTGGCATTTTGTTGGAGTGCGGCAAATTCTTCGTTACGGCGGAGGTTGTAGTCTTCTTCAAACTGGGCTTGTTTTTTGCGGAACGCTTCGACCATTTCGCGCCATTTTTGTTCGGCTTGCGCCTTTTTTGCGTCTTTGAGTTTGCCTTCGGCAAGCTGCCTTTCCAAATCCAGACCTTCGCGTTGCAGTTTTTGCAATTCGTCCTGGCGGGCGGAAAATTCGCCGTCCAGCGTTTTTTGAATCTCGCGCGCCTGCTTGGATTCGAGGTAGATGCGCTCGGTGTTGATAAAGCCGATTTTTTGGAAGGTGTCGGCATACGCGCCTGCGGTGCAGCACAAACCGATCAGGGCGGCGGCAAACGCGCGGGTCAAACGGGTCATGGTAAAACTCCTTCGGATGTTGCCGCGAAATGCCGTCTGAAGGGCTTCAGACGGCATATGCGGGATTAGAACGTCGTGCCGAGTTGGAATTGGAAGCGTTGGATTTCGTCTTCCGGTTTTTTCTTCAGCGGGTAGGCGTAGCTGAATTTCATCGGGCCCAAAGGCGAGAGCCAGGTAACCGCGCCGCCGGCGGAATAGCGCAATTCGTTGGTAAAGGTGGATTTGTGCGCGTTTTCCGGGTAAACCGATTTGTTGTTGCCGCTTTCGGCGGCGGTATAGGTTTTGCCGTCCCATACGCTGCCTGCGTCGGCAAACAGGCTCAGGCGGACGGTGCGCGCGTCTTTCGCACCGGGCATCGGGAAGAGCAGCTCGGCGGAAACGTTGGCTTTTTTGTTGCCGCCGTAGCTGATTTTGTCGCCGTATTCGTCATACACTTTCGGGCCGAGCGTGCCGCTTTCGTAGCCGCGCACCGAACCCAGACCGCCGCCGTAGAAGTTTTCAAAGAAGGGGATTTCTTTGGTTTTGCTGTAGCCGTTGGCATAGCCGGCTTCGCCGCCGAGCATCAGCGTGAAGGTTTTGCTCAGGGGGAAGAACCAGGTTTGGTTGTGGGTGGCGGAGTAGTATTGCAGTTTGCTGCCGGGCAGGGCGATTTCGGCATTCACGCCGGTCAGGTAGCCGCGCGTCGGCCACAGGGCATTGTCGGTTTTGTTGCGCCCCCAGCCGACGGTACCTTTGTACAGCCAGCCTTTGAAGCTGCCGTCTGTGCCGTTGGTTTTGCCGTATTGTTTGATAAAGTCGGCATAGCGTTTGGGTGCTTTGTTGTAGGTGTTGACGGTCAGGTGTTCCGCCGCCAGACCGAAATTCACGCGGTCGTATTCGGTAACGGGGATACCCATCCTTACGCCGCCGCCGACGGTGGTGGTTTTATATTGTTTGACACTGGTCGATGCTTTGCGCGGGTCGAAGGCTTTTCCGTAAATATCGTAGCCCAGGCTGACCCCGTCTGCCGTGAAGTACGGGTCGGTAAACGACAGCGAGCCGTTGAGCGTGGTTTTGCTTCGTGAGGCGCGCACGGATGCGGATTTGCCCGTGCCGAAGAGGTTGTCCTGCGATACGCCGGCAGACATCACCAAACCGGTATCCTGCACCCAGCCCGCGCTCAAGTCGAGCGAGCCGGTGGAGCGTTCGGTCAGGCTCATGTTCAAATCGACTTTGTCGGGCGTGCCGGCAAGCGGGACAGCATCAAACTGTACGTTGTCGAAGTAGCCCAACAGCTCGACGCGCTCTTTGGAACGTTGCAGCTTGGAGGTGTCGTAAGGAGCGGATTCCATTTGGCGCAATTCGCGGCGGACGACTTCGTCGCGGGTTTTGTTGTTGCCGGTGATGTGGATTTCGTTGACGTAGATTTTCCGGCCCGGTTCGATGTGCAGGACGAAATCGACGGTTTTGGTTTCGGCGTTCGGCAGCGGCTGTACGCTGATTTCGCTGTATGCGTAGCCTGCCGAGCCCATGCGGTTCTGAATCTCACCCAAAACGGCGGTCATCTGCTGACGTTCGTACCATTTGCCGGGTTTCATGGTCAGCAGTTTTTCCAGTTCGGCCTTGGGGACTTCGTTGGTATCGCCTTCAATGGAGACTTTGCCCCAGCGGAAACGTCCGCCTTCGTGGACGGTAATTTTGATGGTCTGCTTGGTTTTGTCTTCGTTGGTTTGGATGTCGGTATCGAGGATACGGAAGTCGAAATAGCCGTTGTTTTGGTAGAAATCGGTTATTTTCTCCATATCTTGGGCAAATTTCTGACTGTTGAACTGGTTGCTTCTGGTCAGCCACGTCCAAATGCCGGCTTCGGTCAGGGACATTTGCCGCATCAGTTTGCGGTCGGAATAGACTTGGTTGCCTTCAAATTCGATGTCGGTGATTTTGGCGGATTGCCCCTCGTCAATCGTGATGTCTATGGAGACACGGTTGCGGGAGAGTTTGGTAACTTTGGGGGTAATTTGAATGTTGAGTTTGCCGCGTCCGAGATATTCTTCTTTCAGTCCGGCGACTGCCTGGTTGAGTGTCGCCTGGTTGAAGTATTGCGACTGTGCCAGCCCGAACGATTCGAGGTTTTTCTTAATGGCGTCGTTTTGCAACATTTTTGCGCCGGTGATGTTGAGCGAGCCGATGGTGGGACGTTCGATGACGGTCAGCAGGAGCTGTCCGTCCGCGGATTCAACGCGTACGTCGTCGAAGAACCCGGTCGCGTACAGGCTTTTGATGATTTCTCCGCCGCGGCCGTCGTTGTAGGCATCGCCGATTTTTACGGGCAGGTAGTTGAATACGGTACTCGGTTCGGTACGCTGCAAGCCTTCGATACGGATGTCTTGGATGGTAAAGTCGGCAAATGCCAAAGGCGATATGCCCAAGACCATCAGCGCAGAAGCAATCTGTTTCAGTTTCATCATAAGTTCCTTGTGGTGCGTTATGCTTTCAGACGGCATAACGAAACGTGAAATTCAGCCAAGCAGGCGGGTAATGTCGTTGAAAAAAGCGATTGCCATCATCAGCATCATGAGGGCAAGCCCGAAGCGCAAACCGATGTTTTGGACGCGTTCGCCCAAAGGTTTGCCGCGTATCCATTCGGCAGTATAAAACACGAGGTGCCCGCCGTCCAAAACGGGGACGGGCAGCAGGTTCAGCACGCCGAGGCTGATGCTGACCAACGCTAAAAATTCCAAATAACTTTGCAAGCCGAGTTCGGCGGACTGTCCGGCAATGTCGGCAATGGTCAGCGGCCCGGAAATATGGCTGACGGAGGCGTTGCCGCTGATCAGTTTGCCGAAAAATTTGAGGGTTGTCCATGAGTGGGAAACGGTTTTTTCCCAGCCCATGCCGAATGCGCGGACAACAGACGGACGGTAGCTGCGGCGGATCTGCGCGTCCCACGCCCTGTCCGGCTGCGGACGGAGGCCGACGCGCCCGATCAGGGTATGGTCGGGCTGTTCGACAGTATCGGGGCGGATGTCGGCGGTATGGGTTTGTCCGGCGCGTTCGTAGGTCAGGGTGATTTTTTTGCCGGGGCTTTGGCGGGTCAGGTTTGCCCATTCCTGCCATGAGGCGATGGGTTTGCCGTCGGCGGCAGTCAGCCTGTCGCCCGGTTTCAGGCCTGCTTTCTCGGCGGGGCTGCCTTTTTCCACGCCGCCGGCAACGGTTGTGATTTTAAAGGGCATCAGTCCGATGTAGCCTTGGTTTTTTGCGATTTTACCGGCTTCCGGCGTGCCTGCGGCATCGATGGTGCGGACGGTTTGCGTGCCCGATGCCGTCTGAACGCCGACGGCGACTTTGCCTGCCTCAAGGTTGAGGACGATTTCGGTTTGTGCGCTGCCCCAATCTGCAACGGGTGTGCCGTTGACGGATTGTATTTTGTCGCCGCTTTGGAAGCCGGCACGGGCGGCAATGGTGTCGGGTTCGACTGTGCCGACGTAGGGGCGCAGTTCGGTTACGCCGAAGGAAAAACTCAGTCCGTACAGCAAAACCGCCAGTGCGAGGTTGATCAGTGGGCCGGCGGCGACGATGGCGATGCGCTTGGCGGGGTGTTGTTTGTCAAAAGCGTAGGGTAAATCGGCTTCTGATACTTCGCCTTCGCGCGTGTCGACCATTTTGACGTAGCCGCCCAACGGAATCGGGGCGAGGCACCATTCGGTGTCGCCGCGCTTTCGGGTGAAAAACGGTTTGCCGAAGCCGACGGAAAAACGCAGCACTTTTACGCCGCATAATTTTGCAACGGCGTAGTGTCCGAATTCGTGCAGGCTGACCAAAATCAGGATGGCGAAGATAAAAGCTAGAAGGGTGTGCAAATGGTTTTCCTTTGATAACGGTGTTCGGACGGCATCAGCGCAGTGTGCCGATAAATGCCCGCGCTTGTGCGCGTGTCTGGGCATCTTGCGCCAAGAGCCCCCCTATATCGCCTATGCCGTCTGAAAAGTCTTGTGAAAGACAATGGGCGACGGTTTTGGCAATGTCGGTAAACTTAATCTGTCCGTCCAAAAAGGCGGCGACGGCGGCTTCGTTGGCGGCGTTCAATACGCAGGGCGCGGCTCCGCCTGCGTTCATGGCTTCATAGGCGAGCTTCAGGCAGGGGAAGCGGCCGAAGTCGGGCTTTTGGAAGGTCAGCGCGGACAATGCGTCGAAATTAAGGTCGCCGACACCCGAATCGATGCGCTCGGGCAGGCCCAAACAATAAGCGATGGGCGTACGCATATCGGGATTGCCCAGTTGCGCCAGCACGGAGCCGTCGCGGTAGCGCACCATGCTGTGTATCACGGACTGCGGATGGATGACGACTTCGAGCTTGTCAGGCGGACAGTTGAACAGCCAATGCGCTTCAATCAGCTCCAAACCTTTGTTCATCATGGTGGCGGAATCGACGGAGATTTTGCGCCCCATACGCCAATTTGGGTGTTTGACCGCTTGGGCGGGCGTAATGCTGTCGAACGTGCCTAAATCGGTCGTTAAAAACGGGCCGCCGGAAGCAGTCAGGATAATCGAACGGATGCCGTGTTCGTTCAGACGGCCTGTGTAATCGCGCGGCAAAACTTGGAAAATGGCGTTGTGTTCGCTGTCGATGGGCAACACTGCCGCGCCGTTTGCATGGGCGGTTTCCATAAACAACGCGCCGGAAACCACCAACGTCTCTTTGTTCGCCAGATAAATGGTTTTGCCTTTTTGCGCCGCTGCGAGCGCGGAAGGCAGCCCCGCCGCCCCGACGATGGCGCACATGACACCGCCGACTTCGTCGGCAGACGCAACGTCAACCAATGCCTGCGCGCCGTGTAAAACCTGAGTCGCCGTGCCGTCGCGTTTCAACAGGGCTTCAAGCCGGGCGGCGTGTTCCGCATCGGCAACGACGGCATATTCGGGGCGGAACGTTTGACATTGAGCCGCCAGTTTCTCGATCTGCTTATGCCCTGCCAGCGCGAATACGCGGAATTTTTCGGGATGGCGGGAGACAACGTCCAGCGTGCTTTCGCCTATGCTGCCGGTACTGCCTAATATGGTCAGGACTTGTGGTGTCATAATGAGGATAACTTTATACCGGATGCCGTCTGAAGCGTTTTCAGACGGCATAGAATCAATTTAAAACCGACATCATCGCCGCATAGACGCTGATAACGGCAATCAGGCTGTCGGTGCGGTCGAACACGCCACCGTGTCCTGGCAGTAGGTTGCTGCTGTCTTTGATGCCTGCCGCGCGCTTGAGCCAGCTTTCCAAAAGGTCGCCGCATATGCTGACAACGGTCAGCACCAAACCGATTAACACGGTATCGAACCAGCCTGTATCGAATGCCAGCCAGCCGGCACTTCGTACGGCAGTCATGTACACGGCCACGCAAACCGCACCGCCGATTGCGCCTTCCCAGCTTTTGCCGGGGCTGATTGCCGGTGCGATTTTGTGTTTACCGAACGCCTTGCCGCTGAAATACGCGCAAACGTCGGCAACCCAGACCAGACCCATGACGGCGAGCAGCGGCAGGGCGTCATCGGGATGCGGGCGCAGGGATACGAGCGCGAACCAAAACGGCATGACCAGAAGCCAACCGACGGCATAAACCTGCCAACCGCCGTTGAGCCTCCATTTGAATCTCAACCATAAAGGCATGATGGCGAGCCAAAATGCCAAAACAACATACCAAACCAAATTAGGCAGCATCCAGCCGCCCGCATAGGCAACCACGCCGAAAACCAAGGTTGCGGCGAGGTAATGGTTGGTTTCGGTTTTGCACAAACCGCCCATACGGGCATATTCCCACAAGGCAATCAGGGCAATCAGTCCGCAAAATGCCGCCCACAACCATTGCGGCGCGTAAAACAGCATACCCAGCATCAGCGGCAGCAGCCACATGGCGGTCATTACCCGTTGTTTCAGCATATTCAGTTCCTTTGCTGTTCGATAGGCAGTTGCTCGGAGGTGCGTCCGAACCGCCGTTCGCGTTTTTGGAACGAAGCGACGGCATCGTCCAAAGCCTTGCCGTCGAAATCGGGCCACAGGATGTCGGTAAAATACAGTTCGGCATACGCCATCTGCCAGAGCAGGAAATTGCTGATGCGCGTTTCTCCGCCCGTGCGGATGAACAAATCCGGCTCGGGCGCGTCTCCCAGCATCAGGTATTTCGCCAGCGTGTCTTCCGTAATCTCGGATACGCCTTCGGCAATCAGTTTGTTTGCCGCCTGCAAAATGTCCCAACGTCCGCCGTAATCGGCGGCAATGCTCAGGGTCAGGCCGGTATTGTTTGCCGTCAAGGCTTCCGCCTCTTCGATGCCTTGCAGAATCTGCCGATTAAAGCGTTCGCGGCTGCCCAGTATTTTCAGGCGCATATTGTTTTCGTGCAGACGGCGTACCTGTTTTTGCAAAGCCTGTAAAAACAGCCCCATCAGGAACGAAACTTCGTCTTCGGGGCGGCGCCAGTTTTCGGTTGAAAAGGCAAACACGGTCAGATATTGCACACCCAGTTTGGCGCAATGCTTCACCATATTTTCCAATGCGTCCAAACCGCGTTTGTGTCCCATTATGCGCGGGAGGAAACGTTTTTTCGCCCAACGGCCGTTGCCGTCCATAATCACGGCGATGTGCCTCGGGATGGCGGTGTGTTCTAAAACGGCCTGCGTGCTGCTTTTCATGTCTGCCTTTCGCGGTTCGGCATTCAAATGCCGTCTGAACGCCGAACCGTGCAGGTTAAATTGCCATCAAATCTTCTTCTTTGGCAGTCAGGAGTTTGTCGGCTTCGGCAATGTATTTGTCGGTCAGTTTTTGAACCGCTTCTTCGCCGCGACGTGCCTCGTCTTCGGAAATTTCTTTGTCTTTGAGGAGTTTTTTGATGTGGTCGTTGGCATCGCGGCGCACGTTGCGGATAGAGACGCGGCCTTCTTCCGCTTCGCCGCGTACGACTTTAATCAGGTCTTTGCGGCGTTCCTCGGTCAGCATGGGCATCGGTACGCGGATCAGGTCGCCGACGGATGCCGGGTTCAGTCCCAAGTTTGAATCGCGGATGGCTTTCTCGACTTTGGCCGCCATATTGCCCTCAAACGGTTTCACGCCGATGGTGCGCGCGTCCAGAAGTGTTACGTTGGCAACTTGGCTGACGGGGACCATGCTGCCCCAGTATTCGACTTCCACTTGGTCGAGCAGGCCGGTATGCGCGCGGCCGGTACGCACTTTCGCCAGATTTTCTTTCAGTACTTCGACCGAACGCTGCATCTTGCCTTCGGCTGTTTTTTGAATATCGTTGATCATATTGTTCTTTCGGTAAGATAAGGTAAGCGGGCAGCCGTCTGAAACGCGCTTCAAACCTTTCAGACGGCATGAAAACTGTTAACTGCGAATAGTACCGTTATTCGGGCATGACGACAAGGCAGGCGGATTGGGGATGCCGTCTGAAGCGGCAGGTGTTTCAGACGGCATCGTGTCCGGCCGTCAGCCGTGTTCCCGTGTTTCAAGCAGGCTTTGGCGCAGGTGTTGGCGTTCGTGGGCATCCAGCCATTTGCGGCGGGTGCGTTGCAGCAGGATGACGAGGGCGGAAATTTCCTGACGCATATTGGTGCTGAGCCAGAGGAAGCCCTGCCATTGGTAGTGGAGGTGTTCGGCGAGGGCTTCCAGTTCGGGGTTGATGGCGGTGTCGATGCGGATGCGGCGGGCGTGTCTGCCGTTGATAAGGGCGACGGTTTGTTGCAGGTCGGTTTGGAGTTGGATGAAATGGCGGTCGAGCAGCCGGATTTCGCTGCCGTTGAGTTTGGGAGATTGCAGCTTGGCGGCGGTGGTCAGGAGCAGCTCGGTGGTGTTGACGATTTTACGGTGGGCGTGCTGCATGGCTTCCATCATGGCGGGGCTGATGCGGCTTTCGCCCGATGTGGCGGCGAGGTGGCTGCGGCTTTTGACCATGCGCGCGTTGATTTGGCGCATTTTCGCCATGTTCTCCTCGAGGCGTTCGCGGGTCATGCGCCTGCCGTTGCTGATTTCGGCAATCATTTTGCTGCAGTCGGTCAGGTTGTCGGCAAGCATGAAACGCCACATCAGTGTGGATTTCAGCGGCAGCAGTTTGGCGGCGGCGATGGCGATGGCTGCGCCGATGAGGACGTTCATGGCGCGCATCAGGCCGCTGTCGAGCCATTCGCTGCCGTTGTCGCCGATGAGCATGCACATCGTCAGTCCCGCCAGCATAGGGACGTAACCGTTTTTGCCGACCGCCGCCCAGCCGGCCAGTGCGCTTGCCGTGCCGACGGTGAGGTAGAAGAGGAGGTTGTCGTGGAAATAATGCTGGTTCAGCCATAAAACGCCCAAACCCGCGCCCAGTCCGATGACCGTGCCGAGCATACGTTCCACCGCCTTGGAGTAAATCGCCCCTTGAAACTGGAGCATGCCGAGGACGACGAAGACGGTCATGCCTATCCATTCGCCGTGTTGGAGGTGGAGCAGCCGGGCGAGTGCGGTGGCGAACAGGACGGCTCCGCCGAGCCGCACGGCGTGTATGAGGCGGCGGTGGCGGTAGCGTTCGTAGGAATTGAGCCAGCGGCTGACGAGGCGGTTGCGTTGCGAGGAGTTCATATCGGATGCCGTCTGAAGCGGAAATGTGAAAAAGCACAGGCTTCCCAGGGAAGGGAGGGTCTGTGCTTGGTATTGGTGCCGGAGAAGGGAATCGAACCCCCGACCTTCGCGTTACGAATGCGCTGCTCTACCGACTGAGCTACACCGGCTTTTTTCGTTATGATATATATGAACGGTTGTTTGTGCAACTTTTCGGGCGGCTGCACGGGTTTTGCACGGTATAATGCGGTTTGCTTCGTGAGGAGGGTCGGCGATGTATGTGAACGAGAAATATCCCTATACGGCTCTGTTTGCGGGGCTGGTGTTTTTGACGCTGCCGTTTGCGTTGGCGGTGCATGATGCCTTTGCGCTTGCGTTCGGACGGGCGGGGCTGACGGTGTCGGTGTCGGACGGCGGATTCGGTTGGCGTGGCGGTTGGGACGGCGTGGTGTGGTTTGTGTATGGCGTGTTTGCGTTTTTGAATGTGGTTGTATCAGCGGGTCTGACGAAGCTGGCGTACAAAAAGATGATGCGGCGGCATTCGCGTTACGCGCTGTTTCTGTCGGGCGTGGCGGCTTGCGCGGCGGCGGCGGTGGCTTGGATTCTCGAGCTGTTGTTGGGCAGTGCCGCTTTGGGCGGGCTGCGCGGGGAGGCGGTGTCGGAATATGCGTTTGCCGTGTGGCTGGTGTCTATGCTGACGCTGCCCAAACGCCTGACGCGCGCGCCGGTGCAGCCGGTGGTGTTTCACAGGAAAAAATAGGTTGGAACGGGAATGCCGTCTGAAACCCGATACGCGGTTTCAGACGGTATGTTTTTCCGCTAACATTACGCCTGAATATGGACAGGAAGCATATATGGAACGTAAAGAACGCCTGCGTGCAGGCATTGCCGCGATGGGGCTGGATATTTCGGAAACGGCGCAGGACAGGCTTTTGGCCTATGTGGATTTGTTGAAAAAGTGGAACAAAACCTACAATCTGACCGCCCTGCGCGACGAGGAAAAAATGGTTGTCCATCATCTTTTGGACAGCCTGACGCTGCTGCCCCATATCGAAGGCGCACAGACGATGCTGGATGTCGGTTCGGGCGGCGGCCAGCCCGGCATTCCGGCGGCGGTGTGCCGTCCCGATTTGCAGATTACGCTGTTGGATGCGAATACGAAGAAAACGGCTTTTTTGCGGCAGGCGGTTATCGAGTTGGGATTGGACAATGTGCGCGTGGTATCCGGACGCGTGGAGGCGGTTTTGGACGTACGTGCCGACGTGATTACCAGCCGTGCGTTTGCAGAACTGGCGGATTTTGTGTCTTGGACGGGGCATCTGTTGAAAGACGGCGGATACTGGGCGGCGATGAAGGGCGTATATCCGCAGGAAGAAATCGGCCGCCTGCCGCAGGATGTGTGCGTCGAAAAAGTCCAAAGGCTCGATGTGCCGGGCTTGGATGCGGAACGCCATATCGTCATCCTGAGCAAGCGTTGAGCGCGCTTCAGACGGCATGAATACCTTTTTTGTGCGGATAAAGGTAAAATTCCGCACTGTTTTTCTTTTTTCAACATCAGACGGGACACGGGCGGGACATGAGTGCGAACATCCTTGCCATCGCCAATCAGAAGGGCGGTGTGGGCAAAACGACGACGACGGTAAATTTGGCGGCTTCGCTGGCATCGCGCGGCAAACGCGTGCTGGTGGTCGATTTGGATCCGCAGGGCAATGCGACGACGGGCAGCGGTATCGACAAGGCGAGTTTGCAGTCCGGCGTTTATCAGGTCTTATTGGGCGATGCGGACGTGAAATCGGCGGCGGTACGCAGCAAAGAGGGCGGATACGCTGTGTTGGGCGCGAACCGCGCGCTTGCCGGTGCGGAAATCGAGCTGGTGCAGGAAATCGCCCGGGAAGTACGTTTGAAAAACGCGCTCAAGGCAGTGGCGGAAGATTACGACTTTATCCTGATCGACTGTCCGCCTTCGCTGACGCTGTTGACACTTAACGGCTTGGTGGCGGCGGGCGGCGTGATTGTGCCAATGTTGTGCGAATATTACGCGCTGGAAGGGATTTCCGACCTGATTGCAACCGTCCGAAAAATCCGTCAGGCAATCAATCCCGATTTGGACATCACGGGCATCGTGCGCACGATGTACGACAGCCGCAGCAGGCTGGTTGCCGAAGTCAGCGAACAGTTGCGCAGCCATTTCGGGGATTTGCTGTTTGAAACCGTCATCCCGCGCAATATCCGCCTTGCGGAAGCGCCGAGCCACGGTATGCCGGTGATGGCTTACGACGCGCAGGCAAAGGGTACCAAGGCGTATCTTGCCTTGGCGGACGAGCTGGCGGCGAGGGTGTCGGGGAAATAGGTCAATCCAAATCGGGCTGCACGTGCCTTTATGCTGTTTGGCCGGGTGCGTTAATATGGCGGATTAAAATAAAAATACTTATATCGTTATTTCTAGAAATATGAACAGCAAAACTAAGCTTCGAGTTAATAAAATAATCGAACTGAAGCATCATATTGAGAATTGGGAAATTCAAACAAGCGAAGAGATCGAAAAGCTTCTTGTTGATTTTGAGAAACAGCCTAGGCAAGAAATGTCTTCTTATTATACGGAGCTTTTTAGAGATGTTCAATTTGGGGGTGTTTTGGTGCAAATAGCAAATAAGTATGCGGAAAACAGTAAAATCAATCGCTGTATAGTATCTGCTCTTGGAATGATGATGTGGAGGTATAAGCTTCCTGAGAGTGAGGAAATATATCGCCTTATGTTAGCGAATATTCAAAGAAAGGGAGTAGCTCTTTTTGTAGCATTTCATCTCCCTAAGATGAAAATGTTTGAGGAATTCCCGAATAAATGGGCCTATTTTATGAGTATACCTAAACTCTCTCCTAAAAAGACTTCTGCGGAATACTTTACTAACTTGGTCGAAGAATACATTTACTTTGTACCTATGATGTATAAGTCAGAATTGATTCAATACTTCAGTTTGAAATATAGTGAAACAAAAAGTGAATATCTAAAAGATAGATATAAAAAAATACTAACAACCCTGCAGGATTAGTACTTAATTGAGTAATTTTTATAGTGGATTAACAAAAACCGGTACGGCGTTGCCTCGCCTCAGCTCAAAGAGAACGATTCTCTAAGGTGCTGAAGCACCAAGTGAATCGGTTCCGTACTATCTGTACTGTCTGCGGCTTCGTCGCCTTGTCCTGATTTTTGTTAATCCACTATATCGTCATTCCCGCAAAAACAAAAAAAATCAAAAACAGAAAACTGAAATATCGTCATTCCCGCGCAGGCGGGAATCTAGGTCTGTCGGTACGGAAACTTATCGGGAAAACGGTTTCTTTAGATTTTACGTTGTGGATTCCCGCTTTCGCGGGAATGACGGGATTAAAGTTTCAAAATTTATTCTAAATAACTGAAACTCAACGAACTGGATTCCCGCTTTTGCGGGAATGACGGTTTGGAAGTTACCTGAAATTCAAAAAAAACGGAAACCGGACGGATTGGATTCCCGTCTGCTCGGGAATGACGGATTTTAGGGTTCTTTTTTGATTTTCTGTTTTTCGCGGGAATGACGGTTGGGAAGTTTTCCGAAACTTAAAAACAACTGAAACCCAAAAAACTATAGTGGATTAACAAAAACCAGTACGGCGTTACCTCGCCTTAGCTCAAAGAGAACGATTCTCTAAGGTGCTGAAGCACCAAGTGAATCGGTTCCGTACTATCTGTACTGTCTGCGGCTTCGTCGCCTTGTCCTGATTTTTGTTAATCCACTATAAATTACCGCCTGCGCGGGAATGGCGGTATGGGTTCTTTCTCTTTGAAGTTGCGATGCTGGAAATGCCGTCTGAAGTTCAGACGGCATTTTTGTGCCGGTTTAAAACAGCGTCTGCTGTGCGATCAGGTTTCTGACGGGGGCGAAGTCTCGGCGGTGTTCGGGCAGCACGCCGTATTGTTTGAGGGCTTCCAGATGCTGCTTCGTGCCGTAACCTTTGTGTTTGTCAAAACCGTATTGGGGATGGCGTTGCGCCAGTGCGTACATTTCCGCATCGCGGGCGGTCTTTGCCAAAACGGATGCGGCGGAGATTTCGATGATTTTGCTGTCGCCTTTGACGACGGCTTCGGCAGGGATACCTAAATGTTCTGGAATGCGGTTGCCGTCGATGAATATTTTTTCGGGACGCACAGCCAAACCGTCAACGGCGCGTTTCATGGCGAGCATGGTGGCGTGCAGGATGTTGAGGCTGGCGATTTCTTCGGGCGAGGCGGCGGCGACGTGCCACGCAACCGCCTGTTCTTTAATCATTTTGGCAAGCGCGTCGCGTTTTTTCTCGCTGAGTTTTTTGGAGTCGGTCAGTCCGGGCAGGTCGAATGTTTCCGGAAGGATGACGGCGGCGGCAAACACGCTGCCGACTAAAGGCCCGCGTCCTGCCTCGTCCACGCCGGCGGTCAGTATGTGCATGATGTTTCCTGTCGGGATGGTGGGAATGCCGTCTGAAAAGGGTTTCAGACGGCCTTTGCATTTATTGGGGAGTTTGCTCAAGGCTGAGGACTTGGAAGGTTTCTCTCAGGATAGATAAAATTCCAGCCATTCCTAGAGGGAAAATACATGGATTTTCAAGAAAAGTTTCATTTATATGTTTGTCCCAATATTCTTTATGTTGAGGTGTTACAAATGTAAAACTTGTATCTTTAATATTACCATACATAATCAGCATTACAGCAATAACATCTGTAAAATTAATATGATAACTATTTAATGGGACGCTAGGTAAAGACTGAAGATTAAACAATCGAGCAAGATCTTTGGTATCAACGCGATGTTTATTAAAACCATCCATTAATTCTGGATAGAAGCAGAAGATAAATACACCTGTAACGCGTAGCACAGCATATTGCCACCTAGTAGTACTGCTTAGTTTTTGACTTAAAGAATGATATATCTCTAAAAATCGGACTAATCGTTCTGTTTCTCTAAGCGATAAATCGTTCCGTTCTATCAAATCACTGATGAGATTTATGGTTATCTCTTGTCCAATTAAACCTTTTAAATTGCCATCCCGTATCAATTGTTTGAAATATTCAACTGAAACTAAAGCCTGTACCATCTCAAACGGAGCCACAATCTTGTCAGGCAAGGCAAAGCTGTACTTCAAAAACTTATCCAAATATTTGTGCGCATCCACTTCCACCCCATACCGATGATTAATCGCCGCGCGCAGTTGCTTGGTGTTCGTTACCAGCACGACTTTGACGTTTTCGACATCAAAGACATGTTTGATGATTTCCAGCATATCGACGGCGTAATCAGGGCGGCAACGGTCAAGTTCGTCGATAAACAGAATAATAGGTTTGTCTGCTGCCAATTCTTTCAGGCAGTCCTTGAGCGTTTCCAGATTTTTTTCTGATTCGATCTGCTCTTTTAACAATGCTTCGACGGTTGCATCAATAGTGTGGCTGGCGATTGTGGCAGCAGCATTGGTTACGGTTTCGGCCAAACTGTCTGCATCTTGGCCGTCATTTATTATCTGTTGTAATCCTTCTGCCAAATCATCTGTATTTTGCTTTAAAACATGACCAACCGCTGCTTTAGCAACGGTTTTCATCACAAATCCTGCGGCTTTCGCGACTTTCCTTGTAATATTTTTGCGTTGTTCGGACGGCTGCTCGTCGGTATCTTCAGGTGTACAGGATTTAATGATTTCAGCAAGCAATGCCAGTAAAGGCTCTCCGCTGTGGTCAGAGCGGAAGGCATCGATATAGACAGGCTGATAATTGAGTTGTTGCTGCTTCATGAGCCGAATCAGCTTTTGGCAAAATTCGGTTTTGCCCGTTCCCCATCCGCCATCGATGACCATAGGAGAAAGGTCGATGGGCGATGTCAGCAACTTGATGATGTTTTCGGCTATCGGCTTACGGTTAAATTCATCATGTGTAGCAAAAGTTTTTTCTAAAGCTTGAGACCTTTGCAAAATTCCCCAAAATCCCCTAAATTCCCACCAAGACATTTAGGAGATTTCTCATGAGCACCTTCTTCCAGCAAACCGCCCAAGCCATGATTGCCAAACACATCGACCGTTTCCCGCTATTGAAGTTGGACCAGGTGATTGATTGGCAGCCGATCGAGCAGTACCTGAACCGTCAAAAAACCCGTTACCTCCGAGACCACCGCGGTCGTCCCGCCTGTCCCCTGTTGTCCATGTTCAAAGCCGTCCTGCTCGGACAATGGCACAGCCTCTCCGATCCCGAACTCGAACACAGCCTCATCACCCGCACCGATTTCAACCTATTTTGCCGTTTTGACGAACTGGGC
>POWY01000012.1 GCA_003044455.1 Neisseria bergeri | reverse complement strand
AGACGAAACGGCGATGACGAAGTTTCGTTTGGCGATGTCGATACCTGCACAGTTGTATTGGGTACTCATCATAAACCTGCCTTGCATTCGGTTGTATTGTCTGGCAACTGTCCGGTTGTGTCGATGGGTTGCCCTGCCCTCCCTGTGCTACGCAACGGTTGTCTGCCTTGGGTGGGCGCGGGTGGCGGCCGGGCGGTTTGTTGCTATGATACGGTGATTCCAATATACAAGCGGTGGGCTTCAGCCCGCCAACTCCCACCATCTTCATCCTAAAATCCCGTCATTTCCGCGAAAGTGGGAATCCGATTTGTTCGGTTTCAGTTTTTTTGAGATTTTGGGTAACTTTTAAACCGTCCTTACCGCCTACGCGGGAATGACGAGATTTCAGGTTTCTGTTTTTGATTTTCTGTTTTTGCGGGAATAATGAGATTTAAAGATTAAACCCTGTTACTAATAGACAAAGTGGCAATTCATCTATAAAAAATATTGTTATAAGTAATGGACATTTAGATATTAAGGATTAACTATGAAAATGATATTAAAAAAATATATTCATTAGATATAGATGGACCTTTGAACACATATTCGCCTAATGAACCAAATAACTTTTTTCTATCTGTGAAATTATTAGTTGGAGATGATTATGGCAGTGGGGCGGCTGATTTATTCGATATGAATATTTGCACACCAAAATGGTTATTAGAGAACTGTTCAGGCAATTTATTTCCTAGAGGTTTTTTAATTATGGAAAGTTATAATTTTAATATTTTATTAGATTGCATAAATAAATTATTATCCGAAATTGAAGCCGATAATTGGGAGGTTCTAGCTGAAAAATTTAATAAATTTGCAATTTGGGAATTTGATAATTATATGATTAAAGAGCAAGATAATTAGTGTAGCCACAATATAGAGACAATACATTAAATGAGTTAGATAAAGGATTCAATGCCAGACAAAGTGCAGGAGGAAATTTATAGATTTCTGTTTTTGATTTTATAGATTTCTGTTTTTGATTTTCTGTTTTTGCGGGAATAACGAATTTCAAAGTTACGGTGTTATTAAAAGGTTGTGTTTTAGTAATCTGTTGATTTCAATTATTTACAAGGGAAAAAACAATTATTTTTTCGGTTAGGAAGAAACCTATCCTGTTGAATACATTGAAACCAAATACGCCTATCAACAATATATTAAAATACAGCCTATTAAAAAACAGAAATCTCTCCACCACCATTCCTACCTTCGCAAAATAGCGCAAAATGCCGTCTGAAACCCGTGTTCCCGGGTTTCAGACGGCATTGCGCCATGCGGATTATTTTTTCAGTTCGGACAGGATGTCATCCACGGTTTTCTTCGCGTCGCCGAAACACATCACGCTGTTTTCGTTGAAGAACAGCGGGTTTTGTACGCCTGCGTAGCCGGTGTTCATCGAGCGTTTGAAGACGACGACTTCTTTTGCCTTCCATACTTCCAAAACCGGCATACCCGCAATCGGGCTGTTCGGGTCGGTTTGGGCGGCGGGGTTGACGGTGTCGTTTGCGCCGATGACTAAAACCACATCGGTTTCGGGGAAGTCGTCGTTGATTTCGTCCATTTCCAAAACGATGTCGTAGGGGACTTTGGCTTCGGCGAGCAGTACGTTCATATGACCGGGCAGGCGGCCGGCGACGGGGTGGATGCCGAAGCGTACTTCGGTGCCGTTTTTACGCAAAAGCTCGGTGATTTCGGCAACGGGGTATTGCGCCTGTGCGACTGCCATACCGTAGCCCGGGGTGATGATGACGCTGTTTGCGCCTTTCAGCATTTCGGCAACATCGGCAGCTTTGACTTCTCGGTATTCGCCGACTTCTTGACTGGCAGAAGATGCCGCGCCGCTGTCGCTGCCGAAACCGCCGGCAATCACGGAAACAAACGACCGATTCATGGCTTTGCACATAATGTAGGATAGAATTGCGCCGCTTGAGCCGACCAGTGCGCCGGTGACGATGAGCAGGTCGTTGGAGAGCATGAAGCCTGCCGCTGCGGCCGCCCAGCCGGAGTAGGAGTTGAGCATAGATACGACCACGGGCATATCCGCGCCGCCGATGGAGGCGACCAAGTGCCAGCCGAATGCGAGGGCAATCAGGGTCATTATCAGTAGGATGAAGCCGCTGCCGCCAATGCCGACAAATACGAGCAGCAACACAAACGATACGCCAAGTGCCAGTGCGTTGAGCTTGTGTTTGGCGGGCAGTTGCAGCGGGCTGCTGCTGATTTTGCCGTTGAGCTTGCCGAATGCGACCAGCGAGCCGGTAAAGGTTACCGCGCCGATGAAAATGCCCAAATACACTTCGACCAAGTGGATGGTGTGCATATCGTGTGCAACGTTGCCCGGCTCGATATAGCTGTTGAAGCCGACCAAAACGGCTGCCAAGCCGACGAAGCTGTGCAAGAGCGCAATCAGTTCGGGCATTTCGGTCATTTCTACTTTTTTGGCTTTGTAGATGCCGATTGCCGCACCGATGAGCATGGCGATGATGATCCAGCCCAAGCCGTGGGTATTGTCGGAAAAGACCGTTACGAAGAGGGCGACCGCCATACCGGCGATGCCGGAATAACAGCCCTGTTTGGCGGTTTCCTGTTTGGACAGCCCCGCCAGTGAGAAGATGAATAAAATTGCGGCAACGATATACGCCGCTGTTACGAGTCCTGAAGACATAGAAATTCTCCGATTTTCGATAATTTGTTTCCGATGCCGTCTGAACTGTTCAGACGGCATCTGTTTCAAGCAGCCGCGACAAACAGCCCGACGGTGCAGACAAATCCGCCCGTCCACATCAGTGAGCGCAAGGTTGCTTTGTCTGCGATGTAGCACCAGATAAAGGCGAGGCGGAACAGGATGAACAGGCCGGCAAGCGTGTTGACGGCCGATTGCGCCGCATTGCCGGTTGCGTGTGCCGTCAAAACGGCGGCGGCAAACGGTGCAAAGGCTTCAAAACCGTTTTGCTGCGCGGCGTGGGCACGGGCGGCTGCGCCTTGCGTGTGCGCCAGAAAACCGCGAGGATTGTGGTTGTCTTTAAACCGGAATCCGCCCGCTTTTTTGGCATACGCCGCACAAAAAAGCGGCAATAGGCAGGCAATCAGAATGCACCAATAGGCGAAAGTCATGGCTTACCCTTTCTTAAACATATTCAACATCCGGCGCGTTACGAAGAAGCCGCCGAAGATGTTGATGCTGGCAATTAGGATGGCGATGAACGCAAGCAGGGTCACGAAACCGTTGCCTTGACTGATTTGCAGTAGCGCGCCGACGACGATGATGCCGGAAATGGCGTTGGTTACCGACATCAGCGGGGTATGCAGCGAGTGGCTGACGTTCCAAACGACGTAGTAGCCGATGACGCAGGCGAGGACGAACACGATAAAGTGGTTCAAAAATGCTGCGGGCGCGACCGCGCCGACCCACAGTACCAATACGGCGGCGATGACGGCGGGCGCAAGTTTTTTCCACAGGGGAACGGGTTTCGGCTCGGGCTTGGCGGCAGGCGCGGCTTTTTCAGACGACGTTTGCTGCGGCTGGGCGGAAACCTGAATCGGCGGAGGCGGGAAGGTGATTTCGCCGTCGCGGGTAACAGTCATATTTCGGATAATCACGTCTTCAAAATCCAGCGTGATTTCGCCGTCTTTGTTCGGGCTTAACAGCTTGGTCAGGTTGACCAAGTTGGTGGCGTAAAGCTGGGAAGACTGTCCGGCAAGGCGGTTTGCCATGTCGGTGTAGCCGATGATTTTCACGCCGTTGTCGGTTACGAACAATTCGCCCGGTTTGGTCAGTTCGCAGTTGCCGCCCGTCGCCGCCGCCAAATCGACGATGACGGAGCCGGATTTCATGCTTTCCACCATTTCTTTGGTAATCAGCTTGGGCGCAGGTTTGCCCGGAATGGCGGCGGTGGTGATGATGATGTCCACCTCTTTCGCCTGCTCGGCAAAGAGCTTCATCTCGGCGGCGATAAATTCGTCGCTCATCACTTTAGCGTAGCCGTCGCCGCTGCCGCCCGATTCTTGCGGGAAGTCGAGTTTCAGGAATTTACCGCCCATCGATTCAATTTGTTCCGCCACTTCCAAGCGGGTATCGAACGCGCGCACCACTGCGCCGAGCGAGTTTGCCGTACCGATTGCCGCCAAACCCGCCACACCTGCACCGATCACCAAAACCTGCGCGGGCGGCACTTTGCCGGCGGCAGTGATTTGACCGGTGAAGAAACGGCCGAAGGCGTTGGCGGCTTCAATCACGGCGCGGTAGCCGCTGATGTTTGCCATCGAGGACAAAGCGTCCAAAGCCTGCGCGCGGGAAATACGGGGCACCATGTCCATCGCCAGCGCATTCACTTTCTTGGCGCGCAAGGCTTCCACCAAAGCCTCGTTTTGGCGCGGCCACAGGAAGCTGACGATGGTCTGCCCTTCTTTGAGCAGCGGCAGCTCGCCTTCGGACGGCGCGTTGACCTTATAAATCAAAGGGCAGGCCCAAACCGTCGCTTTGTCGGCAACGGTCGCGCCTGCTGTTTGGTAAGCGGCATCGTCCAAACTCGCCGCCAAACCTGCGCCGCTTTCGACAACGGTTTCAAAGCCCAGTTTGCTCAACAGGGCAACGGTGGCAGGCGTACAGGCGACGCGGGTTTCGCCGGATAATGACTCGCGTGGGATACCGATTTTCATCTCTGAATCCTTTTTTAGGTTGTCTGTATATAAATGTTAATATATTCCATATAATCCCCTTATAGCGAATTTTCAGTGGACTGGCAATAGGCAAGCCGACAATTCGGCATTTCCTTCCTGTATTGCCTTACACATACTGCCGTCTGCGTTTGAAATCATTTCCGAAAATACGGCTTGGGTGCCGTAACATTTTTCACTGTTTCACTATATAATCCGCATTTTTTGAGCCACCGCCATGCCGCACGCCCTCGTCCTCCAATTCCCCTCCGCCGAAGCCCTGCCTTCCGCCCTCCTCTCCCGCCTGCCCGAACCTGATTACGCCGATGGAAAACGTATGCGTTTTATCGTTGAAGAAGGGTTTTCTTTAAACGGGGCAGACGCGGCGTTGCTGGACAGCCGTCAAATCGACCATGCCGTATTGCCCGATAGGGCGTTCGGCGAACTCAGGCTGATTGTCAGCGATATGGATTCGACGCTGATTACCATTGAATGCGTCGATGAAATTGCGGCGGGCGTCGGCTTGAAAGACCGCGTGGCGGAAATTACCGAACGCTCGATGCGCGGCGAATTGGATTTCGAGCAGTCTTTGCGCAGCCGCGTCGCCCTGTTGGCGGGATTGGACGAGCGGGTTTTGGCGGAGGTTTATGAAAACGTTTTGCGGCTCTCGCCCGGCGCGGAATTTTTGCTGGACGAATGTAAGGCGCACGGCGTGAAATTCATGCTGGTGTCGGGCGGATTCACGTTTTTCACCGAAAGGCTGCAACAACGCCTCGGCTTCGAATACCAACACGCCAATGTTTTGGAAATTGAAAACGGCAAGCTGACGGGTCGTCTGAAAGGCAGAATCATCGACGCGCAGGCAAAGGCGGATTTATTGCGCGAATACCGCGACCGCCTCGGATTGCAGCCGCATCAGGTGTTGGCGATGGGCGACGGTGCGAACGATATTCCGATGCTCAAAGAAGCGGGCATAGGCGTGGCTTACCGCGCCAAACCGAAAGCGCGGGCAGCCGCCGATGCCTGTATCAACTTCGGCGGTTTGGAGCGTGTACGCGGCCTGTTCGGATAGGCGGATAGGAAACGGATGCCGTCTGAAAGGTTTTCAGACGGCATTTGAACGGCAGGAACGACAGTGGGACGCAGAAAACTTTGGTTTGCCCTGGCAGCAGCGGGCGTTATCGGCGGTTTGGTCGGCATTGTACTGACGGAACTGATGCACTTCATACAACATACAGCATACGGTTATGGCGCGGACGGCGTGTACACTTCGTTCCGCGAAGGCGTGGCACAGGCTTCCGGTATGCGGCGCGTTGCCGTGCTGACGCTGTGCGGCGCGGTCGCAGGCGGCGGCTGGTGGCTGCTCAAACGTTTCGGCAAGCCGCAAATCGGAATCAAGGCGGCATTGAAACAGCCGTTGCAGGGGCTGCCGTTTCTGACGACGGTTTTTCATGTTCTGCTGCAAATCATAACGGTCGGACTCGGTTCGCCGCTCGGACGGGAAGTCGCCCCGCGCGAAATGACCGCCGCGTTTGCTTCGTCAGGCGGCAAACGCTTGGGTTTGGACAAAGGCGAAATGCGCCTCTTGATTGCGTGCGCTTCGGGTGCGGGCTTGGCGGCGGTGTATAACGTGCCGTTCGCCTCCACGCTGTTTATCCTCGAAGCCATGTTGGGCGTGTGGACGCAGCAAGCCGTCGCCGCTGCATTGCTGACTTCCGTCATCGCCACCGCCGTCGCACGCATCGGCTTAGGCGACGTGCAGCAATATCATCCGGCCAACCTTTCCATCAACACATCATTACTTTGGTTTTCCGCCGTCATCGGTCCGATACTGGGCGCAACCGCCGTTTTTTTCCAGCGTACCGCCCAAAAATTCCCCTTCATCAAGCGCGACAATATCAAAATCATTCCCTTGGCAGTCTGCATGTTTGCGCTCATCGGCGTGATTGCCGTTTGGTTTCCCGAAATTTTGGGCAACGGCAAAGCAGGCAACCAACTGACTTTTGGCGGTTTGACCGGCTGGCAATACAGCCTTGAGTTGACCGCCGTCAAATGGCTGGTCATCTTGATGGCACTTGCCGCCGGTGCATACGGCGGACTGATTACGCCGTCTATGATGCTCGGCAGCACCATTTCTTTTGCAGCCGCCGCCGCGTGGAACAGCGTCTTCCCCGAAATACCGTCTGAAAGCGCGGCAGTCGTCGGAGCGGCGGTGTTTCTCGGCGTATCGCTCAAAATGCCGCTGACCGCCATTGTGTTCGTATTGGAACTGACCTACGCGCCGCTGTCCCTGCTGCTGCCTTTGTGCATCGGCATGGCGGGGGCATTGGGAACATCGGGAAAAATGGGCTTCAAATGAATGCCGACAAATGCCGTCTGAAAGGTTTTCAGACGGCATTTGTTTGTAAATTGTCAACAATATCTGCAAAAACCTACTGCCAAAAAACTGAAAATAGCGGATAATACCGCCCCGAAAAAGTTCCCCCTTTCCCCATCCAACTGTCAGAAAAGGAAGCCCCAATGTCCGTCATCAAACGCGCCCTGATCAGCCTGTCCGACAAGGCAGGCGCGGTCGAATTTGCCCAAACCCTGACCAAGCTCGGTGTCGAAATCCTCTCCACCGGTGGCACGGCGAAGCTGCTTGCCGATGCAGGCGTTCCCGTGATTGAAGTTGCCGACTATACCGGTTTTCCCGAAATGCTCGATGGCCGCGTGAAAACCCTGCATCCGAAAATCCACGGCGGTATCCTCGGCCGTCGCGATTTGGACGAACACGTTGCCAAGATGGAAGAACACGGCATCGGCAACATCGACCTTGTGTGCGTCAACCTCTACCCCTTCGCCGCCACCATCGCCAAACCAAACTGCACGTTGGAAGACGCGATTGAAAACATCGACATCGGCGGCCCGACCATGGTGCGTTCCGCCGCGAAAAACTGGAAACACGTCGCCATCGTTACTGACACAGCCGATTTCCCGGCCATCGCCGCCGAACTCGAAGCCAACAACGGCGCATTGAGCGACAAAACCCGTTTCAACCTCTCACGCAAAGCATTCAGCCATACCGCCCAATACGACGGCATGATTTCCAACTACCTGACCTCGCTTTCAGACGATGTCTTGAGCGGCACGCCCGAAATCGGCGAATTTCCAAGCCAGTTCAATCAAAGCTGGATTAAAGTGCAAGATATGCGCTACGGCGAAAATCCGCACCAACGCGCCGCGTTCTACCGCGATATTGACCCCGCCGCAGGCAGCCTTTCCGCCTACAAACAACTGCAAGGCAAAGAATTGTCTTACAACAACATCGCCGATGCCGATGCCGCTTGGGAAGCCGTCAAATCCTTTGACGCGCCCGCCTGCGTGATCGTGAAACACGCCAATCCGTGCGGCGTCGCCATCGCCTCCAATACCTTGGATGCCTACAAACTCGCCTACGCTACCGACACCACCAGCGCGTTCGGCGGCATCATCGCCTTTAACCGCGAAGTGGACGGCGAAACCGTGAAACAAATTACCGACAACCAATTTATGGAAGTCTTGATGGCGCCGAAGTTCACCGCCGAAGCCCTCGAAATCGCCGCCGCCAAGAAAAACGTGCGCGTATTGGAAGTACCGCTTGAGGCAGGCGCAAACCGCTTCGAACTCAAACGCGTCGGCGGCGGACTATTGGTACAAACCCCCGACATCCACCGCCTTAACCGCGCCGATTTGAAAGTCGTTTCCAAACGCCAACCGACCGAGCAGGAATGGAATGATTTGCTGTTTGTGTGGAATGTGGCGAAATTTGTGAAATCGAACGCCATCGTGTTCGGCAAAGGCGGTCAAACCTACGGCATCGGCGCAGGCCAAATGAGCCGCGTGGACAGCACCCGCATCGCCGCCCGCAAAGCGCAAGATGCAGGTTTAGACTTAAACGGCGCGTGTGCCGCCTCCGATGCCTTCTTCCCATTCCGCGACGGCGTAGATGTCATTGCCGAGCAGGGCATCAAAGCCATCATCCATCCGGCAGGTTCGATGCGCGACCAAGAAGTCTTTGACGCAGCGGACGAACACGGCATTGCGATGGTCGTAACCGGCGTGCGCCACTTCCGCCATTAATGCAGATAAACAAGGCAATGCCGTCTGAAGGGCTTTCAGACGGCATTTTGTTTGATGTTCCGAACAGACAATCCGCCTGAAACAAAATGTGCGGCAGCATTTCGAACTTCCGTAAACGGCAAAACACCCGATACGTTCGGACGGTTTATGCTTCAGACGGCATCGGTTTCCCTACAAACCGAACACCGCCGTATCGCCGCAACCTCGGCGCACCAGTTCCGTGCCGTCGGTCATATCGACGACGGTGGTCGGCTCGGTTCCGCACCAGCCGCCATCAATCACCAAATCGACGGCGTGTTCCAAGCGGTCGCGGATTTCATAAGGGTCGGTCAGCGGTTCGCCATCTTCGGGCAACATCAGGGTGCAGCTTAAAAGCGGCTCGCCCAACTCCTCCAACAGGGCTTGTGCAATGGCATTATCGGGAATACGCAGCCCGATGGTTTTGCGTTTCGGGTGCAGCGTGCGCGCCGGCACATCCTTCGTCGCCTGTAAAATAAAAGTATAAGGCCCGGGTGTGGCGGCCTTAAGCTGACGAAACTGTACGTTGTCGATTTTGGCATATGTACCCAACTCGCTCAAATCGGCACAGACCAGTGTCAGATGGTGTTTCTGATCGATTTTGCGGATGGAGAGTATGCGTTCCATCGCCGCCTTATCGCCAAGTTTGCAACCCAAGGCGTAACACGAATCGGTCGGATAAACGACCACGCCGCCTTTATTGACAATTTCGACCGCCTGCTTGATGAGGCGTTCTTGGGGGTTGTCGGGATGAACGGCGAAAAACTGTGCCATGGTTTGTTTCCTTATCGTCATGTTTTCCGTATTGTACGCCCAAACGCCAAACAAAATGCCGTCTGAAAACCTTTCAGACGGCATTTTTGCGGACTCGTCCCCTTTTTTGGCTACAAGATGCCGGCAAGTTCGGCAGTATCGCAGGCAATCATCAGCTCTTCATTGGTTGGCACAACCAAAACAGCCGGGGAAGAACCTGTCGGGCTGATAATGCCCGAATTGCCGTAGCGTTTTTCCATATTGGCTTTGGTGTCGATGTGCAGACCCAAGAAATCAAGATAGGAAACGGTTTTGGCACGGATGTTACGCGAGTTTTCGCCAATACCGCCGGTAAACACGAGCGCGTCAACGCCGCCACAAGCCACAGCCATCGAAGCAATATATTTGGCAAGGCGGTAAGTCATTACTTCCAGAGCCAAACGTGCGCCTTCATGGCCTTCATCCGCAGCGATTTCCAAAGAACGGCAGTCGTTGGAGAGTTCGGAAATACCGAGCAAGCCTGATTTTTTGTTCAGCATTTCATCAACTTGTGCAATATCTAAACCGGCGTGAGAAGTCAGATAGCTGTATACGCCCGGGTCGATGTCGCCGCAACGTGTACCCATTACCAAACCTTCGATCGGCGTGAAGCCCATACTGGTGTCAACGGATTTGCCGTTTTTGATGGCGGTAATGGATGCACCGTTGCCTAAGTGGGCAATAATCATGCGGATGTCTTCCAACGGTTTGCCCAAAATCCGCGCGGCTTCAGGGGCAACGTAACGCATACTGGTACCGTGGAAACCGTAGCGGCGGAAAGCGTATTTTTTACGCAATTCGCGCGGAACGGCATAAGTGTAGGCACGTTCGGGCATAGTTTGGTGGAACGAAGTATCCATCACGCCGACATTGGGCAGACCGGGGAAATGTTCCTGCGCAGCGAGGATGCCGCTGATGTTGGCGGGGTTGTGCAGCGGGGCGAGCGGGATGCAGGCATTGAGTTCGTCCATTACGGCTTGGTCGATGAGGACGGACTCGTGATATTTTTCGCCGCCGTGGGCGATGCGGTGACCGATGGCTTTGATGCGGTCGTGCAGGCCGTGTTTTTCCAGTTCGTTCAACAGCATACCCACCGCACCGGCGTGGCAGTTGCGGCCGGTCAGGGGAACTTGGCGTTTGTTGCCGTCTTTGCTGAAGGTGATGACGGCTTCGGGCGTACCCAAACGTTCGCCGAGACAGCTGAGGACGACGCTGCCGCTTTTGCGGTCGATAACGGCGCCTTTGAGCGAGGAGCTGCCGCAATTCAGGACGAGGATGAGTTGGTCGGACATGATGTTTCTCCTTGTAGTTTGTGGTTGTTTTTTTGGTGTGGGGTCGTCTGAAAAAGGATGGGCGTTGGGCGGGGTGTGTTTCAGACGGCCTCTTTGGGCAAAGCTTATGCCGCATTTTCTATCGTCATTCCCATCCCCGCCTACGCGAGGACAGGCTGTGGCAGGAATCCAAAATGTAGAACCCACGAAACCTGTTTTCCCCTGCCAATCCTCCATATTGACAGGTCTGGATTCCCGCCTGCGCGGGAATGACGGTGATACGGGAAGCTGTCTTTTATCGAATTTTTCGTATTTTTCCTTGTAGTTTGCCGCCTTCCGCCACAGGGCAAGGGAAGGGAATGGTCAGTGATTTGATGTTTACTTTTGTTTTTCAGACGACCTTTTTATGGCTCGCGGGCAAAGCCCGCGCTACATCGGTTCAAAAACAATTATCGGGAACGCACACCCGCCCTTCCATAATCACGCGCGCGCTGCGGCTCATGAGGGCTTTTTTCACCGCCCAAATGCCGTCCGAACACTCTGCCGCCGCGCCGACGCGCAATGTGCCGGAAGGATGACCGAAGCGCACTTCGTTGCGCGTTCCGCCGCCTGCGGCGAGGTTGACCAACGTGCCGGGGACGGCGGCGGCGGCGGCGATGGCGACCGAGGCTGTGCCCATCATGGCATGGTGCAGTTTGCCCATGCTCAGGGCGCGTACCAGCAAATCGATGTCGGCGGCGTTCACGGTTTTGCCGCTGGAGGCGGTGTAATCGGCGGCGGGCGCGACGAAGGCGACTTTCGGCGTGTGCGCGCGGGCGGCGGCTTCGGATACGTCGTTAATCAAGCCCATTTTCAGCGCACCGTAAGCGCGGATTTTCTCAAATTTTTCCAGCGCGGCGGCATCGTTGTTGATGTCGTCCTGCAACTCTTTGCCCGTGTAGCCCAGGTCGGCGGCGTTCAGGAAAACAGTCGGGATACCCGCGTTGATGAGCGTGGCTTTCAAACGACCTATACCCGGAACGTCCAGCTCGTCCACCAAATTACCGGTCGGAAACATACTGCCTTCGCCGTCGGCTGGGTCGAGGAATTCGATTTGCACTTCGGCGGCGGGAAAGGTAACGCCGTCCAGATCGAAATCGCCCGTTTCCAACACTGCGCCGTTTTGCATCGGCACATGGGCAATAATGGTTTTGCCGATGTTTTTCTGCCAGATTTTGACCGTACAGATACCGTCTGAAGGGATTTTGCCTTTATCGACCAAGCCCTGCTCGATGGCGAATGCACCCACGGCGGCGGTGAGGTTGCCGCAGTTGCCGCTCCAATCGACGAAAGGCTTGTCGATGGAAACTTGTCCGAAAAGGTAATCGACATCGTGGTCGGCACGTTCGGACTTGTCCAAAATCACCGCCTTGCTGGTGGACGAACTGGCGTTGCCCAAACCGTCTATCTGCTTGCCGTAGGGGTCGGGGCTGCCGAGTACGCGCAACAGGATTTTGTCGCGCGCGCTGCCCGCTTCCCGCGCCGCCTTGGGCAGGTCGGAACGTTTGAAAAACACGCCTTTTGATGTACCGCCGCGGTAGTAAACGGCGGGAATTTTGATTTGCGGCATTTTTGGGTTCTCCTTATGTAGCGTGGGCTCTGCCCACGATTTTTACCGTGTCAATTTAGCCTTTATCTCGTGGGCAAAGCCCACGCTACACCCACTTCCAGAAGTACATTAGGCTACCACTCCGACCAAAGCCGTTTGATTCCGCAAAATGTCGGGGTTCACCCCAATCTACGGCTGCTGTGTTGTGATACGGCAGACTATTAAACCCCGTCATTCCCGCGCAGGCGGGAATCCAGACTTATCCGCACAGAAACTCATCGGATAAAAAGGTTTCCTCAATTCCACGTTCTGGATTCCCGCCTGCGCGGGAATGACGATTTACAGTAGATGCCTGCTATATCGGGAATTACGTGAATGAGCAAAATGTTGAACCCGACCCACGCTACTTCTGCTTTTCAGACGACCTCTACGCCGCGTTCCCTTCCAAAAAATCCTGTGCAAACCGTTGCAGCACGCCGCCGGCTTCGTACACCAGCACTTCTTCAGCGGTATCGAGGCGGCAGGTCACGGGGACTTCGACGGTTTCGCCGTTTTTGCGGTGGATGACGAGGGTCAGGTCGCCGCGCGGTTTGCGTTCGCCGACCACATCGTAGGTTTCCGTGCCGTCCAGTTGCAGGGTGTGGCGGTTGGTGCCGAGTTTGAATTGCAGCGGCAAGACGCCCATGCCGATGAGGTTGGTGCGGTGGATGCGCTCGAAACCTTCGGCTGCGATGGCTTCCACGCCCGCCAGCCGCACGCCTTTCGCCGCCCAGTCGCGGCTGGAGCCCTGTCCGTAGTCCGCGCCGGCGATGATGATGAGCGGCTGTTTGCGGTTCATATAGGTTTCGATGGCTTCCCACATGCGCATGGTTTCGCCTTCGGGTTCGACGCGGGCGAGCGAGCCTTGGCGCACGCTGCCGTCTTCGTTTTTCACCATCTCGTTAAACAATTTGGGATTGGCGAAGGTGGCGCGTTGGGCGGTGAGGTGGTCGCCGCGGTGGGTGGCGTAGGAATTGAAGTCTTCTTCCGGCAAACCCATTTTTGCCAGATATTCGCCCGCAGCACTCGCCGCCAGAATCGCGTTGGAAGGCGAAATGTGGTCGGTGGTGATGTTGTCGGGCAAAATCGCCAGCGGTCGCATACCTCTTAATGTGCGTTCCCCTGCCAATGCGCCTTCCCAGTAAGGTGGGCGGCGGATATAGGTGGACATCGGACGCCAATCGTACAGTGGGCTTGGGGCTTTTTGCGCTTTACCGGTGTCGAACATCGGTACATACACGTCGCGGAATTGCTGCGGTTTCACATATTCGGCAACGACGGCATCGATTTCTTCATCGGTCGGCCAGATGTCTTTCAGGCGGATTTCGCGGCCGTCTGCAACGCCGAGTACGTCGTTTTCAATATCGAAACGGATGCTGCCTGCCAGCGCGTAGGCAACGACCAACGGGGGCGAAGCGAGGAAAGCCTGTTTCGCATACGGATGGATACGGCCGTCGAAGTTGCGGTTGCCTGACAATACGGCGGTGGCGTACAAATCGCGGTCGATGATTTCTTTCTGGATTTTCGGGTCGAGCGCGCCGCTCATGCCGTTGCAGGTGGTGCAGGCGAAGGCGACGATACCGAAGCCGAGTTTTTCCATTTCAGGCAACAGGCCTGCTTCTTTCAAATAGATTTCCGCCACTTTCGAGCCGGGGGCGAACGAGGTTTTGACCCACGGTTTGCGTTTCAGCCCGAAGCGGTTGGCATTGCGCGCCAAAAGTGCAGCGGCGACGACGTTGCGCGGGTTGGAGGTGTTGGTGCAACTGGTAATCGCGGCGATAATGACCGCGCCGTCGGGCATTTGGCCGTCTGAAGGCTCTTCGTAAGGTTTAGCCAAGCCTTTGCCGGCCAAATCGGCGGTCGCGAAACGGGCATGCGGGTTACTTGGGCCTGCCATGTTGCGTGTTACGCTGCTCAAATCAAATTTCAAAACACGAGGATAAACGGCGGTTTTCAAGGCATCTGCCCACAAGCCTGCGGTTTTGGCATAGTTTTCCACCAATTTCACTTGCGCGTCGTCGCGGCCGGTCAGTTTCAAATAATCAATGGTTTGCTCATCAATAGCGAACATCGCGGCAGTCGCGCCGAACTCAGGGGTCATGTTGGAAATGGTGGCACGGTCGCCGATAGACAGGCTTCTTGCGCCTTCGCCGAAGAATTCGACAAATGCGCCAACCACGCGCTCTTTACGCAAGAATTCGGTCAGCGCCAACACGATGTCGGTGGCAGTAATGCCCGGCTGACGTTTGCCGGTCAGCTCCACGCCGACAATATCGGGTAGGCGCATCATGGACGCGCGTCCCAGCATTACGGTTTCCGCTTCCAATCCGCCCACGCCCACGGAAATCACGCCCAATGAATCGACGTGCGGCGTATGTGAGTCAGTACCGACGCAGGTATCGGGGAAAGCCACGCCGTTTTTGACTTGGACGACGGGCGACATTTTTTCCAGATTGATTTGGTGCATGATGCCGTTGCCCGCCGGAATCACGTCCACATTTTCAAATGCGGTTTTTGTCCAGTTGATAAAGTGGAAACGGTCTTCGTTACGTCTGTCTTCGATTTCGCGGTTTTTGCGGAAGGCATCAGGATCGTAACCGCCGCATTCAACGGCCAAAGAGTGGTCGACAATGAGCTGGGTTTGCACCACCGGATTCACTTTGGCAGGATCGCCGCCCTTCTCCGCAATCGCATCGCGCAGGCCCGCCAAATCCACCAACGCGGTCTGCCCCAGAATATCGTGGCACACCACCCGCGCCGGATACCAAGGAAAGTCGATTTCCTGTTTTCCCTCAATCAGCTGACCCAGCCAGCTTTGCAGCGTCGGCAAATCGACTTTGTCCGCGCGGTTGACCAAATTCTCCGCCAAAATGCGGCTCGTGTAAGGCAGCTTGTCGTAAGAGCCGGGCTTGATGTCCTCACACGCCGCACGCGCGTCGTAGTATTCCAAATCCGTACCGGGCAGCGGTTTGCGGTAACGTTGGTTGGCAGCCATGTCGGTTCTCCTAAATCTATTATTTTTTTGGTTTTGGGGTTTCAGACGACGTTTGTTGAAGAGGTCGTCTGAAATCTTGGGAAATAAAAATTATTCAATTCGCTTCAACAATGGTCGATACAGCCCATTGATAGACACAATACCGGCAATAATCAGAATGGCGCCGACAAAGAAGCGTCCTTCCGGTATTTCATTCAAAAACAACCAAGCCAGTACGGCAGCAAACAATGGCTCGGCCAATTCAGTTACCTGTACCTTCGCAGCACTCAAATAATCCAATGCTTTAGTTGTACAATAAAATCCTAAAATCGTCGGCAATAAAGACAATGCCAAGAGTGGCGGAATAAAAGACCATTGCCAATGTATATCCTCAATACCTTCCAATGAAGGGATAAACAAAAAAATACTTCCAAAAAACATCAATATCCGTGTCAAATAAATACCGCCGTTTAGGCCGAATTTCTTAATCAAAACGGAAAAACAACCGTAGCCCGAGCCCGCCAGTGCGGCATTCAGAATCAACCCTAAACTTCCTTCTCCAGTCCAAGAAATCATTGCGATCCCCAATACTGCCAAACCCACACCGACGACTGAAGAAATGCAAATACGTTCATCTAACAGTATGCTGTCCAATATCAAGGCAGATACGGCAGCCGATGCCATTAATACAACTACTACATTCGCAGCATTGCCATATTGATAAGCTGTGGTTTCAAAGAAAAACAACGTATAAATTCCGAAAAAAGCACAAATTGCTACTTTTAACAGCAACGGCAAAATTGCCTCTTTCTTTCTTGAAATATCCGCAATCTGTCTGGTAAAACCGGTACGGCAAAGCAAAATGCTGATAAACACGAAACCTGTCAAAGTTTTCAAAAATGCAATATGCTGAACAGACAAGCCCTGCTCCATCAATATCTTGCTGAATATGCCGATGGTTGCATTCAGAAGGGCCGCAGAAACTGCCAAGAATATTCCCATCAGTAAATCACGCAGCTTCATATTTACTCCATAATACTTTCCACATAGGTGCATTATTGTTTTTCGAAAAGAAAATCCCTCCAAAATCTTTATTTACCTCTTGATAATCAAAATCTTTCATTAATATCTTATGTGCTTTTTCCAAATTCCAAAATGGAATGGCTGGAAATAAATGATGTATTAGATGATAATTTTCTCCATGTATCCCCGTGAAAAAATGCTCTATTGCATGACTAAACCTATTTCTTGACGCTTCTAAATTATTTTTGGCAGTTTGTATCATTGGATAATGCTCGGACAACTCAATAAACCAAGTTATCATCTGGAATGCAGTTAAATATGGTAATAACCAATAAATTACATAAAATTTATACCCTACAAAATATGTACCGATAACAAATAGAATTAATTGAGAAAGAAGTAGCTTAAACAACTCTGTTCTTGTAATATCCGAAAATAATCTATTTTTAATTAAATATTTAAAATTCCTAAATAATTTCAAACATAAAATTTGAGAGACACAAAATCTCCAGAAAAATTCAATTCTTGAATATGTCTGAAAAATACCTGAGTCTTTATAATACTTATAATCAGGATCCGAATCAGTCCCTAACTTTGGATGATGATTCTTCACATGAGAAACACAATAACTATTCCAACTTTGAAAAATTAAATATCCAGAAAAATATGTACCTAAAATTTGTCCAAACTTCTTATTTTTAGTTAAGGCAGAATGAGAGGCTTCATGTAAAATTGTTGCCAACGCCCTTTGCCTGCTTCCTATTAATAAAATCGTTAAAGGGAGAAACCAATATGACTGCTCAGATAAAAATATAGAAAAAATTATTATTAAATAATCATATAATATAGCAAGTACAGCATGCCAATTATCGTATCTATATAATTCTTTAATTTTTAAAAGAATTTCTTTATCAAATTTCTTATGGTACATATCCCACAATTCTCCGTATTAGTTATAATATCGGCTTCATCTCCATTATGCTGACGAACATTCTTTCATAGCATATTTTGGCAGAACCGTGAAAAAAGTTGCCGCGCTGCCTCCGCCATTCCCGCCGCGACCTGTCCTCGCTTAGGCGGGGGTGGGAATGACGGCAGACGTTGCGGCTGGTTTTTCAGACAACCTTCTCTCTCGCATCTTTCAACAGGCCGTCTGAAAAGCGGAACCGTAGGCGGGTTTCAGTTTTCCGCAGGCAAAGCCCGCGCTACACGTCGTCTGAAATCCGATTGGTGGTCTCCTACGGTTGTGTTCCGTCTCAGCGTTCTTCAATCTCCACAAACGCCAAATCTTCAGGGCCTGTGTAGTTCGCGCTCGGACGGATGATTTTGCCGTCTTTGCGTTGCTCGAGAACGTGTGCGCTCCAACCGGTTGTACGGGAAATCACGAACAGCGGTGTGAACATAGCGGTCGGTACGCCCAATTTTTGGTAGGAAACGGCAGAGAACCAGTCCAGATTCGGGAACATTTTTTTCTCTTCCCACATCACGCTTTCCAAACGTTCGGCAATGTCAAAGAGGCGCATATCGCCGGTTTCTTTGCTCAAACCGCGTGCCACTTCTTTAATGACAACGTTGCGAGGGTCGGAAATGGTGTACACCGGATGACCGAAACCGATCACGATTTCTTTGCGGCCGATGCGTTCGCGGATGTCTGCTTCGGCTTCGTCGGCATTGCGGTAGCGTTTTTGAATATCGTAAGCCACTTCGTTCGCACCGCCGTGTTTCGGACCTTTCAACGCGCCGATTGCACCGGTAATGCTGGAGTACATATCAGAGCCTGTACCGGCAATCACGCGGGCGGTAAAGGTAGAAGCGTTGAACTCGTGTTCCGCATACAGAATCAGTGAAACGTGCATGGCTTTGATGTGTGATTCGCTTGGGCGTTTGCCGTGCAACAGGTGCAGGAAATGACCGCCGATAGTCTCTTCTTCGCTTTCAACTTCAATGCGTTTGCCGTTGTGCGAATATTGATACCAGTACAAGAGGATGCTGCCGAGGCTGGCGATCAGTTTGTCGGCGATGTCGCGCGCTTCACTTTCCGGATGGCCTTCACGTTCAGGATGAACGCAGCCCAGCATGGATACGCCGGTACGCATCACATCCATCGGATGGGTATGTGCAGGCAGGCTTTCCAAAACTTTAATCACACGGATAGGCAGGCCGCGCATGGATTTGAGCTTGGTTTTATAAGCGGCCAGCTCGAATTTGTTGGGCAGATGACCGTGAATCAGCAGGTGGGCGACTTCTTCAAACTCGCATTTTTGTGCCAAATCCAAGATGTCGTAACCGCGATAGCTCAAATCGTTGCCGGTACGGCCAACGGTACACAATTCGGTATTACCGGCCGCAACGCCAGAAAGCGCAACGGATTTTTTAGGTTTGAAAGTCGGGGTTTGAGTAGTTTCAGTCATGGTATTTCTCCTTTGTATTTTTGTGGGTTTTATTTTTCAGACGGCCGATGCGGATTTGTTGAAAGGCCGTCTGAAAGCGGTTACTTATTTTTGAAACAATTTATCCAGTTTTTGCTCGAAGGCATGATAGTTCAGATGCTCGTACAGCTCGGCACGGGTTTGCATAGTGTCAACCACTGCGGCCTGAGTGCCATCGCGCATAATCGCTTCATAAACATTCAAAGCGGCTTTACTTGCTGCGCGGAACGATGACAGCGGATACAGCACCAGCGACACACCGTTTTCAGCCAGCTCGCTTTGGGTATAAAGCGGAGTGGAACCAAACTCGGTAATGTTGGCCAATACAGGAACTTTCACTGCATCTGCAAATTGGCGGTACATTTTCAAATCGGTCATGGCTTCAGGGAAAATCATGTCTGCACCGGCTTCGACACAAGCCTGAGCGCGTTCGATAGCGGCATCCAAACCTTCTACCGCCAGCGCATCGGTACGCGCCATAATCACAAAGTTCTCATCAACGCGGGCATCTACGGCAGCTTTGATACGGTCGACCATTTCATCTTTAGAAACGATGGCTTTGTTCGGACGGTGGCCGCAGCGTTTTTGCGCTACCTGATCTTCGATGTGAACCGCTGCCACACCGGCGCGTTCAAAGTTGCGAATGGTACGGGCAATATTGAATGCACCGCCCCAACCCACATCGATGTCCACCAGCAAAGGCGTATCCACGTTATCCGTAATGCGCCGCGCGTCGATCAGCACATCTTCCATTGTGGTAATGCCCAAATCAGGGATACCGCAAGAGCAGGCTGCCACGCCGCCGCCAGACAGATAGATGGCTTTGAAACCGCTTTGAGTAGCCAATCGTGCAAAGTAAGTATTGACGCAACCGACGACGGCAAGAGGATTCGATTCTTTCACTGCTTGGCGGAAACGTGCTCCGGCAGAGTGTTGACTCATCATATTTCTCCTTTATAGACTTTTTTTCAGTATGGACAGGCTTCCATCACATTCGGACGGCAAAACACAGCCATCCGACGCGTCGGGCATCCCAATCCAATCATGAAAAATATATGGGAACAATTATCTTATTGATATTTCGAACGAATTAAAGAAAAACAGCAGACCGTTCGGAATTATGCGGCAAAACCGCAGACAAGAAGAAAACAAGGGGATTATTCAGAAAAAGGGAAAACATCTGAATTGGTTTCATAGTAATGTTCCTTTGTAGTATTATGTAGTTTTATTTTTCGGTAATCTAAAACATAAGACTGGAAATGTCAAACATTTTTAAGGAGACTCATTACATAATTTTAATATTTTATTTTAACACTATGATTTAAATGAATTAATTTTAACTTATTTGTTTCCGATAAAATTATCAGGAAATCAAGAAAATTTTCAATAATCAAAATCCTGAAAACTTATAAAATATTTTATACATAAAAACAATATATTATTTTCAAGTAATCTGATGTAGTTTATTATATATTTGATTTTTATATAATTTAATAAAAATTAAATATACCAGCAAACAAAATGCCGTCTGAAAACCTTTCAGACGGCATTTTTAATATCGAATCAATCAGCCCAAATACCAGAATTTCAATGCCCACAATACGGCAACAACCCATACCATAGGCGGTACGTCTTTGGTGCGGCGGCACAAAAGTTTGACCACGGCATAGCTGATGAAGCCGAAGGCGATGCCGTCTGCAATCGAATAGGTAAACGGCATGAAGACAATGGTCAGGAATGCGGGCGCGGCTTCAGTCATATCGTCCCAATCAATGTCCCTCGCGCTGCGGAGCATCTGCGTGCCGACGTAAAGCAGGGCGGGCGCGGTAGCAAAAGCGGGAACACTTTTCGCCAATGGTGAGAACATCAGACACGCCAGCATCAATACGCCGACGGTAACCGCCGTCAGACCGGTCCGTCCGCCTGCCGATACGCCCGCCGCGCTTTCCACATAAGGCGTGGTTGAAGAAGTACCCAAAGCCGCACCCGCCACAATGGCGGTAGAGTCTGCAAGCAGTGCGCGTTTCAGGCGGGGCAGCTTACCGTCCACCAGTAGTCCGGCACGGTGGGATATGCCGACCAGCGTTCCGGTACTGTCAAACAGATCGACCAAGAAGAAGACGAAAATCACACTGACCATGCTGACGGTAAACAGGCCTTTAAAATCCATCTGCATAAAGGTCGGCGCAATGCCCGGCACTTCGCCGACCACGCCGTGAAACTCGTTCAAACCCATCAGGCTGGCAATGACGGTAATCGTCAGAATGGTGATGATGATTGCGCCTTGAACGCGGAAATGCCCCAATACGACCACCATAGCAAAACCGAACAACGCCAACAGTGCGCTGGGCTGATGAATATCGCCCAAACCGACCAAGGTTGCCGGATTGGCAACGATAATGCCTGCGCCTTTCAGAGAAATCAATGCCAAGAACAGACCTATACCGGCAGCAATCGACATTTTCAAACCCATAGGCAGTGCGTTGACCAGCATTTCCCTGACTTTAAAAAAGCTGAACAGGATGAAAATCAGACCGGAGATGAACACCGCACCCAAAGCCACCTGCCAAGGCACACCCATGCCTTTAACCACAGCGAAAGTGAAATAGGCATTCAGCCCCATCCCCGGTGCGAGTGCAATCGGATAGTTGCCGACAAAACCCATAACAAAACAGCCGATGGCAGACGCGATACAGGTGGCGACGAATACCGCCCCCATATCCATGCCGGTCTCGCCCAAAATCAACGGGTTGACGATAACGATGTAACACATCGTCAAAAATGTCGTCAAACCCGCCATCAATTCGGTACGGACCGTTGTACCGTTTGCCCGAAGATTGAAAATCCTGTCCAACAGTGTTTGTTTTGAAGTGTCCATATCTGAAAGTCTGTCTCAAGTGGAAAAATCTGAATCCGCCGACCGCAAACCGTACGGAATTGCAACATCTTGAAAAACATACCTCCCAAACCGGACAAACCGGTTCGGGAGGCAATGGGTTTACGGCACACGGAGCATTATTTGTCTGAATTGTACTGACGGCGCAAAATCGCAGGGATTTCAAAGTCGTCAAGTACGGACTGATTGTCGAAATCCGCTGCTGTCAGATTCATGGTGCGGATACCGCGATTGGTGCGGATCATACCTTCGACATTGTGGCTTTGCTCCTGTTTGGACGGGGCAACCGGTTCTACCTCCCTTGCCGGAGCAGGATCGACCGCGCCTTTTTCTTTCAGACCGGTAGCGATAATGGTAATCCGAATGGCATCTTCGCTCATGGTCTCGTCTTCAGCAGCACCGAATTTGCATTCCAAATCGGGATGCGCGCTTTGGTTGACGATTTTCATGACTTCAGACAACTCGGACATTTTCAGGCAACCCGGAGCAGTCGTAATATTGACCAGCACACCGCGCGCACCATCCAAAGTTACATCGTCCAGCAGCGGACTGGAAATGGCTTGATCGGTCGCCATACGCGCACGGTCGATACCTTGGGCATAACCCGAACCCATCATAGCGATACCGCGATTGCTCATCACGGTTTTCACGTCGGCAAAGTCGAGGTTGATGATTTCGCTCGGACAGGTAACGACTTCGGAAATGCCGGCAACCGCATCGCGCAATACATTGTCGGCGGCGCGGAAGGCTTCACGCATTGTTACGTCTTCACCCAATGCGGTCATCAGTTTGTCGTTCGGGATGATGATCAGCGAATCGACGTGTTCTTTCAACTGTTCCAACCCTGCTTGTGCCACATGGACGCGTTTGCCTTCATAAGAAAACGGACGGGTAACTACGGCAACGGTCAGAATGCCCAAAGACTTGGCAATCTCAGCAACAACCGGCGCGGAACCGGTGCCGGTACCGCCGCCCATACCGGTCGTAATAAAGAGCATGTTTGCACCGCGAATGGCTTCTTCAATGGCCTCCCGGTCTTCCTGGGCTGCCGCACGGCCGATATCGGGATTCGCGCCCGCACCCAAACCTCGTGTCAGATTCGTGCCCAACTGGATTCTTTTTGCCGCATGGTTTTTTGCCAGAGACTGCGCATCCGTATTGGCACTGATAAACTCCACACCGCGCACATTGTTGGCAACCATGTTATTGATTGCATTGCAACCGCCGCCGCCCAAGCCGATTACTTTAATTACCGCAGGGCTGACTGCCGATTCTGCCACGTCGTAAACAAATTCCATTCAAAAACTCCTGCTCGCCCCGTTCAGAGGACGGTTTAAATAAATTATTATTTATTATATAAGAAGTATCTTGCTGCTGGCAAAATACTTCTCACCTGTCAAACGGCAATCCACCTGTTCAGAGGTTGTTTTCAATCCACCGCTTCAATCTTGCCAACAAACCGCCGCCCCCTTCCCTCTCTTGCACTGCACCGTTTTCCGGCTGCGGCAAGTTTCCTTCCAGCTTGCGTGCTGCATGAAGCAGACCGATAGCGGTAGAAAAGCGCGGTGTGCGGACACGGTCGGACAAACCGCCCATTTCTTGGGGCGCACCGGTGCGTACAGGCAGATCGAAGATTTTTTCGGCAAATTCCACAATCCCGGTCATCATGGACACACCGCCGGTCAGAACGATACCCGCATTCAGCACTTCTTTGGGGAAACCCGATTTTTGCAGCTCGCCCAGCACTACGCCAAAAATCTCCTGAATGCGTGCGCTGATGATTGCTGCCAAAACCTTACTGGAAACCTGACGCGATGTCCGGTCACCCACGCCCGGAACTTCAATCATCTCACCCAAGCCTTCCGTATCGCATGATGCCACGCCATAATGGATTTTAATGTACTCGGCAGCATCGAGAGGTGTTCTCAACGATTTGGACAAATCTTTGGTAATCAGATTACCACCGGCCGGAATGACGGACGTATGGCGGATGGCGCCGTTCATATAAACGGCAATATCGGTCGTTCCGCCACCAATGTCGATGACGCATACGCCGAGGTCTTTTTCATCTTCAGTCAGCACCGCCTGCCCGCTTGCCAACGGCTGAAGCATGATTTGATCGCTTTTCAAGCCGCACCGCTCGATACATTTTTGGACATTCTGCACTGCCGTACTTGCACCGGTAATGATGTGCACCCGCGTATCCAGACGCACACCGCTCATACCGATGGGCTCCCTCACGCCAAGTTGGGTGTCGATAATGTAGTCTTGAACCACGGCATCGAGAATTTTTTGATCGGGCGGGATATTGATTGCCTTTGCCGTTTCAATGGCGCGGTCGATGTCTGCCTGCGTTACTTCCCCGTCTTTGATTTTAACCACACCTTGCGAATTGAGGCTGCGGATGTGGTTGCCTGCGATACCTGTGGTAACGTGGGTAATTTTGGTATCCGCCATCAGCTCGGCATCATTGACCGCCTGCCTGATGGCTTGGACGGTGGCATCGATATTGGTTACCATGCCCGCGCGCAAGCCCCGTGAAGGAGCCTGCCCCAAACCGACGATGTTGATTTTGTCGTCATCTTGAACTTCCCCGATCAGTGCGAGGACTTTAGACGTACCGATATCCAGTACGCTGATATATCTTTTCTGCTGTTCCATTGTTCGTCTGCTCTTAAAACTGATTGAAATTTGCGCCGCACCGTTTCAGACGGCACGGCCGTAATCTGTCCGATACCTGTCCCCACTATTCTTCGGTTTCTTTTTCGGGTAAACCGTCGGAAGCATAGCGGACTGAAAATCCGTCCTTATACCTCATATCCACATAGGATAACCGATTTTTATTTTTACGCAACAAATGCTGCCACGCCTCGGTAAAAAGCCGGAGACGTTTTATATCATTTTCCCGACCAAGCCTGACAGTGATATTGTTGTCCAACACAATAATCCACGCCGAACGCGCCGTATAGGTTATTTCTTTGATACCCAAACCCTGCTTTGCCAAAATTGCCGAAAATTCGCCGTAACGGCGGAGTATATCGGCAGACGTTCCTTCCACCCCTCTAAATACCGGCATGCCCGGTCTGTTTAGACGAGCCTTAAAAACATTACCCTCGCTATCCACCAAGGCACTGTCTCCCCAATGCGCAACCGGCTTACGTTCTGTCAAAACAATCTCGACCGTATCAGGAAACCTGCGGCGCACCATGGCAGAAGCAATCCACGGATATCGGCGGTAGGCCTCCTGTACTCCGTTGATATCCGCCCTCAATATATTTCCATGAATATATTTTTTCGCCAAAACGCCCAATTCTTTTTGATTGGAATAAACCAAATCACCCTTTAATGATACCTGCTTAACAGGAAGATAATTTGAATTATAAAACCAAACGAATCCCGACAAAGCCAGCAACACCGCCACAATAACAAGCAGCCAGCGCGTCAGCCGTCCCATTGCTTCAGCATTATCCCACATGTGCGGTCTTCAGAATTTCAATACATAAATCGGCAAAATCCACGCCTGTCCGGGCGGCGGATTTCGGTACTAAACTGTGGCTCGTCATACCGGGCAACGTATTGATTTCCAATAGGTACAGCTTACCGTCGGTATCTCTGAGGAAATCGACACGCACGCAGCCTTCTGCCCCGATTGCCTGAGCCCCGCGGACTGCCAGAGAACGCATCAGGTTTTCTTCAGCCTCGCTCAAGTCTTCGGACGGACATTGATAAACAGTGTCGTCGCGGTTGTATTTGGCTTCGTAATCGTAAAACTCGGTCGCGGGGATGATGTGTATGCTGGGCAGGCCTTTGCCGTTCAACACAGGGCAGGAATATTCGCCGCCGCCGATAAACCGTTCGGCAATGATTTCGCCTTGAAGGTGCTTCAATTCTTCGTACACGCTTTTCAGACGGCCTTTTTCTTTCACTTTCACCACGCCAACGCTGCTGCCTTCGGCTGCCGGTTTAACAAACATGGGCAAACCGAGCTGCTGCTCGACAGCATCAAAATCGGAGTCTTCGTGTAAGACGGCGAACTCAGGAACAGGCAGCCCCAAGGCTTGCCAAATCAGCTTGCAGCGGTATTTGTCCATGCCGATGGCGGAAGCGGCGACACCGCTGCCGGTATAAGGAATGCCCAACAATTCCAACGCGCCCTGAACAGCACCGTCTTCGCCGTAAGTACCGTGAAGGATGTTGAATGCCGTCTGAAAACCTTGTGCCTTCAATTCAGACAATGGGGTTTCCTTGGGATCGAAGGCGTGTGCATCTATGCCTTTGCTTTTTAAGGCGTTCAAAATGGCGGTACCGCTGTCCAGCGAGATTTCTCGTTCGCTGGAAAAACCGCCCATCAATACGGCCACTTTGCCAAAATTCTGCATTGTTTTTGTTCTTTCCTGATTGCTTTATGCTTGTTGTCAGAGGTCGTCTGAAACCTGATTTGCGGTTTCAGACGACCTTTATATGATGTTCCGTCTGTCAGGCGGGTGTGCCTCAAATCTGTTTCGACAACTCCAGCAGCGCGGAGGGGACGCGGTTGATGCTGCCTGCACCCATGTTCAATACGATGTCGCCGTCCTGCAAAACGTTCAACAGCATTTCGGGCAGGTCGGCAACGTTTTCACAGTAAATCGGTTCAAGTTTGCCCAATACGCGGATGGCGCGTGCCAAGGCGCGGGAATCGGCTGCGGCAATCGGCTCTTCACCGGCGGCATAGACTTCGGTCAACACCAGCGCATCAACGGTATTGAGGACTTTGGTAAAGTCTTCAAACAAATCGCGCGTGCGGGTATAGCGGTGCGGTTGGAAGGCGAGCACCAGGCGTTTGTCGGGATACGCGCCGCGTGCGGCGGCGAGGGTTGCCGCCATTTCGACGGGGTGGTGTCCGTAGTCGTCCACCAAGAGCGCGGTCCCGCCGTTTGGCAACTTGATGTCGCCGTATTTTTGGAAGCGGCGGCCGACACCCTCAAAGTCAAGCAGCCCTTTTTGGATCGCTTCAACCGATGCGCCAACTTCCAGCGCCACGCCGATGGCTGCCAATGCGTTCAGCACGTTGTGTCTGCCGGGCATATTCAGCACGACTTCAAACGACCCCTGCTCATGTCCTTTCATTTGAACATGGACGGTAAATTTCATTTGCGCGCCGACGTTTTCGATGTCGGTGGCGTAGATGTCGGCGGTATCGTCCAAACCGTAAGTAGCATAAGGTTTGCTCACTTTGGGCAAAATCGCGCGGACGTGTTCGCTGTCAATACACAAAAAAGCTTTGCCGTAGAAGGGCATACGGTGGATAAAATCAACAAACGCCTGATGCAGTTTTTCGACGCTGTGCCCGTAGGTATCCATATGGTCTTCATCGATATTGGTCACGACGGACATAATCGGGGTCAGATGCAGGAAAGAGGCATCGGATTCGTCGGCTTCGGCAACGATGTATTCGCCTTTGCCCAAGCGGGCATTAGTACCTGCGGCGTTGAGTTTGCCGCCGATAACGAAAGTGGGGTCGAGTCCTGCCGCACCGAGGATGGAGGCGGTCAGGCTGGTGGTCGTGGTTTTGCCGTGCGTGCCGGCAATGGCGATGCCGTCGCGGAAGCGCATCAGCTCCGCCAACATCAGGGCGCGCGGAATAACGGGAATTTGCTGCTCCAACGCAGCAACGACTTCGGGATTTTCTTTTTTGACGGCGGTAGAGGTAACGACGACATCCGCACCGTTAACGTGTTCTGCGGTATGGCCGGGATAAACTTGAATGCCCAGGCTGCTCAAATGCTCGGTAGCAGCATTTCGCGCCTGATCCGAACCGGAAACTTTAAAGCCCAAATTGTGCAAGACTTCGGCGATGCCGCTCATACCGGCTCCGCCGATACCGACAAAATGGATGTTGCTTACTCGATTTTTCATCATAACGTTGCGTTCCGGTGGATTTTCGATGCGTAAAGGCGTTATTTTAAAGGGCTGACCGTTTGCGCGCCATAGTTTTCTGACAAATATATAGCGGATTGAAATAAAAAACATCCATGCCGTCTGAACGGCTTTTCAGACGGCATGGTTCGGCAGTTTACGCCGCACACGCAATCGCGGCTTCGGCAACGTCGTCCGCGCTGTGCGGCAGTGCCAATGTACGGGCGTTTTCTGCCCATTTGAGGCATTTTTCGCGGTTCAGGCTGCCGAGGATTTCGGCGAGTTTTTCCGCTGTCAATTGGGTTTGCGGCAACAGCAATCCCGCCTCCGCCTGCACCATAAAACGCGCGTTGGCGGTTTGATGGTCATCAACGGCGTGAGGATACGGCACTAACAACGCGCCCAACCCTGCCGCAGTTAACTCGGCAATCGTCAGCGCGCCGGCACGGCAAATCACCAAATCGGCATCGCGGTAGGCGGATACCATATCGGTAATAAATTCCACGCATTCGGCCTTCACGCCCAGCGCGTCGTAATCCGCCTGCAAGCTGCCCAGCTTGCCCCGTCCCGATTGGTGGTACATCTGCGGACGCGCATTGTCGGGCAGCAAAGCCAATGCCTGCGGTACGGTTTTGTTCAAAACGTCTGCACCCAAACTGCCGCCGACCACCAAAATTTTCAGACGGCCTTCACGCCCTTGGAAGCGTTCGGCAGGCACGGGCAGGTTGCTAATATCGGCGCGGACGGGGTTACCGACCAAACCGCCTTCGTGGCTGAACGCTTTCGGAAAAGCGTACAACACCCGCTTTGCCCAGCGCGACAAGTGGCGGTTGGACAAACCAGCTACGGCGTTTTGCTCGTGAATCACAATCGGCACGCCCAAGAGCTTCGCCGCCAAACCGCCGGGGAAGGTAACGAAGCCACCGAAGCCGATGACGCACTCGACACGGTGTTTGCGGATAATCCGCTGCGCCTCGCGGACGGTTTGATACAAAGTAAACGGCAGCATTAGCTTGCGTTTGATGCCGTTGCCGCGTACGCCCTTAATCGCCAGCGTTTCAAGCGGAATATCGTATTGCGGCACGATACGCTCTTCCATCGAATCCTTACTGCCCAGCCAAATCACATGATGGCCGCGCGCGCGCAACGAATCCGCCACCGCCAGCGCAGGGAAAATATGACCACCGGTACCGCCCGCCATCAGCATGAAGGTTTTACCGCCCATGATTTACTCCTCTTGGTAACCGCGCATTTTCCGGCGGTTTTCATAATCGATGCGCAACAGCAGCATAATACTGAAAAACATTACCCCCACTGCCGAACCGCCGTAAGAAATCAGCGGCAGCGTCAGACCTTTGGTCGGCAACGCGCCGATATTCACGCCGATATTGAAGAAACTTTGGATACCGATCCAAATACCGATACCCGAAGCGATATAGGCATTGAAGGTCAACCCCAAATCACGCGCCTGTTTACCAATGGAAAACGCGCGTATGACCAGCCAACCATAACAGAACACCAGCACACACATACCGAAGAAACCAAATTCTTCGGCAATAATGGCGAAAATAAAATCGGTATGCGCTTCCGGCAGAAACCCGCGTTTGCTCAAACTTGCCCCCAAACCCATACCGAACCAGTCGCCTCGCCCGATCGCCATCAGCGACTGGGTAAGCTGATAGCCTGTGTTCTGTTTGTCCTGCCAAGGGTCGAGAAAGGTCAGCACCCTTTGCATACGGTAAGGGGCGGCGGCAATCATCAGCACCATCCCGCTCAAAACACTGCCTACCAGAATGAAAAAATATTTCCACGGCAAACCCGCAAGGAACAGCAACCCGACAGTAATGACGGTAATCACGACAAACGAACCGAAATCCGGCTGGAACATCACCAGCGTCAAGCCGAAGGCCACCAGCATGATAGGCAGGATAATCGACCGGAAGCGGTTATACATTTCTTTGGTTTCGCGGCGCGCCTGAGGATTGGTGAAAGACATAGCCAGATTGGCCGTCCCCCGCCAAATCGACCGCCAGCCGAGGTGCTCCATACTGCGCAACACTTCTTCACGGCGGGTAAACAGGCTGGCCAGATACAAGATGACCGCCAACTTAAATAACTCGGTCGGTTGGAAATTGACTATCACCAAGGGAATCCAACGTTTCGCACCATTGACTTCATTGCCGACAAGCAGTACAGCAACCAACAACATAACCGAACTGGCGAATATCCACGGCACCAGCCACCGCCACGTTTTCATCTTCAAAAGGCTAAAGCAACCGCATAAGAACGCACTGCCTGCTACATACGCCGCCTGTTTGCCGACATAGCCGAATTGGCTGCCGCCTTCGCGTACCGCCGAATCCACCGAAGCCGAATAAATCATCAGCAGGCTGAATACCGTCATCAACACCAACATCCACAAAAGCGGCGTGTCGAATTTCCTGCCGTCGCGCACAATCTGCCTGTCGAGCAGCAGAGTGTGGATACCGCTCCCCACCTTTACCAATATGTCCGAAATCTTCAAAAAAACCACCTGTCATTCTGTTTGCATCTGCCGCGAAGGGCAAAAATTTCAGACGGCAGATAATGCCGTCCGAACATGCGATACATCCCCAATTAATATTCTAAATCTTTCCTTCCCGCCCAACAATGACGGCGTTTGCGTTTCAGACGGCATCACAAAACCTTGAACGCCTCGATAAACACTTCCGAACGGTGCGCGTAGCCTTTGAACATATCAAAGCTCGCGCAGGCGGGGCTGAGCAGCACAATATCGCCCGCTTCGGCTTGGGAGTATGCCGTCTGAACGGCTTCTTCCAAAGTGGCGCAGTCGGTCATATTCAGACCGCAGCCGTCCAAATCGCGGCGGATTTGCGGCGCATCGACGCCGATCAGGAACACGCCTTTCGCCTTGCCGGCAAGCGCGTCGCGCAGGGGCGTGAAGTCCTGCCCTTTGCCCATGCCGCCCAAAATCACGAAGAGCGGATTTTGCAAACCGGCAATCGCGGCGGCGGTCGCACCGACGTTCGTGCCTTTGCTGTCGTCGATGAATACCACGCCGTTTTTCTCGCCGATTTTTTCCACGCGGTGCGGCAGGCCTTGGAAGGTTTTAACGTGTTCCAGCAATGCTTCGCGCGGCAAACCGACGGCCTCGCACAAAGCCACGGCAGCCATAACGTTGGCGGCGTTGTGTAAGCCTTGCAGCGGGATGTCTTGCGTGGCAATCAAATCTTCATCGCCTTGTTTCAGTTGGCCTGTCTCGCGTTCCAACCAAAAATCGGCTTCGTGTTCCAACGAAAACCATTTCACATCGCGCCCGGCGCGCTTCATCGCGCGGCAGAACGCATCGTCCGCATTCAAAACCTGCACGCCATCGCCACGGAAAATCTTGTCCTTGGTATGCGCGTAGTCGAGCAAGTCGTCGTAGCGGTCGAGATGGTCTTCGGAAATGTTCAGTACCGTCGCCGCAGTCGGGCGCAGGCTTTCGGTGTTTTCCAGTTGGAAGCTGGAAAGCTCCAACACCCACACGTCCGCCTTTTTGCCTTCGCGCTGCAATTCCGCCTCCAAAACCGGCGTGCCGATATTGCCCGCGATGACGGTATCCAGCCCGCACTTGATGCAGAGATAGCCGACCAGGCTCGTTACCGTGGTTTTGCCGTTGCTGCCGGTAATCGCAATCACCTTGTCGCCGCGGCGGTTCACAATGTCCGCCAACAATTCGATGTCGCCCAACACGCGCCCGCCGCTTTGCTTGAACGCCTCAATATCCGGCTGACGCTCGCTGATGCCGGGACTGAGCGCCAGAATATCGAAACCGTTGTCCAACGCATCTTTCAGACGACCCGTGTAAAACACCAGCCCGTCAAACATCTTACCGATTTGCGACACGCGTTCAGCTTTCAGCTCCGCATCATAAGCAGCTACCTCCGCGCCGGTTTTGCGCAGGTAGGCAATCATGGAAATACCCGTGCCGCCTAGTCCGGCGACGAGGATTTTTTTGTTTTCAAGCGTCATTTTGGTTTTGTCCTAAAACAAATCATATTGTGCAGGGGGGGAGATGTCCGCTCCTGCTCAAGCCGCTTTCAGACGGCATCGCGAGCTGTTCAATAACCCGCCTTCAGGCGTTGGTAATTGTCGCAGCCTTTTTGGTATCCGTTTTGACACGCTTTGCCAAGCCATTCTTGAGCGAGCGCAAGGTCTTGGCGCACGCCGTGCCCTTTGTAATACATTATGCCCAAATAAAATTGGGCTTCGTCAACCCCTTGTTCTGCCGCATTGCGAAACCACTGCACTGCCTGTTTATAATCCTGACGAACTCCTTCGCCTTTGTAATACATCTCACCCAAATTATTTTGGGCTTCTGCCTTCCCTTGCTCCGCAGCCCTACGATACCACTGCACTGCCTGTGCATAATCTTGACGAACTCCATGCCCATTAGCATACATCAGACCCAAATTATTTTGGGCATCGGCATACCCTTGTTCTGCAGCCCTACGATACCACTGTACTGCCTGTGCATAGTCTTGACGGACGCCTTCGCCTTCGTAATACATCACACCCAAACCGAATTGGGCAGTGGCAACCCCTTGTTCTGCAGCCTTGCGAAACCACAGCACTGCCTGTGCATCGTCTTGACGGACTCCTTGCCCGTTGGCATACATCAAGCCCAAATTAAATTGGGCTTTAGCATTCCCTTGCTCTGCAGACTTACGAAACCACTGCGCTGCCTGTGCATCGTCTTGACGGACTCCTTGCCCGTTAGCATACATCAGACCTAAATTAAATTGGGCTTTAGCATTCCCTTGCTCTGCAGACTTACGAAACCACTGCGTTGCCTGTGCATCGTCTTGACGGACTCCTTGCCCTTGTGCATACATATTACCCAAATTATATTGGGCATCGGCATTCCCTTGCTCCGCAGCTTGAAGCGTTTCCCGAAAATCCGATACGCCATCCGCCCACACCGCTTGGTTCAAGCCCAAGGCAATCAGGGCGGCTGCAAGCCATTTGACTGTCTGTTTCATGTTTTCTCTCCTATTTCGGTGAGGGGCGGTTTTTCAGCTGCCGTTAACGATAGGACGGGACAGATTGCCGCCGCAGGCGCGTTCAAATGCCGTCTGAAAGGCGTTCAGACGGCATAGGTTCAGCGGATTTTGAGGGTACTCAAGCCGATTAACACTAAGACGATGGTGATAATCCAAAAGCGGACGACGACTTGGGTTTCTTTCCAGCCTTTTTGTTCATAGTGGTGATGAATCGGCGCCATCAGGAAGATGCGTTTTTTGGTTTTCTTATACCAGCCGACCTGAAGCATAACGGACACGGCTTCTACGACGAACAGACCGCCCATAATGACGAGGACAAACTCTTGGCGGACGATGACGGCGACGGTACCGAGTGCCGCGCCCAATGCTAATGCGCCGACATCGCCCATAAAGACTTGCGCGGGATAGGCGTTGAACCACAAAAATCCGAGGCACGCGCCGCACATGGCGGTGCAGAATATAGCGACTTCGTTCGCGCCGGCGACATAGGGAAGCTGGAGGTATTGGGAAAATTGGTAGTGTCCGCTGACGTAGGCGAAAATGGCGAGCCCGGCGGCAACGAGGACGACGGGGAAGGCGGCAAGGCCGTCCAAGCCGTCGGTGAGGTTGACGGCGTTGGATGTGCCGACGATGGTCAGGTAAGACAACACCAAAAAGCCGACCACGCCCAGCGGCAGGGCGATTTGTTTGAAGAACGGGACAATCAAAATATTGTTGGCGGAATTGGCGGCAAGGTAAAACAATGCCAAACCGGCGATAATGGCAACGCTTGACTGCCACACCATTTTGAATTTGGCGGACACGCCGTTGGGGTCTTTATAGACGACTTTGCGCCAGTCGTCGTAAAAACCGAGCGCACCGGTGGCAAGCAGTACGCCCAAGAGAATCCAGATATACGGGTTCGCCCAGTTGCCCCACAATAAAGTCGACACGGTAATGGCGGTCAAAATCAGCGAACCGCCCATCGTCGGCGTGCCGTTTTTGACGAGGTGGGTTTGCGGGCCGTCGGTACGCACTGCCTGCCCGCATTTGAGCGCGGTCAGCCTGCGTATCGTCCACGGGCCGAACATCAGGGAAAACGCCAAGGCGGTCAACGCCGCCATGACGGCGCGGAATGTGGTGTATTGAAAAATATTCAGGCCGGTTAACCAGTTGCTGAAATGTGCGAGCCATAAAAACATGGGGCTTCCTTTTTTTGTTTTGTCGTTATAGTGGATTAACAAAAACCGGTACGGCGTTGCCTCGCCTTAGCTCAAAGAGAACGATTCTCTAAGGTGCTCAAGCACCAAGTGAATCGGTTCCGTACTATCTGTACTGTCTGCGGCTTCGCCGCCTTGTCCTGATTTTTGTTAATCCACTATACATCGGGCTTGCGCCCGTTTGAGGTTGGCTTGCCGCCCGGCAAGGTTTCAGACGGCGTGTGGCGATTATCGGGCAGAGACTTTCTCAATCACGCAAATCGGGTAACTCCCCGGATTTTTGCCGCCGCCCAAGTCTAAACATAAATCTTCATAAAGATACGCCTGCGTCCGCATTCCGGCATAAAACGCGCCGACCAGTGCGGCAATCAGCAATAAGGCTTTAAAAAAACGTCGGCTTTTCATTTTCACTTATCCTCCAATGCCTCGACCACTTCTTCCATCTGCATAAAGCGCGAACCTTTCACCAACACGGTGGCGCGTTCGGGCAAATCGTGGCGCAACACTTGAATCAACGGGTCTTTGGCGGCGAACCACAAACCGTCTGCACCAAATGTTTCCGCCGCTTCGACGCTGTTGTCGCCGACAAAATAAGCCGCTTCGATGCCTTGGTCGCGGGCATACGCGCCGACTTCGGCGTGCATGGCGGCTGCTTCGTCCTCGCCCAGTTCGCCCATATCGCCCATCACGAAAATACGCGGCGCAGGCATACGCGCCAACACGTCAATCGCGGCTTTCATACTGTCGGGATTCGCATTGTAGGTATCATCAATCAGGGTCGCGCCTTTGATGCCGGATTTGACGTTCAGACGGCCTTTGATATTGCTGAAACCTTTCAAACCTTCCGCCACATCGTTCAAACCCAAACCCGCAGCCAAAGCCAGCGCGGCGGCAGCGGCGGCGTTGTGGACATTGTGGCGGCCGGGAACAGGCAGCACCACGGCTGCGCGTTCGTCGCCGCACACCAAATCAAATTCGCACGACAAAGGTTTCAGCACGATATTTTCCGCATGGACATCGCCGCTATCGATGCCAAAAGTGCGCGTATTCAAATTAAGCGTTGCCGTTTTGAACACGGCCATATTGGCATCTTCTTGAGGAATCAGTGCCATGCCGTCTGAACATAAGCCTTGATAAATCTCGCTTTTCGCTTTGGCAATATCGCCCACTCCGTCGAAACCGCAACCGACATGAGCGCGCAGGGCGTTGTTGACCAAGGCGGCATCAGGTTTGGCAATTTGCGTCAAAACCGCCAGTTCGCCGAAATGGTTCATGCCCATTTCGATGACTGCATAGCGGTGTTTTTCGTTTAATTTCAACAAAGTCAGCGGCAGCCCAATATGGTTGTTGAAATTACCCATAGTCGCCAACACGGCATCATCGCCGAAACGGCGGCGCAATACCGCAGCCAGCATTTCCTTCACCGTCGTCTTGCCGCCCGAACCGGTAATGCCGAACACAAACGGGTTCACATTTTCACGCCAAGCCTTTGCCAGTGTTTGCAATTCGGCAAGCGTGTCATCGACTTTCAAAGCGCCTTTCAAAGACGCGCAATCTTCCCGCGAAACCACAACCGCCGCCGCACCCGCAGCCAATACGTCTTCGACAAAATCATGCGCGTCAAACCGCTCGCCCGCCAATGCGAAAAACACATCGCCCGCGCGTATGTCGCGGCTGTCGGTTACGATGCGCGACACGGGTTTGTTTTCAGACGGCATCGGAAGCTTGAGAGCTTGGCAGATGAAGTTTAAATCTAGTGGTTTCATGATTTCTTCCGTTTGTTTTTTCAGATGGTTTTAATTAAGACCGCCTGAACATTTTTGATATGCCCTATCCCAGCTCTGCCAATGCTTTTTCTGCGATTTCAAAATCGGAAAAATGGTGCTTCACGCCCTGTACATCCTGATAGTTCTCATGCCCTTTTCCGGCAATCAGAATAATGTCGTTTGCGGCGGCACGTCCGACTGCGTAACGGATGGCGGCGGCGCGGTCGGCTTCGACACATTCGGGCGCGGGAACGGCAGGCAGGATGTCGTTGATGATGTCTTGCGGATTTTCCAAGCGCGGGTTGTCGCTGGTAACGACGACTTTATCCGCCCCCTGTACGGCCGCCGCGCCCATCAACGGGCGTTTGCCGCGGTCGCGGTTGCCGCCGCAGCCGAATACGCACCACAAAGCCGCGCCCTGCGGTTTGATTTCCTGCAAGGTGGAGAGTGCTTTTTCCAATGCGTCGGGCGTGTGGGCGTAATCGACGACGACCAAGGGCTTGCCGCTGTTCATGATGCAGTCCATACGTCCCGAAGCAGGGCGGATTTTTGCCAGCACATCCAATACTTTATCAAGCGGATAGCCGTTGGCGCACAGCAAGGCGATGCAGGCGGCGAGGTTTTGCGCGTTGAACCGTCCGAGCAGGCGCGTGCGACAGCGTCCTTCGCCCCACGGGGTTTGGAATACGGCTGCTATGCCGTCTGAAGAAGCGGTGAAATGAACAATGCGGATGTCGGCGTGTTCGCTGAAGCCGTAACTGTAAACGGCTAAATCGGGACAGTCTTTTTTCAGACGGCATACGAGTTCCGCGCCGTATCCGTCATCGGTATTGATGACTGCGTGTTTCAAGCCTTGCCAGTAAAACAGGCGCGACTTGATAGCGCCGTAGGCTTCCATCGTGCCGTGGTAGTCGAGGTGGTCTCGGGTGAGGTTGGTAAAGATTGCGCTGCGGAATGGCACACCGTTGACGCGCGACTGGTCAAGCCCGTGGCTGGAGACTTCCATCGCGGCGGCTGTTGCACCTTGCCGGCGGAAACGGTAGAGCAGGGTTTGGACATCGACGGGGGCGGGGGTGGTGTGCGTGGTTTCTTCCAATGCACCCCAAAAGCCGTTGCCGACCGTGCCGATAATGGCGGTTTTTTCGCCCAACAAATCGGCGGCCTGCGCCAGCCATTGTGTGATAGAGGTTTTGCCGTTGGTTCCGGTTACGCCCCAAACTTTAAGGCCGCCTGAAACGTTGCCGTAAACTTGCGCCGCCAACATACCGGCACGGTGTTTCAAATCCTTAATCCCTTGATTGGGGACTTTCCATTCGGGATTCCACGCGAATTTACCGTCGTCGTCCCAAAAAACAAAAGCCGCGCCGTTGGCAATGGCTGCGGGGATATAACTGCGGCCGTCGGTATATTCGCCCTGACAGGCAACGAAAATATCACCTTGTTTAATTTGACGGCTGTCTGAATGCAACAAACGCCCTGCTGCGTTTGCACACAGCAGAGGCGGAATGTTGGTTTCAGCTAAAGGGGTTAACTTGCTGAACATAAAATAATCTCGTTGATACTCGGATTAAGACGGTGTTTTGACGGCTGCAACATTGGTCAGAGGCTTGGTCGGAGAAACGCCCAAGATGTTCAGGCTGCCACCCATGACTTGTTTGAAGACCGGACCTGTCACTACGCCGCCGTAGTAACCGTTTGCAGTCGGTTCGTCGATGGTTACCGCCACAATCACACGGGGATTTTTGGCAGGTGCAAAACCGATGAAAGTGGCAACGTGTTTGTAATCGACGTAACGCCCGTTGACCAACTTACGCGCCGTACCGGTTTTTGCGCCGACGTCGAAACCATCTACCGCACCCGCCGTACCCGTACCGCCGGGTTCGGTTACAGAAACCATCAACTCACGCACCTGACGTGCGGTCGATGCTTTAAATATACGTTTGCCTTGCGGCGCAACCGCCTGCTTCTCAAAGCTGACCGGCAACAAAACACCGTCATGTGTCAACACGGTATAGGCCCGTGCCAATTGCAGCAGGCTCAACTGAAGACCATAACCGAAAGACATGGTTGCCTGTTCGATAGGCCGCCATTTTTGCCAATTACGCAACGCGCCCGCACTTTCTCCCGGAAAACCGGAATGCATACGCACACCGATGCCCAATTCATGATACAAATCATACATTTCTTTCGAACTGAATCGTGCAGACAGTTTGCTTGTACCGACATTGGAAGATTTCTGCATGATACCGCGCACATCCAAAGAAGGATAAACATGGGTATCGCGCACCTGAGCCGGACCAATTTTATAAGGCTGCGTATTCAACCTCTCGTTCAAATTGGTTTTCTCCGCATCCAGTGCTTTCGCAATGACAAAGGGCTTTATTGCCGAACCGGGCTCGATCATGTCGGTAACGGCACGGTTACGCCTCTGTTCGCTGTCTGCCTGACCGGGTTTGTTGGGCTCATAGGCAGGCGTATTGACCAAGGCGAGGATTTCCCCAGTACGGGCATCCAACACTACCACTGTTCCGGCTTTTGCCTGATGGTATTCGACCGCCTTATTCAACTCTTCATAAGCCAAAGTCTGAATCCTCTGATCCAGAGAAAGAATAATGTCTTTGCCGTTTTGCGGGGCTTTATTACGCGGAGAATCCAAACTGTCCACAATATTGCCTTCCCGATCCCGCAATACGACTTCCGCACCTTCTCCAGCATGCAAACTGTCTTCAAGCGAAAGTTCCAAACCTTCCTGACCTTTGCCGTCAATATCGGTAAATCCGATGACATGTGCAAAAAGGTTACCCATCGGGTAATGGCGTTTTAATTCCTTTTGAAATGCAAAATGTTTCAAACCTAAGGCTTCCACCTCTTCGGCAAGCTTGTGGTCGAGCTGACGCTTGATCCAGATAAACGATTTGTTTTTCTGATCAAGTTTGCTCCTTAAAACATCGACCGGAACATCGATAAGCTCGGAAAGATGTTCCAATTGCGCCGCAGTCGGCATCTCCTCCATATCTTTGGGAACGGCATACAGAGATTCTGTAGGTGCACTCAATGCCAAAACCGCACCGTTCCTGTCCTCAATCGTACCGCGTGTAGCCGGCAACACCTGAGTCCGTACAATCTGGTTATCACCCTGATCTTTTAAGAAGTTATACGTTACTGTTTGAAGATACAAGCCACGAACTATCAAACCGGCAAACAAAACCGCCATCGCCAGCAAGACGAAACTAATCCGCCCGTCACTGGTCAACGGTTTTTTAACCTGCTCTTCCTTAGAAAGCATCCGGGGCTTATATTCGCTCTTAATCAACATGTTACTTCTCGTTATTTTATGTTACCGCCCTACTGCCGGAACCTGATTCCAGCAGATAGGTTACTTCTATTTTTGATGTTCCACCATAAAGGTATTACCTGAAACCGGCGGACGGAGATTTTGTTTTTCTGCCGCCGACCTAATCGCTTCATGATTCGCCAACCGCGCCTGTTGCAGCCTTAGTTGCGCATAGTTCTGCTCCAAAGCGATTTCCTGCTTTTTCGCCTTATACAAAGCCGTAAAGTTAAGCCTGTACTGGTTTTGCTGAATCACTACGGAAAAAGCCGAAATACAAACCGCAATCAGAAGAAGAAAATTCAATTTATTCATTGTTATTCAGATGTTTTCTCTGTTATCGTCCCGGTATCGGGCCGGTAGTCCGTTCCGCCACACGCAAAACCGCACTTCTCGCCCTCGGATTAGCAACCGTCTCTTCCTCGCAGGGCTTAACGGCCTTACCTACAGCCTTCAGGGGTGGCTCTGGCAAATCAGCTTCCCTTACTGCAGCCCAACGCGGCAAGGGTGCGTGTTGGGAATATTTCCTGACAAACTGCTTCACAATCCGATCTTCCAAAGAATGGAACGCGATAACTGCCAAGCGTCCTCCCTCTTTAAGACGGCACATCACCTGCGGCAATACCGCCTCTACCTCTTCGAGTTCACGGTTAATAAAGATGCGGACCGCCTGGAAGGTACGTGTTGCAGGATCTTGCCCCCGCTCACGAGTACGGACGTTTTCCGCCGCAATCTTCGCCAACTTGCTGGTTGTATCAATGGGATTTTCTGTCCGTTGTGCAACAATGGCGCGCGCAATCTGACGGCTAAACCGCTCTTCACCATAATTCTTGATTACCTCGTGCAAATCCTGTTCCGACGCAACCGCTATCCACTCTGCGGCAGACATACCGCGCGTCGTATCCATACGCATATCCAAAGGGGCATCGAAACGGAAGCTGAAACCGCGGCTGCCGTCATCGATTTGCGGAGACGAAATCCCCAAATCAAACAGCGCACCGTCCACCTTGCCGATACCCAAATCATCCAATGCCGTCTGAAAAGAAGCAAAGCCTCCATGCACGACACTGACCCGTTTGTCCGAACGCGCCAGCTCTTCTGCCACAGCAATCGCCTGCGGGTCTTTATCGAAAACAATCAACCGCCCCGCATCGCCCAACCGCGACAAAATCAGCCGGGAATGCCCTCCCCTGCCGAACGTACCGTCCACATAAACACCGTCCTCGCGCACGGCAAGCGCATCTACAGCCTCATGCAGCAAAACCGTAATATGCCGGTAACTTTCTGTTTCACTCACAATTGCAAATCCGTCTGACTCAACTGGAAGGCAAGTTCGCCAGGATCGTCGTCCAAAGCCTGAACCATTTCGGCCTCCCACTGCTCACGACCCCAAAGCTCCAAACGGTTGGCCCGCCCGACCAGAACAACTTCACGGTCAAAAACCACCCTCTTCCTCAGCCCGGCAGGAACCAATACCCGACCGGCACTATCCCATTCCAAAATTTCCGCGTTATGCAGCAGAAGATTTTGAAACCGTCGTAAAACAGGGTTATCCGCCACTTTTAAGTTCAAAAGTTGCGCCGCGACCTTTTCCCACTCTGCAACAGGATACATCAACAGCTTATGCTTCGACTCAAGCGTTACTACCACGGCAGGCGTATAGAGGCGCGACAGAATATCGCGGAATTTGGCAGGAACCGCCAACCGCCCTTTACTGTCGATACTCAATTCATGTGCGCCGCCGAACATAGATGTCCCAAGTTGAAGTTAAAATTAAATAAGGGCAAAGAAGACACTTTGACCCACATTCTCCCACTAATCGACACTATAAGAAATTTTAAACACTCGGTCAAATCAAGACAGAAAACTTCATTAACATATCTGAAATTTTAAACTCCTTTAAAAACAATAAGATAAAAAAACACCAATAACAGGAAGTTGTACACAGTATAGAGTAACCAAAGAAATAAATTACTATATAATAGAAATTTAATAAATTAACTACAATATATAGTATTAAAATAAAACCATGACAGTAACCGTACCAACGTGTACCATGTACGGAAATTCAATAAATTTACAAAAGATAACACTTATCATGACCCTCCCCCTACCCTACCCTGCCGCGCAACAATCCTCAGCCAACCTTCAAACCCTCCTTGTCGAAGAAATCAAAAAGTATGGAAATTGGATTCCATTTTCACGTTTTATGGAGCTGGTTTTATATGCCCCTCAATACGGCTATTACACCGGAGGCAGCCATAAAATCGGTAACAACGGAGATTTTATTACCTCCCCGACCCTTACCCCCCTGTTTGCCCGCACACTGGCGCGCCAACTTCAAGAACTCCTACCCCAAACCGCAGGCAATATCTATGAATTCGGTGCAGGGACCGGTCAACTCGCCGCCGATTTGTTAAACAACCTTTCAGACGGCATTAACCGTTACTACATTATTGAAATATCGCCGGAACTGGCTGCTCGTCAGAAAGACCTGATTCAGACCCTCGCACCTCAAGCCGCCCAAAAAATTGTCCATTTATCTGCACTTCCGGAAACATTTGACGGCATCATCATCGGTAACGAAGTACTCGATGCCATGCCTGTCGAAATCATCCGTAAAGATGAAGGCGGCTCATTCGAGCATGTCGGCGTTTGCCTGGATAATGACCGTTTTACCTATTCGGCACGACCGCTGCACGACTTGCAGCTATCTGCCTTGGCTTCCCTCTACTTCCCAAAAATAAGTTCCCCCTACACCAGCGAACTACATCCGCAACAATATGCCTTTATCCGCACCCTTGCCTCAAGACTCGAACACGGCTGCATGATATTCATCGACTACGGTTTTGATGCAGCGCAGTATTACCACCCTCAACGCAATCAAGGTACTCTGATCGGACACTACCGACATCACGTTATCCACAATCCTTTTGACTTCATCGGATTGGCCGATCTGACCGCACATGTCAACTTTACCGACATTGCACAAGCAGGGACGGATGCCGGATTAGATTTGATAGGTTACCTTCCCCAATCCCATTTCTTATTGAACCTGGGCATTACCGAGCTATTGGCACAGACGGGGAAAACGGATTCGGCAGCCTATATCCGTGAAGCCGCCGCTGTTCAAAAACTAATCAACCAACATGAAATGGGAGAGTTGTTTAAAGTCATCGCATTCGGTAAAAATATCAATATCGATTGGACAGGATTTTGTTTTGGCGACATCTGCCACAAACTCTAATCCTTATGCCGTCTGAATCTGCTTCAGACGGCATAAACTTTTTAACATTTAAAAACAGGAAACTAATTCAAAATTAAAAAATACGGCTTGTCAAAAAAACAAAAAAACATATAATAGCAACTTCACGAAACGGCGAATTAGCTCAGTCGGTTAGAGCAGAGGAATCATAATCCTTGTGTCCGGGGTTCGAGTCCCTGATTCGCCACCAGATTTTCGGGGGTATAGCTCAGTTGGTAGAGCGCTTGCATGGCATGCAAGAGGTCAGCGGTTCGATCCCGCTTACCTCCACCAGATAAAAAAGCACAGACCGTAAAAGGTATGTGCTTTTTTATTGCCTGATTGCCGGAAAACAAAGAACAAACCACTGCCTTCAAAACAGATAATCGACTTTAAACCTATTGCCCCGCCCGTCCTGATTTTATCAGTCCGCCAGACAAACCCGACCCGAATAATGTCTTCAGGCCGGGTTTACGGTTTCATTCCCAACTTATCCAGCCCGACAGCCACAATATAATGATGGCAATACCGAAAACAATACGGTAATAGGCAAACGGGATATAGTTTTTCTTGGAAACAAACTTCAGCAATGCTTTTACAGCCACCAAACCGGAAACAAAAGCGGCAATAAAGCCTATCAGAATCAAACCGACATCATGCAGGGTGAAAAATCGGTAATGTTTCAGGACATCATAAGCCGTTGCTGCAACCATCATCGGAACGGCCAAGAAAAATGAAAACTCCGTTGCCGTTTTCCGCTCGATTCCCCAAAGCATCCCGCCCATAATCGTACTGCCCGAACGGGACGTACCCGGAACCAGTGCAAACACTTGGGCAACGCCGATCATCAACGCATCAATCGGACGCAATGCATCGACATCGGCAATTTTAGGCTCTGCCCGGCTTTGGCGTTTCTCCACCCACAAAATAAAAAAACCGCCCAAAACCAGCATGACCGCCACACTCAAAGGATTGAACAGATGTTCTTTAATCTGTTTGCCGAACAACAGCCCCATCACGGCGGCAGGTATAAAAGCAATGGCAAGATTGAGGACGAAGCGGTTGGCTTTCCGGTCTTTTCCCAAACCGTGCAACACATTGTTGAAACGCTGCCGGTATTCAAACACTACCGCCAAAACCGCACCGAGCTGGATGGCAATTTCAAAAACCTTGTGATTGCTGTGAAAATCAATCAGATTGCCGAACACAATCAAATGTCCGGTGCTGGAAATCGGTAAAAATTCGGTAAAACCTTCTACCAAGCCCATCATCAGGGCTTTCAGGACAATCAGAAAATCCATTGCTTGTGCTTCTTTCGGATACGGGAGTTCGGCTATTTCTGTACAGCAGGGGTCTGACGCTTGCGTTCTTCCCTGACTTTGGCAACCAATTCTTTAATCGTATGAACGCCGCCGTCAAAGCCGTTATTGAAGATGACGCGGTATTTTCCGCCGACAACAACGGTCGGCGTGTTGTCAATACCGTATTGTTCCGTCAGTTTCTGCATTTTTAATGCGGCGGCGGCAGCTTCGGGGGAATCATAGGCGCGCATCAGTTTTTTGCCGTCAAAGCCTTTTTGTGACAAAGCCCATTTTTCGGCAACCGCCCTGTTTTCCAAGCGGATTTTTTGTTCGTAAACTGCTTTAAACACGGCAGGGTTTGCCTGATATTTCAAACCCGACAAATTGACGGCGGCCGCCATTCTGGCCAATCCGAGCATTTCAGGTCGCCAGACCACGTGCTCCGTCCTTAAATAGGCATCAGACGGCAATGCCTTGCCCAATTTCAATAACAAAGGATCGAAATGATGACAATGTACGCAGAAATAGCCGAAAAATTCCAAAACCTCAATTTTGCCCGACTGTTCTTGAGGAATGGGTTTATCCAACACAAGATAGTCTTCCCCTTCCGTCAGGGCATATGCCTGTGCGGACAACACTGCCGAAAGCAGCAGCGGCAACAGATGTTTGAGCTTCATAATTATTTGCCTTCAATCGCACGGATCAGGCTGGCGACCCCGTGCTTTTTCAACTCGTCCTGCATTTTTTTCACCGCATCGGCAGACATATTGCCGCTTTGCACGCGGTAAAGCGTTTTACTTCCTGCCTGATAGCCGACCACTTTGGAAGATATGCCCAAGATTGCCAGTTTGGCACGCTGCCCTTCCGCGCTCCGGCGGTCGGCATACGCGCCCATTTGCAGATAATGCGTTGTTTCCGCCTTGTCGGACGTTTTCATTTTCTGCACTTCTTTGGCGGCGGCACTGCGCGCTTTTTCGATGCTGCCGCTGTTGAGGATTTGTTCAGGGGTCGGTTTGGGTGCAACTTTTTCCTTCGCCGCCTTTTTCTCTTCTTTTGAAGCTTTTTTCTCTGTTTCTTTAGACGGTTTTACCGCTTGTTTTTTAACCGTTTCGGCATCTTTCTTCTGCGCTTTTTCCCCGACGGTTTGTTCACGTTCTTCCGTCAGTGCTTTCTTACGCACTGCCTGCCCGTCCGACTTTTCCCGCTCCGGCTCGCCCGCCTTTTCCTCAACCTCGTCGGCTTTGTCGGCAACGGGCTGCTTGTCGGCAGTTTTTTCCGCATCCGACTGCTCTGACTCTTTCGCAGCATCCGGTTCGGACAAGGCGTTTTGATCGGTCGGTTCAGATCGGATGTCTTCCTTAGGCTGGTTTTTCGGTTTCAGGATTTCCGTTTCTGCAGACTGCTTCGACGGAGCCGGGATTTTGAACGCATTTTGACCGCTCTGGTTCAGATAAAACAAAATACCGGCAATAATGACTGTTGCCAGTATCAGACCGAAGAAGAAACCGGACAGACCTTTTCCGGATTGAGAAAATTTGTTCATAAACATACCTTAATGTATTTCAGACGGCATTGACACCGTTTGCGTACGGGCAGATATTCTAACAATATTGCCATATTTGAGCAAAATCTGACCCGACACCCTTTCACAAAGCACGACGGAAGCCCACGGCTTTCATAACATGGCTTCTGCCGACTTCTTCGTCGCCTGCCAAATCCGCCAACGTACGCGCCACGCGCATGATGCGGTGGAAGCTGCGGGCGGAGAGGGAGAGTTTTTCCAACAGGCTGCCCAAGGCTTCCTGCGCTTCTTTTTGGATGCGGGCGGACGTGTCGAGTTCACTGACGCTCAAGGCGGCATTCACTTTGCCTTGCCGCGCGTATTGTTTGTCGCGGGCGGCAATCACGCGCGCCAACACGACGGCACTGCTTTCCCCTGCTTCCTGCTGCATCAGTTCGGCGGCGGACAGGCTGGGGACTTCGATGATCAAATCGATGCGGTCGAGCAGCGGACCGGAAATCTTGCTGCGGTAACGCGCGACGCTTTCGGGCGTGCAGCGGCAGGGTTTGACAGGATGCCCGAGATAACCGCACGGACAAGGGTTCATGGCGGCGACAAGCTGGAATTTCGCCGGATAGACGGCTTGACGCGCCGCGCGGGAAATGTGGATTTCACCGTTTTCCAAAGGTTCGCGCAAAACTTCCAAAACTTTGCGGTCAAACTCGGGCAGCTCGTCCAAAAACAAAACGCCGTGATGCGCCAATGAAATTTCGCCCGGACGCGGATCAGAACCGCCGCCGACCATAGCCGCCGAACTCGCGCTGTGGTGCGGGCTGCGGAAGGGGCGGTGGTTGTCGAGCTGCTGTTGATGGTTGGGCAGGAGCGAACGCAATGCCCACACTTCGACCAATTCGTCTTCGGTCAAAGGCGGCAGGATGCCGGGCAGCCGTTGGGAAAGCATGGATTTGCCCGTTCCCGGCGGACCCATCATCAAAAGGCTGTGTCCGCCTGCGGCGGCAATTTCCAAAGCGAGGCGCGCGGTATGCTGACCCTTGACATCGACGAGGTCGGGCAATTTGGTGTTTTCAAACGGCATCTGAGGAACTTGGCATTCGGTTTGCGCCAAAGGTTCGATACCGTTCAAATGAGCGGCGACTTCGCCCAAAGAGCGCGCGCCGTAAACGGTAATGCCGCGCATCACGGCGGCTTGTCCTGCGTTTTCTTCAGGCAAAACAAATGCACGTTTTGCCTGCATACCCTGCCACGCCATCGCCAACGCGCCGCGCACGGGGCGCAACAACCCCGACAGTGCCAATTCCCCCGCAAACTCGTATTCCGCCAGCTTTTCGGGCACAACCTGCCCAGATGCGGCAAGGATGCCGATTGCAATCGGCAGGTCGAAACGTCCCGATTCTTTGGGCAGGTCGGCGGGGGCGAGGTTGACGGTGATTTTTTTGGCCGGGAACTCGAAACCGCTTTGGATGATGGCGGCGCGGACGCGGTCGCGGCTTTCCTTTACTTCCGTATCGGGCAGTCCGACGATGTTGAAATGCGGCAGGCCGTTGGCAAGGTGGGCTTCCACTTCGACCAACGGCGCATTCATACCGCTCAAGGCGCGGCTGTAAACCAAGGCAAGCGACATATTTCAGACGGCCTTATTCGCCGGCTGCGGTTTGCTGCCTGATTTCGGCGACGGCTTCTTCGGCAGCGGCTTCAGCCGCTTCCAATGCTGCCCGTTCGGGATTTTGCGCGGCTTCGAGTTTCGCCAGACGCGCTTCCAAAGCCGCCAGTTTGGTACGGGTTTTAATCAAAACCTGCTGCTGGATGTCGAATTCTTCGCGCGTAACCAAATCCATACGGTTGAACGCGCCGCCCAGCATCGCCTTAATATTTTTTTCCACATCTTTGGCAGGGCTGTTGGCGATGGTTTCGCTGATTTTCGAGCCGACTTCTTCAAAAAGCTGCTTGCCGAACATTATCTGTATCCTTCCTGAACATATCAAATTCAAGCGGCTATTGTATAAGGAAAAATGCCGTCTGAAAACGGGCGGTGGATAATCGTCAAAACATACCGCCCCCCTTTGCGGTTGCTAAATTACACTTCAAGACACCTGCCGTCTGAAAACGGATTTCATATTCCGCGCAACGCCCGATTACAAGACACTACAAAACAATATGCTGTTTTAAATGATTTTTCCGATGCGCATCGTTTCAAACTCGGCTTTTTAAGCCATTAAGTGCTTTGCAAACAAAAAAATTTGGGTTATGCTGAACCAAATTATTTACAATTTCATGTGATTTCATTACATATCTTATTGTGATTGAAGATAATTTATCCGAATCCCCTTTCGGGTGTCCGGATTTTCAGTTGTACTTTTATTAGAAAAACATTTCAGGCGCAAGTTGCTTGCAATTTCAAAGCCTGTAATTCTGAAGTTTTAGACGAGGAATAGCACATGAATCCCATGTACATCACTTTTGCAATCTATCTGGTTGCAGTCCTTCTCATCGGGCTTGCCGCTTATTTTTCCACGCGCAATTTCGACGATTATATTTTGGGCGGCCGCAGCCTGGGTCCGTTCGTTACGGCGATGTCGGCGGGCGCGTCCGATATGTCCGGCTGGCTTTTGATGGGGCTGCCGGGCGCGATTTACCTGAGCGGTTTGAACGAAGCCTGGATTGCCATCGGCCTCTTGGTCGGCGCGTATTTCAACTGGCTCTTGGTGGCGGGCCGCCTGCGCGTGCATACCGAATATGCCAACAATGCGCTGACGCTGCCGGATTATTTCTTCCACCGCTTCGGCGCGGGCGGACACTTGATGAAAGTGGTTTCCGCATTGATTATCCTGTTTTTCTTCACGATTTATTGCGCCTCGGGCATTGTGGCGGGCGCAACCCTGTTCCAAAGCCTGTTTGAAGGTATGACTTACAATCAGGCAATGTGGCTGGGCGCGGGTGCGACCATCGCCTATACCTTCTTGGGCGGCTTCTTGGCGGTAAGCTGGACGGATACGCTGCAAGCATCTTTGATGATTTTCGCCCTGATTTTAACGCCGGTGATGGTCTATCTGGGCTTGGGCGGCGCGGAACAAATGTCTGCCGCGATTCAAAGCGTCGCCGCAGGCACGGGCAAAGAATACGGCAGCCTGTTTGCCGGTACGACCGTCATCGGCATCATTTCCACCGCCGCATGGGGCTTGGGCTATTTCGGACAGCCGCACATTTTGGCGCGCTTTATGGCCGCCGAAAGCGCGAAATCGCTGGTATCCGCACGCCGCATCGGTATGACTTGGATGGCGTTGTGCCTTGCGGGCGCGGTAGCGGTCGGTTATTTCGGCATTGCGTATTTCGGTGCAAACCCCGACAAAGTTTCTTCTATGAGCGGCAACCACGAACGCATCTTCATCGCGCTTTCCACCCTGCTGTTCAACCCTTGGATCGCCGGTATTATTTTGAGCGCGATTTTGGCGGCGGTGATGTCCACCCTGTCCTGCCAGCTTTTGGTTTGCTCCAGCGCGATTACCGAAGACTTCTACAAAGGCTTTTTGCGTAAAAACGCGCAACAGTCGGAACTGGTATGGGTCGGCCGGCTGATGGTCTTGGCGATTGCCGTGATTTCCATCCTGATTGCTTCCGATCCGAACAGCAAAGTATTGGGACTGGTGTCTTACGCGTGGGCAGGTTTCGGTGCGGCGTTCGGCCCGATTGTGATTCTGTCCGTATTGTGGAAACGCATCACTGCCTACGGCGCGTTGTCGGGTATGGTTGCAGGTGCGTTAACCGTTGTTGTGTGGGCGGAATGGGTGAAAAAACCGGCTCAAGCGGCAGGAGAAAGCGGCCTGTTGACGATGTACGAAATCGTGCCGGGCTTTATTGTTTGCTTGATCGTTGCCGTGTTGGTTTCCCTGTTCAACAAAGAACCTTCGCGCGAAATCCAAGAACGCTTTGAAAAAGCCGACGCAGATTACCGCGCCGCCCGATAAACCCCTTTCAGACGGCACGGCATCCCGGTTCGTGCCGTCTGAACCCGTTTCCGGGTCAAACACAAATAAACCTTGCCTGCATACAGGCCTTATTTGTGTTTTACCCGTTTCATTTTCAAAGAAACGGAAGCACCTACCCTGCCCGCATTTGAAGCCTTGTATTTCATCTGTGGATTTATTACGATATTACCGTATTCAGGCCGCACCGATGCCGTCTGAACCCCCCGAAAAACTTTGGAGAATCCAAAAAATGTTTCATTTTGCATTTCCGGCACAAACTGCCCTGCGCCAAGCGATAACCGATGCCTACCGCCGTAATGAAATCGAAGCCGTACAGGATATGTTGCAACGTGCACAGATGAGCGACGAAGAGCGCAACTCCGCCTCCGAACTTGCCCGCCGTTTGGTTACTCAAGTCCGCGCCGGCCGCACCAAAGCCGGCGGCGTAGATGCGCTGATGCACGAGTTTTCACTCTCCAGTGAAGAAGGCATCGCGCTGATGTGTCTGGCAGAAGCCCTGCTGCGTATCCCCGACAACGCCACGCGCGACCGCCTGATTGCCGACAAGATTTCAGACGGCAACTGGAAAAGCCATTTGAACAACAGCCCTTCCCTCTTCGTCAACGCCGCCGCCTGGGGTCTGCTGATTACCGGCAAACTGACCGCCACAAACGACAAACAAATGAGTTCCGCACTCAGCCGCCTGATCAGCAAAGGCGGCGCACCGCTCATCCGCCAAGGCGTGAATTACGCAATGCGCCTGTTGGGCAAACAGTTCGTCACCGGACAAACCATTGAAGAAGCCCTGCAAAACGGCAAAGAACGCGAAAAAATGGGCTACCGCTTCTCCTTCGATATGTTGGGCGAAGCCGCCTACACCCAAGCCGATGCCGACCGCTACTACCGCGACTATGTCGAAGCCATCCACGCCATCGGCAAAGATGCCGCAGGCCAAGGCGTTTACGAAGGCAACGGCATTTCCGTCAAACTCTCCGCCATCCATCCGCGCTACTCGCGCGCCCAACACGGCCGCGTGATGGGAGAACTGTTGCCGCGCCTGAAAGAATTGTTCCTTTTGGGTAAAAAATACGATATCGGTATCAATATCGATGCCGAAGAAGCCAACCGCTTGGAGCTGTCTTTGGATTTGATGGAGGCACTCGTTTCCGACCCCGATTTGGCAGGCTACAAAGGCATCGGTTTCGTTGTCCAAGCCTACCAAAAACGCTGCCCCTTCGTCATCGACTACCTGATCGACCTTGCCCGCCGCAACAACCAAAAACTGATGATCCGCCTCGTCAAAGGCGCGTATTGGGACAGCGAAATCAAATGGGCGCAAGTGGACGGCTTGAACGGCTATCCGACCTACACCCGCAAAGTGCATACCGACATTTCCTACCTCGCCTGCGCGCGCAAACTGCTTTCCGCGCAAGATGCCGTGTTCCCGCAATTCGCCACCCACAACGCTTACACCTTGGGCGCAATCTACCAAATGGGCAAAGGCAAAGACTTTGAACACCAATGCCTGCACGGCATGGGCGAAACCCTGTACGACCAAGTGGTCGGCCCGCAAAACTTAGGCCGCCGCGTGCGCGTGTACGCCCCGGTCGGTACGCACGAAACCCTGCTCGCCTACTTGGTGCGCCGCCTGTTGGAAAACGGCGCGAACTCGTCTTTCGTCAACCAAATCGTTGATGAAAACATCAGCATCGACCGCCTGATTAAAAGCCCGTTCGACACCATCGCCGAACAGGGCATCCACCTGCACAACGCCCTGCCGCTGCCGCGCGATTTGTACGGCAAATGCCGTCTGAACTCGCAAGGCGTGGACTTGAGCAACGAAAACGTATTGCAGCAGCTTCAAGAACAGATGAACAAAGCCGCCGCGCAAGACTTCCACGCCGCATCCATCGTCAACGGCAAAGCCCGCGATGTCGGCGAAGCGCAACCGATTAAAAACCCTGCCGACCACGGCGATGTTGTCGGTACGGTCAGCTTTGCCGATGCCGCGCTTGCCCAAGAAGCGGTTGGCGCAGCCGTTGCCGCGTTCCCCGAATGGAGTGCGACACCTGCCGCCGAGCGCGCCGCCTGCCTGCGCCGTTTCGCCGACCTGCTCGAACAGCACACCCCCGCGCTGATGATGCTTGCCGTGCGCGAAGCAGGCAAAACGCTGAACAACGCCATTGCCGAAGTGCGCGAAGCCGTCGATTTCTGCCGCTACTACGCAAACGAAGCCGAACACACCCTGCCTCAAGACGCAAAAGCCGTCGGCGCGATTGTCGCCATCAGCCCGTGGAACTTCCCGCTCGCCATCTTTACCGGCGAAGTCGTTTCCGCATTGGCGGCAGGCAACACCGTCATCGCCAAACCTGCCGAACAAACCAGCCTGATTGCCGGTTACGCCGTTTCCCTGATGCACGAAGCGGGTATCCCGACTTCCGCCTTGCAACTTGTCCTCGGCGCAGGCGATGTCGGCGCGGCGCTGACAGGCGATCCACGCATCGGCGGCGTGATTTTCACAGGCTCGACCGAAGTGGCGCGCCTGATTAACAAAGCCCTTGCCAAACGCGGCGACAATCCCGTCCTGATTGCCGAAACCGGCGGACAAAACGCCATGATTGTCGATTCCACCGCACTTGCCGAACAAGTCTGCGCCGACGTATTGAACTCCGCCTTCGACAGCGCAGGACAACGCTGCTCCGCCCTTCGCATCCTTTGCGTTCAAGAAGATGTCGCCGACAAGATGCTCGCCATCATCAAAGGCGCGATGGACGAATTGGTCGTCGGCAAACCCGTTCAGCTCACTACCGACGTAGGTCCCGTCATCGATGCCGAAGCGCAGCAAAACCTGTTGAACCACATCAACAAAATGAAAGGCGTTGCCAAGTCCTACCACGAAGTCAAAACCGCCGCCGATGTCGATTCCGAAAAATCCACGTTCGTTCGCCCCATCCTGTTTGAGCTGAACAACCTCAACGAACTGCAACGCGAAGTCTTCGGCCCCGTCCTGCACGTCGTCCGCTACCGCGCCGACGAACTCGACAGCGTCATCGACCAAATCAACAGCAAAGGCTACGCCCTGACCCACGGCGTACACAGCCGCATCGAAGGCACGGTACGCCACATCCGCAGCCGCATCGAAGCCGGCAACGTTTACGTCAACCGCAACATCGTCGGCGCAGTCGTCGGCGTACAGCCTTTCGGCGGACACGGTCTGTCCGGCACAGGCCCCAAAGCAGGCGGTTCGTTCTACCTGCAAAAACTGACCCGCATCCCCGAATGGGTTGCCCCGACCCTGAGCCAAATCGGACAGGCGGACGAAGCCGCGCTCAAACGCCTCGAAACACTGGTTCACAAACTGCCGTTCAACGCCGAAGAGAAAAAAGCCGCAGCGGCCGCTTTGGGACACGCCCGCATCCGCACCCTGCGCCGTGCCGAAACCGTCCTTACCGGCCCGACCGGCGAGCGCAACAGCATCTCATGGCACGCGCCCAAACGCGTTTGGATACACGGCGGCAGCACGGTTCAAGCCTTTGCCGCACTGACCGAACTTGCCGCCTCCGGCGTACAGGCAGTGGTCGAACCCGACAGCCCCTTGGCTTCCTACACCGCCGACCTGGAAGGCCTGCTGCTGGTCAACGGCAAACCCGAAACCGCCGGCATCAGCCACGTTGCCGCCCTGTCTCCTTTGGACAGCGCGCGCAAACAGGAACTTGCCGCCCACGACGGCGCACTCATCCGCGTCCTCCCTTCGGAAAACGGACTCGACATCCTGCAAGTGTTTGAAGAAATCTCTTGCAGCGTCAACACCACAGCCGCCGGCGGCAACGCCAGCCTGATGGCGGTCGCCGACTGATTTTGCCAAAACCGCCCGAGCGCGGCCCGTGAACAAATGCCGTCTGAAAACCTTTCAGACGGCATTTTTATAGTGGATTAACAAAAATCAGGACAAGGCGACGAAGCCGCAGACAGTACAAATAGTACGGAACCGATTCACTTGGTGCTTCAGCACCTTAGAAAATCGTTCTCTTTGAGCTGAGGCGAGGCAACGCCGTACCGGTTTTTGTTAATCCACTATATTTCGTCATTCGCACAACTTAACGTTGATTACCTGCACAAGCCCAAATCGCATCACCATCACGTTTTTTGCTTCGTTATTCCAACTTCTTTTATTCCATCGCTCCTACGAAAACAGAAAACCAAAATAGAAACCCAAATCCCGTCATTCCCGCGCAGGCGGGAATCCAGTCCGTTCGGTTTCAGTTGTTTCTGATAAATCTTGCAGCGTTGGGTTTTTAGATTCCCGCAACTTTTCGTCATTCCCGTGAAAACGGGAATCTAGAGCGTAGGGTTGAAGAAACTGTTTTATCCGATAAGTTTCTGTGCGGACAGGTCTGGATTCCCGCCTGCGCGGGAATGACGGGTTTCAAGATTACGGTGTTGTCGGGAATGACGGTTCGGGCATTTCCCTGCGCCCGCCCCGCGCCTGT
>POWY01000011.1 GCA_003044455.1 Neisseria bergeri | reverse complement strand
CCCCATCCGGATTATTTAATTACTTAAACCCCGAAGGCTGCACCATTTGCCTATTTTTCCCTCGTTTTACAGCCGGCATTTTCCCTCCCGCCCAACCCGTTCTTTCTGAATGAGCAGATTTCAATGATTAAGGAAACCCCAATGCGCCCAATCTTCCTATCTTTCGTTTTACTCCCTATATTGCTAACCGCCTGCAGCACACCGGACAAGTCTGCCCGATGGGAAAATATCGGCACAATCTCAAACGGCAATATTCATACATATATCAATAAAGACAGCGTGAGAAAAAACGGAAATCTGATGATTTTCCAAGATAAAAAAGTTGTTACCAATCTAAAACAAGAACGTTTTGCCAACACCCCCGCATACAAGACTGCCATTGCCGAGTGGGAAATCCACTGCAACAACAAAACATACCGCTTAAGTTCGCTACAGTTGTTTGATACAAAAAACACAGAAATTTCCACACAAAGCTACACAGCCTCTTCCCTCCGCCCGATGAGCATCCTGTCCGGGACATTAACTGAAAAACAATATGAAACCGTATGCGGAAAAAAACTCTGATTGTAACTTATACACAAACTTATCCATAAACCTTATCATAAAAATGCCGTCTAAAATACTGAAATATCAGCATTTCAGACGGCATTTTGCCATTCCCTGAAAAGTTACCCCGAAGTTATCCACATTATTTTTTTAAACCGGCTTCCATCTGAAATATAAACCTGCTATACAATTTCATTATCCAAACGTAAATTGTTCCATTGATACACAAAACTGCTTGGCCCCATAATTTTGATAAAGCATTTTTTGCATTCCCGGCTCCGTCCCGTAACCAACACAGCCTCTAAAAAATAATCGCTTGTTTTGACACCGATACACTCATACAAATACAGAAACTCAAGAAAATAACCTTGTGTATTGACCATCTCAAGCAATTCGGAAAGATCAAGAAATTTTCTGACCGTAAACAAACGTTTCCCTAAAAAGACGATGTCTTCAAAAATATCGACCAAATAATCGTCTTCGGCGTTTTCATTTTCATGGGTTAAAACAACACGGGAAAAATCTGTTTTCAGATGCTTTCCCACTTGATTGTTTAGATTGTTGTTCAGAACGATAAAACCGTCCTCAAAATCAAAGCAGACGTTGTGTCCTTCTACCTTTATCTCTGTGCAATAACAATCATGTAGAGAAATACCATCCGAAAAATTTTTTCTTTGTGTATGCAAAAAAGTTTTCATTCAAGTACCCATATCTAACGCAAACGTTTACCTGTTTCCCCGTCAATAATCTGACTCGGCGATTTCTGCCTGCCGATTCTCCCACCGACAATCCATACATCGCGTCCGAACTGCCTTCTAACCTCTCTCTCCGTCCGACACGCGCGTTTGCCCGCCCGATTACATGAAGTGGAAACCAAAGGCATACCCAATGCCTGACACAAACGCCTTGCACCTGTATGATCGGGCACTCTAACCGCAAGCTTGCTGCGCCTCTTCCCGCGCAACGCAGGTAATACGCATGATTTGGCGGATAATAGGAACGTTTTAGGGGCGGGCCATTCTTTTCTAAGCATAGCCTGCAGATTTTCAGACGGCATTTGAAGTAAAGGCTGCAACTGTTCAAATTGATTCCCGATGACAATCATACCCTTGTGTTGCGGCCTTTTTTTCAAATGCACCAACTTACTGAGTGCTTTGGCTAATGTCGGAAGACACCCCAAGCCATAACAAGATTCGGTCGGATAAGCGACCAAACCGCCTTTTTTCAAATAAACGCTTAACTTACGTTGCGCTGATGCTGCGATAATTCTCGGAAATAACATAATATCAAATGCCATCTGAAGCGTATCAGTCACTTGGCTTCAGACGGCATCATCCTCTTTCTAATTAACGGTTAATCGCTTTATCGGCAATGTCTTTACGGTATTGCATCCCGTCGAAGCTGATTTTTTCCAATGCGCTATACGCCTTGGCTTTGGCTTGCGCCACATCGTCGCCCAATCCTACGACACACAATACGCGTCCGCCGTTGGTCAATACGTCGCCTTTATCGTTTGCCATTGTGCCAGCATGGAAAACTTTGCCTACTTGGTTGGCAGCATCCAAACCGGAAATAACATCGCCTTTTTTAGGCGTTTCGGGATAATTTTGTGCCGCCAGCACCACGCCTACGGCAGTTTGCGGGTTCCATTCTGCGGTTACACTATCGAGTTTGCCGTCTATTGCTGCTTCGACCAAATCCGCCAAATCGCTGTTCAGACGGCTCATAATAGGCTGGGTTTCGGGATCGCCGAAACGGCAGTTAAACTCAATCGTATAGGGTGTGCCGCTTTGATCAATCATCAAACCTGCGTACAGGAAGCCGGTAAACTCATGCCCTTCCGCTTTCATACCCGCCACGGTCGGCAAAATAATCTCGTTCATCGCGCGCTCGTACACAGCAGGCGTTACCACAGGCGCGGGACTGTACGCACCCATACCGCCCGTATTCGGACCTTTGTCGCCGTCTAAAAGACGCTTGTGATCTTGGCTGGTCGCCATAGGCAATACATGATTGCCATCAACCATAACGATAAAGCTCGCTTCTTCACCTTGCAGGAAATCTTCAATCACAACACGCGCGCCGGCATTGCCCATTTTGTTGCCCAGCAGCATATCGTCAATGGCAGCATGCGCTTCATCCAAAGTCATCGCCACAATCACGCCTTTGCCTGCCGCCAAACCATCGGCTTTGATGACGATGGGCGCACCTTTCTGATTGACGTAATCATGTGCAGCATCAGCGTTTTCAAAGGTTTGATATTGCGCGGTCGGAATGTTGTATTTCGCCATAAATACTTTGGCGAAATCTTTAGAACTCTCCAACTGCGCCGCATATCGTGTCGGACCAAATATTTTCAGTCCTACGGCACGGAAATCATCCACAATACCTGCCGCCAAAGGTGCTTCAGGACCGACGACGGTAAAAGTAATATTTTCTTTACGACAGAATTCAATCAAATCCCGATGCGCGATCAAGGCGATGTTTTGCAACTTAGGTTCAATCGCCGTACCGGCATTACCGGGTGCAACAAATACTGTTTCCACTTTGGGCGACTGCGCCAATTTCCAAGCCAGCGCGTGTTCGCGACCGCCATTACCGATAACCAGCAGTTTCATGCCATCTCCTTGACAAATATGTACTTTTAACAAAAACTCGACATAAAGGGACTATTGTCCCGTTTGAAGAAATTTTAGTGGAATCAAACAAAGACCTCCTCACTCCACTATGCCAACCTATTTAACTTAACTTATCCACAAAATTGAAAAAGGACAAGCAGCTATGCAAAAACGTATTGATGAAATCCAAAGCAAATACCGCGAATGGTGTCATTTACTACCGCAATTGGAAGAAGACATCCGGCGTTGGAAACATGTCGTCGCTTTGATTCGTGATATGGATAATTTCTATACCCACGAGTATCAGGCGTGTCATCAGGCTATTGAAGACGGGGCAGAACTGGATTTGAGTACGGAAGGCGAATACAGCATTATGAGTGAAGACGCGTTATGGAACGCGCTGGGCGAATTTCATCAATTCGCTTGGCTATATTTGCGCTCCAGCGTCGATGCCTTGGACAAATATACGCAAGAAGATTAATCAGCGAAGAGGTCATCTGAAAACCCTAAGATGTGGATTTTCAGACGACCTTTCATTTAAAAGGTTTTTCTGTATCTACCTCAATCTGCCGCGTATTTTTCCAAGCTACAACACAAGCCTCATAATTTGCCAACGACAAACTTACCGTCAATCGGCAATCCAACTGTAAATCCTGCTCTAATATATCCGCCTGATATTGTTTAGCGATGCGTATTGCTTCGTTCAAAAACGGATACTCACATTTTAGCCAAACGGTTTTTTCAATATTCTTTTCAACCACTTCCGCGATCGCCAGTGCTTGAGCCGTTGCCTCTTTGTATGCGTGAATCAGACCAGGAACGCCCAATAAAGCACCACCGAAATAGCGCACAACAACGACCAAAACATCGGTTACACCTACCGAATCAATCTGCCCTAAAATCGGCCGACCCGCGCTTCCTGATGGCTCTCCATCATCATTGGCACGAAATTGCATACCATCCACACCCAAACGATAGGCATAGCACCAGTGTCGTGCTTTATGATGTTCTTCCTTTAACGGATCGAGATATTTTTTCACATCAGCCAATGTCCGAATCGGATAGGCAAATGCGATAAAACGGCTGCCTTTATCTTTAAACTCAGCCTGCGTCGGGGAAGTAATGGTTTTATAAGTCGTAATCATGCTGAAATGTTTTCAGACGACCTCATTAATAACAAGGTCGTCTGAACGTTTCACGTGAAACATCAATTTTTCAATACTTCTGTTAGTTGCGGGACGATTTCAAATAAATCACCTACCAATCCGTAATCGGCTACATTGAAAATCGGCGCATCAGCATCTTTGTTGATTGCGACAATGACTTTGCTGTCCTGCATACCGGCAACATGTTGAATCGCACCTGAAATACCGATTGCAAAATAGAGCTGCGGTGCAACCACTTTACCGGTTTGTCCGACTTGAGCATCGTTTGGCGCATATTCGGCATCAACTGCCGCACGGGATGCACCGATTGCCGCACCTAAAACATCTGCCAGCGGTGTCAGCACTTCATTGAATTTTTCCGCACTACCCAAAGCACGGCCACCGGAGATAATGACTTTTGCCTGAGTTAATTCAGGACGATCGGAATGGGAAAGCTGACGGTTCACAAAACGGCTCAGGTTTTGAGCAGGGGTTGCTTCAACATTAACCGCCTCAGCATGACCACCTTGCGCCGGTGCTGCGTCAAAAGCTGTTGCACGGAAGGTCAGCACCAATTTTTCTGCATCGGCCTGCACGGTTTCAAATGCATTACCCGCATAAATCGGGCGCACAAAAGCCGTGTTATCCACAATCTCGGTCAAATCAGAAATTTGCGGTACGCCCAATAAGGCTGCCACGCGGGGCAAAAGGTTTTTACCGAATGTGGTTGCCGTTGCTGCAACATAGCGGTAATCCGCTGCCAATTTGACAACCAGCGGAGCCAGTTCTTCAGCCAAACCTTCGGCATAATGGGCAGCATCCGCAACCAAAACTTTTTCCACACCCGCTACTTGTTTCGCGGATTCCACTACGACCGACGCGCCGTTTCCGGCAACCAATAAATCGACTTTACCCAGTTTAGCGGCAGCGGTAACAGCATGCAAAGTGGCAGGATTCAACTGTTTGTTGTCGTGTTCGGCAATAATCAATACGCTCATTTCAGTCTCCTCAAATCACTTTGGCTTCGTTTTTCAATTTTTCAACCAATTCAGCAACGCTTGCTACTTTTACGCCTGCCTGACGCGCCTTAGGTTCAGCAAATTTCACCGTTTTCAGACGAGGGGAAATATCCGCAACCAAATCAGCAGGAGTCAGTTTTTCCAAAGGTTTTTTCTTTGCCGCCATAATATTGGGAAGTTTGACAAAGCGCGGCTCGTTCAAACGCAAATCCGCGCTGATAACAGCAGGCAGTTTCAATGCGATGGTTTCTTCGCCGCCATCGATTTCCCGCACAATCTGCACTTCGTCGCCTTCAATTTGTACTTTGGACGCGAACGTACCTTGCGCCGCATTCAGCAAAGCAGCCAGCATTTGCGCCACTTGGTTGGCATCGTCATCAATCGCCTGTTTACCCAAAAAGAAAATCTGCGGATTTTCTTTGTCCGCAACGGCTTTCAGCAACTTGGCAACTGCCAGTGGCTCCAATTTCGCATCGGTTTCAACATGAATTGCACGGTCAGCACCCATCGCCAAAGCTGTACGCAACGTTTCTTCGCATTTCTTTTCGCCCAAAGAAACCGCTACGATCTCGCTTACTTTTCCGGCTTCTTTCAAACGGACGGCTTCTTCCACAGCGATTTCGTCAAATGGGTTCATCGACATTTTGACATTGCCGATATCCACATCCGAACCATCGGCTTTTACACGAACTTTGACGTTGTAGTCCACTACGCGCTTTACTGCGACCAGTGCTTTCATTGAATTCTCCTAAAAAGAACGCTGCTTTCACTATCAAGCGAAACCAAACCTTCTTCTCTATAAAATCAAATCCGTTTTTTTCTTAAAAACGAATTCATTCAGAAATCTTTCAGATAATGATTGCCGATTATACCATTTTTAAAGCATTTACTCAGGCTGATGGATATACATTCCTACACTCAACGAACTGTAAATACCATGCCGTTATATCAGTTTCAGACGACACTTTAGCCTTTGTCTGCTGCAACACAATCTATCAGCGTTTGATAAACCAAATCTGCGGTCGGAATCTGCCCGATATTGCCCAAATTTTTTGCAACAGCCGAAACTTGAACGCCTGTTTTAATCGGATCGGTATCGGTATAAATACCAACCACAGGTTTTTCCAAGGCATTTGCCAAATGCAGCAAACCGGTATCCACACCAACAATTCCGACCGCGTGTTTCAGCAGATACGCTGCCTGCAATAAATTCATTTTGTCGCACACGATGGCAAAAGGCAGTCCGTCTGCAATCTGTTCGGCACGCGTTTTTTCAGTTTCATTTCCCCATAGCAGGTAAACGTTGCATTGCTGTTCTTCATTCAACTTTTGCAGCAACTCCCGCCACTTTCCCACAGGCCATAACTTACTGTCCCGGCTGGTCGCGTGCAAAGCCGCATAATACGGCTGCGCTAAATTTTTCAGACGACCTGCTTCAGGAACGGCCAAACCAAATACCTGCGTTTCAGGCATTGCATACCCAAACACTTGGGCAAACAGTTCACGGTTGCGCCAAACGGCATTTCTACCTTTCGGTACGCCATACTTTTTATCATACGCCAGAGCAGCCCATCCCTCGCGCGCGCTGTATTTATCCAAACCATAAATAGGGGATTTTGCCATTTTGGCGAAATACGCGCTTTTAATCAGACCTTGACTGTCCAATACAAAATCAAATGCTTCCTGCCGCAAGACCTGTTTCAGACGACCTATTTCCTGCCAAGTTTCTGCTTGAAAAAGATGTTTGCGCCATTGCCGCCATCTCATCACATGGATTTTTTTCACAAACGGATGCAGGCGCGCAATATCCGCAAATCCGGCTTCACACAGCCAATGGAGTTCCACATCAGGGCATTGTCGCGCCAAATCTTCGATTGCGGGCAAAGTGTGAATTAAATCGCCCATACTGGACAAGCGGACAAGCAAAATTTTCATATTTAGAAGGGTGTTTCACGTGAAACAATTTTAACTTATTGATTATTGATATATTTTTTAATTTCTTCAGCGCTTTTTAAGATAATTGCACCGGCAGAACGCATTTCCTGCCATGCTGTTTCGATGGTTTCTGGCGCAATGCCCCGACAAGCCGCTTCATTGACGACAACCTGCCAATTGCCGCCTTTTAGCAACTGCAAAACCGTTGTTTTCACACAGTAATCCGTAGCCAAGCCGCCGACAATGACCGTATCCGTATTTTGACAACGCAGCCATTCGATCAACCCTGTGCTCAGTTTTTCCTCAATATCGTGAAAACACGCGCCGTAAGGATGCAATTCAGGATCAACGCCTTTCCAAACGCAATAATCGTATTCCTTGGTAGAAGGCAGTCCATCCAACAATTCATAGCCGCGCGTACCGACCATCGCATGAGCCACCCAAGTCAAATCCGCATCGGGCAAACCTGTCAACTTTAACATATCAACAGGGTTATCCACAAGCCATTTCGCTGCCGCATGATGCGCATCTTTCGTCATCACGCGCAAATCCGCCAAAGTGGCTTGGGCATTCAACTCCTCGACAATCAAATGCCCCTCGTTCACAGGCAGCTCTTTAGGACACAAAGGCGTAAACGTTTTTTGTGCATCAACATCAATAGAAACAATCATCTCATTACTTCTTCACTTAAGATCGTCATTCTCTATTTTACGAATAACAAAACTCTTACCTTCTTTATTTAAGGAGTACAATTCATCTAGATGGATATGATATGTCATATCCATCTCCTCCATTTTAGCTATACCTAAGATACTCCTTGCTAGAAGCTGTAATCCGATTTTATTACCCAAAATTTCAATCTCACCTCCTATAGGTGAGATCTGAAAGGAAAGATAACAACCTGACTTGGGTGTAATATACGGGATTCCCTCTTCGTTATAGCGAACCGTTATGCTTCTTTTTTTATCAATACTCCAATGCCTTTTTTTAAGAGCGTCTTGGACACGAGGATTCTGTGCTACTTTATTTCAACACGATTAAAATGCCCTGTATTATAACAAATTACTGCCCCAAAGCGGTAAAACCGACTGTGATAAGATAGCGTTTTTCCGAAAAACTTATCCACAACCTTATGGCTTATACCATTACCCCCATCGGCATCGCCCGCTCGCCCTACAAACAGAAATTCGGCATCGCCCGCCAGCCCGGTTTGGTCTCCGCCGCAGAAGTATGCATCGAGCTGAATCCTGAATTTACCGCAGACAGCGTACGCGGACTAGAACACTTCGGCTATGTGTGGATAAGTTTTATCTTTCACGGCATATTGGATGAAGGCTGGGCGCAAATGGTGCGCCCGCCACGGCTCGGCGGCAAACAAAAAATGGGCGTATTCGCCACGCGCAGCCCCCACCGCCCCAACCATCTCGGACTCTCGCTCCTGAGACTCGAACGCATCGAAACCGGCAAACCCGTCCGCCTCTATTGCAGCGGCGCAGACCTGCTGGACGACACGCCGATTGTGGACATCAAACCTTACATCCCCTTTGTCGAATCCAAACCCGATGCCGCATCAGGTTTCGTCAGCAGCAAACCCGAAGAGCTTGAAGTTGTATGGCTGGAAAACATCGGCGCGGAAAATTTATCTGAAAGCACCCAAAACCTGATCAGCCAAAGCATTGCCCAAGACCCGCGCCCCGCCTATCAGGATATTCCCGAACGGATTTATGTGATGAATATTGCGGATTACGAAGTCAGGTTTCAAATCAAAGGAAACCGCGCGACGGTTATTGGGATAAGTGTTGTGTGAAATTTTATTCACAATTCTATTAAAAAAGGTCGTCTGAAAAATTTTCAGACGACCTTTTTTTAAATTATCAACTCTTTTTTGATTGCTACCGCAATCTCATAAGCTAAATTAACAGGTACAGCATTACCTATCATTTTGTACGCATCATTAATATTTTGATAGATAAATTTAAAATCATCAGGAAAGCCTTGAACCCTCGCTACTTCACGCACAGTCATCCTACGATAAAGAGCTTCTTTTCCAACTACAAAACGGTAGTCATTTACTCCATGTTTCTCCATTTTTGGAGCTTGTGGATGAAGCTGGCATTGCCGCCCCGAAGCCTGAACTGTAAATGCTTGTTCATGCCATGCTTTCACACGGTTCCTGCTCATAAAAATTGGGGAAAAACTACCTATAAAATATTCGTTGTTATTAATAGCATTAGGATTAGCTTTATTTTGAAAAGCCGCAGGAACGGCTATATCTTGTAAATCCCAAATAATATCCTTCAATGTTATCTTATCTCCATCTTTAACTGTCGAACCTGTTGGAAATGAGAATTTGATTTTCAAATCTTTACGAAAACCAATATAGAAGACTCTCTTACGTTCTTGAGCCACACCATAATCTTTGGCATTTACCATAGTCAGGCTTACATCGTACCCACATTCATCAAACATTTTCAGTAAATTTTGTACCGCTTCATTATGGCGGTTTGCAAGCATACCGCTAACGTTCTCAGCTAAAAAGAACTTAGGCTGCTTACTTTTCAAAATACGGATATAGTCGAAAAACAATTGACCCCGCTCATCATCAATACCTCGCAAAGCCCCTGCTTCCGACCATGACTGACAAGGAGGACCTCCGATAATACCATCGATTTCATCAGGAAAATCTTCTTCCTTAATACTGCGTATATCGCCTTCAATCAAATGTGTTTTAGGATGATTAGCCTTAAATGTTGACCAAATGGTTTTATCATATTCGTTTGCAACAGGCACTTCAAATCCTGCTTTTTCAAAGCCTAAATCTAAACCACCACAACCGCTAAATAAACTAATTATCTTCATCTGTTCCTTTCATTGAAAAATATTACAATCTTGCGTGTTTTTATCATTTAAATCATCTGTATTTTGAACACCTAAGTTAATTAGGCATTGTTTTAATTGTTTCGCAACTTTATTCCCATTACATTGAAATGGTTTATCAAAAATCAATTCATGAGTCAGTTTTCCATTAACAACTTCCCATTTTACTTGAACTGCAAGTGGTCTATCTCCATCAAATTTATCTTCGAAACTTCGATAATTAAGTGCTTTACAGGCAAAATAAATATTAGGATTATCCCTAACATATTCATCTAATGAAACAATTTTATCCAGTATTTCTTCAGTAGACGAAAATTCGTCTCCTATCAGAATATAATTCGCAACACCAGAGTTTGAAATAATTACCCCATTTACACTCGCATTTTTCTTTTCTTCATCTAGATTATTACCTACGTAAATATCTAATAATTGTTCAGTAGTTAAATCTACTTTATCTGATAATTCCCCGTTTAATTTATTAACAAGTTCAAACTTCCAACCAAGCGTAATAGATCCATTGTCTGTCCTACCCTTGCTTTTTTTAAAAATTAGATTTTTATCTAAAAATTTCCTACGAATATTTGTTGTTGAACTTTGAATAATTTTTGCCCAATTATTTCCAAAAATCATTTCAGCTCGGTCTGCTTTAATTTTATTTTCTACAAAATCAGCATTACTTTTCTTGTATGAAATTTTAATTTCTCTTATTTCTTCAGATGATTCACTTTTTAATAAAATATAAATATCCGTTTTAGGTTCGCCGTTTCCGCAAGTAGGTTTACCTACGTTCTGTACACACCATGATTGACCGTTGAAACAAACTGCCTGACCAATTTCAAAATAAGATTGAATATCTCTTTCTGCCTGAATAAAACTAGACATTAGTCTCTCCATTTTATATCAATTGTTACTTATAATCTACAAATTTATATATCTTCAAAAAATTGATGGAATGTAGTTCCTAGAGCATTAATGATTTTCTCCATATTTTTCATGGATAGATTTCTTTTTCCTTGTTCAATGCCTGCAAGATAAGTCCTATCAATTTCAGCCTTCAAAGCAAATTTTTCTTGGCTTAGATTCTGAGCCTTACGCAATTCTCGAATTCTTGCTCCAATTTTTTCTAGTACCATTTCAACCTCCGAATTCAAAGCAATTATCCTTTTTGTTACATATAAAGCAACGGACTATAAGTAACAAAATGTTGCAATAATTATTTAGTCAATAAGAAAAAAGGTCGTCTGAAAACCTAGATTTAGGTTTTCAGACGACCTGTTCTCTTATTATCCACAGACTGGTTTACCCAATCCGAAATCTTTTAGATTTTACCTGCGAAGTATTCCAAAGTGCGGACGAGTTGGCAGGTGTAGGACATTTCGTTGTCGTACCAGGCAACGGTTTTCACCAGTTGTTTGTCGCCTACGGTCATCACGCGGGTTTGGGTTGCGTCAAAGAGCGAGCCGTATTCGATACCGACAACGTCGGAAGAAACGATTTGATCTTCAGTGTAGCCGTAAGATTCGCTGGAGGCGGCTTTCATTGCGGCGTTGATTTCTTCTTTGGTTACAGTGCGTTCGAGGACGGAAACCAATTCGGTCAGCGAGCCGGTGGCAACAGGGACGCGTTGGGCGGATCCGTCGAGTTTGCCGTTCAATTCGGGGATAACCAGACCGATGGCTTTGGCGGCGCCGGTGCTGTTGGGCACGATGTTGAGCGCGGCGGCGCGGGCACGGCGCAAATCGCCTTTGCGGTGCGGCGCGTCAAGGGTATTTTGGTCGCCGGTGTAGGCGTGGATGGTGGTCATCAGGCCTTCAACTACGCCGAACTCTTTTTGCAGGACTGCCGCCATCGGGGCAAGGCAGTTGGTGGTGCAGGAAGCAGCGGAAATGACGGTTTCGCAGCCGTCCAAAATGTCTTGGTTTACGCCATATACGACGGTTTTCACGTCATTGCCGCCGGGCGCGGAAATAACGACTTTGCGCGCGCCGGCACGGATGTGTGCTTCGGCTTTGGTTTTGCTGGTAAAGAAACCGGTACATTCAAGGACGACATCCACACCCAACTCGCCCCAAGGCAATTCTTCGGGATTCGGATTGGCGAAAACTTTGATTTCTTTGCCATTTACTACGATAGCATCGTCTTTTAATTCGGCAGTACCTTGGAAACGGCCTTGTGTGCTGTCGTATTTGAAAAGGTGCAGCAGCATTTCGGCGGGGGTCAGGTCGTTGACGGCGACGACTTCGATGCCGTGGGCTTTTTCAATTTGACGCAATGCGAGGCGGCCGATGCGGCCGAAACCGTTAATCGCTACTTTAATGCTCATGTTTATACTCCAAGCTATGAAACGAAATTTCAATACCTGCATTGTATTCTGAAATAAAGTTACATTCTACTATTACATCCAACTACTTGATGCTTATTTGATATAGATGAATTTTGCTGTTTTCACAGATTTCCAAAACTTTTATTATCAATATTTGAATTTAAAATTTTAATGATGATTTTGATGATTGCCGACCTGCTTGTGTATAAGTAGCAAATATCCAATATTTTCATTAACTTTTTGTCAAATAAATTTGAGTTTAAGGCTTGCCGTATAAGACAGATAAGCGTGGATGTTTTTTGATTTAATAATATTCCTATGGATAACTTTGCTGTTTTCCTATTTGTCTCCACAACTTTATTGACAGGCTTACGGTCAGTCTCATTCCGTCGAAGACAAAACCTTTTGCTACAATACCGTTTTCCTAATGATAAGGCAGCCCCATGTCCAAATCCGTCGTTTCCCCGATGATGCAGCAGTATCTCGCCATCAAAGCGCAACATGCCGACAAACTGGTGTTTTACCGCATGGGCGATTTTTACGAGCTGTTTTTGGATGACGCAGTGGAAGCGGCAAAGCTGCTGGACATTACCCTGACCACGCGCGGGCAGATGGACGGCGTGCCGATTAAAATGGCGGGCGTGCCGTTTCACGCGGCGGAACAGTATCTGGCGCGGCTGGTGAAGATGGGCAAAAGCGTGGCGATTTGCGAACAGGTCGGCGAAGTCGGCGCAGGCAAAGGACCGGTGGAACGCAAAGTTGTCCGCATCGTAACGCCCGGCACGCTGACCGATTCCGCATTGCTGGAAGACAAGGAAACCAACCGCATCGTTGCCGTGTCTCCCGACAAAAAATACATCGGTTTGGCGTGGGCATCGCTGCAAAGCGGCGAATTCAAAACCAAGCTGACAACTGTGGATAAGTTGAACGACGAACTGGCGCGCCTGCAGGCGGCGGAAATTCTGCTGCCGGACAATAAAAACGCGCTGCAACTTCAGACGGCATCGGGTGTTACACGCCTGAACGCGTGGCAGTTTGCCGCCGACGCAGGGGAAAAACTGCTGACGGAATATTTCGGCTGCCAAGATTTGCGCGGCTTCGGTTTGGACAGCAAAGAACACGCCGTTGCAATTGGCGCGGCGGGCGCGCTGTTGAACTATATCCGCCTGACGCAAAACCTGATGCCGCAACATTTGGACGGTCTGTCGCTCGAAACCGACAGCCAATATATCGGCATGAATGCCGCCACGCGCCGCAATCTCGAAATCACGCAAACCCTCTCCGGAAAAAAATCGCCGACCCTGATATCCACGCTCGACCTTTGCGCTACCCATATGGGCAGCCGCCTCTTGGCATTGTGGCTGCACCACCCTTTACGCAACCGCGCCCACATCCGAGCGCGCCAAGAAGCCGTAACCGCGCTGGAAAGCCAATACGAACCCCTCCAGTGCCGTCTGAAAAGCATTGCCGACATCGAACGCATCGCCGCCCGTATTGCCGTGGGCAACGCCCGCCCGCGCGACCTCGCCGCCCTGCGCGACAGCCTGTTTGCCCTGTCCGAAATCGAATTGTCCGCCGAGTGCAGCAGTCTCTTAGGAACCCTCAAAGCCGTTTTCCCGGAAAACCTATCCACAGCCGAACAGCTCCGCCAAGCCATTTTGCCCGAACCTTCCGTCTGGCTGAAAGACGGCAATGTCATCAACCACGGTTTTCATCCCGAACTGGACGAATTGCGCCGCATTCAAAACCATGGCGACGAATTTTTGCTGGATTTGGAAGCCAAGGAACGTGAACGTACCGGTTTGTCCACACTCAAAGTCGAGTTCAACCGCGTTCACGGCTTTTACATTGAATTGTCCAAAACCCAAGCCGAACAAGCACCTGCCGACTACCAACGCCGGCAAACCCTCAAAAACGCCGAACGCTTCATCACGCCGGAACTGAAAGCCTTTGAAGACAAAGTGCTGACTGCCCAAGACCAAGCCCTCGCCTTAGAAAAACAACTCTTTGACGGCGTATTGAAAAACCTTCAGACGGCATTGCCGCAGCTTCAAAAAGCCGCCAAAGCCGCCGCCGCGCTGGACGTGTTGTCCACATTTTCAGCCTTGGCAAAAGAGCGGAACTTCGTCCGCCCCGAGTTTGCCGACTATCCGGTTATCCACATCGAAAACGGCCGCCATCCCGTGGTCGAACAGCAGGTACGCCACTTCACCGCCAACCACACCGACCTCGACCACAAACACCGCCTCATGCTGCTCACCGGCCCCAATATGGGCGGCAAATCCACCTATATGCGCCAAGTCGCGCTGATTGTTTTATTGGCACACACCGGCTGTTTCGTGCCTGCCGATGCCGCCACAATCGGGCCTGTCGATCAAATCTTCACCCGCATCGGCGCATCGGACGACCTCGCCTCCAACCGCTCCACCTTCATGGTCGAAATGAGTGAAACCGCCTACATCCTGCATCACGCCACCGAACAAAGCCTTGTTTTAATGGACGAAGTCGGACGTGGCACTTCGACGTTTGACGGCCTCGCCCTCGCGCACGCCGTTGCCGAACACCTGCTGCAAAAAAACAAATCCTTCAGCCTGTTTGCCACCCACTATTTCGAGCTGACCTACCTGCCCGAAGCCCACGCCGCCGCCGTCAATATGCACCTTTCCGCGCTCGAACAGGGACAGGACATCGTGTTCCTGCACCAAATCCAACCGGGTCCCGCCGGAAAAAGCTACGGCATCGCCGTCGCCAAACTCGCCGGCCTGCCTGTACGCGCATTGAAATCCGCCCAAAAGCATTTGAACGGACTGGAAAACCAAGCCGCCGCAAACCGGCCCCAACTGGATATTTTCAGTACCATGCCGTCTGAAAAAGGAAATGAACCGAATGTGGACAGCTTTGTGGACAAAGCAGAGGAAAAACATTTTGAAGGTATATTGGCAGCAGCCCTGGAAAACCTCGATCCCGACAGCCTGACCCCGCGCGAAGCATTGTCAGAACTGTACCGTCTGAAAGATTTGTGCAAATCCGTATCTTAATTTCCGTTGGCGGAGCAGCATCAAACCATATGGAAAAATCTGTGTATAAACTTTATAGTGGATTAACATAAATCAGGACAAGGCGACGAAGCCGCAGACAGTACAAATAGTACGGAAGCGATTCACTTGGTGCTTCAGCACCTTAGAGAATCGTTCTCTTTGAGCTGAGGCGAGACAACGCCGTACTGGTTTTTGTTAATCCACTATATCTGACAGGAAGTTTCCAAACATAAAAATGCCGTCTGAGCTGTTCAGACGGCATCTGTCCATTCGGCTTAAACCTTATTCATATCCAAACGCATAACCGTAACCCATTCACCGTTATGGAAATGTCGCCCGACAACCGCCCAGCCGAATGATTCATAAAATATTTGCACATCAGGCGTATAAAGATACAAGAACTTTATCCCCAGCGAACGCGCTGCGCCTATGCAGTGGGCGACCAGCCTCCTGCCAATGCCTTTTCCGCGATATTCAGGTAAAACAAAGACATCCCCCAACCAATATTCATACTGTGGAAAACTTTCCATATCATGCCGCTTGACCGCAGCCGAACCCAACAGGGTTCCGGAATCATCCACAGCCGCAAAAGCCAGCGGCAGTTCGTCATCCTTCAAACACCTGCCGTAATAGGCACGAATCTTATCCACAGAAGACCACGGTTCAAATCCGTGCCACTCCTCAAACAACGCCTGAACCAACCTGCCGATATGCCCGGCTTTCAGCCGTGTGATGGAAACAGTATTGTCCACAAAGAGGGAATTCATCGGTCAATTCCCCGACGCCTTTGTTCCCCCCGCACCGTAAACCGCATTCCAAGCATGGTCCAAACGCACTCCGATTTGCCTCAGCTCTTCAGCCTGCCGGGCTTTTTGCGCCATTGCAGCAGGAATTTCCGCTTCCAAACGGGTAATATCCGCCTGCGCCACCTGCAACCGTCGGCGCGCATCTTCCAAATCCGACTGCATCCCGATAATTTTTCCATCAAGATTGTTTTGTTTTTGCAATAAGGCGCGGTAACCGGATTGGATACTGAGCAAATTGTCTTCAGCATCCCCCGCCCATACACTGGTAGAAAAAACAACCATCAGAAAATACAATATTTTTTTCATTTTTAACTTCCGTTTAAATGCCGTCTGAAGCCGCATTCCGACATCAGACGGCATTGCCCGCACCTATGGATAACTTAAGCGCGGATGCGTTTCAACACTTCCTCTTTGCCGATTAATGCCAACACGGCATCGACGCTTGGGGTTTTCGCCGTGCCGCAGACAGCGAGGCGCAAAGGCATACCGAGTTTGCCCATTTTAATACCTTCTTCGTCACAGAAGGGTTTGAACAAGTCGTGGATGGCTTCGGCATTCCAGTCTTCCAGCCCTTCGAGGCGTTCGGCGAAGCGCAGCATACGGGCGGCGGCTTCGTCGTCCCAGTGTTTTTGCACGTCAGCTTCGGCAGGGACTTGTTTTTTGTAGAAATACAGGCATTCGTCTGCCAAGGCGTTCAAATCTTGGGCGCGGTCTTTGACCAGTGCCAACACGTCTTCCAACGCAGGTTTTTCGGTTTCATGAATATCGCGCAGGGCAAGGCGCGGTTTGACGAGTTCGGCGAGTTTGCCGTTGGGTGTGATTTTGATGTGTTCGCCGTTAATCCAATAGAGTTTTTTCAAATCCATACGGCTTGGGGATGGGGAAACGTCTTTCAAATCAAACCATTCGATGAATTGTTCCATCGTAAAGAACTCGTCGTCTCCGTGCGCCCAGCCCAAACGCGCCAGATAGTTGAGCATAGCTTCAGGTAGGATGCCCATCGCGCCGAAGTCGGTGATGGCAACGGTATCGCCGCTGCGTTTGGAGATTTTTTTGCCTTGTTCGTTGAGAATCATGGGCAGGTGGCCGTATTCGGGCAGGTTTGCGCCGATGGCTTTTAAGATGTTGATTTGTTTCGGCGTGTTGTTCACATGGTCGTCGCCGCGGATAACGTGGGTAACGCCCATGTCGTAGTCGTCTACGACAACGCAGAAGTTGTAGGTCGGCGTGCCGTCGGCGCGGGCGATAATCAGGTCGTCGAGTGCTTCGTTGGGGATGGAGATTTCGCCTTTGACCAAGTCTGTCCATTTGGTCACGCCGTCCAAAGGCGTTTTGAAGCGGACGACGGGTTGCACGTCAGCAGGGATTTCGGGCAGGGTTTTGCCTTCTTCCGGACGCCAGCGGCGGTCGTAAGTCGCCGAGCCTTCTTTTTCGGCTTTCTCGCGCATGGCTTCCAATTCTTCTTTGGTGCAATAGCAGTAGTAGGCATCGCCTTTTGCCAAGAGTTCGGCAATGACTTCTTTGTAGCGGTCGAAGCGGCAGGTTTGGTACACCACGTTGTCGGCGTTGTCGTAATCGAGACCGACCCATTTCATACCGTCAAGGATGATGTTGACGGATTCGGCGGTGGAACGCGCCAAGTCGGTGTCTTCGATACGCAATAAAAATTCGCCTTTATGATGGCGGGCAAACGCCCACGAAAACAAGGCGGTGCGAACGCCGCCGATGTGCAGGTAGCCGGTGGGGCTGGGGGCGAAACGGGTTTTGACGGTCATGATGGCTCCGAAATCTTTGAAAGCGTTTATTTTACTGTTTTTACCGTGCTTGAGCATCAAAAATGCCGTCCGAACCCAGCCTATGGATAAGTTTCAGACGGCATTTTCCTTGTTTTCAATGCTTCGGCACGCGGAACAGTGTATCACGCGCCGCCGACCGGATTCCTTCGGGATTGCGTCCGAAAAAAAGTTCAATGAAACAGCCAATTGAAAAAATCCCGCCCCCATTTTTCCAAACGGTAGAGGGATAACGCATATCCCTCTTGCAGCATAAAGATTTTTTTCTTATTTCCCGCATCAAACCGCGTGGTCGGCGTGGCAGACATATAAACGCGGACACCCAAATCCTCCGCCATTTCCGCCGCCCGCGCCAAATGGTAGGGATCGCTGACAATCACCACGCTGGCAATACCGTTGGCACGCAAAACCGGACGGATGTTGTTCAGGTTTTCATAAGTGTTGCGCGAAGTGTTTTCAAACAGGATGTTGCGCGCCGGAACCCCCTGTTTTAGCGCGTACCGCCGCCCGACCTCGGCTTCGGTCATATAGCCTTTTTTGGTCCGGCCTCCCGTAAACACGATTTTGCCTACCCTGCGGCTTTGGTAAAGCGCGATGGCGTGGTTGATGCGTTCCCGAAAAACCGGGGAGGGGCGTTTGTCCCACGCGGCAGCCCCCAACACCAGCGCGGCATCCGCCCGGACATACGGCGGCAAAACCTGCCCGCCCGTCCGATAAACCGCCCAAACGGATGAGGCAAACACCAGCAAAAGTGGAAAAACACTCAAACAGAAACCGCCCAACAGGTAATAGCGCAAGCCGTTGCGGCTGCAAAACAGCCGTTTGTTCACAATACCGCTTCGATATTTTCCAACGGCCTGCCGACAGCCGCCTTACCGTTCGCCAAAACAATCGGACGCTCCAACAGGGCGGGATGATCGGCGATGGCACGCAGCAGCGCGTCATTGTCCAAATCGGGGTTGTCCAAACCCAATTCCTTATACAAATCATCTTTCACGCGCATCATCCCGCGCGCCGATGCCAAGCCCAATTTGTTGAAAATATCCTTCAATTCGGACAAGTCGGGCGGCGTATCCAAATATTTGACCACTTCGGCAGCAATGCCGCGTTCTTCCAATAGGGACAAGGCGGCACGCGATTTGCTGCAACGCGGATTGTGGAAAATTTTGATTTCAGACATGACATTTCCTTACTTCTCGACAATCCCCTTATTATCGGCTTACGCAGGGTTTTACTCAATATCCCGCCTCCAACCGTACCAAACGGTTTACAATACCCGAATCGACATACAAAGGACAAAACGATGAAATACTTGAATCTTGCCGCAATCGCCCTTGCCGCCACATTTGCCGCACATACCGCCTCGGCAGACGAACTTGCCGGATGGAAAGACAACACCCCGCAAAGCCTGCAATCGCTCAAAGCCCCCGTCCGCATCGTCAACCTGTGGGCGACTTGGTGCGGCCCGTGCCGAAAAGAGATGCCCGCCATGTCCAAATGGTACAAGGCGCAGAAAAAAGGCAGCGTCGATATGGTCGGCATCACACTCGATACATCCGACAATATCGGCAACTTCCTCAAACAAACTCCTGTTTCCTACCCGATTTGGCGTTACACCGGGGCGAACAGCCGAAACTTTATGAAATCCTACGGAAACAATGTCGGCGTACTGCCCTTTACCGTCGTCGAAGCCCCGAAATGCGGATACAGGCAGACCATTACCGGGGAGGCAAACGAAAAAAGCCTGACCGAAGCCGTCAAACTCGCCCGTTCAAAATGCCGTTAAATGCCGGATGCCGTCTGAAGCCGCTTCAGACGGCATTTTTCTTTTCCACCCGCCTGCCGGTGCAAACTTATCCACTATCTAAAAACAGGCGGAATCTTTATAATCGGCACTGTCTTACCTATTGTTCAGACGGCATATCCCTGCGGACGCAACCGCCCGAAACGATATGCCGCCCATTCCTCACAGGACCTCCTATGATCCGTTTCGAACAAGTTTCCAAAACCTATCCCGGCGGTTTTGAAGCCCTGAAAAACGTCAGCTTCCAAATCAACAAAGGCGAGATGATTTTTATCGCGGGACACTCCGGTTCGGGCAAATCCACCGTCCTCAAGCTGATTTCGGGCATCACCAAGCCGAGCAGGGGCAAAATCCTGTTTAACGGGCAGAACCTCGGCACATTGTCCGACAACCAAATCGGCTTTATGCGCCAACACATCGGCATCGTGTTCCAAGACCACAAAATCCTCTACGACCGCAATGTCCTGCAAAACGTCATCCTCCCGCTGCGGATTATCGGTTATCAGCCGCGCAAAGCCGAAGAACGTGCCCGCATCGCCATTGAAAAAGTCGGCTTGAAAGGGCGAGAATTGGACGATCCCGTAACCCTCTCGGGCGGTGAACAACAACGCCTGTGCATTGCCCGCGCCGTCGTTCACCAGCCCAGCCTGCTGATTGCCGACGAACCCTCAGCCAACCTCGACCGCGCCTACGCGCTCGACATCATGGAATTGTTCAAAACCTTCCACGAAGCAGGAACCACCGTCATCGTTGCCGCCCATGACGAAACCCTTATGGCGGACTACGGACACCACATCCTGCGCCTCTCGAAAGGACGACTCGCATGAGCATCATCCACTACGTCTCGCTACACGTCGAATCCGCACGCACCGCGCTCAAACAACTCATGCTCCAACCTGTCGGCACAATACTGACCCTCCTGATGCTCGCCGTCGCCATGACCCTGCCGCTGTTTATGTATCTGGGCATCCAAAGCGGGCAAAGCGTGTTGGGCAAACTCAACGAGTCGCCGCAAATCACAATCTATATGGAAACCGCCGCCGCACAAAGCGACAGCGATACCGTCCGCAGCCTGCTGACGCGCGACAAACGGATTGACAACGTCCGCTTCATCGGCAAGGAAGACGGTTTGGCAGAATTGCAGTCCAATCTCGACCAAAATCTGATTTCCATGCTTGACGGCAACCCCCTGCCGGATGTCTTTATCGTTACCCCCGACCCGGCAACCACGCCCGACCAAATGCAGGCAATCTACCGGGACATTACCAAACTGCCTATGGTCGAATCCGCCAACATGGATACGGAATGGGTACAGACACTGTACCAAATCAACGAATTCATCCGTAAAATTTTATGGTTTCTTTCACTGACGCTGGGGATGGCGTTCGTCCTTGTCGCGCACAACACCATCCGCCTGCAAATCCTCAGCCGAAAAGAAGAAATCGAAATCACCAAGCTGCTCGGCGCGCCCGCATCGTTTATCCGCCGCCCCTTCCTTTATCAAGCCATGTGGCAGAGCATTCTTTCCGCCACCGTCAGTCTGGGGCTTTGCGGCTGGCTGCTCTCCGCCGTGCGCCCGTTGGTCGATGCCATCTTCAAACCCTATGGGCTTAATATCGGCTGGCGTTTCTTCTACCCGGGAGAAATCGCGCTGGTGTTCGGCTTCGTCGTCGCACTGGGGATATTAGGGGCATGGCTTGCCACCACCCAACACCTGCTCGGTTTTAAAGCCAGAAAATAATCCTGATAAAATGCCGTCTGAAGCCGTTTTCAGACGGCATTTCAATTTGCCAGTATAATGGCGCATTTTTCCAACAAGGAACCTACCATGCTGACCCTGGAACAAGTAAAAGCCATGATTGAAGGCGTGGCAAAATGCGAACATATCGAAGTAGAAGGCGACGGACACCATTTTTTCGCCGTCATCGTATCATCAGAATTTGAAGGCAAAGCACGCCTTGCACGCCACCGCCTGATTAAAGACGGACTCAAAGCCCAACTGGAAAGCAACGAACTGCACGCACTTTCCATTTCGGTTGCCGCCACTCCGGCGGAATGGGCTGCCAAGGCACAATAACCGCCACACAAAAATGCCGTCTGAAACCATTTCGTTTCAGACGGCATTTTTTTTTATATCAAACCGCTTACGCGCCGCGTTTTTCCAAAGCGGCTACGGCAGGCAGCTCTTTGCCTTCCAAGAATTCGAGGAACGCGCCACCTCCGGTGGAGATGTAGCCGATTTGTTCGGTAACGCCGAATTTGGCAATCGCCGCCAGCGTGTCGCCGCCGCCCGCAATCGAGAACGCTTTGCTTTGGGCAATGGCTTCGGCAAGGGCTTTCGTGCCGCCTGCGAATTGGTCAAACTCAAACACGCCGACCGGACCGTTCCACACCACCGTACCGGCGGCTTTGAGCAAATCAGCCAAAGCAGCGGCGGATTTCGGACCGATGTCCAAAATCATATCGTCTTCGGCAACGTCGGCAATGTCTTTGACGACCGCTTCAGCATCGGCGGCAAAGGCTTTGGCAACGACAACATCAGTAGGCAGCGGTACGGAGCCACCTTTGGCCGCCATTTTCGCCATGATTTTTTTGGATTCTTCCACCAAATCATGTTCCGCCAAAGATTTGCCGATGGCTTTGCCCTCCGCCAACAGGAAGGTGTTGGCGATGCCGCCGCCGACGATGAGTTGATCGACTTTGTCCGCCAGCGATTCGAGGATGGTCAGTTTAGTAGACACTTTGCTGCCGGCAACAATCGCCACCATCGGGCGCGCAGGCTCTTTCAGGGCTTTACCCAAAGCGTCGAGTTCGCCCGCCATCAATACGCCAGCGCAGGCAACGGGCGCGGCTTGGGCAACAGCTTCAGTCGAAGCTTGGGCGCGGTGGGCGGTGCCGAACGCATCATTGACGAACACGTCGCACAAAGAAGCGTAGGCTTTACCCAGTTCCAAATCGTTTTTCTTCTCGCCTTTGTTGATGCGCACGTTTTGCAGCATAACGACATCGCCCGCGTTCAGGGCGGGTTTGTTTTCACGCCAGTCGTTCAATACTTTCACGTCTTTGCCCAACAGGCTGCCCAAGTGCGCGGCAACGGGTGCAACATCGTCTTCGGGGTGGAATTCGCCTTCGGTCGGTCGGCCCAAGTGGGTCATCACGATAACGGACGCGCCGTTGTCCAGGCAGTATTTGATGGACGCGAGCGAGGCGCGGATACGGGTGTCGTCGCTGATTTTGCCGTCTTTGAACGGCACGTTCATATCGGCGCGGATGAGGACGGTTTTACCCCGCACGTTTTGTTCGGTCAGTTTTAAAAATGCCATAATCGGTCCTTTTCAATCAGTGTTTGCGATACAGAAACAATTGATGCCGTCTGAAGCCTTCAGACGGCATCGCAACCCGATCAGCCGGATACGCGCTCGATGTTCGCGCCGACGCTGCCGAGTTTTTTTTCAATATTTTCATAACCGCGATCCAAATGGTAAATCTGTTCGACCACGGTTTCGCCGCGTGCCGCCAAACCGGCGATAACGAGGCTTGCGGACGCGCGCAAATCCGTCGCCTTGACGACCGCACCGGAAAGCTGTTCCACACCCTGCACAAATGCCGTATTGCCCTCGGTTGTAATGTTCGCCCCCATCCGGTTCAACTCGGGGACGTGCATAAAGCGGTTTTCAAAAATCGTTTCCACCACGCGGCAGCTTCCCTCCGCCACGGCATTCAATGCCATAAACTGCGCCTGCATATCCGTGGGGAAGCCGGGATGGACGACTGTACGGATATCCACTGCCTTTGGACGTTGACGCATATCGATGGCAATCCAATCGTCTCCGACTTCGATTAACGCCCCGGCCTCAACCAATTTGTCCAACACCACTTCCATGGTTTTCGGTGCGGCATTTCGCAAAACCACCTTGCCGCCGGTCATTGCCACCGCACACAGGAACGTACCCGCTTCAATCCGGTCGGGGACAACGCTGTGTTCGCAGCCGTGCAACTCATCCACCCCTTCCACAATCATGGTTGAGGTTCCTATACCGCTGATTTTCGCGCCCATCTTTATCAGGCATTCAGCCAAATCAACCACCTCAGGCTCAATGGCGCAATTTTCCAAAACCGTCGTACCCTCGGCCAGAGTAGCCGCCATCAGCAGGTTTTCCGTACCGCCGACCGTTACCACATCCATTGCCACACGCGTGCCTTTAAGCTTACCCTTGGCTTTGACGTAACCGTGTTCGATAACAATCTCAGCACCCATCGCTTCTAAGCCTTTCAAATGCTGGTCGACAGGGCGGGAACCGATGGCACAACCGCCCGGCAGGCTGACTTGCGCCTCACCGAAACGCGCCAGCGTAGGGCCGAGTACCAAAATTGAGGCGCGCATGGTTCTGACCAATTCGTAAGGGGCGCAGGTATTGTTTACCGTACCTCCGTTGATTTCAAATTCACTGATATTGTCGGTCAGAACGCGTGCGCCCATCCCTTGAAGCAGCTTTTGCGTGGTTTTCACATCTGCCAGCATAGGGACATTTTTCAGGCGCAACGTACCCGATGTCAGCAAACCCGCGCACATCAGCGGCAATGCCGCGTTTTTCGCGCCCGAGACCGTTATTTCCCCGTTGAGCGGGCCGTTTGCGGAGATTTTCAGTTTGTCCACGTTTGTTCTTTCCTGGTGGGTACTTGTATAGTGAATTAAATTTAAATCAGGACAAGGCGACGAAGCCGCAGACAGTACAAGCAGTACGGAACCGATTCACTTGGTGCTTCAGCACCTTAGAGAATCGTTCTCTTTGAGCTAAGGCGAAGCAACGCCGTACTGGTTTAAATTTAACCCGCTATAATATTTCAATACTTGGGACAACGCACAAAGCATCACCCGATGAAGGTTGCAGAGGCGGAATTATAAGGGATTTTCGGGAAAAATACGGAAGCCGCACCAAAGAATTTGACGAAATGCCGCGCTTTCCGAACAAGGATTGTCGGAAGACAAAAAAGCCGAGTTTTGAAAACTCGGCTTTTTTGTTTTATCTGGTGGGTCGTGAGCGATTCGAACGCTCGACCAACGGATTAAAAGTCCGCTGCTCTACCGACTGAGCTAACGACCCGATAAGCCCGAAATTCTATACATCAAGCCTGATGCTGTCAACTATTTTGTCGGCGTTCAGACGGCATTTTATTTATCAGGCTGTTTTTTCGTATAAATTAACGAGGTCAGTATCGATGCACCCAACGCGCCGAAGACGACCGACAGCGAAACGGAAATCGGGATATGCACCCAATGCATTACCAGCATTTTCACACCGATAAAACTCAACACGAATGCCAAGCCGTATTTCAGGAAGATAAAGCGTTCCGCCACATCCGCCAGCAGGAAATACATCGCCCGCAAGCCCAGAATTGCAAAAATATTGGAAGTCAGCACGATAAACGGATCGGTGGTAACGGCAAAGACGGCGGGAATGCTGTCCACGGCAAACACGACATCGCTCAATTCAATCATGACCAGCACCAAAAACAGCGGCGTGGCGATTTTTTTGCCGTTTTCGACGGTAAAAAATTTCTCGCCGTGAAACTCCGTGCCGACCGGAACGACTTTCTTGACGGCATTCAGCAGCCTGCTGTTTGCCAAATCCTCTTCCTCATCACCTTCGGGCTTCATCATGTGTATGCCGGTATAGAGCAGGAACGCGCCGAACAGATACAGAATCCACTCAAACTGCCGAACCAGTGCAGATCCGACGAAAATCATGACGGTGCGCAATACCAATGCGCCCAATACGCCGTACAGCAGCACGCGGTGCTGAAACTGCGGTGCGACTTTGAAGTAGCCGAATATCATCAGGAACACGAAAATATTGTCGACTGCCAACGATTTTTCCAAAATGTAACCGGTAAAGAATTCCAATACTTTTTCTTTTGCGACTGCCGCGCCGTAGCCGGGATTGCCGGCGAGTTCGAAATACAGCCATCCGGCAAACAGGCAGGATACGGCAACCCACAAGCCGCTCCATGCCAAGGCTTCTTTGACACCGACTTTATGGCTGCCGTTTTTCTTCAGCGAAAACATATCCAAGGCAATCATGACCAGCACTGCCGCAAAAAAAACGCCGTAAAACAACGGCGACCCGATACCGGGATATTCTGTCATGGTTCAATCTCCTGATTTGAAATGTAGTTGTGTTACCAACCGATATAAAACATCGCTTTTGCCAAAAACACAATCAGCAGCATATGGGTAAAGACGACGGCGTGTATGTATTTCGACCAGCCGACCGTCAGTGTGGAACGCGCCATTTTGACGACGGCGATGGCGAAATGCGCCAACACGCTGAACGCCAACAGGATTTTCAGCGTCAGCATCGTACCGAAGGAAGTGGCAAACGGTTCGCCCAATATAGGAAGGTAGCGGTTTGCCGCCATCACGATGCCGCTGGCGAACAGCAGTCCGACCACAAACGGCATCACCCTGACGGCACGGTAGGACATTGCCTTTTCCACTTCGCGCCGCGCCTCGCGCGACACCCGTCCCGTGTGCAGGACGGACAAAACCAGCACTTCAAAAAACACGCCGCCGACAAAGGCAATGGCGCAATACAGGTGGACGATGTGCGCGACGGCATAAATACTCATACGATGCTCCAACCGGAAAACTCGGATACGGATTGTATCACTATCGCCCCCGATGTCCGCATACCGATTCCCACACCGCCTCGGCGATTCTCGCGCCCGCTCCGCGATGTTGTGCGATAAAGCCGTCCACGCGCGCCTGCATCCGCATTCCGCCCCCCTCGTCCGATAAGGTTTTTTCAACGGCTTCCCGCCACGCGTCCGCCGACTCGACTTGAACCGCCGCACCCGATGCCAAGGCGTGCCGGCAGGCTTCGGAAAAATTGTAGGTCGAAAAGCCGAATATCGTCGGAACGCCGCAGGAAAGCGGTTCGATGATGTTCTGACAGCCCGAGTCGACCAGACTGCCGCCGACAAAAGCGACATCGGCACACAGGTAATACGCATACAGCTCGCCCATACTGTCGCCTATCCACACCTGCGTATCGGGTTCGACCGGCAAACCGTCGCTGCGCCGCTGAACCTTAAACCCGAAGCGTTTTGCCGTTTCAAATGCCGTCTGAAAATGCTCGGGATGGCGCGGCACAACGACCAGCAGGGCATCGCCGCGATATTGTTGCCACGCCGCCAGCAGTTTTTCCGCCTCGTCCTCGCCCCGATAAACGCGCGTGCTGCCGCACACGGCAACCTGCCGGCCTCCGATTCGTTTTTCAAACTGCCCCGCCAGCGTCTTCATCTGTTCAGACGGCATCAGGTCGTATTTGGTATTGCCGCACACCCGTACGGATGCCGCGCCCAATTCCGCCAACCGCGCCGCATCCGCCTCCGTCTGCGCCAGACAGCCCGTCAGCGAAGCGGCTGCAGGACGGATCAGGCGGCGGACTTTCAGATAACCGTTCAGCGATTTTTCCGACAGCCGCGCATTCGCCAAAAACAGCGGCACCCCCGCGCGCCGGCATTCCTTCATCAGATTGGGCCAGATTTCGGTTTCCATCAAAATGCCGAACATCGGGCGGTGTTCGTGCAAAAACTGCCGCACCCACGTTTTTTTGTCATACGGAAGATAGCGGCATTGCGCATCGGGAAACAGAACTTGCGCGGTTTCCCGTCCCGTCGGGGTCATCTGCGTCATCAGCAGCGGCGCATCGGGAAAACGCTGCCGCAACTCGCGTATCAAGGGCTGGGCGGCACGCGTTTCCCCGACCGAAACGGCGTGTATCCAAACCGCGCCGGTAACGGGATTCGGATACGGCTTGCCGAAACGCTCGTCCCGATGCGCCCGATATGCCGGGGCGCTTCCGGAGCGTTTGTCCAAATAACGCCGTATCCATATCGGCGCAAGCAGCCACAATACATCATAAAGCCATTGGAACATCTTTCTATTTCCTGCAAAACAAATGCCGTCTGAACGGTTCAGACGGCATTTCGGCAACGGAATCAAATATCGTAGGTTGTCGAAGCGGTATCTCCGCCCTTGCCCGTCCAGTTGGTATGGAAAAACTCGCCGCGCGGTTTGTCGGTGCGCTCGTAAGTGTGCGCGCCGAAGTAGTCGCGTTGTGCCTGCAAGAGGTTGGCAGGCAGACGTTCGGTCGTGTAGCCGTCCAAGAACGTGATGGCGGATACCGTGCAGGGCATAGGGATGCCGCATTCGACCGCCTTGGCAACCACCTTGCGCCATGCCGGCAGGCAGTTTTCCAAAATATTTTTGAAATACGGATCTGCACCCAAGAACACCAAATCGGGATTGTTTTCATACGCGTCGCGGATATTGCCCAAAAACGCGCTGCGGATGATGCAGCCTTCGCGCCACAGCAGCGCAGTGTTGCCGTAGTCCAAATCCCAGCCGTAGCTTTCGCCCGCTTCGCGGATCAGCATAAAGCCTTGTGCGTAGGAAATGATTTTGGATGCAAGCAGGGCCTGTCTCAACGCCTCGACCCATTCTTGTTTGCCGCCTTCGACGGGCGTAACGGTTCGGGCGAACAGCTTGCCGGTCTGCACGCGCTGTTCTTTGAACGACGAAACGCAGCGGGCGAATACCGCTTCGGAAATCAGCGTCAGCGGAATACCCAAATCCAAGGCATTGATGCCCGTCCACTTGCCCGTGCCTTTTTGCCCTGCCGTATCGAGGATTTTCTCGACCAGCGGCTCGCCGCCTTCGTCTTTATAGCCCAAAATTGCCGCTGTGATTTCAATCAGATAAGAATCCAGCTCGGTTTTGTTCCACTCGGCAAACACGCGGTGCATTTCGTCGTAGGACAGTCCCAAACCGTCTTTCATGAACTGGTAAGCCTCGCAAATCAACTGCATATCGCCGTATTCGATGCCGTTGTGCACCATTTTGACAAAATGTCCCGCGCCGTCCTTGCCGACCCAGTCGCAACACGGTTCGCCATGCGGCGTTTTGGCGGCAATCGCTTGGAAAATCGGTTTGACGGCTTCCCAAGCGCGTTTATCCCCGCCCGGCATGATGGACGGGCCGCGCCGCGCGCCTTCCTCGCCGCCGGATACGCCCGCGCCGACAAACAAAATCCCTTTTCCGGCAAGGTAATGTGTCCGCCGTGTCGTGTCGGGGTAATTGGCATTGCCGCCGTCGATAATGATGTCGCCTTCTTCCAACAGCGGAAGCAGTTGTTCGATAAAGTCGTCAACCACCGAACCTGCGCGAACCATCATCATGATTTTTCTTGGTTTTGCCAGTTTATCGACCAAGTCTTGCAGGGAGTACGCGCCGATAATACCCGTCCCTTTTGCCGCGCCGTTTAAAAACTCGTCCACTTTATAGGTTGTCCGGTTGTAGGCAACCACCTTAAATCCGCAATCGTTCATATTCAGAATCAGGTTTTGCCCCATAACCGCCAAACCGATTACGCCAATATCGCCTTTCATTGCAGGAAGCTCCGTCATAGATTTAATTTATCGACCGCAACTCTACCTGATTTACACTTGTTTAACAATCCTTAACTTTTTAATTTTTTGAAAAGATGCCTTTACGCTTTGCTGTACCGTTTTGCTGAAGGGTTATGAATAAAATATAAAATTTAAATAATAAAACGATGATTATATTGATATGGGAAGTTTTCTGTGGGTAACTTTTTTTTATTTTTAAAATCATCGGGATTACTGTTTTTAAAGGGTGTCGGTAAGGCGGTTTTCCTTTTGTGCATCCCTGTGGATCGTTTTTCGTGGGGAATAGGCTTTGTGGATAGTTTGCTTGTTGTGCAGATGACATCCCGCTTTTCTTTACCGAATGGCTGCCGGTGCCTTTAAGGACGGGAATGCTGTGGAGATTTGAGCAGGAAATGTGTTTGGAACTTGTGGGGATAAGAAAGTGTCGGCACGGATGTCTTTTTTTCTGCATATTGGCAGGGTGTGCATCCGGATTTGTGTATAAGTGGTGGAGAAAATGAGATTTGCGGGTAAATCTCGTAATATTTCAAAAAGATAACTTTTGGTGGATTGTGTATAAGTAAAGTTTCGGATGGGGATACGTATATAAAAAATGCCGTCTGAAGCGGGTATTTTATCGATTCAGACGGCATTTGTTTGGAAAAGGGGGTGTTATCCACATTTTTTAATGTTCAGCTCGTGAAATGCGTCGGGCAAATCATCGCTGTCGGCAAATTCCACCCATTCGTAAGCCGTTTCGTCTGCCAAAACCGCGCGCAAAAGGGCGTTGTTGATGGCGTGTCCTGATTTGTAGCCTTCAAACGCGCCGACAATCGGGTGTCCGACGATATACAAATCGCCGATGGCATCGAGGATTTTGTGGCGGACAAACTCGTCGGGATAACGCAAGCCTTCGGGATTCAGGACATCCGTGTCGTCAATCACGATGGCGTTGTTCAGATTGCCGCCTAAGCCGAGATTGTGGGCGCGCATCATTTCAACTTCGTGCATAAAGCCGAAAGTGCGCGCGCGTGCGATTTCATCGATGTAGGATTTGCCTGCGAAATCGATTTCAAACGTCGGCGAGCTGCGGTTGAAAACCGGATGGTCGAATTCGATGGTCAGCGTTACCTTAAAGCCGTCGTACGGCGTAAAGCGCACCCATTTGCCCGCTTCCTTGATTTCGACGGGCTTGAGGATTTTCAAAAAACGCTTTTGCGCCTTTTGATCGATCACGCCCGCATCTTGCAAAAGATAAATAAACGGCAGGCTGGAGCCGTCCATAATCGGGATTTCGGGCGCGTTCAAGTCAATCAGCGCATTGTCGATACCGTAGGCGGACAGTGCGGACATGATGTGTTCGATAGTGCCGACGCGCACACCTTTGTCGGTAACGATGGTGGATGAAAGGCGGGTATCGTTGATCAAATAAGGGGTCAGTTTGATTTGCCCGCCCATTTCCCCTTCCAAATCCGTGCGGCGAAATGAAATCCCGCTGTTTTCAGGTGCGGGATGCAGGGTCAGAGCGACCCGTTCGCCGGAATGCAGGCCGACTCCGGTAACGCTGATGGATTTCGCCAAAGTTCTTTGCAGCATAAACCGCTTCCTTATCAATGGGGTAAGTTAGGGAATAATACGATAAAACCGGAAAAACAGGCTATGTTTTTCAATAGTATTTGCCAATACGGATGTTTTATTTAAAACAAAATGCCGTCTGAAACGATTTGTTTGGGTTTCAGACGGCATGGGTCAGGCAGCTTTATTCGTACACTTTCAACAGCTCGACTTCAAATATCAAAGTGGCATGCGGGGGAATCACACCGCCGGCACCATGTGCGCCGTAACCCATTTCTGAAGGGATGGTCAGCTTGCGTTTGCCGCCTTCCGTCATGCCGCCGAAGCCTTCGTCCCAACCTTTGATAACTTGTCCGACGCCGAGCGTGATGGTCAGCGGTTGGCGACGGTCGAGGCTGGAGTCGAATTTGGTTCCGTTTTCCAGCCAGCCGGTGTAGTGGACGGTGATTTCTTTACCCTTTACCGCCTCTTTGCCGAAGCCTTCCTGCAAATCTTCAATAATCAGGCTGCCCATATCTGTCCTTTCGTTGCTTGTTGGTCAAAACGGCAAGGGTAACATACCGTCCGGCGAAGTCAAATGCTGCTCAAACGTCAGCTGCACCGGTGCAGCTGAAACGGCTGTGTTTGTTGGACTGTTTTATTTTTTTCGTAAAGGTTCCATGCTTTTTCATGGAAATAGAAAACGACGGTGTTGATTAGGGGTTCGACCAGCTCGACCGCCCCCGATACGCCTATACTGCCCGTCAGTATATCGGGAGATAGATTTGGCGGGGCTCCAAAGTTGGATAATCTGGTATCCCAGCTTAGCGGAGTTAATTTAAGCAATTATAAAATTCTAGAAAATGAATGGGCAAATGCATTAATGGAAAAGAAACGCGTAACGGTAAATGTCGATATACAATACAATGGAAATAGTTTAAGGCCAGATCATTTTGTTATTCAATATGAAATTGATGGCATTAAAAAAGTTGAAAAGATTTACAACACAGGAAAGTAAAAATGAAATTTAACGAAAATTTAAAATTGAAATTTCCAATAAAGTAATATAAATGAAAAGGTAATGTATTATGAGAATGAATGAACGACAAGCATCTGCTATTCAGGATGTATTTCGAAAATTAGCTTTTGTTGATACAGAACCTGTAGACCTTCCCAATTCAGGGATTGATTGGCAGGAAACAGTAGAGATTATTTACCGGCTGTTTACCTTGAGATGGATGGAATTTTGGCCGCAGAAAGAGATTACGGATGAAGACATCTGGGAGTATTGCCGGAATCTTGCCCGTTATGATCCCGATGCAGATCTTTATTTGAAAAGTCAAGAATTTGATCGTTGGTGGGGATATTATTGGCTTACACATATTAACCTTACCTCTAAGGGAGAATTATTTTATTTTAAATATTTTGATCCCGAAGTAGTGAACAGTGCAGAAGACGACAATGCCGTGAATCCCACCTTTATCGATCATCTTGAAAGCATCTTTGAAGAAAACGATATGCCGTGGGGTAAGATATTTTTTCCCGTACAGAGTATCGAGTAAGCGTAGGCGGCTTGCTGCCTTGTATCTTTTTTCTATGCAAACCCTAGCCGCCGGTGCCCAAGCCTACCAAGAAGATAAGATATCAGAAATACAAAAACGTATGCTTAGCTTGGCACTTGAATTTTCAGGAGAGGGGGTTACCGCTGTCTATATATATGGTGCAAGGGAAAGAAACGTATTGTCTTTTGATGCTTTTTTTAAAGTGGATAATAAAATTATGAGAAAGGAGTCTTTTAATACAAAAGAGATTCAATGGCAGTTTCTTAATCTTGGAATGGAAGATTATTCGGAACTATGCTCTGTCTTTGCCGAGAATCATCAGGAAATTCCAACTCAGTTGAAACTCATATATGACAATGTAAATCAGAAAGCATCCGCTAATTATTCATATGAAAAATTTTTCTCGCATAGAGATGATTTAACACCGGGTAATATTTTTGAACAATGGTTTAAAGAAGAAAAGCAAAAAACAGAAAACCCGTATGGCTAATCATGATTCCATAATGCAGATTAAAGGCAGCCCGAAACCCCATTCAGGCTGTCGTTTGCATTTGGGCACGCTGGCTTTCAGCCTGCTGCTCGGTTTCGGTTCGGCTCTGATTGTGCCCGCAGCCGCAGCACGCAGGTGCAGGATGGCAGCAGCGCCGAAGCCGTCGGCAGCTCGCTGTAGATTATACTGAAGGCGACGCTGAAATGCAGTGCGGCAAAAGTCAGGGTTTTAAGCATTATCCTCTCCCGGATTGGACATTGACGGAGAGATGATAAAGATTATCATAAGGCTGTGCGGTTTAAATTTGCTATTCGCTGTTAGTGTAAATAAATCATTTTCCAAATAAGGATAGAAATTATGAATCATAAAAAGATCGTTGTTTTGGATGCGGATACTTTGCCCGGTCGGACTTTTCACTTCGATTTCCCACACGAGCTTGCGGTTTACGGCACGACAGATGCCGCGGAAACGGCAGAACGGGTGCGCGACGCACATATTGTCATTACCAATAAGGTTATGATTTCAGAGGATATTATTGCAAACACGCCGCGGCTTGAATTGATTGCCGTCAGCGCGACCGGCGTGAACAATGTCGATATCGGGGCGGCGGAGGCGGCGGGCGTTGCGGTATGCAATGTCCGCGCTTACGGAAACGAATCGGTTGCGGAACACGCCTTTATGCTGATGATTGCGTTGATGCGGAATTTGCCCGCCTATCAGCGTGATGTTGCGGCAGGATTATGGGAAAAGTCGCCGTTTTTCTGCCATTACGGCGCGCCGATTCGGGATTTGAACGGCAAAACGCTGGCGGTTTTCGGACGCGGCAATATCGGGCGGACGCTTGCCCGATACGCGCAGGCATTCGGTATGGGGGTGGTGTTTGCCGAACACAAACACGCTCCCGATGTGCGCGAAGGCTATGTTTCCTTTGAAGATGCGGTACAGGCTGCTGATGTGTTGTCGCTGCACTGTCCGCTAAACGCCCAAACTGAAAATATGATAGGCGAAAACGAATTACAGCAGATGAAGCCCGGTGCGGTTTTGATCAATTGCGGGCGCGGCGGGCTGGTGGATGAAAACGCGCTGGTTGCCGCACTCAAATACGGGCAGATTGGCGGGGCAGGTGTCGATGTTTTGACGGAGGAACCGCCGAGGGGCGGCAATCCCTTGCTGAATGCACGATTACCCAATCTGATTGTTACACCGCATACCGCGTGGGCGAGCCGCGAGGCTTTGGATAGGCTGTTCGATATATTGTTGGCGAACATTCATGCCTTTGTGAAAGGCGAGGCGCAAAACCGAGTGGTTTGAGCTTTGTCGGGATAACGAAAAACAATGCCGTCTGAAGACCTCAAGGGTTCAGACGGCATTGTTTTTGATATTTCTACTTAACCGACTTTGTCGCCCGGTTGCGCGCCCGCATCCACATCAAGCAGCTTCAGTTTCCCGTCTGCCGTGGCGGCGGAGAGGATCATGCCTTCGGATACGCCGAATTTTGCCATTTTGCGCGGGGCGAAGTTGGCGACGGCGATGACCATGCGGCCGTTCAATTCGGCAGGATTTGGGTAAGACGCGGCGATGCCGGAGAATATGATGCGTTTTTCAAAACCGAAATCGAGGTCGAATTTCAAAAGTTTGGTGCTGCCTTCGACAGCTTCGCAGTTCAATACTTTGGCAACGCGCATATCGATTTTCATAAAGTCGTCGAAGCTCGCTTGTTCGGCGACTTTTTCGTATTTGCCCGCTTCAACGGGCGCGGATGCCGTCTGAATGCTTTGTTTGTTGGCTTCGATTAAATCGTCCACTTGTTTTTGCTCCACTCGTTGCATTAAATGTTCGTATTTGTTGATGGCGTGTTCGCCTAGGGTTACCCTTGTGTTCGTCCAAGTAACCGCGTCCAGATTGAGGAAACGCGCGGCGTTGGCGGCGGTTTGCGGCAACACGGGGGCGAGGTAGGCGGTCAGCATCGTAAAGGCGTTGATGAGTTCGCTGCATACTTCGTGCAGGCGTGCGTCTTTGCCTTCTTGTTTGGCAAGCTCCCAAGGTTTGTTGGCATCGACGTATTCGTTCACCGCGTCCGCCAAAGCCATAATGTCGCGCAGGGCGCGGGCGTATTCGCGGTTTTCGTATTGCTCGGCTATGTTGTCGCTTTCGGCGGCAAGTTTTGCCAGCAATGCGCTGCCTGAAACGTCTTTCAGACGGCCTTCAAAGCGTTTGGCGATAAAACCTGACGCGCGGGCGGCGATGTTGACGTATTTGCCGACGAGGTCGCTGTTGACGCGGCTGATAAAGTCTTGCAGGTTCAAATCGATGTCTTCGATTTTGCTGTTGAGTTTGGCGGCGATGTAGTAGCGCATCCACTCGGGATTCAGGCCTTGTTCCAAATAGGATTTGGCAGTGATGAAGGTGCCGCGCGATTTGGACATTTTTTGTCCATCTACGGTCAAAAAGCCGTGTGCGTACACGCCGGTCGGGGCGCGGTGGCCGGAGAAATGCAGCATGGCGGGCCAGAACAGGGCGTGGAAATAGAGGATGTCTTTGCCGATGAAGTGGTACATCTCGGTTTGGCTGCCGGCTTTGAAGTATTCGTCAAAATCGATGCCGATGCGGTCGCACAGGTTTTTAAACGAGGCCATGTAGCCGACGGGCGCGTCCAGCCAGACGTAGAAATATTTGCCCGGCGCGTCGGGGATTTCAAAACCGAAATACGGCGCGTCGCGGGAGATGTCCCAGTCGGACAGAGTGGTTTCTTCGCCTTCGCCCAGCCATTCTTTCATTTTGTTGAGGGCTTCGGCTTGCAGATGGGGCTTGCCGTCGTGCGGGTTGTTGCCGGAAGTCCATGCTTTGAGGAAGTCGGCGCATTCGCCCAGTTTGAAGAAGAAGTGTTCGGATTCGCGCAATTCGGGTTTGGCACCGGAAACGGCGGAATACGGGTTGATCAGTTCGGTCGGGGAATAGGTTGTGCCGCAGACTTCGCAGTTGTCGCCGTATTGGTCTTGAGCGTGGCATTTGGGGCATTCGCCTTTGACGAAGCGGTCGGGCAGGAACATTTGTTTTTCAGGGTCGAAAAGCTGCTCGATGACGCGGCTTTCGATTTTGCCGTTGGCTTTCAGCGCGCGGTAAATTTGTTCGGAAAACTGTTTGTTTTCAGGGGAATGGGTGCTGTAATAATTGTCGTAGCCGATGCCGAAACCGGTAAAGTCGGCGAGGTGCTCTTCGCGCACTTTGGCAATCATGTCTTCGGGCGCGATGCCTTGTTTTTGCGCGGCCAGCATCACGGGCGTGCCGTGGGTGTCGTCGGCGCAGCAGTAGTGGCACTCGTGGCCGCGCAGTTTTTGAAAGCGCACCCAAACGTCGGTTTGGATGTGTTCGACCATGTGGCCGAGGTGGATGCTGCCGTTGGCATAGGGCAGGGCGGAGGTAACTAAGATTTTGCGTGTCATATTGTGCTTTGCAAACAATGGGTAAAGGCGGATTATACCGCAAATCAAACGGGGAAATGCCGTCTGAAGCCTGAAAAATCGGGCTTCAGACGGCATTTTTGCAAAACGGCGGGCGTTATTCGACGGTTACGGATTTCGCCAGATTGCGCGGCTTGTCCACATCCGTGCCGCGTGCGAGGGCGGTGTGGTAGGCGAGGAGCTGCACGGGGACGGTATGCACGACGGGGGACAATTCGCCGACGTGGCGCGGCGCACGGATGACGTGCACGCCTTCGGTGGCATTAAAATTGCTGTCGAGGTCGGCAAAGACGAAAAGTTCGCCGCCGCGCGCACCGACTTCCTGCATATTGGCTTTGACTTTGTCCAGCAGGCTGTCGTTGGGCGCGATGACGACGACGGGCATGTTTTCGTCCACCAAGGCAAGCGGCCCGTGCTTCAGTTCGCCGGCAGGATAGGCTTCTGCGTGGATGTAGGTGATTTCCTTCAGCTTCAACGCGCCTTCGAGGGCAATCGGGTAATGGATGCCGCGCCCCAAAAACAGCGCGCTGGTTTTCTTGGCAAACTGTTGCGCCCAAGCGGCGATTTGCGGTTCGAGGTTCAAAGCGTGCTGCACGCTGCCGGGAAGCTGGCGGAGTTCTTCGGTGTAACGCGCCTCGTCTTTTTCGGAAACCAAACCGCGCACTTTCGCCAGCGTTACCGCCAAACCGAACAGCGCGACCAGTTGCGTGGTAAACGCCTTGGTCGAGGCGACGCCGATTTCCGCACCGGCGCGGGTATAAAGCACGAGGCTGCTTTCGCGCGGCAGGGCGGATTCCATCACGTTGCAGATGGAGAGGCTGTGGCGGTGTCCCAAGGATTTGGCGTATTTCAAAGCCTCCATCGTGTCCAGCGTTTCGCCGGATTGGGAAATGGTAATGACCAGTTGGTCCGGATCGGCAATCACGCTGCGATATCGGTATTCGCTGGCGATTTCGACATCGGCCGGGATTTTGGCGATGGATTCCAACCAATATTTGGCGGTCAGTGCGGCGTAATAGGACGTGCCGCAGGCAAGGATTTTGACGCTGCGGATGCTTTCAAACACGCTTTGGGCGTTTTTGCCGAAGTTTTCGGGGATGAAGCCGCCGTCGAGGAAAACCTCCGCCGTATCCGCAATCGCGCGGGGCTGCTCGTGGATTTCTTTTTGCATAAAGTGGCTGTACGGCCCCAATTCCAAAGAGGCGAGCGAGAGTTCGGATACCTTGACTTTGCGTTCGGCAGGCAGGCCGTTTTTATCGGTCAGCCTTTTGATGCCGTCTGAAGCCAGCAGCGCGATGTCGCCGTCCTCGAGGTACGCCACGCGGCGCGTAAAGGCGATGACGGCGGACACGTCCGAAGCGATAAAGGTTTCATCGTCGCCCAAAGCGACCAAAAGCGGGCAGCCCATACGCGCCACAACTAATTCATCAGGCTTGTCTTGGGCAATAACCGCGATGGCGTATGCGCCGTGGAAACGTTTGACTGCTTCCTGCACCGCTTCAAACAGCCTGCCGCCGTTTTGCGCGTATTCATGATTGATGCTGTGGGCGATGACTTCGGTATCCGTTTGCGATTCAAAACGGTATCCCAAACCTTCCAAGCGTTTGCGTTCGCTTTCAAAGTTTTCGATGATGCCGTTGTGTACGACGGCAATCATACCGCCGCTGATGTGCGGGTGGGCGTTCGGCTCGGTAACGCCGCCGTGTGTCGCCCAGCGCGTATGCCCGATGCCGATGCCGCCGCTGATGCCTTTTTCGCGTGCCGCGTCCTCCATAAGCTGCACGCGTCCGACGCGGCGCACACGTTTGATTTTGCCGTCGGTGTTGACGGCGATGCCTGATGAGTCATAACCCCGATATTCGAGGCGTTTGAGTCCGTCGGTCAGAAAATCGACGACGTTGTGATGGGCGCGGATGGCGCCGACGATACCGCACATAACTGTTCCTTAGTATCAGGTTGAAAAAAAACAGGCGCGGACGGCTCCCGTGCCGCACCTTCCGCTTCGGATTATAAACCGCCTACCGCGCCGAAAAACAGCAAAATGCCGTCTGAAGGCTTGGGCTTGCTCAAAAAAGGGAGGGATTTCCCCGCCTGACAGGGATGGGCGTTCAGACGGCATTGCCTGCCGCTAGTTTATAGTTTTTGCAAATCAATATTGACAATCTGAAAAAAAAAAACAATATACTCGCCCAGTCTTAATGTTAACGGAGTATGGAAATGAAACAAATGCTTTTGGCCGTCGGCGTGGCGGCGGTGTTGGCGGGCTGCGGTAAGGATGCCGGCGGTTACGAGGGGTATTGGCGCGAAAAGTCGGACAAAAAAGAGGGTATGATTGCCGTCAAAAAAGAAAAAGGCAATTACTTCCTTAATAAAATCAACGTATTTACAGGCAAGGAAAAGTCTTTGCTTTTGTCTGAAAAAGACGGCGCGCTTTCGATAAACACGGGGATAGGGGAAATCCCGATCAAACTTTCCGACGACGGGAAAGAGCTGTATGTCGAACGCAGGCAGTATGTGAAAACCGATGCGGCGATGAAGGACAAAATCATCGCCCATCAGAAAAAGTGCGGACAAACGATACAGGCATACCGCGACGCGCAAAATGCGTTGCCGTCAAACCAAATGTATCAGCAGCGTCAGGCGGCGATCGAGCAATTAAAACAGCGGTTTGAAGCTGAGTTTGACGAATTGGAAAAAGAAATCAAATGCAACGGCAGACCCTCGGCATTGTTGCTTTAGCGGAGGATAACCGGGAGGATGCCGCCGTCCGAATCGGATGTGCGGTTTCCGTACCGGTACGGGCGGGCAGGAATGTCCGCCTTTTTTTGTTCGGACGCGTTTGAATATCCGTTTAATTCCGATCGTTTGCAAGGGATATTTCCGTTCGGGCGGAAATCCATTCCGCCAAATAAAAAAAGGCATTTTGTCCAGCCGGCTTGTGCCGGAGGTATCGCAAAACTTAGCCTTAATGCACCCGATTGGCCGTGATGGGCTTCAGACGGCATTGTTTGGCCGGTTTACGGCCGGTATTCAGGCTTCATACCGTTGGGCAGAAGCTGCCAAACGTAACCCGGTTCTTTCATTTTACCTGCCGTTTCCCCTGCTTCGTCGCCGTAACCCCAGAAATAATCCACGCGCACCGCGCCTTTAATCGCGCTGCCGGTATCCTGCGCCATAATCAGGCGGTTGAGTGCTTTGCGGGTAACCGGGTGGGCGGTAGCGACAAATAAGGGCGCACCCAAGGTAATGTAGTGCCGGTCGACTGCGCCGGCATACTCACCCATCAGCGGAGTGCCCAGCGCGCCGACGGGGCCGTCATTGCTGCTTCCGGCAAGCTCGCGGAAAAAGACATAGCTGGGGTTTTGCCCCAAAACTTCGGCGAGGCGTTGCGGATTTTGCCGCATATAAGACTTAATGCCCTGCATGGAGGTTTGTCCGAGTTTGAGGTAGCCCTTATCCGCCATGTATTTTCCGATGGAAACATACGGATGCTCGTTTTTGTCGGCGTAGCCGATGCGGATGTATTTGCCGGACGGGGTTTTCAGACGGCCCGAGCCTTGGATGTGCATAAAAAAAAGTTCGACGGGGTCTTCGGCATAGCCGAGGATGGGGGCTTTGCCGTCAAGCGCGCCGCCGTTGATTTGGTTTCGCGTGTGGTAAGGGAGGAAGCGGCTTCCTTCAAACCTGCCTTTGATTGCTGTTGTGCGCGCGGTGATAGGGAATTGGGAGAGGTCGGCGGTATGCGTGCCGCCGGCATTGTCGATTGTGCCGCTGTTTTTTCCCGTCTGCCTGATGCGGACAAGGGCTTTTCCGCCCCGCAAACCGGCAGGCAGGGGGACGGAGATAAAATCGTCGGGAATGCCGTAAATCGGGAAGCGGGCCTGTTCCGTCCGCCTGTCGTCGCCCTTCAGTACCGGCTCGTAATAGCCGGTAACCGTACCGGCAAGGCTTCCGTTGCCTGCAACCTGCCACGGCGTGAAATAGCGTTCAAAAAACTGTTTTGCCTGAAAGGAATGCACGGGGGTTTGAAAGGCTTGGGCGCACACATCCTGCCAGCCTTGGCGGTTTTTCAAACTTGAGCAGCCGAGCCTGAAAGACTGCAGGCTCTGGGTAAAGTTTTGCGCGCTCCAGTGCGGCAGGCTGTCGTGAGGAACTACCGTGTAAACCGCCCCTCCGCCCGAAACCGTCGTTCCGGCGGGGGCGGGGATGCCGGCCGGCCGGTCCGGACCGTTGATGACGGATGTGTCGGGTTGCGGAAAGGTTTGGATGCTCCTGCTTTGGCAGGCGGCGAGGATGGCGGCGGCGATGCCGTACAGGGCGGTGCGGAACAGGTGTTTTTTCATAATGGACAATGTTGCCGACAGTAATAAGAAAGATGGTTTCGGGCGGCGTTGCGGCAGCCTGGGAGGGGTGGGATTTTAACACAGGGCGCGGCCGCAGCCTGCGGAACTTTCCGCCGCATGATGCTTTAGATAAAAATAGCTTGCATTTGCATTTACAAGCAATGAAAATATTCCGATAATATATTATTTATCATCCTTGTTCGTTTGTGTTTATGCTGGTCGCTTTTTTAATTATGTTGCGTGAGGGTATCGAAGCTGCGCTCATCGTCGGTATCGTTGCAGGTTTTTTGAAGCAGTCCGGACATTCCAAACTGATGCCTAAGGTCTGGTTCGGGGTCGTCCTTGCTTCTTTGATGTGTTTGGGCATCGGATACGGCATCCATTCGGCAACGGGCGAGATTCCCCAGAAGCAGCAGGAGTTCGTCGTCGGCATTATCGGTTTGGTTGCCGTTGCCATGCTGACTTATATGATTTTATGGATGAAAAAGGCGGCGCGTTCGATGAAGCAGCAGCTTCAGGACTCCGTGCAGGCGGCTTTGAACCGTGGCAGCGGTCAAGGATGGGCCTTGGTCGGTATGGCGTTTCTTGCCGTGGCGCGCGAAGGTTTGGAGAGCGTTTTTTTCCTGCTTGCCGTATTCAAACAGAGCCCGACGTGGCAGATGCCGGCCGGCGCGGTAGTGGGGGTTTCGGCGGCCGCCGTGATTGGCGCGTTGATTTATCAGGGTGGGATGCGCCTGAATCTGGCGAAGTTTTTCCGTTGGACGGGGGTGTTTCTGATTGTCGTTGCCGCCGGTCTGCTTGCCGGCTCGCTGCGTGCGCTGCATGAGGCAGGTATTTGGAACGCGCTTCAGGACATTGTGTTCGACTCATCAAAATATTTGCACGAAGACAGTCCGTTGGGCGTGCTGCTCGGCGGATTTTTCGGCTATACCGACCATCCGACGCAGGGCGAGGCCTTGGTTTGGCTGCTGTACCTTATTCCCGTCATGACTTGGTTTTTACGCGGCAGTAGGCCGTCTGAAACTTTAACCCGTAAAGAGGAGCTGAAATGAGAAAACTCAATTTGACCGCATTGTCCGTGATGCTTGCCTTGGGCTTGACTGCTTGCCAGCCGCCGGAAGCGGAGAAAGCCGCACCGGCCGCGTCCGGTGAGACCCAATCCGCCAACGAAGGCGGTTCGGTCAGTATCGCCGTAAACGACAACGCTTGCGAACCGATGAATCTGACCGTGCCGAGCGGGCAGGTTGTGTTCAATATTAAAAACAACAGCGGCCGCAAGCTCGAATGGGAAATCCTGAAAGGCGTGATGGTGGTGGACGAGCGCGAAAACATCGCCCCCGGACTTTCCGACAAAATGACCGTAACCCTGTTGCCGGGCGAATACGAAATGACCTGCGGCCTTTTGACCAATCCGCGCGGCAAGCTGGTGGTAACCGACAGCGGCTTTAAAGACACCGCCAACGAAGCGGATTTGGAAAAACTGTCCCAACCGCTCGCCGACTATAAAGCCTACGTTCAAGGTGAGGTTAAAGAGCTGGTGGCGAAAACCAAAACCTTTACCGAAGCCGTCAAAGCAGGCGACATTGAAAAGGCGAAATCCCTGTTTGCCGCCACCCGCGTCCATTACGAACGCATCGAACCGATTGCCGAGCTTTTCAGCGAACTCGACCCCGTCATCGATGCGCGTGAAGACGACTTCAAAGACGGCGCGAAAGATGCCGGGTTTACCGGCTTCCACCGTATCGAACACGCCCTTTGGGTAGAAAAAGACGTATCCGGCGTGAAGGAAATTGCAGCGAAACTGATGGCCGATGTCGAAGCCCTGCAAAAAGAAATCGACGCATTGGCATTCCCTCCTGGCAAGGTGGTCGGCGGCGCGTCCGAACTGATTGAAGAAGTGGCGGGCAGTAAAATCAGCGGCGAAGAAGACCGGTACAGCCACACCGATTTGAGCGACTTCCAAGCCAATGTGGACGGATCTAAAAAAATCGTCGATTTGTTCCGTCCGCTGATTGAGGCCAAAAACAAAGCCTTGTTGGAAAAAACCGATACCAACTTCAAACAGGTCAACGAAATTCTGGCGAAATACCGCACCAAAGACGGTTTTGAAACCTACGACAAGCTGAGCGAGGCAGACCGCAAAGCGTTACAAGCCCCTGTCAACGCGCTTGCCGAAGACCTTGCCCAACTTCGCGGCATACTCGGTTTGAAATAAGCCTTAAGCGTTCAGACGGCATTTAGCGACAGATGCCGTCTGAAATTTTATCTGCAAAACCGGAAAGGTATTGGAAAAGGCGGAGGTTTCCGTTCCCCGCGTTCCGCTGTATCGGATACAGAGTTTAAACAAAGGATAAAACATGAGTACGAACAACCCGACACAACCGACCAGGCGCACTCTCTTTAAAACTGCGATCGCAGCCGGAGCAGTCGGCGCAATCGGAGGTTATCTCGGCGGCAAAAAACAGGGCGAAACCGCCGAACGCACCGCCGAAAGCCAACACTCGCCCCAAGCTTATCCCTGCTACGGCGAACATCAGGCAGGCATCGTTACGCCGCAGCAGGCGTTTTCCATTATGTGCGCCTTCGACGTTACCGCGCAAAGTGCCAAGCAGCTGGAAAACCTGTTCCGCACACTGACCGCCCGCATCGAGTTTCTCACCCAAGGCGGCGAATACCAAGACGGCGACGACAAACTTCCACCCGCTGGCAGCGGCATTTTGGGCAAAGCCTTCAACCCGGACGGATTGACCGTTACCGTGGGGGTGGGCAGCAGCTTGTTTGACGGCCGATTCGGACTCAAAGACAAAAAACCGGTTCATTTGCAGGAAATGCGCGACTTCTCCAACGATAAGCTGCAAAAAAGCTGGTGCGACGGCGATTTGAGCCTGCAAATCTGCGCCTTCACCCCCGAAACCTGCCAAGCCGCCCTGCGAGACATCATTAAACACACCGCCCAAACCGCCGTTATCCGCTGGAGTATCGACGGGTGGCAGCCCAAATCCGAACCCGGCGCGATGGCGGCGCGCAACCTGTTGGGCTTCCGCGACGGCACGGGCAACCCCAAAGTTTCCGATCCTAAAACCGCCGACGAGGTTTTGTGGACGGGTGTAGCCGCCAACAGCCTCGACGAACCGGAGTGGGCGAAAAACGGCAGCTATCAGGCAGTCCGCCTTATCCGCCACTTTGTCGAGTTTTGGGACAGGACGCCGCTTCAAGAGCAAACCGACATTTTCGGGCGGCGCAAATACAGCGGCGCGCCGATGGACGGCAAAAAAGAAGCCGACCAACCGGATTTTGCTAAAGACCCCGAGGGGAATACCACGCCCAAAGACAGCCATATACGCCTGGCGAACCCGCGCGATCCAGAGTTCCTTAAAAAACACCGCCTCTTCCGCCGCGCCTACAGCTATTCGCGCGGACTCGCCTCAAGCGGACAGCTTGATGTCGGGCTGGTGTTCGTCTGCTATCAGGCAAACCTTGCCGACGGATTCATCTTCGTGCAAAACCTCCTCAACGGCGAACCGCTGGAAGAATACATCAGCCCCTTTGGCGGCGGCTATTTCTTCGTCTTGCCCGGCGTGGAAAAAGGCGGCTTCTTGGGGCAAGGGCTGCTGGGCGTATAAACTTGCCTGACGGATAAATGCCGTCTGAATCCGACAAGGGGTTCAGACGGCATTTTACTGTTTGGGCGGTCAGGCTTTTTTGACGAATTCGGATTTTGAATCAGCGGTGTAGGCATTGGTTTGTTACCCGGGCAGATTTTTTCAAAAGTGTACACTTTTGAGGTACTTTCCTTGACGGAAAGTACCTCAAGTTATAAACATACCGGAGAACAATATGAGTAAAAAAATTCCCGTATTTGTGGATATTTATTTAAACAGGTTTTCGGAAGATTCAAACTATTGTTATGGGAATATACGCGCTGCCGACGATAGGGATGAGGAAATCGTCCGGCAATGTATTCAAAGGATGAAAGAAGGGGAGAGCGATTTACTGAGGGAAAACTTGCCGATACGCCCCATTCCCAATGGGTCTCGCGATGCGGGAGAGGGAATAGGCTTTTTTCCTGACGAACCGCCTGTTGAGACAGACCGGAAGTGTGTGTTGGATACGGAGAAAATGTCGTTTGAGTTTGGAGGATGTGATGAATAGTTTGTCTGTTATCGGAAAAATAAAAGCCTTTATTGTTTTCTTGCTGTTGGTTTCTTCATCTGCGTATGCGTCTGTATCTGTAGAAAAAATATTAAGTAAGACGTCGTTCTTGGGTACAGTAGGTGACAACGGGGTGTTGATTGTGGGTAAAAATATTACGCGTATGGGTGAATATAGGAGAGTCCCAGTGATAATAGGAGCGACGGATGATTTTGAGGAATTAGGGCTTAAGAAAGGGTGGGCTCTATTTTACCTAGTCATGGTTAGCTGCTACAACCAGAGTGTAGGGGTTGAATTTATGCAAAGACTTGATTCGAATGGTAATATTGTTACACAAGATTTCCCTAAACTGAAGATGGAGCAGGTTAATCGGAATCACCCTTTAAGTCAAGTGGTTGCTTCAGTTTGCAATAAAAAAGGATAGAATCGTCATCTTTCAAAAAAAAACAATCGATATTATCCGCACTGTGAAAACGCCGTCCGAACCTTGCCAAACGGGTTCGGACGGCGTTTCTTGTTTTGGGCGGTCAGGCTTTTTTGACGAATTCGGATTTTAAATTCATCGCGCTGCCGTCGATTTTGCAGCCGATGTTGTGATCGCCTTCCTGCAGGCGTATGCCTTTGACTTTCGTACCTTGTTTGATCACCATCGAGCTGCCTTTTACCTTGAGGTCTTTGATGAGGATGACGGTGTCGCCGTTTTGCAGCGCCGCGCCGTTGGCATCGCGCACTTCCTCCGCAAGGTCGGCGGTGGATTCGGTTTCATTCCATTCGTGGGCGCATTCGGGGCAGATGTATTGTCCGCTGTCTTCATAGGTGTATTCGGAGGCGCATTGCGGGCATGGGGGTAATGACATGGTTTGCAGTCCTTATCTGATATCAGAGGGGTTTGATGCCGTCTGAAACCTGAAACCGGCTTCAGACGGCATGGCTTTATTGTTTGTCTTTTTCCGGCCTTACCCAGCCTTCGATGACGGTTTGGCGGGCGCGGGCGAGGGCGAGTTTGCCGTCTTCGACGTTGCGGGTAATCGCGCTGCCTGCGCCTGTGGTTACTTTGTTGCCCAGTGTTACAGGGGCAACCAGTACGCAGTTTGAACCGATGCGCACTTCGTCGCCAATGACGGTTTTGTGTTTGTGCACGCCGTCGTAGTTGGCAATAATCGTGCCCGCGCCGAAGTTGGTTTTACTGCCGACTTCGGCGTCGCCGATGTAGGTGAGGTGGTTGGCTTTTGTGCCTTTGCCGATGGCGGCGTTTTTGATTTCGACGAAGTTGCCGACGTGTACGTCGTCTGAAAGGTGTGCTTGCGGACGCAGGCGGGCATAGGGGCCGATTCGGTTGTTTTGTCCGACTTCGCAGTCTTCGAGGTGGGAGAAGGCGGTGATTTTGGTGTTGGCACCGATTTTGGCGTTTTTGATGACGCAGTTTGCGCCGATTTCGACGTTGTCGCCGATTTCGACTTCGCCTTCAAAGATACAGTTCACATCAATCACGACATCTTGCCCGTGTTTCAGACGGCCTCGTAAATCAAAACGCGCCGGATCGCGCAGGGTTACGCCTGCTTTGAGCAATTCTTGCGCCTGTTCAGTTTGGAAGATGCGTTCGAGTTCGGCGAGCTGGAGTTTGTTGTTCACGCCGGCGGCGAGGTAGGAGGCGCGTACTTGGACGGGATGAACTTTAATACCGTCGGCAACGGCTTTGGCGATGAGGTCGGTTAAATAATATTCGCCTTGGGCGTTGTTGCTGGAAAGGCTGTTCAACCAAGCTTCGAGTTTGGCGTTGGGCAGAACCAAAATGCCGGTATTGATTTCTTTCACGGCTTTTTGGGCGGCACTTGCGTCTTTTTCTTCGATAATGGCGGTTACGCTACCGTTGCTGTCGCGGATGATGCGGCCCAAGCCTGTCGGGTCGGCGGGAACGTCGGTCAGCAGTCCGACTTCGTTGCCTGCGGCTTCGAGCAGGGTTTCGAGGGTTTCAACGTCAATTAAAGGAACGTCGCCGTACAACACCAGCGTGCGGCCTTCGGCGGAAAGGTGGGGCAGGGCTGTTTTGACGGCGTGGCCGGTGCCGAGCTGTTCGGTTTGTTCGACCCAGACGACATCGCGTTTGACAGTATTCAAAACTTGCTCTTTGCCGTGTCCGATGACGACGCAGATGTTTTGCGGATTCAGTGCGGCGGCGGTGTCGATAACGCGCTCAACCATGGGCTTGCCGCCGATGCAGTGCAGCACTTTGGGCATTTTGGAATACATGCGCGTGCCTTTGCCTGCGGCGAGGATGACGATGTTTAAAGTGTTTTGCGGCATGACGGTTTCCTGTGCTATGCCGTCTGAAGCGGCTTCAGACGACATCGGGCGGGTTTATCGGTTTTGAAATTTGGGCTTTTGCCAGTGTTGGCGGGACTCTTCGTCGGCGTTGTTGCCGGTTTGGTTGGGCAACACGACATGGCGTTCGGGGCGGTATTGGTTGTAGTTCATATTTTTCGAGTAGCTGCCGTCTTGGTAATAAACGGGTGTACCGGCAGGATATTTTTGACGGACGGCGGTTTTGCCGTTTTCGTTCCGGTAGGTTTCCCATGAGCAGCCTGACAGTACGGCGGCGGCAGTCATCAGAATAAGGAAGGTTTTACGCATGGCTTTTCTTTCGTATTTTCGGGGTTTAGAGGGTATTGTAATGAGTTTGGCGGTGTTCTGACAAAGTTTCTGCATACTGTGCCAGTTGCGCCATATCGCTTACGGAGGCGTCGATAAAGGGCAGCGCGTGGGATTTTGCACCGAACCAGACGGTTTTCATGCCCAATGCTTTTGCCTGATGGAGATTGTCCGCGCTGTCGTCCACCATAATGCAGCATTCGGGCGGTACGTCCAACAGGCGGCAGACATTGAGATAGGCTTGCGGATTGGGTTTGTACAGCAGCCCGAAATCATCCGTGCCGAACAGTGCGTCGAAACGGTTTTCCAAACCGAGTGCGCCGACAACGGCACGGACGTAAAACGACGGCCCGTTGGAAAAAACCGCCTTGCGCCCGTTCAGACGGCATAGGGTGTTTTCCGTATCCGCCATGCCGTGCAGCCTGGTTAGGATTGCATCGATTGGATGGCTTTCGTGCAAAAATTCGGCGATGTCGATTTCGGGATGGTGGATTTGCAGGCCGGCGAGCGTTGCGCCGTAACGGTGCCAATAGTCTTGACGCAGGTCGGACGCGGCGGATTCGGAGAGTTTGAGGCGGCGTGCCATATAGCGTGTCATAGCGCGGTTGATGAGTGTGAAGATGCCTGCGTCGGCATCGTGCAGCGTGTTGTCGAGGTCGAACAGCCACACGGTCGGGTTTTCTTGCATTTTGAACCGTGAAAATTTGTTAGAATGTTATTTTACAGCGAATAGAGGAGGACTCGGAATGAAACGGAAAATTTGGCTGCTGCCGCTGCTGGCAGTTTCGGCATACCTGCAGGCTCAGACGGAAGTCAGGCTGGCGGTGCATAAGTCGTTCAGCCTGCCCAAAGGGCTGATTGCGCGCTTCGAGCGGGCAAACGATGCGAAAGTGTCGATTATTCAGGCGGGCGGCGCGAACGAAATGCTCAACAAACTGATTTTGAGCCGCGCCAACCCGATCGCCGACGCGGTGTACGGCTTGGACAACGCCAATATCGGCAAGGCGCGGGAAATGGGTATTTTAGCGGCGGCGCAACCCGGATCCGCCCCCGTCGCGGTCGGGCTGCCTTCGGCTTTGGCGGTCGATTACGGCTATGTGTCCATCAATTACGACAAAAAATGGTTTGAAGGCCAAAAGCTGCCCCTGCCGCAAACCCTGCAGGATTTGACCCGCCCCGAATATAAAAACCTATTGGTCGTGCCGTCCCCCGCCACGTCGTCCCCCGGCTTGGGCTTCCTGATGGCGAACATCAGCGGGATGGGTGAAGAAGGCGCGTTCAAATGGTGGGCACAGATGCGGCAGAACGGCGTGAAGGTCGCCAAAGGCTGGAGCGAGGCGTATTACACCGACTTTTCGCACAACGGCGGCGCGTATCCGCTGGTGGTCGGTTATGCCGCCAGCCCTGCGGCGGAAGTGTATTTTTCCAAAGGCAAATACAGCGAGCCGCCGACGGGCAACCTGTTTTTAAAAGGCGGCGTATTCCGTCAGGTCGAAGGCGCGGCGGTCTTGAAGGGCGCGAAACAGCCGAAGCTGGCGGCAAAACTGGTGCAATGGCTGCAAAGTCGGGAAGTGCAGCAGGCGGTTCCGTCCGAAATGTGGGTTTACCCCGCCGTCAAAAACACGCGCCTGCCTGATGTGTTCCGTTTTGCACAAGCACCGACGCACACCACCGCCCCCGCGCAGCGCGATATTGATGCGAACCAGCGCGGATGGGTTTCCCGTTGGATCAGGACGGTTTTGAAATAAAACAAACATACCGCCCCGCAGGGCTTCAGACGGCATTTTTACACCGGTGCCGATTCCGCAGCACAGGGCGGATGTTCGATCGAGAGGAAAAACAATGGACTTCAAACAATTTGATTTTTTACACCTGATGAGTGTTTCCGGCTGGGAGCATCTGGCTGAAAAGGCGTGGGCGTTCGGGCTGAACCTTGCCGCCGCGCTGCTTATTTTCCTGATTGGGAAATGGGCGGCGAAACGCATTGTCGCCGTAATGAGGGCGGCGATGACGCGCGCCAAGGTCGATGCCACGCTGATTAGTTTTTTGTGTAATGTTGCCAATATCGGCTTATTGATTTTGGTGATTATTGCCGCATTGGGCAGATTGGGCGTTTCCACAACATCCGTAACCGCCTTAATCGGCGGCGCGGGTTTGGCGGTGGCGTTGTCCCTGAAAGACCAACTGTCCAACTTTGCCGCCGGCGCGCTGATTATCCTGTTCCGCCCGTTCAAAGTCGGAGACTTTATCCGCGTCGGCGGTTTTGAAGGGTTTGTCTGGGAAATCAAAATGGTGCAGACTTCTTTGCGGACGACCGACAACGAAGAAGTCGTGCTGCCCAACAGCGTGGTGATGGGCAACAGCATCGTCAACCGTTCCACACTGCCGCTGTGCCGCGCCCAAGTGGTTGTCGGCGTCGATTACAACTGCGATTTGAAAGTGGCGAAAGAGGCGGTGTTGAAAGCCGCCACCGAACACCCCTTGAGCATTCAAAACGAAGAGCGGCAGGCCGCCGCCTACATCACCGCCTTGGGCGACAACGCCATCGAAATCACATTGTGGGCCTGGGCACACGAGTCGGACCGCTGGACGCTGCAATGCGACTTGAACGAACAAGTGGTCGAAAACCTCCGCAAAGTCAATATCAACATCCCGTTCCCGCAACGCGACATACACATCATCAATTCTTAAACGCCGTCTGAAAGGGGAGTGGGAAATGGACGCATTGCACACCATCGCCCGAAATCTGACGAAAAAACGTCAAACCGTAAGCTGTGCCGAATCCTGCACGGGCGGAATGCTTGCCGCCGCATTCACAAGCGTTGCAGGCAGTTCGCAATGGTTCGACCAGAGTTTTGTAACATACAGCAACAAAGCCAAAGAAGACCGCTTGGGCGTGTTGCCCGAAACCCTGCTCGAACACGGCGCGGTCAGCCGCCAAACCGTCTATGAGATGGCGCGCGGCGCGAAAGCCGTGGCGCAGGCGGATTACGCCGTCGGTATTTCCGGCATCGCCGGCCCGGGCGGCGGCAGCGAAAGCAAACCCGTCGGCACGGTTTGGTTCGGGTTTGCCTTTCCGGGCGGAAGTTATGAAGAAATACGCCGTTTTGACGGCAACCGCGAATCCGTCCGCGCGCAGGCGGTCGCCTTTGCGTTGGAAAGGTTGGCGGGGCTGGTAGAAAGCGGCGGCGATGCCGTCTGAACAAAATCTCCGTCTGAACACAATCCCCATCGGATAAAAAATGCCGTCTGAAACGTTTCGGGTTTCAGACGGCATTTTGTCGGGTTAGGCGGCGGTGCGGATTATTTCACTTTGCCTTTCAACGCGCCGTAGCCTGCCGCGTCCATTTGTTCCAGCGGGATGAATTTCAGGCTCGCGCCGTTGATGCAGTAGCGCAGTCCGCCTTTGTCTTGCGGGCCGTCGGCGAAGACGTGTCCCAAGTGCGAATCGGCGGCATGGCTGCGCACTTCGGTGCGGCGCATGTTGTAGCTGAAATCGTCGTGTTCGGTAACGGATTTTGCATCAATCGGGCGCGTGAAGCTCGGCCAGCCGCAGCCGGAATCGTATTTGTCGGCGGAGCTGAACAAGGGTTCGCCGCTGACAACGTCCACATAAATGCCAGGTTTGAACAAATGGTCGTATTCGTGGCTGAAGGCGTATTCGGTCGCGCTGTGTTGGGTAACTTGGTATTGCTCTTCGGTCAGGATGCGTTTGAGTTCGGCATCATTGGGTTTTTTATACGTCGCCGCGTCGAAACCTTTGCCTTGCGGGGCGGCTTTGGTTTTGCCCGGCAGCGGTTCGTCGGCTTTGCGGATGTCGATGTGGCAGTAGCCGTTGGGGTTTTTAATCAGGTAGTCCTGATGGTATTCCTCGGCATCGTAGAAGTTTTTCAGCGGCTCGTTTTCGACGACGAGGGGAAGTTTGTATTTTTGCTGCTCGCGTTTGAGGGCGGCGGCGATGACAGCTTTTTCGGCAGGGTCGGTGTAGTACACGCCGCTGCGGTATTGCGTGCCGGTGTCGTTGCCTTGTTTGTTGAGGCTGGTCGGATCGACGACGCGGAAATAATATTGCAGGATGTCGTCGAGGCTGAGTTTGTCGGCATCGTAGGTAACTTTGACGGTTTCGGCGTGACCCGTATGGCGGTAGGACACGTCTTCATAGCTCGGATTTTTCGTTTTGCCGTTGGCGTAGCCGGATACCGCGTCAACCACGCCGTCTATGCGTTGGAAATAGGCTTCCAAGCCCCAGAAGCAGCCGCCTGCGAGGTAAATGGTGCGCGTATTCATGATTGCTGAATCCTTTTTCTGTGTGTCGGGTTTGTAGAACGAATTTTTTAGACTGCCTAAATCGGCATTCGGGTCGCGGATTAACGCCAATGCCTGCGCTTCGTTGATGCTGCCTTTGACAATGCGCTGCACGTCGCCGTCTTTACCGATTAACGCCCACGAGGGGTAAACGCTGATATTCAGGTTTTGGGCGATCGTGCCGCCGTTGTCGGTAACGACGGGCAGCTTGGGATAATTCAAACCGGCATACCATTTTTGAAAGTCGCCGTCTTTTTTCTCGTGCAAAAAGCCAGGAGACGCGACGGTAATCAGGTTGGCGGAGCCGAATTTTGCATCCTGCGCCCATTTCTCGGTCTGCCCCAATTCGGACAAACACAAAGGACACCAGCTCGCCCAGAATTTAATCAGCGTCGGTTTGTCTTTTTTCAAGTAAACATCGGCGGGGCGGTTGTCCGCGGTTTTCAAAGTGGACAAAGTGTGCGGCACGGTCGCGGTTCCGGCATCGGCGGTTTTGGGCGAACATGCGCCCAGCGCAAACAGACAGCCGAACTTGGCGCAAAGGGAAAAGAAAGTACGAGGTTTCATTTTGATGTTTCCTGTGTGGACGGTTTGTATGATTAGACGTTTGAGATGCCGAAACCTTACAGCCCTGATTTTCGGGCAACCTTGCTGCGCAAAATACGCTACAATACGCCCTATTTCAAGTTTCTAAAATTAAAAGGAAAATTCAATGTTCAGCTTCTTCCGTCGCAAGAAAAAACAGGAAACTCCGGCTCCAGAGGAGGCTCAAATTCAGGAAACCGCAGCAAAAGTAGAGTCTGAAGTTGCTCAAATAGTTGAAAATATTAAAGAAGATGCTGAATCTTTAACGGAAAGCGTCAAAGGGCAGGTCGAATCGGCTGTTGAAACCGTCAGTAGTGCGGTTGAACAGGTAAAGGAAGCCGTTGCCGCGATGCCGTCTGAAGCGGTTGAGGTTGCGGAAAAAGCAGCGGAACAAGTCGAAGCGGCAAAAGAAGCTGTTGCTGAAACCGTCAGTAGTGCGGTTGAACAAGTAAAGGAAACCGTTGCCGAGATGTTGTCTGAAGCAGAGGAAGCGGCTGAAAAAGCAGCGGAACAAGTCGAAGTGGCAAAAGAAGCTGTTGCTGAAACCGTCAGTAGTGCGGTTGAACAGGTAAGGGAAACCGTTGCCGAGATGCCGTCTGAAGCGGCTGAGGTTGCGGAAAAAGCAGCGGAACAAGTCGAAGCAGCGAAAGAAGCCGTTGCCGAAACCGTCAGCGAGGCTGTCGAGCAAGTTCAAGAAGCCGTTGCGACAACTGAAGAACACAAGCTCAGTTGGACGGCGCGTTTGAAACAAGGTTTGACCAAATCGCGCGACAAAATGGCGAAATCGCTGGCAGGCGTGTTCGGCGGCGGGCAAATCGACGAAGACTTGTACGAAGAGCTGGAAACCGTGCTGATTACCAGCGATATGGGCATGGAAGCCACCGAATACCTGATGAAAGACGTGCGCGACCGCGTCAGCCTCAAAGGGCTGAAAGACGGCAACGAATTGCGTGATGCGCTGAAAGAAGCCTTGTACGACCTGATTAAGCCTTTGGAAAAACCGCTGGTGTTGCCAGAAACGAAAGAGCCGTTCGTCATCATGCTTGCGGGCATCAACGGCGCGGGCAAAACTACCTCCATCGGCAAACTCGCCAAATATTTCCAAGCGCAGGGCAAATCCGTGCTGCTGGCGGCAGGCGATACTTTCCGTGCCGCCGCGCGTGAGCAGCTTCAAGCTTGGGGCGAACGCAACAACGTAACCGTGATTTCGCAAACCACGGGCGATTCCGCCGCCGTTTGTTTTGATGCCGTCCAAGCCGCCAAAGCGCGCGGCATCGACATTGTGCTTGCCGACACCGCCGGCCGCCTGCCCACGCAGCTTCATTTGATGGAAGAAATCAAAAAAGTGAAGCGCGTGTTGCAAAAAGCCATGCCCGACGCGCCGCACGAAATCATCGTCGTGCTTGATGCCAATATCGGTCAAAACGCCGTCAACCAAGTCAAAGCCTTTGACGACGCATTGGGGCTGACCGGTTTAATCGTTACCAAGCTAGACGGCACGGCAAAAGGCGGCATCCTCGCCGCGCTTGCCTCCGACCGTCCCGTCCCCATCCGCTACATCGGCGTGGGCGAAGGCATAGACGACTTGCGTCCGTTTGACGCGCGCGCGTTTGTGGATGCGTTGTTGGATTGAGCTGAAATGCCGGCTGAAAACGGCAGACCGATGCCGTCATTCCCGCGCAGGCGGGAATCCAGTGTGTTCGGTTTCAGTTGTTTTTGGGTTCGGGTAATTTCCAAATCGTCATTCCCACGAAAGTGGGAATCCAGACCTGTCGGCACGGAAACTTATCGGGTAAAAAGGTTTCTCCAGTCCCGAGTCCTAGATTCCCACTTTCGTGGGAATGACGGAATGTAGGTTTGTGGGAATGACGGTTTAGGTATTTTTATAGAAAGCCGTAGGGGGGGGCTGTAGGGTGGGCTTCAGCCCACCAATCCACCCATCCTACCAACTCCCCCACCTTATCCCCAAAAAACACCCCCGCGCTTGACACATCTACCGTATAAAATACCGACACCGCCTCATAATACGGCATTTCACAAACCTTAACACCCGCGCGTAAAAACCGTATAAACCCGAAACCGCCACCGCCGTATCCCCTATAATTTCATCCAATAAAAAACAAGGCACCGAATATGGCAAAAAAATTCCCCATTTTCCCAAAAAATCCGGAGCGCATCTGCTGGGGTTGCGACAAATATTGCCGCGAAGACGATTTGCAGTGCGGCAACGGCTGCGAGCGCATCCAACACCCCATTGAGCTGGACGGGCGCGAGTGGTACAAAAAAGGCGACTGGAGCAACCTCTTGAGCGAAGTCCAGCAAATCGAACTCGGTTTGAAAGAAGCTCCGAAACCCGCCAAACCCCATGTTAAACTCCCCCTCAAAAACAAAACCGCCTGATGCATTTCTATGGAAATGCCGTCCGAACAGGCTTCAGACGGCATTTTTTACGGCATACGCACAGGTTTGCCGTTATTCCGTATACTGGAAAACCATTGTCGTCCGCACCTGCCCGAATTTTCAGACAAAACCGCGTCGGCATGGCAATGCCGACCCGCACCATAATTAAGATTGGTGATTGGATACGGTAGGGGTAATACTTTGTCAGAAATTAAGATGCCGTCTGAAACAATTTCAGACGGCATCTTTTATTTTTGGGCGCGTTTTTTATTCCTGCCTGTTTTTCCCATGCCGCCGCCTGCCGCGCGCAGGCTGTAAGGTAGGTTTCAGTCCACCAATCTCACCACTTCCATCAATCCCACCGTCTCGACCAACCTCATCACTTCACAACATCATCGAAAACACATGACATTGTGGGCAAATCGTTGAAACAGTCGTAATCGGCAGGCAGGAATCCCTTTCTTCCGTTTGTGTTTTTGAGTTGATGAAGATGGTGGGAATAATCGATTGGGTGTTGGGGTTGGTGGAAATGGTGGGCTGAAGCCTGCCCTACAGTTCATCGTACAGTCCATCCTATTCCCCCACCTTATGTATCCACCCTACAGCTGCCTCCTACCTGCGCATTTACCCTGCGCAAAGCCTTATCCACTATCTTGCAACCTGTCTGACAATCTGCCCTTTCTTTCAAAATGCCGAAACTTTTTCAGGCTGCGTTTTGGGGCTGCCTGTGCGGAATTTGTCGGTAGGCGCGGTAGTAGGGTTCGAGCTGTCGGGCGATGAGTTGGAGCTGTTGGAGGAGGATGTGGCTTTGTGTTCCGCTGCTGTGGGTGCGGAGGGCGTCGAGTTCGCCGCGCAGTGTATCCAATGCCGTCTGAAAGTCGTCGGGTTCGGTTTCGGGAAGGTGTTGGAAGATGTGGGCGGTGTGTTCGGCGGCGAGGTGGAACTGTGCGGTAAAGTCGGGGCTGCATTCTTCGTGCATTTCGCTGCGGTATGCGCCGAGGGCGGAAATATAGCCGGTCAGGGCGTAGCCGGTTTTGAGGAGGGTGAAGCCGGGTTGCAGGCTGCCGGCGAATTTTTCGGGTTCGCCGCTCATGTCGGAGAGGGTGCTGCTGAGGGCGGCGGTGTGTTCGTGGGCGCGGCGGCGGGTGGCGCGGTATTCGACGTCGTCGCCTGTTTCGCCGCTTTTGAGGCGTTCGGTGATTTTTTCGAGATAGGCGCCGTTGCTGCGTACGGCAAGGGCGGCGGTGCGTTCGAGCGTGAGGTATTTCCAGTCGGGCCACAGGTAGCTGACCGCCGCCCAGGCAAGGGATGCGCCGATAATGGTGTCGATGATGCGCACGGGCATGGCGGCATATACGTCCAACCCTGCAAGCGACAGGCTGGTCAGTGCCTGAATGGTGATGAAAAATGTCGAGAAGCTGTATTTGTAGGTGCGGGTCATGAAGAACAGGGTGGTGCTGACGACGACGATCCAAAGCTTGGTTTCGACAGACGGGGTGAAGTAGGGGACGAGCGAGCCGACGATTACGCCGAGTACGGTACCGGCGATGCGCTGGCGGACGCGGCTTTTGGTGGCGGTGTAGTTGGGCTGGCAGACGAAAAGGGCGGTCAGCAGTATCCAGTAGCCGAGGTTGAGGTTGAGGGCTTCGACTATGGTGCAGGCGGCGGCAACGACGAGGGACAGGCGGACGGCATGGCGGAATACGCCTGATTCGAGGTTCAGCTGCGGACGGATTGCCTGCCAGGTGTTTTTGAGGCTGCCGGTCTCTATGGCGGCGATGCGGGTGTCGCCCATGCGATCGTTTTCCACTTGAAGGCTGTTGTGCTGGAGTTGGCGGAATTGTTGGTCGACGCTGCCGAGGTTGTCGAGCAGGCGGCCGAGGTGGCGGATGTCGGGATTGTCGTTGCCGTCTGAAAGGAGGCGCAGCGACTGGCGGCAGCCTTCGATGGCGCGGCCGAGGCGTTTGCTGTATGTGTAGTCTTTGCCCGCCCTGAGTGCTTGGGCGGCATTGCGGCATGCCTGCCCCTGCATTTCGAGCAGGCGGTGGATGCGGAAGATGATGTCGGTGTTTTTGAATTTTTCGGACATCTCTTGGTAGTCGACGTGGGCGGAGCTGATGCGTTCGTGGATGTCTTGGGCGGCAAAGTAGTAGCGCAGCATTTTGGCGGTGCGCGGGTGGCGGTGTTTGCCGCGAAGGCGGTAAAACAGGGCGGAACGGCATTGGTTGAATGCGGTGATGACGCCGGTGTTGCTCATGGCGAGGTCGATGTGGCGGTTGCCTATCCATTCGGCTTCGTCGGGGTCGAAAAAGTCGGCTTTGGCTTCGAGGTAGCCGCCGAGTGCGTCGTAGGCGTTGGCGACACTTTCTTGGACGGGGCGGTGTGGCAGGACGATTTGGAACAGGAGGATGGCGGTGCTGTACAGTACGGTGCCGCACAAAATCATGAAGGGGTTGGTCAGCCAGTAGGTTTCGGGGGTGTAGGTGAGGGTGGTGTAGGTGGCGACGGCGAGTGCGCCGAAGGCGAAGGTGCGGTATTTCAGCCCGACCGCGCCCATGATGGTAAAGCCGAAAGTCATCAGGGTCATGGCGAGGATGAATGGCAAACCTGTGCCGAGCGTGCTTTGCGCGACAAGTGAGGAGAGGGTGAACAGGGCGACGGTGGCGATGATGTTTTTCAGACGGCCGGTCAGGCGGTTGTCCAAATCGACCAGACCGCCGGCAATAATGCCGAGTACGAAGGGCATGGCGAGCTTGGGTTCGCCAAGCTGCCAGACGATGGAGGCGGCGGTAAAGACACTGGCGAAAACGGGAAGCGAGGTAATGAGCAGAGGCTTGAGGGGTGGGGTTTTCATGGTTTTACCGGTTTATTGTTATGAAGTGAATAAAGTGTAGCACATGAATGGGGCGGATAAAATCATGCCGTCTGAAAACGGGGATGCGGTTTTCAGACGGCATTGGGTTTTGCGGATCAGGAAACGAGGTTGAGACCGTTGACCCTGTCGTAAAGGAGTTCGGGCATTTTGCCTTCTTCGTACAGTTGGATGTGCAATCGCAGGTTGTTGGCGGAAACGGACTGGCGCAGGGCTTCTTCGTAACTGATGATGCCGTGCCGGTACAGTTCGAAAAGGTTTTGGTCCATCGTCTGCATTCCGTCGGTTTTGGCGGTTTCCATGATTTTATTGATGTTCATCAGGTCGCCCTTCAGGATGAAGTCTTGGATGGCGGGCGTGTTGATGAGCAAATCGACAACCGCCGTCCTGCCCGTTTTGTCTTTTTTGAGGGCGAGGCGTTGGCAGATGATACCGGACAGGTTGAGGGCGATGTCGATCAGTATTTGTTTGTGCTGTTCTTTAGGGTAGAAGTTGAGTATGCGTTCGAGCGACTGCGGCGCGGTGTTGGCGTGGAGCGTAAAAATGCACAGGTGGCCGGTTTGGGCGAGCTGCATCGCGTATTCCATATTTTCCCTGCTGCGGACTTCGCCGATGCAGACCACGTCGGGGGACTGGCGCATGGCGTTTTGTACCGCCGTCTGCCAGTTTATGGTGTCGACGCCGATTTCGCGTTGGGTAAAGATGCAGCGGCGCGGTTTGTAGATAAACTCTATCGGGTCTTCGATGGTAACGATATGGCCGGGCAGGGTTTTGTTGCGGTGTTCGAGCATAGTCGCCATCGTGGTAGATTTGCCCGAACCGGTAGGCCCGACGATAATCAGCAGCCCGCGCGGCGCGACGGCGAGGTCTTTGAGTTTTTCGGGCAGACCCAATTCCTGCATTTGAGGGATGACGTGGTTGATGCGCCGCAAAACCAAACCCGCGTGGCCTTGGCTGTGGTAGGCGTTGGCGCGGTAGCGCGTGCCGCTGCGCGATTGGACGGAGTAGTTGATTTCGCCGTCGCGCCGGAATATTTCCGATTGTTCGGCGTTCATCGTCGATGCGGCGATGGCGGCGGTTTCCTCGCCCGTCAGAGCCTTTTGCGGCTGCGGGGTCAGTGCGCCGTTGATTTTCAACGAGGGCGGGAATCCTTTGCTGATAAGGATGTCGGACGCGCTTTGCGCTTCTGCGGTTTCGCACAGGCGGTCGAGCAGCGGGTGGAGGTGTGCGCCGATTTCGGCCGGGGTTTCGGAGCGGCTTTGTTTTTTTTGAGAATACACTTGAACCATTTCGTCCAAGATGTCGTGCAGGTTATCGGTACTCATCGTTAACTTCTTTTCAGTTTAAGCCTTGCAGTTTGCGGCGGCGGGTTTCAACAGGAAGGCGGACGCTTCCTGTTCTGAAGGGGATACCGGGCGGGATGCCGCGTCCCGCCCCGCGTGTTTGCACCTTGTTTTCCCGCCGGTATGGCCGGAAGGCGGTTGTGTGTCAGAAACTTATACTTTCGCTGTTTTGCGCGCGTTTGCGTGCGACTTCCGGTGCAATCAGCCCTTGGCGTACCAGCGATTGCAGCGATTGGTCCATCGTCTGCATACCGCTCGCCTGCCCGGTTTGCAGGACGGAGTTGATCTGCGTGATTTTGTTTTCGCGGATGAGGTTGCGGACGGCGGGGTTGGAAATCAGGATTTCGTGCGAGGCGACACGGCCGTTGCCGTCGCGCGTTTTCAGCAGGTTTTGGGAGATGACGGCGGTCAGCGATTCCGACAGCATAGAGCGCACCATTTCCTTTTCCCCCGCCGGGAATACGTCCACGATACGGTCGACGGTTTTTGCCGCGCCGGTCGTGTGCAGCGTGCCGAAAACCAAGTGTCCGGTTTCGGCGGCAGTCAGTGCCAAGCCGATGGTTTCGGGGTCGCGCATCTCGCCGACAAGGATAACGTCGGGGTCTTCGCGCAATGCGGAACTCAGCGCGTTGGCGAAGCTGAGGGTGTGCTGGTGCAGCTCGCGCTGGTTAATCAGGGATTTTTTGCTTTGGTGGACGAATTCGATCGGGTCTTCGATGGTCAGGATGTGTGCCGGCTGGGTTTCGTTGATGTAGTTGATCATCGCGGCAAGCGTGGTCGATTTGCCCGAACCGGTAGGGCCGGTAACCAATACCATGCCGCGCGGAGATTCTGCGATTTTTTGGAAAATGCGCGGGGCTTTCAATTCTTCCAGCGATAAGACGGTGCTGGGAATGGTGCGGAATACGGCGGCGGGACCGCGACCGGTGTTGAAGGCGTTGACGCGGAACCGGGCAACGTTGGGCAGTTCGAACGAGAAGTCGACTTCCAAGTTTTGCTGGTAGATTTTCCGCTGATGGTCGTTCATCACCGAAGTTACCATATTGCCGACCTCTTCCGCACTCATTTCGGGAAGGTTGATGCGCCGCATATCGCCGTGAACCCGAATCATAGGGGATATGCCCGAACTCAGGTGAAGGTCGGATGCTTTGTTTTTAACGCCGAAGGCGAGTAAGTCGGTAATCTGCATAATGGGATATTGTCCAGTATAATGTTTGGGTCGTTCGGTGTTTCCTACTTCTGAATTTTACTGCCCTGATTCTTGGGATTCAACTATTTAAGCATTTTTACCGGGGATAATTTATGACGGTTTTGCAAGAACGTTATCGGGAGGTGTCCGACCGTATCGGAAAATTGGTTCTGCAGGCGGGCAGGGAGCCGCATTCTGTCAGCCTGATTGCCGTCAGTAAGACTTTCCCTTCAGACGGCATCCGCGAAGTTTACGCCGCCGGACAGCGTGATTTCGGCGAGAACTATATTCAGGAGTGGTACGGTAAAACGGAAGAGTTGGCGGATTTGACCGACATCGTGTGGCACGTCATCGGCGATGTGCAGTCCAATAAAACCAAGTTTGTCGCCGAACGCGCGCATTGGGTGCATACCGTATGCCGTCTGAAGACCGCCGTCCGGCTGAGCGGGCAGCGTCCTTCCTCGATGCCGCCCTTGCAGGTGTGTATCGAGGTGAACATTGCGGGCGAGACGGCAAAGCACGGTGTCGCGCCCGAAGAAGCGGTCGCGCTTGCCGTGGAAGTGGCGAAGCTGCCCAACCTTGTCGTGCGCGGACTGATGTGCGTTGCCAAAGCCAACAGCAGTGAAACGGAGTTGAAAACCCAGTTTCAGACCATGCAAAAGCTGCTTGCCGACCTCAATGCGGCTGGCGTTAAGGCGGATGTGCTGTCTATGGGGATGTCGGACGATATGCCTGCCGCCATTGCGTGCGGTGCAACACATGTCCGTATCGGCAGTGCGATTTTCGGGAAAAGGGGCTGATGGAAATTCGGGCAATAAAATATACGGCAATGGCTGCGTTGCTTGCCTTTACGGTTGCAGGCTGCCGGTTGGCGGGGTGGTATGAGTGTTCGTCCCTGTCCGGCTGGTGTAAGCCGAGAAAACCTGCCGCCATCGATTTTTGGGACATTGGCGGCGAGAGTCCGCCGTCTTTAGAGGACTACGAGATACCGCTTTCAGACGGCAATCGTTCCGTCAGGGCAAATGAATATGAATCCGCACAACAATCTTACTTTTACAGGAAAATAGGGAAGTTTGAAGCCTGCGGGTTGGATTGGCGTACGCGTGACGGCAAACCTTTGATTGAGACGTTCAAACAGGAAGGTTTTGATTGTTTGAAAAAGCAGGGGTTGCGGCGCAACGGTCTGTCCGAGCGCGTCCGATGGTAAAAAATTGGGAATGAATTTAGTCAGGTAATTTTGAATAGGGTAGAAATAATGAATGTTTATTTTCTCGGCGGCGGCAATATGGCGGCTGCCGTTGCGGGCGGATTGGTCAAACAAGGCGGTTACCGCATCCATATAGCCAATCGGGGTGCGGAAAAACGCGAACGTTTGGGAAAAGAGTTGGGGGTCGAAACTTCGGCAACCCTGCCGGAGCTTCATTCCGACGATGTTTTAATCCTTGCCGTCAAACCGCAGGATATGGAAGCCGCGTGCAAAAATATCCGCACCAACGGCGCATTGGTGCTTTCTGTCGCAGCTGGATTGTCGGTTGATACGCTCAGCCGTTACCTCGGGGGAACACGCCGCATTGTCCGGGTTATGCCGAATACACCCGGAAAAATCGGGCTGGGCGTATCCGGTATGTTTGCCGAAGCGGAAGTATCGGAAACAGACTGCAAGATTGCCGATCGAATCATGAAATCTGTCGGTTTGACCGTTTGGTTGGAAGATGAAGCGCAAATGCACAGCATCACCGGCATCAGCGGCAGCGGGCCGGCTTATGTGTTTTATTTGCTGGATGCTTTGCAGAATGCCGCTATCCGACAAGGGTTTGATATGGCAGAAGCACGTGCACTCAGCCTGGCAACATTTAAAGGAGCGGTTGCCCTTGCCGAACAGACGGGTGAAGATTTCGAGAAGCTTCAAAAAAATGTAACGTCAAAAGGCGGGACAACCCACGAAGCTGTGGAAGCCTTCAGACGGCATCGTGTCGCCGAAGCCATAAATGAAGGCGTTTGTGCCTGTGTGCGCCGTTCGCAGGAAATGGAACGGCAATATCAATAATGTAAAGAAAATAAAAAAACCAATCCAAAACGTGTTATGATGCGCGTTTTCAAAAACGCCTTAGGCAATAAGCCTTATAAAAATCAAAGGAATAAAGCCACTTTGTGGTGCTTTGTTTTTTTCGGTGAACCGAGAGGACATACATTATGGCAAAGCTGACAGAACAAGATATTTTGAATTGGAGCGGGCCGGAAGACGATTATATGAATGACGACCATTTGGCTTTTTTCCGCGAATTGCTGGTAAAAATGCAAGACGAACTTATCGAAAATGCTTCCGCTACGACAGGACATCTCCAAGAACACGAATCGGCCCCCGATCCCGCCGACCGTGCCACACAGGAAGAAGAGTACGCATTGGAACTCCGTACACGGGATAGGGAACGAAAACTTCTCAGTAAAATACAGGCGACCATCCGCAATATTGATGAAGGGGATTATGGATTCTGTGCCGATACGGGAGAACCTATCGGTCTGAAGCGGCTGCTGGCACGCCCGACAGCCACTTTATCTGTTGAGGCACAAGAACGCCGAGAGAGGATGAAAAAACAGTTTGCCGACTGATAGCAGCAAACAAAATGCCGTCTGAAGCCCCAAGTTTCAGACGGCATATTCACAAAGGCGCACCAGCCGGAGGAGGGGGGAAGGGATTGTTGGAGGCGGCGCAGCGTTTGGTGGAAATAAAAAACCTTATCCGACAGAGACATGACGAATTTCCCCAAAAAAATCCCGCTGAAAGTATTGACCGTTTTCCCCGGTGGGCGTATAGTTCGGTTCTTCGCTGCTGCCGAAGCGGCGAACGAACTGGAAAGTATAGCACAGAATGTCGGGAATATCGAGAGATATCTTGACAGATGGAAGAAATGCTTTATAATTCGCAACGCTCTTTAACAAAACAGATTACCGATAAGTGTGAGTGCCTTGAGCCTCACACTGTTTAAAAGACAGACAAGATAATGTTTTAAACATTGTCCTGTCGGTTTCTTTGAAGCAGACCAGAAGTTAA
>POWY01000010.1 GCA_003044455.1 Neisseria bergeri | reverse complement strand
TTAACTTCTGGTCTGCTTCAAAGAAACCGACAGGACAATGTTTAAAACATTATCTTGTCTGTCTTTTAAACAGTGTGAGGCTCAAGGCACTCACACTTATCGGTAATCTGTTTTGTTAAAGAGCGTTTGAACTACTTCATCACCGCCGTTTCGTCAGCAGCGAAGACGCGAACTATACGCTTGAAGACGTATACGGTCAATACTTTCAGCGGGATTTTTTTGGGGAAATTCGTCATATCCCTGTCGGATAAGGGTTTTTATTTCCGCCAAACGCTGTGCCACCTCCAATAATCCCTTCCTCCCCCCCTCCTCCGACTGGTGCGCCTTTGTGAATATGCCGTCTGAAACTCGGGGCTTCAGACGGCATCTGTTGACTCTTCTTATCTTTTCAGAATGATTTCCAATACGAACTTGCTGCCCATATAGGCAATCATAAGGCTGACAAATCCGATGATGGTCCACACGGCGGCTTTTTTGCCGCGCCATGCGGTCATGCTGTGCTTGAGCAGCAGTCCGCCGTAAATCAGCCATGACAATATGCCGAATACGGTTTTATGTGTAAAGGTCATGGGTTTGCCGAATACGGCTTCGGCAAAAAATGTTCCGCTGACGACGGAATAGGTCAGCAGGATGAAACCTGCCCACATGGCCTGGAACATGAGTTTTTCCAAACTGAGCAGCGACGGCAGGAATCCTGCGAGCTTGGAGAAGTTCCTGCGGTGCAGGCTCCGATTCAGCAGCAGGGTCAAAACGGACAATAATGTTGCGATGCCGAACAGCCCGTATGCGAGCAGCGAAGTTCCGATATGCAGCATAAAGGGAAGGTCGGTAATTTCATATCCCGAGAATTTTCCAGGAAAAACCAAACCTGACAGCAGCATCAGTGCAGCGCAAGGATACAGCAGCAACTGCACTCCGCGCAGCGGATAAAAGAAGCTGCCGGCAAAATAAATAAACAGCATCATCCAAACAATCAGGCTGCCGGAATACCCGAAGCCCATAATGATGATTTTGTCTTGAATGACCGGCATCAGCAGTGCCGCGCCGTGGACGGTCAATGCCGCGCCCAAAACCGGCAATTCCGTCTTCCACGGGTAATCCCGGCCGCGCCCCTGCTGTTGGCAGTGCCATGCAAATGCACCCAATCCTGCGTAAACCGCCGTCAAAAAGATGAAAACTGTCGGCATGGTGGACTTTCTCTATCTATACTGTTGCGCCGTATGCGGCCGCTTATGAAATATTGGAACTTTTAACGTTGGAATTGTAAAATCCCCGTTTCGGGCAAGCCTTGACGGATTTGCCGATATGCTGTCCGGCACACAAGCCGCATCAAATTATTTTGATTTTATTTTAACAAAGAATGCCCCTGATGGGGCAAGCTATTCTTATTCAGACCAAGGACCAGTATGTTAGACAATTTAACCAGCCGCTTCAGCAATGTCCTCAAAAACATCCGCGGGCAGGCCAAACTGACCGAAGACAATATTAAAGAAGCCTTGCGCGAAGTCCGCCTCGCCCTGCTTGAGGCGGATGTCGCTCTGCCTGTCGTCAAAGAGTTCGTCAACAACGTCAAAGAACAGGCCCTCGGTCAGGAAGTGGCGGGCAGCCTGACGCCGGATCAGGCATTTATCGGCGTGGTAAACAAAGCCCTGACCGAACTGATGGGCAGGGAAAACAAAACGCTGGATTTGTCGGTTGCGCCGCCCGCCGTCGTGTTGATGGCCGGTTTACAGGGTGCCGGTAAGACAACAACCGTCGGCAAACTCGCCCGCCTGCTGAAAAACGATCAGAAGAAAAAAGTCTTGGTGGTATCCGCCGACGTTTACCGCCCTGCCGCGATTGAACAACTGCGCCTGTTGGCCGAACAGGTCGGCGTGGACTTTTTTCCATCCGATACCAACCAAAAACCGGTTGAGATTGCAACTGCCGCCGTCGATTACGCCAAAAAACATTTTTACGATGTCTTGATGGTCGATACCGCAGGCCGTTTGGCAATCGATGAAGAGATGATGAACGAAATCAAAGACCTTCACGCGGCGGTCAGCCCGGTGGAAACTTTGTTCGTCATCGATGCGATGCTGGGTCAGGATGCTGTGAACACTGCTCAGGCATTTAATGAAGCCCTGCCGCTGACCGGTGTCGTATTGACCAAGATGGACGGCGACTCACGCGGTGGTGCGGCATTGTCCGTACGCCATGTGACCGGCAAACCGATTAAATTTATCGGTGTCGGCGAAAAAATCAACGGCCTCGAACCTTTCCACCCCGACCGTCTTGCCAGCCGTATCCTCGGTATGGGCGACGTATTGACCCTGATTGAAGACGTTCAAAAAGGTATTGATGAAGAAGCCGCCGCCAAAATGGCGAAAAAGCTGCAAAAAGGCAAAGGCTTCGACCTCAATGATTTTAAAGAACAAATCCAGCAAATGCGCAATATGGGCGGCTTGGAAAACCTGATGTCGAAAATGCCGGGCGAACTGGGTCAAATATCGAAACAAATCCCCGAAGGTACGGCTGAAAAAGCGATGGGCAAAGTAGAAGCCATCATCAACTCAATGACTCCAAAAGAACGCGCCAACCCCGCCCTGCTCAAGGCCAGCCGCAAACGCCGTATTGCGATGGGTGCGGGCACGACCGTGCAGGAAGTGAACAAATTGCTCAAACAGTTTGAACAAATGCAGCAGATGATGAAGATGTTCAGCGGGAAAGGCTTGGGCAACCTGATGCGTATGGCGAAGGGGATGAGGGGGATGAAAGGAATGTTCCCGGGTTTGTAAGATTTGAAAACGGATGCCGTCTGAACCGATTTCAGACGGCTTTTTGTCTGTTACTATGTCTGCGCATTATTTCAAAACAGTAAGAACCTTTATAGGAACCAATCCATCGGTTAGATTTACTCCTAAAGGTAAAGCAATTATCAGGGGCAAAATGGAATCCAAATTATTCATGATATTGAAGGAAATTATTTTAGAATTTTAGATACTAAAATATCTGGAAACGACCTTATTTAGATTTGAATGGTAATATACCAAATAATAAAATTAATGCGGATGGTAATCAGCAGGGGCGCACTCAAGCTGAATATAATGAAGTAACACATTTTAAGATGAGGAGCCATTGACATGAAACAGATAATAGTCCCGTTAAGTGCTGAAGCTATGAAAAAATTAGATTACGATCAAGCTGATGATAATGAACTATATGTATTTAAACTTTCAGAACAAGAGGTTAATTTGTTATTTGAGAAAAATTTCTTCGATGAAATAAATGAGATAATAGATACATATATAGATGATTATGAGGATGAAAAAATAATTGATTTAAGAAAATTAATTATTCTAAAAAATTTTTTACAAGATAATTCCCATCGGGCATTGACAGATATTCCTCCTAGAATATATCAAAATATTTTATTTCTAACTCAGCTGGCTATTTCCAAACAGACAGGTTTATTTTTCTTTTTTTAAATAACAAGCGTATTTGGAAATGCAAACCATAGCCCATATGAAATCTAACTCAACAAGCAGTATGTGTGCAGAACGCGCACATATTGACGCGCCTTTTCTTAAATTTCCGAATAGCCGAACCTGCCTGCCCGTGTGACAATCCCGCACCGGCAAAATCAGCCGGTTGTTCAAAAAAGCCCCACGGTCGGGGCAGTATGCGGGGGAGTGCCTTGTGCCTGCCCCACTTTCTTAAACCATAAAGGAAACATTATGAACCGTCGTCAATTTTTGGGCAGTGCCGCTGCCGTCTCCCTGGCTTCCGCCGCCTCTTTCGCGCGTGCGCACGGACACGCCGACCACCACCATCATCACGATATGCAGCCTGCCGCCGCATCCGCCTACACCGCCGTCCGCCAAACTGCCGCACACTGTCTGGATGCCGGACAGGTTTGCCTGACCCACTGCCTGTCCCTGCTCACTCAGGGCGACACGTCTATGGCCGATTGCGCGGTTGCCGTGCGCCAGATGCTTGCCTTATGCGGCGCGGTGCACGACCTTGCCGCACAAAATTCCCCTCTGACACGCGACGCGGCAAAAGTATGCCTCGATGCGTGCAAACAATGTGCCAAAGCCTGTAAAGAACACGCCGCCCACCATATGGAATGCAAAGCCTGTTACGAGTCCTGCCTCGACTGTATCAAAGAATGCGAAAAACTCGCCGCCTGATACTGAAAAATGCCGTCTGAACAGGGTTCAGACGGCATTTTTTTGACCGCGAAATTATGCGCCGAACACTTTCAAACGTTCTGCAACGGGTTGGAACGTTTTTTCTCCGGCGGGCGCACCGATTCCCCCGACGACCATTTGCGCGCGCAACAGCCAGTTTTCGGGGATATTCCACGCTTCGGCAATCACCGCATCGGGCAGCGGATTATAGTGTTGCAGGTTTGCGCCTGCTCCGGCGGCGGCAAGCGTCGTCCAAACGGCATACTGCACCATCGCGTTCGCCTGATCCGCCCAAACGGGAAAATTGGCGGCATAAGCAGGGAACTGCTCCTGCAAACCTTTGACGACATTTTGATCTTCATAAAACAAAATAGTTGCCGCACCCGCCTTAAACCGCTTCAATTTTTGCGCGGTCGGTTCAAAACTGTCGGCAGGCACGACGGCACGCAGCGCGTCTTCGACAAATTGCCACACTTTGTCGTGCTCTTCGCCAAACAGCACGACTACACGGGCAGATTGGGAATTGAACGAAGAAGGTGTGTGCAAAACGGCGTGTTCGACGATTTGGACGATTTCATCTTTGCCGACGGGCAGGTTTTTATTTAGCGAATAAACGGAACGGCGGCTTTCCGCAGCCTGTTGCAGAGATTGGCGGCTCATTTCTTTTCCTTCCAAAAACATTCGTAAAATACGCTTCAGACGGCACGGTTCAGGCTTTACGCTTGAAAAACAGCCTGTCCAGCGACCACGCGCCGCCGCCCGCTGCCGCGATATAGAGGAATACGAAGCAGAACAGCACTGCGGACTCACCGCCGTTGGCAATCGGGAACAAAGCATTGCCGGAAGCGTGCGCCATAAAATAGGCAACCGCCATCTGGCCGGACAAAACAAACGCGGCAAGGCGCGTAAACAAGCCCAACACCAGCAAAATGCCGCCGACAATTTCTAAAATACCGGCAAGCAGCATCAACCCTTCGGGCGAACCGCTGCCCATTTCAACGGGGAAGGCGAAGAATTTCGACGTACCGTGCAACAAAAACAGGTAGGCGGTTACGATACGCAAAACAGAAAGCAGAACAGGTTGGATACGGTTGCAGCAATTGGACATAAAAGCTCCTTCGATATTTGTCTTCATTTCAGACGGCAGAGTATAGATGTTTCCCCTTTTCAAATATATACTGCTTTTATTGATACAACTTTTCCACACAAGAAAATATGGACACACTGTTCAGCCTCAAAGTTTTCCGCCAAGTCGTCCAAAGCGGCGGCTTCACCCGCGCCGCCGACGCGCTCGGCATCTCCACCGCAATGGCAAGCAAACACGTCAGCCACTTGGAAAACACCGTCCAAGCCAAACTCCTGCACCGCAACAGCCGCAACCTCAGCCTGACCGAAGCGGGGGAAGAATACTACCGGCAATGCAGTTACGCGCTCGACACGCTCGACGATGCCGCGCAAAAAGCCTCCGGGGGGACGGAAAAACCGCAGGGGCTGCTGCGCGTAACGATGCCGCTGTGGTTTGCCGGCAGCCTGATATGCAACTGGCTGGCGGAATACCGCGAACGTTATCCCGAAGTAACATTAGAACTGATTTTGGACAACCGCCACGTCGATTTGATTGCCGAAGGCGTGGATTTGGCGTTGCGCGTTTCCCGAACCATGTCCCCTTCGCTCATCGCGCGCCCGCTGGCGGAAATCGAATTTGCCCTGTTTGCCTCGCCCGACTTCCTGATGCGCAACGGCGTACCGGAAACACCGGAAGAAGTGATGAGGCTGCCCGCCGTCCTGCCGACCTACACCAACCGGCAGCAACCCGACCTCACCCGCAAATCGGACGGAAGGAAATACCGGCTTGAGCTGAACCCCGTCATCCGTACCGACAATACGCTGATGATGCGCGAAATGATTAAGGCGGGCGCGTGCATCGGTTATCAGCCGTTTTGGGCGGTGGAACACGATTTGCGTTGCGGCTCGCTGGTGAGGCTGCTGCCCGAATACGCCACCCCGACCGTCCGACTGAACGCCGTTTATGCGGACAGGGCGTTTTTGAGTGCGAAAGTCCGCAGCTTCATCGATTTTCTGAACGAAAAAATCGCAAGCAGGAAAGGCTGCCGCAATGCCGTCTGAAGCCGCCCGCGCCCTTTATGCGGACACGCGCGCCGCGCACACGCTCGTCTGGTTCCGGCAAAACCTCCGCATCCGCGACAACGCCGCCTTATGCGCCGCCGTTGCCGAAGGTTCGCCCGTTATCGGTATTTGGATTGACGATGCCGAAACAGACAACCCTCGCCGCGCCGCGTTCTACCGCCAATCCGCTGCCGAACTCGCCCAAGTGCTCGCAGGGCGCGGCATCCCGCTCTACACGGCGGCATCGCCTGCCGGGCTTGTCCGGCTCGCCGTCCGCCTCAATATCCGCGCCGTCATCGCCGACGCATCCCATACTTTTGCCGACAAACTCGCCGACAACGCCCTTTGGCACGAATTGGACAAACACGGCATCGCGTTAACCTTCATCAACGACCGTTCCGTTTTCGGCAAAACCGACCTGATACCCGACAACGGTACGGCACACACCGATTTCAACCGCTACCGCGAAGTATGGCTCGACCGCTTTTCCAAGCAGCCCCCCGCCGGTCCGGATCTATTCGCGGCATACCGCCAACCCTTCCCCGAAAACCTTTCCGCCCCGCCGCCTGCCGCGCTTTCAGACGGCATCTTCCTGCCGCAAAACGGCGGCGAAACGGCGGCTTGGCGGCAGTGGCGGCGGTTTCTCGAACAGGCGGATTCCTACTCCGTCTTAAAGGATTTCCCCTCGCGCAAAAACACTTCGCTGATGGGCGCGTATTTGAGTGCCGGCTGCATCTCGCCGCGCCTGCTCGCGCGGGAAAGCCTCGAACGCCGTCTGAACTCGTGGGCGGACAACATCATCCGCCGCGATTTTTTCCTTCAACTTGCCTTGCAGCACGCGGATGACGACCCTTCAGACGGCAATCCGGAACACACCCTGCGCCTGACGCTTTGGCAGCAGGGCCGGACCGGCATTCCGATTATCGATGCCGCGATGCGCTGTTTGCACAAAACCGGCAGCCTCCACCCCGCCCTGAGACGCTTGAGCGCGGACTTTTTCTGCCACGTTTTAAACCTCCCCCACCGCGAAGGCGAGATATGGTTTGCCCGACAGCTGACCGATTTCGATGCAGCAATCAACCAAGGCAACTGGCGGCTTGCCGCCTCACGGCACACCTACCCCGACATTGCCGCCGCTGCACACAAAACCGACCCCGACGGCACCTTTGTCAGACGGCACATCCCCGAGCTTGCCCACCTGCCGGCGGCAGTCATCCATACCCCGTGGCGCGCCGCCGGCAGCATCGACACCCACGGCTATCCCGCCCATCCTGTCGCCGGTATTCCCTAAGCGGTACGGCAACCTAAAACAAATGCCGTCTGAACTTCCGTTTCAGACGGCATTGTGTCCGAATGACTCAATATCTTCCGCTTTTTTCACTTTCAATAATCAGATATGCCCAAATCACCGCCACCCAAGCCGACACCGTTCCCATCGCCAGCAAAAAATAGAAATCGATGACGAAGGACAAGTCAGCGACACCAGCGCGGCAAACGCCGTGACCATGCTGATAGCAAAGAGTTTTTCCGACAGCTTTTCCAAAGGCTTCGCCCACCGCACCGACACGGCAGGTCGTGCGGCGCGGGCTTGGCGGTTTTTCGTTTTGCGTTTGTTCACGGGCTGTCTCCGCTGTTTGAGGCCGTCTGAAAACCTTGGGATATGGTTTTCAGACGGCCTTTTGCTGTTTGCCTTACAGATACGGCAAATCAAACGCTTCGCCGTAGCTTTCGGCCAGAATGGTGTTGATGCGGGCGGCAAATTCAACGGCGGGCATCACGACGCTGTCAGGACGGGCGGCCACGGAACGCTGTCCTGCAAAAATTCTTCCAACTCGAATTCCCACACCGATTCGCCCTCGGATTTCACCATTTCGGCAAATTCCTGCTCCGGCCACACGGGCAGGAAAGTTGCCCCACCATCGTCCACCCAGAAACGGCATTCGCCTTCGTCGTCGGCCAACACATACAGCGTTTCCGCCTCGGCGATGTTTTTCAGTGCGTGCAGGCAGCGTTTGTCGGCCGGCGGGTTGAGGATGTTGTCTATGGCCTGTTGCGGGTAGCTCATGGTTTTCCTTTAAACGGTTTTACGCGTCAATGTTCTGCGCGATCAGGGCGTTGTTTTCGATGAAGGCGCGGCGGGGTTCGACTTCGTCGCCCATCAAAACCGCCGGTTTCCTATCCGCGCCCGATTGTTCTAATCAGTTCGTTCAGACTGTCAAGCTGCTGCTTTTGCCAAGTAATCAGTTTTTCTTTTTCCATCAATATAGCCTGCAAATAGCCGTTTTGCTGCTTCAACTTTTCGATTTCGATCACATACTGCTCCTGCGATGCGTAATAGTTGGCGGAGTTGGTGCTGTTTTCCATATTCAGAAACACCAGATTTTTCTCAACCGTGAGCAGATCCACCACGTCCATGCCCAACACATCGGCGATTTTTTCCAGCTTGTCCATCTGCAAACCCACCTCCCCGCGCTCGATTTTGGCATAGCCGTTTACCGACATCTGAAGCTGCTCGGCCATGTTTTCCTGCGAGAAGTTTTTCAGCTCCCGGATTTTGCGGATTTTTTCGTGAACTTTCATCAATAACCTTCCTTCTGCGTGGGGCTAAGCAATATTGGTGGTGGGTGTTATGTAAATTGTTGTGAGTTTAACATAATACGCTTTGTACCTATATAGAAGATTTTTGCTTACAGGAGTTTATTTAAATGAATAAACTATTGCTTTTCTGCATGATTCCAGTGCTGGCTGCTTGTCAATCGGTACAGCCTTATGTTGATGCTTATCTGAATGACCTTAACCAAAAACTGCAACAGAATATTGAAGGGTTGCAGACTGAATCTGCTTCAAACACTGAGCCGAAAAACACTGAGCCGGAGATTGTAAAAGATGAAGCGAATGCTTTGCCAGAAAAGGTATCTCACAAAAAATCAGGTGGTTCGGCTGAGCTTAATCCGTCGGATATTGCGAAACTGATAGCCGACAACCGGCTGCCTAAAGCCAAAAGTATGTGGAAACTGCTTCCTGAGTGCCGCAAGCAATTTAGCTTGCAATATTCTCTTTTGGAGAAAGATGGTAGACCTGAGAGAAAAAATATATTAATGAATTGGTTATTGATTGCAGACGAACTACACAGGAGCAAACAAAATAACGGGTTGATAGATACATTTACAGCACAAAAATTGGAGAACGTTTGCAAGAAGACAAATGTTACTTTGGTTGACACGGCTGCAAAGCAATTTGGATTAAATCTAAGTCAGATAAGGAAAATGCAGAATCGTTCTGAGTTTATTGACGTTAAATTTTAGGAGTAAACATGGATATCAAACAAAACTATGACTGGCTGCGCGACTTTCACGGCTGCGACGGCGGCGACATCGGATCGCCCGAGAAACCGTCTGTGTGGGTATGCGGCATCGAATGGGGCGGCGGGCACACCGTTGAAAACCTGCGGCAGATTGCGGCAGAGCCGTACACGGGCGACACGGAGTTCGGTTATGGAGACTGGCAGGAATGCGTTGCCTATCCTTACAACATCAGCGTCTGCAAACTGTTGTGCGCCTTAAACGGCGGGCAGGTAGAGAATTACCGCCGCTTTGCCGAAGAAGTGCAGCCGTTTGTACACAAAGCGGATTCGGGCTATTTCAAAATGAACCTGTATCCGATTGCGTTTAAAAACACTGATGCCAGCCTTTGGCAGCAGGAGTTTTCCGAGATTACGGGTTTTGCCGACAAGCAGGAATACGTCAATTTCTGCAACAAATACCGCTTTGCCCAAATGAACCAATGGGCGGAACAATACCGCCCGCGCCTGATTATCGGATTCGGCACATCTTACGATAAGGAGTTTAACGTTGCGTTTTCAGACGGCCTTTCAGGTTTTCGTCAGGAAGAAATCGTCGGAAAAAAATTAAAATGGAAGCGCAATCAAAACGACACATTGCTGGCAGTATTGCCGTTCCCGAGCGGTTCTCACGGTTTGAACAGTAACGAATCTTTGCAGAAATTCGGCGAAAGACTGGCGGAGTTGCTGGTCGGCAGGGAGTAAAACAGCATTTAATAGTTGGGGCAGGTTTCACAGCAAGCATAGTTTGGGTTGCCAAAACCAACAGATAGCATGAGACCTTTGCAAAATCCCCCCGAAATTCCCTAAATTCCCACCAAGACATTTAGGGGATTTCTCATGAGCACCTTCTTCCGGCAAACCGCCCAAGCCATGATTGCCAAACACATCGACCGCTTCCCACTATTGAAGTTGGATCAGGTGATTGATTGGCAGCCGATCAAGCAGTACCTGAATAGCCAAAGAACCCGTTACCTTAGAGGCCATCGCAGCCGTCCCGCTTATCCTGTCGCCGGTATTCCCTAAGCGGCACGGCAACCTAAAACAAATGCCGTCTGAACTTCCGTTTCAGACGGCATTGTGTCCGAATGACTCAATATCTTCCGTTTTTTTCACTTTCAATAATCAGGTATGCCCAAATCACCGCCACCCAAGCCGACACCGTTCCCATCGCCAGCAAAAAATGCTGCCAATCCGTCATCGGCGGCACAGGGCAACGGCCACATTCGATTTCCGCGCCGCCCAACAACCGGTACAGCAGCATATCCGCAATCCAAAGCAACAACGGGTATTTCAAACGCTGCAACCAAAAAACCAACCACGTCCGCACGATTCACCTCACCCCCATTCCGACAACGATATTGTACCGCTTCCGTGCAATGTTAAAATAAGCCCACTTCTACCGCCGTACAAAACGCTATGCTCACCGATTTAGAAAAAAACGCCATCCGCGACCATTACCAAAATATCGGCAAAAACCTGCCCGGTTTCCGTCCGCGTGCTTCGCAGCGGGAAATGATTGCGGCGGTTGCCAACGCTTTTTCGCGGACGTTGGCGCGTGAAGAAGGCGGCGAGCCGCCCAAGCGCGAGGGCGAGAGCATCGCCGTAATCGAAGGGCCGACCGGCGTGGGCAAATCGTTGGCCTATCTTTTGGCGGGCGGCATCATGGCGCAAACGCGCGGCAAGCAGCTGATTGTGAGCAGCGCAACGGTTGCCTTGCAGGAGCAGTTGGTGGACCGCGACCTGCCGTTTCTGGTCGAAAAAAGCGGTTTGGAGCTGAGCTTCGCGCTTGCCAAAGGGCGCGGCCGCTATCTCTGCCCCTACAAACTCTACCAACTGACGCAAAACAACGCCCAGCAAAACCTGACGGGTTTTGAAGCACCGGAAGTGTTGTGGGACAGCAAGCCCAAGCCCGAAGAATTGAAGCTGCTGCGCGACATCGCCGACGAATTTTCCGCCCGACGGTTCAACGGCGACCGCGACGCCTGGCCGGAAAAAATCGACGACGCGATTTGGCTCAAAGTGACCAACGACCGCCACGGCTGCCTCAAAGCCGCCTGTCCCAACCGCGCCGAATGCCCGTTTTACCTGGCACGCGATGTCTTGGAAACCGTCGATGTCGTCGTTGCCAACCACGACCTTCTGCTTGCCGACATCAGTATGGGCGGCGGCGTGATTCTGCCCGCGCCCGAAAACAGTTTCTATTGCATAGACGAAGCGCACCACCTGCCCAAAAAAGCCCTCAGCCGTTTTGCCGCCGAACATTCATGGAATATTGCCGTTTGGACGCTGGAAAAACTGCCGCAGCTGACCGGCAAAATTGCCGCGCTTACCGATAAAGCCGAACTTGCCAACCTTGCCGACGAAGCCGCCGCATCCTTGCTCGACAGCCTGCACGAATGGCAGTTCCATTTGGCGGAAGAGCCGTCTTTAAGTCTGGGGTCGTCTGAAAACGACAGACGAACCAACAGCGAACCGACTTGGCTGTGGGAAGACGGCAAAATCCCCGAAGGCCTCGAAACCACCGTTTCCAATACGGCCGTTGCCGCGCGCAGCCTGCTCAAACACGTTATCGGGCTGAACGATGCGCTTTCCGCCGCACGCCGCGAAAAAGAACAGGACGGCGCGCCCCTCGACCGCCTGACCGGCGAATTCGGCCTTTTTATTGCCCGTATCGAACAAATCAGCGCGGTTTGGGATTTGCTCTCCACCGTTCCCATTGAGGGCGAAGAGCCGTTGGCAAAATGGATAACCCGCCGTGCCGACGACAAAAACGACTACATTTTCAACGCCAGCCCCATCAGCAGCGCGTCCCACCTTGCCAACAGCCTGTGGCGGCGTGCGGCGGGTGCGGTGTTGACCTCCGCCACCCTGCAATCCTTGGGCAACTTTAACCTGATGCTGCGCCAAACCGGGCTGCAATGGCTGCCCGAAACCACCACCCTCGCCCTCAAAAGCCCCTTTGACTTTGAAAAACAGGGCGAACTCTACATCCCCCCCATATACGCCAGCCCCAAAGACCCCGAAGCCCACACCGCCGCCATCATCGAATGGCTGCCCAAGCTTATTTCGCCCACCGAAGCCATCGGCACACTCGTCCTGTTTTCCTCGCGCAAACAAATGCAGGATGTCGCCCTGCGCCTGCCCGGAGACTACCTGCCGCTCTTGCTCGTACAAGGCGAATTACCCAAAGCTGTCCTCCTGCAAAAACACCACCAGACCATAGAAGAAGGCAAAGCCAGCATCATCTTCGGACTCGACAGCTTTGCCGAAGGACTCGACCTGCCCGGCACCGCCTGCGTGCAAGTCATCATCGCCAAACTCCCCTTCGCCATGCCCGACAACCCCATCGAAAAAACCCAAAACCGCTGGATAGAACAGCGCGGCGGCAACCCCTTCATCGAAATCACCGTCCCCGAAGCCGGCATCAAACTCATCCAGGCCGTCGGCCGCCTCATCCGCACCGAACAAGACTACGGCCGTGTAACCATCCTCGACAACCGCGTCAAAACGCAGCGGTACGGCCAACAATTATTGGCCGGCCTGCCACCGTTTAAAAGGATAGGGTAAACATACTGCCCTTCCCGCAACAGAAAGGAAAAATCATGAACTTCACCCGGCTGCTCAACCAAGTCTTAAGCACGGTTCAAAAAAAAGGCAACACATTCTCCGACAGCCCGTTCAATTCATTTGGCGGAGGCGCGCTGGTTGCCGGTGTCGCCTCCATGCTGCTGAACGGTAAAAACCGCAAAACCATCACCAAAATCGGTTCGACCGCCGCTTTGGGCTACCTCGCCTACCGGGGCTATCAGATGTGGCAGCAAAACAAAGGGCGGGCAACCGTAACACAAAGCGATTTCCAACCTGCCGTAGAAACTGAAGAAACATACAGCCGCACCGTATTGCGCACCATGATAGCCGCCGCCGCTTCAGACGGCATGATAGACGAAGCCGAACGCCGGACTATCGAACAGGAAAGCGGCACAGGCCCCGAAACTGCCGCATGGCTCGCCGCCGAATACCGCCTTCCCGCAAGCATCGAAGACATCGCCGCCGCCGTCGGCGACGATGAGGCGCTGGCGGCGGAGGCCTATCTGGCGGCAAGACTGGTATGTGCCGATTTGTCGCGAAAAGAAACCGTCTTCCTCGCCCGCCTGTCGCAAGCTTTGAAACTGGATGACAATCTGGTGGAGAGTTTGGAAAGGCAATTGGGGTTTTGATGACACAGCCGGGGAGGGAAAATCATCAAAAAACGGTTATTCCCGACCCCGGCCTCAAAACGGCAAAACATAGTGGATTAACAAAAACCAGTACAGTGTTGCCTCGCCTTGTCCTGATTTAAATTTAATCCACTATAAAAGCCGCCGCCCCGAAGGGCAAACCCGCCAAAGGCAATATCCGACAAGAAGGCAGGCTACTGCAATGCGCCGCCGTGTGAATGCTTGAGCAAGCTTTCGTGTTTGTGAAATTCCCGCCCCATATAATAAGAACCGAAATAGGTCAGGTGGTCTTGGTCGCCGTAAAGATAGCGTCCGTGTATTTCGACCGTGTTTTTGGGCAGGTATTTTTGTGCGTCCACCCAATGCACATTGGGAATATCTTTAACCAAATCAAAGACCGCCTGATTGCTCTTGCCGATGTCGCCCATAGCATGAATGGGGCGGAGGTATTGGTTTGCGGCAAATCTTTTCAATTTTTCCTCCCTCAAGGGCGAACGGCTGATTGATGTGTTGTTTGCAAAAACATAGACGGGTTTGACGGCGGCTATCCTTTTGACGGTTTCCCTGAATCGGGCTTGAAATCCGGGTATCAGGAAGGATTGCGCTTCAAATCTCGGCACGGGCTGGCCGCCCATCCTCAAATCATAGAATTGGGCAATGAAAACGGCTTCGGCCTTTTCAACTTCATCACGGTATTTTCGGCACAACGGGTTGTCTGCCAGCTTCTCATCCACCCAAACCAAACACTCCGAATCGAGGGACAGGATTTTAGCTTTCCACCCTTCCCGGCTGCCGACATAATCCAGAAAACCCCGCAGGTGTCCGGCGTGCGAATCGCCGAGGGTCAGGACGGTTTCCGGGTAATGATTTTCCGCAGCAAGGGGCGCGCCGGGCAGCGGGCGGAGGTGTTCCTGTTTCAATATCCCCCTTGCGTACAGGTTATAGCCGACAAGTATCAGGGACGGGGCGAGATAGAGGCAGAAAAATGCCTTTTTGAAGGTCATCTTCCGTTTTCTAAGCGGCTGTTCAATCAAATAATAGCTCAACAGGGAAAATCCGACCGTCAATGCGGCAACCGCCGATACGGCAGGCAGTCCGAGCTGTTTGTCGCCTGTAATGTAATGGGCGAAGGCAATAAAAATCCAATGGTACAGGTATAGGGAATAAGAGATTTTGCCGACAAATACGATGGGGCTTGCCGACAGGATGCGGGTCGGAAGCGTCCCGTATTGCATACTCCGGATAAGCAGCGCCGTCAGCAGGCAGGGAAGGAGCAGGGTCATTCCCGGGATAAACGGATTGTGTTTGTCAATCACGAACAGGCAGGCAAGCAATGCGCCGAAGCAGAGTGATGAAAGCAACTGCCGTTTTCCATTTGCTGTTTGCCGTCTGCCGTTTTGCGTTTGCCCGTAAACCGCCAGCAGCGAACCTGCCAACAGCTCGGGAAACCTCAGTGTCGAAAGGTAATAAGTATTGGGTTGGTTGAGGATGTCGGTATAAAACCCGCTTGGCAAAAACGATGAGGCAGTCAAAATCAAAAACAGGATGATGCTGATGTGGCACAACACCCGTAGCGATTTGGTTTTTTTGCAGCAAAATATCAGCAAAAGAGGATACAGGAGGTAATACTGTTCCTCTACCGCCAAAGACCAGATATGCAGTACGGGGTTCTCGTCGGCACTCAAATCGAAATACCCCTGCTGAAACCCCAGATAAATATTGGACAAGAAAACCGCAGAAAGCTCCACGGTTTTCCGCATTTGGTTGAAATCTTCGTAAAGGAAGATTTGAGAGGCAATCACCGAAGCCAGCGACACGGCCGCAATAAAGGCAGGGTAAATCCGCTTAATCCTGCGGGTATAAAAATCCCGGAAAGAAAAAGAACCGTTCTGTATTTCAGAAAGAATGATGCCGGTAATGAGGAATCCCGAGATGACAAAGAAAATGTCCACCCCCAAAAACCCTCCGGGCAGCCAGCGGTTATCCAGGTGGAAAATAATGACGGATAGCACGGCAACGGCCCGCAATCCGTCAATTTCAGGCCTGTATCGGACAGCTTGCATAAATATCGCCCCCGTATGTCCCGTTATCTTAAAAATGCCGTCTGAACGCGCGTTCAGACGGCATCGGTTTCAGTAAATGCTCAAATCCGTTTCGCCAACGCTTCAGCCTTGCCCACATACAGCGCGGGGGTCAGCTCAAGCAATTTGGCTTTGGCTTCGGCAGGGATTTCCAGCGATCCGATAAAGCCTTTCAGCACTTCGGGCGTGATGCCGCCTTTGCCGCGCGTCAGGTCTTTCAGTTTTTCGTAAGGATTGGCGACACCGTAACGGCGCATCACGGTTTGAATCGGCTCGGCGAGCAGCTCCCAAGTGGCATCCAAATCGGCGGCAAGCGCGGCAGGGTTGGGTTCGAGCTTGTTCAGGCCGCGCAGGTGGGCGGCGAAACCCAACACGGCATAGCCCACGCCCACGCCCATATTGCGCAGGACGGTGCTGTCGGTCAGGTCGCGCTGCCAGCGGGAAATCGGCAGTTTTTCCGCCAAAAAGCCCAATACGGCGTTGGCCATACCGAGGTTGCCTTCGGAGTTTTCAAAGTCGATGGGGTTGACTTTGTGCGGCATCGTGGAAGAGCCGACTTCGCCCGCTTTGACTTTTTGTTTGAAGTAACCCAATGAAATATAACCCCAAACATCGCGGTTGAAGTCGATGAGAATCGTGTTGATGCGGCTGAGGGTTTGGAAAAACTCCGCCATATAGTCATGCGGCTCGATTTGGATGGTGTAGGGGTTGAAGGTCAGACCGAGACTGATTTCGACGAAGTTGCGGCAGTGTGCTTCCCAATCCACATCGGGATAGGCGACCATGTGGGCGTTGTAGTTGCCGACCGCGCCGTTAATTTTGCCGAGGAATTCTTGCGCTTGCAGGTTTTTGAACTGGCGTTGCAGGCGGTACACGACATTGGCGGTTTCTTTGCCCAAAGTGGTCGGCGTGGCAGGCTGGCCGTGGGTGCGGCTCATCATCGGGACGGCGGCAAGATCGTGCGCCATAGCGGTGAGTTTGCCGATAATTTCGGCAAGTTTGGGCAGGATGACGGTTTCGCGCGCCTCTTGCAGCATCAGGGCGTGGGACAGGTTGTTGATGTCTTCGCTGGTGCAGGCGAAGTGGATGAACTCGCTCACGGCGGCGACTTCCGGCACTTCGGCAAAACGTTTTTTCAGCCAATATTCGATGGCTTTGACATCGTGATTGGTGGTAGCCTCGATGGCTTTGACGGCGGCCGCGTCTTCCAATGAAAAGTTTTCGATGACTTTGTCGATTTCGGCAAGCGTTTCGGCACTGAAGGGCGGCACTTCGGCAACCTTCGGCTCGGCGGCGAGGGCTTTGAGCCAGTTTAATTCGACTTTGACGCGCGCCTTCATCAGGCCGTACTCTGAAAAAATCGGGCGCAATGCCTCAACGGATTGGGCATAACGGCCGTCTAAAGGGGAAAGCGAGGCGATGGGGTTGATCATATCGGCATCCTGTTCGGAAAAGACATCAAAAATTGTTAAATTGTTTGCAATTATACATCACTCTCAGGACGCTATGCCGTCTGAAGCCCGTGTTCCGACAGATACGCAACGATTTCGTCTTCGTCGTCCGATATGGCGAACAAAGAAGCGGCCCCTTCGGAAATCAGACCGCGCGCCAAAAGCTGCGCGTTCACCCACTCCGCCAGACCCGACCAAAATGCCTTTCCGACCAAAACGACCGGACGCGGCGGCACTTTGCCCGTCTGCACCAAGGTCAGGATTTCAAACAATTCGTCCAGCGTCCCGAAGCCGCCCGGCATCACGACATAAGCTTGGGAATAGCGGAAAAACACCGCCTTGCGTTCGGCAAAACGGGAAAACCGCAAGGCGATGTCCTGATACGGATTCGGCTTCTGCTCGTGCGGCAGGACGATGTTCAGCCCCACCGAAACCGATTTTCCGGCAAACGCGCCCTTGTTTGCCGCCTCCATAATCCCCGGTCCCCCGCCCGAAATGACGGCAATGCCCGAATCCGACAGCCGCCGCGCCAGACGGCAGGCGAACGCATAATCTGCATGATTCTGCGGCGTGCGCGCGCTGCCGAAGATACTGACTGCCGGAAACACGCCCGCCAACGCCTCTTCCGCCTGCCTGCGTTCGGCATCATAACGTGCCTGTTCCGACACATGGTTTACATTCTCCATTCCGTCCTCCGTTCAAAAACGGCGATTGTACCCCGTCAAAAACGCAACGCAAGCACCGCAAAGCCGCACCCGCCTTCCCACAACCTTTTTCAGACGGCATTTTCGGTAATCTGCTAAAATCGCCCGCTTGAGTTTCCACAGAAAAATCCGAAAAATGAATATTTTTTACGAAGAGTCCGGCCAATTCAAAGTCGCCGCCGTCGTCCAAAAAAACGATGCCACCTACCAAGTCGATACCCAACACGGCAAACGCACCAAAGTGAAGGCAAATAATGTCTTTGCCGAGTTTGACGGCGATATGGCGGCGTTTTTGGAGAACGCGCAGGCGCAGGCAGCGGACATCGACACCGATTTATTGTGGGAAGTATGCGGCGAAGAGGAGTTTACCGCCGAAGCGATTGCCGAAGAATATTACGGCCATGCGCCGACCAAAACCGAGCTAGCGGCGACCTTGATTGCGCTTTACGCCGCGCCGATGTATTTCTACAAAAAAGCCAAAGGCGTGTTCAAAGCCGCGCCTGAAGAAACTTTGAAACAAGCGCTTGCCGCCATCGAACGCAAAAAACAGCAAGACGCGCAAATCGACGCTTGGGCGGAAGCCTTGAAACGCGGTGAGATGCCGTCTGAAATCGCGGCGGATTTGAAAACCATCCTGCACGCGCCCGACAAGCAGTCGCTGACCTATAAAGCCTTTACCAAAGCCGCCGATGCGCTGAAAACCTCCGCCTACGAATTGGCGAAAAAAACGGGCGGCATTACGTCCATTCCCCAATATCTGCAAGACGGGTTTGAAATCAAATGCTTCCCCAAAGGAACAGGTTTCCCCTACCTTCCGCTTCCCGAAATGCCCGACTTGCCCAAAGCCGACGTTACTGCCTTTTCCATTGACGACGAATCGACCACCGAAGTCGATGATGCTTTGAGCCTGACCGACTTGGGCAACGGCATGAAGCGCGTCGGCATCCACATTGCCGCGCCGTCGCTTGCCGTTAAACCGGGCGACAAAATGGAAAAAAACATCATGGAACGCTTGAGCACGGTTTATTTCCCCGGCGGCAAAATCACCATGCTGCCCGAAAACTGGATTGCCGCGTTCAGCCTTGATGCGGGCGCGTACCGCCCTGCCGTCAGCATTTATTTCGATGTGGACAGCGAGTTCAACGTCGGCGCGCCAACCTGCAAAATCGAAGCGGTCAACATCGCCGAAAACCTGCGCATTCAAGCCATTGAGCCGCATTTCAACGCTGAAACCGGCTTGGACGAAGCAGGCGAAATGATGTTTGCCCACCATCAAGACCTGATTTGGTTCTATCAATTCGCCATCGCCCTGCAAAAAGCGCGCGGCAAATACGAACCCGACCGTGCGCCGCAATACGATTACAGCATCGAATTGGATGAAGAAGGCAACGTATCCGTCGTCCGCCGCGAACGCGGTTCGCCCATCGATACGCTGGTCAGCGAGATGATGATTCTTGCCAACAGCACTTGGGCGCAAATGCTGGACGAAAACGAGCTGCCCGGCCTATTCCGCGTCCAACCGGCAGGCAAAGTGCGCATGAGCACCAAATCCGAACCGCACATCGGCATGGGCGTGCAGCATTACGGCTGGTTTACCTCGCCGCTGCGCCGCGCCGCCGACTACATCAACCAAAAGCAACTCATCAGCCTGATCGACGACTCCGCCGAACCACTGTATCAAAAAAGCGATGCCGAGCTTTTCGCCGCCCTGCGCGACTTCGATGCCGCCTATACCGCCTACGCCGACTTCCAACGCCAAATGGAAGCCTACTGGAGCCTGGTTTACCTGCAACAGCAAGGCATCAGCGAACTGACCGCGACGATTCTGAAAGAAGACCTCGTCCGCATCGAGGGGCTGCCGCTGGTAACGCGCGCGACCGGTATTCCGTTTGACGCGCTGCCCAAATCGCAGGCATTGTTCAAAATCACTGAATTGGATGCCGAGAAGCAGTTTACCTCGCTCAACTACATCAAGGCAGTCGCACCCGCGGGTACAACGGCAGGCAATGCCGTCTGAAGACCGATACGGCAAATTCCCACAAAAACAGAAACCCAAATCTCATCATTCCCACAGTCGGGAATCCGGTTTTTTGGGTTTCCGTTGTTTTTGCGTTTCAGTGAACTTCCAAACCGCCATTCCCGATAAATACCCGCAATCTAAAATCCCGTCATTCCCGCACAGGTGGGAATCTAGGTCTGTCCGCACGGGAACTTATGCGCCGTCATTCCCGCGACGGCGGGAATCCAGACCCTTCGGCACAGAAACTTATCGGATAAAACGGTTTCTTTAGATTCTACGTCCTAGATTCCCGCTTGAGCGGGAATGACGGCGGAGAGATGATTATGATTTCGGATAATGCCGTGATTTTGAAGTTTTGAAATGACAAGATAGGTATTGCCGATTTCCGTCATATCTGCCGATTTCGTGCGTCAAAATGCCGTCTGAAGCCTGTTTCAGGTTTCAGACGGCATTGCCTGCACGCTTACCGTTTAATAAGCGTATGTTTTACCGCTAAATATTTAGAGGCACTTACCATTCGAAATTGACACCGGCGTGATAAGCCGCACCGCCGCCGGGTGCAAAGGCAAATCCTGCTTTTGTTGCAAATTTTTCGTTGTAACGGTAACCGACACCGACGGCAAATGCGGATTGCGACCGATAACCGCCCACAGCGGCGGTAACGTTTGCCTTGCCGACAGAGTAGGGTTGGAATAAACCGCTTAACGCAGCTTGTGCCGCCAAACCGCGTTTCAGTTTTTTGTTTTCAGCATCTGCCGTTTTTCCGTCATTTGTTGCAACAACCGCAGTCTCATCAGAATTCGTCGCTGCAAGCGAGTAGCTAGAAACTACCCCCCCCCGCGATTACCAGCAGGGAAAGCACTGACGGTGCCAATAATTTTTTCATCATTAAAATTCCTATGTTTAATATGATACAAAGCGTGAAATTACGATTAATCTGCCATTTTCCAGCTTATGCGGAAAATATGCTTCCCAACCGTAAGCCTGCATTATAAAACAATAACATTCAACTGCTTAATAATTTTCGCAGATTCAAGGAAAAAATCCTGACTCCTTACTTCTGCCTTCTTTGTTTCATCATTCCCCGGCAGGCGCGGATTTGGTTTTTGCGTTTCAGTTGCTTTTAGGTTTCAGGCAACCTTTAAATCATCATTCCCGATAAATACCCGCAATCTAAAATCCCGTCATTCCTGCGCAGATAGGAATCTAGGTTTGTCCTCACCGAAACCGATATGCCGTCATTCCCGCGAAGGCGGGAATCCAGACCGTTCGGTACAGAAACTATCAGATAAAACGGTTTCTTTAGATTCTACATCCTAGATTCCCGCCCGCGCGGGAATGACGATGGAAAGATTGTTGTTGCTTCGGATAAATCTCTGCGGTTTTTAATAACCGGATTCCCGCCTGCGCGGGAATGACGGCATAGGGGTTTCTGTTTTCCCGATAAATTACCACAACCCAAAATCCCGTCATTCCCGCTTTCGCGAGAATCCAGACTTTTAAACTCCAGCCATTCCCGATAAATTCCTGTTACTTTTCGTTTCTAGATTCCCGCTTTCGCGGGAATGACGAATGACGGTGTAAAAGTAACTCGAAATCCAAAAAGCCATACCGCCCGGATTTTTGCCGATCGGTATGGCTTTTTGATTCAAACTGTTTCAGCGGATGTCGACATACGCGCCAGAATGCAGGTCGCGCAACAGGTCGGCGGTCGCACGCTCCGCCTTCTGTTGGAAAATATACTGGCGCACGGCGTTGCGGACGCGTTCCTGAGGCGTGCCCGCCTCGCGTACTTCGTTCAGCTTGATGATGTGCCAGCCGAACTGGGTGCGTACGGGCGCGCCAACCTGGCCGGGTTTGAGCTTGTGGATGGCCTCTTCAAAGGCGGGAACCATCACGCCGTCGGCAAACCAGCCCAAATCGCCTCCGTTACCCGCGCTTGCGTCTTGGGAATATCGGCGTGCCAAACCTGCGAAATCCGTGCCGTTGCGAGCCTCTCCGTAGATTTTGCGGATGGTGCTTTCTGCACCGACGGCGGCGTTTTCGCTGTCGGCCTTAATCAGGATGTGTTGGGCGCGGTATTGGCGCATCGGCTCGCCTTCGGGCAGGGTAACGCCTTGTTTTTGCGCCTGCTCGAGGAAGGCATCAATTTCAGCTTCGCTCACGCGGCTGTTTTGCATCACTGCCTGCTGGCGGACTTTTTCGGCAATGATGTTGTCGGCAAGCTCGCGGCGTTGGGCGGGGCTGAGGTTTTTGAGGGCGGGATTTTGTGCGACGACGGCATCGATTTCGGCTTCGGTCGCTTGGATATTGCGGCGTTTGCCCGCCTGTACAATCAGGGATTGGTTGACAAGCTGCATCAGCACCTGTCTAGACAGCTCGGATTCGCTTATCTGTGCGTCTTTGGGCAGGGTGGCTTCGGCTTCGGCAACGGCTTCGGCAAGCCGGCGGTTGGTGATGACTTCGTTGTCGGCAACGGCGGCAATGCCGTCTGAAAAGCGGATACCGCCCTGCTGTTGTGCGGGTGCGGCTTCTTTTTGCGCCGTGGCGGCAGCTTTGACCGCTTTGGCAGGTGCGGTTTTTGCCTTTTGCGGTGCGGCGTGGACATCGGCTGCTGCCAGCAATGCGGCGGCAATCATCAGGGCTTTGATTTTCATCATTCTTTCCTTATCTTTTGAATCCTGCCTTTGATGGCGGGTTTGGGGTTGTCGGTGGAATGCCGTCTTGTGCAGGAACGGTGCTCCTGCCGGGTTTCCGACGGTCAGGGGCGTTTGTTGCGTCCGGCGGAAAGAGAGTGGGCGGGGATGTAGCCGGGAACGGCGACATCCATCCTGTCTGCGGGGTTTTTGCCGACATTGCTCAAGTCTTTTAATTGCAGGGTGAGGAAGACGGCGTTTTTGTAGGTGTTTTCGCCGGTAACGTAACGTTGGGCGTACACGCCCGCGCCCCAGCAGCCGCAACTGCTTTTGTATTCTGCACCGGCAAGCATTTCTATCGGTTTTTTGGCTTCAAAACCGTAGTTGTAGCGGACGACGGCAGACAGGTTGCGCGTCAGCGGCCATTGTGCGGACAGGTCGAGCTGGCTGAGTTTGTCGTAAAAATAGGAACCGTCGGACTTCAGGTAGATTTTTTCGTTGCGCCCGTATTTGTAGCGGGCGTTCAGCACTTTGCCCTGTGCGGGACGGTAACTTGCACCGACGGCGTAGTTCTCGGCGCGTTTGTCGTTTTGGTTGTAGTGGATGCTGCTGTCGAGGATGAAGCGGCTGCCGATGCCGCCGGAGGCGAATGCCACCCAGTCGGAACGGCTGCGCGGGTTTTTGCCGACGCTGCCGTCAAGCATCACCGCATCATCCTTGAAATAGAATTTCTGACCGATGCCGGCGCGGAAACGCTCCTCCCCCGTCGCGCCGTCCAAAATACGGCTCTGCACGGCGGCGGAAAGGCTGTTGGCGGCGTTGATGCGGTCGTTGCCGTAATAGAGGTTTTCGCGGAAGAGCTGCCCGTAGCCGAAACTGCTTTCCGACGAATCGAAATTAGGCAGGTCGTTTTGGGATTTGGCAGGAATGTAGTTGTAGAACAGGCGCGGCTCGAGGGTTTGCAGGACTCCGCCGCCGAACATCCGCGTATTGCGTTCGAAGGTCATGCCGCTGTCGATATTGACGATGGGCAGAGTGCGGCTGACGCGTCGGGCTTCTTGGCTGCTGAAGCGGTTGAGGCTGTAATAGGTGGCGTGCAGTCCGAGTTTGGGACGGACGTAGCCCCAGCTGTTGCTGAAATCCCATTTGATGTCGGGATAGACGACGAGGCGGCTGCCGTCTTGGCGGCTGTCGTGGCTGAAGCGGGTAAATTGTGCGGACACGCCGATTTGCGCCCTGCCTGCGTTTTTATGCCAATCGGCAGAAAGGCGCGGCATCAGGGCATACGGTTTGTCTTTGTAGCCGTTTTGGTTTGCCAGCGTCTGGTATTTTTGTGCCGACAATCCGACGTTCAAAATGCCGCCAGCCGCCTTGCTGCTGTAATCCAGCCATACGCGTCGGTTGAGGTTGACGTTGCCGGCGATTTCTTCGCTGCCGTAAAAGTCGCGGTAGTAGCCTCTGTCGGAGACTTGGTTGAAATCGACACCCGCCTGAAGTGTATCGGAAATATCGTGCCGGTGCTGCCATTTTGCCTGATAGCGGTTGTTCCTGCCGCTTTTCTTATCGTGCGGCAGCCAGGTCAGGTCGGTCTGTCCGCTGTAATCGGGACGCAGGTAGCGGACCTGTCCGTCAAACGTCGCGCCGCGTTCGCCGATAATGCCGGGGGCGAAAGTGGCATCGAAGTTGGGGGCAAGGTTGAAATAATAGGGAACGGAAAGGGAAATGCCGTCTGAACCGGTGGACAGGGAGGGAACGAGCAGACCGCTTTTGCGGTTGCCGTCAAGCGGGAAGTCCGCCCAAGGCGTATAGAAAAGGGGAACGCCTCCGAATACGAACGAGGCATGCTTGGCAACGCCCACACCCTGTTCCTGATCGGCTTCGACGGAAGCGGCCTTGATATACCAGCTGGCATCGCCTGTGGAACAGGTGTTGAATTGGGTTTCCGTCAGTTTGTAATGCCCTTCACCCAACATTTCGGCGGTGCGGCTGACGCTTTGCAGCCGCCGTCCGCCTTGTTCGGTTTCCATACGGACGTTGCGCGCTTCGCCGGTCTGCTGCTCGAGATTGTAGGTCAGGGTTTCGCCCCGAATCAGCGTACCGTCCTGTTGGAGGGCGAACCGGTCGCCTGCGGTAACGGTGTCGCCCGACTGGTCGTAATCCGCCCAATCAGTATTGAGAACTGCGCCGTCCCGTTCGATGATAACGCTTCCTTCCGCGCGCACCTGCACCTGCGACTGTCCTTCCATCCTGTCGGCAACAATGCGCGTATAGTCTTCGGGGATGGATGCTTCGCCGCTGCTCCGGACGGCGGCTTCGGTTCTCTCGGGGCTGCCGCTTTCGTTGCTGCAAAACAGGCAGGTCGAACCGAGGGTCAAATCGGAAGCTTGTACGGATTCGGACGCGCCCTGCGCACCGCCTTCTGCGACACGCCCGTCCGCCTCTTCCGCCGCAACGGTATCGGCGGCGCAATGCGTGCCGAAGCAGAGGCCCAGTGCCAGCACCAGTGGTTTGAGTGAAAATAAACGAGCCAAAATCGCCCCTCAAGTCGGTTTGCCAGTTAGAATAACGTTTATTGTAACCTGAAATGCTTTAGTACTGTTATGCAACGACAAACCGAACTGAAAAATTGGCTTCAGACCGTCTATCCCGACCGCAATTTCGAACTGGCCTTTGCGGCGGCGGATGCTGATTTCCGCCGCTATTTCCGTGCAACGTTTTCAGACGGCAGCAGCGTCGTCTGCATGGATGCGCCGCCCGACAAGATGAGTGTCGCACCTTATTTGAAAGTGCAGAAACTGTTTGACATGGTCAATGTACCGCAGATATTGCACGCGGACACGGATTTGGGGTTTGTGGCATTGAACGACTTGGGCAATACGACGTTTTTAACCGCGATGCTTCAGGAACAGGGCGAAACGGCGCACAAAGCGCTGCTGCTGGAGGCCATCGGCGAGCTGGTCGAATTGCAGAAGGCAAGCCGTGAAGGGGTTTTGCCCGAATATGACCGTGAAACGATGCTGCGCGAAATCAACCTGTTCCCGGAATGGTTTGTCGCAAAAGAATTGGGACGCAAATTAACATTCAAACAACGCCGACTTTGGCAGCAGACTATCGATACGCTGCTGCCGCCCCTGTTGGCGCAGCCCAAAGTCTATGTGCACCGCGACTTTATCGTCCGCAACCTGATGCTGACGCGCGGCAGGCCGGGCGTTTTAGACTTTCAAGACGCGCTTTACGGCCCGATTTCCTACGATTTGGTGTCGCTGTTGCGCGATGCCTTTATCGAATGGGAAGAAGAGTTTGTCTTGGACTTGGTTATCCGCTACTGGGAAAAGGCGCGGGCTGCCGGCCTGCCCGTCCCCGAGACGTTTGACGAGTTTTACCGCTGGTTCGAATGGATGGGCGTGCAGCGGCACTTGAAGGTTGCAGGCATCTTCGCACGCCTGTACTACCGCGACGGCAAAGACAAATACCGTCCCGAAATTCCGCGTTTCTTAAACTATCTGCGCCGCGTATCGCGCCGTTATGCCGAACTTGCCCCACTCTACGCGCTCTTGGTCGAATTGGTCGGCGATGAAGAACTGGAAACGGGTTTCACGTTCTAAGAAACAGCCCTCCGAACGCTTGAAACTAAAAATGCCGTCTGAACCTGAAATCGGGTTCAGACGGCATTTTTCAGATAGGCTTACTGCGCGGCTTTTTGTTCTTCGCGCACTTTGTCCGCCAAAAGGTCGATGGTGTGCATACCGGATTCCCAGTCGGCAAATTCGACTTTATATTTGCCGCCGACGATAACCGTGGGCGTGCCGTCGATTTGGAAGGTTTCGGTCAGCTCCTGCATTTTGTCGGCGCGCGCCTGGCTTTCGGGGGATTCGTAGGCGGCAAGGACTTTTTTGCCGTCAAAGGCGGTTTGTTCGCCCAGCCATTTTTTGAGGACTTCCGGATTTTGCAGCTTGATTTTTTGGTTGACCATCGCATCGAAAATATGGCTGTTCGCCACATCTTTGCTGTCGGCGGCAGCCATATCGACGGCGGCGGCGAGGCGTGCCAGCGGCAGCATTTCTTTCTGCCAGACGACGTGCTCGGTACGCAGGTACATATCGTCTTTAAAAGACTTAGCGTGTTTGCTCAAAACAGGTTCGAGGTGGGCGCAGTGCGGGCAGAAGTAGCCGAAAAATTCGAGCACTTCGACTTTGCCTGCCTGCTGTTGCGGAATCGGGTTGGCAAGGACGGTGTAGTTTTGCCCTTCGACCAGTCCGGCGGGGGCGGCGGCTGCCGAAGCGGCAGGCGCGCTGTCGGCGGGGACGCTGGTTTGGACTTTGCTGTCGCACGCGGCAAGGGCGAACAGGGCGGCAACGGCAAGGGCGAGGTGTCTGGATTTCATACGGCTCTCCGTGATGTTGGAAATGGATGATTGGAAATCAATCGGAATCCGGCTATTTTATTGCATTTCCGCGTGTTGATACAGTTTGCCGCCGGAAAAGGAAGCTTTCGTTTCGGGAAACCGCTTCAGACGGCATCAAACCCGATGCCGTCTGAAGCGGTTTCTGTCGTACAATACGCGCCGTTGCCCCAAACGGGTACGACTGTTGAGGAACAATGATGAATATGCTGGGAGCTTTGGCAAAAGTCGGCAGCCTGACGATGGTGTCGCGCGTTTTGGGATTTGTGCGCGATACGGTCATTGCGCGCGCATTCGGCGCGGGCATGGCGACGGATGCGTTTTTTGTCGCGTTCAAACTGCCCAACCTGCTTCGCCGCGTGTTTGCGGAAGGGGCGTTTGCCCAAGCGTTCGTGCCGATTTTGGCGGAATACAAGGAAACGCGTTCTAAAGAGGCGACGGAGGCGTTTGTCCGCCACGTTGCAGGGATGCTGTCGTTTGTGCTGATCGTCGTTACCGCGCTGGGCATACTTGCCGCACCTTGGGTGATTTATGTTTCCGCACCCGGTTTTGCCAAAGATGCCGATAAGTTTCAGCTCTCCATCGATTTGCTGCGGATTACGTTCCCCTATATCTTATTGATTTCACTTTCCTCTTTTGTCGGCTCGGTACTCAACTCCTATCATAAATTCAGCATTCCGGCGTTTACGCCCACGTTCCTGAACGTGTCGTTTATCGTATTTGCGCTGTTTTTCGTGCCGTATTTCGATCCGCCCGTTACCGCGCTGGCTTGGGCGGTCTTTGTCGGCGGCATTTTGCAACTCGGCTTCCAACTGCCCTGGCTGGCGAAACTGGGTTTTTTGAAACTGCCCAAACTGAATTTCAAAGATGCGGCGGTCAACCGCGTCATGAAACAGATGGCGCCTGCGATTCTGGGCGTGAGCGTGGCGCAGATTTCTTTGGTTATCAACACGATTTTCGCGTCTTATCTGCAATCGGGCAGCGTTTCATGGATGTATTACGCCGACCGCATGATGGAGCTGCCCAGCGGCGTGCTGGGGGCGGCACTCGGTACGATTTTGCTGCCGACTTTGTCCAAACACTCGGCAAACCAAGATACGGAACAGTTTTCCGCCCTGCTCGACTGGGGTTTGCGCCTGTGCATGCTGCTGACCCTGCCAGCGGCGGTCGGACTGGCGGTGTTGTCGTTCCCGCTGGTGGCAACCTTGTTTATGTACCGCGAATTTACGCTGTTTGACGCGCAGATGACGCAACATGCGCTGATTGCCTATTCTTTCGGTTTAATCGGTTTGATCATGATTAAAGTGTTGGCACCCGGCTTCTATGCGCGGCAAAACATCAAAACGCCCGTCAAAATCGCCGTGTTCACGCTTATCTGCACGCAGTTGATGAACCTCGCCTTTATCGGCCCGTTGAAACACGCCGGACTTTCGCTCGCCATCAGCTTGGGCGCGTGCATCAATGCCGGATTGTTGTTCTTCCTGTTACGCAAACACGGCATTTACCGGCCCGGCAAGGGTTGGGTGGCGTTCTTGGCGAAAATGCTGCTCGCGCTCGCCGTAATGTGCGGAGGACTGTGGGCGGCGCAGGCTTGCCTGCCGTTTGAATGGGCGCACGCCGGCGGAATGCGGAAAGCGGGGCAGCTCTGCATCCTGATTGCCGTCGGCGGCGGACTGTATTTCGCATCTCTGGCGGCTTTGGGCTTCCGTCCGCGCCATTTCAAACGCGTGGAAAGCTGACCGGTGCGCCGCCTTTTGCCGGCAAACGCTTTTTCCACGCCTATATTCGGGCGCGCATCCTCCACGTCCGCACCGGCCGGACGGGCTGCCGCATCATCAATGCCGTCTGAAAAACAAGAAAACCGATACCTTATGATTCTGACACCGCCGGACACGCCCTTTTTCCTCCGCAACGGCAATGCCGACACGATTGCCGCCAAATTCCTGCAACGCCCCACGCCCGTATACCGCCGCGAGCTGCTTCCCGACAGCACGGGTAAAACCAAAGTCGCCTACGACTTTTCAGACGGCATTTCGCCCGACGCGCCGCTGGTCGTGCTGTTTCACGGTTTGGAAGGAAGCAGTGGCAGTCATTACGCGGTCGAACTGATGCTCGCGGTACGCGATCGCGGTTGGAACGGCGCAGTCGTCCATTTCCGCAGCTGCGGCGGCATTGCCAACACCGCCCCGGTGTTCTACCACTTGGGCGATACTGCCGAAATCGCCTTTGCTTTGGACACGCTCGCCGCGCGTTACCGGGAAATATACGCCGTCGGCGTATCGCTGGGCGGCAACGCGCTGGCAAAATATTTGGGCGAACGGGGCGAAAACGCGCTGCCGCAAGCCGCCGCCGCCATCTCCGCACCCGTCGATGCAGAGGCGGCAGGCAGACGCTTCGACAGCGGCATCACGCGGCTGCTCTACACGCGCTACTTCCTCCGTACCCTGATACCCAAAGCACGGTCGCTCCAAGGTTTTCAGACAGCATTTGCCGCAGGGTGCAAAACACTGGGCGAGTTTGACGACCGCTTCACCGCACCGCTGCACGGCTTTGCCGATCGGCACGACTACTACCGCCAAACTTCCTGCAAACCGCTGCTCAAACACGTTGCCAAACCGCTACTACTGCTCAACGCCGCCAACGACCCCTTCCTGCCGCCCGAAGTGCTGCCCCGCGCAGACGAAGTGTCCGAAGCCGTTACCCTGTTCCAACCGGCACACGGTGGCCATGTCGGCTTTGTCAGCAGCACCGGCGGCAGGCTGCACCTGCAATGGCTGCCGCAAACCGTCCTGTCCTATTTCGACAGCTTCCGCACAAACAGTCGTTAACGGTTTGATGCTAATATTCCCTTCCCCCAAACGAATACGGAACCCGATATGACCGACATCCTCAATAAAATCCTTGCCACCAAAGCACAGGAAGTTGCCGCCCAAAAAGCCGCCGTTTCCCCCGAACACATCCGCACGCTTGCCGAAAACGCGCCGCCCGTCCGCAGCTTCATCGATTCGATACGCGGCAAACACCGCCTAAACCTGCCCGCCGTCATTGCCGAAATCAAAAAGGCAAGCCCGAGCAAGGGATTAATCCGCCCCGACTTCCGCCCTGCCGAGATTGCCCGCGCCTATGAAAACGCCGGAGCGGCGTGTTTGTCCGTACTGACCGACGAACCCTATTTCCAAGGTTCGCCCGAATACCTCAAACAGGCGCGCGAAGCCGTATCGCTGCCCGTGCTGCGTAAAGACTTCATCATCGACGAATATCAGGTTTATCAGGCGCGCGCCTGGGGGGCGGATGCCGTCCTGCTGATTGCCGCCGCACTGGAACAGGGACAATTGGAACGCTTTGAAGCGGTAGCGCACGAATTGGGCATGACCGTCCTGCTCGAGCTGCACGACGAAACCGAATTGGAAAAATGCCGCAACCTGACCACGCCGTTGTGGGGTGTAAACAACCGCAACCTGAGGACTTTTGAAGTCTCCCTCGACCAAACCCTGTCGCTGCTGCCCGCGCTGGAAGGCAAAACCGTCGTTACCGAAAGCGGCATTACGGGTAAGGCGGATGTGGAATTTATGCGGGCGCGCGGCGTGCACACCTTCCTGATCGGCGAAACGTTTATGCGTGCCGGCGATATTGAGGCGGAAGTGGGCAAACTCTTCTAAATCCCGATTTCAGACGGCATATTGCCGCCGACCGACCAACACCCTTTACCGGACACGGAACAATGACGCACCGACCCACCGCCAAACAGATTTTGCACGAAGTATTCGGTTATCCCGAATTTCGCGGCAGGCAGGAGGCTATCGTCAATGCTTTGGCAGGCGGCAGGAGTTTGACGGTGCTGATGCCGACGGGCGGCGGCAAGTCTTTGTGTTACCAGATTCCCGCACTGATGCGCGAAGGCGTGGCGGTTGTCGTATCGCCGCTGATTGCGTTGATGAACGACCAAGTGGCCAGCCTGCATGTGGCCGGGATTGAAGCGGCGGCAGTCAACAGCGGCACATCGGCAGACGAAGCGCGCGAGATTGCCGACAAGCTTGCCCAAGGCCGTCTGAAACTGCTTTATGTCGCGCCGGAACGCTTGGTTACCGACCGCTTTTTGCGTTTTCTCGACCAACAAACCGTCAGCCTGTTTGCCATTGATGAGGCGCATTGCGTCAGCCAATGGGGACACGATTTCCGCCCCGAATATCAACAGCTCGGCATGCTTGCCAAACGCTATCCGAACGTCCCGCGCATCGCCCTGACTGCTACCGCCGATGCGGCCACGCGCGCCGACATCAAGCATTATCTGCACTTGGACAATGCGCCCGAATTTGTCTCCAGCTTTGACCGCCCGAATATTTATTATCAGGTTATCGAAAAAAATAATGGTAAAAAACAATTGCTGGATTTCATCCGCAAGCAGATGCATGGGCAAAGCGGCATTGTGTATTGTCTAAGCCGCAAAAAGGTGGAAGATGTGGCGCAGTTTTTGTGTGAAAACGGCTTGGAGGCGATTCCGTATCATGCCGGTTTGAGCATGGACGTGCGCGAGGAAAACCAACGCCGATTTACGCATGAAGACAATATTATTGTGGTGGCGACCGTGGCGTTCGGCATGGGCATAGACAAACCCGACGTGCGCTTTGTCGCCCATCTCGATATGCCCCAGAGTGTCGAACATTTCTATCAGGAATCGGGGCGCGCCGGCCGGGACGGGCTGCCAGCCGTGAGCTGGCTGTGTTACGGTTTGAACGATTGGGTGTTGCTGCGCGAACGGATTGCCGAGGGCAACAGCGACGAGGTGCAAAAGCAAATCGAAATGCAAAAACTCGATGCCATGCTTGCCGTCTGCGAAACCGCCGCCTGCCGCCGCGTACTGCTGCTCAAACATTTCGGCGAAGAATCCGAACCCTGCGGCCATTGCGACAACTGCCTGCATCCGCCTGTGCGGTTTGACGGCACGGTGTTGGTGCAAAAATTACTCAGCTGCGTGTACCGCGCCGGACAACGTTTTGCCGCCGGTTACATCACCAACCTTTTGCGCGGCAAAAGCGACGATTGGATACGCGGCAACCGGCACGAACAACTGTCCACCTTCGGCATCGGTACGGAGTTGTCCGACAAAGAATGGCGCAGCGTCATCCGCCAGTGCATCAGCCTCGGCTACCTCACCGTCAACATTGCCCGATATCAGGCATTGCAACTGACCGAAGCTGCCAAAAAAGTCCTCAAAGGAGAAACCGAAGTGATGCTGCGTCCGCTCAAGCGCGACAAGCCCGCCGTCCGCACCCTCAAAGACAACTGGCTGCGTACCGAACGCGAAGAACGCCTGTGGCAGGCATTGCGCGTTTGGCGTATGAAACAGGCAGAAGCCGAAGGCATCCCCGCCTATATGATTTTCGGCGACAAAACCCTGCGCGACCTTGTCGAAAAAATGCCGCAAGACCTCAACGGTCTGCACGACATCTACGGCTTGGGCGAAGCCAAAACCGAACGTTTCGGACACGGCATCCTCGAAGTCTGCCGCAACGCCGCCGACTTTGGCCGCGACGCGGTCATCCGTCCGCAAACCGAACGCGAACAACAACTGCGTCAAAAACTCGAAGCCTGGCGGTATGAACAGGCAAGGGCGGAAAACTGCGCCCTGCATGCCGTCCTCTCCGACGAAAGCCTTGCCGATATGCTTGCCGTCACGCCCGAAACCGAAACCGACCTCGAAGGCGTGCACGGCTTGGGCAGCGTACGCGCCGCCAAATACGGACGGGACATCCTCGCCGTCTGCCGTCCGTTTTCAGACGGCATCGATGAAACCGCCAAACGCAAACGCCGCCTGATGCGCGCCCTGATTCAATGGTGCAACGAAACGGCAAAACACGAACAGTCCGAACCCTACCGCATTCTCAGCAAAGCCGCCCTGCGCGCCATTGCCGCCAAACAGCCGGAAGGTTTGGCGGAGCTTGCCGCCGTATATGGCGTGGGCGAAGAAAAAGCCGCACGTTACGGTGCGGCGGTGTTGGCGGTGTTGGAACGGAATGCCGTTTCAGATGATTTTCCAGTCAATAATTACAGCGCGTAATACTGCCCAAATTATAACAATTTACCGAACCTCCACGATTCGGAGCCCAATTCTGCATCATCTGCTGATTGTTTATCATCATTTGATTGCTCATATTATTCATCATTACCGCATTATCTCTAAAAGTATTTGCCAAACTGTTGGCAGACTGTTGGATAGTATTACCTAAATTTATCCACGCCTGTTGCCTTTCTTGACTTTCACGTTCAAGACGCTGCTGTTCAAGTATCTGCAATTCAGCTTGATACCTTCGTTGCTGCTCTTCCTGCTGTTGTGCAAAATACTCCTGTTGTTGCTTTAAAAGCTGTTGTCGCAGCATATCGGCTTGCAGTTCAGCATAGAATGCTTGCCGTGCTGTTTCTTCTTTATTTATCCTAACTTGTTTTACTGTCTTCAAATGTTGCTGCCTTGGAATCTTCTTCTCATGTCTGATTGTTGCGGTATAACCGGAACTGCTGCAGACCATCCATCCTAAAATGCCTGCGGTTATCATCTCCTTTTTCAACATCACTCTCTCCAAATCTTGTCTGCAAAAAGAAAAACACAGGTTACATCAATAACCTGTGTTGCATTGTACAATGCAGGCACGAAATACCACGCCAGATAAAATGCCGTCTGAACGCTTCCGTTTCAGACGGCATTGCCTCTATTTAAAAATTCCTGTTTTTATCAAATATTTCAAACAGTTTTTCCTTGTCAGTACAAAATCCCTCCGGTATCAGGTTCAATATCGTTTCCAACGCCTCGGCAATATCTTCCCGTTCTACCGTGTCGATAAAGAGTTTTTTGTCCATTTTGTTGAAACCTCCGGTATAGGCTTTGACCGCCTCTGCCAGCTCCTCTCCTATATTTTCAGGCGGATTGCCGAGCAGTTTGACCACGCCGGCACGGGTTTTCCGGTACAGCTCCGCCGCTTTTTTGGCTTGGCTTTTCGGGATATGCTCCGCGCCGTCCCAATCGCGGAAGGGGTTGTCGAAATTTTGCGCCAGCCATTCGGGTTTTCGGGCTTTTTCTATCCACAGGTCTAGACCGTCTTCCTTCCGTTTCTTATAAAGTTTCTTCACTGCCTTCGCTGCCTCTTCGGGCAGGCTGCTCATCCACAGCCTGTGCAGCTTCGGCAGCCGGTTGGGATGCGGGATGTCGTCCGCGCCGAAACCGAACAAATCTACGGTAGTGAACACTTCCAAATCCTCAAATCCCGATACGGCGGAAAAATTGGCGATATTGCCCGGTTTGCCCCACAGCCGTATGGTTTTGAGCTTGGGATACGTTTCCGACAGGTTTTGCATATCGAAATCGGCAATGCCCATGACGTTGACGGCGGTCAGGTTTTCCAAACCCCGCACTTTGGGAACGCTTTTGCCCACTTCCAAAATCAGACCCGCGCCCTTTTCGGCGGTATAGACCTTGCAGTTTTCCTTGATTTCGCCTTTCAGGTTCAGGCTGTCCAAGCCTTCGTTCAGATAAAGCGATTCCACGCCGGTCATATCGACAGAAAGGTCGGTTATGCGCGTATTGCTGAAATCCAGCACGGTCTGACCGTGGTTTTCCAGACACAATCGGGTGATAAACGGATATTCCTCCAGATATTCATATAGATTTTTATGCCATTTGGTCAGAAACAGCGAAGACAGGCAGGGAAACGTCTTCAGTTCCATCGCGTCTTCAAAATCATCCCAAACATCGCTCAAATTCTGTTTGGATATGCCGTATTCCCGTCCGGCAAACATCACGGTCTTTTTGCTTTTGGCGGCTTTTTTGAATGCCTTTCTCTGTTTTTCGGGTATCTGCTGCCATCTCAACTGACGGTACACGTCGTAGCCGTCGCCCCAAAAAGAGGCATACCGCTGCGTGTCTTCGCCGACCAGCGGCGCGGTATTCCCAACCCGTACATATCCCGTTGGCACGACAGCACTTGCCTTATACATGTGCAGACCGCGTTCCCAATACATAAAGTCTTTGTAAAGCGGTTTCAAATCCGCCAGCTCCGCCGCCCCAAGCGGTTTGTTGCCCTGCCAGTCCAAAGCCAGCAGGGTTGCATGTGTTTTTTTGCCACCATGTTCTTCAACTCGGGTAACCTGGCAGGCAGTGTACTGCTTCAGTCTGATGTTATAGACGCAATATACGTCTCCGGCATCGGCATACATCGGCATTTCCTTTATTTCTATCGGTTTTCACAGACATATGCCGTCTGAAACCTGGAAACGGCTTCAGACGGCTTCAGACGGCATCTGCACATCATCTTATCTAGTACAGCCCCTAAATTTTTATTCATGGAGATTTTCATTTATTAAAAATTCGGGTAAGTTTTTAAACAAAAAAAATTCATCTCCCCAATTAATCATATTCAACACTGATTGGGAAAAAATTAGCCGAAACCCGATTTCATCATCATCAAGATATAGTTTTCTCATTTCCAATAGGTCTTCATCTTTAAGGAAACCAAAAAAATCAAAATCGGTTAAATCGAATATTTTAAGCTCTCCATAACTACCTAAAGATACGTTTTCAGCTTCCTTGTTGATTTCATAAGACAGATTCGGTTCGCTGCCATTACACTTAAATAAAACAGGGATCCCTTCCAAATCAAACTGTATTTCATCGGGACGTTGGACATCAATATCAAGATCCGTTTCGTCATATATGAAGAAAAGCCCCTTTACTGATAAAATCCTTCCATTTAACTCATTCATTTATTTACCCTTATCCCTTCTTTTACTGATGGATTAGTTAAGCCATTCTTCGGAAAAAACTGCACCACGTTCTCCCCTTGCGGCAGCATCAGTTTTTTCACGGCGTGTCCGTACACTGTTTCCAGCGTAATACTCAAACCACCTTCCCGTTCAAATATTGTCCCGACACACGAACGCGCGGCGTTTTCATCGTTCCACGCCATTGCCCGCCAGATGCCCAGCGTGTCCATATCCGCCCAAAACGTTTCCGCCTTTTTGTAATCCAACACCAGCTTCGCCGTATCGGTAACGGGGTCGTAAAAGCCGTTTTCAGCAAGCATATCGCCCAAGTCATGCATATCGGGGAAAAGCGCGCTGCGGCTCTCAATACCGTTTTCTTTCAGACGGCATTTCAGTTCCGCCAAGGTATCTCGCCCGAAGCAGGTGAAAAACAGCAGTCCGTCCGTCTTCAGCGCGCGCGCCCAATTTTGCAGCACGGGAAGGATTTGTTCCGCCGCCAACAGTCCGAGATTCGACCACAACATATCGGCACACGCTTCAGGCAGCGGCGCGGTCGGGGATTGGCAGTGTTGCACCACGCCCTTACCCGTAAACCTTTGCCAAAAACCGCCTTTGCGGGCGGCGGCAGCCGCCGCCAAAAAATCCGCACGGGAATCGTATTCTTCAAATACCGCCTGCGGATAGCGTTTCGCCAGCAGGCTGCGGCTGATGTCCGCATCCGCCCCGGCAAGCAGGATATGCTTGGGCGCGTTGCGGACGAGTGTCAGCCGTTGGTCGGCATGTTCGGCAAGATGGCGGTGAACCTGCCAGCGTGCGTCCTGATGGTTCATCTCAAACCCCTTCAACAAAGTCGCGGTACAGCGCGGCAAACGCTTCCGCGTGGCTCAAAAACGGCGCATGCGCCGCCTTTTCCATCACAACCAACCTGCTGCCCTTCAAACGGCGGTGCAGATATTCACCCATGCGCGGCGGCGTAATCGCGTCTTTGCCGCCGAACACCAGCAGTACCGGAACATCTATCTTGTCCAACAAATGCCGCGCATCCGCCCTTTCCGCCGCGTTCAAAGCTTCCTGTAAGGCTTGAGGCGTGCCGCACTGTGCCAAATCGGGCAGGATTCTGCCGATGATTTCGGCGGCATCAGGCGTGTGCAGAAGCTGGAGTTGTAGAAACTGTTTGATATGTTTGGCATAATCCAAACGGAACGCACCGACCATTTTGCCCAGTGCAGGCGCGGCAAGCCCTTCGGGATAGTCTTCGTCAGCCATCAGTCGGGCGAAACTCGCCGTCAGGCAGAGCGAACGGACTTTTCCGGGATGGCGGGCCGCCAGATACAGCGCAACCAATCCGCCGAGCGACCAGCCGAGAATGTCGGCCGGCGTATCGATTTGTGCGGCAACCGCGTCGGCGGCTGCCTCAATATCGAAGTGTTGCACAAAGGGCGCGTCGCCGTGTCCGGGCAAATCGGGTGCGCACACCGCCCATTCCGCAGGCAGACGGGGCATCAGGTCGTCGAACACATGGCGGTTCGCCCCCCACCCGTGTATCAGGTAAACTTTTTTGACGGCATCAGGCATGAATTTTCTCTCTTGTTGGCGGCGCATCGCAGACGCGGCAGCAGTCAGACACTGCGTATTATGCCACGATTCATCAGACGTTTCAGACGGCATCTGCGCCGGCTGCGCGGCGGATTTGGCGGCATACCGCACCGACGCGGCAAACAGCTGCCCCCTGTGTTTCAGACACATCCAAGGCGGATCAGCGTGCGGCATTTGCCAAAGAAAACCGCCCGCATTCGACCGGATGTGGGCATCGCTGCATTACGAACCGCCCGTCAGCAACATGATACGCGCGCTGAAGCACTTGGCTGATTTGGGCATGGTGCAGCCGCTGGCAGACCTGATGATGCAGAATCCGCCCGACCGGCTTGCAGACGAATGTTTCGATTTCGTCCTGCCCGTACCGCTAAGCAGGGAGCGGCTGTTGCAACGCGGCTTCAACCAAAGTGAAAGCATCGTCGGGTTGTTGGCACAACGCTACGGCTGGCGGATACTGCCCCGACACACCGTATTCCGACACCACCGCCCGCCGCAAAGCACGCTTAAAGGCAGCGACCGACTGAAAAACATCAAAAATGCCTTTGAAATCCGCACGCCGATACCGGAAAACTGTAATATTCTGTTAATCGACGATGTCTTTACCACCGGCGCGACGCTGGACGAATTGGCAAAGACACTGAAAAAATCGGGCGCGAACCGAATCTGCTGCTGGACGCTGGCACGCACGCCAATGAAAAAATAACTAAATTTTTTGACACCCCATCCGCCTTGTGGCAAGGTTACGCGCCTATAAGTGATTGATATTTATGTTTACCATCGTTTTATACCAACCGGAAATCCCCCCGAACACAGGCAACATCATCCGCCTGTGCGCCAATACCGGCGCGGATTTGCACCTTGTCAAACCGCTCGGCTTCCCATTGGATTCCGCCAAAATGAAACGCGCCGGGCTCGACTACCACGAGTTCGCCAGCCTGACGGTGCACGAAAACTTCGACGACTGCCTCAAGGCACTCGCAGGCAGGCGCATTTTCGCACTGACCACCAAAGGCACGGCGCGCCCCGATGAAACCGCGTTTCAAAAAGGCGACGTTTTATTGTTCGGGCCGGAAACGCGCGGACTGCCTGCCGACATTCTCGACAGCCTGCCCGCCGCGCAAAAAATCCGCCTGCCCATGCAGCCCGGCAGCCGGAGTATGAACCTTTCCAACACCGTCGCCGTGATTCTCTTTGAAGCATGGCGGCAACACGGTTACGCAGGCGGCGTTTGAACGCAGGTTCATGCCGTCTGAAAACCGTTCGGATACATTCCGAACCGCCGTCCGCAGCGTGCGGCGGTTCGGAACGTGTCCGTAGGGCATGATGCCCATTCGTCTTCAACTCAAGAACGGAACACGTTTTGACTTTAACCCGAAAAACCCTTTTCCTCCTCACCGCCGCATTCGGCATACATTCCCTTCAGACGGCATCCGCCGACGCAGTGGTCAAGGCAGAAAAACTGCACGCCTCCGCCAACCGCAGCTACAAAGTCGCCGGAAAACGCTACACGCCGAAAAACCAAATCGCCGAGTTCACGCAAACCGGCAACGCCTCATGGTATGGCGGCAGATTTCACGGCCGCAAAACTTCCGGCGGGGAACGATACGACATGAACGCCTTCACCGCCGCACACAAAACACTGCCCATTCCCAGCTACGTCCGCGTAACCAATACCCGTAACGGGAAAAGCGTCGTCGTCCGCATCAACGACCGCGGTCCCTTCCACAGCAACCGCATCATCGACGTATCCAAAGCGGCGGCCCAACAATTGGGCTTTGTCAGCCAAGGTACGGCACATGTCAAAATCGAACAGATTGTCCCGGGTAAATCCTCACCGACTGCCGAAAACAAAGACATCTTCATCGACTTGAAATCCTTCGGTACGGAACGCGAAGCACAGGCATATCTGAACCATGCCGCCCAAAACTTCGCCGCTTCATCATCAAGCCCGAACCTCTCGGTTGAAAAACACCGTTACGAATACGTCGTCAAAATGGGCCCGTTTGCCTCGCAGGAACGCGCCGCCGAGGCCGAAGCGCAGGCGCGCGGTATGGTTCGGGCGGTACTGACCGCCGGTTGACGGTTATTTGATACCTTATTAATATCCCCATTTTCCAACCCCTGATTTACAAGGGCAAAATATGAACTTCAAACACCTTCTCTTGACCGCCGCCGCAACCGCACTGCTGGGCATTTCCGCACCCGCGCTCGCCCACCACGACGGACATGGCGATGACGACCACGGACACGCCGCACACCAACACAACAAACAAGACAAAATCATCAGCCGCGCCCAAGCCGAAAAAGCAGCGTTGGCACGCGTCGGCGGCAAAATCACCGACATCGATCTCGAACACGACGACGACCGTCCGCACTATGATGTCGAAATCGTCAAAAACGGACAGGAATACAAAGTCGTTGTCGATGCCCGCACCGGCCGCGTGATTTCCTCCCGCCGCGACGACTGAATTTGATACAATCCGTGCCGTCTGAAGCCCGAACCGGTTTCAGACGGCATTTTGCACCCGACACTTCAGGATTCGGCACACATGATCAGCAGACTGACCGGCAAACTGGTTGAAAAAAACCCTCCGCAAATCGTCATCGATGTCAACGGTGTCGGCTATGAGGCCGACGTATCGATGCAGACCTTCTACAACCTGCCGCCCGTGGGTGAAAGCGTACAACTGTTTACCCAGCTTATCATTCGGGAAGACGCACATCTTTTATTTGGTTTTGCCACTGCGGAAGAACGCAAGACCTTCCGCCAACTGATCAAGGTCGGCGGCATCGGCGCGAAAACGGCTTTGGGCATTTTGTCGGCGATGACTGCCGACGAACTGGCGCGGGCGGTTGCCGAAGAAGACGTGAAACGCCTCTCCTCCGCCCCGGGAATCGGCAAAAAAACCGCCGAACGTATGGTTTTGGAACTGCGCGGCAAGCTGGTCGCGCATACGGTAACAGACGGGCTGTTTGCCGCCGCACCCGCCGCCGACGAAACGGAAGACATCGTCAGCACGCTGCTTGCGCTGGGTTACAGCGAACGCGAAGCAAAAGCGGCGGTCAAAGGCGTTCCGAAGGGGACGGACGTGGGCGAAGGCGTGCGCCTTGCCTTAAAAAACCTGCTGAAATAATGCCGTCTGAAGGCGGCGCGGCGTTTGCCTGCCGAAACCCTGCGTTTCCGCCCCGCGCTGTCTTCCCGACGGCTTTTCCCGTAAAATGGCGTTATTGTCCTTCCTTTCAGACGGCATTGTGTTTGATGCCGTCTGAAACTGTTTTACCGAAATCGAAAACAATGTTGAACAAAATATTTTCCTGGTTCGAGTCCCGAATCGACCCTTATCCAGAAGCCGCGCCGAAAACGCCTGAAAAAGGACTGTGGCGGTTTATCTGGAGCAACATCAGGGGCTTGCGCAAATGGATTGCCGTTTTGGCAGCATTTACCGCAGGCATCGGCATCATGGAAGCCCTGCTGTTTCAATTTATGGGCAAAGTCGTGGACTGGCTCGGCAAATACACGCCCGCAACCCTGTTTGCCGAAAAAGGCTGGGCTTTGGCGGCGATGGCGGCGATGATGGTATTTTTCGCCCTCTGGACCTTCCTCGCGTCCAACGTGCGCCTGCAAACCCTGCAAGGCGTGTTCCCCATGCGCCTGCGCTGGAACTTCCATCGCCTGATGCTGGGACAGAGCCTCGGCTTCTATCAGGACGAATTTGCAGGACGCGTGTCCGCCAAAGTCATGCAGACCGCGCTGGCGTTGCGCGACGTGGTGATGACGGTTGCCGACATGGTCGTGTATGTGCTGGTGTATTTCATCACGTCCGGCGTGATTCTGATTTCGTTCGACGGCTGGCTGCTGCTGCCCTTTATCGGCTGGATGATTGGATTCACCCTGATTATGCGTTTCCTGATTCCCAAGCTCGGCAAAACCGCCGCGCGTCAGGCGGATGCGCGCTCGCTAATGACCGGCCGCATTACCGATGCCTATTCCAATATCACCACCGTCAAACTCTTCTCCCACGGCGCGCGCGAAGCGGCCTACGCCAAGCAGTCGATGGAAGAATTTATGGTGACGGTACACGCCCAAATGCGTTTGGCGACGCTTCTGCACACCTGCAGCTTCATCGTCAACAGCTCGCTGACCGCCTGCACGACCGCTCTGGGCATCTGGCTTTGGTATCACGGGCAAGTCGGCGTCGGCGCGGTTGCTACCGCCACCGCGATGGCGTTGCGCGTCAACGGTTTGTCGCAATACATCATGTGGGAATCCGCCCGATTGTTTGAAAACATCGGCACCGTCGGCGACGGCATGGCGACCCTGTCCAAACCGCACACCATCCTCGACAAGCCAAACGCCCTGCCGTTGAAAGTGTCGCAAGGCGAAATCAAGTTCGAACACGTCGATTTTTGCTACGAAGCAGGCAAACCGCTGCTCAACGGCTTCAACCTTACCATCCGACCGGGCGAAAAAGTCGGCTTGATCGGACGCAGCGGCGCGGGCAAATCCACCATCGTCAACCTGCTTTTACGCTTCTACGAACCGCAAAGCGGCACGATTTCGATCGACGGCCAAACCGTGGACAGCGTGACCCAAGAAAGCCTGCGCGCCCAAATCGGTTTGGTCACGCAAGACACCTCGCTGCTGCACCGTTCCGTGCGCGACAACATTATCTATGGTCGCCCCGATGCAACTGATGCCGAAATGATTTCCGCCGCCGAACGCGCCGAAGCCGCTGATTTCATCCCTAACCTTTCCGATGCCAAAGGACGGCGCGGCTACGACGCGTATGTTGGCGAACGCGGCGTGAAACTCTCCGGCGGTCAACGCCAGCGCATCGCCATCGCGCGCGTCATGCTCAAAGATGCGCCGATTCTGCTGCTCGATGAAGCCACCAGCGCGCTCGACTCCGAAGTCGAAGCCGCCATCCAAGAAAGCCTCGACAAAATGATGGACGGCAAAACCGTCATTGCCATCGCCCACCGCCTCTCCACCATTGCCGCGATGGACAGGCTCGTCGTCCTCGACAAAGGCCGCATCATCGAAGAAGGCACACACGCCGAACTCCTCGAAAAACGCGGGCTTTACGCCAAACTCTGGGCGCACCAGAGCGGCGGTTTCCTCAGCGAACACGTCGAGTGGCAGCATGACTGAACCGATGCCGTCTGAACACCCGTTTTCAGACGGCATTTCCACACCCAACCCCAAAGAAACCATGAACGACACCTCCCAAATTACCGCCGGCTACGGCCGCCGCTACATCGTCCGCACGCCCGACGGCACAACCTACGAAGCCAGCACCCGCAAAAAACGCGTCGATTTCGCCTGCGGCGACCGCGTCCGCATCAGCCCCGTCAACGCCGAACAAGTTGTGATTGAAGATTTTTTACCGCGCCAAAGCCTGCTCTACCGCCAAGACGCGTGGAAAACCAAACTCATCGCCGCCAACGTTACCCAACTCCTCATCGTAACCGCCGCCGTCCCGAGTCCGAGCATGCGGCTGCTACAGCGCGCCCTGCTTGCCGCCGAAGCCGCCGGCATCCGCGCCGTCATCGTCCTGAACAAAGCCGACCTGCCCGAAACCGCCCTTTGGCGCGAAAAACTCAAATTCTACGAAACGCTGGGTTATCCCGTCATCGAAACCCGCGCGCTGGAAAACGCCGACAGCCTGCGCCCCGTCCTGCAAGGGCACAGCAACATCCTGCTCGGGCAGAGCGGTATGGGCAAATCCACCCTGACCAACGCCCTTTTGGGCAGCCAAACCGCCCGCACCGGCGACATCTCCACCGCGCTCGATTCTGGCAAACACACCACCACCCACGCCCAGCTTTACGATTTAAACGAAGCAACCCAATTAATCGACTCCCCCGGTTTGCAAGAATTCGGCCTGCACCACCTCCAAGCCGCCGATTTGCCACGCTATTTCCCCGATTTCCGCCACCTTGTCGGGCAATGCCGCTTCCACAACTGCACCCACCGCGCCGAACCCGGCTGCGCCTTCAAAGCCGCCGCCGGAACCGGGGCGGCACATCCCGAACGCCTCGCCTTTTTGCAGGGCATCACCGACGAACTGCTCGGGTAACGCCTTGCCGCCCGGGCGGAAAAAATGCCGTCTGAAGCCGGATTCGGGTTTCAGACGGCATCCGTTTTGCAAAAATGCTACAATCCGCTTTTTACCGGAACACCCGAAACTATGTTCCAACACACAGGACGGCACATAAAGCACCGCCCTATGTATCGTCCTGATTTTGAAGGGGTACTCCCCTCCCAAATAAAGTCTGATCCTGCCGCCCTAAAGGACGGGGTTTCAACCGAAAAGGAAATACGATGAAGAAAAACGCCCCGAAATCGTTTGAAGAGGCATTGTCTCGACTTGAATCGCTGACGCAGTCTATGCAGGGCGAAATGCCCTTGGAAGACGCGCTTGCCGCCTATCAGGAAGGCAACGAGCTGGTCAGGTACTGCCAAACCAAGCTGGCCCAAGTCGAACAGAAATTACAGGTTTTGGATGCGGACGGGCTGAAGGAGTTGAACCTTGAATCCGACGAATGATTTGAAAACGTGGCAGCTTAGGACGCAGGCGCAAACAGAGCTGCTGCTGGAACGCTTTTTGCCGTCTGAAAACGAAATCCCGCACACGCTGCACGAAGCGATGCGCTATGCGGCTTTGGACGGCGGCAAGCGTCTGCGCCCGATGCTGGTGCTGGCGGCTTCGGAATTGGGCGGGGCCGTGGCGGATGCGGTCGGACAGGCAATGGCGGCAATCGAAATGATTCACGTCTATTCTTTGGTTCACGACGATATGCCGGCGATGGACAACGACAGCCTGCGGCGCGGCAAACCGACCTGCCACATCAAATATGGCGAAGCCACCGCGCTACTGACCGGCGACGCTTTGCAAACCCAAGCCTTCGACGTGTTGAGCCGTCCGACAGAACTGCCCGCCACACGCCAGTTGGCGATGTTGTCGGTGTTGGCGAAAGCAGGCGGCAGCGCAGGTATGGCGGGCGGTCAGGCAATCGATTTGGCGAATGTCGGCAAACAAATGGTTCAAGCCGATTTGGAACAGATGCACAGCCTGAAAACGGGTGCGCTAATCCGTGCGGCGGTTTTATTGGGGGCGACGGCGTGTCCCGATCTGTCCGACGCGGAACTTGCCGTATTGGACGCTTACGCGGCAAAACTGGGGCTGGCGTTCCAAGTCATTGACGATGTGTTGGATTGTGAAGCGGACACGGCGACTTTGGGCAAAACGGCGGGCAAAGATGCAGACAACGACAAGCCGACTTATGTAAAACTGATGGGCTTGGAAGCGGCGCGCTCATACGCACACAAACTGGTTGCCGAAGCAGTCTCGCTGCTCGAACCCTTCGGCGGCAAAGCCCTGCGCCTGCGGCAGTTGGCAGAATTTGCAGTCGCCCGCAAATATTGAAACCGGCGTATATCGCCGATTGAAACGTGCCGGCACAGCAATGCCGGCCGACACTTGAATGAAACAAATGCCGTCTGAAAGGATTTCAGACGGCATTTCTATGCCTGCCTATTCCCTGTTGCGCGTGTGCCAAAAATAACGCCGCACGAAACACGGGAAGGCGAAAATGAGGTACAGGCAGACGACGGTGGCGTAAAACTCCCAACCCTGATTGTGTACCGCTCCCGCACGGGATTCGAGGATGTAGGCAAGAACGGCGGTCAGCGCAAAACCTGCCGCCAGCTCGATCAGGTGGTGTCCGAAATGTTTGCGCTTGAGCGGTACGATGCCGAACAGCCTGGTCGTGAGGAAGGGGGCGTTGGCAAAAATCAAGGCAAGCAGCAAAAGGATGTACATGGATGCGGTCATGGCGGGCTTTCTGTTTTGGCGTTGTCGGCGGCGATGCCGTCTGAACTGCGTTGCGGAACGGCATATCTTAACAAAAACGGCAGCCTCTGACACGGCTGCCGTTGCGGCGGGTTACAGCGTGTTTTCCAACGCCTTGGCGCACCAGTCGATAACGGTTTGCGGCATAATGCCCCACAGCACCAACAGCAGCGCGTTGACGCTCAAAAGGAATTTTGCGGCATTGTTGCCGCCGACGGTGGGACGGGCGCGGCCGGATTCGTCAAAATACATGACTTTGACCACGCGCAGATAGTAGAACGCACCAATCAGCGACATAATGACGGCAAATACAGACAACCAAACATAGCCTTGTTTCAAGAGTGCCATAATCACGCCGAATTTGGCGTAAAAACCCATCAGCGGTGGAATGCCCGCCATAGAGAACATAACCAGCAGCATCAAAAAGGCAAGCCATACGCGGTGTTGGTTCAACCCTGCCAAATCGCTGATGTTTTCGCACTCGTTGTCCCCGTCCGACAACACCATCAACACGCCGAACCCTGCCGCCGCCATCAGCGCGTAGGTAATGGCGTAATACAGCCCCGCCGCAAAGCCGACCGCGCCCGCCATAAACGCCAGCAGGATAAACCCCATATGCGATACGGTGGAATAGGCGAGCATACGTTTGATATTGGTCTGCATGATGGCGGCAAGGTTGCCGACCAGCAGCGAGGCGGCGGCAAGCAGGGCAAACATCAGAGACCAGTCATGATGCACGGTTCCCAGCCCGGTAACGAGGATGCGGAAAGCGAAAACGACGGCGGCGACTTTCGGGGCAGTGCCGACCAAGGCGGTAACAGAAGTGGGCGCGCCGTGATACACGTCGGGCACCCACATATGGAACGGCACCGCGCCGAGTTTGAACGCAACGGCGACGACGATAAACACCAGACCCAGTTTCAACAGCCATTCATTGGCTTCTTCATTGAAGGAAGAGGCGAGCACGCCGGCAAATTCCAGCGAACCGGTTGCGCCGTAAACCATAGAAATACCGTAGAGCAGCAGGCCGGATGCCAGCGCGCCCAAAACAAAATATTTCAAGGCGGCTTCGGCGGCAAAGCCGGAATCGCGGCGCAGGGCAATCAGGGCGTAAAGGGCAAGCGACAAGAGTTCCAAACCGATATAGGCAGTTAAAAAATGCCCCGCGCTCACCATCACGCTCATGCCCAAGAGGGCAAACAGCGACAGGGTGTAAAACTCGCCTTTGAAAATACCGCGCACTTGGTTGTAGGGCTTGGCATAAACAAACAGGGCAAACGTCAAGGCATATAAAACCATTTTTGCCAAACGCGACATACCGTCTGCAATATACATGCCGTTGAACGAAGACGTGCTGCCCTGTTCCCAAACGGCAAGCTGCACCACAGCCGTAACCGCCACCGTTGCCAACGCGCCGTAATGCGTCCAACGGCGTTTGTCATCACTGACCCACAAGTCTGCCAGCAACAATAACACCAGCAGCGACAGCAGCGCGACTTCGGGCAGTGCGGGCATCAAATTCAAATCAGACCAATTCATTTACACACCTCACATCTTGCTTTGCGCTACATGGGCAATCAAATCGTTTGCCGCCTGATGCACCACTTCGATAAACGCGTTCGGATACAAGCCCATACCCAATACCGCAACCGCCAAAACCGCCAGAATCGCAAACTCGCGACAGTTGATGTCTTTCATTTCGGCAACGTGCGGATTGTGGATCGCGCCGTAAATCACGCGCTTGTACATCCACAGGGTATAAGACGCGCCGTAAATCAGCGTCATAGCCGCCAACGCGCCTACCCAGAAATTCACTTTAACCGCGCCCATAATCACCATAAACTCGCCCACGAAGCCGGAAGTTGCAGGCAAACCGGCATTGGCCATACCGAACAACATCATAAACGCCGCAAACTTAGGCATCACATTGACCACGCCGCCATAATCGGCAATATTGCGGGTATGCAGGCGGTCGTACATCACACCGATGCACATAAACATCGCCGCCGACACGAAACCGTGGGAAATCATTTGAATGATTGCACCTTTCAACGCCCAGTCGTCCAACTGCCCGTCAACAAACAAAAACATCCCAAGCGTTACAAAACCCATATGGCTGATGGACGAATACGCCACCAGTTTCTTCATATCGGTTTGCACCAAAGCCACCATACCGATGTAAATTACGGCAATCAGGCTCAATACGATGATCACAGGGGCAAAATAGCGTGCCGCATCCGGCATAATCGGCAAGATAAAGCGCAAGAAACCATACGCACCCAGCTTCAGCGTAATCGCCGCCAACACCATCGAACCGCCGGTCGGCGCTTCAACGTGGGCATCCGGCAACCAAGTGTGCACAGGGAACATCGGCACTTTTACGGCAAATGACAGGAAGAACGCTGCAAATAAAAGCTGTTGTACGCCCAACGGAATCTGTTTGATGTTTTGGAAATCGACAATAGAAAAGCTGCCTGTTTGATAGTACAGGTAAACCATAGCAACCAGCATCAAGAGCGAACCCATCAGCGTATAGAGGAACAGCTTGACCGACGCATAGACGCGACGCGGGCCGCCCCATACACCGATAATCAGGTACAGCGGAATCAGCATACCCTCAAAGAACACATAAAACAGAATCGCATCCTGCGCGGCAAACGCGCCGTTAATCAAACCCGACATCATCAGGAATGCCGCCATATACTGCGCCGGACGTTTCTGAATGACTTCCCAACCGGCCAATACCACCAACAGCGTAATAAACGCATTCAAGATGATAAAGAGCACTGAAATACCGTCCACGCCCAATTGATAGTTGATTTTCAGAAGCGGAATCCACTCGTGGAACTCGGTAAACTGATAGCCGCCGCTCAAACGGTCGAAACCGGTAAACAGGGGCAGCGTTACCAAGAAACCAGCAAGCGCACCCATAAAGGCAAGCACACGCGCCAGCGGCGCACGGCTGTCCTTACCGGTCGCCAAAACCAGCACACCTGCGGCGATGGGTATCCATATTGCCAAGCTGAGTAGGTAGTTGGAAAACATAATGGTTAACCTGTGGTTAAAATAAAAATATCGTTATATGGGTTGGTTTTTCAGACGATGTTTTAAGAAGTCGTCTGAAAAAGGTTTGTTCAGGCTTCTGCTCTTTGTCTCAAGCTAATTCTGCCGAGTCTTCCAGCCGTAGGTAGGATTCTCGAATCCGACACGCTGTACTGTTTTCTTTTTCATATCGGATACAAATATCCGACCTACAACTGAAGGTTTCAGACCGTCTGAAACCTCATCCTTATCGGAACAATCCCCAGAAGGTCATACCGAGCAAGACCAATACGCCGAACACCATAGCGGCGGCGTAGGTGTAGATAAAGCCGGTTTGAGCTTTACGCACTTGCGCGGCAATCGCGCCGACCAGTTTGGCAGAGCCGTTGACGATGCCGTTGTCGATAATGGCGGTATCGCCGACTTTCCAGAAGAAAGTGCCCAATGCGCGCGTGCCTTTGGCGAAAACGTTGAAATACAGGGCGTCGAGGTAGTATTTGTTTTCAAACAAAACGTAAACCGGACGGAACGCCTGTGCAATTTTGGCTGGCAGGTGCGGCAGTTTGACGTACAGAAGCCATGCGCTCAAGACACCTGCGATAGCGAGGTAGAGTACGGGCGAATGCAGGCTGTGCGACACCATTGCCAATGCGCCGTGGAACTCTTCTTTCATGATGTGCATGGTCGGATGCGCGTCGGCGTTGACGAAAATCACGTCTTTGAAGAAATCGCCGTAAAGCATAGGCTCGATGGCGATGTAGCCGATGATGACGGACGGAATCGCAAGCAGAATCAGCGGCAGGGTAACGACCAGCGAACTTTCGTGCGGATTGTCGTTTTTACCCAAGCCGTGATGTTCTTCGCCATGGCCGTCTGAATGGTGTTCGGGCAGGCTGCGCCATTTTTCTTCGCCGTGGAATACCATAAAGTATTGTCGGAATGCGTAAAACGCGGTAACAAACACGCTGGCAAGGACGGCAAAATAGGCAAAGCCGCTGCCCGGCAGGGTGCTGTATTTCGCTGCTTCGATAATCGAATCTTTGGAATAGAAGCCGGAGAAGAACGGCGTACCGATCAGCGACAGGTTACCGATCAACATGGTCAGCCAAGTAATCGGCATGTATTTTTTCAGATTGCCCATGTGGCGCATATCTTGGTCATGGTGCATACCGATAATCGCGCTACCCGCCGCCAAGAACAACAAGGCTTTAAAGAAAGCGTGGGTCATGACGTGGAACATCGCCACGGAATAGGCAGACGCGCCCAGAGCCACGGTCATGTAGCCCAGTTGCGACAGGGTAGAATACGCAACCACGCGCTTGATGTCGTTTTGAATCACGCCCAAGAAACCCATAAACAGGGCAGTAATCGCACCGATTACCATGATGACAGACAACGCAGTGCTACTCATCTCATAAATCGGCGACATACGCGATACCATGAACAGACCGGCGGTAACCATGGTTGCGGCGTGAATCAATGCAGAAATCGGTGTCGGGCCTTCCATCGAATCAGGCAGCCAAACGTGCAGCGGGAATTGCGCCGATTTACCCATCGCACCGACAAACAGGAGCAAACAAGTTACGGTAATCAAAGACCATTCCACACCAGGGAACAGTTGGATGGTGGCATTTTGTACGTTGGGCAGATAGGCGAATACGTCCTGATAACGCAGGCTGCCGCCGAAATAGGCAAGCACCAAGCCGATACCGAGCAAAAAGCCGAAGTCGCCGACACGGTTGATCAAAAAGGCTTTCAGGTTGGCAAATGTTGCGCTCGGACGTTTGAAATAGAAACCGATCAAGAGATACGACACCAAACCCACAGCCTCCCAGCCAAAGAAGAGCTGGATGAAGTTGTTGCTCATAATCAGCATCAACATGCTGAAAGTAAACAAAGAAATGTAGCTGAAGAAGCGTTGGTAGCCGACTTTTTCATCGTGCATATAGCCGATGGTATAGATATGCACCATCAACGACACGCCCGTTACCACGACCATCATCATCGCCGTCATCGTATCGACCAAGAAGCCGACGGAAAAATCCAAACCGCCCATCGTCAGCCAGGTATAGACATTCTCATCAAACTTGGCACGGCTGCCATTGAGGAATCCCCACAGCACATAAGCCGACAGCAAGGCGGACACCGCCACACCGAGTATTGTTACGGTATGCGCGCCGGCACGTCCGATTTTGTTGCCGAACAAACCCGCAATCAGCGAGCCTGCCAAAGGCACGAGGGCGATGGTCAGATATAAAGTCATGTCGTTCATTTGATTGAACCTTTTTTCTTTTTAGGGTTTTAGTCTCTTTTTAAGAGACAGGATGCTTTTTAGCAAATTTCGGTCACCTAAAACTTATGCTTTTAATATTTCAATATCATTTAACAAGCGAACCAGCGAACGTCCAACGGCACATGCCAAATTTACAGGTACCGCATTGCCAATTTGCTTATATTTTGCTGTCTGTGAACCTTCAAAATCCCAGTCATCAGGGAATGTCTGAATCCGTGCATATTCACGTATAGTTAAAGGACGCGTTTCTTCCGGATGACAGCGTTCAGTTTGTTTTTGAGCTGGGGCACAGGTTAAGGTCAAACTTGGCTCGTCCCATGACAGCCGCCTTGCCATACCTGTTTTCCCACCACCTAAAAAATAACTTTTTTGCATATACTCTCGCTGCAGATCATCGGACAAATCACGCCAATAACCGCCAGCAGGTACTTTTGCCATAATTTCTGCCTTACGCATAGGATACTTTTGACCCTCAGAAGCAGGTACATCACTTTCATACAATTCACCTTTTTTTAAAGCATCTCTCAAAGTCAAAATTCGATGATAGGGCGAGGGCCAGTGAAACTGGACTTTTTGCGCTAAATCTTTACGAATACCAATTAAAAACAAACGTTCGCGTTTTTGCGGAACTTTATAAAACACTGCTTTTAAAACACGTGGAGGCACAAGGGAATAACCCAACTCATCAACGACTTGGATAATTGTTTTTAGTGTTTTCCCATCATCGTGCGTCAATAAACCACGTACATTTTCAGCAACAAAGACTTTTGGATTAGTTTCTTTTACCGCACGTGCAAATTCAAAAAATAATGTGCCACGGGTATCCTCAAACCCTAATTGTTTACCTGCATATGAAAATGCCTGACAAGGAAAACCACCTGATAAAATATCAATTTGATTGTAATACGCGTTAAAATCTTGCTCCGCAATATCTCCTTCAACTACATTCCAGTCTGGGCGGTTTTTACGCAGAGTTCTACAAGCAGCCGCATCTAATTCATTTAAAAAAACTGACTGGAATCCTGCTTGTTCCATGCCAATCGCCAACCCTCCTGCACCTGCAAACAATTCCAATAATTTGTAGGGACGTAATGGATGTACTTCGCTTTCCTGCTGCCAATTACTATTGAACAAAAGCTGTGCAGATTCAAATTGTTCCAATTGTTTCCTACTATATACACGATAATTATTATCGCTTTGGCGTTCAGGAATGAGCGTGCCGTTTTTATCCCACCGACGTAAAGTTTCTTTTGAGACACCTAAAATATCGGCAACTTGAGCAATAGTGTAATGTTCAGGAGTGTACATCTTTAACTAAACCTTATTCATGGTTACTATAAAATCACACTGTAATTTAAGTTCCGATTACCGTCAAACCTTATTTATGGTTACTCTGATTTTTTACCATAAATAAAATCAAACTCTCCCTCATTCAGGAATTTAACCACATCACGTTCTGTATTAAATTCTTCAACTAAAATCTCACTGGCAAGCTCAGGTAACAACAAATATAATTCGCGTAAAGCATCAGGATTGTCAGTTAACAAGGTATAAAATGACTTACCATCTATTTGTCTAATTTGCGGATTTTCATCGCGTCTTTGTTTAGTTCTATTATCTGATGGAGTAAATGGTTTATTATAAGTTTTACCATTCTTAGGCAAAATTTCTACATAATAAGTATTCTGAATATTTGAATCATCACGTAGGAATCTGGCTAAATCATCATAAATTGCAATTTTGTGATTGCCTTTAGTAGTATTGTGCTTATTTTTAATTTCGGCAATCAGCTGCTTATCTTTGCAACGAATATCTACAATACTTCCGACACCTAAATCCTCAACGCCATCCAAAGTCCCCAAAATCTTTTGGTGTAACTCACCTATTTGGTTTTGCAACGTTTTTTGAATTTGACGTTTCTTTTCCCCCTCTACCCACTCTGCAAAGGAAATGTCTTTCAATGTACTTTCTAATGAAGCAGAAAAAATGTCCAATGTATTGGCTCGCAAATCTTTATCGGATACTTCAGCTTGATAAGCTTCGATAATGATTGGTTTCAAGATTGCTTTGATCTTATTTCTATCAAATGTTGTCATATATTCTCCTTGTAAATATCACCTAAAAATTACCCTTTCAACTCGTCCAAATCGGCAACGTTGATTGTTTGTCGGTTGCGGTACACCAGCACCATAATCGCCAAACCGATAGCGGATTCGGCAGCGGCAACGGTCAGTACGAAGAATACGAAAATCTGTCCGGCAGTATCGCCCAAATATTGGGAGAAAGCGATAAAGTTGAAGTTCACCGCCAAAAGCATCAGCTCGATGGACATCAGCAAGACCAGCACGTTTTTGCGGTTCATAAAGATACCCATCGCGCTGATACCGAACAGGAGCGCGCCCAATACCAGATAATGCGTCAAGGTAATCATGCTTTGCCCTCCCCTTCCGGCTTGAGGCCGTCTGAAACTTCGCTTTCTTCGGCAGATTCGACTTGCGGTTTGACCGCTTCCATTTTCACCAGGCGCATACGGCCTTGGTCGGCGCGTACTTTAACTTGGTCGGCAGGATCCATGCGTTTCGGATTGGCGGTTTTACGGTGAACCAGCGCAATCGCCGCCACCATACCCAACAGCAGCAATACCGCCGCCAATTCAAACGGCAGCAGGTAGTCGGTATAAATACGGCTGCCCAAATCGCGGATATTGTTGTAATCGGCGGGAATGTCTTTCATCAGACCAAATGCGGCAAGGTCGGTTTTCGGGTTGACCAGAATCAGGATCAGGGCAACCGCCAACAATGTGCCGACCACGCCGGCAACAGGCGCGTGCTGCCGGAAACCGGCGCGCATTTCTTCAATGTCGATGTTCAACATCATCACGACGAACAGGAACAACACCATCACAGCGCCGACGTAAACCACCACCAGCGTCACGCCCAAAAACTCGGCCTGCATCAGCATCCAAAGCATCGCGCTCACGCAGAAGGTCAGCACCAGATGCAAAGCTGCGTGAACAGGGTTTTTAGCGGTGACGGTTTTGAGCGCGCCATAAAGAATTATCACTGCAAAAATATAAAATAAAATCAGTTGGAAAGTCATAGTCTATGCTTTCTTTATTAATCAAAAATATGGTTTCAAGCAGTCTGAAAATCCTGGTTACGCAAACAATCAAACTTAATCAGTTGATCCATATCCGCACAAATCCACGTTGTCGCAATTTTGAATAACAACATTTCTATGTGATACGGTTTTGCTTGTTTACCATAAACTTGTTTCGCCAAATCTTGTAACAACCCACAATATTGATGAAACGAAACGTCTGGTTTCCGATAATTCGGTTTGATATCAGAAAAATGAAACAATACGTTCATATTTCGGATTTCTAGTTCCCTATTTCTACCTTGTGGCTGAAAAAACAAATCTGCATTTGTAAATTTAAACAACAACCAATTCAACGAAAAAATAGCGCGTGAATCATAAATGGCGAATCGCTCACAATCTATAAAAGAAGCCAATTTAGATAATGATGAAATTTTCAACAAACCACTACTCAATTTTCCCGAATTAAGTTCCGATAAAAATTGACGAATAAGCTGGCTATTTTCAGCAGATTGTTTAAAACTTTTAATCCCACCCCATTCACGGATAATCCAATAATGAGTCTTCAAGCTATCATCATTTTGTAATTTTGGGGATAAATTTTCTTTTAAAAAAATATTTTGTTCAAAATTACTTAATCCACTTGGCAACTCAATCGGGCTATTTCTAATTCTAATTTCTTCAAAATTATCTATTGGCTCATGTTCGGCTAAATATTTCAATGCATTAATCAGTCCTTCCATATTTAAAACCTTCCAAGAAGCCCAAAAGCATTAACGATACGGCGCGTCAGCGGCTTTGCGTTTGGCGATTTCGGCTTCGTATTTGTCGCCGATTGCCAATAGGATCGGCTTGGTCATGTGCAAGTCGCCTTTTTTCTCGCCGTGGTATTCAAAAATATGGGTTTCCACAATCGCATCGGTCGGGCAGGCTTCTTCGCAGAAACCGCAGAAGATGCACTTGGTCAGGTCGATGTCGTAACGCTTGGTGCGGCGTGTGCCGTCTTCACGTTCTTCCGATTCGATGTTAATCGCCATTGCCGGACAAACTGCCTCGCACAATTTACACGCAATACAGCGCTCTTCGCCGTTCGGATAACGGCGTTGCGCGTGCAGACCCCTGAAACGCACGGATTGCGGCGTTTTCTCTTCGGGGAAATAAATTGTGTCTTTGCGGGCAAAAAAGTTTTTGAGCGTTACGCCCAAGCCTTTTACCAATTCGCCAAGCAAGAAAGTTTTTACTAAGTTAGCCATATTATTCAACCCATTATCTCAGGGAATATTTTGAGGGCTTCAAGCCGTCTGAAAACCGGTTATTTTAAAAATGAAACGTTGAAATTTGTTTCGCCGCGTTCATCTTCACGCATATGCACATTGTAATGGCGCACCTGACCACAAGCCTGTACCGTCCACACTTCCTCGGACTGTATCCGCCCTTTCACACGTTTGACATCGCTGATTTTTGCATCGATGGCTTTGATGTTTTGGCATAAGAAAGCGGTACTTTCCCATTGCTTGATGACCTTCGCGACATCATTGCGCAAAACATTGTCGCCGCCGAACGCGGTACTTTGACCGCCGTATTGGATACCGCCGACAAGCGCACATGATGCCAAAATGACGGAAGACAATATTGCTGCATATCTCTTCATTTGCTTCATCCTTTCACAAGCCGCATCTGAATCAAGGTTTTCAGACGACCTATTTCCACAAATTCAGCGGCGAAATCATCCACAGACCCAAAATCACAATATAGGCGAAGCCGATGGGAATCAGCACTTTCCAGCCCAAGCGCATGATTTGGTCGTAGCGGTAGCGCGGGAAGGTGGCGCGTATCCACAGATACCAGTACAGCACAGCCGCCATTTTCACGAACATCCAGAATGCGGAAGGCGTGCCGATAAAGCCCCAGCTTTGCGGGAAGGGGGACAGCCAGCCGCCGAGGAACATCAGCGATGTCAGCGCGGCAATCAGAATCATGAAAATGTATTCGGCAAGGAAGAACAGCGCGAACGCGAAGCCGGAGTATTCGACGTGGTGGCCGGCAACGATTTCAGACTCACCCTCTGCCACGTCAAACGGCGCGCGGTTGGTTTCGGCAACGGCGGAAATCAGATAGACGATGAAGATGGGGAAGAGCGGCAGCCAGTTCCAAGAGAATACCGAACCGCCGGCAATACCTTTAGCTTGTGCGGCAACGATGTCGGAGAAGTTCATGCTGCCCGATACCATCACGACGCACACCAGCGCGGCACTCATGGCAATCTCGTAGGAAATGCTTTGTGCGGAAGCACGCATTGCGCCCAAAAACGAATATTTGGAGTTGGAAGCCCAGCCCGCGATGATCACGCCGTAAACCGACAGCGAGGTAATCATCAGGATGTACAAAAGGCCGATATTGATGTTGGTCAGCACCCATTCTTCGTTGAACGGAATCACTGCCCATGCCGCGAAAGACGGGGCAAGCGACATAATCGGGCCGATATAGAACAGGGCCTTGTTTGACAGCTTCGGACGGGTTACCTCTTTAAACAAGAGTTTGAACACGTCGGCAAACGGCTGAATCAGACCCCACGGACCGGTTACGTTCGGGCCGACGCGAAGCTGCATAAAGCCAATGACTTTACGTTCAAAATACGTCAGGTAGGCAACGGTCAGAATCAGCGGAATCAGGATAATCACGATTTTGACGATGACGGATACCACCAAGCCTACGGTGATGCCCAAATCGCCCAGACCGAGCGTTGCGGCAAAGAGGTTTTGGAACCATTCTTGCATGATCAAGCTCCCGCCAGTTCAATAGTGTCCATCAACGCACCCAGCGCGGCATTTTCGGTATGCAGCGGCAGATGCACCACGTTTTCAGGCAAACCGGCATCGGCTTTGACGACAACCGATACGCTTGCGCCGTTTTGTTTGGCGACAGCGGATTGTCCGTCTTGCAGGCCCAAGCGCGCCAATGTGTTCGGATTCACACGCGCGGCAGGCACGGCGGCATGGCTGGTTTCTTGCAACGGTGCGGAACGGCGCACGATAGGATCAGTGTGATAAATACCAACGCCACCGACACGGACGAGGCGGTCTGAGGCCGTCTGAACGCCCTCCCCTGTCCATGTGCTGCGGTTATCCAGTTTGGACGGCAGGCTTTCTGCATCCAGCGCATCTTTCAGAATCGCAGCGGTATCGTGGTATTCAAAACCTTTCAGGTCAAACAGGTTGCCCAATACGCGCAACACTTTCCACAGCGGACGCGAATCGCCGAAGCCTTGTACCACGCCGTGGAAAGATTGCAGACGGCCTTCCATATTGATGAAGCTGCCTGATGTTTCAGTAAACGGCGCAATCGGCAACAATACGTCGCACACGTCCAGCAGCGTTTCGCTGACAAACGGGGTAAACGCCATCACGCTTTTCGCCTGTTTCAACGCGGCCACGGCTTTTGCACCGTCAACCGTATCAATTTCAGGCTCGACATTAAGCAACAAAACTGCCTGTTTTGGCGCATTTGCCATTTCGGCAACGCTCTCGCCCGAGTTCACGCCCAAAACATCCGCACCGACGCTGTTGGCGGCTTGCGGCAAAATACCCAGCACTGCGCCGGTCGCGTCTGCCAGCTCTTGAGCGGCGGTATAAATGGCGGCGTAATCAGGATGGTTTTGCACTTCCGCGCCCAAAATCACCGCTGCTTTTTCAGCGTTTTTCAGGCTGGCGGTAACGGCGTGTTCCGCATTGGCAGACAGGTTTTTCAGACGGCCTGCCCACTCGTCGGGATGTGCGGCTTCTTGAGACAGAAGCGGCATAAACAATTCTTCTTTACTGCCGGCCAATACACTCAATGCCATACGGTCTTTGGCGGCGCGGCGCAGGCGGGCGGTCAGGAGCGGCTGTTCTTTGCGCAAGTTCGCGCCGACTACCAATACGGCATCGTTGTCCGCCAGCGATTCAATGCTTTGTCCCAACCATTGCGCACCTTTAATGCCGTCTGAAAGACGTTTGTCTTGTTGGCGCAGGCGGGTTGCAAAGTTTTTAACACCCAAACCGTCGGCAAATTTCTTCGCCAAATACAGCTCTTCGACCGTATTCATCGGATTGGCCCAAACGCCGACTTGGTTTTGGTTGCCGTCTTTGGCGATACATTCAATCGCGCTGCGGACATATTCCAACGCGGTTTTCCAATCCACGTCCATCCACTCGCCGCCCTGTTTGATTTTCGGGTTTTTCAGACGGCTTTCGTGATATAGGCCTTCGTAGGCAAAACGGTCGCGGTCGGACAGCCAGCATTCGTTGATGGCTTCGTTTTCCAACGGCAACACGCGGCGGACGGTATGGTCTTTGGTTTGCACAATCAGGTTGCTGCCCAAAGCGTCATGGGCGGAAACGGATTTGCGGCGGTTCAATTCCCAAGTACGCGCGTTAAAGCGGAACGGTTTGCTGGTCAATGCGCCGACAGGACACAAATCGATGACGTTGCCTGACAATTCGGTTTCCACTGCTTTGCCGATAAAAGGCATGATCTCGGAATGTTCGCCGCGGTTGGCCATGGCGATTTCCTGCAAACCGGCGATTTCTTCAGTGAAACGCACGCAGCGGGTACAGTGGATACAACGGCTCATTTCCTCGGCGGAAACCAAAGACCCCATGTCTTTGCCGACGACGGAACGTTTTTCTTCGGTGTAGCGGCTGGTGGTTTTGCCGTAGCCCATCGCCAAATCCTGCAACTGGCATTCACCGCCTTGGTCGCAGGTCGGACAATCAAGCGGATGGTTGATGAGCAGAAACTCCATCACACCTTCTTGCGCCTCTCGGGCTTTTGCCGAATGCGTACGCACAATCATGCCGTCTGTAACCGGCGTGGCACAGGCGGGCAGAGGTTTGGGGGCTTTTTCCACGTCCACCAGACACATACGGCAGTTGGCGGCGATGGAAAGTTTTTTGTGGTAACAGAAATGCGGGATATAAGTACCGAGCTTGTGCGCGGCTTCAATCACCGTCGCGCCCTGCTCCACAGATACCTGTTTGCCGTCGATTTCGATTTGTAACATGGTTCGTTCCTAGTTACGGGTATTTGATAAATCATTCTTTTGGATGCCGTCTGAAAACTCAGCACCACTTATTCGGCTTCATCGGCCCGCCGTGCTCAATGTAATGCACAAATTCATCACGGAAATGCTTGGTAAAGCTGCGGACGGGGAAGACGGCGGCGTCGGCGAGGGCGCAGATGGTGCGGCCTGCCATTTGGTTGCCGACGGAATCCAGCAAATCCAAGTCTTCCATGCGGCCTTTGCCTTCTACAATGCGGTGGACGATGCGGTAGAGCCAGCCAGTGCCTTCGCGGCAGGGGGTGCATTGGCCGCAGGATTCGTCGTAGTAGAAGTAGCTTAACCGTTCAAGGGCTTTGACCATGCACACATCTTCGTCCATCACGATAATCGCGCCGGAACCGAGCATGGAGCCGGCTTTGGAAATCGAGTCGTAGTCCATATTGGTCTGCATCATGATGTCGGCAGGCAATACGGGCGCGGACGAACCGCCGGGAATAACGGCTTTGAGTTTTTTGCCGCCGCGCATACCGCCCGCCATTTTCAGGATTTCGGCAAACGGCGTACCCAATGGCACTTCATAGTTGCCCGGACGCTCGACATGGCCGGAAATACAGAACAATTTGGTACCGCCTGCATTCGGAATACCTTTATCGGCAAATGCCTGTCCGCCATCACGGACAATGAATGGGACGGAGGAAAAGGTTTCAGTATTATTAATGGTGGTCGGTTTGCCGTACAGGCCGAACGAAGCAGGGAATGGCGGTTTGAAGCGCGGCTGGCCTTTTTTGCCTTCCAACGATTCAAGCAATGCGGTTTCTTCGCCGCAAATATATGCGCCGTAACCGTGGTGGGCGAAGAGTTCAAATTCAAAATCCGAACCCAAAATATTTTTACCCAAAAAGCCTGCGGCACGCGCCTGCTCCAAAGCAGCTTCAAAGCGTTGGTAGCCTTCGAAAATTTCGCCGTGGATATAGTTGTAGCCGGCTTTCGCGCCCATCGCGTAACCGGCAATAATCATGCCTTCAATCAGTGCATGGGGATTGAACATAATAATGTCGCGGTCTTTAAATGTACCCGGCTCGCCTTCGTCGGTATTGCAGACGACGTATTTTTCGCCCGGGAAGGAACGGGGCATAAAGCTCCATTTCAAACCGGTCGGGAAGCCCGCACCGCCGCGCCCGCGCAAGCCGGAGGTTTTGACTTCGTCAATCACGTCGGTTTGCGAGATGTTTTCGGACAAGATTTTACGCAGGGCGGTATAGCCGCCGCGTTTGACGTATTCGTCCAATGTCCAGCAATCGGGATTGGCGGTATCCACTTGGTCAAAAATCACGCCTGATTGGTAAATAGCCATTTTTGGTGTGCCTGTTTGTTTTCGTATCGGTTGCGGCTGCCTGCCGTCTCAATGTTCCTGATGCCGTCTGAAACGGTTCGTCTGTTTTCAGACGGCATTTTCCTGTCTTCGTTTAATCTGAACCAAACCTGTGTTTGTTCTTCCCGTCATCAATCAAAATTACCATCCGCTGCACATATTTTCACACGGAATGCCGTCGCCATCGCCGTCCATCTTGGTATCGGAACAGTTCCTTACAAACCATTTGGCTTCTTCGCACGAAGTCATTTGTGGGCAATATTGCCTGCCGTCGCAACGGTATGGGCTGCTGTCGGGCTGCTGCCGTTTTATTTCGGGCAATACTTGTGTTTTAACCGGCGTATTTTCCTGTTTCGGAGTCAGCTTCTCTGACGCATATTGATACGCCTTATAGCCGATTGCCGAAACAAGCAGCAAACCGACCAACAAAGACAGCACAACCCGAACAATCGAAGTGGGAGATTCCTCGTCTTTTCGATGTTTCTTGCGGTACACGGGAGAAACTGCGCGCTCCCGATTCAGATAGCGTATCTGTTTTGCAGAAAATCTTCCCTTGCCGTCTGAAACCACTTCAAAACCAACCACCTCGTTAATTTCAGGACGTGGGTTTCTTGGGGAAAAGTCGGAAATATGGCAGAAAATTTCTTTGTTACCGCCATCTATCCGTATAAAACCATAACCTTTTTCGTCATCCCATTTAACAATTACCCCCCTCATCAACCACTCCTTTTTTATTGTTACTTTTTAAAATCACAATTTAGAATTTTGGAATAACCGTTTAAATTTGATTACAAACCCGGCTGCATCCGGATAATCTATTCTAATTCTGCTAATTTCTTCTCAATCGCCTCTTCGGTCATAAAGCTGCACATGCTGTGGTTGTTGACCAGCATAACGGGGGCATCGCCACATGCGCCCATGCATTCGCCTTCGACAAGGGTAAATTTGCCGTCGGGCGTGGTTTCGCCGTAGCCGATACCGAGTTTTTGTTTGAGGTATTCGCCGGTAGCCATACCGCCGCGCAGGGCGCAGGGCAGGTTGGTACAAACGGTCAGTTTGTATTTGCCGACAGGCTCAAGATCGTACATATTGTAGAAGGTAGCGACTTCGTAGGCTTGTGCAGGCGAGATGCCGATGTAGTCGGCAACAAAGGCGATGGTTTCGGGGGCGAGCCAGCCTTTTTCGGTTTGGGCGATACGCAACGCGCCCATGATGGCGGAACGGCGTTGGTCGGCGGGATATTTCGCCAACTCGATGTCAATTTGTTTTAAGGATTCTGCGGATAACATTATCGGTCAACCTCCCCGAATACGATGTCCTGCGTACCGATGATGGCAACGACGTCGGCGAGCATGTGGCCTTTTGCCATTTCGTCCATGCCTTGCAGGTGGGCGAAGCCGGGTGCGCGGATTTTCAGGCGGTAGGGTTTGTTTGCGCCGTCTGAAATGATATAAACGCCGAACTCGCCTTTCGGGTGTTCGACAGCGGTGTAGGTCTCGCCCTCGGGAACGTGCATACCTTCGGTAAAGAGTTTGAAATGGTGAATCAGGTCTTCCATACCTGTTTTCATTTCAGTACGTTTGGGCGGAGCGAATTTGTGGTTTACGGTAATGACCGGACCCGGATTAACACGCAACCACTCGGAACATTGTTTGATGATGCGTACGGATTGACGCATTTCTTCCATACGGCAGAGGTAACGGTCGTAGCAGTCGCCGTTCACGCCGACGGGAATATCGAAATCCATTTTGTCGTACACTTCATACGGCTGTTTCTTACGCACGTCCCATTCCACGCCCGAACCGCGCAACATCACGCCGGTAAAGCCTTTTTGCATGGCGCGTTCGGGGAAGACGACGCCGATGCCGACGGTACGCTGTTTCCAGATGCGGTTGTCGGTCAGGAGGGTTTCGAGTGTGTCGATGTTTTTCGGGAAACGTTCGCAGAAGGCATCGATAAAGTCGAGCATCGTGCCTTCGCGGGATTCATTGAGCTGCTTCAATACTTTGGCGTTGCGGAATTTGCTGCTCTCGTATTTGGGCATGAAGTCGGGCAGGTCGCGGTAAACGCCGCCGGGACGGAAGTAGGCTGCGTGCATACGTGCGCCGGACACGGCTTCGTACAAGTCCATCAGCTCTTCGCGGTCGCGGAAGGCATAAAGGATGGCGGTCATCGCACCAATGTCGAATGCGTGCGAACCGATGCCCATCAAATGATTGAGGATGCGCGTTACTTCGGCGAACATCACGCGGATATATTGGGCGCGGATAGGCACATCAATTCCGGCGAGTTTTTCTACCGCCAAGCAATACGCCTGCTCGTTGACCATCATGGAAACGTAGTCCAAGCGGTCCATATAAGGCAGGGCTTGCAGGTAGGTTTTGGTTTCCGCCAGTTTTTCAGTACCTCGGTGCAGGAGGCCGATATGCGGGTCGGCACGGACGATTTGTTCGCCGTCCAACTCCAAAATCATACGCAATACGCCGTGCGCCGCAGGGTGTTGCGGGCCGAAGTTGATGGTGTAGTTTCTTAATTTATTGGCCACCGTAGTTCTCCTCACGGACGATACGCGGCGTGATCTCGCGCGGCTCGATGGTAACGGGTTGGTAAATCACGCGTTTTTGCTCTTCGTCGTAACGCATTTCCACATAGCCGGAAATCGGGAAGTCTTTGCGGAACGGATGTCCGACAAAACCGTAATCGGTCAGGATGCGGCGCAAGTCCGGGTGGTTGTTGAACATGATGCCGTACATATCGAAGGCTTCGCGCTCGTACCAATCCGCGCTGTTGTAAATATCGACTACGGATTCGACTACGGGGAAATCGTCGTCTGAAACCCAGACGCGTACACGGATGCGTTGATTGTTTTTAACGGAAAGCAGCTGACTGACGACGGCAAAGCGTTTGCCCTGCCATACTTCGTTTTTGTAAGTGCTGTAATCGACACCGCACAAGTCAACCAAGAGCTCGAAATGCAGCTCTTCATGGTCGCGCAGTGCGGTCATGACTGAAATATAGTGCTCGGGCAGACACTCGACGGTAATCTCGCCCAAAGCGGAAATGACTTTGCTTGCCTGATTGCCGAGAACGCGGCTGACGGTTTCGTATAAGTTTTGAATGCTTGCCATATCGTCCTCTCCTTACTCGTCACGCGCGATGGTGGAAGTGCGCTTGATTTTTTGTTGGAGCTGAATCAGGCCGTAAATCAGGGCTTCCGCAGTCGGCGGGCAACCCGGCACATAAACGTCCACCGGCACGACGCGGTCGGCACCGCGCACGACGGAATAAGAATAATGATAATAGCCGCCGCCGTTGGCACACGAACCCATGGACAATACCCAGCGCGGCTCGGCGAGCTGGTCGTACACGCGACGCAGGGCGGGCGCCATTTTATTGGTGAGCGTACCCGCCACAATCATCAGGTCGGCCTGACGGGGGGACGGACGGAAAATAATGCCGAAACGGTCAAGGTCGTAACGCGCCATACCCGCGTGCATCATTTCCACGGCGCAGCAGGCCAAGCCGAAAGTAACCGGCCACAACGAACCGGTACGCATATAGTTCAACACCGTATCCGCGCTGGTGGTGATGAAACCTTTTTTCAAAACGCCTTCTATTCCCATTCCAGCGCACCTTTTTTCCATTCGTAAACAAAGCCTACCGTCAGAACGACGATAAACACCAGCATAGACCAGAAGCCGTATGCGCCCAAATCTTTGAACACGACCGCCCACGGCAGCATAAACGCAACCTCCAAATCGAAGAGGATAAAGAGGATGGCGACGAGGTAATAGCGCACGTCGAACTTCATCCTTGCGTTTTCAAAGGCTTCAAAACCGCATTCGTAAGGCGCGTCTTTTTCGGCGTAGTGGCGTTTCGGGCCTAAAATCGTGCCGAGCAGGATAAACAGCACGCCGGCCGCGAGGCCGACGAGGATAAAGACAAAGACGGGAAAGTAAGCGGACAACATGGTTACACCCAAATCCGTTAACAAAATTTCTACAATAATTTCGTATTTTAGCGAATTTCAAAAACCATTAAAAGGTAAATATCGGCAAAACGCCCAAAAAAACCCAATAAATACAATCATGTTATGATAACGATTCTTATTTGATTTCAAGAACACCGGACCGTCTGTTTCGCGCCAATCCTATAAAAACAAAACGTTTCTATCTTTATTACTGCCTTCGTACAGACTGGCACGGTACAAACCGCGCGACAAGCGTTCTGTTTTCATATTACCGTTTCACAAATATCACCCTACCATGCAAAAAAATGCCGTCTGAAAACCTTTCAGACGGCATCGGTATAGTGGTTTGAATTTAAACCACTATATCCGGCGGAAAGCGTTATTGGAGGGATTGCAGGGCTTCGCGCACGCCGGCTTTGAGTTCTGCGCCGAAGCGTCTGCCCAAGATTCTGCCGAAATCGTCCTTCGGGGTGTAATCCACCACATCGGGGGCTTTGACCACGTCTCGCGCCACGCTGTAAATATTGCCGAGTCCGTCCACCAGCCCGACTTTCTGCGCGTCCGCGCCTGTGTACACGCGACCGCTGAACACGTCGGGATATTGTCGGAATTTGAGGCGGCCGCCGCGTCCGGTTTTGACGGCTTTGATGAACTCGCCGTGTATGCCGGTCAGCATTTCTTCCCAGATTTTCGACTGTTCGGGCGTTTCGGGCGAAAACGGATCGCCCATACCTTTGTTGCTGCCCGCAATTTTAACCCTGCGTTTTACGCCGATTTTTTCCATCAGGCCGGTCGCGTCGAAACTGCTGCCGATAACGCCGATGCTGCCGACGATGCTGGACGGGTCGGCATAGATTTTGTCCGCCGCCGCCGCGATGTAGTAGCAGCTGGACGCGCACATATCCTCCGCCACGAGATAAACGGGGATGCCGGGATGTTGCGCCTTCAGACGGCGTATTTCTTCAAAAGCGGTGTTGGAGACGACGGGCGAACCGCCGGGGCTGTTGGCGCGGATGACGATGGCTTTTGCCTGCGGATTTTTGTAGGCGGCTTCCATACCGTCTTTGAGTTTTTTGACCTGGTCTTCTACGCCGTTGCCGATTTCGCCGTACAGGTTGACGACTGCCGTATGCGGCGTATTGCCCGCCAACTGCAATGCGGCTTCGTCTTTTTGGAAAATGCCTGCAATCAGGGCAACCAGAATCAGGGTGCTGACGGCGCGCCAGATGTTTTTCCACATCCGCTCCCTGCGCCTGTCCCGATAGGCGGACAGCAGCACTTCGCGCATGATGTCGCGCTCCCATAAGGTTTCCCCCGCATTTTTTGCTTCGGGTGCTTCGTTTTCTCTTCTGATTCGGTATTGCATGGTTTTCCTTAAATATCGTCCGATTTGGGCAAACGGTTTTCAGTTTACCCGATTTTTCAGCTCTGCTCCCAATCCGTCCAAGCTGTGCAACACTTCCGCCCACGCCGCGTCCAAAAGGTTGACGGCTTCTCCTTCGGCTTTGATGCCGAACTCAATGTGCGGTTTGACCTGCGTGCCGTCTGAATGCGTCCAACCGACGCTGGGCAGGCTGTACGAACGCACGCCGGGATAAGTTTGCTCGATATGCTCCATAAGCGGCGTAATGCGCGATTCGGGCTGCTCGAACACATACACGCTGCGGCTGCCGTGTTCGGTTTGGTTGAAGCGGCCGGCGTAATAAGTTTCCAAAACCCATTCCGCCATCGGGTGCGCCATCACGGGAAAGCCGGGGAAGAAATAATGCTCGCGGATGGAAAATCCGGCGATATTATTAAACGGATTAGGCACCAATTCCGCGCCTTCGGGAAAATCTGCCATTTTCAGGCGTTGGGCGTGTTCCGGCGAATCAAGCGGCTCGCCACGTTTCAGGGTAACGGCTTCGATAAACCCGGCGGCTTGCGCGTGGCGGACGACAGGCAAATCCAAAGCAGCCGCTGCGGCTTGGCGCGTGTGGTCGTCGGGCGTGGCACCGATGCCGCCGGTAACAAACGTCGGTATGCCGTCTGAAAAGCTGCGACGCAGCTGTTTGACCAGCAAATCGGGTTCGTCGGGCAGGTATTGCACCTGATTGAGCTTCAGCCCTTTGGATTCGAGCAGGGATTTGAAAAAGGCGAAATGCTTGTCTTGGCGGCTGCCGTGCAGAATTTCGTCGCCGATGATGATGAGGTTGAACGCGTTCATAGATGGGTTTCTTTACCGATGCCGTCTGAAAATGTCGATGGTGCTGTGATTTGTTCCCTCTCCCGTGGGAGAGGGTTAGAGAGAGGGTCGAGCTTGCGTTTTTCAGGCAGCGTTTGCTTAAGGGCTGCTGTCTGCACCCTCTCCCCAACCCTCCCCCGCAGGGGAGGGGGCGGGTTGCGGATGGTGTAAAGGTTGTCTGAAAAGATTTTCAACGAAACGGGTCAGGCTTCTTTTCAGACGGCCTTGACGGCTGACAATGGGTTATATTTATAAGATAATGTTTCAACACACAGGACGACACATAAAGCACCGCCCTATGTATCGTCCTAATTTGGAAAGGGTTACACCCCTCCCAAATAAAGTCTGATTCTACCGCCCTAAAGGGCGGGGTTTCAACCGAAAAGGAAACACGATGAACTCCTTTTTTCAAGTCCGAAGGATTCCCCTATGAACCAAAACCATACTATTTTACAAAACCTCCCCATCGGTCAAAAAGTCGGCATCGCCTTCTCCGGCGGCCTTGATACCTCTGCCGCGCTGTTGTGGATGAAACTCAAAGGCGCGCTGCCTTACGCCTACACCGCCAACCTTGGTCAGCCCGACGAAGACGACTACAACGCCATTCCCAAAAAAGCGATGGAATACGGTGCGGAAAACGCCCGCCTGATTGACTGCCGCGCGCAGTTGGCACACGAAGGCATCGCCGCCATCCAATGCGGCGCGTTCCACGTTTCCACCGGCGGCATCGCCTATTTCAATACCACGCCTCTGGGCCGCGCCGTAACCGGCACGATGCTTGTTTCCGCCATGAAAGAAGACGATGTGAATATTTGGGGCGACGGCAGCACCTACAAAGGCAACGACATCGAGCGTTTCTACCGCTACGGTTTGCTCACCAATCCCGCGCTGAAAATCTACAAACCCTGGCTCGACCAGCAATTTATCGACGAACTCGGCGGTCGCCACGAAATGAGCGAATTTCTGATTGCCAACGGCTTCAACTACAAAATGTCGGTGGAGAAAGCCTACTCCACCGATTCCAATATGCTGGGTGCCACCCACGAAGCCAAAGACTTGGAATTTTTGAACTCGGGCATCAAAATCGTCAAACCCATCATGGGCGTTGCCTTTTGGGACGAAAACGTCGAAGTCAAACCCGAAGAAGTCAGTGTACGCTTTGAAGAAGGCGTGCCCGTCGCATTGAACGGCAAAGAATACGCCGATCCCGTCGAACTCTTCCTCGAAGCCAACCGCATCGGCGGCCGTCACGGTTTGGGCATGAGCGACCAAATCGAAAACCGCATCATCGAAGCCAAATCGCGCGGCATCTACGAAGCCCCGGGCATGGCATTGTTCCACATCGCCTACGAACGCTTGGTTACCGGAATCCACAATGAAGACACCATCGAACAATACCGCATCAACGGCCTGCGCCTCGGACGTTTGCTCTACCAAGGCCGCTGGTTTGACAGCCAAGCCTTGATGTTGCGCGAAACCGCCCAACGCTGGGTTGCCAAAGCCATTACCGGCGAAGTTACCCTCGAATTGCGGCGCGGTAACGACTACTCGATTCTGAACACCGAATCGCCCAACCTGACCTACCAACCCGAACGCCTGAGTATGGAAAAAGTCGAAGACGCAGCGTTCACACCGCTCGACCGTATCGGACAACTGACTATGCGCAACCTCGACATTACCGACACCCGCGCCAAACTGGGCATTTACTCGCAAAGCGGTTTGTTGGCATTGGGCGAAGGTTCGGTATTGCCGCAGTTGGGTAATAAGCAATAAGTTTCACCGCATTGCATCGCTGCAATTTAAGGGATTGTCTGAAAAGGCAATCCCTTAGTTAAAGGAATCCTATGTTTCAACACACAGGACGGCACATAAAGCACCGCCCTATGTATCGTCCTGATTTGGAAGGGGTTACGCCCCTCCCAAATAAAGTCTGATCCTGCCGCCCCAAAGGGCGGTGTTTCAACCGAAAAGGAAATACGATGAAAGAATACAAAGTCGTCATTTATCAGGAAAGCCTGTTGTCCAGCCTGTTTTTCGGCGCGGCAAAGGTCAACCCCGTCAATTTCAGCGCGTTCCTCAACAAACAAACCCCCGAAGGCTGGCGGGTCGTAACGATGGAAAAAGATTTGCGCCGTATGCTGCTGTTTTTCAAACGCGAAGCCTACGTCGTCATTTTGGAGCGGGATCGTGTTTAAGCTCGGCGTTTATGCCTGTCTCGGACTGTTTGCCGGCTGGGTGCTGCTGCTGATTGTGCAACTTTGGTTTTCTTTTCTCGAAGCGGAATTGTTCTTTAAGATCACACTGACTATGGCGGGGCTGTTTGTCATCATCCTCGCCGCCCTGCTGGTATGCGGCCAGTATTTTTCCGAAAAGAAAATGAAAGACGACGGGTTTATCAACTGATGCGGATTTGAACCGGATCTGCCGACCCAAACATCACAATGCCGTCTGAACGCCACTGCTTCAGACGGCATCAGCATCAATCCTGCTCTTTTTTGCCGGCAAACACGCCGAATCCGCCCTTTTCCGCATCTGTCGGGCGATAGCTGTATTTTCCCGCCACTTCCTCGCCGGCCGGGCCGTAAAACTTTCCGGAAACATCCCCGCCGCCATTTTCCGTCCAAGTCCCCTTAAAGCCGTTTCCATCGATGGCGGCTTTGAATTTTTGCGTACCCATATGCAAATCATCGCCACTGTCGATAATGCCGTCCACAGATTTGCTGCCGAAATCGACTTTTGCGGCAAACCTGCCCCTGGTCGGGTACGAGCGGCCGTTTTCCGTATGGAAATGCAGCACTTCGCCGTTGTACACGGCCGCGCCCGCAAGCATTTCGCCTTTTGCCGGTTCGCCTTGCACACGGAGGGCATACGATCCGCCGGGTAATTTTTCCGCCCCGTAAGTCAGATACCGGTAATTTCCTTCGGGCGCGAAGATATTGCCGGAATGCCCCGTCAGGCTGACCGCCTCCCCATCGACAATCAGCGTATCCGCCTGATTGACGGGGATTAGCGGCATCTCGGCAGGAAGCGACCTCCTCGACCGTCTCGACCGTGCAGAACGAGTGGGGGGTTTGTCCGTATAAAAGATGATATATTTGTTAGTTCCATCCTTTTTTACCCTGTCAGCAACCAAACCGACAAATTTATTATTATTCTTCCCATCTTTCTTGTAGTTATTTATTTTGTCTGCATCACTTAATTTTTCAAATTCTGATTTTGACGGTGCTTCTTCATCCAATAAATTATCGCCACTACAAGAATCGCCTTTACAGTGGGTCAACGTTATATTTTGCGACGGTCCGTCAATCAAAACGCCATTAGCCACGTTCGTCCTTCCAAAATCACCGCCGCTATTCGTAGTGGCAGGGTTTGACGCAGGGGTGGAATCTGAAGAACCGGCGGCTTGATTGTTTCCGGCTTGATTTGCACCTTGGGCAGCCGTATTGCCGGCATTTTCCCCTGCCGACGGATCGTCCCCCTGCATTCCGTCCGCCGCATTTGCCATATCCGGTTGGTTTGCCGGCTGCACCGATTCCCCGGTATCCGGTGCTTGGTTTTCCATATTTACGGCAGGCATATTCGAAGCCGGGGTGTGATTCGGTGTCAAACTGTCTGTATCGGCGGCATTTTGCGGCATATCATCTTGCGCCCCCTCGTCTTCATTTTTGGGATTATCCGCTGTTGCCGCACCGCCATTGCCTGTATTTTCTTCCGAAACTGCCGCCATATCTTGACCGCCTTTTCCGGTGGGTGTGTCCTGTGTATCGGCTTGCGGCGCACCACTCACCGCCTCCTCATCTTTCTTTTCTTTCGGCAGCACCTCTTCCTCGACATCTTCGGCAACAACAGGGGCGGCAGGTTTTGACAGCGTGTCCGCCGACTTAACATCGGGCGATCCGCCACCGCCGCCCCCACAGGCTGAAAGGGCAACAATACAAGCCATTGCAATCACACTGCGTTTAAACATCATCATCTCCTTCATATTCAAGGCAGCCGGTATTGTTTCCGCCATATGCCCATAAAATTGTAAAAATATGCCGTCTGAACGCCAAACGGGCTTCAGACGGCATAGCTTGGTTTATTCCGCCCGGTTTCTCTGTCGGCCCAAATCGGCGGCAGCGGTAAACAAAACGTCGGTTGAAGAATTCAACGCCGTTTCTGCCGAATCCTGAATCACGCCGATGATAAAGCCGACTGCAACCACCTGCATGGCGACATCGTTGCTGATGCCGAACAGGCTGCACGCCAGCGGAATCAGCAGCAGCGAACCGCCCGCCACGCCGGACGCGCCGCACGCGCTGACCGTCGCCACCAGGCTCAACAGCAGCGCGGTGGCAAAATCAACCTGTATGCCTTGGGTGTGCGCCGCCGCCATAGCCAAAACGGTAATCGTAATCGCCGCGCCGCCCATATTGACGGTCGCCCCCAACGGGATGGAAATCGAATAAGTGTCTTCGTGCAGCCCCAGTTTTTTCGCCAAAGCCATATTCACGGGGATATTGGCGGCGGAAGAACGGGTAAAGAAGGCATACACGCCGCTTTCGCGCAGGCAGGTGAACACCAGCGGATAAGGGTTGCGGCGGATTTTCCACCACACGATGGCGGGATTGACCGCCAGCGCGATAAACGCCATACAGCCCAACAGCACTGCAAGCAGCTTCGCGTACCCCGCCAGCGCGCCGAAACCCGTCTCCGCGATTGTGGACGACACCAGCCCGAAAATGCCCAAAGGGGCAAAACGGATAATCCATTTCACGACGGTGGAAACCGCTTCCGCCAAATCGGCAACGACCTGCCGCGTAACGTCCGAACCGTGATTCCGCAACGCCGCGCCCAAAACCAAAGCCCAAGCCAAAATGCCGATATAGTTGGCATTGGCAATCGCGTTAATCGGGTTGGCGACCAGGTTCATCAGCAGCGATTTCAATACTTCCACAATGCCGGAAGGCGGCGCGGCGGACACATCGCCCGCGCCCGCCAAAACAATGTGCGTCGGGAAAACCATACCGGCGATGACGGCGGTCAGGGCTGCGGAAAACGTACCGATGAGGTAAAGGATGATAATCGGCCTGATATGCGCCTTGTTGCCTTTTTGGTGCTGCGCGATTGTGGCCGCCACCAAAATAAATACCAAAACCGGCGCGACCGCTTTGAGCGCGCCGACAAACAGGCTGCCGAACAAGCCTGCCGCCAAGCCCAGTTGCGGGGAAACCGAACCGATTACGATGCCCAACGCCAAACCGGCGGCAATCTGCCTGACCAGGCTGACGCGGCCGATCGCATGAAATAAGGATTTGCCGAACGCCATAATTCTTCCTTATGTTGTGATATGTTAAAAAATGTTGTATTTTAAAAGAAAACTCATTCTCTGTGTTTTTTTATTTTTCGGCTGTGTTTTAAGGTTGCGTTGATTTGCCCTATGCAGTGCCGGACAGGCTTTGCTTTATCATTCGGCGCGACGGTTTAATTTATTGAATAAAAATAAATTTATTCAATCCCGCCTATTTTTCGACACTACCCCGAAACGCAGCCTGCCCGCATACGGATTGGAAGCAAAATCCCCTAAAACAAGCAGATACATTCCAGGCGGGCCGCAACCTCCGAAATACCGGCGGCGGTATGCCGTCTGAAGCGTCCCGCCCCGTCCGAACAGTGTTAAAATCGAAAACCGCCACACCGATGCACGACACCCGTACTATGATGATCAAACCGACCGCCCTGCTCCTGCCGGCTTTATTTTTCTTTCCGCACGCATACGCGCCTGCCGCCGACCTTTCCGAAAACAAGGCGGCGGGTTTCGCATTGTTCAAAAACAAAAGCCCTGACACCGAATCAGTCAAATTAAAACCCAAATTCCCCGTCCGCATCGACACGCAGGACAGTGAAATCAAAGATATGGTCGAAGAACACCTGCCGCTCATCACGCAGCAGCAGGAAGAAGTATTGGACAAGGAACAAACAGGCTTCCTTGCCGAAGAAGCACCGGACAACGTCAAAACCATGCTCCGCAGCAAAGGCTATTTCAGCAGCAAAGTCAGCCTGACGGAAAAAGACGGAGCTTATACGGTGCACATCACACCGGGCCCGCGCACCAAAATCGCCAACGTCGGCGTCGCCATCCTCGGCGACATCCTTTCAGACGGCAACCTCGCCGAATACTACCGCAACGCGATGGAAAACTGGCAGCAGCCGGTAGGTAGCGATTTCGACCAGGACAGTTGGGAAAACAGCAAAACTTCCGTCCTCGGCGCGGTAACGCGCAAAGTCTACCCGCTTGCCAAGCTCGGCAACACCCGGGCGGCCGTCAACCCCGATACTGCCACCGCCGATTTGAACGTCGTCGTGGACAGCGGCCGCCCCATCGCCTTCGGCGACTTTGAAATTACCGGCACACAGCGTTATCCCGAACAAATTGTCTCCGGCCTGGCGCGCTTCCAACCGGGCACGCCCTACGACCTCGACCTGCTGCTCGACTTCCAACAGGCACTCGAACAAAACGGGCATTATTCCGGCGCGTCCGTACAAGCCGACTTCGACCGTCTCCAAGGCGACCGCGTCCCCGTCAAAGTCAGCGTAACCGAGGTCAAACGCCACAAGCTCGAAACCGGCATCCGCCTCGATTCGGAATACGGTTTGGGCGGCAAAATCGCCTACGACTATTACAACCTCTTCAACAAAGGCTATATCGGCTCGGTCGTCTGGGATATGGACAAATACGAAACCACGCTTGCCGCTGGTATCAGCCAACCCCGCAACTACAGGGGCAAATACTGGACAAGCAACGTTTCCTACAACCGTTCGACTACCCAAAACCTCGAAAAACGCGCCTTCTCCGGCGGCATCTGGTATGTGCGCGACCGCGCGGGCATTGATGCCAGGCTGGGGGCGGAGTTTCTCGCAGAAGGCCGGAAAATCCCCGGCTCGGATGTCGATTTGGGCAACAGCCACGCCACGATGCTGACCGTCTCTTGGAAACGCCAGTTGCTCAACAACGCGTTGCACCCCGAAAACGGCTATTACCTCGACGGCAAAATCGGTACGACTTTGGGCACATTCCTATCCTCCACCGCGCTGATCCGCGCTTCCGCCCGCGCAGGTTATTTCTTCACGCCCGAAAACAAAAAACTCGGCACATTCATCATACGCGGACAAGCGGGTTACACCGTTGCCCGCGACAATGCCGACGTTCCTTCAGGGCTGATGTTCCGCAGCGGCGGCGCGTCTTCCGTGCGCGGTTACGAACTCGACAGCATCGGGCTTGCCGGTCCGAACGGATCGGTCCTGCCCGAACGCGCCCTCTTGGTGGGCAGCCTGGAATACCAACTGCCGTTTACGCGCACCCTGTCCGGCGCGGTGTTCCACGATATGGGCGATGCCGCCGCCAATTTCAAACGTATGGAGCTGAAACACGGTTCGGGACTGGGCGTGCGCTGGTTCAGCCCGCTCGCGCCGTTTTCCTTCGATATTGCCTACGGGCACAGCGACAAGAAAATCCGCTGGCACATCAGCCTGGGAACGCGCTTCTAAACCGATACGGCCGCTTCAGACGGCATTGCAGCAAACCATTTTGAAACAGACATTATGACCGATACCGCACCGACAGATACCGATCCGACCGAAAACGGCACACGCAAAATGCCGTCTAAACACCGCCCTACCCCGCCGGCAAAAAAACGCCGCCCGCTGCTGAAGCTGTCGGCGGCACTGCTGTCTGTCCTGATTTTGGCAGTATGTTTCCTCGGCTGGCTCGCCGGTACGGAATCCGGTTTGCGTTTCGGGCTGTACCAAATCCCGTCTTGGTTCGGCGTAAACATTTCCTCCCAAAACCTCAAAGGCACGCTGCTCGACGGCTTCGACGGCGACAACTGGTCGATAGAAACCGAGGGTGCAGACCTTAAAATCAGCCGCTTCCGCTTCGCGTGGAAACCGTCCGAACTGATGCGCCGCAGCCTGCACATTACCGAAATTTCCGCCGGCGACATCGCCATCGTTACCAAACCGACTCCGCCTAAAGAAGAACGCCCGCCACTCAGCCTTCCCGACAGCATAGACCTGCCTGCCGCCGTCTATCTCGACCGCTTCGAGACGGGCAAAATCAGCGCAGGCAAAACCTTTGACAAACAAACCGTCTATCTCGAACGGCTGGATGCCTCGTACCGTTATGACATCAAAGGACACCGCCTCGACCTGAAAACCGCCGACACCCCGTGGAGCAAATCGACCGGCGCAGTCGTAATCGGTCTGAAAAAACCTTTTGTCCTCAACACCGCCATTTACACCAAAGGCGGACTCAAAGGCGAAACCATACACAGTACGGCTCGGCTGAGCGGCAGCCTGAAGGATGTGCGCGCCGAACTGGCGATCGACGGCGGCAATATCCGCCTCTCGGGAAAATCCGTCATCCACCCGTTTGCCGAATCATTGGATAAAACATTGGAAGAAGTGCTGGTCAAAGGATTCAACATCAATCCGTCCGCTTTCGTGCCTTCCCTGCCCGATGCCGGGCTGAATTTCGACCTGACCGCCATCCCGTCGTTTTCAGACGGCATCGCGCTGGAAGGCTCGCTCGATTTGGAAAACACCAAAGCCGGCTTTGCCGACCGCAACGGCATTCCCGTCCGTCAGGTTTTAGGCAGCTTTGTCATCCGGCAGGACGGCACGGTGCATATCGGCAATACGTCCGCCGCCCTGCTCGGACGGGGCGGCATCAGGCTGTCGGGCAAAATCGACACCGAAAAAGACATCCTCGATTTAAATATAGGCATCAACTCCGTCGGCGCGGAAGACGTGCTGCAAACCGCGTTCAAAGGCAGGTTGGACGGCAGCATCGGCATCGGCGGCACGACCGCCTCGCCCAAAATCTCTTGGCAACTCGGCACCGGTACGGCACGCACGGACGGCAGCCTCGCCATCGCAAGCGACCCCGCAAACGGACAGCGGAAACTGGTGTTCGACACCGTCAACATCGCCGCTGGGCAAGGCAGCCTGACCGCGCAAGGCTATCTCGAGCTGTTTAAAGACCGCCTGCTCAAGCTGGACATCCGTTCCCGCGCATTCGACCCTTCGCGCATCGATCCGCAATTTCCGGCAGGCAATATCAACGGCTCAATAAACCTTGCAGGCGAACTGGCAAAAGAGCATTTTGCAGGCAAAATGCGTTTTTCCCCCAGCATACTCAACGGTGTACCGCTTAACGGTCATGCCGACATTATTTACGAGTCCCGCCACCTTCCGCGCGCCGCCGTCGATTTGCGGCTGGGACAGAACATTATTAAAACAGACGGCGGCTTCGGCAAAAAAGGCGACCGGCTCAACCTCAATATCACTGCACCCGACCTCTCCCGTTTCGGTTTCGGACTCGCGGGGGCTTTAAATGTACGCGGACACCTTTCCGGCGATTTGGACGGCGGCATCCGAACCTTTGAAACCGACCTTTCCGGTACGGCACGCGGCCTGCATATCGGCAAGGCGGCAAACATCCGTTCGCTCGATTTCACCCTCAGAGGCTCGCCCGACACAAGCCGCCCGATACGCGCCGACATCAAAGGCAGCCGACTTTCCCTGTCGGGTGGGGCGGCGGTTGTCGATACCGCCGGCCTGACGCTGGAAGGCACGGGCGCGCAGCACCGCATCCGCACACACGCCGCCATGACGCTGGACGGCAAACCGTTCAAATTCGATTTGGACGCTTCAGGCGGTATCAACAGAGAACTTACCCGATGGAAAGGCAGCATTAGTGTTTTCGACATCGGCGGCGCGTTCAACCTCAAGCTGCAAAACCGTATGACGCTCGAAGCCGGTACGGAACGCGTGGCGGCAAGTGCGGCAAATTGGCAGGCAATGGGCGGCAGCCTCAACCTGCAACACTTTTCTTGGGATAAAAAAACCGGCATATCGGCAAAAGGCGGCGCACACGGACTGCACATCGCCGAGTTGCACAATTTCTTCAAACCGCCCGTCGAACACAATCTGGTTTTAAACGGCGACTGGGATGTCGCCTACGGGCGTAACGCGCGCGGCTACCTCAATATCAGCCGACAAAGCGGCGATGCCGTATTGCCCGGCGGTCAGGCTTTGGGTTTGAACGCATTTTCCCTGAAAACGCGCTTTCAAAACGACCGCATCGGAATCCTGATTGACGGCGGCGCGCGTTTCGGACGGATTAACGCCGATTTGGGTATCGGCAACGCCTTCGGCGGCAATATGGCAAATGCACCGCTCGGCGGCAGGATTACCGCCTCTCTTCCCGACTTGGGCGCATTGAAGCCCTTTCTGCCCGCCGCCGCGCAAAACATTACCGGCAGCCTGAATGCCGCCGCGCAAATCGGCGGACGGGTAGGCTCTCCGTCCGTCAATGCCGCCGTCAACGGCAGCAGCAACTACGGGAAAATCAACGGCAACATTACCGTCGGGCAAAGCCGCTCCTTCGATACCGCGCCTTTAGGCGGCAGGCTCAACCTGACCGTTGCCGATGCTGAAGCATTCCGCAACTTCCTGCCCGTCGGACAAACCGTCAAAGGCAGCCTGAATGCCGCCGTAACCCTCGGCGGCAGCATCGCCGATCCGCACTTGGGCGGCAGCATCAACGGCGACAAACTCTATTACCGCAACCAAACCCAAGGCATCATCTTGGACAACGGTTCGCTGCGTTCGCATATCGCGGGCAGGAAATGGGTAATCGACAGCCTGAAATTCCGGCACGAAGGGACGGCGGAACTCTCCGGCACGGTCGGTATGGAAAACAGCGGGCCCGATGTCGATATCGGCGCGGTGTTCGACAAATACCGCATCCTGTCCCGCCCCAACCGCCGCCTGACGGTTTCCGGCAACACCCGCCTGCGCTATTCGCCGCAAAAAGGCATATCCGTTACCGGGATGATTAAAACGGATCAGGGGCTGTTCGGTTCGCAAAAATCCTCGATGCCGTCCGTCGGCGACGATGTCGTCGTATTGGGCGAAGTCAAAAAAGAGGCGGCGGCACCGCTCCCCGTCAATATGAACCTGATTTTAGACCTCAATGACGGCATCCGCTTCGCCGGCTACGGCGCGGACGTTACCATAGGCGGCAAACTGACCCTGACCGCGCAACCGGGCGGAAGCGTGCGGGGCGTGGGCACGGTTCGCGTCATCAAAGGGCGTTACAAGGCATACGGGCAGGATTTGGACATTACCAAAGGCACTGTCTCCTTTGTCGGTCCGCTCAACGACCCCAACCTCAACATCCGCGCCGAACGCCGCCTTTCCCCCGTCGGTGCGGGCGTGGAAATATTGGGCAGCCTCAACAGCCCGCGCATTACGCTGACGGCAAACGAACCGATGAGTGAAAAAGACAAGCTCTCCTGGCTCATCCTCAACCGCGCCGGCAGCGGCAGCAGCGGCGACAATGCCACCCTGTCCGCAGCCGCCGGCGCATTGCTTGCCGGACAAATCAACGACCGCATCGGACTGGTGGATGATTTGGGCTTTACCAGCAAGCGCAGCCGCAACGCGCAAACCGGCGAACTCAACCCCGCCGAACAGGTGCTGACCGTCGGCAAACAACTGACCGGCAAACTCTACATCGGCTACGAATACGGCATTTCCAGCGCGGAACAGTCAGTCAAACTGATTTACCGGCTGACCCGCGCCATACAGGCGGTTGCCCGTATCGGCAGCCTTTCATCGGGCGGCGAGCTGACATACACCATACGTTTTGACCGCCTATTCGGTTCGGACAAAAAAGACTCCGCCGGAAACGGCAAAGGGAAATAAACGGTTTTCAGACGGCATGGCACTGTCCGCCGCCATGCCGTCTGAAAGGCGCGCCGCCAAACCGGACATTTGAAAACCTGCTTTTCCGCCGCCGTCCGCCTGCAAGGGAACGGAATCGATATAGTGAATTAACAAAAATCAGGACAAGGCGACGAAGCCGCAGACAGTACAGATAGTACGGAACCGATTCACTTGGTGCTTGAGCACCTTAGAGAATCGTTCTCTTTGAGCTAAGGCGAGGCAACGCCGTACTGGTTTTTGTTAATCCACTATAAAAAACCGCCCTATCGGATAAGCCGCTTGACTGAAAAGGCTTTACCCGCGCCGTATCGGAACACGTACTCTAAAATACAACCCGTTGAATTGAAACAAATATAAAAACATTCGACCGCAAAAACGGCAGCGCATCATTTGACAAAGAATGAAAATATCGGTTAAAAACCGATTTTCATACAAAAAACACCGCCGCCGTCCGCATCCGTTTCAGACGGCATTGAGAGAAAATCTTTTAGGAGAACCTTTATGTCCCGGCATCCCGCCCCCACCGGAGAAAAAACATTCTTCGGCCACCCCTTCCAGCTTTCCACCCTCTTCCATATCGAATTGTGGGAACGTTTTTCATTTTACGGAATGCAGGGCATCCTGCTGATTTACCTCTACTACACCGCCGACAAAGGCGGCTTGGGCATAGACAAAACCCTCGCAGGCGGCATTGTCGGCGCATACAGCGGCAGCGTGTACCTGTCCACCATTTTGGGCGCGTGGTTTGCCGACCGCGTATGGGGTGCGGAAAAAACCCTCTTCCTCTCGGGCATCGTCGTGATGCTTGGACACATCGTCCTTGCCATAGCACCGGGCCTGTACGGCCTTTTAATCGGGCTGATATTCATCGCATTGGGCAGCGGCGGCGTGAAATCCACGGCCAGCTCTATGGTGGGCACATTATACGAACAAGACGAAATGCGCCCGCTGCGCGATGCGGGATTTTCCATTTTCTACATCGCCATCAATATCGGCGGCTTCCTAGGCCCGCTGCTGACTGGCCTGCTTCAAGAAAACATCGGTTTCCATTATGGTTTCGGCGCGGCGGCGGTCGGTATGGCATTCGGCTTGTGGCGTTATTCCTTGGGACGTAAAAATCTGCCCCACCCCACCGTCCCCCATCCGCTTTCAAAAGGACAGGGCAAAATTGCGGCCGCCGTCGGCATCGCCCTCATCGCCGCACTTGCAACCGCTATCAAAAAAGGGCTTGTCAACCTCGACAATTTCTCCGGCATCCTCTTATCTACCGTCATCCTTGCCGTCATCGCCTATTTCGCCCGCCTGCTGACCAACCCCCGCGTCAGTTCCGACAACAAACGGCACATCATCGCCTACATCCCGCTTTTCCTGACCATCTGTATGTTTTGGGCCGTCTGGTTTCAGATTTACACCGTGGCAACCGTCTATTTCGACGAAACCGTCAACCGCACCATCGGTTCGTTTACCGTGCCTGTTGCCTGGAAAGACTCTATGCAAAGCCTGTGGGTCATCCTGTTTTCCGGACTCATGGCGGCAATGTGGACAAAAATGGGGCGCAAACAGCCCAAAACCCCGCTGAAATTCGCTATGGCGGTATTTGTTACCGGCGCGTCGTTTTTGGGATTCGTCCCCTTTATTTCCTCCGGCACGCCGATGCCTATTGCGGTTTTCGCACTGATCGTCCTCGCCATCACGATAGGCGAACTGATGATTTCCCCGATTGCGCTGTCCATCTCCACCAAAATCGCCCCGCCTTTATTCAAAACCCAAATGGTCGCCCTTAATTTCCTTGCCTTTTCATTAGGCTTCACTTTGGGCGGCGTATTATTTGAAAAAGGCTATCAGGCGGGCGACGAAATCGGCTTTTACCGGCTGCTGTTCTACATCGGCGCAGCCACAGGCTTCCTGCTGCTCCTGCTCGTCCCCAAATTGAACAAAATGCTCGAAGGCATAGACTAAGTCCCGCCCCGACGCACCGATGCCGTCTGAACCCTTCAGACGGCATTTTTCCGCATAATGAAACCAAACCGTTTCCATCCAACAGGACAGGCTCCCGCCCAACCGGAAGGCAGCCTGCCGATTGTCATTTGAATACCCGCCTGATTCCGTCTGTTTGCAAGGGAAATAGCCGTTTATTTCCGCTTGGGCGGAAACCGGTTCTATTGAATAAAAGGCATTTTGTCCGACTAAATTAGAGTTGCATCAACGAAATATATAGTGGATTAACAAAAATCAGGACAAGGCGACGAAGCCGCAGACAGTACAAATAGTACGGAACCGATTCACTTGGTGCTTCAGCACCTTAGAGAATCGTTCTCTTTGAGCTAAGGCGAGGCAACGCCGTACTGGTTTTTGTTAATCCACTATAAAAACACAACCTAAATAAAAATGCCGTCTGAACCATATTTCAGGTTTCAGACGGCATTTGCGTGTCGGATGCACACCGGACGGGCGGTAAGCCGGGTTCTGTCTCGGACAGTCATTCCTCTAGGCATACCGTTGCCGGTATGCTCAAGCAACCTACCCGAACGCTCGGCGGGCAGCGTCATTGCGTTCTGTTTGGTCTTGCTCCGAATGGGGTTTGGCCTGCCGCATATTGTTACCAAATGCGCGGTGCGCCCTTACCGCACCTTTTCACCCTTGCCTGTGCTGCCAAAGCAGCCATCGGCGGTTTTGCTTTCTGTTCCACTTTCCGTCGCGTTACCGCGCCCGGCCGTTAACCGGCATTCTACCCTGCGGAGCCCGGACTTTCCTCCCCGTATGCCTTACGCGATACGCGGCGACTGTCTGCCTGTCCCGTGTGCGGCGCGGATTATAACACGAAACGCAAAAATGCCGTCTGAAGCGGCACAGGCTTCAGACGGCATACGTTTCAAACTACACGCCCTGTTTCAGGCTGGCTTCGATAAAGCCATCCAAGTCGCCGTCCAATACGGCTTTGGTGTTGCCGACTTCGTAGCCTGTGCGCAAGTCTTTGATGCGTGAGGAGTCCAAGACGTACGAACGGATTTGGCTGCCCCAACCCACATCCGACTTGCCTTCTTCCAACGCCTGTTTCTCTTCGTTGCGTTTGCGCATTTCCAATTCGTACAGTTTGGATTTCAACATTTCCATCGCGGCGGCTTTGTTGGCATGTTGCGAACGGTCGTTTTGACATTGCACCACAATCCCCGTCGGCTCGTGGGTAATGCGCACGGCGGAGTCGGTTTTGTTGATGTGCTGACCGCCCGCGCCTGATGCGCGGTAGGTATCGATACGCAAATCGGCAGGGTTAATTTCGATTTCGATGGAATCGTCGATTTCAGGGTAAACGAACACGGAGGCAAACGAGGTATGGCGTTTGTTGTTCGAGTCAAACGGCGAGTAACGCACCAAGCGGTGAACGCCGGTTTCGGTACGCAGCAAACCGTAGGCGTATTCGCCTTCTACACGGATGGTGGCGCGGTTGATGCCTGCGATTTCGCCGTCGTCTTCCTCAAGGATTTCGATTTTGAAGCCTTTGCGCTCGGCATAGCGGCTGTACATACGGAACAGCATCCCCGCCCAGTCTTCCGCTTCGGTACCGCCCGCGCCTGCGGTGATGTCGATAAAGCAGTTGTTCGGGTCGGCGGGCTGGTTGAACATCCGTTTGAACTCCAAATCCGCCATCTGTTTTTCCAGCCCCGCCACGTCTTCCTGCACGGCGGCAAAACCTTCTTCGTCGTTTTCTTCGACGGTCATTTCAATCAGCATGCGGTTGTCTTCGATGCCCGAAGCGATGTTGTCCAGCGTCAGCACTATGCTTTCGAGGATTTTGCGCTCTTTGCCGATTTCTTGGGCGCGTTTGGGGTCGTTCCAAAGTTCGGGGTCTTCGGAAAGTCCGACAACTTCTTCCAATCGGTCTTTCTTACCCTGATAATCCATATAGACGCGGATGTCTTCGCTGCGCTTCTCCAAGTCGTTCAGTGTGTTGTTAAGCTGGTTGATTACTTCGGCTTCCATGATTCTTTTGTTCTTTCAAAATTTTAGGGGCGTATTGTACGGGATTCGGGTATTTTTTTCTATGGATAAAGCCTTCCGAAAACACGTTCAGACGGCATAGCGTCAATAACGGTATGCCGCCAATTTGCGTTTGATTTCAGGCAATGCGGCACGCGCTGCCTCTTCACCCAACCGGATGGCGCGTTTTTTCTGGTCGAAACCGCCGACTGCCCCCAAATCCAAAACCTGCGGTTTGATAACCACGTTTGCCTGCCCCAACTCATTTTGCAACGCGGAAACGCTCATCACGTTCAGTGTCTGATCGAGATACGAGAAGAAACCTTGACCGACATTTTTGCTCGGACGTGCGGAAATATCGACGGCAATCACGAAATCCGCACCCAGCCGCCGGGCGGCACTGACGGGCACGGGCTGCGACAGGCCGCCGTCAACATATTTGTGCCTGCCGATGATGACTGGCTGGAACACATTGGGAATGGCTGCGGAAGCACGAACCGCCTGTCCGACATTCCCCTGATTGAAAGCGACGGCCTTGCCGGTTTCAAAATTAGTGGCAACGGCGGCAAATTTGATGGGAAACTGCTGAATCTGCCTGCCGCCGACTTTTCGGTTGATGTAATTTTGCAGCTTTTCGCCTTTGATAAAACCACTGGTGGACAAGGTTAAATCGACTAAATCGGTTTTGCCTAAAATTTCGGCTTCCAATTCGAGGCGGTCGGGCGACATACCCGATGCAAAAAGGCTGCCGACTATCGAACCTGCCGATGTGCCGGTAACCACCTTAACAGGAATACCGTTTTCTTTCAAAACCTTAATAATACCTATATGGGCAAATCCTTTGGATGCGCCGCCACCGAGTGCCAAACCGACCACTGCGGCGGGTTTGGCGGTTTGCACCGGCTTGCGGGCGGCATTGTTTCCCTCCGTACCGCAGGCGGCAAGCAACGCGGCGGCGGCAATTGCCAAAAGTGGTCTGATTTTTGAAAACGTTACCATATTTTCCATTCCTTTATATATCGCACCCCGTCAAAAGGGGGATTGCTTTTCTTAACAACCCCTTTTGACAGCCAAGCGAAAGGGGCTTTTTATATCATCATCAAAATTAATATTTTCTTCTTTTCCTTTACGGAAATTGTGTTTGAAGGCATACCGTCCAAGGGGGGGAATTATCTCACAACACCGCCGTTATCCAAACATCCCGCCCTTTTCCCTTTCTTCCCGTCAAAATACTTTCTTTTTATATTCATTAACTTGTTAAATTATTGGCTGCCGAGTGTCAGTTTTTCCGACAAAATCCGTCTAATGGGGTATCAACAGAACCAAAAACAGGAACACTTATGAAAATCGGAACAACTTGGCAGACGGCATCCGCTATGCTGGTTTTGCGTCTGTTTGCCGCATATGAATTTTTGGAATCGGGTTTGCAAAAATGGAACGGGGAGAATTGGTTTTCTGAAATCAACGATCAATTCCCATTCCCGTTCAACTTGCTGCCGGACGCGTTAAACTGGAATCTCGCGATGTATGCGGAGCTTTTGCTGCCCGTACTGTTGCTTTTGGGTTTGGCAACGCGCCTGTCGGCATTGGGGCTGATGGTCGTTACCGCCGTCGCTTGGGCTGCGGTTCACGCCGGTTCGGGTTACAATGTCTGCGACAACGGTTATAAAATGGCTTTAATTTATATCGTGGTATTAATCCCGTTGCTTTTGCAGGGTGCGGGCGGATGGTCGCTGGATACGCTGCTGAAAAAACGGTTTTGCCCCCGATGCCGTCTGAAACAAGATTGATTCAGTCGTGGAATCTGACTTTAAACATTCCAACCTTATCTCGTTAACTTGATATTCTGAAAAGGAAATAGAAATGAACAAAAACATTGCTGCCGCACTCGCCGGTGCTTTATCCCTGTCTTTGGCCGCCGGCGCCGTTGCCGCCGACAAACCTGCAAGCAACGCAACAGGCGTTCAAAAATCCGCCCAAGGCTCTTGCGGCGCGTCCAAATCTGCCGAAGGTTCGTGCGGCGCGGCTGCTTCTAAAGCAGGAGAAGGCAAATGCGGCGAGGGCAAATGCGGTGCGACCGTAAAAAAAGCCCACAAACACGCTAAGGCATCTAAAGCCAAAGCCAAATCTGCCGAAGGCAAATGCGGCGAAGGCAAATGCGGTTCTAAATAATACCGCCCCTTCAACCCAAGCCGCGTTTTTCGATAAAATGCGGCTTTTTTAACGGCAAACAAAGATTTTTTTAAACCAGCACATTATTCTTTTGTGCCATCCGAACCGGGTAAAAATATGATTCAACATGCAGGCTTGGGCTATCGCCGCGACTTGGCGGAAGACTTCCTCTCGCTTTCAGACGACAGCCCGATACGCTTTATCGAAGCCGCCCCCGAAAACTGGCTGAAAATGGGCGGCAGGGCGCGCAAACAGTTTGACCGTGTGGCGGAACGGCTGCCGCTGGCGTTGCACGGATTATCCATGTCGCTGGGCGGACAAGCCCCGCTGGATACCGCCTTGATAGACGGAATCAAAGAAATGATGCGCCGTTACGATTGCACGTTTTTCTCCGACCATTTGAGCTATTGCCATGACGGCGGTCATCTCTACGATTTGTTACCGCTGCCTTTCACTGAAGAGATGGTGCAACATACCGCGCGCCGTATCCGCGAAGTGCAGGATCGGTTGGGCTGCCGCATTGCTGTAGAAAATACGTCCTACTACCTGCATTCTCCGCTTGCCGAGATGAACGAAGTTGAGTTCCTTAACGCGGTTGCCCGTGAAGCCGACTGCGGCATTCATTTGGACGTAAACAATATTTACGTCAACGCCGTCAACCACGGCCTGTTGTCGCCCGAAGCCTTTTTAGAAAATGTGGATGCAGGGCGCGTGTGTTACATCCACATCGCCGGACACGATGTCGAAACCCCTGAGCTTTTAATTGATACCCACGGCGCGGCGGTATTGCCGACCGTTTGGGATTTGCTCGAACTGGCCTATGCCAAGCTGCCGACGATTCCGCCCACCCTGTTGGAACGCGATTTCAATTTCCCGCCTTTTGCCGAGCTTGAAGCCGAAGTTGCCAAAATCGCCGATTATCAAACGCGTGCCGGAAAGGAATACCGCCGTGCAGCCTGAAACCTCCGCCCAATACCAACAACGCTTTGCCCAAGCCATACGCGAGGGCGAAGCCGCCGACGGCCTGCCGCAGGACCGCCTGAACGTCTATATTCGCCTGATACGCAACAATATCCACAGCTTCATCGACCGTTGTTATACCGAAACGCGGCAATACTTTGACAGCGAAGAATGGGGCCGTCTGAAGGAAGGTTTCGTCCGCGACGCGCGCGCCCAAACGCCCTATTTTCAAGAAATCCCCGGCGAGTTCCTACAATATTGCCAAAGCCTGCCGCTTTCAGGCGGCATTTTGGCACTGATGGATTTTGAATATACCCAATTACTGGCAGAAGTTGCACAAATTCCGGATATTCCCGATATTCATTATTCAAATCACAGCAAATACACGCCCTCCCCTGCGGCCTTTATCCGGCAATATCGATATGATGTTACCGATGATTTGCAGGAAGCGGAAACAGCCTTGTTAATATGGCGAAACGCCGAAGATGATGTGATGTACCAAACATTGGACGGCTTCGATATGATGCTGCTGGAGATAATGGGGGCTTCCGCACTTTCGTTTGACACCCTTACCCATACCCTTGTCGAATTTATGCCCGAAGCCGATAATTGGAAAAATATTTTGCTTAGGAAATGGTCAGGCTGGATTGAACAAAGGATTATCATCCCCTCCTTGTCAGCCATATCCGAAAATATGGAAGGCAATTCCCCGGGCCAAAACCATCTATCCGCATAAAATTACCTTGTTCCCGATACTATGCCGCTACCCGACCTGACCGATGCCGAATTAATGGAGTCGCGCAAACTGCTTCTGCATTTTGCGCGACTCCAGTTGCCCGACCACCCTGATTTGGCTGAAGATTTAGTACAGGAAACATTGCTGTCCGCATACAGCGCAGGCGACAGTTTTCAAGGCAGGGCACTTGTCAACAGCTGGCTTTTTGCCATATTGAAAAACAAAATTATTGACGCATTACGTCAAATCGGGAGGCAAAGGAAAGTCTTTACCGCACTGGACGACGAGCTGCTGGATGAAGCATTTGAAAGCCATTTTTCCCAAAACGGGCATTGGACGCCAGAAGGGCAGCCTCAACATTGGAACACTCCAGAAAAATCATTAAATAACAACGAATTTCAAAAAATTCTGCAAAGCTGCCTATACAACCTTCCTGAAAACACCGCACGGGTATTCACCCTGAAGGAAATACTCGGTTTTTCATCCAACGAAATACAACAAATGTGCGGTATCAGTACAGCCAACTACCACACCATTATGCACCGCGCCCGAGAATCATTGCGCCAATGCCTGCAAATCAAATGGTTCAACCAAGAAAACCCGAAGTAACCGTTATGAAAAAATGCCGCGATATTGCCCTACTTCTTTCCAAACATCAGGATCGGGAAAGCACCCCGGGCGAGAAGATTTCCATATATATGCACCTGCTGTTCTGCCCGCATTGCCGGGAATATAAAAGACAGCTTCAAACCATCAAAATATCACTGGCAAAAACAACCCGAACTTCAAAATAAATGCCGTCTGAAAGGGCTTCAGACGGCATAAGCTGACGGAAACAAATCAAACCGATTTACTGTTATCGGCAGTTCATCCATAATACACACTTCAAAAGCAGCATATTCCCCATACGGAATATATAAATACGTAAAACACGAAGGCTGCATCAATTTGCTATATTTACCTCATTTTACAGACGGCATTATCCCTCC
>POWY01000009.1 GCA_003044455.1 Neisseria bergeri | reverse complement strand
TATATGGCTACCGTGGCAGCGACACGTTTTGAACCGCTTATTCGGGATTTCTACCAACGCCTGCTGTCCAAGGGTAAGCCGTATAAGGTTGCCGTTACGGCATGTATGCGCAAACTGCTGACGATATCGAATGCCCGGATGCGTGATTACTTTGCCGAAAACGGTACCACCGAAAACGGTATCCAAATGGCTTGATTTGAGTTTTGGTATTTTTGCCCGACGGGGTGAAAAATACAGTTGCTACAGCACTGCCCTATGCTGCAAGCCTTGGCGGTTACGCGTTCAAAGCGGAGGCTGCCGGGGTGTTCGATAGGGACGGGATGCGCCAAAAAATGTCCAATCGGCGGACACTTTATATATCGCACCCCGCCAAAGGGGCGCAATACTTTTTTTAATTCTGAAAAAAAAAAAAAATAGAAAAATCAGGATGCTTGTTCATCTTGGAAACGGCATCGGACATAAAGCCTGCATCACTTATGCGGCTGCAACGGCTTCCGCAAAATATGTGGCGCGCGTCCTCATCGGCGCAAATACAAACCCGTCCCACCGCCTTCAGACGGCATCGCCCTCCCCGCCCCTGTTGCGCGACAGCCAGCCGGCGGCAAAAGTGGCGGCGATGACGACAAACACGCCCAAAGCGGACACGGGCGATAAATGTTCGCCCAAAATCAAAACCGCCAACAACACGCCGACGACGGGTTCGAGCGAAATCAACAGTCCCGACACGTTTGCCGGAACACTGCCCGTACCTTTATTCCACAACCAATAGGCGTACCAGCTGCACCCCACGCCCAAATACAGCAGCGACACCACGCCCTGCCAGCTCCAATGCACGGTATAACTCTGCGCCAAGGCAAGTGAGAACGGCAGGCACATCAGCGATGCGGCGGCAATGGAAACAGATGTGAATGCCGGTGCGCCGATACGGGCAATCATCCGTTGAGTCGGGCGGACTGCCGTGCAGAAACCGATTCCTGCAAGCAGCACCAGAAAACAGCCGAACCAGCCGACTTCGCCGCCCTCTTCCGCACCGCCCGCCATCAGCAGCGCGACACCGGCAAATGCTGCCGCGCCGCATATCCAGTGGTAGGCACGCGCTTTGTCGTTGAAAAAGAAGTGTCCGACAAACACCATCAGCAACGGCTCGAGTCCGACGATGGTCGATGCGCTGGCGGCAGACGTGTATTTCAGTCCGATAAACTGCATCATTAGGGTGAATACATAACTGATGAAGGATACCGCCAGCAACGGCTTCCATTCCCTGCGCGGAATCTTGCCGACATGACGGCGGCAGGCAGGCAGCACCAAAAGCGCGGCAATCAGCAGACGCACGCCGACCATCAGCGCGGGATCGATGGCGGCATAGGCGTATTTGGCGGCAATAAACGAGCTGCTCCAGATAATCAGGGCAAGGATTTGGTAAAGCATCGGTATGTGCGGCAAAAGCCGTATTTTTTGGAATATGGGCAACAGTTTAACAAGCTGACGGAACAAAATACAGCAAAAGTACAGTGGTTTAAATTTAAACCGATACAGCGTTGCCCCGCCTTGTCCTGATTTTTGTTAAACCACTATATATAAAACCGCGTTTCAGACGGCATCCAAAACCCGGTGTTTCAGGGCGGGCAGGCGGTTGCGGACGCTATTCAGCCTGCCTGCATCGATGTCTGCCGTAACGATGCCTTCGCCTTCGGGCAATACGTCCAAAACTTCGCCCCACGGATCGACAATCATGCTGTGTCCGAACGTGCGCCTGCCGTTTTCGTGCAGCCCGCCCTGTGCCGCCGCCACGACGTAACATTGGTTTTCGACGGCACGCGTACGCAAAAGCAGCTCCCAATGCGCCTTGCCCGTCGTGTGCGTAAACGCAGCGGGCAGCATCAATACGTCAAACGGCAGCTGGCGGCGGAAAAATTCGGGAAAACGCAAGTCGTAACAGATGCCTGCCGCCACGGACACGCCGTCCGCCGACAGATGCGGCACTTCCCCGCCCGCGCGGATGGTATCGGCTTCGGCATAGCGTTCGCCCAAACCGGAAAAACCGAAGAGGTGCATTTTGTGGTACAGCCCCGTCCGTTTGCCGTCGCGCCCGTACACCAATAAAGTATTCATGACCCTGCACGCTTCGGGGCTTTGCAGCGGCACGGTTCCGCCGAACAGCACCACGCCGCACGCTTTCGCCGTTTCCGCCAATGCCGTCTGAAAGCGTCCGCCGCCCAAAGGCTCGGCAAGCGCGAGTTTGTCGGCATCGTTTGCGCCCATCAGCACCCAATATTCGGGCAGCAGCACCCAATCCGCACCCTGCTCCGCCGCCCGTGCGACCAGGCGTTTCATGGCGGCAACGTTGGTTTCAGGCGACACGCCCGACACCATCTGCACGGCGGCAACTCTGATTTTGTCCATTTCTTCTCCTTTTCCCTGCCGACCTTGCGGCATATTCCGCCGATAGGCTACCATGACGGCACTTTGCGAAAACCGTTTACACAAATGCCCATTTTGAACCATATTGCCCTCATCGGTGTAGGGCTGATCGGCGGTTCGTTCGTTCTCGACCTCAAAAGGCAGGGACTCGTCCGCACCGTTACCGGTATCGACACCGACCGCGACAACCTCGAACGTGCATTGGAACGCGGCGTGATTGACCGTGCGTCCGTTGCCATCGACGCGGACAGCATCGGCAGTGCGGATTTGGTGCTGATTGCCACGCCCGTCGCCACCGTTCCCGCCATTTTGACCGCGCTGCGCCCCGTTTTGCCGGAACACACTTGGATTTCCGATGTCGGCAGCACCAAATCTTCGGTCATCGAAGCCTTCCGCCGCTGTCTGCCCGACCGCCTGCACCACTGCATCGCCGCCCATCCGATTGCCGGTTCCGACAAAAGCGGGGCAGATTCGGCGCAGTACGGTCTGTTCAAAAACAGAAAACTCATCATCACACCACACGGCGGCGAAGATTCAGACGGCATCGCATTGGTAGAAAACCTGTGGCGCGCGGTCGGTGCGGAAATTTATACGATGGACGCGCAAAAACACGACGCGGTTTTCGCCGCCGTCTCCCATATGCCCCACCTGACCGCCTTTGCCTATGTCCACCAGCTTTTCGACCACCCCGACGGGAAGGCGTATCTGAAATTTGCCGCCACGGGCTTTCAGGACTTTACCCGCATCGCTTCCGGCCACCCTGCTGTGTGGGCGGACATCTGCCTTGCCAACAGGGACAACCTGTTGGAGCTGATTCGGGGCTTGGGCAGGCAGTTGGACACTTTGGAAACCATCCTGCTTAACCGGGACCGTCCCGCCCTGTACTGTTATCTTGAAGAAGCCAAAACCACACGCGACGGCTGGTCTGATGAAAATTGATGTTCAGACGGCATCGCGCCCAAACCGAAACCGCCGCAGACCGAAAATCTGCGGCGGTTTTGCTCAACCCGGCCTGCCGTCGGCACGCGGACGGATCAGCCACGGGATGTATTTCCACGCATACACCAGCAGCGCGAGGGCGAACAAAACCGACGACGTGCGGATGCTGTGCGTGTAGGCAGTGCCGGAAGAAAATACGGCAACCATGCGGACGGCGGTTGCCGCCATCATCAGCCAAAACGCAACGGGAACGGCTTTGGGCGGCGGATAAATCGGATTGCCCGTATGACCGAGCGCGGTACGCGCCATCATGCCCAAAGTCAGCACGCCGATACCTCCGACCCCGATCAGGTGCACGCCCAAATTGAGGAAGGCGGGTTTGAAATAAGACGCGCCGACCGCAATCAGCCCCAATCCGGTAAACAGATAACCGGCAAACAGAATCCACAGCATCGGTTCTTTCAACACGGCCCTATACCACCAACGGTAAACCTGTACGGTAAAAATCACACCTGCCGCAAAGGCAAAAACGGCCGACAGCCAAGGCATCACGCCGTGCGCCATCAGCATGGCGGTCAGCATGGGCAGCCACAGCGAAGCCTGCGCCACCCATTTCGGACTGGGAATCTGCGGCACATTCAACCGTTTGGACGTAAAAAACGAAATAATCCTCATCCCAATCAGGCCGATAAAGCCCGACACCATAATCAGCCCCGACTGCAAACCGCTCAAGAGTCCGCCTAGGTTGCCGTTGTGCAATTGGACGTGGAACGCTGCGTGCGTACCGCCCAAGACGAACAGCGCGAACACGGCGACATAGTTGCGTTGATTCTGCGAACGGATAACGGGCAAAGCCATGCACACCGCGCCGTACCAGAAAAACAGCGTACCGAGTATGCCGCTTGCCGACGCACCCCAACCCGGGATAAAGGCAGCAATCCGCGCCGCCAGCCAAAAGGCGGTCAGCCCGGCCAAAACCCCGCCCTGCGTGGGCGGCTGTCCCGTCCATGTGGCAACGGCGGTCAGCAGGAAGGCGACGACGACCAGTCCGGCATAACCCCAAATCATCTCATGCGCGTGCCAATAGAAACCAGACAGCTCATGCGTTCCCGTGTAGCCGAAGCCCCACAGCAATACGGACAATGCGCCGTACAGTGCCGCCAGCGAATAAAACGGGCGGAACGCCATTGCCCAGACGGGGTGTTTGGTAAATGCGCTCATTCGTGTTCCTTATTTGTCGTTAATATATTCAGCCCTCCGAACCGGCGGGCTCGGACGGCAAAAACGGTTCGGCGGCGGGAAACAGCTCGCGTTCTTCAAAGCGCGCGTGATCGCGGAGCGTAACGGCAAAATCCGTGTTCCATATTTTGCTCCCGTATTCGGGTTGCGCCATCATCTGCCGCAGTCGGGCGTGGTCTTTCTCGAAACGTTGTTTCAATTCGGGGGCGACATTCTGCCAAATCGGGGCAAACTTGGCTTCTTCTTCGCAAAAATGGATTTCCAGTTCGGCAAAATGCGGTTCGAGTTCGTCCCGATGCCCTTCTTCCGGCGTACGCAGCAGCCGCACGCACAGGGAAAGCGAATGGTGGTGGTCGCGCGAAAGTCCAATAAGTGCCGAATGTCGTTTCAACGGTTTCATGATTTTGAGTTATAATAATAAATTATCAAACGGCAGCCCGCCTGTTTCAGACGGCATACTGCCGCGAACAGGCTGCATTCTACCGCCCTGACTGACAAAGTTTCAACCTTTAAGGTATTTTCTGTGAAACTTGGACAGCGACAATAAAAATAACGAACCATACTGGAAAAATCATGTATCTGACCCAACATACGGACTACGGTCTACGCGTCCTCATCTATGCCGCCATCAATGACGATATGCTTGTCAATATCGGCACCATTGCCGAAACATACGGTATTTCCAAAAGTCATTTAATGAAGGTGGTTACTTCGCTGGTCAAAGGCGGGTTCTTACACAGCATACGCGGAAAAGGCGGCGGCCTGAGGCTTGCCGCTCCGCCCGACTGCATCAATATCGGTGCGGTCGTCCGTCATCTCGAACCGATGCAGCTGGTCGAGTGCATGGGCGAGAACAACGAATGCCTGATTACACCGTCCTGCCGTCTGACAGGCATACTCGGCGGCGCGATGAAGTCGTTTTTCACGTATCTGGACGGTTTTACGCTGCAAGACCTGCTCAACAAGCCGACCTACGACCTGCTCTACGAACCGAGAATCCCGATTGTAACGCAACATTAAGGCTGCAAAAGGCTGCAAAAATGCCGTCTGAAACACAAACCGCCTCCGGAGGCAGTTCGGTTTCAGACGGCATTTCTTTATTCAGACCAAATTACAGACCGGCGGCTGCTTTCAATGCGGCCGCTTTGTCGGTGCGCTCCCAAGTAAATTCAGGCTCTTCGCGGCCGAAGTGGCCGTAGGCGGCGGATTTGCCGTAAATCGGGCGCAAGAGGTCGAGCATTTGGACGATGCCTTTGGGGCGCAGGTCGAAATGTTCGCGAACTAAGGCAATCAGTTTTTCTTCGCTGATTTTGCCTGTGCCGAAGGTATCGATGGAAATCGAAGTCGGTTCGGCAACGCCGATGGCGTAGGAAACCTGAATCTGACATTGGGTTGCCAAACCCGCAGCGACGATGTTTTTCGCAACATAACGGCAGGCGTAAGCGGCGGAACGGTCGACTTTGGACGGGTCTTTGCCGGAGAACGCGCCGCCGCCGTGCGGAGCTGCGCCGCCGTAGGTATCGACGATGATTTTACGGCCGGTCAAACCGCAGTCGCCTTGCGGACCGCCGATGACGAAGCGGCCGGTCGGGTTGATCAGGTATTTGGTTTCGGCGGTCAGCATTTCGGGCGGCAGAACGGGCTTGATAATCTGCTCGATCACGGCTTTACTCAGTTCTTCATGGCTGATGGCAGGGTCGTGCTGGGTGGACAGGACGACGGTGTCGATGCGTTTTACCTTGCCGGTTTCGCTGTCGTAAACCACGGTCAGCTGCGCTTTTGCGTCGGGACGCAACCACGGCAGGCGGCCGTCTTTGCGCAATTCGCTTTGACGCTGCATCAGGCGGTGGCTGTAATAGATGGCAAACGGCATCAGGGTCGGGGTTTCGTCGCAGGCGTAGCCGAACATCAGGCCTTGGTCGCCCGCGCCTTGGTTCAAGTCGATGCCTTCGCCTTCGTTCACGCCTTGGGCGATGTCCGGAGATTGTTGGTCGTAGTACACGCCGACTGCGCAGCCGTTGGCATCAAAGCCCAGCTCGGAGGAGTTGTAGCCGATGCGTTTGATGGTTTCGCGTGCGACTTTGATGTAGTCCACTTGGGCGGTGGTGGTGATTTCGCCCGCCAATACGCACAAGCCTGTGTTGACCAAAGTTTCCGCCGCGACACGCGCTTTGGGGTCTTGCGCCAAGATGGCATCCAAAATTGCATCAGATACTTGGTCGGCAACTTTATCCGGATGGCCTTCGGATACCGATTCGGAAGTAAACAGATATTCGCTCATTGAGATTTTCCTTGAAAAACAAACCATCTTCTTCAGACGGCATGTTGTATGAACATAATGTCGACAGCGGGAAATATAGCAAAATTTCCCTATTCGTGCCATCCAGTTGAGAAACATTCCCATTTAAATGGTATAGTGGATTAAATTTAAATCAGGACAAGGCGACGAAGCCGCAGACAGTACAATAGTACGGCAAGGCGAGGCAACGCTGTACTGGTTTAAATTTAATCCACTATACTTTGGAATCTCTGCCCGTACGTTTCTTACAGGCAAAAAAATTCCCGCATCAAGCGGGTTTGGATTGCCTTTGCGGCCACATCAGCTTTTCAACCGTCCACCTTACTTTTCCTTTTGAAAAGCAGGTTGGCATGGAATTCCCAACTCTTGATGCAAGCGGGTGATGTTAGCAGAAAAGCCTTTCCACCGCAAGCCGTTCCCTTTTTCAGACGGCATCTTTCGTTTACAATTCGGGCTGTTTCCCCCTTTCACCCCCTGCTATGTACACCTTATTGACCGCCCTGCTCAAATCCTTTTCCCTGCTGCCCCTGCCCTTTCTGCACAAATTAGGTGTTTTCCTCGGACATCTGGCGTTTTACCTGCGTAAAGAAGACCGGGCACGCATTATTGCCAATATGCGTCAGGCGGGTTTGAACCCCGACACGCAGACGGTCAAAGCCGTTTTTGCGGAAACGGCAAAATGCGGTTTGGAACTCGCCCCCGCGTTTTTCAAAAAGCCGGAAGACATCGAAACGCTGTTCCAATCGGTACACGGCTGGGAACACGTGCAACAGGCTTTGGATAAGGGCGAAGGGCTGCTGTTCATCACGCCGCACATCGGCAGCTACGATTTGGGCGGACGCTACATCAGCCAGCAGCTTCCGTTCCCGCTGACCGCCATGTACAAACCGCCGAAAATCAAAGCGATAGACAAAGTGATGCAGGCAGGCAGGGTGCGCGGCAAAGGTAAAACCGCGCCCACCGACATGCAAGGGGTCAAACAAATCATCAAGGCCCTGCGTGCGGGCGAAGCAACCATCGTCCTGCCCGACCACGTCCCCTCCCCTCAAGAAGGCGGGGAAGGCGTATGGGCGGACTTTTTCGGCAAACCTGCCTATACGATGACGCTGGCGGCAAGATTGGCAAACGTCAAAGGCGTGAAAACCCTGTTTTTCTGCTGCGAACGCCTGCCCGACGGACAAGGCTTTGTGTTGCACATCCGCCCCGTCCAAGGGGAATTGAACGGCGACAAAGCCCATGATGCCGCCGTGTTCAACCGCAATACCGAATATTGGATACGCCGTTTTCCGACGCAGTATCTGTTTATGTACAACCGCTACAAAACGCCGTAAACATATGGAAATGCCGTCTGAACAGGTTTCAGACGGCATTTTGTCATTTGACGATTTCAGACAACGGCCAGCGCGGGCGTACATTAAATGCACCGGCTTCCCTACCCGTTTTCAAATGCATCGCGCCTGCAAAGGCAATCATGGCACCGTTGTCCGTGCAGTATGCCATCGGCGGGAAAAACACGCTGACTTTTTCGGACGGATGTTTCGGCTTGCCTTTGGGGGTCGGGATTTGCACCGTCATGTTGCCGAACGTTTCGCGCAGCTTCCAATTCGCACCGACACCGCCTGCCACAACCAGCGTCCTGAATCCCGTCTGCAACAGGGCTTTTTTCACTTTTGCCTCCAACACATCTACCACCGCATCTTGAAACGCACGGCAGATGTCGTTGCGGGTTTGCTCGGGTATGGTTTCCGAACCGTTTGCCTCACGCACTTTTTCAACGGCAGTCAAAACAGCGGTTTTCAATCCCGAAAAACTCATCTGCAAATCGTCGGAATGAATCATCGGGCGTGGGAAAATAAAGGCATCGGGGCTGCCCAATTTGGCAAGTTCGGAAAGCTTTGCGCCACCCGGATACGGCAATCCGAGCAATTTTGCCGTTTTATCGAATGCCTCGCCCGCCGCATCATCGACGCTCTCGCCCAAAAGCTCGTAGTTGCCTATGCCCCTGACCGCCATAATCTGCGTATGCCCGCCCGAAACCAACAGCGCGACAAAAGGAAAGTCAGGTTTTTCCTCCGCCAACAGCGGCGACAGCAGATGTCCTTCCAAATGATGGACGGGAATGACAGGCTTGTCCAATGCCAAAGCCAGCGCGTTGGCATAGCTCGAACCCGCCAGCAGCGCGCCGCCCAAACCGGGCCCCTGCGTAAAGGCAACCGCGTCAATGTCGCCATACGATGCGCCCGCCTGCGCCAAACAGCCTTCAGTCAACGGAACAAGGCGGCGGATATGGTCGCGGCTTGCCAATTCCGGCACAACCCCACCGTATTCGGCGTGCATTGCCATTTGAGTGTGCAGGCAATGCGCCCGCAATCCGCGTTCAGTGTCGTACAGCGCAACGCCTGTTTCGTCGCAAGAAGATTCGATTCCTAATACCAACATGGTCTGATGCCGTCTAAAAACTGAAAAACATATTTTAGCGGATTTCGGCACGACTGCCGTATCCCCAAAACGGAACATGCCGTCTGAAGACCGTTCAGACGGCATATTCTGCCTGATTCAAAGCGTTCCGTAAGAATGCAGCCCGCTCAAAAACATATTCACGCCGATAAAGGCAAATGCGGTTACGAACAAACCGATAATCGCCCACCACGCCAGCACTTTGCCGCGCCAGCCTGCCACCAGCCGCAAATGCAGCCAAACGGCGTAATTGAGCCAGACGATGAACGCCCACGTCTCTTTCGGATCCCAACTCCAATAGCGTCCCCAAGCATCCGCCGCCCACAGCGCACCCAAAATGGTAGCAATGGTAAAGAACAGAAAGCCGACGGCAATCGCCTTATACATCACCTCGTCGATCAATGCCGACGGCGGCAGCCACAGTTTTCCGCCTTTTTCTTCCGCACGCAGGGAAACCAGTTCGGCAATACCGAGCATCGCGGAAATACAAAACGCGCCGTAACCGATAAAGTTTGCCGGAACGTGGATTTTCATCCACCAAGACTGGAGCGCGGGAATCAGCGGCTGGATGGTATGCGCCTCACGCGACACGCTGTACCACAAGACAAATCCAACCACGACCGCCATAAAGCCGAACACGAAGCCGCCCAATTTCTGTACGGCGAATTTGCCCTCGTAATACAGATACATCAGCGCGGTAATGACCAGAAACAGGATGAAGACTTCATAAAGGTTGGACACGGGGATATGCCCGGCATCGGGACGGAGCAGGTAGCTTTCGTGCCAACGTACCAGCAGACCGGTAAAGCCCGCTACGGCAGACACCCATGCAAACACGGTTCCCATACCCAACAGCGTGTTGGTCGGCACATTTTTTACTCTTGCCAAAACCGCGCCCGAAATATAGGCGAACAGGGCGAAGAAGACAAAAGCACACTGCCACATAATCGCCGATTGGCTGCTGAGGAAATACCGCAACAGGAAAATCTCTGCCGATTTGATGTCGCCTCCGTACAAACCGACGGCAGCATAAGCAAACAATATGCACAGTGGCACAAACCAGCGCATCGGTTTGAAAAACCAACCCAAAAACACGGCAATACCGGCACTCGCCCACAACATGACCGTTTCGTAAATGTCCATATGCATACCGGAACGGGTCTGTACGAAAACCGTACCCGCAAAAACCAGCGCGGCAAACACCCAATCCCAAATATTCAAATTACGGATAAAAGACTTTCGAACCAGCAGCTCGTGTTCCGGAAGGGTTTTATAGTGTTCAGTCATGATTCAAGTCCTTGCCGAGCCGTTGCAGACTCTCGACGTGTTTTGGAAATTCCTTCTGCAAATCCCGTTCGCTGCGGGCCGAAGACATGGCAAAACGGATTTTGCCGTCTGAAAACAATACCCACGCCCGTTTTTCGCGCACATAAAACATAAATACCGTACCCAAAACCAACAATACCGAGCCGAGATAGACCAAAAGCGCACCCGGCGAACGGGTCATCTGCAAACCTGAAGAGCGCACTTCCGAAAACCCGTCAAGCTGGAGCAGCATAGGGGCGGGATATTCCGTCAGCCCCGTATAGGCATCCATACTGTGCAGCAGGAAACGGTTCCGCGCTTCATCCTGCTGCCATTCCGGCAAGCCGTACCGGCGTATGGTTTCATCCAAAGCAGCGTCCATCACGCCGTAAAGCATTTCGTAGAAATAGCCCTGCATTTTCTCCTGCTGCTCTTTCGGGATATTGGACGTAATAAATTCGTCCAATCCCAAATAGCCTTTTTGTGCAAAGATGTTCAGCGTGTTTTCTGCCGCCAGCATGAATTGTTCGCGGATTTCGGCAGGTGCGTCTTTGGTTGCGTCGGCAACCAGACGTTTGCGCCCTTCCCCATCTTTCAAAAACTCGCGCAATGCCATGAAAGTGTCCGCTTTCCCTTGTTTGTCCAAAGGAATACGCAGCCAACGGTATTGCTGTTGCAAACCGCTGCGCGTGCCGGTAATCCAAAAATAATCCTGTTCCTGCAAAACCGGCAGCATATAGTTTTTATATTCGACCGCCTGCCCTGCCGCATCACGAATGCGGTACACGATGGAAGGACCGATATTAGTGTATTTTTTACCCTCCTGAGTAACGGCGCGGACATCGTTCAGCGTGGATTTCAGACTTTTTTCCCGTTTCCCATCCTCACTCATGTCCTCCACGTTCATCGAAGTAAACTGATCAAATTCAAGACGGTATTTATGCCTGCCGATTTCCAACGGGAACTGCCGCATGGAGGTTGCCTTCAACACGACAGGCTCGCGCGAAGCATCACCCAGATTCCACGCCTTAAATGCCAAATCCGAACCACCATCCGCAAAGCTTGCCTGATAAATGGTAATACCGTGCAAGGTCAGCGGATGATTGACCCGTATGGTCCGCTCGAGTTTCTCACCGGTTGCCTTGTCCATTACTTCAATATCGCTGGCAAAATCGCGCGGCATACCCGTATTGTAAAAGTCGATATGGAATTTTTTCAGTTTGACTTCAAAAGGCAAGTCCTGAACCAGCATTCCGTTGTCAGCATTCAGGAAAACTACGTCTGCACTTTGCCCTTCGGAAATATTAACGTTGCCCCTAAATGAGAGATTGGACGCACCCAAAATACTTTCGGGTTTGAAATCCTTAGCATAAACTGCCTGATTATCCGGGACAATCCGTCCGGTCAGCATACCCAGCTTCAACAGCAGGTTGCTGTCTATCAGACCGCCCAAACAAATGACAATCAAAGCAATATGGGCAAAGATATAGCCCCATTTGTTCATTGTGCCTTTTTTAGCTGCAATCAAAACCGAACCGTCTTCACGGTTAATGGTTTTTCCCTGAAAACCCTGCACCTCCAGATAACGTTTGGCAACTTCGGGGGCAATTTTTACATCCAACAGCGAAGAATGGCGCATCGCCGCCAGAGATTTTTCTTTAACCTTTTCCCGAAAAGACTTCATTTCGCGCCAGAACGGCGGCACATTGCGAATCAGGCACAAACTGGTCGAGATGACCAAAAAGAGCATAATGACAACGAACCATGCCGAAGCATAGACATCATACAGTCCCAGAAAACCAAAAATCTGCACCCAAAACGGTCCGAATTTGACCAAATAATCTGTCTGCGGCTGGTTTTGCTGCAACACCGTACCGATAACCGATGCAATACCCAGCAGACTGAGCAAGGCGACCGCAAAGCGCATGGAGCTGAAAAAAGCGAACCACGGACGGGAAAGAAGTGGGGGAGATATACGGGATTTACTCATTGTGTGTTTATTCCGCCATCAGGAATATGGGAAAGCAGAATTGGGCAAACAGAAAACAACGCCCCGATTCTACTGTCTTGATGCTTTTTATTTCAAGACAATGAAGACAGCCTGCATCGATTCCAACGGTTGCGATTGAAAAAACTTATCGCAGAATTGTCTGAAGCCGTCTGAAAACTTTTCAGACGGCCTCTAAAACAGACTATTGCGGAATTAACGCAAACCTTGGATAAAGTTGGCAACCGCTTTCAAATCTTCTTCAGACATACGGTTTGCAATATCCGCCATAATGGCATTTTTGCGCTGACCGGACTTGTAGGCATTCATCTGTTCGACAATATATGCCTGATGCTGGCCGCCCAAACGCGGATAAGCCTGAATCTCGCTTCCGCCGCCCGGCATACCCGCACCGCTCGGACCGTGGCAGGACATACACGCCGGCAATTTTTTATCGCTCAAACCGCCGCGATAGATTTTCGCACCCAATTCGGGATTTTCTTTCGGATTCGTCTCACCCGATTTCGGCTGTTGTTTGGCATAGAACGCGGATACGTTCAAAATATCCTGATCGCTCAAATTCATTACCATCGGCTTCATCACGGCTGCCGAACCGTGGGTGCGTTTGCCGTCACGGATGCCGATGGTTTGATGATAGATGTAAGCAGTATGCTGTGCCGCCAAACGCGGATACATCGCAATGCCGCTGTTACCGTCTGCTGCATGGCAAGCCGCACAAACCGTTGCGGCAACCTGTTTGCCTTTTTCCACGTCCGCTTTGGGAGATGCGGAAACCGCACCGGCAGCCAAAACAAAGGCCAATAAAGTCAATCGTTTCATGGAGTGCTCCTGATTACAGCATTGGATAACGCAACAATGCTCTTTTTATATTCAAATACGGGATTTTTGACCCGATTAAAACCGATGATTCTGCAAACGTGATATTCTATACTAAATTTACATTAAATTACTACTGTGTTTCACATAAAACCAACCGCATATTTTGCTGTCGGACAAACGGCGGCGGAAAAACAAGGATATGCCCATGAACCTTTTTCAAAACGCCAAATTCTTCACGACGGTAAACCATCTCAAAGACCTGCCGGACACATCGCTCGAAATTGCCTTTGTCGGCAGGAGCAATGCCGGAAAATCCAGTGCCATCAATACCCTGACCAACCATGTCCGTCTTGCCTACGTTTCAAAAACACCGGGACGGACGCAGCATATCAACTTTTTCGAGCTGCAAAACGGCAATTTTATGGTCGATTTGCCCGGCTACGGTTATGCCCAAGTCCCCGAAGCGGTACGCGCACATTGGGTCAATCTGCTCGGCGACTACCTCCGCCATCGGAAACAGCTTATCGGTCTGATTCTGATTATGGATGCCCGCCATCCTTTAAAAGAACTCGACATCCGTATGCTGGACTTTTTCCACACGACCGGCAGACCGGTTCACATCCTTCTGTCAAAAGCCGACAAATTATCCAAAAACGAACAGATAAAAACCCTGTCCCAAGTCAAAAAACTGCTCAAACCTTATTCCGACAGGCAAAACATCAGCGTACAGCTGTTTTCCAGCCTGAAAAAACAAGGTATTGACGAGACCAACCGAACTGTCGGAAGCTGGTTTGACGCAGCAGATGCCGCCGCTTCCTCTCCAGAGGAAAACTGACCCCAATTATACGGAAACCGTATTTCCCCCACTTGACCGACCGCAAACATTTAAAAAATTGCCACTGCCAAATCTAAAATGCCGTCTGAAAGACTTTTCAGACGGCATTTTGCGGAGTCTTTAAAACAGAGAATCCAACTGCTGCTGTTTGGAATCCGTATTGCTCGGAAGCACCGGCGTTTCCTGTACGTCCTGACGCGTTTCGTCAGACCTTCCCTGCTGTTCTTTTTCTACTGCCGCTTCATCATCTTCTTTTGCCCGTCGGGAAGGTTGCGGCGCAATACCGCTGTTGTCCAGCATCAAGCCTGGATCGGTTACCATACGTTCTTTCATATAGTATTCGCCATTGCTGCTGACCACACCTTCAGGCATTTTCATCCCTTTGCCCTGCTTTCCTTTCAACGCAAAACGCATATAGTCCACCCAAACCGGAACGGCAATCGTACCGCCGTAACCGGCACGCCCCATACTTTTAGGTTTGTCAAAACCGATATATACGGCAGTGACCACATCGGGGTTAAACCCGACAAACCACGCATCTTTATTGTCGTTGGTCGTACCCGTTTTACCGGCGATGTCCGACCTGCCCAGCGCGGTCGCGCCCCTTGCCGTACCGACGCGGACGACATCCTGCATAATCTTATACATAATATAGGCATTGCGCGGATCGATTGCCTGAGGCGCATTTTGCCCCGCCACCAAAGGCTGCATTTGTGCGCGCAACCTGCCCTCGCTGTCATAAATTTTATCGATGACGTACGAAGAAACCCTATAACCCCCGTTTGCGAACACGCTGTATGCCTCCGCTATCCTCAACGGTGTCGTCTCGCCCGTACCTAAAGCCATAGACAGGCTGACAGGCAGCTCGGACGGTTTGAAGCCGAAACGCCGGATATACTGTTGCGCGTAACCGACACCGATAGACATCAAAATACGGATGGAAACCATATTTTTGGAAGCCGTCAGTGCCTGCCTTAAAGTGATATATCCCGAATATCTGCCGTCTGAATTTTTAGGTGTCCAAACCGAACCGTTCGGCCCTTTCCCCGGCAGAGAAATCGGCGCGTCGTTAACCATTGTAGAGGCAGTCATACCCTTAGATAAAGCTGCCGAATAAACAAACGGCTTAAATGTCGAACCCGGCTGCCGCATAGCTTGGGCGGCACGGTTGAATGTTTTGCTGTGGAAGTCATAACCGCCGACCAGCGCGCGCACCGCACCGGTTTTGGCATCCAAGGAAACCAAAGCACCCTGCAGGAGCGGCTCTTGAACCACTACCCAACGCCCGCCATTGTTCCTAACACGTATAACCGAACCCCTGCGGATACGGTCCTCTCCCATTTTTTCATTATTGACCGCGCGGGCTGCAAAACCTAAGGAACGGCCGTCAAGCGTAACCCGCTTACCACTGGGCAACTGTATGACGACATTTTTCTTTTTAGTCACATCCAATACGACAGCGGGAACCATTTTATCGACGGTATAAAGTCCCGAAAGATACTGGCTGACAGTCTCTTCGACATCTTCACTCTTACTCAAATCGATATAGTTTTCCGCACCACGATAACTGCTGCCGCGATCAAAATTCCGCAACGCTTTACGCAACGCCTCTGTTGCTACTTTCTGATGATCGGTACGGACCGTGGTATAAACCTTAAAACCCTGCGTATAGGCATCTTCACCATATTTCTCATACAGTTCCTGACGCACCATTTCTGCAACATATAGAGCACTCTGATCAATTTTCTGGACAAACCGCTCATAATGCAGTTCCTCACTCAACGCCTGATCGCGCTGTTGCAAGGTAATCATCTTTTCCTCAAGCATGTTGTTCAAAATATACTTTTGACGCAACTTGGCTCGTTCCGGATTAACAATAGGGTTATAGGCAGATGGAGCCTTAGGCAGCCCCGCCAGCATGGCGGCTTCCGCCAGAGTCAACTCTTTGACATCTTTATTAAAATAGATTTGCGCAGCAGACGCGAAACCATAAGCGCGCTGACCCAAATAAATTTGATTGAAATACAGCTCAAGGATTTTATCCTTACTCAAAGACTGCTCAATTTTATAAGCAAGCAACGCCTCATTGAACTTCCGTGTAAATGTCTTTTCACTGCTCAAATAAAAATTCTTCGCCACCTGCTGCGTAATCGTACTCGCACCCGACTGCACGCTGCCGGACACGACATTGCCGACGGCAGCGCGGGCAACACCCCAAACATCCACCCCCCAATGCCGGTAAAAGCGTTTGTCCTCGGCGGCGATAACCGCATTCCGCAACACCTCGGGGAAATCGCCGATTTTTGTAAATTCGCGCCGCTGCTCCCCATACATACCGATGACTTCTCCATCCGCCGAATAAATAGTCAACGGCATTTTAGGCTGGTAATGCTGCAAAGAATCCAAAGACGGCAGTTTCGGATACGTTACCAAAATAGCAATGGCAACCAGCCCCACTCCAAATACACATAATCCCAAAACCAAACCAAAACAGGTAGTTATAATCTTTTTAATCATAGCTGAATGATAATTTACCATTATCGGTATTAAATAAAGTAAAATAGCAGCCGATTTCTACAAAGCACAGTTTCAACGTGTAAAAAACAAGAAATCCATTACGGATACCGAAACGGTTACTCACTGTACAAATAAAGTAGGAACTTCATCATGCGCTTGTTTAACAGCTTGAAAAACCCTAAAAAAACAGATGCCAAGCCCCCAAAGAAATCCTCAGGGCTCAATAACCGCACGGCAATCGGCGTCGACATCGACCAACATTCCATCAAAATGGTCCAATTGTCAGGACGTAGTTTAAACCAAATCCAATTGGAAAAATACATTATTGTCAAACTGCCGAAAAATATTGTCCAAGGCAACAAAGTTCAAAATTACGATCAACTTGTTACATATTTGCAACAAGCCTATGCCGAACTGGGTGCTTCGTGCAAAAACATCATCGCATCCGTCCCGCAAAATCTGACAACCATCGAACAATTGACCTACACGGCCAAAGATGCGGAATTGGATCTGCAGGGGTTCGTGGAGTCCTCCATCTCCGAAGTCAGCTCGATATCGCTCGAAGAAGCCAATTACGACTATCAGGTCTTGTCCCAATCGGCCGCCGGCGAAGCTGTTTTGGCCGTCGCATCGAGAAAGGATGAAATCGAACCACTGATTGACGCATTCAACGCCGCCGGTATGAAATTATCCGCGCTTGATGTGGACATTTTCGGGCAATACAACGCCTACGCGCTGTGGATAAACCATTTCGCCCCCGAACTTGCAGCCGAAAAAGTCGCCATTTTCGGCGTATATGCCGCACAAACCTACGCCTTGGTCATCCAAGACGGAAAAATCCTATACAAACAGGAAACCTCCGTCAGCGAAGAACAGCTCAACCAACTCATCCAGCGCACCTATCAGGTGACAGAAGAAAAAGCGGAAGAAATCATCAACTCCCCGCAAAAACCTTCCGATTACCAAGAAAGAGTGGCAGACCATTTCAACCAGCAGATTACCCAAGAAATACAAAGGGTCTTGCAGTTTTATTACACCACGCAGACCGCAGACGATATGACCGACATCAAGCATATCCTGCTGACGGGGGAAGCGGTGCGCCAGGAAGGCATCGCCCAAACCGTCGCCTCGCAAACCAATGCGGATGTACAATGCGTCCATCCCGCGCGTTATTTTGCGGACGACCTCAAAACAGACAAACAACAATTCGAACTTGATGCGCCGACACTGACCAGGGCGTTCGGTTTGGCGGTACGGGGATTATAATTATGAACAATTTAATCAAAATCAACCTCCTCCCCTACAGGGAAGAGATGGACAAGCGCAAACAGCAGCAGTTTAAAATGCTGATGTACGGCGCCGTGCTGACGGGCGTTGCCGCCGTTGCGGCAACCTACCTGTTTATCGACAACATGATCAATAACCAGTCGGAAAGAAACACGCTGCTGGAAACCTCCATCGCACACTTGGATACCGAGCTGTCGGAAATACAAAAGCTCAAACAGGAAAAAGATGCCTTCCTGATTAAGAAAAACAAAATCGAGGAACTCCAACTCAAACGCCTCCAAGCCGCAAAAATCCTCGACAGCCTGAATGAGGCCGTCCCCGAAAGCACCTACCTGACCTCGCTGGATGCCGTTACCGCCGACTCTTACCGGCTCAACGGCAGGACATCCAGCGACAACCGCGTTGCCGCCATGATGAGGGCGATGCCTAATACCGGCATATTCAAGCAACCCGAATTATTAAGCATCAAGAAAAACAATTCGTATCAAGAATTTACCCTTCAGGCAACATTACAACCTATCGTAAAGGCGGCCGAATCCAAAGAGAATCCGGCTTCGGGAAATGCACAGGAGGCAAACTGAATGGCTTCTAAATCATCTAAAACCAACTTGGATCTCAACAATCTTCACCTGCTCAACCTTCCTGCCAGGCTTTTTATCGCCCTGCTGGTCGTTGCCGCCATGCTGGGGCTCGGTTATGCCGGATTGTTCAAAAGCCAGATGGAATCCCTTGAGGAATATGAAGCAAAAGAAACCGAACTGAAAAACACCTACAAACAGAAAAGTATCGACGCGGCCAGTTTGGACAACCTGAAAGAAGAGCTTGCCGCCATCCGATCCGCCTTCAACATTATGCTGAAACAGCTTCCGACCGATTCCGAAATTCCCAATCTGGTTCAAGAGCTTCATCAGGCGGGTTCGAGCAACGGCCTGCGCTTGGACAGCGTCATACCGCAGCCGCCTGTTGACGACGGTCCGATACAAAGGCTGCCCTATTCCATTTCCATTACTGGAAACTACAATCAAATCAACCAGTTCACGCGCGATGTCGGCAGCCTTTCGCGGATTATCACCCTTGAATCGCTCAAAATCACCCAATCCTCCGAAAACGGAGGGGGGGCGGACGGCAAAAGCAACATCCTGAACCTCAGCGCCATTGCCACTACCTATAAGGCAAAATCCATAGAAGAACTTGCCGCACAACAGCAGGCTGCAGAAGCGGCACAAAATGCCGAACAAAAATAACTTATGTTAGGGAAACCATGAAATATTACGCCTTATTCATCAGCCTTGCCGCCCTATCCGCCTGTTCCCAAGATGCTGAAGACCTGAACGGGTGGATGGCTCAGACACAGCAGGAAGCCAAAGCAGGAATCATACCTTTCCAAGCACCGACCCTGCCGGTCGCGCCGGTATACAGCCCCCCTCAGACGACAGGACCCAACGCTTTCGATTTCCACCGAATGGAAGCCGCCAAAAAAGGGGGTAACGCCCCCGACACCAAGCGTATTAAAGAAACGCTGGAAAAATTCAGCCTGGAAAACATACGCTATGTCGGCATTGTGAAGTCCGGTCAGAAAGTATCCGGCTTCGTTGAAGCCGACGGTTATGTCTACACAGTCGGCATCGGCAACTATTTGGGGCAAAATTACGGTAAAATCCAAAGCATTACCGACGACAGCATCGTTTTGAACGAATTAATCGAAGACGGTACGGGCAACTGGGTTTCCCGCAGGGCGGAACTGCCTCTGAACGCTTCCGACAAAAACACCGAACAAGCGGCAGCACCCGCCGCAGAACAAAATTAAGAAGGGGATTAATCCATATGAATACCAAACTGACAAAAATCATTTCCGGCCTGTTTGTCGCAACCGCCGCCTTTCAGACGGCATCGGCAGGAAACATTACAGACATCAAAGTCTCCTCCCTGCCCAACAAACAGAAAATCGTCAAAGTCAGCTTTGACAAAGAAGTTGTCAACCCGACCGGCTTCATAACCTCCTCACCGGCCCGCATCGCCTTGGACTTTGAACAAACCGGCATTTCCATGGATCAACAGGTACTCGAGTATGCCGACCCTCTGTTGAGCAAAATCAGTGCCGCACAAAACAGCAGCCGTGCGCGTCTGGTTCTGAATCTGAACAAACCGGGCCAATACAATACCGAAGTACGCGGAAATGAAGTTTGGATTCTCATCAACGAATCGGACGATACCACATCCGCCCCCACCCGCCCCGCCGTAAAAGCCGCGCCTGCCGCACCGGCAAAACAACAGGCTGCCGCGCCGTTTACCGAGTCCGTAGTATCCGTATCCGCCCCATTCAGCCCCGCAACACAACAAACGGCGGCTGTACAGGCAAAACAAACCAATATCGATTTCCGCAAAGACGGCAAAAATGCCGGCATTATCGAATTGGCGGCATTAGGCTTTGCCGGGCAGCCCGACATCAGCCAACAGCGCGACCACATCATCGTTACGCTGAAAAACCATACCCTGCCGACCGCGCTCCAACGCAGTTTGGATGTGGCAGACTTCAAAACACCGGTTCAAAAGGTTACGCTGAAACGCTTCAATAACGACACCCAGCTGATTATCACAACAGTCGGCAACTGGGAACTCGTCAACAAATCCGCCGCGCCCGGATACTTTACCTTCCAAGTCCTGCCGAAAAAACAAAACCTCGAGTCAGGCGGCGTGAACAATGCGCCCAAAACCTTCAAAGGCCGGAAAATCTCCCTTGACTTCCAAGATGTCGAAGTCCGCACCATCCTGCAGATTTTGGCAAAAGAATCCGGGATGAACATTGTTGCCAGCGATTCCGTCAACGGCAAAATGACCCTCTCCCTCAAAGACGTACCTTGGGATCAGGCTTTGGATTTGGTTATGCAGGCGCGCAACCTCGATATGCGCCAGCAAGGGAACATCGTCAACATCGCGCCCCGCGACGAACTGCTTGCCAAAGACAAAGCCCTCTTGCAGGCAGAAAAAGACATTGCCGATCTGGGTGCGCTGTATTCCCAAAACTTCCAGTTGAAATACAAAAACGTAGAAGAATTCCGCAGCATCCTGCGTTTGGACAATGCCGACACGACCGGAAACCGCAACACGCTTATCAGCGGCAGGGGCAGCGTGCTGATCGATCCCGCCACCAACACCCTGATTGTTACCGACACCCGCAGCGTCATCGAAAAATTCCGCAAACTGATTGACGAATTGGACGTGCCCGCGCAACAAGTGATGATTGAGGCGCGTATCGTCGAAGCGGCAGACGGCTTCTCGCGCGATTTGGGCGTTAAATTCGGCGCGACAGGCAAGAAAAAACTGAAAGATGCAGACCGCGCATTCGGCTGGGGTGTGAACTCGGGTTTTGAAGGCGGCGACGGCAAATGGTCTGCCCAAACCAGCATCAACCTGCCGGTTGCCGCTGCCGCAAACAGCATTTCGCTGGTGCGCGCGATTTCCTCCGGCGCGTTGAATTTGGAATTGTCCGCATCCGAGTCGCTTTCAAAAACCAAAACGCTTGCCAATCCGCGCGTACTGACCCAAAACCGGAAAGAAGCCAAAATCGAATCCGGTACGGAAATCCCCTTCCAAGACACTTCAAGTTCGGGCGGTAGCAGCAGCACGACCACAACCTTCAAAAAAGCCGTCTTGGGGCTGACCGTTACGCCGAACATCACGCCCGACGGGCAAATCATTATGACCGTCAAAATCAATAAAGACACACCTGTCGACTGTACCGTAAAAGATGAGACGACCAAGTGTATCCAAACCAAAAACCTGAATACGCAGGCTATGGTTGAAAACGGCGGCACTTTGATTGTAGGCGGCATTTATGAAGAAGAGAACGGCAATACGCTGACCAAAGTCCCCCTGTTGGGCGACATCCCCGTTATCGGCAACCTCTTTAAAACACGCGGGAAAAGCACCAACCGCCGCGAACTGCTGATTTTCATTACCCCGAGGATTATGGATACGGCCGGCAACAGCCTGCGCTATTGATGCGGCAAAATAAGGGCATATGTTTACGGCATATGCCCTTTCTTTATGCTTTTGCCGCGCCCGAAATGCCGTCATTCCCGCGCAGGCGGGAATCCAACTTGTCCGGTTTCGCTTGTTTTTCGTCTCGTAACTTTTGAGCCGTCATTCCCGCGAAAGCGGAAATCTGGTCTCTTCAGTTTCGGTCATTTCCGATAAATTCCTGTTGCTTTTCATTTCTAGATTCCCACTTTCGTGGGAATGACGGCGGAAGGGATAAATCCTCGCAATCCAAAGCCTCGTCATTTCCACAAAAAACAGCAACCCGAAACACCCCGTCATTCCCACGCAGGCGGGAATGACGGATTTTAGGTTGCTGTTCTTTGTTTTCTATTTTTGCGGGAATCCGTTTTTTTGATCGGCTGTGTTTGAATATAGTATTAATAAACATATTATTTTCAATGTATTCAACTGGATAATTGTTTACCTAAGCAAAGATAATTGCCTTTTCCTGACAAATAAGTGAAATCAACGGATTGTCAAAACACAGCCTGAAATAAAAAACCTCCCTGATTTCTTTTATTTTTCCTTAAAATCAGAAAGGTTCGGGATGGTCGGGTTATTTTTCCAAACGTATCGCCGCCCTGCCGATTTCGTATAAAATCCCGCCGTAACCCGATAAGCCCGAACCCTGCCGCCCCGAAAGGCGGGGTGTCAAACATTAAGGAATCGTGATGAAAAACTTTAACGACAAACTCATCCTCATCGGACTGATGGGCGCGGGCAAAACCACGCTGGGCCGGCAAATGGCGCAGCGGCTGGATTACCGTTTTTACGACAGCGATCACGAAATCGCCGCAGCCGCCGGCGTTCCCATCCCCACCATATTTGAAATGGAAGGCGAACAGGGATTCCGTTCGCGCGAAACCGCCATGCTCAAAAAGCTGGTTATCCTGCCCCATATCGTCCTGTCCACCGGCGGCGGCGCGGTGTTAAAAGAAGAAAACCGCGCCCTTATCCGCAAAAGCGGCACGGTCGTCTATCTGCACGCGCAACCTGAGACGCTCCTCGAACGGACGCGCTGCGACAGTAGCCGCCCCCTTTTACAAGTTGCCGATCCCTTAGGCAGATTGCGCGAACTCTATACCGCACGCGACCCGCTTTACAGGCAAACCGCCGACTTCACCGTCGAATCTGGAAACTGCCGGCAAACCATACAAACCCTGCTCAACCTTTTATCCGAATAAAAATCGACGCATGAAAACACTGAACGTACACGCACCTTCGCACAGCTACCCCATCTTTATCGGCAACGGGCTGCTGCCGCAGGCAGGAAGCCTGCTCAAACCGTATCTTGGTAGGCGTGCCGCCATCATTACCAACGAAACCGTCGCCCCGCTCTACCTCTGCACGCTTCAGACGGCATTGGATGAGGCAGGCGTATCCCATTTCAGCATCATCCTGCCCGACGGCGAGGCGCACAAAAACTGGCAGACGCTCAACCTCATCTTTGACGGGCTGATGCAAAACCGCGCCGAACGCAAAACCACGCTCATCGCACTGGGCGGCGGCGTGATTGGCGACATGGTCGGCTTTGCCGCCGCCACCTACCAGCGCGGCGCACCGTTCATCCAAATACCGACCACGCTGTTGAGTCAGGTCGATTCCTCCGTCGGCGGCAAAACCGCCATCAACCACCCGCTCGGCAAAAATATGATCGGCGCGTTTTACCAGCCGCAAGCCGTACTTGCCGACCTGGACACGCTGCACACCCTGCCCGCCCGCGAACTGTCCGCCGGTATGGCGGAAGTCATCAAATACGGCGCGCTCGGCGACATCGGTTTTTTTGAATGGCTGGAACAGCATATGCCCGAACTGATGACGCTCGATCGGGAAAAACTCGCCCAAGCCGTGTACCGCTGCTGTCAGATGAAGGCAGACATCGTCGCCCAAGACGAGACCGAACAGGGCATACGCGCATGGCTCAACCTCGGACACACCTTCGGACACGCTGTCGAAGCGGAAATGGGTTACGGCGTATGGCTGCACGGCGAGGCTGTTGCCGCCGGCTGCGTGTTGGCGGCGCGTTTGTCCGAACAACTGGGCAAAACCTCCGCCGCAGATACCGCGCGGCTCGCCGCCCTGCTCGAAGCCGCCGGACTGCCGTCCGCACCGCCCGTGTTTGCCTTTGAAAAATGGCTGGAACACATGAGCCACGATAAAAAAGTCAGCGGCGGCGTGATGCGCTTTATCGGTCTGAACCGGCTGGGCGAAGCCAACATCACCGAAATTACCGACACGGACATCCTCCGCCGCACCCTGCAACCGTATCTCTGATTAGCCATACCGATGTGTTGCCGCGCGGGTTTGACGCACGATGATGACTTTCCATCATCATTCTCCGCGAAAGTGGGCATCCGGTTATCCCATATCGCAGGGATTTATCCGGAATAACGACAACCTGTCCGCCATCATTTCCGCGCAGATGAAAATCCGGAAATTCAAAATCACAGGAATTTATCCGGAATATAGCGGATTAACAAAAATCAGGACAAGGCGACGAAGCCGCAGACAGTACAAATAGTACGGAACCGATTCACTTGGTGCTTCAGCACCTTAGAGAATCGTTCTCTTTGAGCTAAGGCGAGGCAACGCCGTACTGGTTTTTGTTAATCCACTATAACAGCAACCCTGTCGCCGTCATTCCCGCGAAAGCGGGAATCCGGTCCGTTCAGTTTCGGTCATTTCCGATAAATTCCTGTTGCTTTTCATTTCTAGATTCCCACTTTCGTGGGAATGACGGCGGAAGGGATAAATCCTCACAATCCAAAGCCTCGTCATTTCCACAAAAAACAGCAACCCGAAACACCCCGTCATTCCCGCGCAGGCGGGAATCCAGTCCGTTCAGCTTCGGTCATTTCCGATAAATTCCTGTTGCTTTTCATTTCTAGATTCCCACTTTCGTGGGAATGACGGCGGAAGGGTTTTGGTTTTTCCCGATAAATTCTTGAGGCATTGAAATTCTAGATTCCCGCCTGCGCGGGAATGACGGATTTTAGGTTTCTGTTCTTAGTTTTCTGTTTTTGCGGGAATAATGGGGAAAATGACGGCTCAAAAGTTACGGAACGAAAAACAACCGAAACCGGACAAGTCGGATTCCCGCCTGAGCGGAAATGGCGGAATCTTAAGTTTCCGTCTTTGTTTTCCGTTTTCGCGGGAATAATGGGGAACAAGCCGTATTTCAGACGGCATTTTCAGTTCGGGGTATAATCCGAATACTTGCGACCATCTGAATCATTTGGACAAACTATGTGTCAACTGCTGGGCATGAACTGCAATACGCCGACCGATATTATGTTTTCCTTTGAAGGCTTCCGCCGCAGGGGCGGCATTACCGACCACCACGCCGACGGTTTCGGCATCGGCTTTTTCGAAGGCAAAGGCGTGCGCCTGTTCCATGACGACAAGCCGAGTGCAAATTCCCCCGTCGCCGACCTCGTACGCGCCTACCAGATTAAATCGGAAAACGTCGTCGCACACATCCGCAAAGCCTCGCAAGGTCAAACCTCGCTGGCGAACACCCATCCCTTTATGCGCGAAATGTGGGGCGGCTACTGGCTGTTTGCCCACAACGGGCATTTGGTCGATTTTTTCCCCGAACAGGACGAATTTTTCCACCCCGTCGGCACAACCGATTCCGAACGCGCGTTCTGCCACATCCTCAACCGCCTCCGCACCCGCTTTGCCGCCCGTCCCGACGACGACACGCTGTTTGACGCGATTGCGGGGCTGACGCACGAAATCCGCAAATTCGGACTGTTTAACTTCGTCTTGTCCGACGGCGTATCACTGTTTGCCCACGCCAGCACACTGCTGCACTACATCGTCCGCCAAGCCCCGTTCGGCAAGGCACGCCTGCTCGACGACGATGTAATGGTCGATTTTGCCGAAGTAACCACGCCGGACGACCGCGTTGCCGTTATCGCCACCCTGCCGCTGACGCGCGATGAAACGTGGTCCCAACTTGCCGTGAACGAACTGGTCATGTTCCGCGAAGGCAACATCGTCCGGCACGACCGTCCCGAAAACCCCGTCTATATGAGTGCCGAAGAAGGTCTGGAAATCGCCCGCGCCGCCGGCGTATCGGTTTGACGTTCAGACGGCATCAGGAAGAAATACCATGAAATGCCCGTTTTGCGCCCACCCCGACACCCGAGTTGCCGATTCCCGCCTGATGGAAGAACGCAACGCCGTGCGCCGCCGCCGCCAATGCCCCAACTGCGGCAAACGCTTCGGCACGCTCGAAACCGCCGAACTCAAAATGCCCGCCGTCATCGGCCCGGACAAAAAACGTTCGCCCTTCAATGCACAACGCCTCCGCAACGACCTGACCGCCGCCGCCCGAAAATCCGCCCTGACACCCGAACAGATCGACGAAACCGCCCGCCTGACGGAACTCAGGCTCTACGCTTCGGGTCAGCGCGACATATCCTCATCCGAACTTGTCGAAATCGTGCTGGAAGAGCTGTTCGGGCAAAATACGGAAGCCGCCGTACGCTTCGCCGCGCTGCACAAACGCTTCGACAGCCCGGAACATTTCGCCTCATGGCTGGCGCAAGCCGTCAAAACAGACCGCAAAGCCTGATTCCCCCAACCCATATTGATACGGTATCCCTATGTTTTCGAACACAGATATATCCATGATGGAAAACGCCCTCCAACTTGCCGCTTTGGGGCGTTTTTCCACTTCGCCCAATCCGCGCGTCGGCTGCGTTATCGCACACGGCGGTCAAATTGTCGGACAGGGCTTCCACGTCAAAGCGGGCGAACCGCACGCCGAAGTCCACGCCCTGCGTCAGGCGGGCGAAATGGCACAAGGCGCGACCGCCTTTGTTACCCTCGAACCGTGCAGCCATTACGGACGCACGCCGCCCTGCGCCGAAGCCCTGCTCCGTTCCGGCGTAACACGCGTCGTCGCCGCCATGCGCGACCCCAACCCGCTGGTTGCAGGCAAAGGGCTTGCCCTGCTCGAATCGGCAGGCATCAAAACAGAATGCGGGCTGCTTGAAAACAAAGCACGCGAACTCAACCGAGGCTTCCTGTCCCGCATCGAACGCCGCCGCCCCTTTGTCCGCCTCAAATGCGCCGTTTCGCTGGACGGCAAAACCGCCCTTTCAGACGGCAGCAGTTTTTGGATTACCGGCGAAGAAGCGCGTGCCGACGTACAGGTTTTGCGCGCCGAAAGCTGCGCGGTGCTGACCGGCATCGGCACGGTGTTGGCGGACAATCCCCAACTCAACGTCCGCGACTTCCCAACCCTGCGCCAACCCGCACGCATCGTGTTAGACAGCCGCCTGCGCCTGCCCCCGAACAGCCATTTGGTTACCGACGGACAATCTCCGACCTACATCGCCACCTTGGAACGCGATGAAGACAAATTCCGCCCCTATCGCAAACACGCCCACATCCTGATGCCGTCTGAAACGGCAGACGGCAAAATCGATTTGAACAGCCTGCTGCACCTGCTCGCCGACGAAGGCATAGGGGAACTCATGGTCGAAGCAGGCTCCGAACTCACATCCGCATTTTTGGCAGAAGATTTGGCGGACGAAATCGTGCTGTACCGTTCGCCCAAAATCCTCGGCAACGGCAAAGACCTGTTTTCCCTGCCCGAAAACCGCGCCGCCCTTTCCGCACCGCCCTTGTGGACACCCGTTTCCAGCGAAATCCTCGGACACGACATCAAAACAGTGTTCCGAAAAAACGGCAACGCCTTTTAGAGGGTTTGCGCCGTTTCACTATATAATAACGCCGATAAAAAACGGCCCCGTTCAGACCGCCGCCCGCCCGGAAAAGCGCAACCCGGACTGCCGCACCCCGCCGGCAGCCGCGACGGACTGAAAGCCGTCAAATTCCGATCAAGAAAGGCTTCAGACGGCACAGGCAGAATCCCGCCGCCGTCCGGACATCAAAAATGGACACAAAAGAAATCCTCGGCTACGCGGCAGGCTCGATCGGCAGCGCGGTTTTAGCCGTCATCATCCTGCCGCTGCTGTCGTGGTATTTCCCCGCCGACGACATCGGGCGCATCGTGCTGATGCAGACGGCGGCGGGACTGACTGTGTCGGTATTGTGCCTCGGGCTGGATCAGGCATACGTCCGCGAATACTATGCCGCCGCCGACAAAGACACCTTGTTCAAAACCCTGTTCCTGCCGCCGCTGCTGTCTGCCGCCGCGATAGCCGCCCTGCTGCTTTCCCGCCCGTCCCTGCCGTCTGAAATCCTGTTTTCGCTCGACGATGCCGCCGCCGGCATCGGGCTGGTGCTGTTTGAACTGAGCTTCCTGCCCATCCGCTTTCTCTTACTGGTTTTGCGTATGGAAGGGCGCGCCCTTGCCTTTTCGTCAGCGCAACTCGTGCCCAAGCTCGCCCTGCTGCTGCTATTGCCGCTGACGGTCGGGCTGCTGCACTTTCCGGCGAACACCGCCGTCCTGACCGCCGTTTACGCGCTGGCAAACCTTGCCTCCGCCGCCTTTTTGCTGTTTCAAAACCGATGCCGTCTGAAGGCCGTCCGGCGCGCGCCGTTTTCGCGCCCCGTCCTGCACCGGGGGCTGCGCTACGGCATACCGATCGCACTGAGCAGCATCGCCTATTGGGGGCTGGCATCCGCCGACCGTTTGTTCCTGAAAAAATATGCCGGCCTGGAACAGCTCGGCGTTTATTCGATGGGAATTTCGTTCGGCGGGGCGGCATTATTGTTCCAAAGCATCTTTTCAACGGTCTGGACACCGTATATTTTCCGCGCAATCGAAGAAAACGCCCCGCCCGCCCGTCTCTCGGCAACGGCAGAATCCGCCGCCGCCCTGCTTGCCGCCGCCCTCTGCCTGACCGGCATTTTCTCGCCCCTCGCCTCACTCCTGCTGCCGGAAAACTACGCCGCCGTCCGGTTTATCGTCGTATCGTGTATGCTGCCGCCGCTGTTTTGCACGCTGGCAGAAATCAGCGGCATCGGTTTGAACGTCGTCCGAAAAACACGCCCGATCGCACTTGCCACCTTGGGCGCGCTGGCGGCAAACCTGCTGCTGCTGGGGCTTGCCGTACCGTCCGGCGGCGCGCGCGGCGCGGCGGCTGCCTGTGCCGCCTCATTCTGGCTGTTTTTTGCTTTCAAGACCGAAAGCTCCTGCCGCCTGTGGCAGCCGCTCAAACGCCTGCCGCTTTATCTGCACACATTGTTCTGCCTGGCCTCCTCGGCGGCCTACACCTGCTTCGGCACGCCGGCAAACTACCCCCTGTTTGCCGGCGTATGGGCGGCATATCTGGCAGGCTGCATCCTGCGCCACCGGAAAGATTTGCACAAACTGTTTCATTATTTGAAAAAACAAGGGTTTCCATTATGAAAATCATCCTGACCACTTCTATGTCGGGCTTGGGCGGCACGGAAACCGCCACCGTCCGCCTCGGGCGGCTGCTCAAACGGCGCGGGCACGACATCATCCTTGCTTCTTCGGACGGGCCTTTTGTCGGAGAGGCGCAAGCATCGGGCATCCGTTGGCAGCCGGTTGATTTTTACCGGGGCGGGCTTGCCGGCTACCTCAAAAGCACCTTTGCCTACGCCCGGATGCTGCGCCGCGAACAACCCGACATCATCGACTGCCAAATGGCGCGCGTTGTTCCAGCCTGCGCCCTTGCCGCCAAAATCGTTTCGCCGAAAACCAAAATCATCTACCACTCGCACGGTTTGGACGCGGCAACCTACCCCAAAATCGCCAAACTCTTCGACAAGCTGGGCGTGTACATCATCGGCAACTGCAAACACGAGCGCGAAAAACTCATCCGCCACGGCTTCCCCGCCGGCCGGATTGCCTACGCCTACAACGCACTCCCCCCCCCCGGAATTTTATTTCCGGAAAACCGAAAAAGAATGCGCCGTACTCGGCACGCTTTCCCGTTTGGACACCGTCCGCGCCGTGCATCTGATGCTGGATATTTTGAAGGAAATGGTTGACCGCGGTATGCCCGTCCGCCTCAACATAGCGGGCATAGGAGAAGAAATGGACAATTTAAAAATGCAGGCGGAACGTCTGGGCATTGAAGACAAAGTTACCTTCCTCGGCGGCATACGCGATTTGACCGGCTACTTCAAAGAAATCGACATTTTGGTGAACACGCCGCATTGCGTGGGCGACCACGGCGCAGGTGTCGGCAACAACATCTTGGAAGCCGGACTTTACGACACGCCCGTCGTTACCTACGATATGGCGGGCATTTCCGAAATGGTCGTCAACGGGGAAACGGGTTACTGCATCCCCTTCGGCGACGAAGAAGCATTTATCGAAGCCGTAGACACGCTCGTCAGACAGCCGCTGTTGCGCGAAGCAATGGGCAAAAGGCTGCACGCACACGTCGCCGCACTCTGTTCCGACGACGAAATCTACCGTACCACCATGGCCGCCTATACCATGTAATGCCGTCTGAAAGCCGCCGATGAACATCACCATAGTCGCCCCCTACTGCTCGCTGCCGTCCGAACCGTATTTCAACCGCTTTTGGTATCTGGCAGAACTGTTGTCGCAATCGCACGACGTGTTACTGATTACCAGCCGTTTCCGCCACTACGACAAATCCTTCAGACGGCCCGAAGATGCCGAGGCCGCCTCGCAAGGCCGTCTGAAAGTCATGCTGTTGGAAGAAAGCGGCTACGGCAAAAACGTGTCTTTAGAACGTGTTGCCAGCCATTACCGCTTCGTCAAAAATTTTGAGCAATGGCTGAAAAACTGCCGGCCGGGCGAACAAGACATCGTCTATTCCGCCTATCCGCTGATTGCCACCAACCTGCTGTTGGGCAAACACAAAGCGCGTTTGGGCTACAAACTGATTGTCGATGTACAGGACGTATGGCCGGAGTCTTTCTCCTCGGTCGTACCGTTTTTGAAAAAAGTACCGCACAAGCTGCTGCCCTTTGCTTCACGCGCCAACCGTGCCTACCGCTGCGCCGACGCGCTGGTTGCCGTATCGCAGACTTATCTCGACCGCGCCAAAGAAGCCAATCCGAACGTACCCGGCGAAGCCGTCTATATCGGTACGGATTTTGCCGCCATCGCCCCCCCCCCGCGATTCCGCTCCAAAACCGTCCGCCTTTTCTACTTGGGCACGCTCAGTTACAGCTATGACGTGGAAACCGTGTGCAAAGGTGTTCGGAAACTTTTAGACGACGGCGAAAACGTCGAATTGCACATTATGGGCGGAGGACCCGATTTGGAGAAACTCAAACAATATGAAAACCGCGCCATCAAGTTTTACGGTTATTTACCCTATTCTGAAATGATGTCGATTGCCAAAGCGTGCGACATTGCCGTCAACGCCATCCATAGCCACGCCATGCAGTCGGTTACCAACAAACTTTCCGACTATATGGCTTTGCAAAAACCGATTCTGAACAGCCAGAACAATGCCGAAGTCCTTAGCCTCTTGAACCTGCTGCCGCACGAAAACTACCGTTCCGGCGATGTGGACGGTTTCGTTCAAGCCGCCAAAGATATTTTGAAGCGCAAAAACGACCCCGTTCAGTCCGACGAAATCGTCCGCCGCTTCAGGCGCGACGTTGCCTATCAAAAAATCGTCAACCTGATTGAAAGATTAGCTGATGAATAAATTTTTCAAACGCCTGTTCGACATTGCCGCCTCCGCATCGGGGCTGATTGTCCTCTCACCCGTTTTCCTGATTTTGGCGTACCTCATCCGCAAGAATCTGGGTTCGCCCGTATTCTTCATCCAAGAGCGGCCGGGCAAGGACGGCAAGCCGTTTAAAATGATTAAATTCCGCTCTATGCGCGACGCGCTTGATTCAGACGGCATTCCGCTGCCCGACAGCGAACGCCTGACCGATTTCGGCAAAAAACTGCGTGCCGCCAGCTTGGACGAACTGCCCGAACTGTGGAATGTCTTAAAAGGCGAGATGAGCCTGGTCGGCCCGCGCCCGCTGCTGATGCAATATCTGCCGCTGTACGACGAATTTCAAAACCGCCGCCACGAAATGAAACCCGGCATTACCGGCTGGGCGCAGGTCAACGGGCGCAACGCGCTTTCGTGGGACGAAAAATTCGCCTGCGATGTTTGGTATATCGACCATTACAGTTTTTGGCTGGATATGAAAATCCTGTTTTTGACAGTCAGAAAAGTCTTGATTAAAGAAGGGATTTCCGCACAGGGCGAAGCCACCATGCCCCCTTTCACAGGGAAACGCAAACTTGCCGTCGTCGGCGCGGGCGGACACGGAAAAGTCGTTGCCGACCTTGCCGCCGCACTCGGCACATACGGCGAAATCGTTTTTCTGGACGACCGCGCACAAGGCAGTATCGACGGCTTTCCCGTCATCGGCACGACGCTGCTGCTTGAAAACGGTTTATTGCCCGAACAATTCGACATCGCCGTCGCCGTCGGCAACAACCGCATCCGCCGCCAAATCGCCGGACGCGCCGCCGCATTGGGTTTTAAACTGCCCGTCCTGATTCATCCGCTTGCATACGTTTCCCCGTCGGCAACCGTCGGTCAGGGCAGCGTCGTGATGGCTCAGGCAGTCGTACAGGCCGGCAGCGTATTGAAAGACGGCGTGATTGTGAACACTGCCGCCACCGTCGATCACGACTGCCTGCTTGACGCTTTCGTCCACATCAGCCCGGGCGCGCACCTGTCGGGCAACACGCGTATCGGCGAAGAAAGCTGGATAGGCACGGGCGCGTGCAGCCGCCAGCAAATCCGTATCGGCAGCCGCGCAACCATTGGAGCGGGCGCAGTCGTCGTACGCGACGTTTCAGACGGCATAACCGTCGCGGGCAATCCGGCAAAGCCGCTGCCGCGCAAAAACCCCGAGACCTCGACAGCATAAGCGATTAAAATACACCCCCGTACAGACCGATTTTGACAACACCTGCGGCGTGCGCCCGATTCTTCGGGACGCACCCCTTTCAGACGGCATAGGGTCGGAAATGCCGTCTGAACCCGACGGACAAACCATCATGTTGAACACTTCCCTTTCCCCGTGGCCCTGCTTCACCCAAGAAGAAGCCGATGCCGTTTCCAAAGTCCTGCTGTCCAACAAAGTCAATTACTGGACGGGAAACGAATGCCGCGAATTTGAAAAAGAATTTGCCGCCTTCGCCGGTACGCAATACGCCGTCGCCCTTGCCAACGGCACGCTGGCACTCGATGCCGCGCTCAAAGCAATCGGCATAGGCGCGGGCGACGATGTCATCGTTACCTCGCGCACTTTCTTGGCTTCCGCGTCCTGCATTGTGAACGCGGGCGCAAATCCGGTGTTTGCCGATGTGGATTTGAACAGCCAAAACATCAGCGCGGAAACCGTCAAGGCTGTGCTGACCCCGAATACCAAAGCCGTCATCGTCGTCCACCTTGCCGGTATGCCCGCCGAAATGGACGGCATTATGGCTTTGGCAAAAGAACATAATCTTTGGGTAATCGAAGACTGCGCCCAAGCGCACGGCGCGAAATACAAAGGCAAATCCGTCGGCAGCATCGGACACGTCGGCGCGTGGTCGTTCTGCCAAGACAAAATCATGACCACCGGCGGCGAGGGCGGTATGGTTACGACCAACGACAAAACCCTGTGGGAAAAAATGTGGTCGTACAAAGACCACGGCAAAAGCTACGATGCCGTGTACTGCCGCCAACACGCACCCGGTTTCCGCTGGCTGCACGAAAGTTTCGGCACAAACTGGCGTATGATGGAAATGCAGGCGGTCATCGGGCGCATCCAGCTCAAACGTATGCCAGAATGGACGGCGCGCCGCCGAGAAAACGCCGCCAAGCTGGCGGAAAGCCTGGGCAAATTCAAAAGCATCCGCTTGATTGAAGTCGCCGGCTACATCGAACACGCGCAATACAAGTTTTACGCCTTCGTCAAACCCGAACACCTCAAAGACGGCTGGACGCGCGACCGCATCGTCAGCGAACTGAACGCGCGCAAAGTCCCCTGCTATCAAGGCAGCTGCTCAGAAGTGTATTTGGAAAAAGCCTTCGACAACACGCCGTGGCGGCCCAAAGAGCGGCTGAAAAACGCCGTCGAGTTGGGCGATACCAGCCTGATGTTCTTGGTGCACCCGACGCTGACCGACGGCGAAATCGCATTCTGCAAAAAACACATCGAAGCCGTATTGACCGAAGCCGCACGATAACCCTTCAGACGGCATATGCCGCCTGAAAGCACATACCGCCCCACGATATGACTCTGGAAACCCTGATCGCCCTGCCGCGCAACATCAAGAAAATCTGTTTCCTCATACACGATTTTCTGATGATTTTCATTGCATTCTGGTTCACCCAAAGCCTAAAGGCCGACTACTCGAACGAATGGTTCGACCCTGCCAACTGGCAGTCTTTCCTATTGACCGCGCTGTTGACCATCGGTCTGTTCGTCAGAATGGGGCTCTACCGTGCCGTTACACGCTTCATCAGCTTCCGCATCCTCTCCACCGCGCTGGCAGGCAGCATTGTTTCCGCCGTCCTGTTCTTCCTCAACACATTGATTTTTGAAGAAAGGCTGCGCCTCGCCCTGCCGATTGTCTATTTCTTACTGCTGTTTGTTTCCGTGACCGGCTCGCGTATGGTTTTGCGCGGACTGTTGTCCGAACACCCCAAAAAACAGATGATCCCCGTCATCATTTACGGCGCGGGACGGTCGGGCAGACAACTGCTTGAGGCCGTCAAACAAATGCGCGAATATTCCGCCGCCGCCTTTGTGGACGACGACCCCAAACTGTGGCGCACCGTCATCTGCGGCCTTGCCGTTTACCGCCCCGACGACATCGCCGCCCTCATCGGACGCTACGGCGTGGAAAAAATCCTGCTCGCCATCCCCGGCGCGACTCAGGAACAACGCCGCCGAATCATCAGCAAACTGGAAGCCTATCCGTGCGAAGTGTTGACCATTCCCGGAATGAAAGACCTGATGGACGGGAAAATCAGCATCGGCACGCTCAAAAAAATCTCCGTCTCCGACCTGCTCGGGCGCGACCCCGTCACGCCCGACGACCGCCTGATGAGTGCCGACATCGAAGGCAAAACCGTCATGGTAACCGGCGCGGGCGGCTCCATCGGTTCGGAACTCTGCCGCCAGATTATCCGCCGCCGCCCCGAAAAGCTGCTGCTGTTCGAGTTATCCGAATTCGCCCTGTACGCCATCGAAAAAGAATTGCGCGAAACCTGCATCCAAAAACGCCTCGACACCGAAATCCTGCCCTTTCTCGGCTCGGTGCAAAACCGCACCCTGCTCGAACACGTCATGACCGCCTTTTCCATTGCGACCGTCTATCACGCCGCTGCCTACAAACACGTCCCCATGGTCGAATTCAACACCGTCGAAGGCATACGCAACAACATCTTCGGCACACTCGAGTGCGCGCTTGCCGCCACGGCATCGGGCGTAAGAACCTTCGTCCTCATCTCCACCGACAAAGCCGTCCGCCCCACCAACACCATGGGTGCCAGCAAACGCATGGCGGAACTCTGCCTTCAGGCACTCGCCGCCGAACCAGGACAAAAAACCCGCTTCAGCATGGTGCGTTTCGGCAATGTTTTAGGTTCGTCCGGCTCCGTTGTCCCGCTGTTTGAAAAACAGATCGCCGAAGGCGGCCCGCTTACCCTGACCCACCCCGAAATCACACGTTATTTCATGACCATACCCGAAGCCGCCCAACTCGTCATACAGGCAGGCGCGATGGGTACGGGCGGCGACGTATTTGTCCTCGACATGGGCGAATCCGTCAAAATCATCGACCTTGCCCGCCAAATGATTACCCTAAGCGGCCTCAAACCCAAAACACCCGAACAACCCGACGGCGACATCGAAATCCTCATTACCGGATTGCGTCCCGGAGAAAAACTCTACGAAGAGCTGCTCATCGGCGACAACGTCCGCAAAACCAGCCATCCGCGCATCATGACCGCCAACGAGACCATGCTGCCGTGGCACGAGCTCTCCGCCCTGCTCAACCGCATCCGTGCGGCCTGCGACCGTTACGACCAGCAGGCAATCCGCACCCTGCTCATCAACGCCCCGACCGGCTTTGCCCCGAGCGACGGCATCTGCGACCTGCTTTGGGTACGAGAAACACACACAAAAAATGCCGTCTGAACCTTCAGACGGCATAACGTACAAACCAACCTACCTTACACACACGGAGTTTGACATGCAGTTTTCAGCATTCGGCGAAAAATTCACGCAACACAGCGGCATCCTCCAACTGATGGACGACCTCGGCGACGCGCTCAAAAGCGACAAGCCCGTCAACATGCTCGGCGGCGGCAACCCGGCGCGCATTCCGGAAATCGATCGGGCGTTTGCCGACATATTCTCCAAACTGGCGGCAGAACACGCCGTCGAAAACATCGGCAACTACTCCAACCCCCAAGGCGATGCCGCGCTGATTGACGCACTGACCGCCTTCCTCAACCGCGAATACGGCTGGAACCTGACCGCCGACAATATCGCGCTGACCAACGGTTCGCAAAACGCGTTTTTCTATTTATTCAACCTCTTCGGCGGCAAATTCAACCTTTCAGACGGCACATCCGCAGAAAAAGCCATTTTGTTGCCGCTCGCGCCCGAATATATCGGCTATGCCGACGTACACGTCGAAGGGCAGCACTTCGTTTCCGTCAAGCCCAAAATCGAAAACGTCAAACACGAAGGCGAAGCAGGCTTCTTCAAATACCGCGTGGACTTTGAAGCATTGGAAAACCTGCCCGAACTCAAAGCAGGCAAAATCGGCGCGATTTGCTGTTCGCGCCCGACCAACCCGACCGGCAATGTGTTGACCGACGGTGAGATGGCGCGTTTGGACGCTTTGGCGCGTGAACACGGTATTCCGCTGATTATCGACAACGCCTACGGAATGCCGTTCCCCAACATCATTTACAGCGACGTAACGCTGAATTGGCACGAAAACATCATCCTCTGCTTCAGCCTTTCCAAAGTCGGCCTGCCAGGCGTTCGCACCGGCATCATCGTCGCCGCGCCCGAAGTCGTCAAAGCCGTCAGCAGCCTGAACGCGATTGTGAACCTTGCCCCCACGCGCTTCGGCGCGGCCATCGCCGCCCCTCTACTGGAAAGCGGCGAGATGAAACGGCTTGCCGACCAAGTCATCCGGCCGTTTTACCGCAATCAGGCGCGAACCGCCGTCTCGCTGCTCAAGCGCGAGCTGGGCGCGTACCCGATGAAAATCCACAAACCCGAAGGCGCGATTTTCCTGTGGCTCTGGTTTGAAAACCTGCCCGTTTCATCGCAAACCCTGTACGAAATGCTCAAAGCCGAAGGTACGCTGATTATTCCGGGCGAGCATTTCTTCGTCGGCATCGACACGCAGGATTACCCGCACGCGGGCGAGTGCATCCGCATGAGCATTGCGCAGGACGCTCAAACGCTGGAAAAAGGCATCGCCGCCATCGGTAAAACCGTCCGAAAACTGTACGACAACGTTTAAAACGCAAAAAAAATGCCGTCTGAAAAGTTTTCAGACGGCATTTTTATCCGCATTCAATGTCGGGAAAAATGCGCCCACACCGGTTTGCAGTTTTCCGGCAGTTCGGGACACGCGCCAAGAATGCCGCCGCTGAAGTCGTTTAAACGGTGGAAGTCGCTGCCCGCGCTGGCGAGCATACCGAAGCGTTCTGCCAAAAGCGCGTAGTTAAGGCGGTCGTTTTTGCAGCAGTTGCCGCTGTGGACTTCGATGCCTGCGCCACCGAGGTTTTTAAATTCTTCAAACAGATTGCGCTTGGCGGTGGCGGACAAATCGTAGCGCATGGGGTGGGCGATGACCGCCAACCCGCCCGCGCCGTTGACGGAGGAAACGCAGTCTGCCAGCGTCGCCCATTCGTGTCGGACGGCGCAGGATTTGCCGTCGCCCAAGTATTTGATGAACGCCTGCTGCTTGTTTTTGACGTATCCGTTTTTGATGAGGAACTCGGCGATGTGGGTGCGGCTGACCATTTCTTTGTTTGCCGCCAGCGCGAGCGCGCCTTCGTATGCGCCGCCGATGCCTTTCTTTTCAAGTTTTTCGGCGATGGCTTCAAGACGTTTCAGACGACCTTTCCGCACTTGCGCCAACAGGTTTTGCAGGTTTTCGTCCTGCTCGTCGAAATCCAAACCGACAACGTGTATGGTGCGCCCGCGCCACGTTACGGAGATTTCCACGCCGTTAATCAGGCGCAAACCGAGCCTGTCAGCTTCGGCACGCGCTTCGGCGATGCCGCCGGTGTGGTCGTGGTCAGTCAACGCCAGCAGCGTGCAGCCGTTTTGATGCGCGAGACGCACGACTTCGGCGGGGGAGAGCATACCGTCGGAAACGGTGGAATGGCAGTGCAGGTCTATCATAAGGCGTTATGTGTGTGGTAAATGGTGGGCAGGGTGTTTCAATATTGTCGGGCGGTGTGGCGGCGGTAATGTTGAAGACGGGCGTATGGCAAATGCAAAGGAAAAGCCGCTATGCCGTCATTCCCGCGCAGGCGGGAATCCAGACTTTGATTTATTGGAAATGTTTAAGGTTAACCGCTATTTCGAACTTCCGGATTCCCGCCTGCGCGGGAATGACGATATGGACGTTTTCAATTTTAATCTACTATAAAAGACTGTCTGAAAACGTGGTTTTATAGTGAATTAAATTTAAACCGGTACAGCGTTGGCTCGCCTTAGCTCAAAGAGAACGATTCTCTAAGGTGCTGAAGCACCAAGTGAATCGGTTCCGTACTATTTGTACTGTCTGCGGCTCGCCGCCTTGTCCTGATTTTTGTTAATTCACTATATCAAGCCGAACCGTTTTCAGACGGCATTGTCCGCCCAACCCGCTTCTTTCAATTTCTGCCGTTGCGCGTCGTAGCGGGCCTTATCCGCCCAATAAATCGTCTGAATGCACGCCTCGCCGCAGTCGCTGCCGCAGCATTCCCACGACTCGGGTCGGACGGGTTCGTCTAAAAGCGGCTCGCCCAAAAGGGCTTCGGCTTTATTCTTCAGGGTCGTATCCATCGGCGATTTCCAAGCGCGCGCCGTCAAACTCGATGACTTCGCCGCCGCGTATTTTGGCGGTTTTACGGGTTTCGGTTTCGCCGTTGCGCAACACCAGCCCTTCGGCAATCAACGCTTTCGCCTGCCCGCCGCTTTCGGCAAGTCCGGCCAACTTCAAGAGGTCGCACAAGGCGATGTATTCGTTGTCTTCGAGATAGACAGTGGCTTCCATAATGTCCCCTTTCAGAAAGAGGCCGTTATTGTAGCACCTGCCGCCGCGCACCCCAAATTGCCGCAAAACCGGCGGCACATCCCACCCCACCTGTTCCGTAAAAGTAAAAATGCCGTCTGAAACCCCATATGCCGCCATCCGATCAAAGAAATCCTGTCCAACAGCAGGCTGCAACGCCTTATCCCGACCGCGCATTACCCTGAAAACCGACAATAAATCCGCAAACCGTTTATATATATCCCAACGCATAAACCGTCCGCTATAACGACGGCAGGCATCATCCATCAAAAAACCATTAAAATTTGCCCGATAAAAAATTTGATTTAAAACAAAGCATCTAAACCCCTCCAAATCCAACAAAAATCCTGTTGATTTTTTTAGGATTTCGATATAGTTCTTTCTGATTATTTTTATTGGTATCGAATCATTAAACTACCATATCCTACCCTGTCCGAATACCCGCCAAGTAATATTTGGTTTATTTCAAAACAGGGGATATGTTTGCAACATTAATAAGCTTTACCAAGTCAACCTTGCACAGGAGCATAGGCATGAACCGCCCATACAAACTCTTCAAACTCAGCATACTGACGCTCAGCCTGACCGCATTGTCCCACGCCGCACAGGCTGCCGGAGAAATGCAACAGGCAGAACTGGAACAAATCCGCGTAACCGCCAAAAACCGCAGCCTGCGTACCGAAAACCGTAATGACTATACGACTTCGGCCATGAGTTCCACCACAGGACTGGCATTGACTCCGCGCGAGACGCCGCAATCCGTCAGCGTGATTACCAAAAACCAAATTGACGATCAAGGTATTACTACGCTTGCAGATGCGTTGAAAACAACGACCGGTGTAAATGTCGTCCGCCAAGGGAACCGCACCCATTTCCAAAGCCGCGGATTCTATATTGAAAAATTGGAAGAAGACGGCATGGCCACCACTATTGGCGCGCCGGGCATATTCGGCAGCCCTGTCAGAGACGGGCACAACATCACCGACCTTGCCATGTATGACCACATTGAAGTTGTGCGTGGTGCGGCCGGGCTGACCCAATCCAACAGCGCGCCCGGCGGTACGATTAATGCCGTACGCAAAAAACCGACGGCTAAAAAACAAATCAGTATGAATGGTTTAGCCGACCGTTTCGGCAAACGGCATATCGAATTGGATGCCTCGGGCACTTTAAGCCCAGAAAACCAACTCCGCGGGCGTATTGTCGGCAGTTTTGATCATGACAAAACCTTTCAGGATAAAGTGAAAGGGCAAAACAGCCTTCTTTACGGCATTTTGGAAAAAGACATCGGGGAAAACAGCAAGGTTTCTGTCGGCGCGTACCGTATCGCCCAGCGCAACACCCCCAATCTCAACGGCTTACCTTTATGGGAAGACGGAAGCAGCCTGCCGCGCAACAGCTATTTCGGTGCGGATTGGAATCATGGGCGGTTCATCAAAAACGGTGTTTTTGCAGAATTTGACCACTACTTCAACGACAACTGGAAATGGAACAGCAAAATCGATTGGCGAAACAGCCACTCCGACCAAAGGTATGCTTTCTTAATGGCAGGCAAAAGCGGGTTGAAAGCCAATCAATCCATCGGTATCGAAGACCAACAGGCTTTCCGCTATCAGCACGACAGCAAACACCTGCATATTCAAAACAACCTGCGCGGCAAGTTTGAAGCCTTGGGTCAAACCCACGACATCTTCCTGACCCATAATTATTCGAAAGAGCGCAATACCCTGCACCATACCCGTATGCAGGCAACCGGCAGCTACGATCCATTTTCTGCCGTTATCCCTCAGCCGGACTGGGCCGCCGAACCATACAGCATTATGGACAGCAACAACCATTTCTATACGCACGCCCTTGCGGCAGGTACCCGCATCAATCCTACGGAAAAACTGCATCTGTTGGCAGGCGGACGCTATACCCATTGGAAACGCGACTTCGATTACAACTGGTCCCGTTATGCAGGCGCTCCGGATAATGATGCAAAAACCTATTCGGTCAAAAACAACAAATTCATTCCATACATCGGCATCACCTACGATTTCATGCCGGGGCAAAGCCTCTATGCAAGCTATACATCCATCTACAAACCGACTCTGAAAACAAATGCGGACAACAGCTATCTCGCGCCCGAAGTCGGTAAAAACTACGAATTGGGTTGGAAAGGCGAATGGATGCAGGGCAAACTCAATACGGCCGTTTCCCTGTTCCAAACCGATAACACCAACGTCGGCGTGCGTGTCAACGTTCCGGCCAGCGGCAACAAGAAGCAGACTTTCTACTACGTTCCCGCAAAAGAACGCAGCCGCGGTGCAGATGCGGAAATTTCCGGAGCAATCGGCGCAAATTGGAAACTGTTTGCCGGCTATACCTACAATATCCGCAAAACAGAAAACCATCCCCATACCGAGGGCGATTTTGCCAACTGGACTCCAAAACACATTTTCCGCGCTTACAGCAGCTATACGCCGCCGTTTGCAAACGGTAAGTTAAGCATCGGTATGGGCTTATCCAGTCAAAGCAAAACCGGCAGCAAACTGCCCCAAGGCGGCTATACGGTTTGGAATGCCGGTTTGCAATACCGTCCGACCGACAATTTGCAACTGGGGCTGGCAGTCAACAACCTGACCGACAAACGCTACTATGAAAACAACAGCAACCGTACAAAAAACTACGGCAACTTCTACGGCGAACCGCGTAATGCCGTGTTCAGCCTGAAATGGAAGATGTAAGGGCGTGCCTTCGCTGCAAAAGTATCATTTTTAATCAAAGAGGCCGTCTGAAAGCCTGACCCTGCTTTCGGACGGCTTGCCGTATGCATTAAAAACATCATGAAATCCCTAAAAAACTTCCTTCATCTTGCCCGTCCGTTTTGGACAGGCAGACACAGCAAAACCCAATGGCTGATACTCGCCTCACTCATCGGCCTTACGCTTTTTTCAACCACCATCAGCGTTTGGATAGCCGCTTGGGACAAACGCTTCTATGATGCGCTGGCCGCATTCGACGGCGCGTCCATGCCTTCCCTGATCAGTGAATTTTTAGGATATATGGCAATGATTGTTGCCTGCATCGGATTTGGGGACTGGCTGCAGAAACGCCTTATTTTCCGCTGGCGTTCCCATCTGACCGAGCAGTTCCAACACCACTGGCTTGACGAACACAAACACTACCGCCTGCGCCTGACGGGCGAACCGGACAACCCCGACCAGCGTATCGCCGAAGACATCTACCTCCTCGCCGACAAAAGCATCAGCCTCTTTCGCTCCTTCATCAACAACGTTGCCAAATTCAGCGCGTTCGTCGCCGTACTGTGGACGCTCTCCGGCGTACAAACCTTCAATATCGGCGGACAAAACATCACCCTGCACGGCTACCTCGTCTGGGTTGCCCTGATTTATTCCGTCATCAGCACACTCTTCGCACACCTCGTCGGCCGCAAACTGAAAATCCTCAACATTGACCGCCAGCACCGCGAAGCCGATTACCGCGCCGCCCTCCTGCGTGTGCGCGATAATGCCGAACAAATCGCCTTTTACAATGGCAACGATGCCGAAGCAGACCGGCTGAAACAGCGTTTTAAGCGTATCCGCGACAACTGGCGGCAGCTGACCAACTGCGAATTCCGCCAAGAAACCTTCTTTGCAACCTACGTCCGCATCAGCATCTTTATCCCCATCCTCGCCACGTTACCCATGTATCTGGCGAAAACCCTGACCTTCGGCGATATGATGCAGACCCGCACATCGTTTGCCCGGGTTCAAGACAGCTTCGGCTGGTTTACCGATTACTACCGCAGCCTTATCGAATGGGCGGCAGTCGTCGAACGCCTTTCCGGTTTTCAGACGGCATTGGAACAAATAAGTGAAAAAAGGACAACGGCAGCCGCAATACAAAAGCCCGACCCATCACCGTCCGGCAACAAAGCAGGCGGCATCCTCGCCCTGCAAGACCTGACCGTCCACACCCAAAGCGGCGGCAAACTGCTCTCCGGTATCACCCTCAAAGCCCGCGCCCCCGAATGGGTATTGCTCGAAGGCAAAAGCGGCATCGGAAAATCCACCCTTCTGCGCGTATTGGCAGGGTTGTGGCCTTATTATCTCGGCAATTTCACATTAAAAGGCGGAACATTGTTCCTACCGCAACGCCCCTATCTTCCCGCCGGAACCCTGCGTCAAACCGCCCACTACCCGAATGCCGCACATACAGACGACCACGCCCTTCAGACGGCATTGGAACAGGTAGGGTTAGGCTGTCTGACCGACGACTTGGATACCGAAAGGGAATGGCACTCCCTCCTGTCAGGCGGCGAACAACAGCGGCTCAGCCTTGCCCGCGCATTGCTGCACAAACCGCAAATTCTGTTCCTTGACGAAGCCACCAACCAGCTCGACGACGAATCCGCATTGACGCTGATGCACCTCCTCAAACGCGAACTGCCCGATACACTGGTCATCGGCATCAGCCATCAAAACGAAATCAAAAACCTGTTTGAACGTAAAATTAATTTAACTGCTTGCCGTCCGTCCAAATAAGGTATATAGTTCTTTATGACTAGTTTGATAGTTCTTTATATCTATCAATACTCCTTGGGAAGCCTCCGCCATACGGCAGGAGGCATTTTTTTGCCGTCGTAAAAGCTCAAAAACATTTGCAGGTCATGCCGTCTGAATCCGAAACGGCATTACCTACACCGCCATCTGAAGACAACCCTGCTACAATACGCCTTTTATTGTTCACGCCGATTTTGCCATGACCGAGCCGACCTACATCCCCCTGCGCCTGCATACCGAATTCTCGATTACCGACGGCATGGTACGGATTAAAAAACTGATTGCCAAAGCGCAGGAATACGGTTTGCCTGCTTTGGGCATCAGTGATTTGATGAACGAATTCGGCTTGGTGAAATTCTATAAAGCCTGCCGCGGCGCGGGGATTAAGCCTGTCGGTGCAGCGGATGTGTGGATAGGCAATCCGAATGCGCCCGACAAGCCGTTCCGCGCCATGCTGATTATCCGCAACGATGCGGGCTATCTGCGCTTGAGCGAGCTTTTAACGGCGGCTTATGTCGGCAAAGACCGCAATGTCCACCATGCGGAACTCAATCCCGAATGGCTGGAAAACGGCGACAACAGCGGCTTGATTTGTTTGAGCGGCGCGCATTACGGCGAAGTGGGCGTGAATCTGTTGAACGGCAATGAAGACGCGGCGCGTGCGGCGGCGTTGAAATATGCGGCGTGGTTTCCCGATGCGTTTTATTTAGAGCTGCAACGCCTGCCCGAGCGTCCCGAATGGGAGGCTTGCGTTTCCGGCAGCGTGAAGCTGGCGGAGGAACTGGGTTTGCCGGTAGTGGCGACGCATCCGACGCAGTTTATGAGCCGCGACGATTTCAACGCGCACGAGGCGCGGGTGTGTATCGCAGGCGGCTGGGTATTGACGGACAAGAAACGTCCGCGCGATTTCACGCCGGGTCAGTTTTTCATTCCGCCGGAAACGATGGCCGAACGTTTCGCCGATTTGCCCGAAGCCTTGGAAAACACGGTAGAAATTGCCAAACGCTGTAATCTGCACATCACATTGGGCAAAAACTTCCTGCCGCTCTTCCCTACTCCGGACGGCCTGTCGCTGGACGATTATCTGGTCAAGCTGTCCAACGAAGGCTTGCAGGAACGCATGATTCAGCTTTATCCCGACGAGGCGGAGCGGGCGGCGAAAATGCCGGAATATCAGGAACGGCTGGATTTTGAGCTGAACATCATCATCCAGATGAAATTCCCCGGCTATTTCCTTATCGTACAAGACTTTATCAACTGGGCGAAAACACACGGCTGTCCGGTCGGGCCGGGCCGTGGTTCGGGCGCGGGTTCGCTGGTGGCGTATTCATTGAAGATTACCGACCTTGATCCGCTCAAATACGCGCTGCTGTTCGAGCGTTTCCTAAACCCCGAACGCGTTTCTATGCCCGACTTCGACGTGGACTTTTGCCAAAGCAACCGCGGCCGCGTGATTGAATATGTGCGCGAGAAATACGGCGCGGAGGCGGTCAGCCAAATTGTTACCTTCGGCACGATGTCGTCCAAAGCGGTGATACGCGACGTAGGGCGCGTGCTGGAACTGCCGTTTACCCTGTGCGACAAACTGTCGAAGCTGATTCCGTTGGAAGCCAACAAACCTTTGGGTTTGGACGATGCAATGAAGGCGGAGCCGCAGATTCAGGAATTGATCGAAGCGGAAGAAGCGGACGAACTGATTACGCTGGCGAAAAAGCTGGAAGATTTGACGCGCGGTCTGGGTATGCACGCGGGCGGCGTGTTGATTGCGCCGGGCAAGATTTCCGATTACAGCCCCGTGTATCAGGCGGACGAATCCGCTTCGCCCGTATCCATGTACGACAAGGGCGACGTGGAAGACGTGGGTTTGGTGAAGTTCGACTTTTTGGGCCTGCGCAACCTGACCATTATCGAAATGGCGCAGAACAACATCAAAAACACCACCGGCGATATTGTCGATGTCGGCAAAATCCCGCTCGACGACCAAGCCGCCTACAAAATCTTCCGCGACGCGAACACCACCGCCGTCTTCCAGTTCGAGTCGACCGGCATGAAAAAAATGCTGAAAACGGCGCACACCACCAAGTTTGAAGAACTCATCGCCTTCGTATCGCTCTACCGCCCCGGCCCGATGGACAACATCCCCGACTTCGTCGCGCGCATGAAGGGGCAGGAATTCCAATACATCCACCCGCTGCTCGAAGGCATCCTCGCGCCGACCTACGGGATTATGGTGTATCAGGAACAAGTGATGCAGGCGGCGCAGATTATCGGCGGCTACTCGCTCGGCGGCGCGGACCTGCTGCGTCGCGCCATGGGTAAGAAAAAGCCCGAAGAGATGGTGAAACACCGCGAAATCTTCGCCGAAGGCGCGGCAAAACAAGGCATTTCGCGCGAAAAATCCGACGAAATCTTCAACTATATGGAAAAATTCGCCGGCTACGGTTTCAACAAATCCCACGCCGCCGCCTACGCCCTGATTTCCTACCAGACCGCATGGCTCAAAGCCCATTACCCCGCCGAATTTATGGCGGCGACCATGTCGTCTGAATTGGACAACACCGACCAGCTCAAGCATTTCTACGACGACTGCCGCGCCAACGGCATCGAGTTCCTGCCGCCCGACATCAACGAATCCGACTACCGCTTCACGCCGTATCCGAACATGAAAATCCGCTACGCACTCGGCGCGATTAAAGGCACGGGCGAAGCCGCCGTCGAATCCATCACCGCCGCGCGGCAAAGCGGCGGCAAATTTACCGGCCTGTTGGACTTCTGCGAGCGCGTCGGCAAAGAACACATGAACCGCCGCACCCTTGAAGCCCTGATACGCGGCGGCGCGTTCGACAGCATCGAACCCAACCGCGCCATGCTCTTGGCAAACATCGACCTTGCCATGAACAACGCCGACCAAAAAGCCGCCAACGCCAATCAGGGCGGGCTGTTTGACATGATGGAAGATGCCATCGAACCGGTGCGGCTCGTTGACGCGCCCATGTGGAGCGAATCGGAAAAACTCGCCGAAGAAAAAACCGTCATCGGCTTTTATCTGTCCGGCCACCCCTTTGGCCCGTATGCCCAAGAAGTCCGCCAAATCGCCCCGCAGAAACTGTCGAAACTCAAACCGCAAGACAGCGTGCGCCTCGCCGGATTCGTGACCGCCGTGCGCACCACGATGGGCAAACGCGGCAAAATCGCCTTTGTCAGCCTCGAAGATTTGAGCGGGCAGATTGAAATCATGGTCAGCGGCCACACGCTGGAAAACTGTGCCGACTACCTCAAATCCGACCAAGTGCTGATTATCGAATCCAAAGTCAGCCGCGACGACTACGGCGGCGGCGACGGGCTGCGTATTCTGGCAAACCAAGTCATGACCCTGCAAACGGCGCGCGAACGCTACGCCCGCAGCCTCAGCCTCGCCCTCGCCCCGCATCACGACATCGGCGGACTGGTACAACTGCTCGCCGCCCACCAACTGCCCGACACGCCGCGCATCCCGCTGCAACTGTCGTATGCCAACGAAAAAGCGTCGGGCAGGCTTCAAGTGCCGCCGAAATGGACGGTTACGCCGAGTTCCGCATTGTTCGGCGAACTGGAAACATTGCTCGGCAGCCGGTCGGTGCGCGTCAACTGGTAACCCGAAATACAAATGCCGTCTGAAACCCAAAAACCGGTTTCAGACGGCATTTTTTAACCGAAATAAACGATGCCCCTTAAAGCAGAAGCTTTAAGGGGCAGAGCGTTGCGGCACATCTTTTCAGACGGCCTTATTGTAGCAACGGTTCTCATTTCGCAGCGCGACAATATGTTCAGAATTCTAGCCGTTGTGAGATGATAAGTCAATAATCTATTTGTATATAAATAAGACAATCAGATATATTATCATTATTTGCAACGTTGTTTACGGAGTAATAAATGGCTGCCTCCAAACCTAATCCAATCAACTACATCCTCGGTCTCGATATCGGCATCGCATCCGTCGGCTGGGCAATGGTAGAAATTGATGAAGAAGAAAACCCCACCCGCCTGATTGATTTAGGTGTGCGCGTATTTGAGCGTGCGGAAGTACCGAAAACAGGCGACTCTCTCGCAGCGGCAAGACGCTTGGCACGCAGTGTTCGCCGCCTGACCCGCCGTCGCGCCCACCGCCTGCTTCGGACCCGCCGCCTATTGAAACGCGAAGGCGTATTACAAGCCGCCAATTTTGACGAAAACGGCTTGATTAAATCCTTACCGAATACACCATGGCAACTTCGCGCAGCCGCATTAGACCGCAAACTGACGCCTTTAGAGTGGTCGGCAGTCTTGTTGCATTTAATCAAACATCGCGGCTATTTATCGCAACGGAAAAACGAGGGCGAAACTGCCGATAAGGAGCTTGGCGCTTTGCTTAAAGGCGTAGCCGGCAATGCCCATGCCTTACAGACAGGCGATTTCCGCACACCGGCCGAATTGGCTTTAAATAAATTTGAGAAAGAAAGCGGCCATATCCGCAACCAGCGCGGCGATTATTCGCATACGTTCAGCCGCAAAGATTTGCAGGCGGAGCTGAATTTATTGTTTGAAAAACAAAAAGAATTCGGCAATCCGCATATTTCAGGCGGCCTTAAAGAAGGTATTGAAACCCTGCTGATGACGCAACGCCCCGCCCTATCCGGCGATGCTGTTCAAAAAATGTTGGGGCATTGCACCTTTGAGCCGACAGAGCCGAAAGCCGCTAAAAACACCTACACAGCCGAACGTTTCGTCTGGCTAACCAAACTGAATAACCTGCGTATTTTAGAGCAAGGCAGCGAGCGGCCATTGACCGATACCGAACGCACCACGCTTATAGATGAGCCATACAGAAAATCCAAACTGACTTACGCACAAGCCCGTAAGCTTTTGGAGCTAGACAATACCGCCTTTTTCAAAGGCTTGCGCTATGGTAAAGACAATGCCGAAGCCTCAACGTTGATGGAAATGAAGGCCTACCATGCCATCAGCCGTGCGCTGGAAAAAGAAGGATTGAAAGACAAAAAATCCCCATTAAACCTTTCTCCCGAATTACAAGACGAAATCGGCACGGCATTCTCCCTGTTCAAAACCGATGAGGACATTACAGGCCGTCTGAAAGACCGTGTACAGCCCGAAATCTTAGAAGCGCTGTTAAAACACATCAGCTTCGACAAGTTCGTTCAAATTTCCTTGAAAGCATTGCGCCGAATTGTGCCTCTAATGGAACAAGGCAAACGTTACGATGAAGCCTGCGCCGAAATCTACGGAGACCATTACGGCAAGAAGAATACGGAAGAAAAGATTGATCTGCCGCCCATCCCTGCCGACGAAATCCGCAACCCCGTTGTTTTGCGTGCCTTATCTCAGGCCAGAAAAGTCATTAACGGCGTGGTTCGGCGTTACGGCTCCCCCGCACGTATCCATATTGAAACGGCAAGGGAAGTAGGAAAATCGTTTAAAGACCGCAAAGAAATCGAAAAACGCCAAGAAGAAAACCGTAAAGACCGTGAAAAAGCCGCCGCCAAATTCCGAGAGTATTTCCCCAATTTTGTCGGCGAACCCAAATCCAAAGATATTCTGAAACTGCGCCTGTACGAGCAACAACACGGCAAATGCCTGTATTCGGGCAAAGAAATCAACTTAGGCCGTCTGAACGAAAAAGGCTATGTCGAAATTGACCATGCCCTGCCGTTCTCGCGCACATGGGACGACAGTTTCAACAATAAAGTGCTGGTATTGGGCAGCGAAAACCAAAACAAAGGCAATCAAACCCCTTACGAATACTTCAACGGCAAAGACAACAGCCGCGAATGGCAGGAATTTAAAGCGCGTGTCGAAACCAGCCGTTTCCCACGCAGTAAAAAACAACGGATTCTGCTGCAAAAATTCGATGAAGAGGGCTTTAAAGAACGCAATCTGAACGATACGCGCTACGTCAACCGTTTCCTGTGCCAATTCGTTGCCGACCATATGCTGCTGACAGGTAAAAGGAAAAGACGTGTCTTTGCATCCAACGGACAAATTACCAATCTGTTGCGCGGCTTTTGGGGATTGCGCAAAGTGCGTGCGGAAAACGACCGCCATCACGCCTTGGATGCCGTCGTCGTTGCCTGCTCGACCGTTGCCATGCAGCAGAAAATTACCCGTTTTGTACGCTATAAAGAAATGAACGCGTTTGACGGGAAAACCATAGATAAAGAAACAGGAGAAGTGCTGCATCAAAAAACACACTTCCCGCAACCTTGGGAATTTTTCGCACAAGAAGTCATGATTCGCGTCTTCGGCAAACCGGACGGGAAACCCGAATTTGAAGAAGCGGATACCCCCGAAAAACTGCGTACCCTGCTCGCAGAAAAATTATCATCTCGTCCCGAAGCCGTGCACGAATACGTTACGCCACTGTTTGTTTCGCGTGCGCCCAATCGGAAGATGAGCGGGCAAGGCCATATGGAAACCGTCAAATCCGCCAAACGGCTGGACGAAGGCATCAGCGTGTTGCGCGTACCGCTGACACAGTTAAAACTGAAAGACTTGGAAAAAATGGTCAATCGGGAGCGCGAACCTAAGCTATACGAAGCACTGAAAGCACGTTTGGAAGCACATAAAGACGACCCAGCCAAAGCCTTTGCCGAACCGTTTTACAAATACGATAAAGCAGGCAACCGCACCCAACAGGTAAAAGCCGTGCGCGTAGAGCAAGTACAGAAAACCGGCGTATGGGTGCGCAACCATAACGGCATTGCCGACAACGCAACCATGGTGCGCGTAGATGTGTTTGAGAAAGGCGGCAAGTATTATCTGGTCCCGATTTACAGTTGGCAGGTAGCGAAAGGGATTTTACCGGATAGGGCTGTTGTTGCTTTCAAAGATGAAGAAGATTGGACGGTAATGGATGATAGTTTTGAGTTTAGGTTTGTACTTTATGCGAATGATCTGATTAAAGCTGAACTTAAAAAAGAAACTTTCTTCGGCTATTTTTCTGGATTAGATCGTTCTACTGGCAACATTTCTTTGCGTTCACATGATTTAGATAAAACTAAAGGTAAAGACGGTGTATATCGAATCGGAATTAAAACTGCCCTTTCATTCCAAAAACACCAAATCGATGAACTGGGCAAAGAAATCAGACCATGCCGTCTGAAAAAACGCCCATCTGTCCGTTAAATTAATCTGTCCCTGCTTCAGACGGCCTGAAGCAGGGATTTTTATATCAAAATAAGGGGAAAAACATGACTTGGCGCAGCCTGCTCATTCAAAACGGCGGCAAACTATCCTTGCAACGCCGGCAATTGCTGATTCAACAAAACGGCGAGTCCCATACCGTACCATTAGAAGACATCGCCGTTATCATCATCGAAAATCGCGAAACCCTGATTACCGCCCCGCTCCTATCAGCCTTAGCCGAACATGGCGCAACCCTGCTGACCTGCGACGAGCAGTTCCTACCCTGCGGACAATGGCTGCCTTATGCCCAATATCACCGCCAGCTTAAAATCCTCAAGCTGCAACTGAACATAAGCGAACCCTTAAAAAAGCAATTCTGGCAACATATCGTCCGCCAAAAAATCCTGAACCAAGCCTTTGTTGCAGATGAAACAGGCAATGATCTTGCAGCCAAACGGCTGCGCACTTTGGCATCTGAAGTCCGTTCAGGCGATACAGGAAACCGTGAAGCCCAAGCTGCCGCCCTCTACTTCCAAGCCCTCTTTGGAGAAAAATTTACCCGTAATGACAACAACGCCGTCAATGCCGCATTGAACTACACCTACGCCGTGCTCCGTGCCGCAGTTGCACGCACCCTCACCTTATACGGTTGGTTGCCCGCATTAGGCTTGTTTCATGGAAGCGAACTCAATCCATTCAATCTCGCCGATGACTTTATCGAACCCTTACGCCCATTAGCCGACCTGACCGTGATACATTTGTACGAACAAGGCCGTCTGAAAGCCGAACTGACCCCCGGCATCAAACAACACCTTATCAAAACCCTTCACTATCAAATCAGCATCGAACGGCAACATTTCAGCACCTTGGCTGCCATCGACAAAATGGTTTCGTCATTTCAAGCCGGTGTAACCGATAAAAACGCCAAACAACTGAAACTGCCTGAAATCCTACCATTGAAAGAATACCGATATGAGTGAGGCCAAATTTATGAGGATTATCGTCTTCTTCGACCTACCGGTTATCACGGCGGCAAAACGCAAAGCCGCCAATCAATTCCGCCAGTTTTTATTAAAAGACGGATACCAAATGCTCCAGCTTTCCGTATACAGCCGTATCGTCAAAGGCCGAGATTCGTTGCAAAAACACCACAACAGGCTGTGTGCAAACCTGCCGCAAGAAGGCTCAATCCGCTGTTTGGAAGTAACAGAAAAGCAATATGCCGCTATGAAACTGCTGTTGGGCGAACTGAAAACCCAAGAAAAAAAGGTCAATTCAGACCAACTATTATTATTTTAAAGCCACTTTTTTAGTCAAAATAAAACGGGAAACCCTTATAGAATAAGGATTTCCCGTTGGAGTATTGTAGCACTGCGAAATGAGAATGGGAGCTACAACAGTCGGGGCCACCGACAACCAACGTACCGTATTGTAGCACTGCGAAATGAGAATGGGAGCTACAACCTCGAATGCGTGTTGGAGAGCCTGACCACGATTGTAGCACTGCGAAATGAGAATGGGAGCTACAACCAATATGATGAAACTACGCCGCACGTTCAGATTGTAGCACTGCGAAATGAGAATGGGAGCTACAACGTGTCGGAGGGCAGGCAATCATAGCGCGGCATTGTAGCACTGCGAAATGAGAATGGGAGCTACAACCTATTTGGTTGGGTTGGTACGGCGTGAATTATTGTAGCACTGCGAAATGGAAAAGATACTCCTTTGATCGATAACATAATCCTTACAATTGAAAGGATTTTACACGCGGCAAGGCGGGCGTTTCAAAAGAAATGCCTTTTTTTCTTATCAGGATTTCCGCCGGTTTGTCACGCGATGAGCCGTCATCTTTGATTTTCTTGTCTGTGCGGTACGCAATCGCTGCCTGCTTACGCATCAATGCGGCGATGACGGCTTTTTTGGTCTCCTTGGCTTCCAATCTTGCGATAAGCCTTTTATGCCCACCCCTGATTCCCTACCTCTGCCAAGCCTTCCTCAAATATTCGACGCAATCGGTCAGCGAGTGAAACGGGGCATTGCCGTGGTTGGCATTCGGATATTCCCGGAAAAAGACGGCGGCCCCGCGCCTGTCCAACTCTGCCGCCATTTGTTCGGCCTGCCCTGCCATGTCGCGTTCTTCCCTGCGTTTACAATCGCTGCCCCGTTCTAGCGCGCCGATGTTGAGGCAGACATCGATGCCGTTTAGCCGGTTTTCAGACGGCATAAAATCGAGTATCCGCCTGTTGTGCCACCAAATCGAGGGGGACACGAGCCAATGCCGTCTGAAACGGCGGTGGGAAAGCAGGGAATACAGTCCGAACAGTGCGCCGAACGAATGCCCGAATACGGCGGTTTCATTTTTGTCCAGCCGGTATTTGCTTTCTAAAAAGGTGGTCAGTTCGCTGTCGATAAAGTCGGCGAAGCGGTCTGCCTGTCCGAACTGCTGCCGTTCGTCTGCCGTGGCGTTGTCTCCAAGCGGCGGCGTGTAGTCGGCGGCACGTTGTGCCAAATCGCGCACTCCTCCTCCGACATAGCCGATGCCTACGATCAGGCAGGGGGCGTTGCTTCGGGTAACGGGGTTGTTCATCAGCGACTGCATGATGTTGAAAAGTGCGGGGAAAAAGGCTTCGCCGTCGAGGACAAAGAGGACGGGATAACCTTCAGACGGCATTTTGCCGAGTGTTGCCGTCTGAATCCGATAGATTCGCCCCGTGCAGGTGGATTTGATTTCGGTTTCAAAGGCTTGGGGCAGTATGGCAGGTTGGAATGTGTCGGTCGGTATGGGTTTCATGATGTTCGGCTTGTGGGTCAGACTGGCGGCAAGCGGTAAAACCGAACCGGCAAAGCGGTCTGCCTGCCGGTCCGGTCTGTTTTCCTTCGCAATGCCATACTCCAGTTGTGAGAGCATAGGGTATGCCGCGCAGCTTGTTGTGGTTTGATGATGCTGCGGCTGCCGTTTCAGACGGTATATTTGCCTTTAAAAACTGTAACGCAGGTTTGCCGTCAGGCTGCGCTCCGAACCGGGAATGTTAAAGGTGTTCGCGCTGCCGACGCGGGCGTAGTAATGGCGGTTGAAGATGTTGTCGGCGTTGATTTGCAGCTTCAGCTTGGGCGTGAAGCGGTATGCCGCCATCGCATCGAACGTGGCATAACCGCCTGCATGCATCCCTGCAGATGAAGTAATGCCGCTCATCGCGTTCACGCCGCCGCCGACGGTCAGCCCAGACGTAACTTGGTAAGTCGTCCACAGGTTCGCGCTGTGTTTGGGCATCAGCAGGAAGATGCCGTCGTCGCGTGAATTGGCGGCGGTTTTGATTTGGCTGTGCAGATAGCTGTAACCTGCATGGATTTGCCATTTCGGTGTAACCGCGCCGCTGATTTCGGTCTCAACGCCTTCCATCACGCGCTTGCCCAATGCGGCGTAACAGTTGTTGCAATTGTTCAGGTTCAGCGGTGCGGCGGCGTTTTTGTCTTTCAGGCGGTAGAGGGAGACGCGGGTGTTGAGGCGGTCGTCCATGTAGCTGCCTTTGTATCCGACTTCAAACTGGTTGCCTTGGCGCGGTTTGAGCAGCTTGCCGTCGGTGCCGAGGCTGGTTTGCGGCGTGTAGAGTTGGGAGAAGCTGGCGTAGAGGCTGTTGCTGCCGTCTATATCGTAAACCGCACCGACGTAACTCGTGAATTTGGTTTTTGAAGCTTTGTGCAGGGTTTTGCCTTCGCCCGCTTCGATTTTGTAGTGTCCCAAACGTCCGCCGCCGATGAGCGACAGCCTGTCGACCGGATGGAAGACGGATTTGCCGTAAACGCCGAATTCGTCAAGGTTTTCAGTAGCGACGGTATGGCTGTAACCACGCGCGCCGGCACGGGCGTTCTGCATCAGGTTGACATAGGGAACAGAGTGGAAATCGCCCAAGGCAACATTACGCGCAACGGCTGCACGGCCTTGTTCGTTGGTGCTGCGCAGGCGGTTGTAGTCCGCGCCGACGACGAGTTCGTTGGCAGTGTTGCCCAAGGCAAACGGCCGGCTGTAACTTGCGTCAACCGCGAACGCCTTTTGTTTGATGTCCGTACCCAAACCCGCCACGTTGGCTTGTCCGGCATTGTTGAGTTTGCTGCCCGCAAACGTGTAATTGGAATCGGCTTTCCGGTCGGAATAGCGCATACCGACTTTGCCGTAGCCGCCGTTGCCGAAGTAATGTTTCAAATCGGCGAACACGTCGTGGCTGTGCATTTTAAATTTGTTCCAATCCGCGCCGACAAATGCGTGTTGCGGCAGGGACGGCAATTTGCCGTCTGCATCGGCAGGCAGGCCGTTATACGGCGCGAGGCGGCGTTGCTGGTAAAGATAGCCCGCGCCCAAAACCGTATCGGGGTTGATGTCCCAATCCGCCGCCGCGTAGAAGGTTTCGTGGTGGTTGTTTTTCTCGGCGGGACGCGGAGACGCGCCGACGGTCTGCGCCATCACGCGGCCGCGCACGCTGCCGTCTGAATTGAGGCTGCCCGATACGTCGGCTTCGGCTTTATATTGCTTGTGCGTACCGAATCCCGCTGCAGCATGACCTTGGAACGCTTTGGTCGGGCGTTTGCGTACCAGATTCACGATGCCCCCCATCTCACCGCTGCTGTCGAACAGTCCGCTCGGCCCGCGCATCACTTCCACGCGGTCGAAGGCAAACAGGTTGGGCAGCGTGCCGTTGATACTCTGCATCTGCGCGGGCAGACCGTCGATGTTGTATTCGCTGTATTCGTAACCGCGCGCGTAAACCGAAGAGCGTCCGTCGTCGTTGCTCAACACGCGCAGGCCGGGCGTTTTGCGTGCCAACTGGTCAAACGTATCGACATTGCGGTCTTTGACCTGCCGGTTGGTGATGATGCTGACGGATTGCGGAATTTCGCGCAAAGATGCGGGGATTTTTGTGCCGACAGTGGCGGCAAACGAGCTGTAATCGCCGTTTTTCTCGGTGGCAATCGCGTTGTAAGAACGCTGCCCTTTGATGTGGACGGTTTCCAAATCCGCCGTTTGTGCGGCAAAAACCGAAGACGAAAGTGCTGCCAAAACCGTGGCGGCGGTCATATTGATGCGGAAAACTGACATAAACTGTCCCATTCACATAAATGATAATGGTTCTATTTTAATAAAGCACAACGCGGCTTGTTCGGAAAAACATATCGCGCAGCCGACAAATTTTGTCGAAAATGCGACACGTCTGCGTTTCCCGCATAAAATCTGACTTTTCACCGCAAACAACCTGCCATGACCACGCCCAAACTCATCATCTTCGACTGGGACGGCACGCTTGCCGACACGACCCAACCCATCATCGACACCATGCGCCGCAGCTTCGCCGAATGCGGTTTTCCGCCGCCCGAAGCGAAACGTGTCCGCAGCCTGATCGGCTACAGCCTGCCCGCCATCATCCGCGCCCTGCTCGAAATGCCGTCTGAAGCCGCCGTTGCCGACATCGCGCGCACTTATTCCGCGCATTACCTCAATCCCAACAACCGCAATATGACGCTCTTTCCCGATGCCCTGCCCTGTCTGGACACGCTCAAAGCGCAAGGCTTCCGGCTTGCCGTCGCCACGGGCAAAGGGCGGGCGGGTTTGGACAACGCCATCAGCCAAACCGCCACCAGCGGCTATTGGCTCGCCACCGCCTGTGCAAGCGAGTATCCGTCCAAACCCTCGCCCGAAATGGTATTCGAAATCTGCCGCGAACTGGGACTCGACCCGAAAGAGGCATTGGTCGTCGGCGATACGGCGCACGACCTGCATATGGCGGCAAACGCGGGCGCGGCGGCAGTCGGCGTTGCCACCGGCGCACATTCGCGCGAACAGCTCCTTGGCGCACCGCATCTCGCCGTATTGAATGACTTGTCCGAACTGCCCGGTTTTCTTGCACGGCATTACGCCTGATTGGTTTCCGCATCCGGCACGCGGCAAAAATGCCGTCTGAAACCTGTTCAGACGGCATTTGTGTTGCCCAAACATCCGATGCCTACGTCAACGTTTGCACAAATCAGGTTTGGTTTCGCCCTCACGGCGCAACTCTTTGGGCAGGACGAACACGATGCTTTCTTCCGCGCCCTCCCCTTCGCGTACGGTTTCATGCCCCCACCCGCGTATGGTTGCCAATACTTCCCGCACCAACACTTCGGGCGCGGACGCGCCTGCCGTTACGCCGACTTTGTTCTTGCCCTCAAACCACGCGCGTTGCAGGTAGCCTGCATTATCCACCATATACGCATCGGTCCCGATGCCTGCCGCCACTTCGCGCAGGCGGTTGCTGTTGGACGAATTGGGCGAACCGACCACAATCACGATGTCGCACTGTTCCGCCAGCTCTTTGACGGCGGTTTGCCGGTTGGTCGTCGCATAGCAGATGTCTTCCTTGTGCGGATTGCGGATATTGGGGAAACGCGCGTTCAGCGCGGCGATGATGTCTTTGGTTTCATCGACCGAGAGCGTAGTTTGGCTGACATAGGCGAGTTTGTCGGGGTTTCTGACTTCGAGTTTTGCCACATCTCCGACCGTTTCGACCAAAAGCATTTTGCCCGGCGCAAGCTGCCCCATCGTTCCTTCGACCTCGACGTGCCCCTTATGCCCGATCATGATGATTTCACAGTCTTGGGCATCCAGTCGGGCGACTTCCTTATGCACTTTCGTCACTAGCGGGCAAGTCGCATCAAACACGCGGAAACCGCGCTCCGCCGCTTCTTGCTGCACCGCCTTCGATACGCCGTGTGCCGAATAAATCAGCGTCGCGCCCCGAGGCACTTCCGCCAAGTCTTCGATAAACACCGCGCCTTTTTCGCGCAGGTTGTCCACGACGAATTTGTTGTGGACGACTTCGTGGCGCACATAAATCGGCGCGCCGAATTCTTCCAAAGCACGTTCGACAATACTGATTGCCCGATCCACACCGGCGCAGAAGCCGCGCGGATTGGCAAGGATGATGGTTTTTCCGTTCATAAGTTTTGCATTCCGTGTTCAGACGGCATTCACGTTTTTTTGCTATCTTTGCGATGGACGATATTGTCCAACACTGCCAACACCGCGCCGACGCAGATAAAACTGTCGGCAATATTAAAGGCGGGATAAAACCAATTTTGCCAATAAAACAATAAGAAATCGACCACATGACCGTGTATCAGGCGATCGATGACATTGCCCAACGCACCGCCGATAATCATTGCCGCCCCGATTTTTCCGAGGGCTGCAAACTCGTCGCGCAAGATGGCGCGTACCAAATACGCGCTCACCGCCACCGCCAGCACCAAAAAAAAGTATTTCTGCCAGCCGCCCTGATCGGCAAGGAAGCTGAACGCCGCGCCCGGGTTGTACACCAAGGTCAAATCGAAAAAGGAAGGGATGACATTGACGCGTTCCCGATACTGAAACGACGACAGCACCGCCCACTTCGACCACTGGTCCAGCACGATGGCGGCAAGTGCCAATACCCAATAGCGCGTTTTACTTGAAACAGATGAAGACATATTTTTCAACAGCCGGATAAAAGAGTGCCATTTTACCCGAAAACCCCCTGCCTGTACCCGAAACGGCAAATGCCGTCTGAAACGCTTAATGCGCCCCAAAAACCCCGGCTGATTAAGAGACGGATTTTTACCGGCCGATACAAACCGACCTTCGGGCAATCAGTGATTGAAAATAAAGAAATGAAAAATATGAAATTTATTGGAAATGCCGAGATTTTAGATTGCAAGGATTTATCCGCCCCGCCGTCATTCCCACGGAAGTGGGAATCTAGTTCGTTCGGTTTCGCTTGTTTTAAGTTTCGGGTAACTTCTACTTCGTCATTCCCGCGCAGGTGGGAATCCAGTTTTTTGAGTTTCAGTCATTCCCGATAAATTGCCTTAGCATTGAAGGTCTAGATTCCCGCCTGCGCGGGAATGACGGGGTTTCAGGTTGCTGTTTCGGGTTGCTATTTTATAGAAATGACGAAATTTTAGATTGCAAGAACTTATCCCCTCCGCCGTCATTCCCACGGAAGTGGGAATCCAGACCTTTCGGCACGGAAACTTATCGGATAAAACGGTTTCTTCAGATTTTACGTTCTAGATTCCCGCCTGCGCGGGAATGACGGTTTAGGTATTTTTATAGCAAGCCGTAGGGCGCGATGCCGCCGGAGGGCATCATATTCTTGGAATAGCGCATTAAAAAGAGTATGATAATGGAAACACAAAAGATTCCGGCAATGCCCGTGCGCCGTTCCCGTCCGTCATTCCCACACAGGCAGGAATCCGGACTCGTCCGCACGGAAACCGATGCGCCGTCATTCCCGCGCAGGCGGGAATCTAGACCCGTCGGCACGGAAACTTATCGGATAAAACGGTTTCTTCAGATTTTACGTTCTGGATTCCCACTTTCGTGGGAATGACGGGATGTAGGTTTGTGGGAATGACGCGGTGCAGGTTTCCGTGCGGATGGATTCGTCATTCCCGCGCAGGCGGGAATCCAGACCTGTCGGAACGGAAACTTATCGGATAAAACGGTTTCTTGAGATTTTACGTTCTAGATTCCCACTTTCGTGGGAATGACGCGGTGCAGGTTTCCGTGCGGATGGATTCGTCATTCCCGCGCAGGCGGGAATCTAGACCTTTCGGCACGGAAACTTACCGGATAAACGGTTTCTCTAGATTCCTCATCCTAGATTCCCGCCTGCGCGGGAATGACGGTTCGGGTATCTTTATAAGGCAGATTCGCAAGGTGCGCCATAGAGTGGGCTAAAGCCCGCCCTGCGAAACCCACGAAACATATGTTTCGACATGCAGGGCGGCACATAAAGCGTCGCCCTGTGTGCCGCCCCGATTCGGAAGGGGTTGCGCCCCTCCCAAACAAAGTCTGATTCTGCCGCCGCGAAGGACGGATGTCCAAGTGGTGGGGTTTCACCAAAAAAGGAAAACGGAAAAGGAAAACGATATGAAAAAAACACCCAAACGGCACTTGCTCCGCCATACCGCGGTTTATACCGCGATGCTCTTGGCGGTATCGTCCCAACAGGCGTTCGGCGTGGGCGATACCGCGAATTTCAATTTTATCGTCAACGACGACGGCAGCGTAAAAGGCGACCAGGCACCCGGCAACAAAGGCGTACGAACGGGTAAGAAAGAAACTTTCCCAATCGGAAGCTCTACACGCCCAAAAAACGTATGTAGGGAACTGGGTATCCAGCATGACCCCGTACAAGGGTGTCCATTTCTCGCCGCACTGACTTATGAACTCACCTACGCAAACACCGACACGCTGCTTGCGGGCAAGAACGGTGGGAAGCTGATTCTCGGCGGCGGTTCCGCCCCGCTGTGGGGCAAGGTTTCCGGGCTTGATGCCGACAATATGGCGGGGCGCAAGACCGACAATTGGCTGACGACCGTTCACAAAGGGAAGATGGGTTACGATTTTACCGGCTTGAGTTGCTTCCTCAAGGGTGTGGGCGTATCGACGGGGCAAAGCCGCCAGTGTCCCGACTTGCCCTTCCAGTTTTTTTTCGACTTTACCAATAGCGCGCTCGACTCCACATCGGTGGGAACCAGTTCAGACGGTCTGCCGATATACAAGCTGACAGACCATCCGTGGCTGGGCGTTTCCTTCCAATTGGCTTTATCAGACGGCAAAACACCGGAAAACTGGCTCGCCATTCAGAGAGACCATACCGAAGTAAGCAAAATGGTTACCCAACCGACAGGGGAAAGAAGCAAGGGGCAGGTCTTCGCCCTGCGCGCCAAACTGCATATGCTGGGCAACTCTGGCAGCCTCAACGCCCAAGAAATCAAGCTGGGCGAGATTAGTATGCCCAACTTCGCCTTTATGCCGCATAATGAAAACGGCAAGGGGCGGACAGCAACTATATATAAGGTACGGGAACAGGGCCATATCGACGTAAAACTCCAGCTTCCGAGCATAGGCGCGGGCGGCTGTACGCGGGCGCAATATACCGCCGCCGGGCCGGACGGCAGCCAATACGCCATTGTCGCTCCCGCCCCTTTGGGCGTGGGTTTCCCGGGCAAGGCGGCGGCGGTCGTTACCGATCCCAAGTCGGCAAGCAGCCGCATCCTCTTTTACACCTTGGATAAAAACAATAAGAAAAACGGCGGCGCGGATTATCTGCCAAGCAAAGGTTTTACCGAACCCGTCTTTGCCGGACGCAAGGCGGTAATCCGCCTGGCAAACGGCGTATCCTTGAGCGACAGCAATATTAACGGCATTACGAATAGCACATTCGGTATCGGCGGCTTGGGAAACAATCAAGACGAATGGAAAACCGTATTGCTGCGCTGGACCGACCGGCGCGATGCAAACGACAATCAGTTTAACTATTTTAACAATACGATAGATGCCTCGACACGCGGCAAACTGTATAGCCAGCAATACCGCATCCGCGACGACAAGAATCGCAATTTGGGCGACATTGTCAACAGCCCGGTAACGGCGGTCGGCGACTATTTGGCAACCGCCGCCAACGACGGGATGGTGCATATCTTCAAAAAAAGCGGCGGCGGCTACAATCTGAAACTCAGCTACATCCCCGGTGAAATGCCGCGCAAAGATTTGGACAATAACGATTCCGATTTGGCAAAAGACCTGCACAATTTTGCCAACGAAAACTACACGGGCGGTTTGTACGGCGTGGACGGCGGCTTTGTCTTGCGCCAAGTCGGAAACCGCGTGTTTATGTTCGGCGCGATGGGTCAGGGCGGCAAAGGCGCGTATGCCCTGGATTTGACCAAAGCCGACAGCAACCAGACCGGCGTTTCCCTGTTTGATGTACAAGGCAACGGATTGGGCTACACCGTCGGCACACCGCAAATCGGCAAAACCCACAACGACAAATACGCCGCCTTCCTCGCCTCCGGTTATGCCGTCAAAGATATTAACAGCCCGGAAAATCAAACCGCGCTGTATGTATATGATTTGGAAAGCAACGGTACGCTGATTAAAAAAATTGCCGTACCCGGCGGCAAGGGCGGGCTTTCGTCCCCAACGCTTGTTGATACAGATTTGGACGGCACGGTCGATATCGCCTATGCCGGCGATCGCGGCGGCAAGATGTACCGCTTTGATTTGAGCGGCAACGATCCGACCAGATGGTCTGCACGCTCCATTTTCAACGGCACGAAGCCGATTACTTCCGCACCCGCTATTTCCCAACTGAAAGACAAACGCGTCGTCATCTTCGGCACAGGCAGCGATTTGACTGAGGATGATGTGGCAAGCCAAGAAATCCAACACGTTTACGGTATCTTTGATAACGATACGGACTCTTTGCCGGCAGAAGACGGATTGGGCAAAGGGTTGCTTGAGCAAGTGCTGACAAAAGACGGCAACAATACGCTGTTCTTGAGCGACTACAAAAGGTCTGACGGCTCGGGCGACAAGGGCTGGGTAGTGAAATTGCAGCCCGGACAGCGCGTTACCGTCAAACCGACCGTGGTATTGCGTACCGCCTTTGTTACCATCCGCAACTACAATGCCAACGGCTGCGGCGCGGAAACGGCATTTTTGGGCATCAACACCGCCGACGGCGGCAGGCTGACGAAGAAAAGCGCGCGCCCCGTCGTGCCTGATCCCCGCGTGGCAAAAAAAGTCGGCGAGAAAAAAGACGCGAAAGGCAACAATATCCCCGTGGGCTGTATGGAAAAAGGCACTGAAACCGTCTGCCCGAGCGGATATGTTTATCCGAAACTGCTGACCGCAAGCTATTTGGACAGCCAAAAAACAAGCGACAACCCGACAACGGCAGACGGCGACGCGGGCGGCAGCGGCAACGACAACGCCCCCTTCCAAAAATCCGGCAACCGCTGCTTCTTCAGCAAAGGCGTGCACACGCTGCTGATGAACGATATGTCCGACTTGGATGTTGCCGGCCCGATCTGCAATATGAAACGGGTAAGCTGGCGCGAAGTTTTCTTCTAACCCGCCCGCACGTCCGATTTTTCCGCAAATGCCGCCTGAAAGCCCTTCAGACGGCATTTTTTGCGTTTTTCGGAGGGGGGCAAATGAAACGCCGACAAATTCGGGAGGGGGGGGAAACGCCGTCAAACCGATGCCGTCATTCCCGCGCAGGCGGGAATCTAGGATGCAGGGTTAAGGAAACCTACATCCCGTCATTCCCACGAAAGTGGGAATCTAGGACTCAGGACTGGAGAAACCTTCAGTTGTACCCGATAAGTTTCCGCACCGACGGGTCTGGATTCCCGCCTGCGCGGGAATGACGGTTCAGTTGCGTAGAACCGGATTGTGAAAAGGGGCGGATTCGGGGTATTCGATGAAAACGGTGGAAATGTGGGATTGATGGAATCGGTGGGCTGAAGCCTACTCTACAAGAGCTTTCAGACGGCATTTTTTGCGTTTTTCGGGATGGGGGGGGGCAGCAAATGAAACGCGTCATTCCCGCGCAGGCGGGAATCTAGGACTCAGGACTGGAGAAACCTTCAGTTGTACCCGATAAGTTTCTGCACCGACAGGTCTGGATTCCCGCCTGCGCGGGAATGACGGTTCGGGTATTCCTGACGGTTCGGGTATTCCTGACGGTTTGGGTATTCCCATAGTTTCGCCGGGCGGACGTGGGGAAATGCGTAACGGGCATAGTGGGCGCGGGGCGGGCGGTTTTACGCCGCGGATTTCCGTTTTCGCGCGAACATACAGGCCCGCCGGACGCGTTTGCGCTTGAAATCGGGTATGTTTCGTCTTAAAATATGCTGCTTTCAGGGTATAGGCACTTGCCCGAAAAGCACGTTACGCGCCTTTCTTGCGCGGCGTGTTTTTTTTTGACCGGATTTTTCCGACCAGATGACCCTGCCGAAGTCCCTTCAGACGGCATTGTCAAGAATTTTATTAAAAACAGGATTCCCACTCATGAGCACCCCCGCCCTCCTCGTCCTCGCTGACGGCAGCGTATTTCACGGCACATCAATCGGTTACGAAGGTTCGACTTCCGGCGAAGTCGTGTTCAATACTTCGATGACCGGCTATCAGGAAATCCTGACCGACCCGTCCTACTGCAAACAAATCGTTACCCTCACCTACCCCCACATCGGTAATACCGGCACCAACGCCGAAGATGAAGAAAGCCGCAGCGTTTACGCCGCCGGCCTGATTATCCGCGACCTGCCGCTCTTGCACAGCAACTTCCGCGCCTCCGAAAGCCTGCACGACTATCTGGTACGCAACAAAACCGTTGCCATCGCCGACATCGATACCCGCCGCCTGACCACGCTGTTGCGCGAAAAAGGCGCACAAGGCGGCGCGATTCTGACAGGTGCGGACGCTACGGTTGAAAAAGCACAAGAACTCATCGCCGCGTTCGGCAGCATGGTCGGCAAAGACTTGGCAAAAGAAGTTTCCTGCACGGAAACTTACGAATGGACGGAAGGCGAATGGGAATTGGGCAAAGGTTTCGTTACCCCTGACGAACAGCCTTACCACGTCGTCGCCTACGATTTCGGCGTGAAAACCAACATCCTGCGTATGCTCGCCTCGCGCGGCTGCCGCCTGACCGTCGTCCCCGCACAAACCAGTGCGGAAGACGTGTTGGCACTCAATCCCGACGGCGTATTCCTGTCCAACGGCCCCGGCGACCCCGAACCTTGCGACTACGCCATCAAAGCCGTACAAAAACTGATGGAAAGCGGCAAACCGATTTTCGGCATCTGCTTGGGACACCAGCTCATCAGCCTCGCCATCGGCGCGAAAACCCTGAAAATGCGCTTCAGCCATCACGGCGCGAACCACCCCGTACAAGACTTGGACAGCGGCAAAGTCGTCATCACCAGCCAAAACCACGGTTTCGCCGTCGATGCCGACACCCTGCCCGCCAACGCGCGCATTACCCACAAGTCCTTGTTTGACAACACCTTGCAAGGCATCGAACTGACCGACAAACCCGTGTTCTGCTTCCAAGGACACCCCGAAGCCAGCCCCGGTCCGCAAGATGTCGGTTACCTGTTCGACAAATTCATTGGCAATATGGAGGCTGCAAAACAATAAGCCGGCTGTTTCAGACGGCATCCGAAAAGTATGCCGTCTGAAAACGCAGACAGATTCCGATACAAGGCATACGGACGGCATCCCGACACCGTTTGCCGCCCCAAAATCAGAAAGGACTATTTTGACTGAAAAACAAATGCGCATCCTTTCCGCCGCCGCCGCCCTGACCGCCGTGGGTATGTACGTTTCCTACATCCCGCAAATCCAAAATAACCTCGCAGGCAACCACGGCTCGCCGCTGCAACCCTTCGTCGCCGCCATCAACTGCACATTATGGGTTGCCTACGGCTTTTTGAAAGAAAAACGCGACTACCCCGTCATACTGGCAAACATCCCCGGCATCATTTTGGGTCTGATTACGTTTATTACCAGTTTTTAAGGAAGTTTTCAGACGGCCTGTGCAAAATAAAAACGCAAAAAGTCGTCTGAAAAAGAGTCACCAAAATATCAACAGCAGGAATTTTTCAGGTAGCCTTTATCGCAAGGCAGATAGAACAAACGTCGCGAGCATTTTTTCAGACGACCTTTAAACCCAAGTGGTAGGGTGTGCCGCAAGGCACGCACGCGGCGGGTTGGGGTTGCAGGGAAAATGGGGAACACGTGCGTGCGTTCCGCACACACCCTACATGCGGGCTACGGCTTGCTAAATTAGCATAACAGTTCATTTTTTAATTATAGGTGCAGATTTTTTAAAGGTGTTTATTTCATGTCTAAAAAGAATCAATCTTCTCGATTAACCAATCAGCATAAATCATCACAGGGAGTTATTGGGATATTTGGAGATGAAGCAAAAATCCATGATAAAACAGTTGGAGAAATTGCAAGACTTGTACAAAAGCAATTAGAGACTGACTACCCGAAATTATTATTTAGATATAGAACAACAGTAACAAAAGAAGAAATTAATCAGTCATTAAAAGAACTTGATCCTGAACTAGGGCAAACCCTCTTTGTTGAAAATTCTAGTATCAAGCCTGACGGAGGAATTATTGAAGTTAAAGATGATTCTGATAACTGGAGAATTATTCTAGTTACAGAGGCTAAACATCAAGGAAAAGATATTGAGAACATCAAAAAAGGAATTTTAGTTGGCGCACAGAATAATCAGGATTTAATGGCTGCTGGAAATGCTATTGAACGGTCTCATAAGAACATTTCTGAGATTGCAAATCTAATGCTAAAAGAATCCTATTTCCCATATATTTTATTCTTAGAGGGTTCCAATTTTCTGACTGAGACAATTGAGGTTGCCAGACCTGACGGGAGAATAGTAAAGCTTGAATATAATTCAGGATTATTGAATAGATTAGATAGATTAACAGCCGCCAACTATGGAATGAGCATTAATACCAACTTATGTAAGAATAAATTTCTGAGGCATGGAGATAAAACAATTATGTTGCAAGCAACATCAATTTATACACAAGGGCAAGGCATTGCTTGGAATAAAACAGAAATGTTTAATATTATGTATGGTGTAGCCGACACCTCACTTCAAGTGTTAGGAAGTGATTTATTTAAACAACTAACTAAAAAATAGAATTACTATGACTCGAAACGTAGATCGTACATTTTTAAAAAATGCAAAAATAAATAGAAACGATGAATTTTATACACAGTTGATAGATATAGAAAACGAACTGATCCATTATAAGCATCATTTTAAAGACAAAATTGTACTTTGTAATTGCGATGACATAAGATTTAGTAACTTCTTTAGATATTTCTCATTGAATTTCAAGAAATTAGGGATTAAGAAATTAATTTGCTCATCCTACAAGAAAGAGTATATAGGAAACAACGAACAAGGTTTCTGGTATGAATATACAGGAAATGAAGGCAGTGAAATAAAAACTGATGATATTATGTTTTTCAAGGGAGATGGTGATTTTAGAAATATTGAGAATATTGAACTGTTGAAAAAAGCTGATATTGTCGTAACAAATCCACCATTTTCACTATTTAGAGAATATATTGACCAAATAATAAAGTATGAGAAAAAATTTCTTGTGATTGGAAATATCAATTGTATTACATATAAAGAAATATTCAAATTAATACAGAATAATCAAGCTTGGTTAGGTATAAACCTAGGTAGAGGAATTTCAGGTTTTATTGTACCAAAGCATTATGAACTTTATGGAACAGAGACTAAAATTAATGAAAATGGAGAAAGAATTATTTCTCCAAATAATTGCCTATGGTTAACAAATCTAGATAATTCAAAACGACATGAGAATATACCGCTGACTAAGAAATACTATGGAAATGAAGGAAATTATCCTAGGTATGATAATTACGATGCAATTAATGTAAATAAGACAAAAGATATACCTATTGATTATAATGGGATTATGGGAGTTCCCATTACGTTCTTACACAAGTTTAATCCTGAACAATTTGAAATTATTCAGTTTAGGAAAGGTAGTGACGGAAAAGATTTATCTATAAATGGAAAAAATCCATATTTCAGAATTTTAATCAAAAAAAAATTTTGATTCCCAAAACTTCATGAAAGAAAGACCCACCCATGCCCAAACGTACCGACCTAAAATCCATCCTTATCATCGGCGCCGGCCCTATCGTTATCGGTCAGGCCTGCGAATTTGACTATTCGGGCGCACAGGCCTGTAAGGCTTTGCGTGAAGAAGGCTATAAAGTCATTTTGGTAAACTCCAACCCCGCCACGATTATGACCGACCCTGAAATGGCGGATGTTACCTACATCGAGCCGATTATGTGGCAGACGGTGGAGAAGATTATCGCCAAGGAGCGACCCGATGCGATTTTGCCCACGATGGGCGGCCAGACCGCGCTGAACTGTGCGCTGGATTTGGCGCGCAACGGCGTGCTGGCGAAATACAATGTCGAGCTGATCGGTGCGACGGAAGACGCGATCGATAAGGCGGAAGACCGCGGCCGCTTTAAGGAGGCGATGGAAAAAATCGGTTTGTCCTGCCCGAAATCTTTTGTCTGCCACACGATGAACGAAGCTTTGGCGGCGCAGGAACAGGTCGGCTTTCCGACGCTGATTCGTCCGTCTTTCACGATGGGCGGTTCGGGCGGCGGCATTGCCTACAACAAAGACGAGTTCTTGGCGATTTGCGAACGCGGTTTCGATGCGTCGCCCACGCATGAGCTGCTGATTGAGCAGTCCGTGCTCGGTTGGAAAGAGTACGAGATGGAAGTGGTGCGCGATAAAAACGACAACTGCATCATCATCTGCTCGATTGAAAACTTCGACCCGATGGGCGTGCATACGGGCGACTCGATTACGGTTGCGCCGGCGCAAACGCTGACGGACAAAGAATACCAAATCATGCGTAATGCTTCGTTGGCGGTGTTGCGCGAAATCGGTGTGGATACGGGCGGCTCGAACGTTCAGTTTGCGGTAAACCCTGCAAACGGCGAGATGATTGTAATTGAGATGAACCCGCGCGTGAGCCGTTCGTCCGCGCTGGCTTCCAAAGCGACGGGTTTCCCGATTGCGAAGGTGGCGGCGAAACTGGCGGTCGGCTTTACGCTGGACGAGTTGCGCAACGACATCACCGGCGGTCGCACACCCGCGTCGTTCGAGCCGTCCATCGACTATGTGGTAACCAAAATCCCGCGTTTCGCGTTTGAAAAATTCCCTGCCGCAGACGACCGCCTGACCACGCAGATGAAATCCGTGGGCGAAGTGATGGCGATGGGACGCACGATTCAGGAAAGCTTCCAAAAAGCCCTGCGCGGCTTGGAAACAGGTTTGTGCGGCTTCAATCCGAGAAGCTCCGACAAAGCGGAAATCCGCCGCGAACTGGCCAACCCAGGTCCTGAGCGCATGCTCTTTGTAGCCGATGCGTTCCGCGCAGGCTTTACTTTGGAAGAAATCCACGAAATCTGCGCCATCGACCCTTGGTTCTTGGCGCAAATCGAAGACTTGGTAAAAGAAGAAAAATCGGTTTCAGACGGCATTTTGAGTGATTTGGATTTCGCCGCCCTACGCCGTCTAAAACGCAAAGGCTTCTCCGACAAACGATTGGCACAATTGTTGAACGTAAGCGAAAAAGAAGTGCGCGAACACCGCTACGCACTGAAGCTGCATCCCGTGTATAAACGCGTCGATACCTGCGCCGCCGAGTTCGCCACCGAAACCGCCTACCTCTATTCCACTTACGAAGAGAAATGCGAAGCGCGTCCTTCCGACCGTAAAAAAGTGATGATTCTCGGCGGCGGCCCGAACCGCATCGGTCAGGGCATCGAGTTTGACTACTGCTGCGTTCACGCCGCACTTGCCCTGCGCGAATCGGGCTTTGAAACGATTATGGTGAACTGCAACCCAGAAACCGTGTCCACCGACTTCGACACCAGCGACCGCCTCTATTTTGAGCCGCTGACGCTGGAAGACGTGTTGGAAATCGTCCGCACCGAAAACCCGTGGGGCGTGATTGTGCATTACGGCGGTCAAACCCCGCTAAAACTGGCTAATGCATTGGTTGAAAACGGCGTGAACATCATCGGCACGTCCGCCGACAGCATCGATGCCGCCGAAGACCGCGAACGCTTCCAAAAAGTGTTGAACGACTTAGGCCTACGTCAACCGCCCAACCGCATCGCCCACAACGAAGAAGAAGCCCTCGTTAAAGCCGAAGAAATCGGTTATCCGTTGGTTGTCCGTCCTTCTTACGTCCTCGGCGGCCGCGCCATGCAGATTGTTCACTCTGCCGAGCAGTTGCAAAAATATATGCGCGAAGCCGTGCAGGTTTCCGAAGACAGCCCCGTGCTGCTCGACTTCTTCCTCAACAACGCGATTGAAGTCGATGTGGACTGTGTTTCAGACGGCAAAGACGTGGTTATCGGCGGCATTATGCAGCACGTCGAACAGGCGGGCATCCACTCGGGCGACTCCAGCTGCTCGCTGCCGCCCTATTCCTTAAGCGAAGAAATCCAAGACGAAATCCGCCGCCAAACCAAAGCGATGGCATACGCACTGGGCGTGGTCGGTCTGATGAACGTGCAGTTTGCCGTGCAGGACGGCGTGGTGTTCGTGTTGGAAGTGAACCCGCGCGCCAGCCGTACCGTGCCCTTCGTCTCCAAAGCCACCGGCGTGCCGCTTGCCAAAGTCGGCGCGCGCTGCATGGCAGGCATTTCCCTGAAAGAACAAGGCGTGGAAAAAGAAGTTGTCCCCGATTTCTATGCCGTCAAAGAAGCCGTGTTCCCCTTCATCAAATTCCCGGGCGTGGATACGATTTTGGGACCGGAAATGCGCTCCACCGGCGAAGTGATGGGCGTGGGTGCAAGTTTCGGAGAAGCCTACTACAAAGCCCAACTCGGCGCGGGCGAACGCCTCAACCCGACCGGCAAAATCTTCCTCTCCGTGCGCGAAGAAGACAAAGAACGCGTCATCAAAACCGCCAAAAACTTCCAAGCATTAGGCTACGGCATCTGCGCCACGCGCGGCACGGCGCAATACCTGACCGAACACGGGCTGATTGTGCAGACCATCAACAAAGTCCCCGAAGGCCGCCCGCACATCGGCGACGCACTGAAAAACGGTGAAATCGCACTGGTCGTGAATACCGTTTCCAGCAATCCGCAATCCGTGTCCGACAGCCACATCATCCGCCAAAGCGCATTGCAGCAACGCGTGCCGCAATACACCACCACCGCCGGCGGCGAAGCGATGAGCGAAGGCACGAAAAGCCGCGACCATCTGGGCGTGTACAGCGTTCAAGAGCTGCACGGGCGTTTGAAAAACCGCAACTGATGCCTGAATCAGGTTGAACTATGCCGTCTGAAGCTGTTTTGCGGTTTCAGACGGCATTTTGTCATTCGGAAAGCCGATGTTGCCACACACAAGCCGTACATAAGGAACAGCCCTATCACGCTCCCCATATAGACTGCCATTGCCGCCGGCTATACATCATCTTATTTATTTTTTCTCAAAGTTATTAAGTAAGCAAAAACAGTTTTATGACGGATTTTTATAGAATTATCCACAGAGATTGTTTCCCAGTTCCTCCGCCAAAAAATCCAAAAATACGCGTAAGCGGAGATTGACGGCTTTATCGCTGTAATAAACAGCATTAAAGGGGTGCGTTTTATTGGAGGTTTGTTCGGCGAGCAGGGGAATTAACTTTCCTTCAGCGATGTCGTTGTCAACCAAAAAATCTGATAAGTAAGCAATACCGCAACCTGAAAGGCACAACGAGCGTAAGATTTCACCGCTGCTGGCGGTAAAGTGCGGTGAAATTTTATAGGGATTTCCCTGCGCATCTAAAACCGCCCATGTATTTAGAGAACCGGGTTCTGTGAAGCCTAAACATTGATGGTTGGCAAGATCTTCTACAGATTGCGGCGTGCCGTGTTTTGCCAGGTATTCAAGACTGGCGACTACGCGGAAGCGGCTGTCAAACAGATGGCGTGCACGCAGCCCGGAATCGTCCAATTCTCCGGCCCGTAAGGCAATATCGACTTTGCGTTCAATCAGATTGATATAGCCTTCGGAAGAAACGAGCGAAAGTCGGATATGCGGATAGCGTTCGTTGAATTTTGCTGCCAGCGGCGCCAGCAGATGCAGCACCATCGGCATCGCGGAATCCACGCGCAACACGCCTTGCGGTACTTCGTGCACTGCCAGCATTTCGGTTTCCGCCGCTGCCATTTCTTGCAGGATTCTCTGCGCGCGGCGGAAATATTGCGCGCCCTCTTCCGTCAGACTGAGTTGCCGCGTGGTGCGGTTGAGCAGGTTCACGCCCAACTTTTCCTCCAGCCGTTTGACGATGCGGCTTACGGCAGAATTTGCCATCGCCAACTGCTCCGCCGCACGGCTGAAGCTGCCGCTTTCCACCACTTGAACAAATACGGTCAGTTCTTCTGAATTGGTTTTCATCGTGTTTCCTTTTCGGTTGAAACCCCGCCCTTTAGGGCGACAGGATCAGACTTTATTCGGGAGGGGCGTAACCCCTTCCGAATCAGGACGGCACACAGGGCGGTGCTTTATGTGTCATCCTGTGTGTTGAAACATCTGATTATTCCATTTGACGCAAAAGTGTTTTCTTATTTTTGTACTTTTAAATCATAAAGTAAAACAGTACAATACATTCATCAATTCACAAACGAGGTAACAAATGAATATTTTATTATTAGACGGCGGCAAAGCGTTCGGACATTCTCACGGCGGGTTAAACCACACGCTTCACAAAAAAGCGAAAGAAGTTTTGACCGCGCTCGGACACAATGTTCAAGAAACCGTGATTGATGCCGGCTATGATGTTGAGGCAGAAATCGAAAAATTCGTTTGGATGGATGCCGTGATTTGGCAGATGCCGGGCTGGTGGATGCACGAGCCTTGGACAGTGAAAAAATATATGGACGAAGTATTTACCGGCGGACACGGCAAACTCTACCAAAGCGACGGCAGACACCGCGCCAATCCGACTGAGGGCTACGGCACAGGCGGCTTGTTGCAAGGCAAAAAACATATGCTTTCACTGACTTGGAATGCGCCGATTGAAGCCTTTACCCGCGAAGGCGATTTCTTTGAAGGCAAAGGCGTTGATGTTTTGTATATGCACTTCCACAAAGCCAACGAGTTCATCGGCTTGACCCGCCTGCCGACATTCTTGTGTAACGATGTGATTAAAAACCCGCAAGTGGAAAAATACTTGGCAGACTATCAGGCACACTTGGAAAAATTGTTCGGCTAAAAATTTGTCTGATAAACAAACAAAGGCCGTCTGAAAGATTAAATGGTCTGCACCACTAAGGTTGGACTAACCAACCGACTAAGGTGCAGATTATTTTTTGTTGCTTTTTCAGCTTTTCGTTGGGTTAGATATTCTTGCTCACTGTTTTCAGTCAGCCTTGAATACAAAAAATGGCGTATGTAATATGCTTATACGACCAAAACGGAATGAATTTTAATGTATTGCGCGTCATCAACAATGACTGAGTTTCTCGCCTCTCGCGCCTGAATCTATGTCATACAGTTCCTTTCATTCAAATCAACAAAAGAATGCCGTCCGAACATCCGTTCAGACGGCACTTGTCTCCCCCCAATAGACTTGGGGCTGTTCTAACGTACCACCCCTTCGTTCCGCCCCAAAACCATCGCATCGCCGTAGCTGAAGAAACGGTATTCGCGTTCGACCGCATGACGATATACGGCGCGGATATGCCCCATACCCGAAAACGCGCTGACAAGCATCAGCAGCGTCGATTTCGGCAGATGGAAATTGGTAACCAACCTGTCGGCAACATTAAAACGGTAGCCCGGCGTGATGAAAATATCGGTATCGCCCTGCCCCACTTTCAGACGGCCTGTCTCGAGCGCGGCAGACTCGAGGGCGCGCATGGAAGTCGTGCCGACCGCCCAGACTTTGTTCCCCCGTGCTTTTGCCGCCTCAACGGCGGCGGCGGTTTCAGACGGCACTTCAAACCATTCGCTGTGCATTTTGTGTTCTTCGATTTTATCGACGCGCACGGGTTGGAACGTTCCCGCACCGACGTGCAGGGTTACTTCTGCGGTTACCGCGCCTTTGTCTTTCAGACGGCGCAAAAGTTCTTCCGTAAAATGCAGGCCCGCCGTCGGCGCGGCGACCGCGCCCTGATATTTGGCATAAACAGTCTGGTAACGGCTGTCGTCGTCCGCATCGGCGGCACGTTCGATATAAGGCGGCAGGGGCAGGTGTCCGTTCTGTTCCAAAAGTTCGTAAACGGTCTCTCCGCCTTCAAAACGCAGGCAGAACAGTTCGCCCTCACGCCCGACCATCACGGCGCGGATGCCGCCTTCAAACACCAGCCCCATACCGGGCTTGGGGGACTTGGACGAACGGATGTGCGCCAGTGCGGTATGGTTGTCCAATACGCGCTCAATCAGGGCTTCGATTCTGCCGCCGCTGTCTTTCTGCCCAAACAGCCGCGCCTTCATGACTTTGGTGTTGTTGAACACCAAAACGTCGCCCGCCTCGACATAATCCGGCAAATCGCCGAACACCCGGTCTTGCAGCGGCATATCGGGCAGCGCGACCAAAAGGCGGCTGCTGCCGCGCACCTCGGGCGGATGCTGGGCAATCAGGTGTTCGGGCAGGGTAAAGTCAAAATCTAAAATATCCATTTTTACACTCTCGTTCGGGCAAGCCGCCATTATACGCACTTTAGCCCTTTTTCAGACGGCATCTTTGCCCGAAAAACCAACAGATTAGAATAAACACTCTTGACCCGGGGCATCTTGTGCGCAAAATCAAACTTCCTGCACATTTCCCCCAAAAACCGCCGTTTTTTGATATTTTACTGGACATTTGCCGACAACTTCGGGAAAATGGACACATTCTCACGGTCGTTTTCCACCACAGGAAAACCGTATCCGAACACCATTCCGCCCGGTTTGCGCCGTTGCCGCAAGCCGGCTGTTTTCTGAAAAACCAACGCAACAACCCGCCGGAACACCGGCAGCCTTTAAAGGAACAGAAATGGATTTGCGCAAATTAAAAAAACTGATTGATTTGGTTGAAGAATCGGGCATCGCCGAAATCGAAGTAACCGAAGGCGAGGAAAAAGTCCGCATTACCCGTACCATTGCAGCTGCGGCAGCTCCCGTTTACGCCGCGCCCGTACCTGCCGCCGCGCCGGCCGTAACGCCTGCCGCCGCACCCGTTGCGGCATCCGCGCCCGCCGCCGCACCGGCCGCCCGCGATTTGTCCGACGCGCAAAAATCGCCTATGGTCGGCACGTTCTACCGCGCACCCGGTCCGAATGCCGCGCCTTTTGTCGAAGTCGGTCAACAGGTTAAAGCCGGCGACACGCTGTGCATCATCGAAGCGATGAAGCTGATGAACGAAATCGAAGCCGAAAAATCCGGCACGGTCAAAGAAATTCTGGTCGAAAACGGTACGCCCGTCGAATTCGGCGAACCGCTCTTCATTATCGGATAATCCTGTTTTCCCCCTACAGCGTTCCCGCACCTTTTTTACGGACGGGTTGCCGGAACCGCAGGAAAGGTCATCATGCTGAAAAAAGTTTTAATCGCCAACCGGGGCGAAATCGCATTGCGCGTACTCCGTGCCTGCCGCGAAATGGGCATTGCCACCGTCGCCGTGCATTCCGAGGCCGACAAAGACAGCCTGCACGTCAAACTCGCCGACGAATCCGTGTGCATCGGCCCTGCCGCTTCCGCGCAAAGTTATCTGAACATTCCCGCCATCATTGCCGCCGCCGAGGTTACCGATGCAGATGCCATCCACCCCGGCTACGGCTTCCTTGCCGAAAACGCCAATTTCGCCGAACAGGTCGAACAGTCCGGCTTTACCTTCATCGGCCCGAAACCCGACACCATCCGCCTGATGGGCGACAAAGTCTCCGCCAAACACGCGATGATAGCGGCAGGCGTGCCCTGCGTCCCCGGTTCTGACGGCGCATTGCCCGACGATGATGCCGAAATCCTCAAAATCGCCGACAAAGTCGGTTATCCCGTGATTATCAAAGCATCGGGCGGCGGCGGCGGACGCGGTATGCGCGTGGTCGAGAAAAAAGAAGACCTGCTCCAATCTGTCGAAATGACCAAGGCCGAAGCAGGCGCGGCATTCGGCAACCCAATGGTTTATATGGAACGCTACCTGCAACGCCCGCGCCACGTCGAAATCCAAGTGCTTGCCGACGAACACGGCAACGCCGTCTATCTTGCCGAGCGCGACTGTTCGCTGCAACGCCGCCACCAGAAAGTCATCGAGGAGGCACCCGCCCCGTTCATCGATGAAGAGGCACGCAAAAAAATCGGCAAAGCCTGTGCCGATGCCTGCAAACGCATCGGCTACCGGGGCGCGGGCACGTTTGAGTTTTTATACGAAAACGGCGAATTTTTCTTTATCGAGATGAACACGCGCGTTCAGGTCGAGCATCCGGTTACCGAACTCATCACCGGCGTGGACATCGTGCAGGAGCAACTCCGCATCGCATCCGGCCTGCCGCTGCAATACAAGCAAAAAGACATCAAAATCGAAGGACACGCCTTCGAGTGCCGCATCAATGCCGAAGACCCGTACAACTTCATCCCCAGCCCGGGCCCGATTGAAAGCTGCCACCTGCCCGGCGGCTTCGGCATCCGCGTGGACAGCCACATCTACCAAGGCTACCGCATCCCGCCGTATTACGACAGCCTGATCGGCAAAGTCTGCGTACACGGCAAAACGCGTGAACAGGCAATGGCGAAAATGCGCGTAGCCCTTGCCGAGCTGGCGATTACCGGCATCAAAACCAATACGCCGCTGCACCGCGACCTGTTCGCCGATGCAGGTTTCCAAGAAGGCGGCGTCAGCATCCACTATTTGGAACACTGGCTGGAAGATCGCAAAGCCAAACAGGACAAATAAGCCGTCCCCGATATGCCGTCTGAAGCCGCCCGTCCGCGTTCAGACGGCATTTCCCTTGCCCCGCCGTCTGAAACCGATTTCGATATTTCCAAGAAAGCCCGTTATGCCCTACCAACAAATCACCGTCAACGTCAACGATGCCGTCGCCGAACGCCTCGCCGACGCGCTGATGGAACACGGCGCACTCTCCGCCGCCATCGAAGATGCCTACGCCGGCACCGAAAACGAACAAGCCATCTTTGGCGAACCCGGTATGCCGACCGAACAAATCTGGCAGCAAAGCAAAGTCATCGCCCTGTTCGACGAACACGACGAAGCCGCCGTCATCATCGATGCCGCCGCACAGGAATGCGGGTTAAAAGACTTGGCATACACCGGCGAAACCATCGAAGACCAAGACTGGGTGCGCCTCACGCAATCGCAATTCGACCCCATCCGAATTTCCGACCGCCTGTGGATTACCCCCTCCTGGCACGAAGCACCCGAAGGCTGCGCCGTCAACCTCCGCCTCGATCCCGGACTCGCCTTCGGCACCGGCAGCCACCCGACCACGCGCCTCTGCCTCAAATGGCTGGATACGCAACTCAAAAACGGCGAAAGCGTCCTCGACTACGGCTGCGGTTCGGGCATCCTGACCATTGCCGCCCTCAAACTCGGTGCAGGTTCCGCCGTCGGCGTGGATATTGACGGACAGGCCGTCCGCGCCGGCAGGGACAACGCCGCGCAAAACAACGTCGATGCACAATTTTATTTGCCCGAACAATTGCCATCCGGACAATTCGATGTCGTCGTCGCCAACATCCTCGCCAACCCTTTGCGTATGCTCGGCGAAATGCTTGCCGCCCGCACCAAACAGGGCGGCCGCATCGTGTTATCCGGTTTGTTGGACGAACAAATCGAAGAACTCAGCGGCATTTACAGCCAATGGTTCGACCTCGACCCGGCGGAAACTGACGAAGGCTGGGCGCGCTTGAGCGGCGTAAAACGCTGAAACGGAAAGGAAACACCGTGCAGGACAAAAACAACCTCTGCTGGCTTGATATGGAAATGACGGGGCTGAACCCCGAAACCGACCGCATTATCGAAGTCGCAATGATTATTACCGACTCGGATTTGAATGTATTGGCGCAATCCGAAGTTTACGCCATCCACCAAAGCGATGAGCTGCTCGACAATATGGACGAGTGGAACACCGCCACACACGGCAGGACGGGGCTGACGCAGCGCGTGCGCGAATCGCGGCATACCGAAGCCGAAGTCGAACAGAAACTGCTGGACTTTATGTCGGAATGGATACCCGGACGCGCCACGCCGATGTGCGGCAACTCCATCCACCAAGACCGGCGTTTTATGGTCAAATATATGCCGAAACTGGAAAACTACTTCCACTACCGCAACCTCGACGTTTCCACGCTGAAAGAACTCGCCAAACGCTGGAATCCGCCCGTTGCCAAAAGCGTGGTCAAACGCGGTTCGCACAAGGCATTGGACGACATTTTGGAAAGCATCGGGGAAATGCGCCACTACCGCGAACACTTTCTGATTTCCGCCCCGAAAGCCGAAGCGCAATAAGAAACAAACAATGCCGTCTGAAACGCAGTTTGCATTTCAGACGGCATTTTTACAGCAGATTGAAATCAAAAATATACACGCCCGTCCTTCCCGCGCAGGCAGGAATCCGGAAGGTCGGGCCTGCCGTTATTTTCAATCATTACAGAAACTGAAAGGTCCGGATTCCCGCCTGCGCGGGAATGACGGCGGTGTGCATTCTTATAGTGGATTAACAAAAATCAGGACAAGGCGACGAAGCCGCAGACAGTACAAATAGTACGGAACCGATTCACTTGGTGCTTCAGCACCTTAGAGAATCGTTCTCTTTGAGCTAAGGCGAGGCAACGCCGTACTGGTTTTTGTTAATCCACTATACTTCAATCTGCCAAACAGATCGAACAGAGAAACCCTGTCCGTCAAAACATCATGCAGCCATCGCCTTGAACACTTCAACCGCAACCGCAACCGTTTCGTCAATCAGCTCGGGCGTATGCGCAGCGGAAACGAAACCTGCTTCATAAGCGGACGGGCCGAACGCGACATTGCGGTCGAGCATGCCGTGGAAGAAGCGTTTGAAGGCGTCGATATTGGAACGCGCCATATCGGCATAGTTTCGCGGCGCGTGTCCGGCGAAATACAGACCGAACATACCGCCCACGCTGTCGGCGGTGAACTCGATACCGTGCACTTTGGCGGCGGCGGCAAGCCCATCAGCGAGGCGGCGGGTCAAGGCGGTCAGGTTTTCATAAAACCCTTCGCGCTGGATGATTTCGAGCGTTTTCAAACCGGCGGCGACGGCAACCGGGTTGCCGGACAATGTACCTGCCTGATACACGCCGCCCAGCGGGGAAATACATTCCATAATGTCTTTGCGCCCGCCGAACGCGGCAAGCGGCATACCGCCGCCGATGACTTTGCCCATCGTGGTCAGGTCGGGCGTGATGCCGTGCAAAGATTGCGCGCCGCCGAGCGCGACGCGGAAGCCGGTCATCACTTCATCGTAAATCAACACCGCGCCGTGTTTTTCGGTCAATCCGCGCAAGGCTTTGACAAAGGCTTCGGTCGGGCGGACGAGGTTCATATTGCCGACGAAGGGTTCGACAATCACGCAGGCGATTTCGTCGCCGCTTTGGGCAAAGGCTTCTTCCAGTTGGGCGATATTGTTGTATTCGAGTACCAAAGTATGTTTGGTAAAGTCGGCAGGCACACCGGCGGAAGACGGGTTGCCAAACGTCAGCAGGCCGCTGCCGGCTTTCACCAACAGGCTGTCGGAATGGCCGTGGTAGCAGCCTTCAAACTTGATGATTTTGTCGCGGCCGGTAAAACCGCGTGCCAGACGGATGGCGGTCATCGTTGCTTCCGTACCGGAGCTGACAAGGCGCAGCCGTTCGACGGACGGCATGATTTTGGCGATTTCTTCGGCAATGGCGATTTCGCCTTCGGTAGGCGCGCCGAACGACAAACCGCCCAACGCGGCTTCGCGCACGGCTTCGACGACTTCGGGATGCGCGTGTCCGACAATCGCAGGCCCCCACGAGCCGACATAATCGGTGTAGCGCGTGCCGTTTTCGTCCCAAACATACGCGCCCTCGGCTTTTTTGATGAAGCGCGGCACGCCGCCGACGCTGCCGAATGCGCGCACGGGCGAATTCACGCCGCCGGGAATGACCGCCTTGGCGCGGTCGAATAAAATTTCGTTACGGTTCATATTTATCCTCAAATGCCGTCTGAACGGCAGGTTTCGGGCTTGGAAGCAGAAAGCCCCCATTTTATCATTTTTCAGGTTGCGACAAGGATTTGCCCGCTTCTTTGCGGATTACGCCAACCGCATCCCGAATGACGGAACGCTCGTCTTTTTCCACTTTATGTGTAAAGCGGTAGTCCCGGACAACTCCCTCCCCGTCGTAATCCACACACCATTCCCAATGCCGCCGCTCCGATTTCATATAAATAAAATTGGTCGGCAAAAAATTATAAATAGGCAGGCTGACTTCATGATAGGCATAACAACCGAAAGGGTTGCGCTTCCCGAAACGTGCCTCTACCTCCGCCCGGGTCGTTTTGCCTTTAACAACCGTTTGTGCGATTCCCTCTTCCGTCTGATAACGCAGGAACTGATGTTCCCTGTCGCCGAAATTGCTGGTACACGCACACAGCAGCAATGCCGCCCATACAACCGGTTTCATACACACCTCCCATTAAAGCCAAACATTATACAGTCGCTCCGACCGATTAAATTTATATTTTAAAACAATATTCTACCTCCCAAACCCACATCGTGCTATAATCCGCACCGATTTTCAGACGGCACCGTCATGCCGTCTGAAATTTTTTCATTCCGACAACAATCAGCCCCGCAATTACGGCTGCCTGAGAAAGACACAGACCATGAAAAAAGTATTTATCCGTACCTTCGGCTGCCAGATGAACGAATACGACAGCGACAAAATGCTCGCCGTCCTCGCCGAAGAACACGGCGGCATCGAACAGGTTACCCAAGCCGACGAAGCCGACATCATCTTGTTCAATACCTGCTCCGTGCGCGAAAAAGCACAGGAAAAAGTGTTCTCCGACTTGGGGCGCGTGCGTCCGCTCAAAGAAAAAAACCCCGGCCTCATCATCGGCGTTGCCGGCTGCGTCGCCTCGCAAGAAGGCGAAAACATCATCAAACGCGCGCCTTATGTGGACGTCGTCTTCGGCCCGCAAACGCTGCACCGCCTGCCCAAAATGATTGTGGACAAAGAAACCAGCGGGCTGTCGCAAGTCGATATTTCCTTTCCCGAAATCGAAAAATTCGACCACCTGCCGCCCGCCCGCGTCGAAGGCGGCGCGGCATTCGTGTCGATTATGGAAGGCTGTTCCAAATACTGCTCCTTCTGCGTCGTCCCCTACACGCGCGGCGAAGAATTCTCCCGACCGCTCAACGACGTATTGACCGAGATTGCCGGCTTGGCGCAGCAAGGTGTGAAAGAAATCAACCTCTTGGGACAAAACGTCAACGCCTATCGCGGCGAAATGGACGACGGCGAAATCTGCGACTTCGCCACCCTGCTGCGCATCGTCCACGAAATCCCCGGCATTGAACGTATACGCTTCACCACCAGCCACCCGCGCGAGTTTACCGACTCGATTATCGAGTGCTACCGCGACCTGCCGAAGCTGGTTTCCCACCTGCACCTGCCGATTCAAAGCGGTTCCGACCGCGTATTGAGCGCGATGAAACGCGGCTATACCGCTTTGGAATACAAATCCATCATCCGCAAACTGCGCGCCATCCGTCCTGATTTGTGCCTCAGCTCCGACTTTATCGTCGGCTTCCCGGGCGAGACCGAGCGCGAGTTCGAGCAAACCTTGAAACTGGTGAAAGACATTGCCTTCGACTTGAGCTTCGTCTTTATTTACAGTCCGCGCCCTGGCACGCCTGCTGCCAACCTGCACGACGACACGCCGCATGAAGAAAAAGTGCGCCGCCTCGAAGCTTTGAACGAAGTCATCGAAGCCGAAACCGCGCGCATCAACCAAACCATGGTCGGCACGGTTCAACGCTGCCTGGTCGAAGGCATCTCCAAAAAAGACCCCGACCAGCTCCAAGCCCGCACCGCCAACAACCGCGTCGTCAACTTTACCGGCACACCCGACATGATTAACCAAATGATCGATTTGGAAATCACCGAGGCCTACACCTTCTCCCTGCGCGGCAAAGTTGTCGAAGCCTAAACCCTCACGCCGAAAAAATGCCGTCTGAAGCCGGAATCGGGTTTCAGACGGCATTTTTCACTTTGCAACGAACATCAGAACGTTTTGTTAAACTCGACAAACACCCGATTTTTCTCATATTCGTTGAACACATCGTTGCTCCACGTTTCGCGGTGCGACAGCGTCAGGCGCGGCGTGATGCCTTTGAAATGCAATGCCCGGTGCCAAAGGCTCAAGGATGTGTCCAATTCTTTATCCCTGCGCCTTTCCCCTTTAAAACCGCTGAAAAAGCCGGGTTTTTCATAATGCCGTTTCGCCGCGCCGAGGCGCAACAGCGAAGACAGGCCGCTGCCGCCCCATTCCTGCCCCCAGGCAAAGCGCAGGCCGTAACGGTTGAAATTGTCGCCACGGTCGGCGGGGTTGCGCTCGCGGTAAAAATCCAAACCGCCCGTCCAATATTGGCGCGCATTCCGGTAAAACACCAGCGAATTGGAAATTTGCAAATGGGTATTGTCGGAACGCGCCCGGCGCGTATTCTTCAAACGCCCCCACTCCGCCGAAGACAGCGTTTGCCATTTCGGGGTTTGCCAACGGTTGAAATAAAGGCGTGCGCCGTTGGCGTAAGAATAAGCGTCGTTGCCGTAGGTGCGGCGTTCGTGGAACACTGCCAGCCCGACATCTTTACGCCGGTCGGCAAAACCGATGCCGCCGGAAACGCCTGCCGTCATATCGTTGAATTTCTTATTCCCCGGATAAACCCTGCCGGACACGTCGCCGCCCGCCGTCGTGTACCAGCCGTTTTTCAGCGACCATTTTTTCTCCGCGCCGAGCCGGTAATTGACCGCCGTGCCGTCCACCTGTTTCGGGAAAGTCCAGTTGCCGTACTGCTGCTGTTTCGGGGCTTGGTTGATATTGTGTTCACGGGTAACGCTGAAACCGCCGTTTACTTTCCACGCATCGCGTTCGCGCAATGCCTTGCGGTACAGCTCGACCTGTTCCATAAGCTGCGGCGGCAGGTTTTCCGCCTTCAGGCGGTCGAACTGGTCTGCCGCCGCCTCGTTCTGCCTGTCTTCAAACAATGCCGCCGCCAAACGCATACGGACGGCGGGCGCGTCGGGTTGGGCAGCAATCAATTCCCGGTAATGAGAAACCGCTTCTTTCACCCTACCGTCTGCCTGCGCCAAAATCCCTTGTGCATAAAGTGCCAGCATCTTATCCTGCTGCGCCTGTTGTAGGTAAATCGGCAAAATAACGCGGATACCGGCAATATTGTTTGAAACTACTGCGGAATACATCGCGCGGGACAGCAATTCGGGATTTTTCAGCAGGGTTTCGCCGTCAATCTGCAAAACTTTTCCTTTTTCCCGCACCTGCCCCGGTACCTTCTCCCTGTCGATCGGTTTGGCCTCCGCTTCATGAAGCCTGAACTCGGGACGGCTTCTCAAATCTGGTTCGCGCGGTGTTTCTTCGGCATATGCCGCGCTTGCCAATAAAGGCAGCAACAGCATCCATCTGTTTCGTGCAGGCATAAATGTCTTCCCACAAAAATAAAAATAAAAAATAACCATTATCAACTGGCGGATTGTATCAGTTTTTTATGCCGCTGTTCCAAACCCTGCCGCCCGATGCCGCGACAATGCCGTCTGAAGCCAGAATCGGGTTTCAGACGGCAGCAAAAAACCGGCGGTTTCCCGCCGGTTTCATCATTATGCCCCGCCCTTCGGGGCGGCAGGGTTCGGATCGGTTTGCGGGGCGGCGCGCGGGGCCGTGCAGGTGTGCCGCCTGTGCGTCAAAACATTTCCCGACGCATCAAAACAGCCATTTGACCAACAATGCGGCTTCTTTGTCGCCGTCCGTCCTTTTGCCGTATCCGATGCGTGCGGACATATGGCCTTTCCAACCGGCTTCAATACCGAACCGCCCTTCGAGCGCCGTCCTGCCTGCCAGCGTCTGTTTTTCGCCGTCCATTTCCACGCCGAAAGATTTTGACCTGTGCAAAACATTAAAAGCGGCAAAAGGCTGAAGATTGACACCATTACGCAAAGCAAAACGGGTTTTTGCCCGAATGCCGGCGCGGCTTTGCCACTGACCGCTGCCGAGCAGTCCGACCGCCGTCCCCTCGCTGTCGGTAAAGCCGCCGTTTACGCCCAAGTAGGTAAACTGCGCCTGCGGTTGCAGGTAAAACCGCATATTATTGCCTTTTCCGACAACGCCTTCCGCCACAAGCGCGTTGTAGCCGCCTTCGACAGAAGCCGTCCAACCTTTGGTTTTGTAGCGTTCCGCACGGTTTTCATCATTGATGCGGTGTTTGAAACGTTGGTATTGCAACCAGCCGTCCAAATACGCACCCGTTTGTTTATCGCGCAACTGATGCCACGCAGCATAAACACCCCCGCCATAACCATGCAAATAACTGCCTGCCGCACCGCCTTTGCCGTTGACTGATGCGTGCTGGCCGGCCCTGCCGCCCATCACGCCGATTGCCAGCCGACTACCTTCATTTTGCCGTACAAACACCTCGCCGCCAATTTGCACGCCTTTGCGCCACCCGTCCGCAGCCGCGCCGCCCCGTATATTTTGATGCGACCGGCCGCCGATGAAGCGCAGCCACAATTTTTGACGGGACGGATCGGCGGCATACACGTCGCCGCCCCTGTCGGCGGCACGCAGCCCAAACAAAGTATTTGCCGCATAAGCCTGTTGGGCATATAAAACCGCTTCCGCCTCGGGGATAGCCAAACGCTGCACGCCCAAGCAAAATCCGCCTTCGCATTGCTTGAGCAATAATTCGTACAGTCCCTGCCGGTAATTTTGTTTAAACGCAAACGAATTAGAGTCTGCCTTTTCCGCCGCAATCAGTTTGCGCCCGTCGAGCGTTTTCAGATTTTCCGGCCGGCGTTCCAAAACCACGCCGGATTTTCCGCTGACCTTGTCTTCAAAGGTCAGGGCGGGTTCGTCCGACTCCCGCACGTCGTAGCCGAACAGGAAATCCGCACCGCCCTTATACGCTTTATGGACGGTCAGTTTTTCATCTTTCGTGTTCAGGCGGATGCGGGCATTATCGGAAGTTTCCAGCGTATGGATGTCGGAATGGCGGCGCGGTTCCCAAAGGGAATCTTTCAGCGTCATCTTGGTCAGTTCCAACACCTGTCCGGCGACATGGGATTTGTTTTCGATTTTGACGTGCAGTGTTTTATTGAAGATGTTGTTGAGTGTTTGGTCTGATATATTAGTTATTTGAGCTGTTGTATTCGTTATGTAACCTTGTAACGTTTGGTTTGCTAAAGCATCCCAAGTCTTTTCTGGTATTTTTTCCAGCACCTTCTCACCAAACTTGTTTACTGCTCCTTTTTTCAAATCTTGCTTGATTTTCTCTGCAGCTTTAGCAAATACATCTGGTTGTTTTTGCACAGTATCTTCTAATTGCTTCTTAACTGCCTCCTTTAAATTATCCCCGTAATTCTTTGTAACATATTTCTTAACAACGGGCATATTATCGACGGCGAGGATGCCGCTATTGTAGTTTTTACCCGTGATATTGATTTCGTCATACAAGGCTTCAGATGAATTTGGATCGGTTTTACCGCTGGAAAAATAATGGGAAACGCCGTTTGCCGGCTTGTCTGAAAATGAAAAATCGGTATCGTTGCCGATTTCGGTAGAACGAGTATTTGAACCGGGCTGATAACTGAAAGTACCGAAGCAATCAAAAGATATGCTGCACGGGCCGCGCCAAACGTGGGAATTTCTGTCTTCCGCCGCTTCTAAAATAAATTTGTTTTTAATCTCGGCTTCTTTGACGGGATCGTACGCATCCGAACCCCAAGCATATGGCGTGCAAAACAGCGATAAAACAGATAATGCTAATAGATTAACCTGACCGCTTGCTTGCTTGCTTGCTTGCTTGCTTGCTTGCTTGCTTGCTTGCTTGCTTGCTTGCTTGCTTGCTTGCTTGCTTGCTTGCTTGCTTGCTTGCTTGCTTGCTTGCTTGCTTGCTTGCTTGCTTGCTTTCAGTGTCATGAGAAATTTTCCTTTGTCAAGTGTTAAAATTATAATGATTATATACTACATTATACTACATCGCAATGAAAAATCAGGAAAAGCAAAAAACCCTCCGCCGTCATTCCCGCGAAAGCGGGAATCTAGAATTTCAACGCCGCAAGAATTTATCAGAGATGGACGGGATTTAAAGGTCTGGATTCCCGCCTGCGCGGGAATGACGGTTTAGAAATCACCCGAAACGGGAAAAAGAACCGAAACCGAACAAGCCGGATTTCCGCCTGTGCCAGAAGGACGGGATTTCAGGTTGCTGTTTTTTGATTTTCTGTTTTTGTGGGAATAACGGGATTTTGGATGATGTGCATTTATCGGGAAAACTAAAACCCCTCCGCCGTCATTCCCGCGAAAGCGGGAATCTAGACCTTTCGGGGCGGAAACTTATCGGATAAAACGGTTTCCCCTGCATCCTAGATTCCCACTTTCGTGGGAATGACGGGATATAGGTTTCCCTACGGACGTGTTCAGATTACCGCCTGTTCGGGAAGGACGGCTCAAAAGTTACGAAACGAAAAATAACCGAAACCGGACAAGTCGGATTCCCGCGCGGGCGGGAATGACGATAAGCGTAATTTCAATCTGCCATATTGTCTTTTCACTTGCCTGAAAACAGATTTCAGCCGCCTATCCCTGCATCCGGCGGCTGATGTAGTCGGCAATCAAATCCCGCTTGTCCCAAAAAAACTTCTGCATTTTTTGTTCGGAATACAGTTTGCGTACCAGAGTGGGCAGACCGCTGTGGACGATGGCGGCGATTTCTTTGTTGCCTTTTTCCTCCCGCATCGCCGTCTGAAAATCCATACCCCTTCCTTTCAGATATGCTGCAAGGCGGTTGCGGACGTGGGAATTGAGTTCGATGGATTTGAGCATTTTGCCTCCGTTTTGCGGTAAGGATTTATTCGATTTGTTTATCCGCCTGATTTTATCACGTTTCCCAAGCGGTTTGCCTGTACAATACCGCTTTTCGGCAGGGTGTGGGCGATGATGTTTTCTTGGTTCAAACTGTTTCACTTGTTTTTTGTCATTTCGTGGTTTGCAGGGCTGTTTTACCTGCCGAGGATTTTCGTCAATATGGCGATGATTGATGCGCCGCGCGGCAATCCCGAGTATGTGCGCCTGTCGGGTATGGCGGTGCGGCTGTACCGTTTTATGTCGCCGTTGGGCTTCGGCGCGGTCGTGTTCGGCGCGGCGATACCGTTTGCCGCCGGCTGGTGGGGCAACGGCTGGGTTCACGTCAAACTGTGTTTGGGGTTGATGCTCTTGGCCTATCAGCTGTATTGCGGCGTGCTGCTGCGCCGTTTTCAGGATTACAGCAATACTTTCTCACACCGCTGGTATCGCGTATTTAACGAAATCCCCGTGCTGCTGATGATAGGTGCGCTTTATCTGGTCGTGTTCAAACCGTTTTGACGGAGCATCTTATGCCGATAGAAATCGAACGCCGTTTTTTGATTGGAAACGACAACTGGCGGCAATACGCCGATGAGCCGCTGCTGTTGAGGCAGGGTTATCTGTCTGTTGAAAAAGAACGCACCGTCCGCGTCCGCATTGTCGGAAAACGGGCGTGGCTGACGCTGAAAGGCTATATTTCGGAAATCAGCCGCAGCGAGTTCGAATACGAAATCCCGCTTGCCGATGCGGAAAAGATGATGGAAACGATGTGCCCGTTTAAGATGGAAAAACGGCGTTATCCGGTCAGATGGGGCGGCAGCCTGTTTGAAGTCGATGTTTTCCTTGGCGAAAACGCGCCTTTGGTCGTCGCGGAAATCGAGTTGCCCGACGAGAATGCCGATTTTGAGCGTCCGAACTGGCTGGGGCGCGAAATCACTTCGGACGGTATGTTTACCAATGCCTATTTGAGCAAACATCCGTTCTCAAGCTGGAAAAATGCCGTCTGAAACGGCTTCAGACGGCATCTGCCTTGCGGTTATCCCTTGAGGTAATGCACGAATGTATATGCAACGCCTTTGCTGCTGACACGGCGTTCCGTCCGCTCTGCCTCTTTCCAATGCGTCCGGTCTATTTCGGGGAAAAATGCATCTCCTTCCACAGACAAATCCACTTCGGTTATCCGCAGGTCAGTCGCCAACGGCATCGCTTGTCCGTATATTTGCGCGCCGCCCATAATGACGGCTTCTTCCGCGCCGACGCACAATGCCAATGCCGCCTCCAAACTTGCCGCCGTTTCCGCGCCTGCCGCGCAATAATCCGCCTGCCGGCTGATGACGATGTTCCTCCGCCCGGGCAGGGGTTTGACGGGCAGGGATTCCCACGTTTTCCGCCCCATAATGACGGGTTTGCCCAAGGTATAGGCTTTGAAAAATGCGAAATCTTCGGGGATGTGCCAAGGCATAGCATTGCCCGCCCCGATGCACAGGTTTTCCGCACACGCCGCAATTAGGGTTATTTTGAGCATATTTCCTCCACAAAAATGCCGTCTGAACGCTTCAGACGGCATTTTATGACATTCTGCGTCAAAAATCTCAACTGGCGCGCGCCATACGTTTTTTGTTTGCACCTGCCAACAATGCCAACAGTTCTTCAGTCGCGTCCCAACCGATACACGCATCGGTAATGCTTTTGCCGTACACTTCCGGCTTGTCCTGCCTGCCTTCGACCAAATGGCTTTCCACCATCACGCCCATGATATTGCCGCCGTCCTGTTCCAATTGGGCGGCGATATCTTGTGCCACTTCCATCTGCCGGGTGTAATCCTTGCGGCTGTTGGCGTGGCTGCAATCGATCATCAGCTTGTCGGTTACCCCTGCCGCACGCAGTTGCTCCGCCGCCTCGCTGACGTGTCCCGCATCATAATTCGGCTCTTTTCCGCCGCGCAAAATGACATGACAGTCGGGATTGCCGCCGGTATGGACAATGGCGGAATGCCCTGCCTTGGTTACAGACAAGAAATGATGCGAATGGCTCGCCGCACCGATTGCATCGATGGCAATCTTCAAATTGCCGTCCGTACCGTTTTTAAAGCCGACGGGGCAGGACAAACCGCTTGCCAATTCGCGGTGAACTTGGCTTTCGGTCGTCCGCGCACCGATTGCCCCCCAAGAAATCAAGTCCGCATAATATTGCGGCGTAATCATATCCAAAAACTCGGTAGAGGCAGGCATGCCCATATTGTTCAGCGACAACAACAGGCTGCGCGCCTGACGCAAACCGAAATTGATGTCGAACGTACCGTCCAAATGCGGGTCGTTAATCAAACCTTTCCACCCTACCGTCGTCCTCGGCTTCTCGAAATAAACGCGCATCACGATCAAAAGCTCGTTTTCATACTGCTTGCGGAGTTTCAACAAACGCTCCGCATATTCCAACGCCGCTTTCGGATCGTGAATCGAACACGGCCCGATAATGACCAACAGCCGCTTGTCCCTGCCGTGAACCAAATCGGAAATTTCCTGACGGGTGCGGTGAACCAAGCCCGAAGCCTCTTTGGAAATCGGCAACTCGTAAAGATGGGCAATCGGCGGCAACAACTCTTTAACTTCTTTAATCTTAATATCGTCTGTGGGGTAATGGTGTGTCATCTTGCATCTTTCCTGATGGGTTTTTATACGCGGCTTAGGTTACATCGTTTACCTTGCACAAACAAGTGCAACATATTACTACAAAGCTATTTTATTTCAAAATAACTGATATATCTTTTTTCATAGATTTTAAATTTCATATTTTTAATATTTTAGGAATTTTATTTCAAAGAAAAAGAAACAGATTGATAAAAACAATACCTGCCATTCATTCGGACAAAACCGCACGGAACATCCGTTTTCCCGTTTCCACGACAATCTGGTACAGGACACCTCGCTGCCGATTCCGCCTGCACATCCGGCAAGATTTCATACGCAAGGAAAATGTTGAAAACAAAAGAACTAATTGCTTGAAAAAAGATTTTATTGGAATGCGGGTATTTCCCACACTTTCTCCATTTATTTATCCTCATTATAAAAACATGAAAAAAACCCTGCTTGCACTCTCACTTGCAGCCGTGTCCGCCGTTACGGTAACCGACATTCCCGAATCTAACGGCAAAAGCGAATACAAAGTCTTTCCGCTTATGTTAAAGGCAAAGCCACTACCGGCAATTTGAAAGAAAAACAACGCACACCGTCCATCGGCTTCCGTTCAACGAACGCCACAGTATGCGTTTTGAGACAGAGTACGCCTGAAGCAAAACGATGCAGACGACAAAAGAGGGAATGCACACATCGCTAACGGCGCAATAGGCAAAACGGCTGCCGTGTATGTCGGTTATACCCACACCCAACTGGTCGGTGAATCCACACGTTTCCGTGGCGGTTTGGAGCGCGTCCAAGTTAAACGTTATCTGGGAGAAAAGTGCTGCGGCTACGCCTGTCCAAAAGCGAACGCCTCCCCCTGCAAGCAGATGGTGAAATCCGTCAAAACCTTGGCGAAAGCCGGTTTCTGAAGCCATGAGCGGGGTGGCTGTCTATCTCCGCAACAAAAACAAAATAGCAATTGCTTCCCAAGATGCCAGCCTAAACTCCAAAGGCCGGTTCGTCAGCACCGGTCTGAATGTGGGCAAACAACTGACCGGTAGTCTCGGCGTAGAGTTTGACCCATACTGCCGCCACCGCGCAATCCGCAAGTCTGCCAAATTTGGCTCGAATACTACCAAAACCAAAACAGACAGAGAAAAGTTTAACGAGTACGGCTTCCGTGTAGCCGCAACGTTCTAATTCCCTTGCGTATAAAAAGCAGCATAAAAATGCTGCCTTTTCCCATTTCCAAGGAAAGTATTCCGTAGCGCGGTTTACCTAATTGTTTCATACAAACCAAAAATGCCGTCTGAAACCGATTTTCAGACGGCATTTGTCCCTTAAAACACGTTTTTTCAAGCGCGACCATACCAAACACCCACAGGTTGCCTTCCACCCTTCGTACAACCTTTGCTCCATCAAACACTCGCTTCCCAAATACTGATGTCTGCTTGGGTTGAATCAGCATTCGTACGATTACGGCACACCGCCTAATCTGTACCTGCGTCTGTTGCGCCCAATACCAAAGGCTACCTGAAAATCTCCCAAACTTTTCAGGTAGCCTTATCACGTTTTCAACTGCCGCCACACGCCCAAAGGCCGCCTGAGACCCTTTTTCAGACATTCCGCTCTGATACCCCCAACAAAACGCCGTCCGAACGCATGTTCAGACGGCATTTCCTTTGCGTCGATTCATTCCCCGATATAGCGCAGGTCTTTCTCCAGCCATTTCCCTTCCAAACAAAAAAGCACCGGTGTCGGCCGATGCCCCTTCCCTTACAGGTTCCCCTATTTTTTAGCCGCGGGCGTTGCCGGTTTGGCGGGGGCTTTGGGTGCGGGCGCGCCGACCGAAGCCTGGTCCTTCAGCTTCGCCAGCACCGCCGGGCCGATGCCCTTCACCTTCGTCAACTCGTCCACAGACTTGAACGCACCGTTTTG
>POWY01000008.1 GCA_003044455.1 Neisseria bergeri | reverse complement strand
TATATGGCTACCGTGGCAGCGACACGTTTTGAACCGCTTATTCGGGATTTCTACCAACGCCTGCTGTCCAAGGGTAAGCCGTATAAGGTTGCCGTTACGGCATGTATGCGCAAACTGCTGACGATATTGAATGCCCGGATGCGTGATTACTTTGCCGAAAACGGTACCACCGAAAACGGTATCCGGACGGCTTGATTTGAGTTTTGGTATTTTTGCCCGACGGGGTGAAAAATACAGTTGCTACGTATGCACCCAGCAGGGCAACTACCGCGAGGCAGCCTACTTCGGCATGGTAGAGTTCCTGCGCCTGATGGCAATGGTGCGCCCATCCTTTATCTTTTTCAGCAGCACCCGCAGCGAACTGCCCGCCTATCTCGACCTCGTGGCCGAACTGCGCCTGCCCAGATGGGAGCGTTTTGCAGGCAGCCAAACCCTGACAGTGAGCAGCACCATCAACCGCAATTCAAGCTACGACGACCACCTGATTTATAAGTTCTGACAGCGGGCGGCATACTACTTTTAAAGACATAAGATAATCCCCGTTTAACAGGCCATTAAACGGGGATAAATTTGGGCAAAAGCTTATACAATTTTCTACACTGCGGCGGTGCAAAAGCTGCCGCCGCCTTACAAATTGCTTGCAACAGAGGTTTTAAGCTGATAAAAATGCCGTCTGAAAAAAGTTCCAGACGGCATTGTCATGTTTGGAGAAAAAGGCAGGGCTATTCGATATTCTGCACCTGTTCGCGCATCTGTTCGATCAGGACTTTCAGCTCGACCGAGGCTTGGGTACATTCGGTAGCGATGGATTTACTGCCCAAAGTGTTGGCTTCGCGGTTTAATTCCTGCATCAGGAAGTCCAGCCGTTTTCCGCTGCTGCCTTTGTGTTCGGTAACGATACGGCGCACTTCGGCAATGTGGGTGCGCAGGCGGCTGAATTCTTCATCGACATCGGATTTTTGGACAAACAGGGCAAACTCTTGTTGCAGGCGGTCGTTGTCGATGCTGCCGACTGCTTCGGCAAGGCGGGCGCGGATTTTTTCTTTATGCGCTTCCACCAGCGTGGGGAAGATTTCGCCCAATGCCCCGATGATTTCTTCCATAGACTCGAGGCGTTGTAACAGGTGCTCGCCTAATTTCTTACCTTCCCGCTTGCGTGCAGCAGTAAAGTCTTTTAACGCTTTTTCAGTCAGTTTGGTAATGCTTTTTGCCAATTCTTCCGTATTTTCCCTTTGGCTTGCCAATACGCCGGGAAAACGTAAAATATCGGCAACCCCCAATTTTGCCAGGTCATGATGTTTACGGAGGGTTTGGTTGATTTCTGCAAGTTGTCCGACCAAGTCGTGATTCAGTTCCAAAGATTGGTTTCTGTTTTCCGCATCTTGGATTTGAATTTTGCATTCGACTTTGCCGCGTGCCAGATGGGATGAAATCTGCTCGCGGATGCCGCTTTCTAAATGACGCAAATCATCCGGCATCCTGATTTGAATGTCCAAAAAGCGGTGGTTGACGGCGCGGATATCGAGGTTGATGCGTTTGCTGCCGCACTCTGCCGCCGCGTTGGCAAAGCCGGTCATACTGTGGATGTGGATATTTCCGCTGCTCATGTCGTTCTCTGAAGTCCGTTAAAATGGAATCAATATATCACATCCAACTCAGCCACAGGCAAACTTTTTCCAGATTTACCTCGTACAAATAAGGGATGGACTGAAAAAACACAAGTGCAATTCAAGCTTGAAGGCCAAGGAAAACCACATGTGAATAAAGGAAAAGATACTACTTTAATTAACAATAGCATATTTACAATTCATTTTCAACTCATTGAATTTCAATATTTAAAAATTCACTGAATTTCAGACACGGCAAAGCAGGCATTTAAAAAATGCCTTTTTCCCCTTCAGGATTTACGCCGATTTGTAACGCGATGAATCGTAATCTTCGCCTTTCTTGTGTACGTGATACGCAATAACGGCGAGTTTACGCATCAATGCGGCGATGATGACTTTTTTAGGCTTCTTCTTGGCTTCCAGTCTTTTGATGAAATCGGGAAATGCCCTTATGCGGTATGCGACCATTGCAGGCATAAACAATACGGCGCGTAATTTCCTGTTGCCAAACTTGGTCAGTTTGCCTTTTCCTCTTACGCTTGTACCTGATTCTTTTTGCTGCGGGCTTAAGCCTGCGAACGCTGCAAATTTGTTTGATGTTTCAAATTTCGAAGATGTGAGATGATGAAACAATACGGCTGCGGTCATTCTGCCTATTGCCGGTATGGTTTCAAGACGCTTCACGCCTTCCTTGCATTTCGGCTTCTCCGTCTGCTCTTTTATCTTCGCCTTTAAAACTTCAAGCTGTTCATTCATGGCTTTGATGATTTCTGAATATGCTTTGGCCGCTTCTTCATCTTTTGCCACCTGATAACGGTTTTTCATTGCCGCGCATTCACTTTTGATTTGCGTATATGCTGCGGTCATCCGTGAAAGCCTGTATTGCTCGTCAGTAGGCTTCTGCCTCTTTACAAGCTCGCTTTCTTTCGCCGACTGGCAATACTCCGCTATCAGTTTTGCATCCTGTTTGTCTGTTTTGGTTCGCTTGAATCTGCTTTCTGCATACTTGCTTATTTTCAGCGGATTCAATACGTAAACGCTGTAATACTGCGCGAAGTAATCGGCAACGTCTTCATAATAGTTGCCTGTTGCCTCCATGCATATATGCAAATTCTCGCATCCCAAGCTTTTCAACCAGTCCGAAAACTGATCTAAACCTTTTGAATCGTTGTTAAACTTTGCCGAATATTCGGCATTGCCAACAATAGCGGTTGCGTCAAATGTCAGCTTTGATATATCCAATCCTACGGCGTTACGCATGGGATTAACCTTATCTATTCAGAATCGTGTTCTTTGATACTACTCAATTTCACAAACAAGAAAAAACCGCCCGCCTATTCTTTTCCTCAAACTTTAAGTTTTGGGTATCTTCAGGCTGGACGGTTTCGGCAAGGGTTAGCTATTCCTTTGCCGTTTCTGATTCTATTATGGTTACTGGTTTTGGTAAAGGTTTCTGTTGCGACCCGAATGTCTGATTTTTTTAGGCGTATCTCAGTCTGGAATCACTCCGTTAGTGGGTTTCCGGTATTGAAAAACAGTTCATAAAAAAGGAAAAGGGGGTATTCGTAAAGATTGGGCAAAAAGCGCGCCCAATCTTTACAAAGCTTCCCCCTTTTCCTTTTTTCTGCCCTATTTTCCTGCACCTACAACCCCCGAACGAAGCGATTCCAGACTGAGACACTTTAAAAAAAACAGCCATTCTAGCAGTTAACCCCCTTCACTCCGCTCAAGCCATCCTGAGGGGTAGGGGCTGAAACCGAAAGATTTTTATTTTGAATGAAAGGAACTGTATGACATAGATTCAGGCGCAAAAATCAAAGAGCGGTGGGGATAAGCAAAAATCCCCAAGCCTGAGAACAAGGGGATTTTTTTGCATTCCTGCCAAGTGTGAAACTTACAGGAAAATCAAATGCAGATAACTTTGAAATTTGGCAAACTGCTTTTGACTATCACGATTGATATACGGCTTATTCTAGCCGTTATCATACTGATAAGTCAATAACCCACGACAAGAACCGCCCAATTAAGGGCGGTTTTCTAATTGACAACGCCTCCGCCCGAACCTTCGAATATCTTGCCCTTTTCTTCCCAGTTGTCATACATCAAGTTTTGTTATGGCTTTCCGCCCATTACGAGAACTGGTGGCTTGTCCGCTTTCGCGTACTGTGCCTCCTGTTCCGTCCTTTGCTGTTCATCCTTGTAAGGGTTGAATGGCAGGCCGTTTTTCGCGTAATCCTTGCACATTGCCTTTGTGATTTCCTTCAATGGCGTTCCCTGTTGTGAGTAACACGTGCAATCTGATTTTCCGCCGTCGATACATCCGGCGATTTTTTCAAATGTTTTTACCTGTCTAACATCGTTGTATATGGGCTTGCTTTCGGGCTTTTCGGGTAAAGTCGGCGTAAAGTCTTCAGGTTTCAGATTTTTGGAATGCTCAAAAGACGCTGTTTCTGATGATGCCGTCTGCTCCGTCATCGTTTGTTGCACAACGCTTTCTTTTTGCGCTTCCTGCTCAATCTCGCCGCCTGTTGCTTTACTGTAAATTTGAAACATGCCGTAAGTTTTCCAGCCTACAAACCCTACAATCACAATCAACGCCCAAACCGCCCAAGGTACTTTTTTCTTGAACTTTTGGTGCTGGCTTGATGATTTGTAGTATTTAAAGGCTTCTTTAGGCGGTTTCCAATTTGCGACTTCTACGCCGCTTACGCCTGCCGGATTGTCCAACGAGGTTACGCATTTATACCAATAATACTGTTTCATTCCTATTGCCTTGCGTTCAAGGTGTACATGCTTTGAAACAAGGTTGCGGACGAATATATCAAGTTGGCTCGGGTGCTGCGTCATTAAAATGACGGTATGCCCTTGATGGCGGAGTTCTGTCAGTTCCTGAATATAGGGCGGAACGGGACGGCCTGCCGCGCGTACCGGATAAGTGTAATGGGCTTCGTCAACAATCAGCACTGCGCCTTCCGGTATGACATCACGAAGCGGGGCGGACATGATTTGCTCTTCCGTCAGTTCGTGGGCTTTAAATTTCCGTTTATCCAATCCGTCGATATGGCAGAAATAAAGCGGCCTGTCTACCTCCGTGCCGTCTTCCAATTTCATTTTGAACAATCCGTCTTCGTTGTTCAAAATCATAGAGACGACGCGGGAGGTTTTGCCTGTCCCCATATTTCCTGTAAACAGATAAATCATGTTTCTACCTCATCTTGGAAAGACAAACGTCAGTTTGTTCAATGCGCGTATACCGATGAAGAACGAGAATGCGCCGAACAGGTAGCCCAACCCCTGACCGAATCCCGAAATTAAAAGAAGGTTCAGTATGTCGGAAGGCATGGAATTGATCGCGTTTGCGGTGTAGTCCTTGAACTTGTTCAGTGCGATGATATACCCGGCATAGGTTACGAATGTCAGACCTGTTGCAAGGATGATTCTGACAATCAGCAGTTTCAGAAGTATGCCTAAAAGTGGAATCAGACCGGCAAGTAATGGCATTTATTTCCCCTTCAACGAACCGAAAACGACAAAAGCCGACATAATGATAAAGGCGAGCAGTACGGCAAAACGGATTTTTTCCGCAAACACGCATAACGGCTGATAGCTTGCCTCATAACGCTTGCCGAAAACATGAAAGGTTTTCGGCTGCGGACATACGCCGTTAGACGGTAAAAAGTCGTCCGAAGACCATGTTTTATCGTCTGTTACTTGCGGTATGCTTATATCGTCAAACATGCCGTCTGAAGGTTTGCCCATCTCCTGACAGGCTAGGATTTTTGGAAAATACTTGCATAAAAAACCACCGTCTTGCTCATCTTTCCCGTCTTTGTCATCTCTGCCGTTTGTGCGCCCCGGAACGGCTGGGGAATCGGGTCTTGTGCCGGGCTGTCCGTCCGTATCGGGATTTGCATCGGGATTCAAATCGGGGTCGGGTTCGGGATTGGGGCGCGTGCCGGGGTTCTCATTGAGGTTCGGGTTGTTTGCGGGGTTTTCGGCGGGCGATACTTCGGGCAGCGGCTGTGCGTTCGGTGCTTCCGCGCTTCCGGGTGTGAGATCGGGACGCGGGATTACTTGAACATCCACCGTGGTGTTGCCTTGCGAATCTCTGCCGAATGTTGCGACAACCTGAACGGGATTCCCGTTCCTGTCCGTAACGGGCCCCATATTCACTTTTGTTCCGGGTGCGACTTCTACTTTTTCGGAATAACCGGGATAACCGGTTGCCCTTATGTATTTGTCGGGATTGGCATCGACTTTTAAGGCTAAAATCTCTTCCAGCTTTTTGGCATCCATTTCTTCTTTGTATTTTGGATTGCGGATAAGAGAGAAATTAGCCCCATTTCTGTAATCATCACCTTTATTGACCGAACAATCTCCGCCGTTCCAATCAAATGTGCAACTATTTAAAACAAAATTATTCCAATCCAAAGAACTTAATTTATTCAGTTCTTCTTTATGCCAATTCCAAAACGGACGTGCCAGCCTATACATTTGGCTTTCCATCAATTCTTTGACTTCGGGGAATCTGCTGTAATCGGACATAAGGCGCATAATCGAACTGTCAACGCCGTAGCAGCCATAGGTTCTATTAATACGTCTTTCGTCTTCGTACCAAAGGCAATTACTATATTCGTAGCCTTTTACAAATTTGTCGGTTTCGGTGTCGTATTGGTAGCCTCGTGCCTGTATGTCTTCTTTGAAGGTTTCGTAGATGTCATGGGCTAAAAGTGCGGTTCCGACATAGGGAACTGCCCTTGTGCTGAATTTCGCGCCTTGGCGGACAAGTTTGCCGACCCCCGCCAATACGCCGGCGCGGGAAACGCTGGCGGTTATTTTGGCGTTGATTCGGGCTTTTGCGCTCGTGGGGATATGTTCGACATTTGCCGCTTCTGTGAATTTGGCAAAACTCTTAGAACTTGAATCTAATTTAAAACCACTTGATTTTAAATTATTACTTGATTGAAATTTAATTTGTGATTTTTCTAATCTTACAGGTTCAGAATAAGAATTACTCGAACATAGAATTAAAATCAGAACTATCGGTGTACTCTTGATAAACGAATTCATGAACAGTTTTTCCGTTCTCTTCTGATTTTCTTATAAAAATAACAGATTCATCAGAAAAATAAATCTTCCAAATATTATGTGCGACTCTCTTATTTAAGAAATAAGAGAAGCTCTCTAAAATATCGTACTCTTTTACGTTATTAACAAATTCTTCAAATTCTTTCTGAGCAATTAATGCCATCGATTGCCCAAAATACTTACTCCCCGCCTGATATTTATAAAGTGCCAACTGCGCTTGCGTGATAAACGGCTTGTTCATAGTTCTGCCTTTCAATGATTGTTTTGAAAGCCTGATTTTGACACCATAACTTCATGCGCTCAATCCTTAAACAGAACCGCCCCGATCAATACGGGGACTGCAATGCCGAGATAGAAATAAAAATCCATCATTTCAAGACCTTTTTCAGCAGGGAAACAAAGTAAACGGACGCCATCACGCCGAATACTATCCAGCCTGTTTCAAAACCGCTTTTCAAATTGTCTTCCGGACTGCATTCCGCCAAGGATAGGCTTAGCGGCTGACCGTCCGACATTTTCCACAGGCTGCCGTTATATTCCGGCCTGATTATCTGTCCGTTTTCTTTGATTCTTGGTACTACCAAGCTGAAATAAAGGTTTTCAGCCTGGTGCTTCTCAAGACATTTATTTCCGACTTGGTAGTACATACCGTCTTACTTCATCACTCTCTTAACGATGGAAAATACAAAAAGCGCGGCGAAAACGCCCACTACAATCCAACCGGCTTCCATACCGTCGGCTTTTGCGGCTTCCAAAGCGTTTTTTGCCGTATCGGGCAACGTTGCATTTGCCTGTGCTGCCAAAGCCAGGGGAGCAGCTGTTACAACAGCCAGTTTTGCGCCGTATTTACGGCAAGTATTCATGATTTTCATGATGTTTCCTTTACGAAATTTTAATAAAAAAATGGTTTTGCGGGCTTTGTGAAGGTTTTAGAAGCCGCCCGCCGAGCCTCTTAAACTTAGTCTTCTTTTTCATAGAATCCAAAAATTACAAATTCCCCGCCTATCTCATCCAATGCTGAGCTGAATGCGTCTTCATAGCTTTCATACTTGCCGGCTGATTTGATGTTAGGCGTAAATCCAATATCGCCAAACGGATCGGGATAGATGAATTCGTGATTTCCCAATTCCTGCACAATAAATTTCTGTTGATATTTGCTCATGATTCAGCCTTTCTTAGGCTTTAGATGCTGCGCCCTTTACTTGGAAATCCAACAATTTCGGCACTAAGCCTTTACCTGTTGATTCCATGGCAACAGTTACATCAACCGCACAGGGGAATTTAAGGTTTTTCAATTTCTCAAAATTATGGCTATCGCCAAACTTCATGCTTGCCGCGGTAAAGCCCACGGCATTGCCGTTTGACGGCATGGGGCTGGCTACCAAGACGGTGCATGAATCGATTTTGTTACCGTCGATTTCGCCTTTGAATTGTTTTGCGCCCAACAAAGTGACCGGATATGTGGTTACTTGGCTTGTTTCAAACATTTTTCAATTTCCTTCAGTTGTTTAAAAAATCGGATATTTGACGTTCCTCGTACTCAATATCCTTGATGTGTTGCCTTTCCCTGTCTTGAGGAAATGCGTACTCTCTCTCTTCAATCAAATCATCAAACAGTGTTTCAATGTTCAATGCGTTAATGGCTTTCTGTTCTTCATGGATATACTGGAATTTCTGCGTTTGGTTTTTGCAATCGTATTGCTCAGGCTGTAAACCTTTTGGATAACCTTCAACTCCTTTCACCAGCTCATCAACTATCCTGCTATCGTCCCACCCTATATCGCGGAGGAAATTAACCATCTTGCCGACTTGATTCCTTGCATGAAAAAGCTTATCGTCGAATATCAGATTAACGGTTTTAACTTTTACTTCCATGCGCTTGGCTTCTGTCTTGAATATCGCCTTACAAATCGGATATGCGCCGCCTAGATACGACCCCGAATAAAGTAGGATATCCAAGGGTATTTCTATATCCCCCGCCCTGAATTCTGTTTCAAACCTGACCCAAGGGCTATCAACATCTCCAAACTGCCTGCCTTTCTCGTAAACACGGGTAAATTTTGAATTTCCACGCTTGCCGATGTAAAAGGTTTTTCCACTGCCGTCTTCATTGCGCCATGCCGTGCCGCGACATTCGCTTTTTGGGCGCATATTGTGTACGTCGTAATGTCCGTTATCGTGGTCTAACATTGCCTGATCGGGTGTGTACTCTCCGTTGAAAAAATCATGGGCGACATCGATACGGGTTATTTTGGGTCGGACGCATTTACTTAAAAATTCATACAATCGGTTTTCCCAACCGGGTAAAGCAGCCATGCAGCCTGTACCGTTCAATTCAACCAAAATCGTTTCACGTTGGCCGCCGTAATGAACCTTTCCGTATTCGACGTTATCGGGCCCGAGTTGATAACAGCTTTGATAGAAAAACTTTCCTTTAAACGGCAATTTTTGGGTAATGCCGAATCCCAAGATTTCTTCAAGCAGCTCGCTATACTGGACAACGAATTCCGTATCTGATACCAAGCCCTTTCCGGTTACTTTCGTCATGGAATTTTCATGTATCGTGAAAGTGATTTGGTCTATGAACGCTCCGTCATCCCTGCCACGCCTTAACGGTATTTCTATAAATCTGCCTTTGCCGTTCGATACAAAATGACTGAAATACTCGAATTGAAATTCTTGGTTCTCTGTTTTTTCCGCACCCTTCGGATTTGGGGTTTTATTTTGCTCCCCCCCCTATTAGCCTAGGGGGGCAGCCTTCGGCGGTTGCCGCAGCCCCGCCGTCCGCTAACGCGTCCGGCATGTTCGCGGCTACCGCCAAGGCTTTATCTTCCAAGGCTTTCACGGTTGCATTCCTTATCCATCAGTTCTTTAACAAACAATATGCCGTATTCATACGCTTCGTTTTCAGTCTTTTGTTTCAAAGTCGGATTGCAGATATAAAAAGAAACTGTTGTGATGCATTGGGATTCGTAGCCTTTATCCTTGAACACTTTCATGATGTATTCTTTAGGGAAATATACGTGTTCGGGATTGACAGTATAGAAAATAAACATGATTAAGCCCCTTCACTGACTAGAGTTAAGGGGCTTTACAAGGATTAAAAATATGCGCCCCTTATGGAGCGCAATATATAAGGGGTAGTCAATACAGGGCTGGGGAAATCTGGCGGCAAAGAAGCTTTTGAGAAACAGATTATTCATTTTGAAAAAATTGGAGATATAAAATGAGCTATTTAAATTTAGATGATGATATGTATTTGGTTTATGATTTTAAGCAAGATATGACAAACAGAAGAACGAAGGAATATATTGAAAATACAAGATTACTGTCATTGAATGACGAAAGTATCTTTGGCATCAAAAAAGACAAAGGATTGTTTGCGTCGGATGAATGGTGGGCTAATATTGATTCCGGACAGATTATCACCAGAAGCGTTTCCGGAGTAATATCGTCAATATATGAGGCAGGAATGGAAAGAAGAAACATACCGAATAGTTTTAGTTTTATAGATGGTGAAGGCATCGTAAGGAATGAAAGTATGTATATGATGAATAAATCCGACAGACATTTATTTTGTGAAGGGAAAAAAATTGCTATTTTTTACGCGTATGACGAATTAAAAATATCAAAACAAAGAAAAGGAGACGTAATTGATTTGGAAAACAACTATGTTGAGCAAGTCATTGAAATGGCAATTTCAAAATAATCAGATGACGCCGGCGCCCAAGCCTACCAACTGGCCGATGGCGTCGCCAAAGTAGCCGACGCCCTTAAAAACCAAACTGGACAGCAAGGCGCCGTCCTCTTGTCCGTCGAAGCCGGCTTCGGCTTTAAAACCGCCAGCAAGGAACAAAACCAAAACTACAGCCAAAGCCGCGAAAGCAGCCTGAAAGCTGGCGGCGACATCAATATCCGCAGCCGCGAGAGCGACATTACCGTTGTATGGCGGCAAGCGTTTTCGGGTGTGAAAAATTGAAGATTTTGCAGCGGTAGATTGGAATCACGCGCTTTTGTTGCTGCAAGGAAGGGAAATGCATCAAGCAAAATCTCCAAAACCCGAACAGGCTATGGTTTTTTTTTGCCAAAATAATTTTTGCAAGCCGTTGGCTGCAAGTGCCGATTTATGCGGGGTTGATTGTGGTACAGGCGATTTATGCCTATAAGTTTTTGAAATCGTTGAGGCATCTGGCTATGAATTTGGGTGTGTCGGACGAAAACGCCATCATGCTCGCTGTTTTGAATCTGATTGATGTGGTTATGATTGCGAATCTGCTGACCATGGTGCTGATTGGCGGGTATGAGACGTTCGTATCCTGGTTGCGCATCGACGACCATCCTGACCGGTCCGAATGGTTGAGCCATGTGAATGCACCGGTATCGAAGGTGAGGCTGTCGATGTCGATTATCGGCATTCATCCATCCATTTGCTCCAAACATTTATCAATTCCGCCAATCTGTCGGAAAAGCAGCTGATGTGGCAGTGTCTGGTGCATGTCTGCTTTTTGATTTCGGCGATTGCGATGGCTTGGACGGATAAAATAGTGTACGGCACGACGCACAAACCGCATTGATGTTTACCAAATAAAATACCCGACAAATTGTTTTGTCGGGTATTTTATTGTGTATATTTCAAACCGCTTCGGCTTCTTCGGTCAGGAAACCGCGCAGTTTCTGCATGGCTTTTGCTTCGATTTGGCGGATGCGTTCGGCAGATACGCCGTATTCGGCGGCAAGCTGGTGCAGCGTCAGTCCGCCGTCGTCTTGAAGCCAGCGGCTTTCCACAATGCGGCGGCTCCTGTCGTCCAATTGCGCCAAGGCGTTTTGCAGGCCTTCGGTTTGCAGGGCGTAATGCGCCTGTTTGGACAGTTGGCGGCTCGGTTCGGAATCGTGGTCGGCAAGCCAGTCGATGGGGGCGAAACTGTCCTCGTCGTCGCTGTTGTCTGCCATGATGGCGATGTCGTGTCCCGTCATGCGCTGTTCCATTTCCAGAACTTCGGAAAGTTTGACACCCAAGTCGTCGGCAATGCTTTGCGCTTCTTTGGGGGATAGGGCGTTGAGGTTTTTACGCATACTGCGTAAATTGAAAAACAGCTTGCGTTGCGGCTTGGTGGTGGCAACGCGGACCAAACGCCAGTTTTTCAGGATAAATTCGTGAATTTCCGCCTTAATCCAATGTACGGCAAATGAAAACAGGCGCGCCCCCCTGCCGGGTTCGTAGCGTTTGACCGCCTTCATCAGTCCGATATTGCCTTCCTGAATCAGGTCTGCCTGATTCAGCCCGTAGCCGTCATAGCCGCGCGCGATGGAAACGACGACGCGCAGGTGGGACAGGATAAGCTGTTTGGCAGCATTGAGGTCGCCCTTTATCCGGCGTTCGGCGAGGCGGGTTTCTTCTTCTTGGGACAGCATGGGAATGCTGTTTACGGTGTGGATGTATTGTTCGAGGCTGCCGTTGCCGCTTTGGATGGCGGGTAATGCGAAAGCGTTATTCATTTGAGGCATTTCCTTTCGGCTGAAACTGCGTATCGGCGGTTTGGTGTGTTGGGATGCAGTATATCACTGCTTGGCTTGTATTTTGTATGTTTGGCAGGAGATATGCGCTAAGGTTTGAAAGACAGGAAAATTTTGTAAGGCAAGTTTGATTGATTTTGTAAACCTGATGGCTCAATTCGATTTCAGGATTATATTACATACGTTGTTGTATGTAAATGGTCGGTTCGAAAAAAGACAGCCCGTCCGGACGGGCTGTGCAGGCATCAGTGTTCTTTGTTTCGGAAGATGTTTCAACACACAGGACGACACATAAAGCGTCGCCCTATGTGTTGCCCTGATTTGGAAGGGGTTATTACCCCCCAAAAAAAATAAAGTCTGATTCTACCGCCCTAAAGGGCGAGGTTTCAACCGAAAAGGAAATACGATGAAAAGAATCAGTGCGGTTAGGGTCAATATGCCCATCAACCACCATGAACTGCCGGTTTTCATATAGGGCGTTTCGCCGACATAGCCTTTGATGTGTCCTTCCAATACGGTTTCCGTATCGGGTTGGGCTTGGGCGATGATGTTGCCTTTGGGGGAGATGATGGCGGTTGCGCCGGTGTTGGTGGCGCGGACCATATAGCGTCCGAGTTCCATAGCCCGCGCCTGCGATTGTTGGAGGTGCTGGTACATGGCGTTGGATTTTCCATACCACGCCATATTGCTGACATTGGCAAGCAGTGTGGCATCTTTGGCGGCGGCAATCAGTTCGTCGCCGAATCCGTCTTCGTAGCAGATGTTGAAGGCGATTTTTTGGTTTTTCATCATCAGGGCGGATTGCTTGCCGCCGCCTTTGCGGAAGTCGGAAAGGGGCATATCCATCATTTTGTAAAGCGGCGTGGTCAGGAAGGGCAGCGGTTTGTATTCGCCGAAGGGGACGAGGTGGTTTTTGGCGTAGTAGGGGATGCCGTCCTGATTGTTTTCCTGATAACTGGTCAGGTTGATGATGGCGTTTTCGTAACCGTTGCCGTCCGAAGTGTATTGGCTGATGCCGACGGCGAGCGCGCTGCCGTTGTTTTGCGCCTGTTCGGCGAATTGCGCCAGTATGTTTTCCGGTAGGTTTTGGCGCATGACGGGAATGGCGGTTTCGGGCAGGATGACGATGTCGGCAGTGGTTTTGCCGACCTGTTCGTAATATTTCTGTATGGTCGGGATAACTTGGTCTTCACGCCATTTGATGGTTTGGGCGATGTTGCCCTGAAGCAGGGCGACGGTGCTGCGGCTGCCGTCGGGGCTGGTGAAGTCGGTTTGTCGGGCGGTGTAGCCTGCGGCAAGCAGGGCGGCAATCAGGATAATTGGAAGCAGGCGTTTGCCCGAACGTGCGGTGTTATCACTCGCCAAAACCAGCCAGACACCGAGAAAGGCGGTCGCCAGTGTAACCATGTGGATGCCGCCCAATGGGGCGAAACCTGCCAGCGGGCTGTCCGGGGTGATTTGGGAGTAGCCGATTGCTCCCCAGCCGAATCCGGTCAGGAAACGCTCGCGGGCAAACTCAGTCAGCGTCCACAGGATGGGCAGTACCAGACCGGTCTTTATGCCCCGGGGCAGGGTAAATTTTTTCCACAGCCAGAAACACAGTGCCGGATAAAGGGCAAGGTAGGCGGGCAGCAGGAAGGTCAGTGGTACGGCATAGAGGTCGGGCAGGCCGGAAACGTCGTGCAGGGCAGTGTGTATCCAGTAGAACTGTGTCGTGTATGCGGTCAGGCCGAACAGGTAGGCGGAAGAGGCGGCAAAACGCGGACGCAGTTCGATGAGGCGGACGAAGGCGCCGAAAATCAAGGGCATCAGCCAAAAGTGGTAGTAGGGTGCGAAAGTGAAGGGGGTGGCGGCGGCAAAAAGGATGAGCAAAGGCCAGTAGAGGGCGGGGTGCCGCCAGTATTTGTCCAGTTTGGAAAACATATTCGTCTGTCTGTTCGGAAGATGCCGTCTGAACGTCTTTCAGACGGCATCGGTATTTGAAAAAGGAATCAATGCCTGCCGAAACGATTCATCAGCGGCAAGGCGGGGGCGCAGGCAATCGAACCGGAAAGCAGTCCGACAACGAGGTTGGCGAAGTATTCCGCCCAGCCAGCGTCCCATTGTTGCGCGTGCAGGAAATCGTGCAGAAAGCCGAGGTTGTGGGCGACCAGTCCGCCGCCGGCAAGAAACATGGCAAGCGTGCCGACCACGCTCAAACCGCGCATAAACCAAGGCATAAAGGCAGTCAGTATTTGCCCCGAACTGCGCGAAAAGGCTTGTGGGCGGCGCATCAGCAGCATGCCCAAGTCGTCGAGTTTGACGATGACGGCGACGATTCCGTACACCAAAACAGTCATGCCGATGCCGATTGCCGCCATCACGAGCGAGCGCGTTATCAGGCTGTATTGCTCGACCACGCACAGCGCGATGATGATGATTTCTGCGGACAGGATAAAGTCGGTACGGATGGCACCTTTGATTTTATCCTGCTCGTCAACCGCCGTTTCGCCGCCGTCATCATGCACGTCATGTCGGTGCAGAAACTTGTGCGGCAGCTTTTCCACGCCCTCAAAGCACAGATAAATCCCGCCTGCCGTCAAAAGCGGCGTAATGAGTTGCGGCAGGAAGGCGGAAAGCAGCAGAGCCGCAGGCGCCAAAACCGGCTTGTCGGCAAAAGAACCTTTCGCCACCGGCCAAACAATCGGCAACTCGCGTTCTGCCGATACGCCTGTAACCCGGTTGGCATTGGATGCCAAATCGTCGCCGATCACGCCGGCGGTTTTTTTTTGCGGCGGCTTTGGTCATCAGGGCAACATCGTCCAAAACGGCGGTGATGTCGTCCGGCAGGGTAAATAGTGAGGCAAATGCCATTAAAGAATCCTGAAATGCGGCGCAAAGTCCGACATTATATAGGAGAACGCGGGTTTGGGCGGTCTCAGGCGGCATGAAACAGGAAAATGCCGTCTGAAGGCGGTGGCGGACATGAAATAAAGTTTCGTGAAAAGAAAATGCCGTGTTACAATCTTTCGATTTTAATTTCATGAATTTTAAGGGAGAATCTTTGGCGTGGATTGGATGAACAGTCTGTTTCTGCTGGGTGGCGCACTGTTGTTCCTGAGCGTGGTTTCGACCACTTTGTCCGCACGTTTGGGAATGCCTTTGCTGCTGGTGTTTCTTGCCGTCGGCATGCTGGCGGGCGAGGAAGGCGTTGGCGGCATTGCCTTCAATAATGTCGTGATGGCGAATTTCATCAGCCAGCTTGCTTTAGCGGTTATTCTGCTCGACGGCGGTTTGCGGACGCAGCTTTCCAGTTTTCGGATTGCGTTGAAGCCCGCGTCGGTACTCGCTTCGTGGGGCGTGTTTGCCACCGTGCTTCCGCTGGGACTGTTTGCAACTTTTTACCTCGGTTTGGATTGGAAGTTCGGCGTGCTGATGGCGGCGATTGTCGGTTCGACCGATGCCGGCGCGGTATTCAGCCTTTTGCGCAACAGCGGCGTGCGTTTGAACGAACGGGTGCAGGCGACTTTGGAAATCGAATCGGGTGCGAACGACCCGATGGCGGTTTTTTTGGTTACGGCACTGATTACCATGATTATGCAGCCGGCGGAATCGGGTGCGGCGGCGTTTGTCCGGATGCTTGCGCTGCAAATCGGTTTCGGTCTGCTGACGGGTTGGGCGGGCGGAAAGATATTGGCAAAGCTGGTACGCCGTCTGAATCTTGCGGAAGGTCTGTACGCGCTGATGATTGTGTCGGGCGGGCTGCTTGTGTTTGCGTTTACCAATACCATAGGCGGCAGCGGCTTTTTGGCGGTTTACCTTGCCGGCATCATTGTCGGCAACCAGCGCAACCGTGCGACGGAACACGTTTTGCGCGTGATGGACGGTTTGGCTTGGCTGGCACAGGCAACCCTGTTCGTCATGCTCGGTCTGCTGGTTTCTCCCGCCGGCGTGTTGGACAGGGCGGCGGAAGCCTTGGCGATTGCGGCGTTCCTGATGCTGGTCGCGCGTCCGCTGGCAGTGTTCGGCGGTTTGTGGAAATTCAATTACAGCCTGCGTGAAAAGGCGTATATCAGTTGGTTGGGCTTGCGCGGAGCCGTACCGATTTCGCTGGCGATGATGCCGTTGGTGATGGGCGTTCCCAATTCGCACCTTCTGTTTGATGTGGCGTTTGCCGTGGTGGTGCTGTCGCTGCTGATTCAGGGAACGACGATTCCTGTGATGGCGCGGCTGTTGAAGGTTGCCATGCCCAACAAGCCCGAACCGAAAGATACGCATGATATTTGGCTGGCGGAAAAGGAAATTGTCAGAATGTCGGCGTTTAAAGTGGTTGCCGAATCTGAAGCGGAGGGACACCATCCCGATACGGTCGAACCGATTTTCGATTCGTTTGACGCACGCTGTTTCGCATTGATACGCAACGGCAGCCGAATCGAAATGCAGTCCGACACCGTGCTTCAGGCGGGGGATTTGGCGTGGTACATCCTGCCCGACGGCAAGGTCGATAAAATGGCGAAATACTTTACCGAGACGGGTATCGGCATCCGTGAGAATTTTGATTTCTTCGGCGAGTTTGTCGTTTCGCCGGCAGCACGTTCGGGCGATTTGGCACTTGCTTACGGTTTGAAGCTGGAAGCGGGCGAAGAGGGTTTGAGCCTTGCCGAGCTTTTCGATAAGCGTTCCGACAGTCAGGAGCCGGTCGAGGGCGACCGTATTGACATCGGCGGCTTTATGCTGACCGCGAAGGAGGTTGACGGGGACGGCAATATCGGGTCTATGGGTCTGAAAGTACCGCGTTAGAAAGGTTTGGTTTGAATGCCGTCTGAAGCCGGATTGCCGGTTTCAGACGGCATTTTGTCTGTTTAGTTTTTTTTGCCTTTTGCCTGTTTTACGTCTTTTTCGGTAACGCTTCCGCCGCCGTTGTCAAAGGCGTTCATGATATAAGTGGCGACGGCGGCAATGTCGGTATCGCTGATGGCGGTTGCGGGCATGAATCCGTTGTAGGTTTTGCCGTTGACTTTGATTGTACCGTTGATGCCTTTGACCATGCTGTGCAGCAACACCTGCGGTTTTTTCATGATGAAGTCGGAGCGGTAGAGCGGCGGAAACATGGTTCCGCGACCTTCGCCTTTTTTGCCGTGGCAGGCGACGCAGTTGGATTCGTACACTTTTTGCCCTTTTGTCATGATGCTGTTGTCGGCGGCAGAAGCGGCGGCGCAGAGGCAGCACAAGACGAGGGCGGTCGGCAGTCGGGTTGTGTTCATTGGCATTTCCTTAATGTTTGAAACCTTGTTGTTGATTTTGCGTAGCGGGTGAAAGGTTTTTTTGCCGAATCGGTAGTAAGCTTGCACTTGATGTGCTGTCCGGCATAGATGCCATCATACGCTAAAGTAGCGGGAAAATGCCGTCTGAACACGGCGTTCAGACGGCATTTTAGACATGGGTCAAACAGTTTCAACGCCAGCCGCCAAGGTTTTCTTCGGCAAGTGCGACGAGTGCGTCTATCCAGTCGGGGTTGTCGTTGAGGCAGGGGATGTAGCGGTAGCTTTTGCCGCCTGCTTCATAAAACTGTTCCCGCCCCATCAGGGCGATTTCTTCCATGGTTTCCAAACAGTCTGCCAAAAAGCCCGGGCAGAATACGTCCAGCTCGGTTACCCCCTGTTTGGGCAGTTTGCCGAACAAATCCTGCGTGCTCGGTGTAACCCATTTTGCCCTGCCGAATTGGCTTTGGAATGATACGGTATATTCGTCTTCGGTCAGTTCCAGTGCTTCGGCAAGCAGTTTGGCGGTGTGGCGGCACTCGTCGGGATAGGGGTCGCCGAGGTCATAGTGCTTCTGCGGTACGCCGTGAAAACTCAACATCAGTTTTTTCCCGCGTCCGTGTTCCGCCCAATATCGGAGAATGTGGTTTTTCATCGCATCAATGTAGCCGGCGTCGTCATAAAAGCGCGAAACGGTGCGGACGCTCATTTGGTTCCGTTGGCGCAGCAGTTGCCCGAATACCTTGTCCAACGCCGCGCCGCTGCTTGAGGCGGCATATTGCGGATACAGGGAAATCGCAAGTAATCTGCCTACACCTTGGGATTTCAGCTCCGCCAATACATCTGCTATCGAAGGATTGCCGTAAGTCATGGCGTGGCGGACGATGAGGTCGGGCATACGTTCGGCAAGCACGGCAGCTTGGCGTGCTGTGTAAACTTCTAGGGGCGAACCTTCCTTAAACCAGATTTTTTCATAGGCGTGCGCGCTTTTTTTGGCGCGGAAAGGCAATACGATGCCGCGTAAAACCGGCTGCCACAGCCATTTGGACAGTTCGACGACGCGCAAGTCCGACAAAAACGATTTGAGGTAGGGGCGGACGGCGTCGGCAGTCGGCGCGTCGGGCGTGCCGAGGTTCAACAGCAAAACTGCGGTACGGTTTTGTTGCGTATAGGAAAGGGAGGGTTCTAGAAGGAATGGAGGCATGATCGGTTTCTGAAAAATAGTGCGGGTAGGGTAAAGCGGCAAAATGCCGTCTGAAGCGGCTTCAGACGGCATTGCCGGGAATCAGTCTGTGCCGTGCGCGCGGTTTTCGTGGAATTGCGCCTGCCAGTCGGCAAATTTGCCTTGTTCGACGGCTTCGCGCATTTCCGCCATGATGACTTGGTAGAAATGCAGGTTGTGGATGGTGTTCAACTGTGCGCCCAAGATTTCGCCGGCGCGGTGCAGATGGTGCAGGTAGGCGCGACTGAAGTTTTGGCAGGCGTAGCAGGTGCAGCTTTCGTCTATCGGACGCTTGTCGAGCTTGTGTTTGGCGTTTTTGATTTTCAAATCGCCGAAACGGGTAAACAGCCAGCCGTTACGCGCATTGCGGGTGGGCATCACGCAATCGAACATATCGATGCCGTGCGCCACACCGTACACGAGGTCTTCCGGCGTGCCTACGCCCATCAGGTAATGTGGTTTGTGTTCGGGCAGCATCGGACCGACGGCGCGCAGCATACGGTACATTTCGGGTTTGGGTTCGCCGACGGACAGCCCGCCGACGGCAAGGCCGGGAAAATCAAATTCCTCCAAACCGCGCAGCGATTCTTCGCGCAAATCCTCATACATCGCGCCTTGCACGATGCCGAACAGCGCGTTCGGGTTTTTCAAATCTTCAAAGGCTTTTTTGCTTCGTTCCGCCCAGCGCAGGCTCATTTGCAGCGATTTTCGCGCCTGTTCGCGCGTCGCCTCGCCCGGCGTGCATTCGTCCAACTGCATCGCGATGTCCGAGTTCAAAACCGTTTGGATTTTCATAGAAATTTCAGGCGATAAAAACAGCTTGTCGCCGTTGATCGGGCTTTTGAACGTACAGCCTTCTTCCGTCAGCTTGCGCATATCCGACAAAGAAAAAACCTGAAAACCGCCCGAGTCGGTCAGAATCGGTTTGTCCCAGCCGATAAAACCGTGAAGCCCTCCAAAGCGTTCGATGACCTCCAAACCCGGACGCAACCATAAATGATAAGTGTTGCCCAAAATAATTTGCGCCTTGATGTCGTGCAGGTTTTGCGGGTTCATCGCTTTGACCGAACCATATGTGCCGACCGGCATGAAAACCGGCGTTTCGATTTTGCCGTGGTTCAACTCCAGCGTGCCGCGTCGGGCGAGACCGTCTTTTTTGTGTAAAGTAAATTTAAGCATAAGATTGAATGTCAGTTGGGCGACAGGGGTCGAAATATATTTTAAAAGACGGTATTATAAATGATTTCCCACGGTTTTTCAGACGGCATTCCCAAATCTTGCCGCAATGTTGCATAAAGAAATGCACATACCTCTTGCAAAAATTAAAACGACCCGATAGAATGCAAAAATTCTTTGAAGGCACGTAGCTCAGTTGGTTAGAGCACCACCTTGACATGGTGGGGGTCGTTGGTTCGAATCCAATCGTGCCTACCAAATTCCCATAACGGCATTTATGCCGTTATTTTTTAATCTTTCGGAGCGTTTGATGTTGAATATTACCTTGCCGGACGGCTCAGTCCGCCAATACGAATCCCCCGTTACCGTGGCTCAAATTGCTGCGTCTATCGGTGCCGGTTTGGCGAAGGCGGCAGTGGCAGGTAAGGTAAACGGCAAACTGGTCGATGTGTGCGATCCGATTACCGAAGATTCAAGTGTCCAAATCATTACCCCGAAAGATCGCGAAGGCGTTGAAATCATCCGCCACTCTTGCGCCCACCTTGTCGGTCACGCAGTCAAGCAGCTTTATCCGAATGCAAAAATGGTTATCGGCCCCGTCATCGAAGAGGGCTTTTATTACGATATTGCTACGGAAAAACCGTTTACGCCCGAAGATGTTGCCGCCATTGAAGCACGTATGAAAGAATTGATTGCCCAAGATTATGATGTGGTCAAAATCATGACCCCGCGTGCAGAGGCGATTAAAATTTTTCAAGATCGCGGCGAAGAATACAAACTGCGCCTGATTGACGATATGCCCGAAGTGGAAGCAATGGGTATGTATCATCATCAGGAATATGTCGATATGTGCCGCGGCCCGCACGTTCCGAACACCCGTTTCCTGAAAAACTTCAAGCTGACCAAGCTGGCAGGCGCATACTGGCGCGGCGACAGCAACAATGAAATGTTGCAACGTGTTTACGGTACGGCTTGGGCAAGTAAAGACGAATTGAAAGCCTATATCCAACGCATCGAGGAGGCGGAAAAACGCGACCACCGTAAGCTGGGTAAACAATTGGATTTGTTCCACCTGCAAGATGAAGCACCGGGCATGGTGTTCTGGCATCCTAAAGGCTGGGCTTTGTGGCAAGTGATTGAGCAGCATATGCGCAAAGAGTTGAATGCTGCCGGTTATAAAGAGGTGAAAACACCTCAGATTATGGATAAAACCTTCTGGGAAAAATCTGGCCACTGGGAAAACTATAAAGACAATATGTTCGTGACCAGTTCAGAAAAACGCGAATACGCGGTTAAACCGATGAACTGTCCGGGTCATGTTCAGATTTTTAATAACGGCTTGCGCTCATATCGCGATTTGCCAATGCGTTTGGCGGAATTCGGTTCTTGCCACCGTAATGAACCAAGCGGTGCATTACATGGTCTGATGCGTGTTCGCGGTTTTGTGCAGGATGATGCGCATATCTTCTGTACCGAGGATCAAATCGTTGATGAAGCACGCGCATTTAATGAATTGCTGGTTCGCATTTACAAACAATTCGGCTTCCATGATGTTGCCGTGAAGTTGTCTCTCCGCCCTGAGCAACGTGCAGGTTCTGACGAAGTTTGGGATAAGGCCGAACAAGGTCTGCGTGATGCATTGACCGCTTGCGGCGTGGAATGGGGCGAATTGCCGGGCGAGGGTGCGTTTTACGGGCCTAAAATCGAATATCACGTCAAAGATGCCTTGGGTCGTTCTTGGCAATGCGGTACATTGCAACTAGATTTCGTATTGCCTGAGCGTTTGAATGCAGAATATGTCACCGAAAACAACGGTCGCGCCCGCCCTGTAATGTTGCATCGTGCTATTTTGGGTTCTTTGGAACGATTTATCGGTATTCTGATTGAAAACCATGCAGGCTCATTCCCATTGTGGCTTGCACCGGTTCAAATGGTGATTATGAACATCACCGAAAATCAGGCAGATTATTGTCGCGAAGTGGCTGCCAAATTGCAGGCGGCAGGATTCCGTGTCGAATTAGATTTGCGTAACGAAAAAATCGGTTACAAAATCCGCGACAACAGCCAATACCGTTTCCCTTATCAAATCGTTGTCGGCGATAAAGAGAAACAAGAAAACAAAGTTGCGGTACGCCGCAAAGCAGAAGACTTGGGTTCTTTGAATGTAGATGATTTTGTTGCACAATTGCAGCAAGAAATCACTGATGCCCTCGTCAATCATTAATTTTTATAGGAGTATTCATCATCGCTCAAGAACGCGAAGCACGAATCAATGGTGAAATTACCGCCAAAGAAGTGCGATTAATCAGTGAGTCAGGCGATCAGCTTGGTGTCGTTTCAGTTCGTGAAGCTCTGGCTATGGCCGAAGAGCAAGATGTCGATTTGGTAGAAATTTCCCCGACTGCCAAGCCGCCCGTATGCAAACTGATGGATTACGGTAAATACAAATACCAACAAGCCAAGAAACGCGACGAAGCCAAGAAAAACCAAAAGCAGGTACAAATCAAGGAAATCAAATTCCGCCCGGGTACCGATGAAGGCGATTATCAAATCAAAATGCGCAACATCAACCGCTTCTTGGCTGACGGCGATAAAGTTAAAGTAACACTCCGTTTCCGCGGACGTGAAATGGCTCACCAGCAACTTGGTGCGCAACTTTTAGAGCGCGTAAAAGAAGATTTGGCTGAAGTGGCGCAAATCGAGTCCTTCCCTAAAATGGAAGGCCGCCAAATGGTGATGATGATTGCGCCTAAGAAAAAATAAAGCTATAATTCAAGGCTTATTTCGATTGCCGCTCGAAATAAGGTTTAATTAGCGGCAAAAACCGTGGTATTTTGGGTTTCAAGTGTTTGAAATTTATTTCAAAACCCCTTATGCCTTATCTAATAACGAATGGAGTTTTCCAATGCCTAAAATGAAAACCAAGTCTAGCGCGAAAAAACGCTTTAAAGTACTGGGTAACGGTGGTGTGAAACGCGCTCATGCGTTCAAACGCCACATCTTGACTAAAAAGACCACCAAAAACAAACGCCAACTGCGCGGTACCTCTATGGTAAATGATCGCGATTTGGCTTCTGTTGCTAAAATGTTACCCTACGCTTAAGGAGTTTAGAATATGCCACGCGTAAAACGCGGTGTTACCGCCCGTGCCCGTCACCAAAAAATCTTCGCGTTAGCCAAAGGATATCGCGGTCGTCGTAAAAACGTTTACCGCGTTGCCAAGCAGGCGGTAATGAAAGCCGGTCAATACGCATACCGTGACCGCCGCCAACGCAAACGCCAATTCCGTCAATTGTGGATTGTCCGTATCAATGCAGGTGCGCGTGAAAACGGGTTGTCTTACAGCAAATTTATGAATGGTCTGAAGCGCGCCTCTATCGAAATCGACCGCAAAGTATTGGCTGATTTGGCCGTGTTCGATAAAGCCGCTTTTGCACAATTGGTTGAAAAAGCCAAAGCTGCTTTGGCTGCTTAATCCAAAAAATTGAAAAGGAAGCTGCGGCTTCCTTTTTTCTTTGTTTGCAGAAATTCTATGTGATTGATTTTCTTTCTTTAAAGTCTATTTTTTTAAATAAATTTGCGTTAAAATACAGAAAATTTATCCAATGGATTGGCCGTGAAGAAAATAAGGTCGTCTGAAGAGTCTGATATGTCAGGCTATACAGGCGGCCTCATTGTTTCAGGTGGCATATCATTAATTGACAGACTTGATATTATGGAAAATGTAAACCGTATCGTTGCAGAAGGCATTGCCGCAGTAGAAGCCGCGCAAGATTTCAATACCTTAGAACAAATTAAAGCACGCTATCTCGGTAAAACCGGCGAATTGACCGGATTTCTGAAAACTTTGGGTCAAATGTCGCCTGAAGAGCGCAAAACCATAGGCGCGCATATCAATGAGTGCAAAAACCGGTTTCAGACGGCCTTTAACGATAAGCGCGATGCCCTCAACGAAGCCAAACTTCAATCCCGGCTTGATGCCGAAGCCCTTGACATTACCCTGCCCGGACGCGCTCAGGAAGGCGGCAGCCTGCATCCCGTAACCCTGACCTTGCAACGTGTGGTCGAGCTGTTCCACGGAATGGGTTTTGAGGTGGCGGATGGACCTGAAATCGAAGACGATTTCCACAATTTCCAAGCCCTGAACATCCCTGCAAACCATCCTGCCCGTGCGATGCAGGATACGTTTTACGTTGAAAACGGCGATGTTTTGCGTACGCACACTTCGCCGATTCAAATCCGCTATATGCTCGATAAAAAAGAGCCGCACATCCGCATTATCGCCCCCGGCCGCGTTTACCGTGTGGACAGCGACGCTACGCACTCGCCCATGTTCCACCAAGCTGAAGGTCTGTGGGTAGAAGAAGGCGTAACTTTCGCCGATTTGAAAGCCGTGTTCACCGACTTTATCCGCCGCTTTTTTGAACGCGATGATTTGCAAGTACGTTTCCGCCCGTCTTTCTTCCCGTTCACCGAACCGTCCGCCGAAATCGACATTATGGGAGAAAACGGCAAATGGCTGGAAGTCGGCGGCTGCGGCATGGTGCATCCCAACGTGTTGAAAAACGTGAATATCGACCCCGAGAAATACACCGGTTTCGCTTTCGGCATCGGCCTCGACCGTTTCGCGATGCTGCGTTACAACGTGAATGATTTGCGACTGTTTTTTGATAACGATTTGAACTTTTTGAAGCAGTTTGCGAAATGATTGTGCAGGCTGCCTGAATATGAAAAAGCAGCCTGCACATTTTCAGGTAGCCCGAAATGGACAGATTAACCCCCGAGCAACGCAAAAAATGTATGCAGTCCAACAAAAGCAAAGGGACGAAACCCGAGCTTGTGTTGGCAAAAGCGATGTGGGCTTTGGGGCTCAGGTATCGGAAAAACAGCGGAAGCATTTTTGGAAAACCTGATTTTTCATTTAAAAAATACAAAGTTGCCGTGTTTGTCGATGGCGAGTTTTGGCACGGCAAGGATTGGGAACAGAGAAAAGCGGAAATAAAGGGCAACCGCGAATTTTGGATTGCCAAGATTGAACGCAATATCCGAAGGGATGTGGAAGTAACAGGCCGTCTGAAGGTCGAGGGCTGGACGGTTTTACGTTTTTGGAGTAACGATGTCGTTAAAAATGCAGGCTGCCATGCCGAAAAAGTCAAAGAAATCATCCAAGCAAGAAGAATTGATTTGCAAAAACAAGATTAAGGGAGATGGGCGGGACGAACGGTTAAAAGAAAAAGCAGCACAATACCGCCTTTTTGAAAACAACGATACTTTTCAGACGGCCTTGAAACCCAAATTTACCTTTATCGATTTGTTTGCAGGTATCGGGGGCTTCCGCATCGCCATGCAGAACTTGGGCGGGGAATGCGTGTTCTCGAGCGAGTGGGACGAAAAAGCCAAACAGACGTACGAAGCCAATTTCGGAGAAGTGCCATTCGGCGATATTACTTTGGAAGAAACCAAACAATGTATTCCGAAGCAATTTGATGTGCTGTGTGCGGGTTTTCCCTGTCAAGCCTTTTCGATTGCCGGCCGGCGCGGCGGATTTGAAGACACGCGCGGCACATTGTTTTTCGATGTGGCGGAAATTATCCGCAGGCATCGTCCCAAGGCGTTCTTTTTGGAAAACGTAAAGGGGTTGACCAACCACGACCGGGGTAGGACCTTGCAGACGATATTGAATACGCTGAGGGAAGATTTGGGGTATTTTGTGCCCGATCCGAAAATCGTCAATGCAAAGGATTTCGGGGTGCCGCAAAACCGCGAAAGGATTTTTATTGTCGGCTTTCGGGAAGATACCAATATTAGAGATTTCGAATATCCCGAACCAATAGGAATTCAGGTAGCCTTTAAGGATATACGGGAAAAAGATACCGTGCCGACAAAATATTATTTGTCCACCCAATACATCGATACTTTAAGAAAACATAAACAAAGGCATGAAGAAAAGGGTAATGGGTTCGGATATGAAATTATTCCCGATGACGGGATTGCCAATGCGATTGTCGTCGGCGGCATGGGGCGGGAGCGGAATTTGGTAATCGACAAACGCATTACTGATTTTACTCCGACCACCAATATCAAAGGCGAGGTAAACCGTGAGGGCATCAGAAAAATGACCCCGCGCGAATGGGCAAGGCTGCAAGGATTTCCTGAGGAATTCAAAATCCCCGTCGCGGATGCTTCCGCATACAAACAGTTTGGCAATTCGGTTGCCGTGCCGGCGATTCAGGCAGTGGCTGAGAAAATATTAGCAAAATTGGAGAGTCTAAATGGTTAAGAAAAAAGAAGATAATGGCGTAACCCAAGAGGTGGTAAAGAAACTAATTTTGCAAACACCTATACAGAAGCAATGGAAGCCAAGTGAGTTTATCTCTGTTTATTGGAAAGAATATAAAAAAAATTTTTCTAACAACAATTCTGTAAATGGCGGCGTGTTCGAACAGCTTTTAATTTTATCCCTACTTAGGGAAGGAATAAGTCCGATTTATACACAAGCGCAACTAGCATTTGTTCCAAATGTTAATTTGGATATTGTTTTATACAATCGGAAGACACCAGTTACAATAAGTGCCAAAACAACATTGCGAGAAAGATGGAAACAGGCAGATTTGGAAGCTATGGCTACAAAATATGTTCACAGGGAAGCTAAATGTTATGTCTTAACCTTGTCTGAAAAAGAGGTGTCGGCCAGACGTAAAGAAGAGAACAGTTATATGGGAATAGATGCCTTTATTTTGGCAAATACCAATGAATATGACAAACTGATTGAGAAGCTGAAAGAAATAAAGATTTCAGAAAGCGAAAGCGTGAAAATCATTCAAACCGATGAACGTATATATAACCGTGATGTTATTAAGGATATTTATCATATTTCGTTTTGAGTACCCGCAGTGTGCTGTATAGATTAACCAACCCTAACAAATTACCCCGAAACCCCAAAAAGTAACCTGCACATTTTCAGGTAGCCTTAAACGCCGTCTAAAAACAAAACCCACTAAAACAAAAGTTAATTAGTTGATTGAGAACATAACATGCAATTCTCCTACTCATGGCTGAAAACCCAAGCCGATACCGAACTTTCCGCAGATAAGCTGGAACACCTGTTAACCATGTCCGGCTTGGAAGTGGAAGAAGCCGAGACTGCCGCGCCTGCGTTTACGGGCGTGGTAATTGCCGAAGTGAAATCCGTTGAGAAACATCCTGATGCCGACCGTTTGAACGTTACCCAAGTTGATGCCGGTACGGGCGAGTTGGTTCAGATTGTTTGTGGTGCGCCGAATGTCAAACCAGGCATTAAAGTGCCGTGTTCGTTGCCGGGTGCGGTGTTGCAGGGCAATTTCAAAATCAAGCCGACCAAGATGCGCGGCGTGGTGTCGAACGGGATGTTGTGTTCCACCGACGAACTCGGTCTGCCTGATGACGGCGTGAACGGCTTGCACATTCTGCCGCAAGACGCTCCCGTCGGCGCAAATATCCGCGAATATCTGGATTTGGACGATACGGTGTTCACGCTGAAAATCACGCCAAACCGTGCCGACTGCCTGAGCATCAAAGGCATTGCGCGTGAAGTGTCCGCATTGACGGGTTGCGCGTTCAAGCAGCCTGCAATCCATGCCGTGTCAATCACGAGCAGCCGCAAACAGCCCGTGCAGATTGATGCGCCTGCCGATTGCGGCCGCTTTATCAGCCGCGTGATTGAAAACGTCGACGCGAAAGCGGCCACGCCGGATTGGATGAAGCAGCGTTTGGAACGCAGCGGCATCCGCAGTATTTCCGCGCCAGTGGACATCGGTAATTATGTGATGCTGGAAATCGGTCAGCCGATGCACGTTTTCGATGCCGACAAACTTTCCGGCAGCCTGTACATCCGCCGTGCGCGCGAAGGTGAAACGCTGGAATGTCTGAACGAGAAAATCGTCTCTTTGTCTGAAAACACGCTGGTAGTGGCCGACGAAAAAGGTGCGTTGAGCTTGGCGGGGCTGATGGGCGGCGCGGCAAGCGCGGTTTCAGACGACACGCAAAATATCGTGCTGGAAGCGGCTTGGTTTGCGCCCGAAATCATCGCCGGCAAATCGCGCCAATACGGTTTCGGTTCGGATTCGTCGTTCCGCTTCGAGCGCGGCGTGGATTACCGTTTGCAGGCGGATGCCATCGAACGCGCCACCGAATTGGTTTTGCAGATTTGCGGCGGTGCGGCAGGAGAAATGGTGGAAGCGCAGGGTGAATTGCCCGAAGCGAAGCAGGTCGAGTTGCGTTTAGGCCGTCTGAAAACAGTATTGGGCGTGGACATTTCCGCCGAACAGGTGGAAACCATTTTGCAACACTTGGGTTTGCAGCCTGAGAAAACTGAAGAAGGCTTCCGCGTTACTGCGCCGAGCTTCCGTTTCGATATCGAAATCGAAGCCGATTTGATTGAAGAAATCGGCCGCGTTTACGGTTATGAAAATATTCCTGACGACTATACTTCAGGCCGTCTGAAAATGTTGGCTTTGCCTGAAACCAAACGTCCGCGTTTTGCGGTTTATAACGAAATGGCGGCTCGCGGTTACCGCGAAGTGGTCAGCTATGCGTTTGTGGATGAGCAATGGGAGCAGGACTTTGCTGCCAATACCCATCCTATCCGCCTGCAAAATCCGTTGGCGGCGCAGTATGCCGTCATGCGTTCTACGCTTATCGGCGGTTTGGTGGAAGTTTTGCAAAACAATTTGAACCGTAAGCAAAACCGTGTACGCGTATTTGAAATTGCCCGTGTGTTCAGCAAAGATTCGGCTGATCAATTTGTTCAAAACGAACGTATCGGCGGTTTGTGGTATGGCTCCGTGCTGCCTGAGCAATGGGGCGAGAAAACACGCAACGTGGATTTCTACGATATGAAAGCCGATGTTGAGAGTCTTTTGAAAAATAAGGAAGTATCCTTTGTTAAGACCGAACATCCGGCATTGCATCCGGGACGTGCCGCCAATATTGTTTCAGACGGCAAAGTAGTTGGTTTTGTTGGCGAGTTGCATCCGAAATGGCTGCAAAAATATGATTTGCCACAAGCACCGCTGGTATTTGAAATCGATATGGATGCGGTATTGGGTTGTGAGAAAACCCGTTATCAGTCTATATCCAAATTCCAACCTGCACGCCGAGATTTGGCATTTGTAATGCCTGAAGCTGTGACGCATGATGATTTGTTAAATGCCCTGAAAGCGGCGGCAAACAAGCTAGTTCAAGAAATCAGCGTGTTTGACGTGTATCGCGGCACGGGCCTGCCCGAAGGGATGAAGAGCGTGGCGGTCAAAGTGATTTTGCAGGATATGAAAAACACGCTGACGGATGAGATGGTCGAGCCGCTTATCGGAAAACTGATTGGCGCGGCAACGGCGGCAGGGGCGCGGCTTCGCAGTTAAAAAATAAATATTCGCTTGAATTTTAAATAAAAATTGGTAATAATCCACAACTGTTACAACAGAAGGTAATCATATGACTCTCACTAAAGCCGAATTGGCCGATATTTTGGTAGACAAAGTCAGCAATGTAACCAAAAACGATGCCAAAGAAATCGTCGAACTCTTTTTTGAAGAAATCCGCAGCACTCTGGCGCGCGGCGAGGAAATCAAAATTTCCGGTTTCGGTAATTTCCAGTTGCGCGACAAGCCGCAACGCCCGGGCCGCAATCCGAAAACCGGCGAGGAAGTGCCGATTACCGCCCGCCGCGTGGTAACTTTCCACGCCAGCCAGAAACTCAAAGGCATGGTGGAACACTACTATGACAAACAACGTTGATTTGACGCTTCCCGCAAAACGCTATTTCACGCTGGACGAGCTGTGCGGACTGTTGCAAATCAGCCCCTATGGTTTTGCGCAATGGCAGCATGATCACGGTGTGGTTGTCGGTTACGGCGGCGAACGCTACATCCGTTTGGATGTGGTGAAACTGTTGAAACTGAAGAGTACGTTTGCGCCGTATGCAGAAGGTGCGGAGTCGGGTTCAGACGGCAACCGTCCGGTTACGCTTCAGGAAATCGGAGACGCTCTGAAAGACCTGTTGGCTGATTTGGATAAGGAATTGTGCTGATTTGAGGCCGGTTGCAGGTATGCAGCCGGTTTTGTTTTACACGCTAAAAAATAATTATTGCGTGATTTCACATTGTTTCGGCTTGAAGCACATGGTTTTGTAATCATTTACAGGCAGGTCGCTTGGACTCCTGTTCGGGCGGTTTGCTGTTTACTTAAATATAAGGATGACGGTCAATGAGATTTTTCGGTATCGGTTTTTTGGTGCTGCTGTTTTTGGAGATTATGTCGATTGTGTGGGTTGCCGATTGGCTGGGCGGCGGTTGGACGCTGTTTTTGATGGCGGCAGGTTTTGCTGCCGGCGTGCTGATGCTCAGGCATACGGGGCTGTCCGGTCTTTTATTGGCGGGTGCGGCGGTAAAAAGCGGCGGGAAGGTGTCTGTTTATCAGATGTTGTGGCCTATCCGTTATACGGTGGCGGCGGTCTGCCTGATGAGTCCGGGATTCGTATCCTCGGTGTTGGCGGTATTGCTGCTGCTGCCGTTTAAGGGAGGGGCGGTGTTGCAGGCAGGAGGTGCGGAAAATTTTTTCAACATGAACCAATCGGGCAGAAAAGAGGGCTTTTCCCACGATGACGATATTATCGAGGGGGAATATACGGTTGAAGAGCCTTACGGCGGCAATCGTTCCCGAAATGCCATCGAACACAAAAAAGACGAATAAATGTGAATGGAATGCCGTCTGAAAGTTCAGACGGCATTTTTCCAGTTTGAAAATATAGTGGATTAACAAAAACCAGTACGGCAAGGCGAGGCAACGCCGTACTGGTTTTTGTTAATCCACTATAACTTTAATCCACTATAAAATAGGGCTGTAACCTTCAATCGGAATTTGTTGCCTGCGGGATATACGGTATGAATGTTTGGGATATATGGGACAGGATGGTGGAAATCTATCATAAGTATAAGAAGCCGTGCCTGGTTTTGGCGGTGGATTTTGTGATGGGTATGATATTCATAGAGCCGAATGAGAAGCCGTGCATCGGCAGATGCTATGCGCCTATGTCGGAGTCCCCTGATTTTGCCAACGCTGTTGTTATGATTGTCGCTATGATCTGTATCGTATGGATTGCCGTTTTGTTTATGACTGATTGAAGCGTTGGGCGGAGGCTGTGTGAAACGGTATTGGGCGTTGGGTCGTATGATTCCAATCAGGCTTGAGGAATGCGAAACGGTGTGCGCTTATGCTGCGGAACGATTTGTTTCGCGGTTTTGTGCCCGAAACGGATGGAAAGGTGTGGGAAGCGGTCTGTCGGAGTAGAATACGCGTTTGCGTTTGAATACAGTAAGAAGAAAAGAGAGAAACTTATGCCGTCTGAACATCAACACACATCATCATTGCTTGATTTCGACCGTACCCATCTGCTTCATCCCTATACTTCCATGACCGATCCGCTTCCCGTTTATCCTGTCAAACGTGCAGAAGGGGTGTTTATCGAATTGGCGGACGGCACGCGGCTGATTGACGGGATGTCGTCTTGGTGGTGTGCGATACACGGTTACAATCATCCTGTTTTGAATCAGGCGGTTGAGGCGCAGATTAAGCAGATGTCGCATGTGATGTTCGGCGGTTTGACGCATGAGCCTGCGGTGGAGCTGGGCAAATTATTGGTCGGGATTTTGCCGCAGGGGCTGAACCGTATTTTTTATGCGGATTCGGGCTCGGTTTCGGTGGAAGTTGCGTTGAAGATGGCGGTGCAGTACCAGCAGGCGCGGGGTTTGACGGCGAAACAGAATATTGCGACGGTGCGGCGCGGGTATCACGGCGATACTTGGAACGCGATGTCCGTCTGCGATCCGGAAACGGGGATGCACCATATTTTCGGCAGCGCGTTGCCGCAGCGTTATTTTGTCGATAATCCGAAAAGCCGTTTCGACGATGAGTGGGACGGGGCGGATTTGCAGCCTGTCCGCGCCTTGTTTGAAGCGCATCATGCGGATATTGCCGCCTTTATTTTAGAGCCGGTCGTGCAGGGCGCGGGCGGTATGTATTTTTATCATCCGCAATATCTTCGCGGTTTGCGCGATTTGTGCGACGAATTTGATATCGTGTTGATTTTTGATGAAATCGCCACCGGATTCGGGCGCACGGGCAAGATGTTTGCCTGCGAACACGCGGAGGTCGTGCCGGATATTATGTGTATCGGTAAGGGTTTGAGCGGCGGCTATATGACGCTGGCGGCGGCAGTCACTTCGCAAAAAGTTACCGAAACGATTTCGCGCGGCGAAGCGGGCGTGTTTATGCACGGGCCGACCTTTATGGCAAACCCGCTGGCGTGTGCCGTTGCCTGCGCTTCGGTCAAGCTGCTTTTATCCCAAGATTGGCAGGCGAATATCCGCCGCATCGAAAGCATCTTAAAAAGCCGTCTGAAAACCGCATGGAACATTCGCGGCGTGAAAGACGTACGCGTTTTGGGCGCCATCGGCGTGATTGAGCTGGAAAAAGGTGTGGATATGGCGCGTTTTCAAGCGGATTGCGTGGCGCAGGGAATTTGGGTGCGCCCATTCGGCAGGCTGGTGTATCTCATGCCGCCTTACATCATTTCAGCCGACCTCTTGACCGAACTTGCCGACAAAACCGTACAAATCTTGAAGGAACACAGCAAATGAAAGGCGTTTACTTCGTCAGCGGCATAGACACGGACATCGGCAAAACTGTCGCCACCAGCATATTGGCAAAACAATTGTTGCAGCAGGGCAAAAGCGTGATCACGCAAAAGCCCGTGCAAACCGGTTGCCAAAACATCGCCGACGACATCGCCGTCCACCGCAAAATCATGGGCATACCCATGCAGGAAGCCGACAAGCAAAAACTGACCATGCCCGAAATCTTCAGCTATCCCGCCTCGCCCCACCTCGCTGCCCGTCTGGACGGCAGGGCTTTGGACTTGGACAAAATCCGCAACGCCACGCAGCAACTGGCGACACAATACGAAATCGTATTGGTCGAAGGTGCAGGCGGATTGATGGTTCCGCTGACGGAAAATCTGTTAACCATTGATTATATTCAGCAACAAGATTATCCCGTCATTCTCGTTACCAGCGGACGGCTCGGCAGCATTAATCACACCCTGCTCAGTTTTGCCGCGCTCAAACAATACGGCATTCGCTTGCACAGCCTCGTATTCAACCATATTCATGACAGCTCTGACGAATGCGTTGCGCAAGACAGCCTGAACTATCTGCAATGCCGTCTGAAAGACAGTTTCCCTGAGGCGGAATGGTTGGAGTTGGCTAAAACAGACGCGGTATAAATATTAGGAAAGATATGGAACACCTATTTGGGAAATGGCTGCCCGACTTGCCTGCCTCCGTTTCAGACGGCATCAGTCTGCCGATGAGCCGGTTATTGAAAGCTCGGTCGCTGACGGCCGCATTGCGTGCCTTGCCGCATATATTTTCGGTGGAACTGCTGAAACTGGGCGAGTTAGAGACGGAATGCGGGGGGAGGCTGGTGCGCGAAGTTTTGTTGAAGCTGGACGGTATCCCCGTTATCGCGGCAAGGAGCGAGTGCCGAATAGGTTCGGCGTTTTGGCAAGATATCTTGAACTGCGGCACGCGTCCTTTGGGCGAGCGTCTGTTTCAGGCAGATTTGGAAGGGGCGCGTTCGGCATTTGAGTTTGCCGTTTCCGGCGAAGAATGCGGGCGGTACTTTGCCGCTCGGCGGTCGCGGTTTTCCCATCACGGCGAGGAAATGCTGCTGACCGAGTATTTTCTGCCCGAACTGAAACGCTTTATCGGATAAAATACCGTTTTTTCAAGTTGCGCGGCAAAAGGAAGAGTTTAAACAACTGAAATTTCATCAGAGTGATGGAAAATACTTGAAATTAAGTAATTATAAAACCATTGTATTTGAAAAGATAAAATAATATGACAACTTATACTATTCCAAAAAAAGATTATCAATTTCTGTATATATTTGAAGGTGCTCTATTAAACTATACTTTGAAAAATGATGAATTTCATATCATCGTCAATTGTGTGGATTATCCGGATTTACCTCAAGAGCTTCCTACCCCCAGTTATTCAGACTGGGTGAAAATTAAATTCAAGCAGTTCAGCTATCTAAAATTTAGATATGAATACGCTACGAAGAACCAAGATAAAAAGATCAAAAATGTATTGGAGCTTGGCGAATTAAAGCAGGATGATGAAATCTTGGATTATGGAGGTACGCTGGCATTGATAGGCGGTAGGTATGATCTTCCGACCGGTTTTATCATAGATATAGTTTGCCGGGAAATAGAGTTAGAATTTTTAGATCAGGAGAGTTTCAATTAAACGAGCCGTAGCATGGACTCACTACCGATAGGAAGTGCATGCTACACAAGCAACCTTTTGAACGAGCCGTAGCTTGTCATTATGAATCCTAAATCCCCTTTACTTTTACGACTGTCCGACCGTTTGGACGTTTATCTCAGGCTGATGAGGGCGGACAAGCCCATCGGGACGCTGCTTTTGCTGTGGCCGACCTACTGGGCGTTGTGGCTGGCTTCAGACGGCATTCCCGATTTGGCGGTATTGGCGGCGTTTACAATCGGCACGTTTTTAATGCGGAGTGCCGGCTGCGTCATCAACGACTTTGCCGACCGCGATTTTGACGGTGCTGTCGAGCGCACTAAAAACCGTCCGTTCGCACAGGGCAGGGTCAAGAAAAAAGAAGCGCTGCTGCTGACGGCATTTTTGTGCCTGCTTGCCGCATTGTGCCTGATTCCGCTGAATCATCTGACTTGGCTGATGAGCCTGCCCGCCCTGTTCCTTGCGCTGACTTACCCGTTTACCAAACGCTTTTTCCCGATTCCCCAATTTTATCTGGGGCTTGCCTTTTCCTTCGGCATCCCGATGGCGTTTGCCGCCGTTGCCGGAAACGTGCCGCCTCAAGCATGGATACTCTTTGCTGCCAATGTTTTATGGACACTGGCTTACGACACTGTTTACGCCATGGCGGACAAAGAGGACGATTTGAAAATCGGCATCAAAACCTCCGCCATTACGTTCGGGCGTTACGACATCGCCGCCGTTATGCTGTGTCATGGCGGCTTTACCCTGCTGATGGCAGTATTGGGTACGGTTATCGGTGCGGCATGGGCATATTGGACGGCAATCCCCATCGTCCTGCTGCTGCAATACCGCCAATATGCCGCCATCAAAAGCCGCGTCCGGCAAATCTGTTTTGAAACGTTTTTGGCAAACAACAGAATCGGTTGGGTGTGGTTTACCGCCATTTTTGCCCATACGTTTTTCGCGAAATGAGGCAGGGCAATGCCGTCTGAAGAGCCGTAAACTGCTTTGGACGGCATTTCTATCTGTGCCGAAAAGCGTTAAAATATGTTTTTAAAACGCTGTGTTATGTCAGCCCGTACCGTATGCGGGATTGAGGTTTGCCCCGGCAGTCGGTACAATCCTTCTGTTTTGCGATGTCTGAAAAGAGAAGCTTATGAGCCTTATCGGCGAAATTTTGCCTTTGTCCCATATTGTTTTGGATATGGAGGTGGGCAGTAAAAAAAGGCTGTTTGAGGAAGCGGGCCTGCTTTTGGAACGCGAGGCATCATTGCCTCATGCTGATGTTTTCGAATGTCTTTTTGCCCGTGAAAAACTCGGTTCGACCGGTTTGGGGCAGGGTGTCGCCATCCCGCACGGCCGCCACGCGAGCGTGAAGCAGGCGACGGGCGCGTTCATCCGCACGCGCGAACCCGTCGTATTCGACGCGCCCGACGGCAAGCCGGTTTCACTGGTTTTTATCTTGCTGGTGCCGGAAAACGCGACGGGCGAGCATTTGGAGGTCTTGTCCAAACTGGCCGGCAAGTTTTCCCAAAAAAGCATCCGCGAATCGTTGATGACGGTTGCTTCTGCGGAAGAAGCCCGCTCCATCCTGACTGAAGAATAATATGCCCAGTATTTCCGTCCGCCGCCTGTTTGATGACAACCAATACAAACTGCAACTTGCCTGGGCCGCCGGCAATTCGGGTGCGGACAACCGTATCGGCGTAGAGGCGGACAAGCCCGTCCTCGCCTTGGTCGGACACCTGAATTTTATCCACCCCAACCAAATCCAAGTGGTCGGTTTGGCAGAGTCGGAATATCTGAACCGCCTCGAATCGGGGGAAACGGGTTATCAGTTCGGAGACCTGTTCGATATTTCCATGTCTTTGGTCATCGTGGCAAACGATTTGCCGGTTTCCCCGGGGCTGCGCGACTACTGCCACAAAAACGATATTCCACTGCTGACTTCCAAACTCGAAAGCCCCTATCTGATGGACGTGTTGCGGATTTACCTGCAACGCACCTTGGCGGCATCGTCCGTCAAACACGGCGTATTTCTCGATGTGTTTGAAATCGGCGTGCTGATTACCGGACATTCGGGTTTGGGTAAGAGCGAATTGGCATTGGAACTGATTTCGCGCGGCCACAGCCTGATTGCCGACGATGCGGTCGAGCTGTTCCGCATCGGTCCGGAAACATTGGAAGGACGTTGTCCGCCCATGTTGCGCGACTTTTTGGAAGTGCGCGGCTTGGGGATACTCAATATCCGCCATATTTTCGGCGAAACTTCTATCCGGCCGAAAAAAGTGTTGCAACTCATCATCAACCTGGTTGCCGCAGACGACGAGTACATGAAACAGCTCGACCGATTGAGCATACGTACGGAAACAGAATCCATCCTCAACGTCAACGTCCGTTCGGTAACGCTGCCCGTCGCCGTCGGACGTAACCTCGCCGTTTTGGTTGAGGCGGCGGTACGCAATTACATTTTGCAGTTGCGCGGCAAAGACAGTACGCGCGAATTTTTGGAACGCCATCAGACGCAACTTAAAGAAAACGAACAGAATCATGAAAATCGTCCTGATTAGCGGGCTTTCCGGCTCGGGCAAATCCGTTGCACTGCGCCAAATGGAAGATTTGGGCTATTTTTGTGTGGACAATCTGCCTTTGGAAATGCTGCCGTCGCTGGTTTCGTACCATATCGAACGTGCGGACGAAACCGAATTGGCGGTCAGCGTCGATGTGCGTTCCGGCATAGACATTGCCCAAGCGCGTGAGCAGATTGCCTATCTGCGCGGACTCGGACACAGGGTGGAAGTTTTATTTGTCGAGGCGGAAGAGGCCGTGCTGGTCCGCCGGTTTTCCGAAACCAGGCGCGGACATCCGCTGGCCGGTCAGGACATGACGCTGTTGGAAAGCCTGAAAAAAGAGCGCGAATGGCTGTTCCCGCTTAAGGAAATCGCCTACTGTATCGACACTTCCAAGATGAATGCCCAACAGCTCCGCCATGCAGTCCGACAGTGGCTGAGGGTTGAGCGTACCGGACTGCTGGTGGTTTTGGAGTCCTTCGGGTTCAAATACGGTGTGCCGAACAACGCCGATTTTATGTTCGATATGCGCAGTCTGCCCAACCCGTATTACGATCCCGAGTTGAGGCCTTACACCGGTATGGACAAACCTGTTTGGGATTATTTGGACGGGCAGCCGCTTGTGCAGGAAATGGTTGACGACATCGAAAGGTTTGTTACGCGTTGGCTGCCGCGTTTGGAGGACGAAAGCCGCAGTTATGTTACCGTCGCCATCGGCTGTACCGGCGGGCAGCACCGTTCGGTCTATATTGTCGAAAAACTCGCCCGAAGGTTGAAAGGGCGTTACGAATTGCTGATACGGCACAGACAGGCGCAAAACCTGTCGGGTCGTTAATCCCGTCAAACCATTATGCCGTCTGAACCCCGTCTTCCGTTTCAGACGGCATTTCAAATATTGAAAAGAAAGAACAGACATGGCAATCCAATGGTTTCCCGGCCATATGAACAAGGCGAAAAAAGCCATCGCCGAGCGTGCAAAAAGCGTTGATATGGTGATTGAAATGCTGGACGCGCGTATGCCCGCCTCCAGCGAAAATCCACTGTTGGCGCAGCTTTCCAAAGGCAAGCCCAAACTCAAAATTTTAAATAAGCAAGACCTTGCCGACCCCGAACGCACAAAGGTCTGGCTTGACCACTACAACAGCCGCCCCGACACCCGCGCCATTGCCCTCGATTCCTCCGAAACCGGCGCGCACGGCAAAATCACCCAAGCCTGCCGCGCGATGATTCCCCACCGGCAAGGCATAGACAAACCCCTGCGCGTTTTGATTTGCGGCATTCCCAACGTCGGCAAATCCACCCTCATCAATGGAATGATAGGCAAAAAATCCGCCAAAACCGGCAACGAACCCGGCATCACCAAAGCCGAACAACGCCTTTTCCTCGCCGACGACTTCTGGCTGTACGACACCCCCGGAATGCTGTGGCCGAAAATCATCGTCGAAGAAAGCGGCTACAACCTCGCCGCCGGCGGCGCGGTCGGACGCAATGCATTGGACGAAGAAGAAGTCGCCCTCGAACTTTTAGACTACCTCCGCCGCCACTACCTTCCTATGTTGCAAGAACGCTACCAAGCCGACAAAGACCCCGGCAGCCACTGGGATGACAACTCGTGGCTCGAGTGGATAGCCAAAAAACGCGGCGCAGTCCTCAGCGGCGGACGGGTCAATTACCAAAAAGCCGCCGAAAACATCCTCACCGACTTCCGCGAAGGCAAAATCGGCAGAATCACCCTCGAAACGCCGAACCAATGGGAAACTTGGCTTAAAAAAGCACGTCAGAAAGAAGCCGAACTCAAGGCATTGCGTGAGGCAAGAAAAGCAGAGCGTAAAGGGCAGAAGCCTGCGGAAGCATAAAGAATGCCGTCTGAAAAATATTTTTCAGGCAGCTTCTCTCCATTCCAACCGATTTCAGACGGCATATCCAAACCCATGCCGTTTCAGCACGGATACCCGTATGACCGACAAAATTTCTCCCGACGCGCTGATTGAAGCCGCGCTTCTGACCCAAACCGAACCCCTGAACGAAAAATCCATGCGCGAACTGTGTGTGCCGCCGCTGTCGCAAGACAAACTGATTGATGTGTTGGCGCAGTTGAAAACGCGTTGGCAGGATAGGGCGTTGCAACTGGTGCATACGCAAGAGGGCTGGCGTTTTCAGGTTGTTCAGACGGCATTCGAACGGCTGGGCAGCCTTCAGGAACAGCGTGCGCCGCGCTATTCCCGCGCCGTGATGGAAACATTGGCGATTATCGCCTACCAGCAGCCCGTAACGCGCGGCGACATCGAAGGCATACGCGGCGTGGCGGTGTCGCAGAACGTGATGCAGACCTTGCAGGATCGGGGGTGGATTGAAGTCATCGGACATCGGGACACATTGGGAAAACCCGCATTGTGGGCGACAACGGCAACTTTTCTCAGCGATTTGCGTTTGGACGGTCTGGAAGAACTGCCACCGCTGACTGAACTGGGCGAACTGGTTTTGCCCGATTTGATAGAAATGCTGCCTACGGATGAAGAAGAGCCGGAAACCGTACCGTCCGATACCCTGCCCAACTGAAATTCCAAATGCCGTCTGAAATGCACATTGCTTCAGACGGCGTTGCAACAAATAAGCAGATAAAAACAAGCACTAAGCAAAATTAAGGAAAAACTTATTTTTAATTTAAAAAATCTTAGTTATAATTCGTATATCTAAAGCTGATATTGCTTTTGTCGGTAGAATTGCTAAGGAATCCTAACAATGCTTCTAACACTTTCTTTGCGTGATTTTGTCATTGTCGAAAATCTGAATCTGGATTTTCAAAGCGGTTTTACCGTCTTGACCGGCGAGACCGGCGCAGGCAAGTCCATTACTTTGGATGCGATTGGTCTGCTGTTGGGCGACAAGGCCGATTACAGCCAAGTCCGCAGCGGTGCAAAAGAAGCCCAATTGTCGGCGTTGTTCGATATTTCCCATTTACCTGTTTTAAAAGCAGAATTGTATGAACAGGGGCTTTTAAACGACGGAGAAGAAGAACTCAGTATCCGCCGCATTATCGATGCTAAAGGCAAAAGTCGCAGCTTTATCAACAATCAGGCGGCTACCTTGGCGCAACTCAAAGCCATTGGCGGGCAGCTTATCGACATCCACGGGCAAAACGCCCATCATTCGCTTAATCAGGAAGCCGCCCAGCGCGAATTGTTGGACGCATTTGCGGGCAGCAAGGTGCAGGCGGAAATCGTCAGGCAGCTTTATCAAAATTGGGTCAATGCGAAAAAAGCCCTTCAAGAGGCGCAGGAACACGCCGAGACCATCATCATTGAGCGTGAGCGTTTGGAATGGCAGTTTAACGAACTGAATCAGTTGGACATTAAACAAGGCGAATGGGAAACCCTCAGCCAAAGCCACGACAGCCTTGCCCATTCTGCCGAGCTGTTGCAGGCCGCCGAAGAAGTCGGAAGCAAGATTGACGGCGACAACGGCATCCAACGCCATATCTATCAATGTCAAAAACTATTGGCCAATCTGCAAAACATCGAGCCGCGCTTTGCCGAGAGCCTGAATATGTTGGCAAGCATCGAGGCCGAATTGGGCGAAATCAGTGCCAATATGCGCGATGTGGCTGGACGCAGCGACATCAACCCCAATGAATTGGCGGCACAGGAACAGCGTATGGGCGAACTGATGGGCATGGCACGGAAATACCGTATCGAGCCCGAAGAGTTGCCTGCCAAGTTGGCAGAAATCGAAGAACGCCTGCAAAGCCTTCAAGCTGCCGCCGATTTGGAAGCATTGACGCAAACCGTTGCCCGCAACCTTGCCGAATATCAAGAAGCCGCCCACATCCTTTCCGCTATGCGGCATCAGGCTGCCGGCAGGCTTGGCGAAGAGACAACGGAAAATATGCAGCATCTCGCTATGAAAGGCGCGCGTTTCGACATCGTTCTGCTGCCGTCTTCCCCGACGGCACACGGTTTGGAGCAGGTACAGTTTCAAGTTGCCGCCAACAAAGGCAATCCGCCCCGCCCGCTGAACAAAGTCGCCTCCGGCGGTGAATTGGCGCGTATCAGCCTTGCCTTGCAGGTTGTTGCCAGCCAATATACCCAAGTTCCCACCCTGATTTTTGATGAGGTCGATACCGGTATTGGAGGGGGAGTAGCCGAAATGGTCGGCAAAGCCTTGCGTGCGTTGGGCAGAAAACATCAGGTGCTTGCCGTTACCCATCTTCCGCAAGTCGCATCCTGTGGCGAAAACCACTGGCGGGTGCGCAAGCACAGCGAGGGAGAGCAAACCGTCAGCGAAATCAGTATATTGGATGAAATCCAACGGATCGAAGAGGTTGCCCGTATGTTGGGCGGGGAAATCATTACCGATACGACGCGGCAACATGCGGCAGAATTGCTGCAACTTGCGTCGAAAAATAGTTTATTTTAAAATCAATTAGTTATAAAAATAACTGAAAATAAAAGTCTAAAATAATAGACAGAACTCAGATAAATCCGTATTATCACGCTTTCTTAATCACTTGAACAAGTGATTGTGCTGCACCCGTAGCTCAGTTGGATAGAGTATCTGGCTACGAACCAGAGGGTCGGGCGTTCGAATCGCTCCGGGTGCGCCAACAAGAATACACAACATGCGCCCATCGTCTAGCGGTTAGGACATCGCCCTTTCACGGCGGTAACCGGGGTTCGATTCCCCGTGGGCGTGCCAATTTAAAATGCCTCCAGTTTTACTGGGGGCATTTTTCCATTTCTGTTTGCATATGCGGACATATAGTCGATTCATAAAAATCGGGACGGGCGACAAAACCTCTGACAGTATAGACGGCGCAGCAAGGCAATACTGTATCGTTTCCAATTCGGCACGCTGAATGTTTCTTTCTTTCTATTTCTAGTAACCGTATCTGTTTATTTTCTTTTTATATCGTCTTTAAAAGTAGAAATGACAGGCAGGCTGCTAAGGTTTTCTATTTGAATGTTTCGTCGAAAGTTGACAAATTTGTGGATGGTACGAAATATATTTATTTCTCTTATAAAGAACCTCATCGCTTAAACAACAAAGGACGAAAAAATGACTTTGCTGATACTTGATTTTGCTCCTCCGGCACTGGCTGAAAGCAGGGATGCTTGGCATGAAATTCGTTGCGAACTGGTTACGCCCTTGCATGGCGGTTGTCGGCAAAACACAAATGAAATTTGAGCAGTAAAAGCCTGCGCGAAGCGGAACTTTGTTTGTGGGGTGGTATCGGAGAAGAGGCCGCAGCCAGCTTAGTATTTTTGCGTGCACATGTAACAAATAAGCTGCAAAGTGCTTCACTTTCTAATTATGCAGAAGGACTAAATGATCCTTTGGGTTATGTTTTGTTTACGGCTCGTAAGACAAGGACAGGATTACTTGAAATGAAATTGGGTAAGGAAGGTTTGCAATGAGTCGTGCAATGGCGTTTGGGTGGAAGAGCAAATGACGTGGACAAACAGCAGGTTTTGGAAACTTTGCGCCAGTGGGTCACTTCATGACCAACAAGATCATAAATATTATTCTCAAAGCTGCCGACAAAGCAAGCGGACAGTTCCAGCGCATCAGCAAAGCCGCAAGCGTCTTGGGCGGCAACATCAAAAAGACCGAGCAAGAGCAAATCCGCCTCAACAAAGCCCTGAACGATGTCCAAAAGCTCGAACGCTACCGAAACAACCTTAACGAAATAAGCAAAAAACTGTCCGAAAACCGCAACAGGCAAAAAGAACTTTTGGCAGAAATGAAAAAAGGCGGCGGCGCAACCGCAGCCCAAAGCCGCGAAATGAACAAACTCGCCCGCCAAGCCGAAAACCTAGAGCAGACCCAAAAGAGGCAGATCAAAAGCACAGCCCGACTTGCCAAAGACATGAAGGCGGCGGGCATATCCACCGACAATCTGGCAAAAACCCAAAAAGATTTGAAAAACCGCTTGGAGCAGACCAACCGACAGTTTGAAAAACAATTGAGTGCATCGGTCTGTCTGTCGCCAAGCTGCTGTTGCAGTTTCTCGAGGTGGACTTCCAATTCTTTCTTCCCCAACTTGCGCCGCTGATTTTGCCCGTCCGACCAATTCACGGACGACAGCATCGTCAGCCGTATCAATCTGCACTTAAATCTTATTACCGACCGAAAAATTATTTTCCATCGTATCGCAAGGATTAAGGGAGACCGGCTTTCCCACGAATGGAAACACCATCCAGGCACCTGCCTCAAACAAACACTTTGCCGCCACCTTTGCGGTTTCCGACAGCAGCCACGAACCGCTCCACAAATCCCTGCTGCGACGCGCTGAAGCGATAAACCCCTGCACGGGTTCGACGGATAAGATTAAAACGTATTGGGTCATTTTGTTTTCTCCAAAATTTATTTGACTTCCTGACTGCTGTTCGACAATAGAATAATCATCCCACTCCATCGACCGCTTTCATAAACCGGACGGCTGAATATGAAATTTTGCAACCCAATTTACGCATTTCATGAATCGAAACCAGTTCTATACCTTCTGCCTTGAATGCACCACAACCACGTCTAGTGCGGCCACCCAATCCGCCTGGAGTGGTCTTGAAAATGAAACGTTATCGAAAATCTGACGAACTGAAAGAAAAATATAGCGATATAGATGAGACTTTTGAATTTATAAAGGGGTTTATCTATGTAATTGCCCTTGCTTTTACCGCATATGTCGCTATCCGTTTTTTCTGATGCGCTTCCAAGTATTGGCTGTCGAATTGATTATCGCCCGCTGGCTTGCAAAAAGATTGAGGACAGGAAGTGCAATCATGAACAGCTATTTTTTAGATGCATCAGCACCCTTGGTATTCCGCAGCGGCAAACCATTTGGCGCGCAGTCGGATATCGATGACATCCAATTCTCCCTGCCATCTGCCGCCGCAGGTTTGGTACGCGCGCAGGTTATGTTATGTGCCTTGGGATTGGGCGGATGAAATCTGGGGCAACCGTGCCGGATTGTCGGGCAAACAGGCAGCAGGATTGCGCCTGATCCCCGTGCAGGGTGCGTTTTGGGAGAACAGGGACGCTTCAGACGGCATAAGGATTTTATTGCCTAAGCCTGCCAACACCCTATATTTGAGAAACAAAGAAAGCAATCAGATCCAACTTGTCCGCTTTGCGCCGAAAGCCTTTGACGACGGTGCGGCATATTGGGACTTGAAATATCTGTGCATTGATATCGGGTGAAGGATGCCGTCTGAACGGCAGGTTTTCAGACGGCGCCGCATTTTAAGGAGTCTTTATCTGTTGTACAATGCGCTCTGTTTTTACGGTTAGTTTTGATTTGAACAAGATATGATGGAAAACGGAAAAACAGTTTCGAGATGGCGTTTTGCCTTGAAAAGTGCGGGCTGGCACCTCTTAATCAGCCTATCGGTTGCAGGGCTGGCGGCATTGCTGGTTTTTAAGGTTTGGTATCCTTATCCTTATGCCGAGCTGACGGGCGGTCTGTCGCTTTATCAGCTGGTGGTGGCAGTGGACATCGTGTGCGGCCCGCTGCTGACGCTGATATTGTCCAGTCCGAAAAAGACAAGCAGGGCGCGGATCGTGGATTTTTCCCTGACCGGCGCGATTCAGCTTGCCGCATTGGCATACGGTCTGCACAGCGTTTCTTTGGCGCGCCCCGTGATAGAGGCGTTTGAAAAAGACAGGATTAATATTGTAACCGCCGCCGAAGTGGCGGTTGAAGATTTGCACAAAGCGCCGGAAGGGCTGCAAAGCCTGTCGTGGTTCGGCATCCGCCGCGTCGGGCTGAAAGAGCCGGATACGGCGGACGAACAAAACAAAACCTTGGATTTGTCTATGCAGGGCATAGAGCCGAGTATGCGCCCGGACCGGTGGCTGCCGTATTCCCGTCAAGAGGCGGAGAAAATCCGTAAGGCGATGAAGCCGCTGAAAAAATTGGCAGATGTGAGAAAAATCGCCGTTGCCGATATTTTGAAGCAGGCAGATATTTCCGAAGATAAAGACTGGTATTTCCTGCCCTTTACCGGCAGCAGGCAGAAAGATTGGATCGTGGTGCTGGACGCGCAGGGAAATGCACGGGGCTACGCGCCGATAGACGGCTTTATCGCCGACTGAGCCCGATGCCGTCTGAAACCGGCGTTCAGACGGCATCCCTAAATATGCCGGACATTGCAAACACAACGGCGGCCTTGCCGCCGTACCGTCGAGGAACACGAAAATCATGGATTTCAGTTGGTTGGCAGAACCGCATACCTGGATAGGTTTTGCCACGCTTTTGGTGTTGGAAGTCGTATTGGGGATAGACAACCTTGTCTTTGTGGCGATTTTGGCAAACAAGGTCCAGCCCGCACGGCGCGACCGCGCACGGATTACCGGGCTGGGGCTGGCAGTCGTCATCCGCATCATTATGCTTGCTTTTATGGCGCACATCATCACGCTGACCGAACCGCTGTTCCAAATCGGCGGCCTCGCCGTTTCCGGCAAGGACATGATTATGCTCGCTGGCGGTATTTTCCTGCTTTACAAAGCCACTACCGAACTGCACGAACGCCTCGAAGGGCACAACCGGTTTGCCGTTGCCGACAACCAAAAAAAACACGCGCCGTTTTGGGGCGTGGTTGCGCAAATCCTGATACTGGATGCCGTGTTTTCCATCGATTCGGTCATCACCGCCGTGGCGATGGTCGATCACATCGTCGTGGCGATGGGCGCGGTCGTTGTCGCAATGGCGGTCATGATTTCCGCCAGCAAACTCTTGACCGAATTTGTGGACAGGCATCCCACCGTCGTGATGCTCTGCCTTGGTTTTTTGTTGATGATCGGTTTCAGCCTGATTGCCGAAGCCTTCCATTTCCACATTCCCAAAGGCTACCTCTACGCCGCCATCGGCTTCTCGATTTTAATCGAACTGTTTAACCAGATTTCCCAGCGCAACAGCCGCAAAAACGACTACATCGGCAGCTCTTGGCGCAAGCGCACCGCCGAAAACGTCTTGGGTATGATGGGTATACGCGAGAGCGTGCTGGCCAAAGCAGGCAATGAAGCCGAAGACGACGCGCATTTTGAAGAAAACGAAAAATCGATGATACGCAGCGTACTGACGCTTGCCGAACGCCCGATTATGGGGGTGATGATCCCACGCCGCGACATCGAACGGCTGGACATTTCCCAAAGCCGCGAAGAACAGTATGCCCAACTGCAAAACACGCCTTACAGCCGCCTGCTCGTTGTCGGAAAGGCGGGCGTGGACGAACCGTTGGGCTACATCAACAAAAAAGACCTGCTGTCCCAACTGCTGGAAACAGGTGGTCTCGACATTCAGACGGCATTGCGCCAGCCGCTCGTCCTGCCCGACGGCACGACCGCCTTGGGCGCGCTCGAACTCTTCCGCCAAAGTAGCGCGGATTACGCCCTCGTCGTGGACGAGTTCGGCGCGGTATTGGGTATGGTGACGATGAAAGACCTGTTGGAAGCCATTGCCGGCGATTTTCCCGAAGAATTCGAGCGCGAAGAAGAACCCGCCGTTCAGGGGAATCCCGATGAAAGCCTGACGGTGGAAGGCGCGTTGGAATATGTGGAGCTGGCATCACAACTCAATCTGCCGCAGCAGGAGGAAGATACCGATTTCCATACGGTTGCCGGGCTGATTATGGAAGAATTGCAAACCATCCCCGATGTCGGCGATTTTGCCGATTTTCACGGCTGGCGGTTTGAAGTGGTCGAAAAAGAAGGGCAGCGTATCGAGCGGGTCAAAATCACCAAATTGCCCGAAGAATAAGCATTCAGGATAGGAAATGAACGTTTTGATTTCCAACGACGACGGCTACCTCTCCGAAGGTATTGCCGTTTTGGCGCGGGTTGCGTCGGAATTTGCCAACGTCAGGGTGGTCGCGCCCGAACGCGACAGGAGCGGAGTCAGCAATTCGCTGACGCTCGACCGCCCTTTGCAGTTGAAACAGGCGCAAAACGGGTTCTACTATGTCAACGGCACGCCGACCGACTGCATCCATGTCGGTCAGTTTGCCCTGCCCGATTTTAAGCCCGATGTCGTGTTTTCAGGCATCAACAGAGGGGCGAATATGGGGGACGATACGCTTTATTCGGGGACGGTTGCGGCGGCAACCGAAGCCTATCTGATGGGTATGCCTGCTGTGGCGTTTTCTTTAAACGATGCTTCCGGACGCTATTGGCAGACCGCAGAGCAGGCGGTATGGAAGGTGTTGGCGCATTTTTTTAAAAAACCGCCGTCCGCGCCTGTCTTGTGGAATGTCAACATCCCTGCTGTCGCGCCGGATGAAATTAGGGGAGTCAAAATTACCCGTCTGGGCAGACGGAATCACGAGCAGAACATTGTCCCGTCCCGCAATCCGCGCGGCGAACAGATTTATTGGATAGGGCCGGTCGGTGAAGTTTCCGATCGGGAAGAGGGGACGGATTTCGGTGAATGCGGCGCAGGTTTCATTACCGTAACGCCGCTGCAAATCGATCTGACCGCCTATCCGGACATGGCGGAAACGGCGGCCTTTTGGCATACGGACTGACCGTTTTATCAAATACCGTCGGGCTTTGCGCTTGAGAAGAACGCGCATTTTTATTATGATATACCGCATTCAGGCTATATATCGGAACATGAAGGTTATCTTATGTTGAAACAAACGACACTTTTGGCAGCTTGTACCGCCGTTGCCGCTCTGTTGGGCGGTTGTGCCACCCAACAGCCTGCCCCCGTCATTGCAGGAAATTCAGGAATGCAGACCGTACCGTCTGCATCGGTTTACAATCCTTATGGCGCAACGCCGTACAATGCCGCTCCTGCAGCCAACGATGCGCCGTATGTGCCGCCCGTGCAAACTGCGCCGGTTTATACGCCTCCTGCTTATGTTCCGCCGTCTGCACCTGCCGTTTCGGGTACATATGTTCCTTCTTACGCACCTGTCGACATCAACGCGGCGACGCATACTATTGTGCGCGGCGACACGGTGTACAACATCTCCAAACGCTACCATATCTCTCAAGACGATTTCCGTGCGTGGAACGGCATGACCGACAATACGTTGAGCATCGGTCAGATTGTTAAAGTCAAACCGGCAGGATATGCCGCACCGAAAACCGCAGCCGTAGAAAGCAGGCCTGCCGTACCGGTTGCCGTACAAACCCCTGTGAAACCCGCCGCGCAACCGTCCGTGCAGTCCGCACCTCAACCTGCCGCGCCCGCTGCGGAAAATAAAGCGGTTCCCGCCCCCGCGCCCGCCCCGCAATCTCCTGCCGCTTCGCCTTCCGGCACGCGTTCGGTCGGCGGCATTGTTTGGCAGCGTCCGACGCAAGGTAAAGTGGTTGCCGATTTCGGCGGCAACAACAAGGGTGTCGATATTGCCGGTAATGCCGGACAACCCGTTTTGGCGGCGGCTGACGGCAAAGTGGTTTATGCCGGTTCCGGTTTGAGGGGATACGGAAATTTGGTCATCATCCAGCACAATTCCTCTTTCCTGACCGCGTACGGGCACAACCAAAAATTGCTGGTCGGTGAGGGGCAGCAGGTCAAACGCGGTCAGCAGGTTGCTTTGATGGGCAATACCGATGCTTCCAGAACGCAGCTTCATTTCGAGGTACGGCAAAACGGCAAACCGGTTAACCCGAACAGCTATATCGCGTTCTGACTTTCCGTTTGCAATCAGGTTAAAAATGCCGTCTGAAAGGTCTTCAGACGGCATTTTGTTTTGGCGGCTGTGTTTTCAAATCATTCCGAAGGGACGGGGCGTATAAATTTGTTTGACTGTGTTTGGGTATTTGCTTGATTTCATCTGTTTGCAATGGAAAAGCCGCTTATTTCCGTTCGGAGGGCGGTTTTATCGGATAAAAGGCATTTTGTCCGACTGATTAGGGCTGCATCAAGGGAATATGAAAACACAGCCGCTTGGTTTCACGGCTGTATTTCAAAATGTCGTTGAAAAACGGATGGGTCGGAATCGGGCGGTTTTGCTTCAATAAACCAAACCATTACGCCGAATGTTGGAACAATGCTTGTCCGGTATTTCAGACGGCATAGGCCGCCGTCAGCAGCCGCAGGACACGTCTCCGGAGGCTTGGAGGCTGATTTCTCTGCGTTTTTTCGCTTTTTCGTAGCGGCAGCGTTGGCGGTCGGTCAGGATTTCCAGCGGAGGGACGGGGACGGGTTTGCCGTCTTTGACCGCAACCATCGTGAAGTAGCAGCTGTTGGTATGGCGGATTTCGCCGGTGCGGATGTTTTGTGCTTCGACACGGATGCCGATTTCCATCGAGGTGCGTCCCGTGTAGTTGACAGCGGCGTAAAAGGTAACCAAATCGCCGATGTGGATGGGTTCTTTAAACAGGACTTTGTCAACCGACAGGGTAACGCAATAATTGCCGCTGTAACGGCTGGCGCAGGAATAGGCGACTTGGTCGAGCAGGAGCAGGAGTTCGCCGCCGTGTACGTTGCCGCTGAAATTGGCGGTGTCCGGCATCATCAGTTCGGACATGATGAGTTCGTGGGAAGGCAGTTGGCGTTGTTGTGTCATAGTGTACCTGTTTTAAGAAAGGGTGTTTTGAAATGGGGGCGGGAAAATTTTAGGGAATGGGGAAGTGGAATTCAAGCTAAAAAAAGCTATGGCGGGATAGCCTGCCGAAATGGGCCGCCGATGCCGTCTGAAGGCTTCAGACGGCATTTTGTTCAGGAAAGCCAAAAACGGAAAACCAAGAAAAACACGAGTGCCAGCACGCCCGCCCAAACGGCGAGCATGAATCCGGCAACTGCCCGTCCCATACGGTAAACCGGGTTTTTGCGTTCGTCTTCGATGGGGGAGGTGTGGTGTTTTTCGGGTTGTCCGGACATTTTGTTCTCAATCGGAAAAGTTGGAAACGGGCGTAAGGTTACGCTGCCGTGCAAAAAGATTCAAGAAGGAAGGTCAGCAGCCGTCTTCCCAATTTTCGTCCCAAGCGTGTTTCAATGCCGTCTGAACGGCATCGGCATCAAATCCGCGATAGGCGAGGAAGCGCGCCTGTTTTTGTTTTTCTTTGAGGTCGGCGGCGGGGTGTTTGAATTTTTTACGCAACACGGCTATGGCGGACTGTTTTTCGCTTGAGCGGTCGGGAAGCAGGTTGCGGCTGGTTTCTTCATCTATGCCCTGTTGCGCCAAAGCCTGTTTCAGGCGCAGGGAGCCGTGTTTCCGGCTTTTGCTGTGGATATAGGCTTCTGCATAGCGTAAATCCGACTGCCAGTTGCGTTCGGAAAATTCGTTTAACACGTTTTCCAGATCCTCTTCGCTTTCGGCGTGAGGTGCAAGTTTGCGTTTCAGACCGATGCGGCTGACTTCTTGGCGCGAGAGGATGTCCATCGCGCGGGCGCGTAGGGATTTTTGCGGTTTCATGGCGGCAGTTTCGGCACGGAAAGAGTCAGACGGCATGGGAAACGGATTCCGATGCCGTCTGAACAGATTGTTTTATTCTTCGTCTTTGTTTTTCTGCGGTCGCAGGTTTTCGTAAATTTCGGGCAGCGAGCCGATAATCCAGTCGGGGCGGGTCGCATCGTCTTGCGAGAGCAGCGTCATATCGCCGTAACCGAAGGTAACGCCGACGCTCAGGCAGCCGGCGGCTTTGGCGGCGATGATGTCGTTGCGCGAGTCGCCGACCATAACCATGTTTGCAACATCGATACCCAAAACTTCGGCGGTGTGCCGCAGCGGCAGCGGGCTGGGTTTTTTTTCGGGCAGGCTGTCGCCGCCGAGTATCAGGCTGAAGTAGTCGGCAAGTCCGAGCTGTTTCAACAGCTCGACGGCAAGGATTTCGTTTTTGTTGGTAACGACGGCGAGCGGGATGCCCAAAGATTTGAGCAATGCCAGCCCGGCTTCGGTTTCGGGATAGGGGCGGGTGAAGACGCTCAAATGGTCGCGGTAGTATTTCATATAGGACACGAAACCTTTTTCCCACAGTTCGGAATCGGCTTCGCGGTCGCGGTCGTTGGTGAGGACGCGGTGAACCAGTTTGCCGATGCCGTCGCCCACATAGCTTTCGACCACTTTGGCGGGCAGCGGTTTCATACCGAGTTGTTCCAACATCGCTTCTGCGGCGGCGGCAAGGTCGGGGACGGAATCGCACAGTGTGCCGTCCAAATCGAAGGCGACGGCTTGGACGTGTTCGATGGCTGCATTCATAATCCGGTTTCCTGTCGGGTTGAAAGGGTTTATTTTAACATCGTTTGCACAGGGCTTCTAATGTATGGATTGTTAACAATCGCAACAGGTTTTGCAGGCGGTGTTTTCGGATTTCGTGGCGGAGTCGGGCAAGGGTTTGAAATCCCGGCGATGTTCCAATTAAATTTTTAAAAAATAAAAGGATGCCTATATCTTTATTTAATTGGACATTTATTTTTCGGACGCGGAGGCTGCTTTTTCAGGCGGAGTCCGGGCTGATTCCGTGCGGCTTGAAAAATAAAATCATATATAGATTAATCAAATCGGGCTGATTCCGACTACACGCTATTACATTTTGTCGGGAAATTGGTTATAGTAATGAGCGAAATGCACGCCCCTGAAAATCTTTTTGTGAAAAGGAAGCAAAATGTCTGATGCCGTTGCAAAAGAAACCCTCAATCCGTTTGAAATCGCGCGAAAACAGGTCAAAACCGCCTGCGACCGGCTGAAAACCGATCCGGCCGTTTATGAAATCCTGAAGAGTCCGACCCGCGTGTTGGAAGTCAATTTCCCCGTCAAACTCGACGACGGCACGGTCAAAACCTTCACGGGCTACCGTTCGCAACACAACAACGCCGTCGGTCCCTACAAAGGCGGCGTGCGCTTTCATCCCGGTGTGAATCTGGACGAAGTCAAAGCCCTGTCGATTTGGATGACCATCAAATGCTGCGTGGCCGGCATTCCTTACGGCGGCGGTAAAGGCGGTATTACTTTGGATCCGCGCGATTATTCCGAGGCGGAACTGGAACGTATCGCACGCGCTTATTCCGAAGCCATTTCTCCGCTGATTGGCGAGAAAATCGATATTCCCGCTCCCGATGTGAACACCAACGGCAAAATCATGTCTTGGATGGTTGATGCCTATGAAAACGTGGTGAAACATTCCGCACCGGGCGTATTTACCGGCAAACCGGTTGAGTTCGGCGGCTCTTTGGCGCGTACCGAAGCTACCGGTTACGGTGTGAACCTCGCCGCCGTCCAAGCTTTGGAAAAACTGGGCAAAGACGTGAAGGGTGCCACTTACGCCATTCAAGGCTTCGGTAATGTCGGTTACCACACAGGTTATTACGCGCATCAATCCGGTGCGAAAGTTGTTGCTGTATCTACTGTTGACGTTGCCATTTACAATGAAAACGGCTTGGATATGGAAGCCCTGTTTAAAGAGTTCCAAGAAAAAGGCTTCATCACCAACGACGCCGGTTACGGCAAGGAAATTACCAACGCCGAACTTTTGGCTTTGGATGTGGACGTACTTGCCCCTTGCGCGCTGGAAAATCAACTGACTTCTGAAAACGCCGGTAAAGTCCGCGCGAAAATCGTGGTTGAAGGCGCGAACGGCCCGACTACGCCAGAAGCCGACGTTATCCTGCGTCAAAACGGCGTATTGGTCGTGCCCGATATTCTGGCGAACTGCGGCGGCGTGGTCGTTTCCTATTTCGAGTGGGTGCAAAACCTGCAAGGCTATTATTGGGAATTTGACGAAGTTCAGGAAAAAGAAACCGTCGTCCTGCGCCGCGCGTTCCGCGATATTTGGAACTTGGCGCAAGAGTATGATGTCGATTTGCGTACCGCGTCTTATATGATGAGTATCCGCCGTGTTGAAAAAGCGATGAAGCTGCGCGGCTGGTATTGATGTTTGAACAAAAAATGCCGTCTGAAGCCTTCAGACGGCATTTTTTGTGCGGGCGGGATTAATGGTGAGAATGGCCGATTTGGAAGGTTAAAGTCGAGTAGTTCGCCTGTTTTTGGCACACGCTTTGATCGGGGAAGTCGGCTTTGTGTTCGACACTGGCTTTCCAAAAGCCTTGGCGCAAGGGGATGATGTCCACTTCGCCTTTGCCGTCGGTGGTGTCGGAAAAGGCTTGGGCTTCGGTTTTGTGCGTTTTGCTGCGGTCGCTGGTGTCGAAGCCGTCAAATGTGGCGGTAACAGTGGCATTGGGCAGCGGTTCGCCACGGAACAGAACGCGGACTTTGAAGCGTTCGCCTACGTGAATGTTGGCGGGATTGTCCAGTGGGACGATTTCCAAGTTTTGTCCGACCGGTTTGGTAATGATGGCGGTGTCCGCGCTTTCGTGTCCGACGTTGACGATGTTTTTGCCGAACATTCGGGTTTGTTCGCAATAGCTTGCGTCAGGCATTTCTTTGATACTCGCCTGTTTCCAGCCTGCGCTGTTTTTTGACCAGAAAGTAGGCTGATATTCGGCGGTAACGAGGTAGCTGCCGTCCTTAACGGGGCGGCTGCTTCGGTATTGGTAGTTGTATGTACCGCGTTGAATCATGTTTTCCTTGCCTTTTTCGGTAACCAGCTGCATCGGTTTGCTGAAGATGTGCAGGAGGTCTTTGGCGATGGGTTCGAGTTCGGGAAATTCGCCGTAGCCCAAGTCGGCTTTAAGGTATTCGCCGCCGTGCGTGTGGGCGGTTTCGACCCAGACGCGGTGGGCGTGTGCGGATGCGGCAAACAGGGCGGAAACGGCGAGCAGTGCCAATGTTTTCTTCATGGTGCAGCCTTTGTATCGTGTGGGTTAAAGATTTTGTTATGTTATAACAAAATAAATATCGTGTGAAGACGGATTTGCTGTCTGAAAACTGTCTTTTTGTATAGTGGATTAACAAAAACCAGTACGGCGTTGCCCCGCCTTAGCTCAAAGAGAACGATTCTCTAAGGTGCTCAAGCACCAAGTGAATCGGTTCCGTACTATCTGTACTGTCTGCGGCTCGCCGCCTTGTCCTGATTTTTGTTAATCTACTATATCGATTTGAATTTTTCAGAAAATGAAGCGGACGTTTGGGCGGAGGCAACTTGTTTGATAAGATAGCAATATTTCAAAACGGAGAAATATCATGCCCTATGTCAATATTAAAGTAACCGGTGGTAAGGAAGCGCCGAGTACGGAGCAGAAGGCGGAGCTGATACAAGGTGTAACCGAATTGTTGGGTCGTGTGTTGGGTAAAAATCCTGAGACGACAGTGGTCGTTATCGATGAAGTGGATACCGATAACTGGGGCATAGGCGGCAAAAGCGTCAGCGAACGGCGCAAAGAGGGCAGGTGAAAAACCTGAAAACCCCGCCCTGATGCTTTAAATTCCGCGTGAAAAAGAGTACATTCCCACCCATTGCCCAAAATTTACGGAACACATTATGGATAAGTTTCCCAAGTCTGCAAAGCTCGACCACGTCTGTTACGACATACGCGGGCCGGTTCACAAAAAAGCCCTTCAGTTGGAAGAGGAGGGCAATAAAATCCTCAAGCTCAATATCGGCAACCCTGCGCCGTTCGGCTTTGAAGCCCCTGATGAAATCTTGGTCGATGTCATCCGCAACCTGCCGACTTCGCAAGGCTATTGCGATTCCAAAGGGCTGTATTCCGCCCGCAAAGCCATCGTTCACTACTATCAGACCAAAGGTTTGCGCGATATTACGGTAAACGATGTCTATATCGGCAACGGCGTGTCCGAGCTGATTACGATGTCTATGCAGGCATTGCTCAACGACGGCGACGAAATCCTGATTCCCGCGCCCGACTACCCTTTGTGGACGGCGGCGGCAACGCTTGCGGGCGGTACGGTACGCCATTATCTGTGCGACGAAGAAAACGGCTGGTTTCCCAACCTTTCCGATATGGAAGCCAAAATCACGCCCAAAACCAAAGCCCTCGTCGTCATCAATCCCAATAATCCGACAGGCGCGGTGTACAGCAGGGAAATCCTGCTGGAAATCGCCGAACTGGCGCGCAAACATGGTCTGATTATCTTTGCCGACGAGATTTACGACAAAATCCTCTACGACGGCGCGGTTCACCACCATATTGCCGCGCTTGCCCCCGACCTTTTGACGGTAACGTTCAACGGTTTGTCCAAAGCCTACCGCGTCGCCGGATTCCGCCAAGGCTGGATGGTGCTCAACGGGCCGAAACATCATGCAAAAGGTTATATCGAGGGTTTGGATATGCTTTCGTCCATGCGCCTGTGTGCTAATACGCCGATGCAGCACGCGATTCAGACGGCATTGGGCGGCTATCAGAGCATTAACGAATTCATTTTGCCCGGCGGGCGGCTTTTGGAACAGCGCAACAGGGCGTGGGAACTGGTCAACCAGATTCCCGGCGTGTCCTGCGTCAAACCGATGGGTGCGATGTATATGTTCCCAAAAATCGATACCGAAATGTACCGTATCCACGATGACATGAAATTCATTTACGATTTGCTGGTGCGCGAAAAAGTCTTGCTGGTACAGGGAACGGGGTTTAATTGGATCAAACCCGACCATTTCCGCATTGTTACGCTGCCTTACGTCCATCAGATTGAAGAGGCGATGGGCAGGTTGGCAAGATTCCTGCAAACCTACCATCAGTAGGATTCTGATAAAAAATGCCGTCTGAAACGGAGATTCCCGTTTCAGACGGCATTTTCAACAGCAGGAACGAATCAGGCAAATTTCAGTCTGTCGCCGTCGGCTTCCACCCTGATTTCGCTTTCGGGCGCATAGTTTCCGGCAAGCAGGGCTTTTGCCAGCGGGTTTTCGATTTCCGATTGGATCGCGCGTTTGAGCGGACGTGCGCCGTAAATCGGGTCGAAACCGGCTTTGGCGATGATGTCCAGAGCGGCATCGGAAACAGTCAGGCGCAGGTTTTGTTTTTCCAAACGTTTTTCCAAACCTTTAAGCTGGATTTTCGCAATGCTGCGGATGTTTGCCTGATCCAAGCCATGGAACACGACCACTTCGTCGATGCGGTTGATCATTTCAGGACGGAAATGTTCTTTCACATCCTCCATCACAACTTCTTTCACTGCTTCGTAGTCCTGAATGCCCATTTGTTGGATGTGCTGGCTGCCGATGTTGGAAGTCATCACAATCACGGTGTTTTTAAAATCTACCGTCCTGCCTTGCCCGTCGGTCAAACGGCCGTCATCCAATACTTGCAGCAGGATGTTGAACACGTCGGGATGGGCTTTTTCCACTTCGTCCAAAAGAATCACGCTGTACGGTTTGCGGCGCACTTGTTCGGTCAGGTAGCCGCCTTCTTCGTAGCCGACATAGCCCGGAGGCGCGCCGATTAAGCGGGCAACGGCGTGTTTTTCCATGTATTCGGACATATCGATACGGATGAGGTGGTCTTCGCTGTCGAACAGGAAGCCTGCCAAGGCTTTGCACAACTCGGTTTTACCCACACCGGTCGGGCCTAGGAACAGGAAGCTGCCGTAAGGTTTATTCGGATCGGCCAAACCGGAACGGCTGCGGCGGATAGCGTCGGACACGGCACGCACGGCTTCGTCTTGACCGACTACGCGGCGGTGCAATACTTCTTCCATTTTCAACAATTTATCGCGTTCGCCTTCCATCATTTTGGATACGGGAATGCCGGTCATGCGGGAAACCACCTCTGCGATTTCCTCAGCACCGACATTATTACGCAAGAGTTTGTTTGCCGGTTTTGTGCTGTCCGTATCTTCCCGTTCGGCGGCTGCACGCTGTTTTTCCAAATGTTCCAAATCTTCATACATCAATTTTGAAGCCAGTGCTAAATCGCCTTGCCGTTTTGCCTGTTCGATTTTAATTTTGACTTCGTCAATTTGTTTCTTAATATTGGCGACACCGTCTGAAATCGCTTTTTCGGCTTTCCTGATTTCGTCTAAATCGGCGTATTCTTTTTGCAGACCGTTGATTTCCTCGTCTATCAGTTCCAAACGTTTTTTGCTGGCATCGTCTTTTTCTTTTTCAACGTGCGCCTTTTCCATCCGAAGCTGAATTAGACGGCGGTCGATTTTGTCCATTGCTTCCGGCTTGGTTTCTTTTTCCATCTTGACACGGCTGGCGGCTTCGTCAATCAAATCAATCGCTTTATCGGGCAGGAAGCGGTCGGTGATGTAGCGGTCGCTCAATTCTGCGGCGGCAACAATAGCAGGGTCGGTAATATCGATACCGTGGTGGATTTCATAACGTTCCTGCAAACCGCGCAAAATGGCGATGGTGTCTTCCACGCTGGGTTCGCCGACCAATACTTTTTGGAAGCGGCGTTCGAGTGCCGCGTCTTTTTCGATGTATTGGCGGTATTCGTCCAAGGTGGTCGCGCCGATGCAGTGCAATTCGCCGCGTGCCAAAGCCGGTTTCAACATATTGCCCGCATCCATCGCGCCGTCGGTTTTGCCCGCACCGACCAAAGTATGGATTTCATCGATGAAAATCAGGGTGTTGCCGTCGTCTTTCGCCAAGTCGTTCAACACGCCTTTCAAGCGTTCTTCAAATTCGCCACGGTATTTCGCGCCGGCAATCAAAGCCGCCAAGTCCAAAACCAAAAGGCGTTTGTTGCGCAGGGATTCGGGGACTTCGCCGTTGACGATACGTTGCGCCAAGCCTTCAACAATAGCGGTTTTACCCACACCCGGCTCACCGATCAACACTGGGTTGTTTTTGGTTCGGCGTTGCAGCACCTGAATCGCGCGGCGGATTTCATCATCACGACCGATAACGGGGTCAAGCTTGCCGTCGCGGGCACGCTGGGTCAGGTCGAGCGTATATTTTTTCAGAGCATCGCGTTGGTCTTCGGCATTGGCATCGTTCACGTTTTGTCCTCCTCGTACCGCGTCGATCGCGGCGTTGATGTTTTGTTCGGTCGCACCGGCTTCTTTCAGGATTTTGCCGGTCGCATCGTTCTGTTGTACCAAGGCAAGCAGGAAAAGTTCGCTGGCGATATAGGCATCGCCGCGTTTGGTTGCGGCTTTGTCCATCAGGTTCAACACCGCCTGCAATTCGCGGCTGGGCAAAATGTCGCCGCCCTGACCGGACACTTTCGGCAGGCTGTTCAAATGCTGCTGCAAACGCTGTTTCACTTGCGGCACATTCACACCAGCATGAGCCAAGAGCGCGGCAGCCCCGCTGTTTTGGTCGTCAAGCAGGGCTTTCAGCACGAAGCCTGCTTCCAAATAGCTGCTGTCCGCAGCCAACGCCAAACTCTGAGCTTCTGCAAGGGCTTGTTGGAATTTGGCGGTTAATTTGTCGTATCGCATTTTCGTTTCCTTTTCAAAATGTCCGCTGTCGAAGCCTATATGTGCATAATTGTGGATAACTCAAGCGTCAGATTTTAACTTTTCAGGTTTAATTACGTATCTTGTTGAATACGATTGAAATAAATTTTTTAATTCGTGTGTATAACTTAATCTGTCCAATAGGGAAACGTCCGATGCCGTCTGAACAAATATTGTGAATCGGGTATAATCGGCGCATCTTTTTCCCTTTCAGACGGCATTGATGCCGTAAGGACATTTTTATGAGCAAAAAACGAGTTCTGACCGGCGTAACCACCACCGGCATCCCGCATCTGGGCAACTACGTCGGTGCCATCCGCCCCGCCGTCCGCGAGGCGCAAAACCCCGATACCGAATCCTTCCTCTTCCTCGCCGATTACCACGGCATCATCAAATGCCACGATCCGGAGATGATTCACCAATCCACCCAAGCCGTTGCCGCCACTTGGCTTGCCTGCGGACTCGATCCCGAGCGCACCACCTTCTACCGCCAAAGCGACATTCCCGAAGTGATGGAATTGAACTGGATTCTAACCTGCATTACCGCCAAAGGTTTGATGAACCGCGCCCACGCCTACAAAGCCGCCGTGCAGGCAAATGCGGAAAACGGGCAGGAAGACCCTGATTTCGGCGTGGAAATGGGTTTGTTCAGTTATCCGATTCTGATGACTGCCGACATTCTGATGTTCAACGCCAACGAAGTCCCCGTCGGGCGCGACCAAATCCAACACGTCGAAATGGCGCGCGACATCGCCGGCCGCTTCAACCACCGTTTCCAAGAACTCTTCACCCTGCCTGAAGTGAAAATCGACGAAAACGTCGAACTTTTGGTCGGCTTGGACGGACGCAAAATGTCCAAATCTTACGGCAACACCATTCCGCTTTGGGAAAACGACAAGAAAACCCAAAAATCGGTCAATAAAATCATCACCAATATGAAAGAACCGGGCGAGCCGAAACAGCCCGACGAAAGCCCCTTGTTTGAAATCTACAAGGCCTTCTCCACGCCGTCTGTAACGGCGGAATTTACGCAAATGCTTGCCGAAGGCTTGGCTTGGGGTGAGGCCAAAAAACTTTTGGCGGCGAAAATCAACGCCGAACTCGCCGAACCGCGCGAACGCTACAACGAGCTGACCTCTAATCCTTCGCAAATCGAAGACATCCTGCAGGCAGGCGCGGCCAAAGCGCGCAAAGAAGCGCGCGAACTTTTGAATAAGGTACGCGATGCGGTCGGTATCCGCCCATTGAAATAAACCCATGCCGTCTGAACATCCATTGTCAGTGTTTCAGACGGCATTTTGAAACCATCAGGAGTGTGGAATGCTGAAAATACCTTTTGCCATATTGGGCGGCTGCCTGCTGCTTGCCGCCTGCGGCAAATCCGAAAATACGGCGGAACAGCCGCAAAATGCGGTACAAAGTGCGCCGAAACCGGTTTTCAAAGTCAAATATATCGACAATACGGCGATTGCTGGCTTGGCTCTGGGCGGGGTGCAAGAAGGAAAAACGGCTGAAGGCAAAAAACAGCTGACTTATCCGATCGAGGGCTTGTCGGAACAGAATGTGTTGCAACTGATCGGCAAGCATCCCAACGACTTGGAAGTCATCAGCGGCAAATGCATGGAAACCGACGATAAGGGCGGTCCGGCAGGTTGGGCGGCAAACGGCGTGTGTCATACCTTGTTTGCCAAACTGGTGGACAATGTCGCGCAAGACGGCGGGAAGCTGACGGATTACCTGGTTTCGCATGCTGCACTGCAACCTTACCAGACGGGGAAAAGCGGATATGCCGCCGTGCAGAACGGACGCTATGTGCTGGAAATCGACAGTGAGGGGATGTTTTATTTCCGCCGCCGCCATTATTGAGGTATTCAAAAATCCCATAATGCATTTGAGTTTTCCTAGTCCTTTCAGTAAAGTGGCTGCAACAAGTTCTTTGTCCTGATGGAGACGGTCGGGGAATTGTTTGCAGAAATGGAAATTCGTCAGATAGGAAAAGTAAATATAAAAGTGGTTTTGTTCCAATAGGGGCAATAGCTACATAGAGGAGAGAACGGTAAGGAGCATTTCTGTCAGCTGGATAATCTATCCATCCGTGATGGCGATTTGGTCGAGTTTACACTGACGGGAAACTCAAAATGAGAAGAATGTGTGTTACAATTTTCCCGCTGTTTTCATAAAATAGTTTTTTAACTGAAATTTAAATTAAAAATGTAAGAAGGATAGGATATGAAAAAATTACTGATTGCTGCAATGATGGCGGCTGCTTTGGCGGCATGCTCACAAGAGGCTAAACAAGAGACTAAGGAAGCGGCTCAAGCCGTTCAGTCCGATGTTAAAGATACCGCGGCTTCTGTCGCTGAGTCTGCTGCTTCTGCTACTCAAGAAGCGAAAGATAAAATCAAAGATGCTGCAGCTGATGCAAAAGAAAGTGCCGATCAAGCTGTGACTGAAACCAAAGAAGCTGTAACTGAAGCAGCTAAAGATACTTTGAACAAAGCTGCTGATGCGACTCAAGAAGCGGCAGACAAAATGAAAGACGCTGCTAAATAATTTTTCGATTGTTTAAAAAAGCGGCAGCCATCCGGTTGCCGCTTTATCTATGTCCTGAGTCCGGTTCCGCCTTGACGGGATGTGGTCTGCACCATGTATGCGGGTTATGAAAGACTGGCTTGGTCTTATTCGGGTTGGCTGAATTTGCCGCGCATATAAGCAGGTTTTTGCTTGGAGTTGCAAATCGACCCGTCTGCCGTCATAGATACAAGGCAGTCGGTTCTTTTGGGTGTTGCGGATAGGGAAATGCCGTCTGAACATCATTCAGACGGCATTTGGTTTGTAAAGGTCAGACGGCTTCAACTTTAAACGGCATATTGACTTTTTGCCATTGGACGCTTTCATATTCCAATGCGTCGGCAATCAGGGGGTGGCGTTCCAGCCATTCACTGTCAATACGCAGGATGAAGCCGTGGCTTTCCGTATCCGTGCGCAACTGCATGTTTTTCGGGAAAGACAGGTCTTGACGCGAACGGCAGAACAGGGCGGCAAGGCGCAGGGACAAAACGGCATACCACAACATTTCGTTGGTGCCGATAATGCCGCCCATTTTTTTCATATCGCCGCGATGACCGATGACCAGTTGGGCAAGTATGGTCTGTTCTTTACGTGAGAAACCCGGCATATCGGCGTTTTCCAGGATGTAGGCGGAATGTTTGTGATATCCCGTGTGGGCGATGTCCAAACCGATTTCGTGCAGGCGCGCGGCACGTCCGAGATATTGTTTCCAAAGGGCAAGCTCTTGGACGGTAACGTTTTTGACGTGGCAGAGGCTATCCATAAAGGTTTGTGCGGTATCGGCAACGCGTTTTGCCTGATTGAGGCTGACGTGATAGCGGTGTTGGAACTCCGAAACCGTTTGTTCGCGCATGTCTTCGTTCAGCGCACGGCCTATCAGGTCGTAGAACACACCGTCCCGCAGAGCGGCTTCGGTTACGGTCATTTTATTGAGTTCCAATTCTTCAAATGCCGCCATCATCACGGCAAGCCCGCCGGCAAAGACTTCGATGCGTTCCGGTTTCAGGTTTTCAAATTTGGCCTTTTTGACCGAGCCGGCTTCGACGATGCGTTCGGCAAGGGCGCGCATGCCTTTATAGGTAATGTCTGCCTCTTGCGGCAATTCGGCTGCAAGGACGTCGCGGATGGATTTTGCCGAACCCGAAGTTCCGACGGCGGAATCCCAACCTTCGCGCTTCATGTTTTTGCTGATGCGTTGGATTTCGTTACGGGCGGCAGAAATGGCAGATTGGAAGTCTTTGGCGGTGATTTTGTTTTGGAAGAAGCGCAGGCTGTAGGTAACGCAGCCTAAAGGCAGGCTTTCGGTAATGTCGGGGCGCAGGGTTGAACCGATAATGAATTCTGTCGAGCCGCCGCCGATGTCGATAACCAGCATTTTGCCGCCTTCCGGGGGAAGGGTGTGGACGACGCCGGTATAAATCAGCCGGGCCTCTTCGCGCCCGGCGATGATTTCTATGGGGAAACCCAGTGCCGCTTCAGCCTTGGGAAGGAAATCTGCGATGTTTTTGGCAACGCGGAATGTATTGGTTGCTACGGCGCGTACCTGTTCAGGGCGGAAGCCGCGCAGGCGTTCGCCGAATTTTGCCAGGCAGTCTAAAGCCTGTTCCTGTGAGGATGCACTGAGGTTTTTCTGTTCGTCCAGACCGGCGGCAAAACGGACCATCTGTTTGAAGGAATCGATGACTTTCAACTGTCCGTTGTTGTTTTCGCAAATCTGGAGGCGGAAACTGTTGGAACCCAAATCGACGGAGGCAAGGACGTTTGCGGGATTGGTGATCATGGCGGATACCGGTGGGGGAAAAACGCAATGTTACTCTGCCGGTATGGGCGTTGACAATAAATGATGCGGCTGTTTTTGATTCTGCTCACAGATGTTGCCGACGGTATGTTTCCGACAGCAAAAAATGCCGTCTGAAAAACGTTCAGACGGCATTTTTTGCGCTTATTTGAAATCCTTTTCCACGCTCATGAAAATCTGCATGTTTTTGCGTGTGTAAAAACTTTTCATATTGCTGTCGATTTTCAGATAGAGGAAATTGAGTTGCGGCGTAAAGCCCTTCCAAGAGATTTTGTCGTGCCACAACGACAGGTTTGCCTGATATTCGTGGTCTTTGCGCGGGAAGCGGTACACAATGGTCCCGGGTGCATCAAAAGTCCTGCGGGTATAGCGCAGGTTTGCCCGCAGACCCAAGCCGCCGTCGAACGTTTTGACCGCGCCGACACGCAAACCCTTGCGGACGGAAGCCTGTTCCGCCTCTTTCGTCATGTCGTGCGACCAGTCCGCACCGCCGTAAAGCAGCCAGTCTTTCGGCGCGGAATACATCAGCGTCGCGCCCGCCAGCGGCATATGGCTGTCGTATCGGGCGGCAGTGCGGTCTTCCTGATAATGCTTCCACATATTGCCCGCGTTCAGCGTCAGCCGCCAGTGTTCGCTCAAGCGTTGGGAGAAATCGGCATTGAAGCCGCCGACGAAATTGTATCGGCTGCCGCCTAAGAGGTTTTGCTCGACAAACGGCACGATGCCGAACGAGCGCGTTACTGAACGGTTTTTATAGCCGAGCGACAGGCGCAGGCTCTGTTCGCTGAAATCTTTGTTATCCCAATAATGCACGCCGCCGCCGCTGATGTCGCCGTAGAGGAAATGATGCCCGCCCGCATTGATTTCGCGCGACACGCCCAAGCCGTAGCGCAAACCGTGTGCCTTTTGCGGCAGGCTGTCGGCGGTTTTCGTCCAGCTTTTTCCTGCAAATTCAATCGTTTTTTCGGACGAAGCGTTGTTTACATTGTCCGTTTGCTCGTATTGCAGCGACACATCGGGCTTCCAGCCTTGAGCCTTGTCTATGGCGGCAAGATAGCGGTCGGCAAGTTGCTGCATCGGCGGCTGCAAATCGGGTTTCGCCCGATCCAATTCCGCCTTCGCTTCGCGGTACTGCCTGTTTTCAAACAGCATCACGCCCAAATCGAAACGCGGATACGCCAAATCGGGCTGTTGCGCCAAAATGCCGCGATACAAAGCCACCGCCTCGTCATGGCGCAACTGGCTGCGGCGCAAACCGCCCAGCGCGTAATCGTGCAGAACCGGATTGAAATCCGGCAGGGCGCGATAGCTTGACAACAGCGTTTGCAGCGTGTCCCAATCACGGGCGACGACGGCGCGGTTGATCTGCTCTACCGGAATTTCCGTTTCGCCAACCCTTTCAAGCCTTTCGGCAGGCACTATCCTATCGTCGAACTTGCCGTCCACGAACACCTGCTTCGACACGGGTATGGGCAAAACGGGCGTTTCGGCAACAGCCGCCGCCGGCACGGACAAAAGAAGCAAAGCAAATTTTTTCATAAGTCAAACAGTTTCAGGGCAAGGGACCGGACGGGCAAACCGCGCAGTCAAATGGTCGAAATGCCGTCTGAAAGACCGTTTCCGGTTTCAGACGGCATTTGTATCAGGCGGGATTAACGGGAACCGGCAAAGCCGATTTCGCCGTCGTTTACCGTACCGACGATTTCTTCGGCATTGGCACCGAAGAAGCCGAGTTCGTAATTACCTTTATTAGAAGAGCCTTGAATACCGTAGCCTTGAAGGCGGCTTCCATCAATTTCGTTCTTATGATCGATATTGGTTATGTTGCCCTTGTTCAAGACGACTGTTTCACCCAAACCGGTAATGTTGCCCTCACCCGTTCTTTCCTTGAAATCGACGGAGTAGTTCAACACGCCTTGTTTTTTTCGTCAAATGCAGTACCGGAATAAGTCGCTTTACCGGCTGTTGGCAAAACTTCAGTCGGCGTACCTTTGATGGTCAGATAATTTTCATCATTGATAGGATTAGGCGTATTCAGTCCATTTCCTAGATCATCTCCTTGCATTGAGTAGGAAGTCGGTTTAACGCCGGCAATCAGAGAATAATTCTGACGGTAGATATGGGACTCGCCCTTGCGGGTCAGTTTAAAAGTTTTACCCTCTGCACGTAGCTGTACAGTTTCTTTATGTGCAGCGCGGGTCAGCTGTTTCAAAGGTGCTTTAGACAAATCAAGAGAGCCGCCATTGGCATTTTGACCCAGAGTGCTGACTTGGTAAGTCGAATCAATTACATTATACTCATCCACATCGTACTTTCTAGCCAACTCACGTATATCTGCTTCAGCCTCACGTTTCAATCCACTGACGCTGACTGAAAAATTAGGTGTGTCGTTTTTCAGTGTAAACGGAGGAGGACTGTTGGCGCCAGTGTTACCGCTATCGGCGGTGTTACCATTATTGGCAGAGTTGCCGCTATTGGCAGAGTTGCCGTTATTGGCAGAGTTGCTACTATTGGCAGAGTTGCTACTATTGGCAGAGTTGCTACTATTGGCAGAGTTGCCATTGTTGGCAGCAGCATTGCCGTTATTTGTTTGGTTGCTGTTGGACGGATTGGTAACAGTCGGGTTAGTGTTGGGCAGGGTGCTGCTGGGAGGCTTGCTGCCGCAAGCTGCCAGGCTCAAGGCGATCATGCTCAATGCGAAAACTTTGTTCAAAGTCATCATAAATCCCCAAAATTTCAGAAATTAAGTAAATAAGTTTATGGTTGTGTAAACCGCTTCCCATCGTACCCATATTCACTTTTTTTCTGATAACCAAATTGTTAATACTATCAATTATTTTGTTTAAAAAAGGCAACAGTCGGCTATTCATAATCCGCCATTATGCATACCGAACAAGATAAAACCGATTTCAGCGAACGCTTGAAAACAGCAATACACCTCGCGGGTTTGGACGAGCTGTCCAATGCCAACCTCGCCAACCGCTTCAACCTGCGCCATCCCAATCAGCCTGTCAGTACGCAGGCGTTTCACCATTGGCTGGTCGGCAGGTCGATTCCGACTCCGGATAAAATCGAGACGCTGGCAAAATGGCTGGATACCAGCGCGGAATGGCTGCGCCACGGCAGGCTCTCCGGCACGGAAGGTGCGGCTTCGCCGCAAGAAGCCCTGCTGTTGAAATATTTCCGCCTGCTGCCGCCCGAAAAGCGTGATGCGCTGATGGTGCTGCTGCACAATCCGGACAACGGATAGCCGGTGAAAACGGGAAATGCCCGGGCGGTGTTGTCTGTGCCTGCTTGGACAAGCGTTCTTGAGGGCGGTAAAATCGGGATTTGCCTGAAAAGGGCAGGGCGATATGCCGTGTTTGGATTTTGCGCGCGGTTTTTCGCGTTAAAAGCAATTATGTCTGTTTGAATATTTAATGCCGTCTGAAACGTCCGGACGCGCCCCCCGTTCCCTATGAAAAAACCGACCGATACCCTACCCGTCAATCTGCAACGCCGCCGCCTGCTGTGTGCCGCCGGTGCGCTGCTGTTCAGTCCTCTGGCGCACGCCGGCGCGCAACGTGAGGAAACGCTTGCCGACGATGTGGCTTCCGTGATGAGGAGTTCTGTCGGCAGCGTCAATCCGCCGAGGTTGGTGTTCGACAATCCGAAAGAGGGCGAACGTTGGCTGTCTGCCATGTCGGCACGTTTGGCAAGGTTTGTCCCCGATGAAGAAGAGCGGCGCAGGCTGCTGGTCAATATACAGTATGAAAGCAGCCGGGCCGGTTTGGATACGCAGATTGTGTTGGGGCTGATTGAGGTGGAAAGCGCGTTCCGCCAGTATGCAATCAGCGGTGTCGGTGCGCGCGGCCTGATGCAGGTTATGCCGTTTTGGAAAAACTACATCGGCAAACCCGCGCACAACCTGTTCGACATCCGCACCAACCTGCGTTACGGCTGTACCATCCTGCGCCATTACCGCAACCTTGAAAAGGGCGACATCGTCCGCGCGCTTGCCCGCTTCAACGGCAGCTTGGGCAGCAATAAATATCCGAACGCCGTTTTGGGCGCGTGGCGCAACCGCTGGCAGTGGCGTTGATTTTGAACCCGCTCCGCAACCGAAATACGGCGAATCCTGTATAATCCGAAAATCTGTTCACTGGAAGTTCAGACGGCATTGCAACTGTTGATGCCGTCTGAAAAATTATTTATGGCAAGAGACAACCGTATCCAAATGTTTCCGCACGAATGGCGCGCCAGTACGACGCTTTCCGGCGTGTACGCGCTGCGTATGCTCGGTATGTTCCTCGTGTTGCCCGTTTTGGCAATATATGCCGCCTCGCTGCCCGGTGCGGAAGACAATAAAACGCTGGTCGGGCTGGCAATGGGCATTTACGGGCTGACGCAGGCATTGCTGCAACTGCCTTTGGGCATCGCTTCCGACAAGTTCGGGCGCAAGAAAACCATTTATGTCGGGCTGATTGTGTTTGCCGCCGGCAGCTTTCTTGCCGCCTCCGCCGATACGCTGCCTATGCTGGTTGCCGCCCGTGCCATACAGGGGGCGGGAGCGGTCAGTGCGGCGGTTACCGCGCTGCTTGCCGACTTGACGCGCGACGGCGTGCGTACCCGCGCGATGGCGATGATCGGTTTGAGTATCGGTCTGACGTTTTCGGTCAGCCTGGTGGTTGCGCCGATGATTGCCGACGCGGTGGGCGTTCGCGGCTTGTTCCTGCTGACCGGTATCTTGACCGTTGCCAGTATCGGCGTGGTGGCGTTTATGACTCCCGACCCAGAGGTTTCCAAGCTGCACGAAGATACGCAGGCGCAGCCTTCGCGCATAGGCGAAGTTTTGAAAAACCGCAGGCTGCTGACGCTCGATTTCGGCATTTTCGCCCTGCACGCCGCACAAATGGCATTGTTTACCGCGCTGCCTTTCGCGATGACCCGGCTCGGTTTGGAAAAAATCCAGCATTGGAAAGTCTATCTGCCCTCGACCATTACGGGCTTGGTGGTGATGGTTCCGCTGATTATCGTCGGCGAAACGCGCAACAAGCTCAAACAGGTTTTTATCTTGGGTATCGTCTGTATTGCGGCGGCGCAGATCGGTTTGCTGTCCGGAATGCACTCGATTTGGCTGATTACCGCTTATCTGGTTGTTTACTTTATCGGTTTTAATGTGTTGGAAGCCAGCCTGCCGTCTATGGTTTCCAAAATCGCGCCGTCCGACCTGAAGGGTACGGCGATGGGCGTGTACAACACGATGCAGTCGCTCGGACTGTTTGCCGGCGGCGCGGCAGGCGGCTTGCTGTTTCAAAAATACGGTTTTTCCGGCGTGTTTGCCTTTTGCAGCATATTGATGCTGCTGTGGCTGGTGATTGCCGTTTTATCGCCCGCACCCAAGCCCGTCAAAAACCTCAGTTACCCTGTCGGCGGCGTGTGGCAGGGCAATCGGGACGGATTGCAACGTGTTTTGTCGCAACTCGAAGGCGTGGAAGACATCGGTTTCAGTTTCGACGGGCAGACCGTCTATCTTAAAGTGTTGCAGAAGGGTTTCGATCAGGCTGCCGCTGAAAAAATCATCACAGGAGTTTAAAAAATGTCATTGAACAAAGTCATCCTTATCGGCCGCCTCGGACGAGATCCCGAAGTGCGCTATATGCCCAACGGCGAGGCGGTGTGTAATTTCAGCGTCGCCACCAGCGAAACTTGGAACGACCGCAACGGTCAACGTGTGGAGCGCACCGAGTGGCACAACATCACGATGTACCGCAAACTGGCGGAAATTGCCGGGCAATACCTCAAAAAAGGCGGGCTGGTTTATCTGGAAGGCAGAATCCAAAGCCGCAAATACCAAGGCAAAGACGGCATCGAACGCACCGCTTACGATATTGTCGCCAACGAAATGAAAATGTTGGGCGGGCGCAATGAAAACAGCGGCGGCGCGCCTTACGAAGAAGGTTACGGTCAGAGTCAGGAGGCTTACCAACGTCCCGCGCAGCAAAGCCGGCAGCCTGCCCCCGACGCGCCGTCCCATCCTCAAGAAGCACCAGCCGCGCCGCGCCGCCAACCCGTGCCGGCCGCCGCCCCGGTCGAGGATATTGACGACGACATCCCGTTCTGAATTTTACGGCAGCACATCCTCGCGGAGGGAAATCATAAAGGACGGAGAAACCTTAAACCTTACGGGGCAGGGTTTCTCTTTTTTGCATTTGTGCCTGCTTGTTGCCGCCCCTTGCGTTGGGCGGAACGTTGCGATTGCGCCGTTCGGCGTTTTGAGGCAGTGATGCCTGCCGCACGCCCCCGCTGTTTTCAGACGGTATAGTGGATTAACAAAAATCAGGACAAGGCGACGAAGCCGCAGACAGTACAAATAGTACGGAACCGATTCACTTGGTGCTTCAGCACCTTAAAGAATCGTTCTCTTTGAGCTAAGGCGAGGCAACACCGTACTGGTTTTTGTTAATCCACTATATTTTAAAATTCAGGCGGTGTTTCCAAATAGCGCGAAGCAATAGTCGGGCTTCAGCCGGTTTGTTTGAAATCAAAAGGTTGGAATCAAACGCCAAACGCTTGAACCATCATTGCCCGATGCGGCAAACCGGCATCGTCCGGCAATACGGTTGTTTAAAAATGGGGAAATCAGGATGGAAAACCAAAGGCCGCTCCTAGGCTTCGCGTTGGCACTTTTGGCGGCGATGACGTGGGGGACGCTGCCGATTGCCGTGCGGCAGGTATTGAAGTTTGTCGATGCGCCGACGCTGGTGTGGGTGCGTTTTACCGTGGCGGCGGCGGTATTGTTTGTTTTGCTGGCATTGGGCGGGCGGCTGCCGAAGCGGCGGGATTTTTCTTGGCGGTCATTCAGGCTGCTGCTGCTCGGCGTGGCGGGCATTTCGGCAAACTTTGTGCTGATTGCCCAAGGGCTGCATTATATTTCGCCGACTACGACGCAGGTTTTGTGGCAGATTTCGCCGTTTACGATGATTGTTGTCGGCGTATTGCTGTTTAAAGACCGGATGACTGCCGCGCAGAAAATCGGTTTGGTTTTGCTGCTTGTCGGTTTGCTTATGTTTTTTAACGACAAATTCGGTGAGTTGTCGGGTTTGGGCGCGTATGCGAAGGGCGTGTTGCTGTGTGCGGCAGGCAGTATGGCCTGGGTGTGTTATGCCGTGGCGCAAAAGCTGCTGTCGGCGCAATTCGGGCCGCAACAGATTCTGCTGTTGATTTATGCGGCAAGTGCCGCCGTGTTCCTGCCGTTTGCCGAACCGGCACACATCGGAAGTTTGGACGGTACGTTGGCGTGGGTTTGTTTTGTGTATTGCTGCTTGAATACTTTAATCGGTTACGGCTCGTTCGGCGAGGCGTTGAAACATTGGGAGGCTTCCAAAGTCAGTGTGGTAACAACCTTGCTCCCTGTGTTTACCGTAATATTTTCTTTGCTCGGGCATTATGTGATGCCTGATACTTTTGCCGCGCCAGATATGAACGGTTTGGGTTATGCAGGTGCACTGGTCGTGGTCGGGGGAGCGGTTACGGCGGCGGTGGGGGACAGGCTGTTCAAACGCCGCTAGTTCGCAGGCAACGGAAAATGCCGTCTGAACGAGGTTTCAGACGGCATTTTATTTGAGGGAAGGATTAGCGCGGATGAACCATATCGGCAGGAACGACCAATTCATCAAACTCTTCGCCCGTCAGCAAGCCCAACTCAACGGCAGTTTCGCGCAGCGATTTGTCGTTTTTGTAGGCGGTTTTGGCGACTTTGGCGGCGTTTTCGTAGCCGATTTTACGGTTTAACGCGGTAACGAGCATCAGGGAATGGTGCAGGAAATAGTCGATTTTTTCCGGTACGGGTTCGATGCCGACGGCGCAGTGTTCGTTGAAGCTGTTGCACGCGTCGCCCAACAGGCGGACGGATTGCAAGAGATTGTAAGCGATGACGGGCATATAGACGTTCAGCTCGAAATTGCCCGACGCGCCCGCCATACCGATGGTAACGTCGTTGCCGAACACTTGGCAGCACACCATGGTCATCGCTTCGCATTGGGTCGGGTTGACTTTGCCCGGCATGATGGACGAACCCGGCTCGTTTTCGGGGATTTTGATTTCGCCCAAACCGCAGCGCGGGCCGCTTGCCAGCCAGCGGATATCGTTGGCGATTTTGTTCAGGCTTGCCGCCAGCGTTTTCAATGCGCCCGAAGCGGCAACGGCGGCATCGCGTCCGCCCAAGGCTTCAAATTTGTTCGGCGCGCTGACAAACGGCAGGCCGGACAATTCGGCGAGTTTGGCGGCGGCTTTTTCGGCGTATTCGGGATGGCTGTTCAAACCTGTGCCGACTGCTGTGCCGCCCAAGGCGAGTTCATACAAACCTTTAAGCGCGTCGTTTAGACGGCCTAAGCCGTGGTCGAGCTGGGAAACGTAGCCGGAAAACTCTTGTCCCAAAGTCAGCGGCGTCGCGTCCTGCAAGTGGGTGCGGCCGATTTTGACGATGGGGGCGAAGGCTTGGGCTTTTTTGTCCAAGGTGTCGCGCAAGGCTTTTACCGCCGGAATAAGGTGGCGGTTGATTTCAATCGCGGCGGCGACGTGGATGGCGGTCGGGAACGCATCATTGGTCGATTGCGCGTGGTTCACATGGTCATTGGGATGGACGGGCTGATACGCCGCCAAACCCGTACCGGCGATTTCGTTGGCGCGGTTCGCCAGCACTTCGTTCATATTCATATTGGACTGCGTACCGGAACCGGTCTGCCAAACCACTAAAGGAAACTGCCCGTCGAGCTTGCCATTCAACACATCATCTGCCGCCTGCGTAATCAAATCCGCCTGTTCGGGCTTAATCCTGCCGAGGGAAACATTGGTCGCGGCAGCGGCTTTTTTCACCAACGCCAAAGCATAAATCAGCGGCTGCGGCAGGGTTTCGCCGCCGATTTTGAAATTGTTGCGGCTGCGCTGGGTCTGCGCGCCCCAATAGGCTTCGGACGGGACTTCGACATTGCCCATGGTGTCGTGTTCGGTGCGGGTGTTCATACGTTTCTCCTTTTTAAATGTGAATAAGAGTGATTCGCAAATATTATAATGGAGATTGGCGGAATGAGAAAGCATCAAGGCGGGAGGGCAAAAAAAATGCCGTCTGAAAAGCGTTCAGACGGCATTTGGCGATAAACGGATTTATTGGGTGCTGACAATCTGGTTAATCTGCCATTCAAGAAACGGCGTATATGCCGAGGCGCGGCGGATAATGGCTTGGTCTTCGCCGTCCGGCGTGCTTGGGCGGCTTTCGGCGGTTTGGATGTTTTTGTTGTCCCATTTGTGGAATGCTTTGCTGTGTAGATGATAGAAACCGCGTTCGGTAATGATGACTTCGGGGTTGTAGCCGTAGCCGCACCAAGGGGAATCAAGTCGCGGGGCAGTGAGGTTGCAACCGGTTTGGTAGTAACGTGCTTCGGACAGGCTTAAGTTGTAGAGGGTCGGTAGGATGTCTTTGTGCGAACCTGCGCGTTCGGGATGGTATTCGGCACTGCCGCGGTAGGCTTGCGGAACGTACAGATAGAAGGGGACGCTGTGACCGAGTGAGGCATCGGTAGATTCGGGATAGCCGATGGCGCGCATAAATGGTGTCGGGCGCGATGGTTTTTACTTTGCCGATAAAGCGTCCGAGTTGGTCGTTGCTGTATCGGAAGGTGTTGAAAATTTCATTCAACTCTTCGCCTGAGGCGAGATTGGCAAGGCGTTTTTGCTCTTGTTCTTCCAAACGGAAGTTTTTGAGCTGGTGCGGTGCAGGCAGGTGGTAGGGCGGATGGTTGGTTACGGACATCATCATGATGAATACGGGAGTACCGCTTTTTTCAGCGCGTGCGAGTTCTTCTTCGCCATAACGGAACATGAATTCGTCGGGTACGCCCCATGTGCCGGATTTGGCTTCAGGATAGCGGGTTTTGAGGGTGTTTTCATCGATGATTTCATTGACGCCCAAGTGCCGCAGGAAGGTGTCGAAATCGCGCCAGCCGCCGTTGCCCGCCGTGATATAGACGACGCGGTAACCGGCATCGAGATAGGGTTTGAACATGTTGCCTGGGAAGGTTTTGTTTTTGGCAAGGGATTGGCTGCGGACGAAGAAGCGGTGCAGGGTGTCGCTGGTGCCGTCTCCCTCGGAAACGAATTTGCGGTACACCCAGTCTTGCTGCCAGTGTTTGCCCAGTTCGCCCAAGAAGTCCCGTTCGGGATTGTCCATGTTCAAGAGATGCGCGCTCATGCTTTCCATGACGGTGAGAACGACGTTGGGACGGTGTTTTTCGACGGCGGCGTTTGCGGCGGTTTGGGCAAAGAGCTGCGTCAAGTCGGCGTCGGTTTTTTTATCGAGCAGGGTACTGATGAGCCGGCTGCCGTCTTCATCGGAGACGGGATGGAAGTCGTTGCTGTTGCGGTATTCGTTGATTGCCCAGCTTAGGGAGATCAGGGCGTTGGGGACGAGTTTGTTGATTTGCGGTGCGGCGGAAATCTGCATGGCGGTCTGACGCAGGGGGAATTTGCCGAACGAGCCGCGTATGCCTGCGGCAAGCGCGAGGACAGGTAAGAGGATGGCGGCAATCCAAGCGGTTTTCCCCCATGAGGTTGTCTGAAAGCGGGTGCGGCGGCGGATGAGGCTGAAGATTTTGCCGAAAACGAAAGCTGCGGCAATCAAGGCGACAAGACAGGGGATGACGGGATAGTCCGACTAGACGGTTTTCAGGACAGCGCGGGTATCTTCGTCCGCCAGTCCGAAGACGAAGACGTCAAATTGACGGTCGTAAACGCTGTAATAGAACCAGTTGCCCAGTGCGGCGGAGAAGGCGGTCAGGAAAAGGACGGTTGCGACGGTAGGCAGGAGGCGTAGGGTAAAGGCGGCGGTTTTCTGTGTAGCCAGTCCGAACAGCCCGATCAGGAAGGGGAAGGCGGCGGCAACGGAGGCGATTTTGATGTCGAACAACAGCCCTTTGACAAACAAAGCCGCCAAATCGCCCACATAACGGCTGCGGATGTCGTCTGAAACGAAATGGTGCAGCATGAAGAAACGTTCGGCGGAGAAAACGGCGATGATGGATGCCCATAAAATCAGGCAGATGAGGAGGGTTTTCCGATAGGCGGCAAGGCGGGTCATCATAATTGGCGGGTAAGATGGGGTGGATGTAAATTTATATCAAATTGGGTAAGGTGTGATTTTACGGTTTAGCGGTATGGCTTTCAAGATATGGCAAAGGATTATCGGGAATAGGAGGGGCTTCAGACGCTGCTTTATTAGGCGTTTCTATGCAACTTCGTTGGCGTAGGAAGGGTCGCGCCACTGTATGGGTATTTGGATTTTTGTTAAACCGGTTTGGGCGGTTTTATAGTGGATTAACAAAAATCAGGACAAGGCGACGAAGCCGCAGACAGTACGGATAGTACGGCAAGGCGAGGTAACGCCGTCCTGGTTTAAAGTTAATCCACTATAAAGGAAAAAGGTCGTCTGAAAACCTTCATCTCCCGTTTTCAGACGACCTTTGATGCGATGGCTGCCGCTTACAACACTGATTTCACAGTATCCACCACATTTTCCACGGTAAAGCCGAATTCTTTGAACAGCAGTTCGGCAGGGGCGGATTCGCCGAAGCGGTTGATGCCGACGACTGTGCCGTTCAATCCGACGTATTTGTACCAGCCGTCGGCGTGTCCGGCTTCTACGGCGATGCGCGGCAGGCCTTCGGGCAGGACGGTGGCTTGATAGGCGGCATCTTGGTGGTCGAAGACGTTGGTGGACGGCATGGAAACGACGCGTACGGCGATGTTTTGCGCGGCGAGGGCTTTTTGCGCTTCCAAAGCCAGCTCGACTTCTGAGCCGGTGGCAATGATGACGGCTTGGGCGTTGCCTTGGGCTTCGCTGATAACGTAGCCGCCGCGTTTGATGTCGTTCAGTTGTTGCTCGCTGCGCGCTTGGAATTTCAGGTTTTGACGGCTGAAAATCAGGCAGGACGGGTGATCGGCGGCTTTTACCGCTTCCGCCCATGCCACCAGCGATTCGGCGGTGTCGCACGGACGCCATACGTCCATGTTCGGAATCAGGCGCAGGGTGGCGGTCTGCTCAATCGGCTGATGGGTCGGGCCGTCTTCGCCGAGACCGATGGAATCGTGGGTGAAGACGAAGACGGGGTTGATTTTCATCAGTGCTGCCATGCGCAGGGCGTTGCGTTCGTATTCGCTGAACATCAGGAAAGTCGCGCCGAAGGGTTTCACGCCGCCATGCAGGGCAAGGCCGTTCATGATGGCACCCATGCCGAACTCGCGCACGCCGTAGTGGATGTAGTTGCCGCCTTTGTCGCGGGTAACGGAGACACTGCCGGACCAGTCGGTCAGGTTGGACGGGGTCAGGTCGGCAGAACCGCCCACCAGTTCGGGCAGTGCTTTGGCGAGGATTTCGATACTGTTTTGGCTGGCTTTGCGGGTGGCGATGGTTTCGGCTTTGGCGCACACTTCTTTTAATGCCGTCTGAACGTAGGTGTCGAAATTGTCCGGCAGCTTTTTATCCATACGGCGCACAAATTCTGCGGCTTCGGTAGGATATTTGGCTTGATATTGCGCGAACAGTTTGTCCCATTCGGCTTCCAGTTTCGCGCCTTTTTCTTTGGCATTCCACGCATCGTAAATTTCTTGCGGGATTTCAAACGCAGGATATGCCCAACCCAAATGTTTGCGCGTGGCTTCGATTTCGTCCGCACCCAAAGGTGCGCCGTGGGTTTTGTGGCTGCCTTCTTTGTTGGCACTGCCTTTGCCGATTAAGGTTTTGCAGCAGATGATGGACGGTTTGCCGGTTTCGGCGCGGGCGGCTTCGATGGCCGTCTGAATGGCGGCGGTGTCGTGGCCGTTTACGTTGGGAACGACGTGCCATCCGTAACTTTCAAAGCGTTGCGGGATGTTTTCGGTAAACCAGCCGTCCACTTTGCCGTCGATGGAAATATTGTTGTCATCATACAAAACAATCAATTTGCCCAAGCCCAAAGTGCCGGCGAGCGAACAGGCTTCGTGCGATACGCCTTCCATCAGGCAGCCGTCGCCCATGAAGACGTAGGTGTAGTGATCGACGATGTTCAAACCGTCTTTATTGAATTCGGCGGCAAGGATTTTTTCCGCCAATGCCATACCCACCGCGTTGGCAATCCCTTGTCCCAACGGGCCGGTCGTGGTTTCCACGCCGTCGGTGTAGCCGTATTCGGGGTGTCCGGGGGTTTTGCTGTGCAGTTGGCGGAAGTTTTTCAAGTCTTCGATGGATACGTTGTAGCCGGTCAGGTGCAGTAGGCTGTACAACAGCATGGACGCGTGGCCGTTGGAGAGGACGAAGCGGTCGCGGTTGTAGAATTTGGGGTTGGCGGGGTTGTGATGCAGGAATTTCGTCCACAATACTTCTGCCATTTCCGCCATGCCCATAGGCGCGCCGGGGTGGCCGGAATTTGCTTTTTGAACGGCATCAGCCGAGAGGAAACGGATTGCGTTTGCCAGTTGAGACATTTTGTATTTTCCTTGCTGGTGTTTTGGATAAGTGGATGGTCAGACGGCGTTGATTATCGCCCGATTCGTATATGCTTTCAAGAAAAGGAGGAGCGGGCGGTACGGCTGTGCCGGAAGGATATATGCTCCGGGTATCGGGATATCAGTTTCAGCTTGGATGTGAAAGGTGTTTCTATACTTTTGAAAACAAAGTGTTACAAATTATTTATTAAATAAATAGTGTTTGTTTATGATGGGGTATCGACGTTTTTTGCAGTCATTTGCCTATTTATTTCTTACCCGTTGTTTTTTAATTATATTCAAATAAGGAAGTTTTCAGCATATATGGCTTTGTCCGTGAAGGGGAGGTGCATTTGGGGCGGTATTGTTCGGATATTTATCTTTTTGCGTATCAATAAGTGCATAAAGTTGTACAATAGCAAGAGTGTATTTTGAGAAAAATATATTTTCTGAAAATATCAAAACGTAAAGACATCAAAAAAAGCAAAATGCCGTCTGAAAAGAAAACAGTAGCCACGACGGACAAACCATTAATCAAAAATCAAGGAACGTAGCATGACCACGGAAAATCAAGCCGGTAATCCGGAACCCGAGCACAGCCCGTCCGAAAAAACAAAAGCCGCACCGAAAGCGAAAAAAACATTCGATCCGCGTGCCAGCGTGATTCAAATCCATCCCGAAGGCGAACGCATCCATCCCAAAAAGGCGGAAGGGCGGTTCGCCAAACTGCGTATCGCCGCCGTATTGGCGACCCAGTTTGTGTTTTATGTGATTCCGTGGTTCAACTGGAGCGGCAGGCAGGCTGTCGTTTTCAATATCCCCGAACGGCATTTCTTCATTTTCGGATTGTCGTTGGGGATGGGCGATTTGATTTACCTTGCCCTGCTGCTGATGATTTGCGCCTTCGGGCTGTTTTGGTGGACGACGATTGCTGGGCGACTGTGGTGCGGCTATTCCTGCCCGCAAACGGTTTACACCGAAATTATGCTGTGGATTGACAACCTGGTCGAAGGCGATAGAAACAAACGGCTGAAACTGGAAAAATCGCCGTGGAATTTCACTAAAATCCGCATCAAAGCCACCAAATACCTGTTGATTTTCCTTGTCTGCGCGTGGACGGGCATCACTTTTGCCGGCTGGTTTGTCCCTATCCGCCAGTTCGTTCCCGATTTATTCACCGGAGCAGCAGGTGGCGGCGCGATGTTTGCCGCAGCGTTTTACGGCTTTATGACCTTCTTCTTCGCCCATATTATGCGCGAAAAAGTATGCCTGCATATGTGTCCGTATGCACGTTTCCAAAGCGCGATGTTCGACAAGGACACGCTGATTGTTTCTTATGACGCGGAACGCGGCGAACCGCGCGGAGCCCGCAAGAAAACGGTCAATAAGGAAGAGGCGGGTTTGGGCGACTGCATCAACTGTGCGATGTGCGTCCAAGTCTGCCCTGTCGGCATCGACATCCGCAACGGTCTGCAATACCAATGTATCGGCTGCGCCGCCTGTATCGACGCGTGTGATGAGATTATGGACAAAATGGGCTATCCGCGCGGATTAATCCGTTATACGACCGAAAGCGCGCTGGAACACGAATATTCCGAAAAAGACATTAAAAAACGGCTGCTCAGACCGCGCGTGGCAGGTTACGGCGCGGTGTTGGCAGTGGTTATCGCCGCCTTTTTGGTCGGTTTGTCCACGCGCAAAATGGTCGAAGTCGATATTTTGAAAGACCGTGGCGTAATGGTGCGCGAAAACGCCAAAGGCTGGCTGGAAAACGCATATAGCCTACGTATCATCAACAACAGTGAAAAAGAACAGCTGATTACCGCAAGTGTCAAAGGATTTGACGAAATCGCCCTGACCGGGCTGCCTGAAGGCGGTATAAAAGTGGCTCCGCGCGAAACAGTAACCCTTCCCGTCCAAGTGTCTACCATTCCGGAATACGCGGACAAAGGCAGTCATCCTATCGAGTTTATCTTCCAATACCGAGAAAGCGGTGCATCAGACGGCAAGCCGGTTGTTTTGGAAGAAGACGCAACCTTTATCGGAGAATAACCGTGTCTCAAAACAATCCAATCAAGCCTTGGTACAAACACGTCTGGCCGTGGGTCTTGATGGCGGGACCGATTTTTGTCGTCATCGCCAGCGTCGCCATGTTTTTTGTCGCACAGCAGCACGCGACAGATTTGGTTACGGACGATTATTATAAAGACGGCAAGCATATCGACATCCAGCTTCATCGGGATGAAGAAGCCGTCAGACGGCATATCGGGGTGCAGGTCCTCATTTCCCCCGATATGAATGCGGCAAAGGTGTTCGTCAGCGGCGAATTTGACGGAAATCAACCGTTGAAGCTGCTGTTGATGCATCCGACCCGCAAGGCGGACGATCAAACCGTAAACCTTAAGCCTGTCGGCAGCGCGCAGAACGGCAGGGCGGAATATGAGGCGGTGTTCAAAACCCTTCCGCCGACCAACCACTGGTATGTGCGCGTGGAGGACGCAGCAGGCGTGTGGCGCGTGGAAAACAAATGGATTACCAGCCAGGGCAATGCGGTCGATCTGACCCCGATGGATAAACTTTTCAATAATACTGAAAGCAAATAAAGAGATGCCGTCTGAAACTTTTCAGACGGCATTTTTCTACGGTATCGACTGTTTTGATATCAGCGTCCTACTGTTGCAACAGGTTCGCTCCCCGTCAGCAGATATTGTATCGTCTCACGGACGGTGCGTATGGCATTACCGAAGGGCAGCGGGTCTTTACCTCTGAAGAACAGGCCTTTATCTACTTCTCCACGGAATGCGGCAGCAAGCTGGATATCAATACAGAATTGCCCTGCTTTGGCAAGCCCGTCGCGCAGACCGCAGCTGGTCAGGCAGTTTAAACCTTGGGTACAGCGGCGCGGGTCGGCTTTGGCGTTTGCCTGAAGTTTGCTTTCACGCTTGATGTAGCTGTCTAGGAATTTGGTACGTACGCCGCGTGCCGGCAAACCGGCAACAGACATAAATTCGACTACTTTTTCAGTTTCCGCACCGGCAAGCGTTTTTTTGAAGTTAAGGTGTGCATCTCCTTCTTCGGTAACGGCAAAAGCGGTACCGATTTGAACGGCGGAGGCTCCCCAGTTCTTTAGGGCGGTTTTGACTTTTTCAAAATTTGCCATGCCTCCCGCAAGAATAAGCGGGATTTTTTCGCTTTCCAGCCCTAAACTTTTGAAGACTTCAAACGTTTCCTCAATCACGCGTTTGAAGTCGAATTTAGCATCGTTTACGCCTTCAACGGTTGATGCACCCAAATGCCCGGCCGCGTGGGCAGGATGTTCGACTACAATCGCATCGGGCAATATGCCTTTTTTCATCCAACGTTTCAAGACGATATTAATACCGCGCGATTCGGATAGAATCGGCAGCAGGGCAACATCTTTATGATAGCCCTCGGTCATTTCCGGCAGGTCTAAAGGCAGGCCGGCACCCATCACGACTGCATCCGCCCCTGATTCGCAAGCCTGGCGGACATACGCGGCGTGGTCTTTGACCGCCTTCATCACGTTGACCGCAATCAGTCCTTTTCCCTCTGAAGCACTTTTGGCTTTTTGGATTTCCCTGTCTAATGCGGTACAGTTCAAAGACGTATATTTCTCCTCGCTCGGATTGATTTGGGACTCGGCGAGCAGGTCTTCGTGAAGGTGGCGTAAATCCACACTGGCAATAGTTCCGATACCGTTTTCACGTGCCACCGCGCTAGATAAACCCGATGCGGAAACACCGACCCCCATGCCGCCCTGTACGATGGGGATAAGGGATTTTCCACGAATAATCAAAGGGTCAAAAATATTCTGCATCAGTTTCTCCGAGTATACGAATCAGTCAGGCTCATGAAAAATGGTTCTGACTGTTTTAGAACCATTGCTCAAATTTGGTATTATACTCTAAATATTGCAGTGGTAAACAGAAAAGCAGAAGGAGCTTTGGAATATGCTGTTATATCTGTACCAATCGGACAAAATATTAAACGGACACCGCATCCGGTTATGGGATATCGGTTTGCACGGCAAAGGTTTGAATATGATTCGATTACGTCTGAGATTCTGATGAAGGGGGTAGGTAAAGATGATGATAAAATATACAAGTATAAAAGATATCGTTGAATATGGATTAGATGCTATTTCTGATAAGGAAAAAATAACAATGGACCTGAAAGACTTTCTATACATTAGACGAGTTTTAGAGGAATATATGCGTTATCTACATAATCCTGATCATTATCCCGATATAGAAGCAATTCAAAATTTTTTAGGTGATGCTTCTTCGGGAGGCGGATTTGAATGTTTAAGCACAGCTATTTATAACAAAGTATATAAAGTTGATTTGCCGGCGAAGATTGAGAAAATGATTGATGATGGTTTATTTGAACACCCTCTATATCCCAGTTACTATAAGAAAAATGAATAAGCAATAATTGGATAGTATTGAAATTGTAGAAAATATAAATTTATGTGGATACGTAAATTCGAAGTTGTAGGAAAGGATAAAAAGTGAAAATAGTGCTTGTTAAATTTTAACTATGGTAACGAGTTGCCGAGGCAATAAAAAATCCCTGAGAATAATCTCAGGGATTGGGAATTTGGCACGCCCACGGGGAATCGAACCCCGGTTACCGCCGTGAAAGGGCGATGTCCTAACCGCTAGACGATGGGCGCATATTGTATTTTCTTACTGGCGCACCCGGAGCGATTCGAACGCCCGACCCTCTGGTTCGTAGCCAGATACTCTATCCAACTGAGCTACGGGTGCGCTGCAAGAAAGATTTGAATTTTAGGGTAATCGTCGGATTCTGTCAATTGTTTTGTTGGATGAAATGCCTTAAAAGTGTAAAATATCGGTTTGTTGTTTGAATTTAAAGAGAATAAAATGATTGTTGCTTCCCGTTGGCCCTTGCTGGAAAAGGCGTTTTTACGGTTTGGAATGCCGGTTGCCGTGGTCGATTTGGAATCGACGGGCGGCAATCTGTATGAAGACAGGGTAACCGAAGTGGCTTTGGTCAAGTTTGAGCAGGGAAGGGTGGTGAGGCATGAGTGGCTGGTTAATCCTCAAAAACCGATTCCGCAGTTTGTGGCGGGGCTGACGGGGATTTCAGACGGCATGGTTGCCGACGCGCCTGTTTTTGCAGAGATTGCCGGCGAGTTGTTTTCGGTATTGAAGGGTTGTGTGCTGGTTGCACATAACAGCCGTTTTGACTATACGTTTTTAAAGCATGAGTTTCATCGTGCGGGCATCGGATTTTCATCGCCTGCTTTGTGCAGTGTGCAACTGTCCCGGTGTCTGTATCCGCAATTTTACAAGCACAGCCTGGACAGCATCATCGAAAGGTTGGGGATTGTTGTGGAAGACAGGCATCGTGCGATGGCGGATGTATCGGCATTGTGTGATTATTTGGAATACAGCCTGTCGGAACACGGGGTTGAGGAGTGGATTAGGCAGTGTTTCCGTTTGATGAATCCGAAACCGCTGCCTGCCGCGCTGCCCGAACGGTTGAGGGAACAGTTGTACGGTTTGCCTGACGGTATGGGGGTGCTGGCTTGTTTCGACGGCGGAGGGAAAGTAAATTACATCGGTACGTTTGAACGGGTATATAGCGAGGTTTCGGCTTTATTGGATTCCGGAAAAGCCCCGTTTGATTGGTGCAATACGGAGGAAGTCCGTTTTTTTCCTGCATTGGGCAGTCTGCATGCATATAAGATTAAAGCGGAATTGGTCGGACGTTATCATTCGGGTTGTTATGTATCTGCCAAAAATCTGCTGAAAACATTTACGACGGTCAGGTTTGAAAAAGGTTCAGACGGTATGTTGAATGCGAAAACAGCGGCTTTGAAAAACGGTGTGACGGATAATCCGCCTACCGGATTATTTGCCAATAAAAAGGCGGTGAGACGGGCTTTGTCGTCGTGGGCGGAAACATACGGATTGTGTCCTGCCGCAGCCGGTATCCTGCCGGACGGTTATGCAGAGGGTGAGCCTTGTCCCGTATATGTTTCAGGCCGATGCGATAAGGCGTGCGACCGTTCTGACGAACAGGTTTTGGCGTTTGCACACAAGTTGCCTGTTTTGGATTGGGGAAAAATGCATGAGGTGGAAATTACCGAAACCGATCCTTTAACGGGGGAAAAAGTCGTTCTGCATGGAATGGGCGGCGCATTGGAAATGGATGACGGGCTTTGGTATTTCGATAAAGATTTACCGGATGCGTTTAAGGCGAAGTTTAAAACGGACAGGAAAAATATTAAGGAAATCGGTTAAACCGATGTTGCTTGGCGAAAGCCGGCAAATATGCAAACAGCCGTCACCGTATCGATTGCCTAATCGGTTTGTGCAGGTGTGCTGCCGTTTGCAGATAATGTACCCGAAAATGCCGTCTGAAGGCTTCAGACGGCATCTTTGCCGACGCGATTTTCGTGCCGTGTCGGTTTGCCCGTCCGTCCCGAGGCATCGGACGGGCAGGGCGGGTTCGTTTTGGTGTGGCGGCTGGGTCGGGGCAGGCGGCGTGGGTCTTGGTTGCGGTTTTTAGGTTTGGGGTCGGTAAAAAATGCTGCACCCTACGGGCAGGCTTCGCACTCTGAAGGCTTCAGACGGCATTTGTTTTTTCTATCCAATCGAGGAACTGCCGCCATTTTTCCAGAGGCATATCGGCCCGCCGCGTTTCGGTATCGGGTTCGGCTTCATAGTGGCAGGTTTCGGTAAGGACGGCGGCAAATCGGGCTTTGTCTGCCGGTTTGCCGTCGAAAAAAATAAAATCGTAAAGGGTGATGCCGTTTTCGGAATGGCGGTAATGCCCGCCCGGGCATTCGCCGTCTGCCTGCCTGTGGATTGTGGCAATCAGACGGGGATGGCGGCAATGGGTAATGAAACGGCTTGCCCCGTCTTGCCCGATAATCCATTCGGGGCAGCGGTTGAATAGTGCGGCTCTGTTCATTTTGTTGAGGGATAAAGCCCCTCGCGGGGCTTGTGGTCAGGCAAATTTGAATATCAGTGCCAACACGGAGGCGATGGCGGTAACCAGCCCGGTTGCCGCCATCATGGGATACCATCGGGATTCTTGGGCTATTTTTACCGATTCGGCGTTGATTTTGTGCGCGTCGGCAATGATTTTGGCGATTTCGGCATCTATTTCTCTTAACCCGGCGCGTTTCATTTCTTGTTCGATTGTGTTCATTGTATTTCCTTTCGTTTTTGGCGGTTGCCGCCGCTTGTCGGATGGCAGAATGCCGTCTGAAATTTTTTTAGGCGGTTTTTTGTTTTTGCGGGGTTTGGCTTTTGTTCGGCAAGGGGCGGCGTGGTTGCGGCGTTCGTCGGTAATGATGCCGCGCCGGACGGCGTAGTCCCATATTTGGGTGAGGACTTGTTTTGTGCGGGGGGGGTAGGGTAATTTTTCAAAAACCGTTTTCCATCATGATTTGACCGGGGACGCGGTTGCGGTGCATGGCGTAACCCATATCGAGCAGCGTTTGGAAGGTGTCTTTGACCATTTCCGGGTTGCCGCAAATCATAAACCGTGTGGATTCGGGCGTGAACTTGGTATGCAGCGCCTGTTCGAGGCTGCCGTTTTTTAAGAGTTCGGGAATGCGTTTTCCGCCCAATCCGTTGGGATTGGTGGCGCGGGTGGTTACGGGGACGAAACGGAATTTGTGCAGGTATTCGCCGACCAGAGGGTGTTCGGAAAGGGCAGCGAGGCGGCTGTTGAAAATCAGTTCTTCCGAGAAGGAAACGGAGTGTATCAGGCTGACAGTATCGAAACGCTGCCAAATTTCGGGTTGTTCGAGAATGGAAAGGAAGGGGGCGATGCCCGAGCCGGTGCAAAGCATCACCAAATCCTTGCCGTCAGGGAAGCGTTCGGGCAGGAGGAAGCCGGTGGCATTTTTATCGAGCAGGATGGTGTCGCCCTGCCGCATTTTGGCGAAACGAGCCGACATCAGACCGCCTTGGATGAGGACGGCGAAATATTCGAGCGTGTCGGCATATTCCGCGGAAACGACGGAATAGGCGCGCCAAATAAAGCCTTCACCTTCGTAGAAACCGAGTCGGGAGAACTGTCCCGCTTTAAAACGGTAGGATTCGGGACGGCTGATGGCGAAAGTGATGAGTTTCGGCGTGTGGTGTTTGACCCACAAAATCTTTTCTTCGGTGAATTTTGCTTCGGGCGAGGCTGCCATGTTGTTGTCCTTGGGTGTGTTTGTCGGGATTATAGCCAATTCGGGTGTTTTTTTCCGCACTTCCTGTATTTGAATGGCAATCAGGCAATATGCCGTTATCCGTTTGCCTGTTTCCAACACCGCCTCCCGTCCGGATGCGGCCGGTTTGATAGGAGTGCCCATACTGGGGCGTATATTTGGAATTTGCCCGATGCCGACAGTAGAATATCCCTTTTATCCTCAGCGGAACCGAAGCGAGGCGCGAGTTATCAAATAAAATAGCTGTGTTTTAATATGATGTTGATAGGCGTGTTTGGCTTCAAGGTATTCAACAGGATAGGTTTATTCCTAACCGGAAAATAATTGTCTTTTCCCTTGCAAATAATTGAAATCAACAGATTACTAAAACACAGCCAATAAAATTTAATAACTGAACGGTCAACTTGAGTCAAGTTCGGATGGTATAAGGAAACCGCCAAGTTCTCGGCTTGGCAGCGGATGGGCTATTTCAAAAATTCTTCGCGGATTTTCTCTTTAACCCATTGGGAAAAATCAATTTTATTTGCAAACTCAAGTAAATCTTTCTCGGCTTCGTTGTTAAAAGAGACATTTTTTATCGTCCGCTTGGCTGCCGCCCGTTTGCGGTATTCGGCCAGTTTTTCATCAACCATAGGTAATCCTTGATTTTTAAAACTATTGTAGTAAAATGGCTCGTAGAAAGGTTGGCGAAAGGGGCGCGGTGTTCTGCCACCCCTTGTTATTTCAGTTTTTCATTAGTAGGCTGGAGCGCAAACTAACAAAAGAAACAGGAATAAAATAACTTTCGCCATTTCTTCAAGCCTCCTTTCTATCCGATAAGCCCCCGAAGCTGCCACTTCGGGGCTTTGCTTTATCGAATGGATGCATTATATTATGTATAGACATATGCCTTCACGCAAAATCATCCATATCGACATGGACGCGTTCTACGCATCGGTGGAACTGCGCGAGCAGCCGCATTTGAAAGGGCGGCCGGTGGTCGTCGCGTGGGAGGGCGCGCGTTCGGTAATTTGCGCCGCATCGTATGAGGCACGGCAGTTCGGGCTGCATTCCGCGATGTCGGTGGCAACGGCGAAAAGGCTGTGTCCGCAAGCGGTGTATGTGCCGCCGCATTTCGACTTGTACCGTCAGGTTTCCGCGCAGATTCACGCCGTATTCAGGCGTTATACCGATTTAATCGAACCCCTGTCGCTGGACGAAGCCTATCTTGACGTTACCCGTAATTTCAAAAACATCCCTTACGCCAGCGAAGTTGCCAAAGAAATCCGCGCCGCCATTTTTGCGGAAACGGGTTTGACCGCATCCGCAGGCATCGCGCCGAACAAATTTCTGGCGAAAATCGCGTCGGACTGGCGCAAACCGAACGGGCAGTTTGTGTTGCCGCCGCACAAAGTCATGGCATTTTTGGAAACCCTGCCTTTGGGCAAAATCCCCGGAGTGGGCAAGGTAACGCTGAAAAAAATGCAGTCGCTGGGTATGCAGACGGCGGGCGACTTGCGCCGTTTCGAGCGCGGCGAGCTCTTAAACCATTTCGGACGCTACGGCTACCGCCTCTATGATTTGGCGCGCGGTACGGACGAACGCCCCGTCAAAGCCGAACGCGAACGCCTCCAAATCTCCACAGAAATCACCCTGCCCGAAGACCTGCCGCTAGAGCAGGCTGCCGGACACCTGCCCCATCTTGCCGAAGACCTGTGGCGGCAAATCACGCGCAAAAACGTCGAAGCCCAAAGCGTAACGCTCAAGCTGAAGACCTACGATTTCCGCATCATCACGCGCACGCTGACTTATTCCTCCGTACTGCCCGACTGCGCCTCCCTGCTTCAGGCGGCGCAAATGTTGATGGCGCGCGTCCCGCCGCAGACGGAAGACGCGTTCCGCCTCATCGGTATCGGCGTGGGACATCTTGTGCCGAAAAACCAGCAGCAGGGCTTGTGGGCGTAAACCGATTTACCACGCCGTCGAAAAAAAACATGCCGTCTGAACGGTTTTCAGACGGCATGGCTGCTTTATAGTGGGTTAAATTTAAATCAGGACAAGGCGACGAAGCCGCAGACAGTACAAATAGTACGGAACCGATTCACTTGGTGCTTCAGCACCTTAGAGAATCGTTCTCTTTGAGCTAAGGCGAGGCAACGCCGTACTGTTTTTTGTTAATCCACTATACATTGTCTCCGGCTTCGTTTCACTGTCTTGGTTTAATCCGACGGATTACCTTTTTTCATGCTGTCGAGCCTTCCGATTATGTCGGCAAGGTTGCGCCTGCCTTCTTCCTTGCTCACAATCGGTTCGCCGCCTTTGCGCCCCAGGATTTTCAAATCTTCCTGCGGCATTTCGTCTATGAATCGGCTGGGTTCGGGGAACTGCCATGTGCCTTGTTTTTTGCGTTTGACGCAGTGGGTCAGCGTGAGTTGGCGTTTGGCGCGGGTAATGCCGACGTACATCAGGCGGCGTTCTTCTTCGACGTTGCCTTCTTCGATGCTGTCGTTGTGCGGCAAAACACCTTCTTCGCAACCGACAAGGAAAACATACGGATACTCCAAACCTTTGGCGGCGTGTAGCGTGGACAGCGAGACGGCATCGGCTTCCTCCTCGTCTTTTCCGTCCAAAAGCGTCATCAAGGCGACGGTTTGGGCGAGTTCGATGATGTTTTTGCCGTCCTGTCCGCCTTTTCGTGCGAACCACGATACCAAATCGCCGACGTTGCGCCATTTGATTTCGCCGGCTTTGCCTTCCTCGTTTTGCATCAAATGGTTTTCGTAATCGATTTCTTTGAGCAGGTTGTTGATGAACTCGCCCGCTTCGCCGGTTTCGGCTTTGGCGCGGTAACTGCCGAACATATCCATAAAGGCTTGCAGGTGTTGGCGGTTGGTATTGTTCAGCGTGGCAAGGGCTTCTTCGTTTTGCGCGGCTTCATACAGGCTGCATTCGTGTTCGTGCGCGTAAGTGTTGAGCTTGCCCAGCGTTACATCGCCGATGCCGCGTTTGGGCGTGGTAACGGCACGCAGAAAGGCGGGATCGTCGTTGGGGTTGGCAAGCAGCCGCACATAAGACAACACGTCTTTGATTTCGGCTTTGTCGAAAAAGCTTTGTCCGCCGGAGAGCCGGTAGGGGATGCGCGCGCCGCGCAATGCTTCCTCGAAAATCCTCGCCTGATGCTTTCCCCGGTATAACACGGCGAAATCGGCATATTGGGTTTTGTCGCCGCCGATGAGTTTTTGTTTGATGATTTGGCTGACGACCCAGTCGGCTTCGTGCTGCTCGTTTTGGCAGGCAACGACTTTGACCGGCTCGCCTTCGCCCAATTGCGACCAAAGTTTTTTGGTAAACAGCTTGGGGTTGTTTTCGATGACTTTGTTGGCGATTTTGAGAATCCGCGCCGTGGAACGGTAGTTTTGCTCCAGTTTGACGACTTTCATCTGCGGATAGTTTTCTTGCATTTTGCGCAGGTTTTCCATATTCGCGCCGCGCCACGCGTAGATGGACTGGTCGTCGTCGCCGACGGCGGTAAACATCCCTTCCGCACCGGTCAAGAGCTTCATCAGCACAAATTGGCAGGTATTCGTATCTTGGCATTCGTCAACCAACAGATAACGCAGCCGCCGCTGCCATTTGTTGCGCACCTCGCTGTTTTGCTGCAACAGCACGGCAGGCAGGCGGATTAAGTCATCGAAGTCCACTGCCTGATAGCTTTGTAAGGTTTCCTGATAGCTCGCATACACGCGTGCGGTTTGTTGTTCCCAAATGTTCGATGCCGTCTGAACGACATCTTCAGGCGTTTTTAAATCGTTTTTCCACAAGGAAATCTGGTGCTGCGCCTTGAATACGGCTTCTTTGCCCGTACCGCCTAAGAGTTCGCCGATGATTTTCGCGCTGTCGGTAGAATCGAGAATGGAGAAGTTTTTTTTGTAACCGATATGGTTCGCCTCTTCGCGCAAAATCTTCATGCCCAAAGAATGGAACGTGCAAATTGTCAGCCCGCGCGTTTGCGATTTGTGCAGCATTTTGGCGACGCGCTCCTGCATTTCCGCAGCGGCTTTGTTGGTAAAGGTAATTGCGGCGACGGTATGCGGCAGATAGCCGACATTGACAATCAAATGCTTGATTTTTTGAGTAATTACGCCGGTTTTGCCGCTGCCTGCACCGGCAAGGACGAGCAGTGGGCCGCCGAGGTAACGGACGGCTTCGAGCTGTTGGGGATTGAGTTTCATCATGTTTTGATGCTGTCTGAAATCAGTCTGCTCCGTTTTCGAGGCAGTCGAGTGCCGCACGGAGGGCGGATACGCCGATTTGCCCCGGCGCGGAGTTTTGCGTTCCCGAACCGAATGTGATGCTTGAGCCGAACGTTTGTCCGGCAAGGCGGCTGACCGCCCCCTTTTGCCCCATCGACATCGTAACAATCGGTTTGGCGACAAGCTGTTTCGCTTTGAGCGTGGCAGAAAGCAAAGTCAGCACATCTTCCGCGCTTTGCGGCATCACCGCAATTTTGCAGATGTCCGCGCCGCAGTCCTCCATCTGTTTCAGACGGCATACGATTTCTTCTTGCGGCGGCGTGCGGTGAAACTCATGATTGCAGAGCAGGGCGGCGATGCCGTTTTTTTGAGCATTCGCCACAGCGCGCCGGACGGCGGTTTCGCCGGAAAACAGCTCGATATCGATAATGTCGGGCAGGCGACTTTCGATCAGCGCGTCGAGCAGTTTAAAATAATAATCGTCCGAACACGGGAACGAGCCGCCTTCGCCATGCCGTCTGAACGTAAACAGCAGCGGTTTGTCGGGCAGCGCGTCACGGACGGTCTGCGTGTGGTGCAATACTTCGCCGATGCTGCCCGCGCATTCCAAAAAATCGGCGCGGAACTCGACGATGTCGAAGGGCAGGTTTTTGATTTGGTCAAGTACGGCGGAAAGTACGGCGGCATCGCGGGCGACAAGCGGCACGGTGATTTTGGTGCGTCCGCTTCCGATAACGGTATTTTTGACGGTAAGGCTGGTGTGCATGGCGGTTGTTGCGGCTGAAGGGAACGGTAAAGACGCAATTATAGCAAAGGCACAGGCAATGTTTCAGACGGCATTTCTGTGCGGCCGGCTTGATATGAATCAAGCAGCATCCGCATATCGGAATGCAGACTTGGCACAAGCCCTGTCTTTTCTAGTCAGTCCGCAGTTCTTGCAGTATGATTGCACGACACGCCCTACACGGCATTTGCAGGATACGGCGGCAGACCGCCGGTCGGAAACTTCAGAATCGGAGCAGGCATTATGTTGACCCCCACGCAGCAAGTCGGTTTGATTTTACAGCACCTCAAAACGCGCATCTTGGACATCTACACGCCCGAACAGCGCGCCGGCATCGAAAAATCCGAAGACTGGCGGCAGTTTTCGCGCCGCATGGATACGCATTTCCCCAAATTGATGAACGAACTCGACAGCGTGTACGGCAACAACGAAGCCCTGCTGCCTATGCTGGAAATGCTGCTGGCGCAGGCATGGCAGAGCTATTCCCAACGCAGCGCGTCCCTGAAAAACATTGACATCGAACGCGAAAACAACCCCGATTGGATTTTGTCCAACAAACAAGTCGGCGGCGTGTGCTACGTTGATTTGTTCGCCGGCGATTTGAAGGGCTTGAAAGACAAAATCCCTTATTTTCAAGAGCTTGGTTTGACTTATCTGCACCTGATGCCGCTGTTTAAATGCCCTGAAGGCAAAAGCGACGGCGGCTATGCGGTCAGCAGCTACCGCGATGTCAATCCGGCACTGGGCACAATAGACGACTTGCGCGAAGTCATTGCCGCGCTGCACGAAGCCGGTATTTCCGCCGTCGTCGATTTCATCTTCAACCACACCTCCAACGAACACGAATGGGCGCAACGCTGCGCCGCCGGCGACCCGCTTTTCGACAATTTCTACTATATTTTCCCCGACCGCCGGATGCCCGACCAATACGACCGCACCCTGCGCGAAATCTTCCCCGACCAGCACCCGGGCGGCTTCTCGCAACTGGAAGACGGACGCTGGGTGTGGACGACGTTCAATTCCTTCCAATGGGACTTGAATTACAGCAACCCGTGGGTATTCCGCGCAATGGCGGGCGAAATGCTGTTCCTTGCCAACTTGGGCGTTGACATCTTGCGTATGGATGCGGTTGCCTTTATTTGGAAACAAATGGGTACAAGCTGCGAAAACCTGCCGCAGGCGCACGCCCTCATCCGCGCGTTCAATGCCGTTATGCGTATCGCCGCGCCCGCCGTGTTCTTCAAATCCGAAGCCATCGTCCACCCCGACCAAGTCGTCCAATATATCGGGCAGGACGAATGCCAAATCGGCTACAACCCCCTGCAAATGGCATTGTTGTGGAACACCCTTGCCACGCGCGAAGTCAACCTGCTCCATCAGGCGCTGACCTACCGCCACAACCTGCCCGAGCATACCTCCTGGGTCAACTACGTCCGCAGCCACGACGACATCGGCTGGACGTTTGCCGATGAAGATGCGGCATATCTGGGCATAAGCGGCTACGATCACCGCCAATTCCTCAACCGCTTCTTCGTCAACCGTTTCGACGGCAGCTTCGCGCGCGGCGTACCCTTCCAATACAACCCCAACACGGGCGACTGCCGCGTCAGCGGTACGTCCGCCGCATTGGCAGGCTTGGCTCAAAATGACCCCCACGCCGTCAGCCGCATCAAACTTTTGTACAGCATCGCATTGAGTACCGGCGGGCTGCCCCTGATTTACCTCGGCGACGAAGTCGGCACGCCCAACGACGACGGCTGGGCGCAAGACGGCAACAAAAGCGACGACAGCCGTTGGGCGCACCGTCCGCGCTACAACGAAGCCCTGTACGCGCAACGCAACGATCCGTCGACCGCAGCCGGGCAAATCTATCAGGGCTTGCGCCATATGATTGCCGTCCGCCAAAGCAATCCGCGCTTCGACGGCGGCAGGCTGGTTACTTTCAACACCAACAACAAACACATCATCGGCTACATCCGCAACAACGCGCTTTTGGCATTCGGCAACTTCAGCGAATATCCGCAAACCGTTACCGCGCATACCCTGCAAGCCATGCCTTTCAAGGCGCACGACCTCATCGGCGGCAAAACTGTCAGCTTGAATCAGGATTTGACGCTTCAGCCCTATCAGGTCATGTGGCTCGAAATCGCCTGACGCACGCTTCCCGAATGCCGTCTGAACCGTTTCAGACGGCATTTGTGCCGAAGCGGACGGTAGTCCCCAAAAGGGAAACATGCGATAATAGCCGCCCATCACATTCCGCGCCGCAGCCCGTGTTGCGCCGCATCCCATATACCGCATTTGTTCCGGAGTAACCCCAATGTCAGACGACAAAAGCAAAGCCCTTGCCGCCGCCTTGGCGCAAATCGAAAAAAGTTTCGGCAAAGGCGCCATCATGAAAATGGACGGCAGCCAGCAGGAAGAAAACCTCGAAGTCATTTCCACCGGATCGCTCGGATTAGACCTCGCCCTCGGAGTCGGCGGCCTGCCGCGCGGGCGCATCGTCGAAATCTTCGGCCCCGAATCCTCCGGCAAAACCACACTCTGCCTCGAAGCCGTCGCCCAATGCCAGAAAAACGGCGGCGTGTGCGCCTTTGTCGATGCCGAACACGCCTTCGATCCCGTTTACGCCCGCAAACTCGGCGTAAAAGTCGAAGAGCTTTACCTGTCCCAGCCCGATACCGGCGAACAGGCATTGGAAATCTGCGACACGCTCGTCCGTTCGGGCGGCATAGATATGGTAGTCGTCGATTCCGTAGCCGCACTCGTCCCCAAAGCCGAAATCGAAGGCGATATGGGGGACAGCCATGTCGGACTGCAGGCGCGGCTGATGAGCCAGGCTTTGCGCAAACTGACCGGGCACATCAAAAAAACCAACACGCTGGTTGTATTCATCAACCAAATCCGTATGAAGATCGGCGTAATGTTCGGCAGCCCCGAAACCACCACCGGCGGCAACGCGCTGAAATTCTACTCCTCCGTCCGCCTCGACATCCGCCGCACCGGATCCATCAAAAAAGGCGAAGAAGTATTGGGCAACGAAACCCGCGTCAAAGTCATCAAAAACAAAGTCGCCCCACCGTTCCGTCAGGCAGAGTTTGACATCCTCTACGGAGAAGGCATCAGTTGGGAAGGCGAATTGATCGACATCGGCGTGAAAAACGACATCATCAACAAATCCGGTGCGTGGTACAGCTACAACGGCGCGAAAATCGGTCAGGGCAAAGACAACGTCCGCGTCTGGCTGAAAGAAAACCCCGAAATTGCCGACGAAATCGACGCAAAAATCCGCGCACTCAACGGCGTAGAAATGCACATCACCGAAGGGACGCAGGACGAAACCGACGGCGAACGTCCCGAAGAATAAAACCTGAAATCCCGATAAACGGTACTTCTGTTGCGAAGTACCGTTTTTTTGAGCCGCCTCCGAACGGCTTGACTTGAGTTTTGGTATTTTTGCCCGACGGGGTGAAAAATACAGTTGCTACGCCTTACCCTGCACACTGGTCCCGCGCCCTCTGAAATACACATCCGCCCGTTATGCGATACGGTTTTCCCGTTGCGAACCATCGGACGGGGCAATAAAAATGCCGTCTGAAGCCTTTCAGACGGCATTTTTCAACACTTCGGGGTTGTTACCAGATATAGCCCACGCCGACACCGCCGCCGGCTTTGCTTCGGGTATTGACGTTGAGCTGGCCTTTGACCACCCATTTGCCGTTGTCGCTGATGCTGGAGTAGCCGACGGCGAGTGCGCCTGTCGAACCGTATGCGCCCGTTGCGGCGGAAATCATCGATTTTCCGGGCAGGTACGATTGCGGCAAGGCGGCTGCGGCATTCGCACCGGCGGCAACGCCTTCCAATTCGCGTTTCAACGCCCTGACCATACCGACGGCCTGATCGGCGATGCCTTTGGTTGCCGCATACAGCTGGCTGCCGTTAATCGCATCGGTGGAAGTGGCGGAAATTTCGCCTGCCGCAACGTTTTGGATACGTCTTTCTTCGCCGCTCGCGCCGACAGAAACCGCACCGTGCGCCGTCGCGCCGGCAAAGCCGTTTACCGTACCCGTCGCGCCGGCGGTTGTGGTATTACCCGCCGTGCCGTCGGATTTCAGGTTGCTGCCCGGATTTTTTGTCGCGGTCGATTTATTACCCAGATAAACAGAGTTTTCAACTGTAGCCCCTAACGCTTTAGGAACGGTAACGGTAGTCTCTTGACCGTCTTTGTCCTTAACGGTTGCGGTTTCAGTATCAAGTTCGCCATTGGCTTTATATTTCGCATTAACCCCATTACCCAACACAAACGTGTTTTTAGAAGTAATACGGTTATCGTTACCGAAAGCGTAGCTGCCGCTTGCACCATCTTCGATGTAGTTCGGATCGCCGAATGCGCCGGATTTTTCCGCATTCACAACGTTGCCCGTACCAATCGCCACCGTGTTATCGCGCAAGGCTTTTGAGCCGTAGCCGAAGGCAATGGCATTAGTGCCTGCCGCATCGGCTTTCGCGCCGATTGCCGTCGCGTATTTGCCGCTTGCGCTGGAATCGATTTCATTGCTTCGTTCGATTCTGCTAGTCGCTTTGCCGTCGTTGGAGTGGAAGAACTTAATCCCTTGCTCATTCATATTGTAGATGGCTTCGACCACCGAATTGGTGATGACTTCTTTTCTGCCTTCCACATTATAAGTGGTCAATAACGGGGTTTTACCGTCTTCGCCCACCACGACGTTGTGATACGTTTTGTTGGTATCGTTCGCGTTTCCGACCGTGCCGACGTTTACCGTTTTACCATCCTTATCTACCGTGATACTCGTGATATTCGGTGTTTTGTTGCCGGTCAATGCGAAAATCTGGCTGCCGTTTACCGCCTGTTTGCTATTTGGCGAAATATCGCCATTAGCCACATTGTCAATGACCACGCCCTTACCGTTCGATTGATTGTTCGGATCAAGGCTGACAACGTGTTTTTCATCGGTGGAAACTTTTGAATCATCAACCGCTTGTGTTGATGTATCCGCAGTACCGTCAGCTTTGGCGTGATACCATTTATCGTTGTCTTTCACAACTTTCTTGCCGTCTGAATCCACGTTGCCGAGGGTAACTTCTTTGTCCATATCAGTCGAACCGTCATCTTTCAGTTCATACCATTTAGTTTGACCATTTGCGACAACTTTAGTGATTTTCTTACCGTTTGCATCGGTATTGTAGATTTGCGTTAAAGGCAATTCCACATCGGTTTTCACAAAGGTTGTGGTTACTTTTTCGCCGTTTGCATCGGTGCTTTCCACCGTTGCCGCGCTCACTTTGGTATTTTTACCGTCGGCAAAACGGACTTTATCGTTGGCATTTACGGTTTCCGCCTTATCTTTAGATAATTGCTTGTCTTCCGCAAAGGCTTTTTCAGCTTCTGCCGCGTCAGCCAAACCAAGCTCAAAGCCTGATTTCGCAATCGCATCTGCCACTTGGTTACCTGTAACATAACCGGAACCTTTGTTGGTTAGGGTAACTTCGGTATTCTTGCCGTCAGCAGAAACAATTTTGCCGTTTTCAACTTTATATTTCTCAGCTTTACCATCAATTGGCTTACCAGTTGTTAAGTCAATATCCTCTTTGCTGTAATACTTATCGCCAACTTTAACCAAGCTCGTTTCCTTGCCATTGGTTTCTTTGACGGTAAATTCATTCGATTTAACCACTTCGCCTTTAGCCAATTCAAAGGTAATTTCACGCGTACCGTTATCCAATGTTTTACCGGACACATTGATACCATTGCCGCTCTTGAATTTCACTTCGTTCGCATTCCGCACCTGATCGTGATATTCCTTTGAGCCGCCTGTGGTTTTGTCCGCAGAAATGACCCAGCCCAAGCCGCGCAAATCGCCCACGGTTGCGGCGGTATTGTCGGCAACAGCCAGTTGCTTGTTTTCGCCTTTTTCATCCAAATTGGTCAAGCCTTTATAGGCTGTATCATTATGCTTTTCAAAATCTGCAATAGTACCATTTGCCAACGTATGACCATCACCAAATTTTTTCAGTCCGCTCACAACGTTTTTAACCGCTTTATTACCCGCGCTGATGCCGTCTGAAGCCACTTTAATCTTGTCGGCATCAGTCGCCGCCGCACCATTCGCGCCGGTTGCCGGCGTAAAGGTCAAGCCGTCTTTGGTAATCTTCGTGCTTGCACCGTTTGCACCATTCGCCGTGTCTTTAAACTCCACGCTCTTCACGCCCGTCAATTCATCTTTGAGCGTGTAAGTGAAGTTTGTGCCGTCTTGTTTGACTTTCAGATTGTCGCCGGCTTTCAAAGTTACTTTATCGCCCGACTTCACTAAAGTATCGGTATGCGTGCCATCGATCGCTCCCGTGCCGTCTTTCTCAACGCCGACTTTCCAACCCAGTTTGTTCAGGCTCTCAACCAATTCGGAAGCTTCAACCAAACCGTCGGTTATATTTGCATCTTTTGAAATTGAAGCCTTACCATCATCGCCAACCTGAACAGAACCTTTTTTCGGCGTAAAGGTAACTGTGTCGCCGGCCGCGCTAATTTTCAACAACTCGCGGTCTGCGGATTTAAATTTAAAATTCAAACCATTACTTAAAGTTTGAGTTGCCTTGCCGTCGTCGGTATCTGCACCGCCATTGGCATAAGCATTGCTCGCAGTTAAAGTAACCTTTTGGTCTTTCAAGGCTTTCAACTGCTTAAAGCTGACCGCATCGGTATCTTCCGTGCCGTCCGCAACATTGCTGATTTTCACCGGATCTTTACCGCTTGCCGATACCAATTTCACTTTGGTTGTCGCCAGCTTGCCATTTTCGACTTGTTTATTCATATCCGCCGAACCGTCATCTTTGGCTTCGTAATACTTATTGCCCACTTTCACAACGGTTTTGTCGTCTTCCGTAACATATTGGACCGGCAAGCCCGTTACATCCACACGGACGGTTGTTTTTTTGTGATCATCAGTCGTAACGCTCACATTTGCGTTTGTGCCGCTGGCAAATTCAACGGTGTCGTAAGTCGAAACAAAATCAACATTCTGAACAGCACCACCTACAGTCTTAGCACCTTTAATATTCCAACCTGCACGCAACACATCTTCGATACTTGCTGCATTGGATTTTTTCGCTGCATCCACATTTAAATCAACGTGTGAAGACTTCGCTCCTGCACTTGGCTCAGTTAAAGTCGTCGCAATACCTTTCAAATAAACATTTTTAGAACCTGTAGCGTCGGCAATTGCATTCTCAAAGTTCAAACCACCTGCAGTGCTAGTGATATTCACTTTTGGTGTTGCAGCACCGCCATCTGTAGGTATATTACCGCCAATCGTTAAAGTATCACTCACTTTCGCGGTTTTCACATCAAGGTCTTTTGCTAAAGCGAAGGTTACATTTTTACCATCACGTTTAACCTTTAAGTTTTTACCCGCTTTTAAGGTTAAAGTGTCGCCTGCTTTAAGGGCTTGGTCTGCATTATCAGCTGGTTGATTGTCCTCAATTTCATCTTCTGTGCTTTCCACTTTCACAAAGGTTGCCGCACTGTTGATAGCCTCCGCAACGTCGCCGACAGTCGCCACTTTTTTCTTGTCGTCGTCGGTTGCATCAGTACCATTTGAAGCCTTAACAACCACTTTACCGCGATTTGTGTCAGCAGTTGTACCAGCGTTAGGCGCATCAGTCTTAACAGTTTCAAAGCTACCTTTGGCAACAGACGCACCATTAGCATCCACAGTCAATAAGTTGTCAGCACCATCTTTAGCTTTCACTTTAATCTTGCCGTCGTTATCTTTCTCAAGACCATCGCCAACTTTGGTTTCTGCCACATCAATGGTAATGGTGTGTTTGCCGTTGTTAGATTTGGAAGTAACCTTCGCACCGCCTTTGCCTTCAAACAACACTTCATCCGCCTGTTTGACTTGTTGGCTTGTCTCATTCATCGTACCGTTTTTGCTAGACAATACCCAACCCAATTTACGCAAATCGCCTACGGTTGCGGCGGTGCTGTCAGCCACCAACGGCTGTTTATTCGCACCTTTTTCATTTAGATTCAATAAACCGGTATAAGCACCAGTAGTATCAAGCTGTCTCTCCAAATCGGTTGCAGAATTAGCGGTAGTATTGAAATTCGGATTATTCGTATCGCCATAAGCATTTAAACCGCTTGTAACATTCTTAACGGTTTTACCGCCGACGCTAATGCCATCTTTGGTTACGCTGATGGTGTTTGCGTTATGCGCACCTGTGCCGCCCGCACCATTAGCTGCTGGAGTGATGGTTAAGCCGTTTTGGTCAATCTTGGTGCTTGCACCGTTTTTACCGCTATTCGCTGTACCTTTAAGCTCAATGCTGGTCAGGTCTTTCAGCTCTTTTTTCAGCGAGTAGGTGAAGTCTTTGCCGCTTTGTTTGATTTTCAGGTTGCCGCCCGCTTTAAAGGTTACTTTGTCGCCAGCTTTGACTTCTTGTTCGGTTGCGTTACCCTCTTTTTCACCACCGTCTTCTGCACCAGCAGTCGCCGTCCAGCTTAGGCTGTTTAAGGCAGTTACCAAATCGCCTGCTTTAACCAGTTTTTTCTTGTCGTTTTCAGAAGTAATCTCTTTGACTTTACCTTTCGGAGTTGTGTTATCAACAGCACCAGTTGCAGCCGCTCCATTCACAGTAAGCGTGGTCGTATCTGCAACGATTTTTTTAGTAGCAGTATCCACTTTCAAGCCGTCGCCGACATTTACATCGTACTTAACAGTAATACCATTGCCGCTAGTATCTTTAGTTACTGATGCAGTTGTACCATTGCCATTATCAAAGGTTACATTTGTGCCTGATGTAACGGTTTCAAAATTATCTCCGGCTTGACCAGCCTGACCATTGGCAGCGGTTGTTTTAATCCTCCAACCGCTCTTGTTTACGGCATCAATCACGGCTTTTGCAGTAACCAAGCCGTTGCCGGTGTCTTTGCCATCATCTTCACTAACGGTTGCACCATTATTCGCATCTTTCAGGTCTTTGCCTGTAAACAGTTTGCCGTTGTGGTCTTTGATAACAGAAGTTTTCGCACCGATTTTAACTTCAGCACCTTTACCATTATCTTTTTGGGTTACAGTTACTGTCGTTGTTCCTTGACCATCATCAGTAAAGTTTACTGTGTCATACGTCGCCACATAATCAACATTATTGCCATTGCCTTGAATATTCCAACCTGCACGCAACACATCTTCAATGCTTGCCGCGTGAGATTTTTTCGCTGCATCCACATTTAAATCAACGTGTGAAGACTTCGCTCCTGCACTTGGCTCAGTTAAAGTCGTCGCAATACCATTTAAATAAATTCTCGTATCAGGCGCACCACTTCCTGCTACAGGTGTTCCATTTTCTTTTGCAAAGGTCAAACCGTCAGCCGTACTGGTTACATTAACTTTGTTCGTATCTTTACCAATCGACAACTTATCGCTCACGGTCGCGGTTTTCACATCAAGGTTTTTCGCCAAGTCAAAAGTAATTTCTTTTCCACTACGTTTAACTTTCAGGTTTTTACCTGCCTTAAAGGTCAAGGTATCGCCTGCTTTGAGGGCTTCTGCGGTATTATCTGCCCCATTGGCTGCTGCATCTTCAATATCTTCAGTAGTGTTTTCTACTTTTACGAAAGTTTCTGCTTTGTTAATAGCATCGGCAACATCCTTCACTGTTGCCACGTCCTTATCGGTAGCAGCATCAGTTCCATTTGCACCTTTCGCTTTTACCTGACCTTTCTTGTCGCCATTGGCTGTGGTGCTTACAACTTCAAGCTTGCCTTTGGCAACAGACGCACCTTTCGTTGCATCAACAGTTAAAACATTGTTTCCATCTGTGTTGTCCACTTTCAGCTTAATCTTGCCGTCAGTGGTTTTCTCGATGCCGTCTGAAGCCTCGATTTTGGTTTCTGCAACATCAATCGTTACGGTATGTTTGCCGTTTTCGGTTTTTGCGGACACGGTGGCTTTGCCTGTGCCTTTGAACTCGACTTCTTCGGCGTTTTTAACGGCGGCGTGGAATGCCGTATCGGTGCCTGTGCCATTCGTGGTTTTATCAGCCGAAAGCACCCAGCCAAGTTTACGCAAATCGCCTACGGTTGCGGCTGTGGTGTCGGCTACGGACGTGCCTGTGCCTGCCGCTCCGGTATTCGGTTGGCTCAAGTCAATCAGTTCGTTTTTGGCGGTGGCAACGGTATTGCCTGCTTGTCCTGCCGCATTGGCTTGATTGTCCCCGTAGGTTTTCAAACCGCTTGCAACGTTGGTAATGGCTTTATTACCTGCACTAATGCCGTCTTTGGTTACGCTGATTTTGTTTGCATCAGTCGCACCCGCACCATTCGCCAGCGTGATGGTTAAGCCGTCTTTGTCAATTTTAGTGCTTGCACCGTTCGCGCCAGTTCCGCCATTTGCTGTATTACCCAAAGTAACGCTTGTCAAACCCGTAAGTTCGTCTTTCAGCGAATAAGTAAAGTCTTTTCCAGACTGTTTCACTTTCAAGTTTTTGCCTGCTTTGAAGGTTACAGTTTCGCCTGCTTTGACTTCTTGTTCGGTTGCTGTTGTTGGGTCAACTTCGCCATCGGTATCCTTGTCAGCTTTCGCTTTCCAGCTTAATTTGTTTAACGCATCAGCCAAACTGCCTGCATCAACAAGTTTCTTCGTATCGCCGTTAGTGCCATTAGGGGCGGTAACTTTACCGTCTGTTACGGTAAGCTTGGTCGTGTCTGCAACGATTTTTTGGTTATCCAGCTTCAAACCGTCGCCAACACTTGCAACAACTTTTCCGCCCTCAACTTTCAAGCCGTCGCCGGTGGTTACATCGTATTTGACGTTGATTTTAGTCTCGCCATTTTCGGTTACTTTGCTTACGGTTGCTGTGGTCGCATTGCCGTTTTTGAAGTTCACGCTCGTGCCGGATGTAACGGTTTCAGCAGTGCTCGCATTCACGGCGGTTGCACCGTTTTCGGCAGCCGTACCCTCGCCGCTTACCCTCCAGCCGCTTTTATTCACAGCGTCAATTACAGTTTTTGCAGTGACTAAGCCTTTGCCCTCATCGCCGTTGCCAGTAACCAACTTACCGTCTTTTTCAGCGATAACAGAGGTTTTCGCACCGATTTTAACTTCAGTTCTCCTGCCGTTGTCTTTGCTTTCCACATTGACAGTCGTTGTTTTCGTATCTGCGCTTAAGAACTCGACTGTGTCGTAAGTGCGGACGAAATCAACGTTATCAGAAGCTGTTGTACCGGGTTTAACGCCTTTAATGTTCCAGCCTGCGTTTAATACGTCTTTAACGCTTGCCGCACGTTTTTTCTCGTCGTCAGTAATACCGTTACCATCTAAATTAGTTGTCACTCCAGTATTAGACAACGTATCGGTCAAAGTCGAAGCAATGCCGTTCAGATGAACCGTGGTGTCGCCGTTTGCACCGGCTGTTTCTTTCGCGAAATTCAAGCCTTTGGTGTCGCTTGCGATATTGACTTTATCGCCGTTTTCGCCAATTGATAATTTTTTGGTTGCAACACCGGTTAAGCCTGAGAGGTCTTTTTTCAGCGAGTAGGTGAAGTCTTTGCCGCTTTGTTTGATTTTCAGGTTGTCGCCTGCTTTGAGGGTAACTTTTTCACCTGTCTTGACTTCTTGTTCGGTAGGTGCAGTGTTTGCAGGGTCAAGTTCGCCGCCGTCTTCTTTGTCGGCGGTGATTTTCCAAGCGCCGCCTTTGTTTGCGCTTTGGGCGGCTTTGATGGTAACGGTGTGTTTGCCGTCGGTAGTTGAACTGGTTACGGTAACGCCGCCTTCGCCTTTGAACTCGACTTCGTCGCCGCTTTTGACGGTCGTGGGCGTGCCGTTGCCGGCTGCGGCAGCACCGTTGGTGGTTTTAAGCTGCCAGCCTAAGCCGTTTAATGTGGTTGCCAGATTGTCGGCGTTGACGAGTTTTTTGTTGTTGCCGGTGCTAGGGGTGCTTACTTTGCCGTTTTCAACTTTAAGCTCAACGGTATCGGCAACGAGTTTGTCGTCGTCGTCGTTGATTTTCAAGCCGTCGCCGTGTTTTACTTTGAATTTGGCGGAACGTCCTTCTTGGTCGATTTCAATTCCGCCGTTTTCGCGGAGGTAGAGGTAGCTGCTTTTCAGCTTGGGGCGAGCCTCCGATCCTTGAGATTGCTCTACCGAGATGGTGCGCTTTCCCTGGTCTTCATCATTAGCATTTTCAAACTCTTCATCTTTTAACTGCCCATTCTTATCGACAACAGCCAAACCGAACTTATAAGTTTCGTTACTATCGCTATCATCTGTTTCAAATTTATCGTCAAAAGTCGGGGTACTCGGATCAAATTCCTTATTTGGTTCAGATTCCGATCCAGTCGTACTCGCCAGAGCCGTTGCGGACAGCAGCGTCGCCAATACGGCGGTCGCCACGGTTGCGGAGGCGCGTTTGGTGTGGTTGCGTGTGAGCTCGGATACGACTACCCAGGCATTGAGGGCACTATTCCAAATGATGCGGTATATTTTGTTCATTTTGTTTTTTCTTTCTGTTTGTTTGAATGGTTAAAAGGATTTGGGGGCGGATGGTGCGGCATCCGCCCGGTTTTTGGGGGTTGGGGGTTTCTGATAAATTCCCCCAACTTAAAATCTCGTCATTCCCGCCTGCGCGGGAATCTAGTCCGTTCGGCACGGAAATTTATCGAGTAAAACGGTTTCTTAGATTCTACGTTCTAGATTCCCGCCTGCGCGGGAATGACGGTCGGTGGGGTGTGTGTTTTTCCGATAAAGTCCTGTGGTTTTTCGGTTACTGGATTCCCGCCTGTGCGGGAATGACGGTGTGGTGCTTGTCGGTGCGGCGCGTATGACGGGGGCTTTGAGGGGCTTCTGCTTGGAATATATCATTT
>POWY01000007.1 GCA_003044455.1 Neisseria bergeri | reverse complement strand
TTAACTTCTGGTCTGCTTCAAAGAAACCGACAGGACAATGTTTAAAACATTATCTTGTCTGTCTTTTAAACAGTGTGAGGCTCAAGGCACTCACACTTATCGGTAATCTGTTTTGTTAAAGAGCGTTTGAACTACTTCATCACCGCCGTTTCGTCAGCAGCGAAGACGCGAACTATACGCTTGAAGAGATTTGCGGTCAACCGTTTTCTTGAAAAATTTTTATAAAAATATTTATCATATTGTTTATAAATTAATTTATATTTATTAACCTGCTTTTGCCATATAAAATTCTTCCAGCACATGAGATATATTTTCAGTCTGCCATTCGTTTTTTAAGGGTGCAACAATTTCGATTTGTCGGTTTTGGTAGGCAAATTGTATTTTCCATGCATACAGAAACATGATTTCGGATTCTGTTCCGCCGTATAAGCTGTCGCCTAGAATCGGACTGCCCAAACTTTTCATCGCCACTCTCAATTGGTGCGTTTTGCCCGTATGGGGCTCAAGGATGAACAGCCGCAGTTTTTCGGCGATACTGATGCTGTGGAATCGGGTAACGGCAATATTTTCCATATTGCGCGTCAGCTTCCACATCCCGCGCCTAGATTTTTCCATGCCGCCTTTTATCCATCCTTGTTTTTTGGACGGTTTGCGGTCGGACAAAGCCAAATAGGTTTTCTTCATTTTCCTTTCGGCAAACTGTGCGGCAAAAACAGCGGCACTTTGGGGATTAAGGGCAAACAGCAATATGCCTCCGGTCTGCTTGTCCAACCTGTGCAGCAACCATACCTTTTCTACGCCCAACTGTGCCGCAAGTGTTGCCGTCAGACTGACTTCGCCGTCGGAACGGTGGACGGATATGCCTTGAGGTTTATTGATGGCGACAAAATCTTGGTGTCTGAATAAGATTTCCCACATATTTGAACCTGAATATATTTGACAGAAGCTTTCTGTCAGGCATTGTTGCAATGTTCTGCAATCATTTTTTGGTACACGGCCGGCGGCACATATCTTTTAACGGTTTCAGTCCAGCCTTCCGGCCCGACCAGTCCTTTGACCATAGTGGACGACACTTCGGCAATTTCGCGCGGCGGCATGAGGAATACGGTGGATATTTCGGGGGCAAGGTCGCTGTTGATATGGCGCATAGAGCGTTCGTATTCATAATCGGAGGCGGAACGTATGCCGCGCACGATGAATCCTGCCTGCACTTCGCGGGCGTAATGCACCAGAAACCGGTTTTCAAACACTTCAATTCTGACGTTTGGGAAGTTGTCGGTAATGGCGCACAACATATCCTGCCTTTCAGCGACGGTATAGGTGTTGCGTTTGTCGGGATTGATGCCGATGGCGACGATGAGTTCGTCAAACATAGATTGCGCCTGCCGTATCATCCACAGATGCCCCAATGTGGGCGGATCGAAACTGCCGGCATAAACGGCTCGGCGCGGTGTATTCGGTGACATATGATTCCTTCCGACTTCATAGCCGGCTGTGTTTTTATGTGTGTGCATCCGTATTGTATGCCCAAAACAAAATGCCGTCTGAAGCATTTTCAGACGGCATAGCCCGATAGCATTTTGCCGGCATCAATCCTCGCCGTTTAAAGACAACAGGATGTTGAGCAGGCTGCTGAAGATGTTGTAAAGCGAGATAAACAGTGTCAGTGCCGCGCTGATGTGGCTGTCTTCGCCGCCGTCGATGACGGTGCGTACCTGCCACATAATCATTAAGGAACCGAACAAGACAAAACCGGCGGAAATGGTCAGGGCAAGTGCGGGAATACCCAAAAACAGATTGGCAACCACGGCGACCATCAGAATAACCGCCCCTACGGTCAGGAAGCGTCCGAGCGCGTTCATATCGAGCCGGGTTCGGCGCGCCAAGGCGGACATCGTTAAAAAGACGGCGGCGGTCATCGCGGCGGCAATGCCGACGATTTTCGCACCGTCGGCAATATGGAGCGCGTATTGCAGCACGGGACCGATCAATACGCCCATACCGAATGTGAATACCATCAGCAGGGCAACGCCGGTATTGCTGTAACGGTTTTTCTCGATGAAGTGGATCATACCGTAGAAAAACGCCAACACGACGGCAAATCCTATCCAGCGCGAACCGAAGGTGGCGTAAAAATTGAAACCGGCATTGGCAGCAAGCACTGCGCCTGCGGCAGCCGGAATGAAAGAAAATCCGAGCAGGCGGTAGGTTTTCTGCAGGACGGTGTTTTTAGAAACCGTATGCGCGGTGTAGTCGTAAACGTCGTGTTGCATATCATCTGCTCCTGAAAGCGCGGTTGGGAATAACGGGGGATTTTAACATTGCCCAATGTCAAAATTTGTCCAGTTGCGTGAAGATAAAGTTGTCCGGCGTATTTTAAAGGCCGTCTGAAACAGGTTCGGACAGCCTTTATTTGAAGCAGGAAACCATTTATTGCGGAACATACCCCTGAACGGCATCCGCGCCGTCGCCGAAGAAATACTGCTCCATCTGCTGCGCCAGATATTCACGCGCGCGCGGATCGGCGAGGCTTAAGCGGTTTTCGTTAATCAGCATCGTTTGGTGGCGCGTCCACGCCATCCATGCTTCTTGCGATACGTTTTCAAAAATGCGCTTGCCCAATTCGTTGGGAAGCGGTGGAAATTTCATGCCTTCGGCTTCTTTGTTGAGCTTAACGCAGAATACCATGCGTGCCATAGCGGATTCCTTTGCTGTGTGTTCAGAAATAACGGGGATGATTTTAACCGATTAGGGGTACGGACAAAAGCCTTCTTATTCCCGATGATAGGGATGGTTGTGCAGGATGGAGACGGCCCGGTAGAGCTGCTCGGTCAAAAGGACGCGCACCATGCCGTGCGGCAGAGTGAGGCTGGACAGGCGCATCATCATGCGGGCTTGTTGTTTGAGGCGGTCGGTCATGCCGTCCGCGCCGCCGATGATGAAGCAGACGTGTTCGCCGTTTTGCTGCCAGCTTTTGAGGTGTTCCGCCAGATCGACGGAGGTCGGTGCTTTGCCGCGTTCGTCAAGAACGACAAGGAACGCGCCTTGCGGAACGGCTTCAAGGATGCGTTTTTCTTCTGCCGCCATACCTTGGGCGGCATTCACGCCCGCGCCGCGTTTTTCGGGTTTGATTTCTTTGAGTGCGTAGGCGATGTCGCGTCCGAAGCGTTTGGCGTATTCGGCGACGGCCTCATCAACCCAGCGCGGCATTTTGGTGCCGACTGCCAAGACGGTAATGTTCAATGCTTTCTCCCTTACAGGAAAATGCCGTCTGAACATTCAGACGGCATTGGGAATCAGTCTGCCGCGTGCCACGGCTTCTGCATTCCGGCGTGGAAACTCGGTTTCTCGCCGCCCCAGAGGGTGTCGATGTCGTAGAAGTCGCGCACGGCAGGGAGCATAACGTGGACGACGAGGTCGCCTGCATCAACCAACGTCCATTCGCCGCTGTCGCCTTCGGTACTGAGGATTTCAAAACCGGCTTCTTTCAAATCGACGGCAACGTTGTTGGCAAGGGCTTTGACTTGGCGCGTACTGTCGCCGCTGGCGATAATCATTCTGGCAAACAGCGAAGTTTTGTCTTGGGTTTCCAAAACGGAAATGTCTTTGGCTTTGATATCTTCGAGGGCGTTGACGGCCACCCCGACCATTTTTTGCAGGTCTTGCAGTTCTTGTTCGTTCATTATGTTCCTAACGGGATGTTTTCAGACGGCATTATAGCCGTTCCTTACCGGTTTGACTTATTTTTCATACAGCCGGTGTTCGCGGATGTAGCGTGCGGCGGCAGGCGGTATGCCGTCTGAAACACTGGCGGCACTCAGGTTGCGGCGGATTTCCGTTGACGACACATTATGCATCGGGGCGGACAAGATGCGGACGCTGCCGTCCTGAAGCGCATTGCCCAGCCACGCGTGCAGTTCGCGCGGGGTTTGGTGCAGGCTGTCGCCCTGCCGCATGGCGACGGCGATATGGGTTTCGCGCACGAGCATCTGCCATTTTTTCCATGTGTGCAGCTTCATCAGGCTGTCGCTGCCCATCAGCCACCAGAGTTGCGCGGACGGGAACTGCTGGCGGAAGATTTGTACGGTGTCGAAGGTGTAAGTCGCGCCTTCTCGGACGATGTCGCAGTCGCTGACGGCAAAACGCGCGTCTTCTGCCGTCGCCAGTTCGACCATGGCAAGGCGGTCGGCGGCGGAAGCGGAGGCGGCGTCTTTGTGATACGGGCCGCCTGCCGGCAGGAAAACAACCGTGTCCAACCCGATTTCATCGGCAAAGGCACGGGCGATATGAAGATGCCCGTTGTGTATCGGGTCGAAAGTGCCGCCGAACAGTCCGATTTTCTTCATGATGTTTCCATTCCTTCCGATAAGTCCATGCCGTCTGAAACACTGCCGTCCACAATCAGGGTCAGTTTGCCGGTAACGGGATGGATGACCAATCCGTGAACGGCAATATGACGCGGCATCAACGGATGGCGGCGGATGAGTTCGACCGTATGGCGCACGCTGTCTTCGACGTTGTCGAAACCGGTCAGCCAGCCGTCGAGGTCAACACCTGCATAACGCAGGGTTTCGATACGGTCGTCGGGAATATTGCTTTCATGCACCTTACTGAGAAAGCCGGCCGCATTCAATCCCTGCATACCGCAATCGTGATGGGAGATGACCATGATTTCTTTGACTTTCAGTTCAAACACGGCAACCAGCAGGCTCCTCATGACCGAACCCCACGGATGCGCAACCAGCGCACCTGCATTTTTAATCAGTTTGGCATCGCCGTTCCTCAACCCCAAAGCATTGGGCAGTAGCTCGATAATCCGCGCATCCATGCAAGACAAAATCGCCAACTCCCTGCCTGGGTATTTGTCGGTAAAATATTTCTCATATTCGCCCGACTCGACAAATTTCTGATTATAGGAAAGGATTTCGCTCAACTCGCTCATTTTGCCGTCCTCTGAAAAAGGGTTCACATTATAACGTTTCCGTCTGTTTTCCGCCTTCACCGTTGTCCAACAGCAGGAAAATGCACACCGCAAATGCCGACAACAGCAATGTCAACACCATTGCCCGCGCATAATTGTCCTCACCCGCACGCCCCAAATAGGCGTAAATCAGCGTCGTCAGCGTCTGCCACTCGGGGCGCGACAGGAACAAGGTTGCCGCAAATTCGCCCACACACGTCGCCGCCGCCAAGGTCAGCCCGCGCCGCAACGCCGGTTTCAAGAGGGGGAGCGTAATACGGTATGCCGTCTGAAAGCTATCCGCGCCCAAACCTGCCGCCGCCCTGCCGTAATCCGGCGGCAGTGCATCCCAGGCCGATAAAACATCTTTTGCCACAAACGGATAAGCCAGCAGCGCATACATCGCCAGCAGCAACGGCAACGAAGCCGTCCACTGCGGATAAAGCAGCAGCACGCCCGCCGAAACACAAACCGGCGACACCATAAACGGCAAAAACATCAGCCCGCGCATCCACGCCGACCACCGCGCCGCCGCAGCATACATGACACCCAATACCGCCGCCGAAAATACCGCCGCCGCCGAGAAGCGCAAAGTATTCCACACCGCCTGCCAAGTTTCGCGTTCCGCCAACACCTGCCAGGATTCTCCTGCAGAACAGGCCTTTACCACGACCGCCGCCAGCGGAAACAGGCAGCATATGCCCAACACTGCCGCCGCAAACGCCAGCAGCACATATTCCCCGACCGACTGCGGTTCAGACGGCATCACAGGGGAAACCGCCTTATCCGAACCCGCGCGTCTGCCGAACCACGCATACAGCAATCCCGCCACCGCCGTTACCCCCAACACCAGCCACACCAGCACCGAAGCAACCGCCATATCGAGTTCGAACATGACCAACTGGTAAATTTCCACTTCGACCGTGGCATAACGGCTGCCGCCCAGCAGCAATGCCAGCCCGAACCCGGAAAAACAATACAAAAAGACAAGGCACACACCGCCGGCAAGCCACGGGCGCAAAACGGGCATTTCAATGTTCCAAAACCGCCGCCACGCCCCCGCGCCCAACGTCCGTGCCGTCTGAAGCCGTGCCGCAGGCACTTGCACAAACCCCTGATATGCCGCCCTGACCAGCACGGGCAGGTTGAAAAACACATTGCCGTACAACAACAGATACGGCGTATCCTGCCAGCCGCGCCACAACAGCCCGTCCGCCCCGAACAAGGCCAGCACGCCCACGCCCGCCACCAGCGTGGGCATCACGAACGGCAGCATCAGCAGGCGCAGCACCAAAGCCCGCCCCGGGAACGCCAGCCGCGCCAGCACCCACGCGACAGGTACGCCCAAGGGAAGCACCAGCACACAGGTTGCCGCCGCCTGAAACACCGTCCACGTCAAACGTTTGAGCATATAGGCATCCGACAGCACCGCGTGCCACGCCAAACCGTCATATGCCGCCATCGCCCACAAAGGCGCAAGCACCATCGCGGTCAAAAAAAACAGGGGCGGCAGCGTAACCAATCCGACAACCGCCCAACGCCGCATATCCATCCGTTTTCCCATTTCAAAACATAATGGCTGGATTGTACCCAAAGCCAATCAAAAATGACTGCACAATTTTATCCGTCCGCAGTCAAACCGCCAGAATTCAGAGTCAAACACCGGCGCGGGTGCGTAACAAAGCAACCGAAACCGGTACGCCGAACCGGAAAACATCCGGAAAACATATTCAAATCCGAAACAAAATGCCGTCTGAAACCCTTTCAGACGGCATTTCTGTCAAACGCCGGACGCACTCAACCCAAACTCAACAGCAGGTTGCGGAACGCGTTCGGGTCTTTGATAAACGTCATCTCGCCCTCCTGCGGAAAATGAAAATCCAACAGGCGCGACACCCAAAAACGGATGCAGCCGGCACGTTGGGCGGTCGGGAAATACGCCTTTTCTTCGGCACTCAAGGGGCGCACGCCCTCATAACCGCCGATAAACGCCTTTTTCAACGCCTCATCCAACTTATTGTCCGCCGTCCTTGCCCAATCGTTGACCGCAATCGCCAAGTCATACATAAAATTGCCCCGGCAGGCATAATAGAAATCGATGAAGCCCGATACCTGACCGCCGTCAAGCAACACATTGTCTTTAAACAGGTCGGCATGGATGATGCCCGAAGGCAGATGGTTGCCGAGATTGTCCTTCAGCGCATCGATTTCGGAACACAGCAGCGCGGCATCGTCTTGCGACAGGACGGGCAGCAGTCGGGCGCACGCTTCCGTCCACCACGCATCGTAACGCGGGTTTTCCATTTCCAAAGGGAAATCGGCGGCGGCAAGGTGCATTTTCGCCAACATCGCACCGGTATGGAAGCACTGCTCCGCCGTCGGCAGCGCGGTATCCGAACCTTTCAGGCAGGCAACCAGGCAGGCGGGCTTGCCCGCCAAAACGGAATCAAGCCGACCGTCTTTGCGCGCGACCGGCGCGGCAACCGCCACGCCCTTCATACTCAAATGCCGGTTAAGTTCCAGAAAAAACGGCAACTCCTCCTGTTTCAACACTTCAAACACGGTCAGCACATAACGTCCCGAAGTCGTCGTCAGAAAATAATTGCTGTTGGTAATCCCCTGCGCGATACCCTGCAGGGAAACAAATTCCCCCAAATCGTAACCGCTCAGGAAGCCGCGCATTTCATCATCGGAAACACTGGTATAGACAGACATATCAACTCACTTGCTCAAAAACGGGCAAACCCGCCGTCAGAACGCCGGACGGCAGGCAAACATATAATTCACATCGGTCGAATCGCACAGGGCATAAGTTTGCGACAACACATGGTAAGTCATACCCTTCGTATCCGCCACATCCAAGCCCGCCTGACGGCACATCCGCGCCAGCTCGGCAGGCGCGATGAATTTTTTCCAGTCGTGCGTGCCTTTGGGGACAAACTTCAACAGATATTCCGCCGCCACAATCAGATGCAGATACGATTTCGGGTTTTTATTGATGGTGGAAAAAAACACCATGCCGTCCGGTTTGACCAGCTTGGCACAAGCACGCACGATGGCGGCGGGATCGGGGACGTGTTCCATCATTTCCATGCACGTTACCACATCAAACGAGTACGGTTCCGCCTCGGCAAGGTCTTCCACGCGGATACATTCGTATTCGATATCGGCGACATTGTTCAAAGCCGCATGCAGGCGGGCGGTTTCCAACGACTGCTCCGCCATGTCGATGCCCTTGACAAACACCGCGCCGCGCCGCGCCATACTTTCCGCCAAAATCCCGCCGCCGCAGCCCACATCCAAAACCCGTTTGCCGCGCAAATTTGCGTGTCCGTCGATATAATCGAGCCGCAGCGGATTGATGTCGTGCAAGGTTTTGAACTCGCCCGACTTGTCCCACCATTTGTCGGCAATCCGGCTGAATTTGGCGATTTCCCCCTCATCGACATTATATTTTTTGTCGGACATTTTTCCTCCCATCTGACGAACCGCCCCACTCCAAAACCCAAGATTATACTATGGAACACGATGCCGTCTGAAAGCCTTTTCGGGCGGTGCGGCGCAAATACCTTACAAACCCTTACACTTTACGGCATAATGGCAGCCGCGCATTTCTAGAAGAAAGATAAACAATGTCAACCAAAACCCCTTCCCTATTCGGCGGCGCGATGATTATCGCCGGTACGGTTATCGGCGCAGGTATGCTCGCCAACCCCACCGCCACCTCCGGCGTATGGTTTGCCGGCTCGCTGATTGTGTTGCTCTACACCTGGTTTTCCATGCTCTCCAGCGGCCTGATGATTTTGGAAGTCAACACCCACTACCCCCACGGCGCAAGTTTCGACACCATGGTCAAAGACCTGCTCGGACGGAGCTGGAACATCATCAACGGCATCGCCGTCGCCTTCGTTTTATACCTGCTTACTTACGCTTATATCTTCGTCGGCGGCGACCTGACCGCCAAAGGCTTAGGCAGCGCGGCAGGCAGCGACGTTTCGCTCACCGTCGGCCAACTCGTCTTCTTCGGCATCCTCGCCTTTTGCGTATGGGCATCCGCACGCTTGGTTGACCGTTTCACCAGCGTCCTCATCGGCGGCATGGTATTAACCTTTATTTGGGCAACCGGCGGCCTGATTGCCGATGCCAAACTGCCCGTTCTCTTCGACACCCAAGCCCCCGTCGGCACCAGCTACTGGATTTATGTCGCCACCGCCCTGCCCGTCTGCCTCGCTTCCTTCGGCTTCCACGGCAACGTCTCCAGCCTGCTCAAATACTTTAAAGGCGACGCACCCAAAGTGGCGAAATCCATCTGGACGGGCACACTGATTGCGCTGGTGATTTACGTCCTCTGGCAAATCGCCATCCAAGGCAACCTGCCGCGCAACGAGTTCGCCCCCGTCATCGCCGCCGAAGGGCAAGTCTCCGTCCTGATTGAAACCCTGTCCAAATTCGCCCAAACCGGCAATATGGATAAAATATTGTCCCTGTTTTCCTATATGGCGATCGCCACCTCGTTTTTAGGCGTAACGCTCGGACTCTTCGACTACATCTCCGACATCTTCAAATGGAACGACAGCTTGTCCGGCCGCACCAAAACCGCCGCGCTGACCTTCCTGCCGCCTCTAATTTCCTGCCTGCTCTTCCCCACCGGCTTCGTTACCGCCATCGGCTACGTCGGACTGGCGGCAACCGTCTGGACAGGCATCATCCCCGCCATGCTACTCTACCGTTCACGCAAAAAATTCGGCGCAGGCAAAACCTATAAAGTTTACGGCGGCTTGTGGCTGATGGTTTGGGTCTTCCTTTTCGGCATCATCAACATCGCCGCACAGGTATTGAGCCAAATGGAACTCGTCCCCGTATTCAAGGGATAAAGGCAAAATGCCGTCTGAACGAGTTTTCAGACGGCATTTTCGCAACCGTTGCAGCCGTGCGGCAAAAAGCTAACGGGCAATTTTCAAAACATCGTACAGATAGTTCCGATAGTCTCCGACCAGTTTCCGGTTCGGGCAGTCTTCCAACCCTCCGCCGCACAAACCGCGCATCGCCATATTCGCACGCATGAAGCCGTCTTTGGCTTCCAAACCCGCCGCCTCCATCAGTACGCCGCCTGCAAAGGCAAGGTCGAGAAAATCCTGCCGCTGTACGAATCCGCCAGCAATATTGCTCCTGACGGCAAACTGCGTTACATAATCCGGCTGCGCGTAATCCCATTTCTTCCTGACGGACACGCCCTCAAACGGTACCTGATGATCGCCGAAATAACCGAAAACAAAGGGTTTGCCGCGTTCATGCAGATAACGGTCGAAACTTTCCACTGCTTTGTCCAAATCGGCAATGCGCCCGATGTAGTCATTAAGCGCGGATACGGTTTTCGCATTCAAATCAGGCGCATCCAAATCAAACACATTGTCGGTATCCGTCCGATACGGCCCGTGTTCCTTCATGGTCAGCACATATACGAACATCGGTTGGCGCACATTTTCCAAATCGGGATGGCGTTTTTCGAGAATCATCCGCGCATACTGCATCATTTCCTCACTGGAAATGTGCCACAGGTTTTTGCCCATCGGCGCGGGATAGCCCAAATCTTGCGGCTGGAACATCAGATTAAAGCCGAAATGGTCATATGCTGCCTTGGCATTGTAGTTGCCCTTGGTAAACGGCGAGAGTGCCACGCAAAAATAACCGTGTTCGCGCAGGTTGCGGACAAAACCGGTCTGCAAATGCGGTACGACCGAGTAAAACACGCCGCTTGCCAACGCGCCGAAATCCGTGGACGGAACACCCGCCAAAAACGCAAATTCGGACTTCCACGTTGCGCCGCCGAAAGTATGCACGCGCAAAGGTGAGGAAAATACGGTATCTTCCTGCCGTCCGAACATTTTCAAATCGGGAATCTTGGCGGCGGCAAAATCGAAACAGTGCGGATCGAGCGTCGATTCCATCAGGGTAACGACAATATCGGGTTTTTCACCCGACCTGCCGCGCAAAGGAGGTTCAGACGGCATCTGCCTGGCAAACGCTTCCCCGTCGCCCTCAAACACGGGTACTTGGAAAAACACCGCCCGACAGGACATCGGCAGGTTCAAAAACACGTCGCGCCCGTCGTCCGGCAGCGAGTCCAGCCACGTCTTTACCGCGCCCGGATGTTTGGAAAAATGCCGCATCGACACGAACGCCGCCGCAAACAACGCCGCGCTCGCCCACCGCCACGGCATATCCAAAGAATCCGCACCGCTCCAGCCGAAAACCGCATATGTCGCCAAAGCCAGCAGCCCCGCCATACCGATAACCGCTTCCTTATAATGGAACAGCGTTTCCCAATTCCGCCAGTCGGCAATCAGCAAAAAGTCGGAAATTAACAGCGGCTGTTTGTAATAATGGATTTTCAGCCTGTGGAACAGTATCAGCACTACAAACCAGACCGAAGCGAAATTCAAGGCGCGCTGCCACTGAGCCGTCAGCATCAGCATACCGCCCGCCAAAAAGACAAACAGCGCGGATGCGAAAAAATACGTCCAGCGGTAGTGTGACCTGATAATCAGCACCAACGCCGCCGTTACAAACAAAAACAGGAAAACATAGGCAACCATCCCGCCCCACTCCTCAAAACGGCATACCTGAGCCGTTGCAAATTATTATCGAAAGCGTGCATTATAATGCAGCACAGGCGCATTTCCACCGATATTTCAGTATAATGCCATCCCCAAACCTGCCTAACCCAAAGGAACCGTGATGAAACTCATCATTCTCGACCGCGACGGCGTCATCAACCGGGACCGCGACGACTTCGTCAAATCCGTTGACGAGTGGATACCCATCGAAGGCAGCATGGATGCGGTGGCATTCCTGACGCAGGCGGGCTGCACCGTCGCCGTCGCCACCAACCAATCCGGCATCGGGCGCAAATATTTCACCGTTCAAGACCTCACCGAAATGCATGCCAAAATGCACCGCCTCGTCCGTCAGGCAGGCGGCGAAATCAACGGCATCTGGTTCTGCCCCCACACCAACGCCGACAACTGCAACTGCCGCAAGCCCAAACCGGGTATGATTGAAGACATCATCGGACGCTTCAACGCCCAAGCCTCGGAAACCTGGCTGGTCGGCGACAGCCTGCGCGATTTGCAGGCAATCGATGCCGTCGGCGGCAAACCCGCGCTGGTTCTGACCGGGAAAGGCAAAAAAACGCTCTCCCAACACGGACACGAATTGCCCGAACACACACAGGTTTTCGATACCCTGCTCGATTTCTCACAATACATCATGCAGGAAAACGCCGCACCGCAAGCCGACTGAACATACCGTATTCCGACAAGGCAAAACCATGCTCATCATCCGCAACCTGATTTACTGGCTGATACTCTGTTCCAGCCTGATTTTCCTCTTTCCCTTTATGCTGCTCGCCTCGCCTTTCCGAGACGGGGCGCACAAGATGGCGCGGGTCTGGGTCGGCATCCTCAACTGGTCGCTCAAACACATCGTCGGGCTTAAATACCGCATCATCGGCGCGGAAAACATCCCCGACCGCCCCGCCGTCATCTGCGCCAAACACCAAAGCGGCTGGGAAACGCTTGCCCTTCAGGACATTTTTCCGCCGCAGGTTTACGTTGCCAAGCGCGAGTTGTTCAAAATCCCCTTTTTCGGCTGGGGCTTGAAACTGGTCAAAACCATAGGCATAGACCGCAACAACCGCCGCGAAGCCAACGAACAGCTCATAAAACAGGGTTTTGCGCGCAAAAACGAAGGCTATTGGATTACCATTTTCCCCGAAGGCACGCGCCTTGCACCCGGAAAGCGCGGCAAATACAAGCTCGGCGGCGCGCGCATGGCGAAAATGTTTGAGATGGACATCGTCCCCGTCGCCCTCAACAGCGGCGAATTTTGGCCAAAAAATTCCTTTCTGAAATACCCGGGGGAAATCACCGTCGTCATCTGTCCGACCATCCCGCACGCAAGCGGCAGCGAAGCTGAACTGATGGAAAAATGCGAACATCTCATTGAAACGCAACAACCGCTTATTTCCGGCAAAGGCTCATTTGCCGCCAAAATGCCGTCTGAAACCGCATGACCTCCCTGATTCATACTCTTTCAGACGGCATGGAACTGACCATAGAAATCAAACGCCGCGCCAAGAAAAACCTGATTATCCGCCCTATCGGCACACATACCGTCAGCATCAGCGTCCCACCCTACTTCTCCGTCTCCGCTCTAAACCGCTGGCTGCGCGACAACGAAGCCATCCTGCGGCGAACACTGGCGAAAACACCGCCGCACAATACGGCAAACCGGCTGCCCGAATCCATCCTCTTCCACGGCAGGCGGCTTGCCCTCACCGCCCATCAAGACACGAAAATCCTGCTGATGCCGTCTGAAATCCGCGTCCCCGAAGGCGCGCCCGAAAAACAGCTTGCGCTGCTGTGGGACTTTTTGGAACTGCAGGCGCACAGTTACCTGATTCCCCGTCTCGAACGCCACGCCCGAACCGTCCGCCTGTTTCCAACCGCCGCCGCACTGACCTCCGCCAAAACCTTCTGGGGCGTGTGCCGCAAAACCACAGGCATACGCCTCAACTGGCGGCTGGTCGGCGCACCGGAATACGTTGCCGACTATGTCTGCATACACGAACTCTGCCACCTCGCCCATCCCGACCACAGCCCCGCCTTTTGGGAACTGACCCGCAGCTTCGCCCCCTACGCGGACGAAGCCAAGCAATGGCTCAAAGACCGCAGCAGGGAACTTTTCGCCTTGGGTTGACGCTGCTGGGCCGGCCCGCCGCTTTCAGACGGCATCCGTGCCGGAACAGGCACGCGCCCGCCCGATTCAAACCGCGATGACGCTTTGCCGCCAGTTCGGGGCAGGATGGCGGCATCCGTGCCGTCCGCCGCGTTTCATTTCACACCGCCCTTCCGAAACCCGCCCGATCCGACGTGCGGTATGAAACGCTTAAGCTGGCGCGAAGTCTTCTACTGATTTGCCCACGAAAATGCCGTCTGAAAGTCCTTCAGACGACATTTTTTTGCGTTTTCGGGGATGGCGGCGGATTCGTAAAAGGCGGGCAGGGTGGGTTGTAGGATGGGTTGAGGCCTGCCGAATCCGCCAAATCTACCGCCGTCATTCCCACGAAAGTGGGAATCTAGGACTCGGAGTTGGAGAAACCTTTTTTCCCGATAAGTTTCCGTGCCGACCGGTCTGGATTCCCGCCTGCGCGGGAATGACGGTTCGGGTATTTCTGACGATTCATCGAGCCGTAGCAACTGTATTTTTCACTCCGTCGGGCAAAAATACCAAAACTCAAATCAAGCCGTCCGGATACCGTTTTCGGCGGTATCGTTTTCAGCAAGATAATCACGCATCCGAGCATTCAATATCGTCAGCAGTTTGCGCATACATGCCGTAACGGCAACCTTATACGGCTTACCCTTGGACAGCAGGCGTTGGTAGAAATCCCGAATAAGCGGTTCAAAACGTGTCGCTGCCACGGTAGCCATATACAGCGCCTTACGCATTTATCCTGCGCCTGCCGATATGCCGTCATTCCCGCGCAGGCGGGAATCTAGACCTTCGGGCGGCGGCAATATTCAAAGATTATCTGAAAGTTTGAGGTTCTAGATTCCCGTTTTCACGGGAATGACGAAAGCTTGCGGGCAGCAGGGGAATAACGAAGTTTCAGACGGCATCGGGAGCTTTGTCGGGCTTCAGACGGCATTTTTTGCTTGACGTTTTAGCTGTAAAGCTTCGCTCCTTTTTTGACGAACTCAATCGCTTTTTCCTCCATACCCTGCCGTTGGGCTTTTTGCTTGTCGGCGTAGTCGCGCACTTCCTGGGTGATTTTCATCGAGCAGAATTTGGGACCGCACATCGAGCAGAAGTGGGCGATTTTCGCGCCTTCGGCAGGCAGGGTTTCGTCGTGGAAGCTCTCGGCGCGTTCGGGGTCGAGGCTTAAGCGGAATTGGTCGCGCCAGCGGAACTCGAAACGCGCTTTGCTTAAGGCGTTGTCGCGCAACTGTGCGCCCGGCCAGCCTTTGGCGAGATCGGCAGCGTGGGCGGCGAGTTTGTAGGTGATGATACCGGTGCGCACGTCTTCTTTGTCGGGCAGACCGAGATGCTCTTTCGGGGTAACGTAGCAGAGCATGGCTGTGCCGTACCAGCCGATATTGGTCGCGCCTATGCCCGAAGTGATGTGGTCGTAGCCGGGGGCGATGTCGGTAACGAGCGGGCCGAGTGTGTAGAAAGGCGCTTCAAAGCAATGTTGCAGCTCTTCGGTCATGTTTTCTTTGACGCGTTGCAGCGGCACATGGCCGGGGCCTTCAATCATGACTTGTACGTCGTGTTTCCACGCTTTATCGGTCAATTCGCCCAAGGTGTGCAGCTCGGCGAATTGGGATTCGTCGTTGGCATCGGCAATGCAGCCGGGGCGCAGGCCGTCGCCGAGGCTGAACGATACGTCATACGCTTTCATAATTTCGCAGATTTCGTCGAAATGCGTGTAGAGGAAATTTTCCCGATGATGTGCCAAACACCATTTCGCCATAATCGAACCGCCGCGCGAGACGATGCCGGTGAGGCGGTTGGCGGTCATCGGCACATAACGCAGCAACACGCCCGCGTGTATGGTGAAATAGTCCACGCCTTGCTCCGCCTGTTCGATGAGAGTGTCGCGGAACAAATCCCAAGTCAAATCTTCGGCGATGCCGCCGGTTTTTTCCAACGCTTGGTAAATCGGCACGGTGCCGATGGGGACGGGCGCGTTGCGGATAATCCATTCGCGCGTTTCATGGATGTGCGCACCGGTGGACAAATCCATAATCGTGTCCGCGCCCCAACGCAGCGACCACACCATTTTTTCGACTTCTTCGGTCAGGCTGGAGGTTACGGCGGAGTTGCCCAAATTGCCGTTGATTTTGACGCGGAAGTTGCGGCCGATAATCATCGGTTCGAGTTCGGGGTGGTTGATGTTGGCGGGGATAATCGCGCGTCCGGCGGCGATTTCTTGGCGCACGAATTCGGGCGTGATTTGGTCGGGATGGGTCGGGATATTCGCGCCGAAACTTTGCCCTGCGTGCTGTTTCAAGAGTTTGGCGTATTCCGGTTTTTGGGACAATTCGTCTAATTTTAAACGTTCGCGTATGGCGACAAACTCCATTTCGGGCGTGATGATGCCGCGGCGCGCATAGTGAAGCTGGGTTACGTTGCTGCCGCTTTTCGCGCGGCGCGGGCGGGTGATTTGGTTGAAGCGCAGATGGGCGGTTTTCGGATCGTGTGCGCGTTCGATGCCGTATTCGCTGGAGAGCTTGGGCAGGATTTCGGTATCGCCGCGTTCGTTCAGCCATGCAGTGCGGATGTGCGGCAGGCCTTGTTTCAGGTCGATGTGCGCCGCCGGATCGCCATACACGCCGCTGGTGTCATAGACAGGAATCGGCGGGTTGGCTTCCGTGCCTTGCGCCGTGTAGGTGTCGTCCTGACGGATTTCGCGCAAAGGCACGCGGATGTCGTCGCGGCTGCCTTGCAGATACACGCGCTCCGAGTTCGGATATTTGAAGCGGATGCCGATGTCTTCGCTCAAGTCGGCAAGCTCGCGCGCTTCGTTGCCGGAAGTTTTGGCGGTTTTTTTTGGCGTAGTCATAAAAAATGCTCCTGTTTTCTCGTTTAAAATAAAGAAACAGGAGCGTTTCGCGTTTTCAGACGGCATTTGAAAACCGATGCCGTCTGAAAGGCAGAATCCGTGAAAACTCCCCACGCAGGTATTATCCCGATCGGGTGTAAAGGGTATTTCTCAGCCGCCTGAACATCAGGCAGCACCCCTGTTTCGATGTTGGGCAAAATTAAAACACGGGCTTGGATTTTTGTAAAGAAAATAATATTTCAAATCAGGCATAAACCGACGGACGGCAAAATTTTATGATTTTTCGCGGAAGTAATGTTTGACAACATAAAAAATCTGCCGTATAGTCTCGTTTTCTGACGCGGGATGGAGCAGCATGGTAGCTCGTCGGGCTCATAACCCGAAGGTCGTAGGTTCGAATCCTGCTCCCGCAACCAAATATTAAACCCCTCGGTTCAATGCCGAGGGGTTTTGTTTTGCCTGTTTCCTGCCGCCTCCGTTTTTTGCCGGATTTTCCTTCCTGCCGCAATATCGGAACGGCAGCCCGCCGTCTGTTTGCGGTTGCAAATTCAGGCGGTTTGGCTACAATCTTCCGCATTATGTTCAAGAAAGCCGACTATGCCGACCGTCCGTTTTACCGAATCCGTCAGCAAACAAGACCTTGATGCCCTGTTCGAGTGGGCAAAAGCAAGTTACGGTGCAAAAAGTTGCTGGAAAACGCTGTATCTGAACCGTCTGCCTTTGGGCAATCTGTCGCCGGAATGGGCGGAGCGCGTCAAAAAAGACTGGGAGGCAGGCTGCTCGGAGTCTTCAGACGGCATTTTTCTGAATGCGGACGGCTGGTCAGATATGGGCGGCCGCTTGCAGCACCTCGCCCGCACATGGAACAAGGCGGGGCTGCTTCACGGATGGCGCAACGAGTGTTTCGACCTGACCGACGGCGGCGGCAATATCTTGTTCTCACTCGAACGCGCCGCTTTCCGTCCGTTCGGACTGCTCAGCCGCGCCGTCCACCTCAACGGTCTGACCGAATCGGACGGCCGATGGCATTTTTGGATAGGCAGGCGCAGTCCGCACAAAGCAGTCGATCCCGACAAACTCGACAATACTGCCGCCGGCGGGGTTTCCGGCGGCGAAATGCCGTCTGAAGCCGTGTGCCGCGAAAGCAGCGAAGAGGCGGGTTTGGATAAAACGCTGTTTCCGCTCATCCGTCCGGTATCGCGTCTGTACAGCCTGCGCCCCGTCAGCCGGGGTGTGCACAATGAAATCCTGTATGTATTCGATGCCGTCCTGCCCGAAGCCTTCCAACCCGAAAATCAGGACGGCGAGGTGGCGTGTTTTGAGAAAATGGACATCGGCAGCCTGGTTGCCGCCATGTTGTCGGGAAACATGATGCACGACGCGCAACTGGTTACGCTGGACGCGTTTTGCCGTTACGGTCTGATTGATGCCGCCCATCCGCTGTCCGAGTGGCTGGACGGCATACGTTTATAGGATGCGCCATGCTTGAACTGAACGGACTCTGCAAACGCTTCGGCGATAAAACCGTCGCCGACAACATCTGCCTGACTGTCGGGCGCGGCAAAATACTCGCCGTTTTGGGGCGGTCGGGATGCGGAAAATCCACCCTGCTGAATATGATTGCGGGGATTGTCCGGCCGGACGGCGGCGAAATATGGCTGAACGGGGAAAACATTACCCGTATGCCGCCCGAAAAACGCCGTATTTCGCTGATGTTTCAAGATTACGCGCTGTTTCCCCATATGAGTGCGCTGGAAAATGCGGCATTCGGTTTGAAAATGCAAAAAATGCCGAAAGCCAAAGCCGAACGCCTCGCCTTGTCGGCACTTGCCGAAGTCGGACTGGAAAACGAGGTGCACCGCAAGCCTGAAAAACTTTCCGGAGGCGAGAAGCAACGGTTGGCACTGGCGCGCGCTTTGGTTGTCCGCCCTTCCCTGCTGTTGCTGGACGAATCGTTTTCCAGTTTGGACACGCATTTGCGCGACCGGCTGCGCCGTATGACCGCCGAACGTATCCGAAACGGCGGCATCCCTGCCGTTTTGGTAACGCATTCGCCCGAAGAGGCCTGCACGGCGGCGGACGAAATCGCCGTGATGCACGAGGGGAAAATCCTTCAATGCGGTACGCCCGAAACATTGGTCAAAACACCGTCCTGCGTGCAGGTCGCCCGACTGATGGGTCTGCCCAACACCGACGATGACCGCCATATCCCGCAAAATGCGGTGCGTTTCGACCAAGACGGCATGGAGTGCCGCGTATTATCCCGCACCTGTTTGCCCGAATCGTTCAGCCTGTCCGTCCTCCATCCGAAATACGGCATCCTGTGGCTGAACCTCGATATGCCGCACGCCGGTGAAATATCGGGAAACGATACGGTACGCATCCATATCGAAGACAAGGAAATCGTCCGTTTCCGTTGATGCTTCCTTAAAAACAAAATGCCGTCTGAAAAACCTTTCAGACGGCATTTCTTGACCAAAGCAGCTGTATTTTTTAAGGGCGTTATTTGACTGCAATCTTTTTCCATTGTCAACAATATTTATTTCCGCCCCTTGGCTTCGGCTTCTTCCTCGACCGACACGCTGTTGATCTGTTTGATCAGCTTTTCCGACTTCTCTTCGTCTTCGCAGCGGATGACTTTCGCAATATCGTTTTCGAGCTGTCCGGCATTGCTGTGCAGAATGATGTTTTTGACGGGCAGGATGTTGTTTGGATTCATCGAAAAACGGCGCAGCCCCATACCCAATAAAACGCGGGTAAACGCGGTATCGCCCGCCATCTCGCCGCATACGGACACGTCTTTTTCCATACGGTTGGCGGTACGGATGACGTGTTGCAGCATTTTCAACACGGAAGGATGGCCGGGCTGGTAGAGGTGGCTGACGCTGTCGTCGCCGCGATCGACTGACAGAATATATTGGATCAAATCGTTGGTGCCGACGGAGATGAAATCGACCAGTTTCAAAATGCTGCCGACGGTCAGCGCGGCAGACGGAATTTCAATCATGCAGCCGATGCCGACTTCGCCGAAGGCATCGCCGCGTTCGGCAAGCTGGCGGCGGGCGGTGTCCAAATGAATCAGGCACTGGCGCACTTCGGATACGGAGGTAATCATCGGCCACATCATGCGGACGGGGCCGTGTACCGCCGCACGGAGGATGGCGCGCATCTGGGTGCGGAACATGACCGGTTCGGCAAGGCACAGGCGGATGCCGGTCATGCCCAGCGCGGGGTTGAGGCTGCCGTTGGGCGTGCTGTTTTTCCCGAACCAGCGCGGATTCTTGTCCACACCCAAATCGACTGTCCGTATCGTTACGCTTTTGCCCTTCATTTTTTTGACAATCGCGCTGTACACTTCGTACTGCTCGTCTTCAGACGGCATCGTATCGCGGTTCAGGTAAAGAAACTCGCTGCGGAACAGCCCGATGCCGTCTGCGCCGAGGTTGTGCAGCGGTTTCACGTCTTCGGCGGATTCTATATTGCCCACAAGCTCGATGCAGACCCCGTCGGCGGTGGCGGCAGCGGTTTTTTTGAGCTTGTTCAACTCGCGTTTGTGGCTGCGGTATTCGCGGGCGCGGCGGCGGTATTCGTCCAAGACGGTTTCATCGGGCGCGATAATCAGGATGCCGTTGATGCCGTCCACAATGACTGTTTCGCCTTCGGTAATCAGTTTGCGCGCGTTGTGCAGCCCGACGACGGACGGGATGTCCAAGCTCCTGCCCAAAATCGCCGTATGCCCGGTGGGGCCGCCGGCATCGGTAACGAAGGCGGCAATGCGCTGCTCTTTAAACAAAACCGTGTCGGCGGGCGAAAGGTCGTTTGCAATCAGCACGGTTTCGTCAAACAGGTTGTCGGCAACCTCCAACTCGTTGCCCTGCCCGATCAGGTTGTTGTGGATGCGGCGGACGACTTGCAGCATATCCTGCTTGCGTTCGCGCAAATAGGCATCGTCCATATTGTCGAATTGGGCGGCGAGTTTGTCGCTCTGCTGCTTCAATGCCCACTCGGCGTTGATTTTTTGTTCCCTTAAAATATCGACGGGTTCGCGCGACAAGGTAACATCGGTCAAGAGCATCAGGTGCAGCGAGATGAACGCGCCCAACTCGGTCGGGGCGTTTTCGGGAATCGCGCTGCGGAGCTGTTCCAACTCTTTGCGCGTGGCTTTGACGGCGGCATCGAAACGTTCGGCTTCGGCATCGGTGTCCGCCTCCGCAACATCATACTGCGGCACTTCCTCCGTGCCGCGCGCAATCAGGTGGGCGCAACCGACGGCAATGCCTTTGCCCGCCGCCACGCCGTGCAGCACGATACTCATTATTCGCCCTCGCCGAAGTAGCCGTTGATTAAGTCGGTCAATGCCTTCATGGCTGCGGCTTCGTCCAAGCCGTCGGTTTCCAACTCGATGACCGTACCCTTGGCGGCGGCGAGCATCATCAGCCCCATAATGCTTTTGCCGTTGACGCGGCTGCCGTTTTTCGTAACCCAGACTTCGCTTTTGAATTGGGACGCGGTTTGGGTGAACTTGCTGGACGCGCGGGCGTGAAGTCCGAGTTTGTTGATGATTTCGATGGATTGTTTGAGCATTTCGGTTCCCGTGTTATGTATATCGGCAGCAGATGCCGTTTAAAATGTTTTCCTGCCCTGCCGCTTCTTCAGACGGCATCGCCGCTGCGCCGGCACACCAAATCTTCGGGCGCGGACGTGATGGCGAAAATGCCCTTTACCGCCGCTTCCCTGACACTCTCGGTGAAGGCAGCAAGGTCTTCCGCCGCCGGCGAATATTGGACGGCCTTAATCATCATCGGCGCGTTCAACCCGGTCAAAATCGCCGATTTGTTTTCGCGCACGAGCCGGCGGGCGGCATTGCAGGGGGTCGCGCCGAAAATGTCGGTCATAATCAATACGCCGTGGTTTTCAGGAAACTCTTGCAGCGCGGCAATGGCGTTGTTGATGATGTCGTCTTGGTCTTCCGTCGGCTGCACGCCGAGTATGCGGACGTTTTCAGGCAGCCCGCCCGGAAAAAAATGATGCGCCAGCTTGCGGTAGGCTTCGCCTATGGTTTCGTGTGTGATGATTAAAAGCCCTATCATATTATGCGTCCTGTTCCTCGTTGTCCTGCCGGCGTATGGGCGCGATACCGTCTGAAAGGCCTTCAGACGGCATTGCATCCTTATTTTCCGTTCAATGCGTAAATCTCGCCTAGATTGCGCCAGCAGCCTGCCGCATCCATGCCGTAACCGAAAACATAACGGTTCGGCACATCCAGTCCGACATAATCGGCTTTGACCGGTTTTTCTTTGTCGATTAATTTATTGGCGAACACCGCCGCACGGCAGCTTGCCGCCCCCATTTCCAAAAGTTTGGCTTGAATGGCGGACATCGTATGCCCTTCGTCCAAAATATCGTCCAACACGACCACGTGCCTGCCCCGGATTTGTTCCGCATCGGGCATACGTTTCCAGTTGAACGCGCCGCCCTCCAGCTTGTCGCCGTAACGGGAAACATGAACATAATCAAAATCTAAGGGAAAGCGCAACAGCGGCAGCAACTGCCCCGTAAACACCACCGCACCGCCCATCACGGGCAGCAGCAGCGGGTATTTGCCGCCCAAATCGCGCGTAATCTCATCCGCCACTTTTTGCAGCGCGGCGCGGCATTGCCCTTGGTCGAACAAAAGTTCGGCGTTTTCAAGCATCGCCTGTGTTTCAAGGCGTTTGGTTTCTAAATCGGTCATATGTCGGAATCGGTCGGTAAAAGGAAAATTATAAACCAAAGTATCGGCTGCCGTCCGAACCGTCCTGCTCAGCGGTCGGTACTCACGCGCACAAATGTGGCAAATTTCGGCGTGCCTTTCCGCGTAAAACCACGGTAGCGGTAGGTAATCAGCGTGCCGATTTTGGGCGGGTTGTCGCGGTCTTTGTCTTTGAAACCGCTGCCGATGCGGAATTCGCCGTGCCAGTTTTTGCAGCCGACCGCGCCCAACCGTCCGGCATTGCGCCCTTTGCCTTCATAGTGCCGCGTTACCGTGCATTCGTCGTCGTATTGGCTTTTCAGCTTCAATAATTGGCTGCTCCTGCCACCGCTATAACGGGATTCGGGCTGGCGCAGCATCACGCCTTCGCCGCCCTGCGCTTCGATTTGTTTTAAAAAGTCCATCGCGTGCTGCCGGTCGCGCACTTTGATTTGCGGAATGATGACAATCGGCGCGTTCGGATGCGTTTTCAGCCACTGCGTTGCGACTGCCAAACGTTGGTAGAGATTGCCCTGCGCCTTGGGTACGTCGAAAACGTGCAGGCGGATACCGCGCCAGTCTGAAGAAGCAGAACGCACGGTAGCGGAAATCTGCTCGAACTGACCGCGTCCGCTATACAATTCGCCGTCCAAAGGATAAGGCGGAAACTGCGCGGTAAAACCTTTGGGCGGCGCAAACGCATAACCCTGACGGCTTATCAGGTGCTTTCCGTCCCAATAGGCGCGCACGCCGTCGAGTTTCTCGCTCATCGCCCAGCCGGCAATGTCCTGCCCTTTGTATTCCTGCGCCAGCATCAAATCCGCCGCGCCTGCCGATGCGGGGATGAAAACCGCCGTAAAAATCGGTATGATGCCGCCGATTATCTTCTTAATCATCTGATTCCCCACTATCCGAACAGGCGGCAAACCGCCATAAAACAAACGGTAAACCCGATGCCGTCTGAAAAACCGTTTAGGAACACGCCATGACCCTACGTTACGAAATCCTCCCCGTTACCCCCTTTCGCCAAAACTGCACCCTGATTTGGGACGACGAAAGCGGCGAAGCCGTCCTGACCGATGTCGGCGGCGACGTGCCGTTCCTGCTGCAAGCGTTGGCAAACCGCAAACTTACGCTCACGGCAATCTGGCTGACGCATGGCCATCTCGATCACGCGGGCGGCGTGGTCGAAATGTTGAAAACGCATAAAGTCCCCGTCCTCGGCCCGCACCGCGAAGATGAATTCCTGCTCCAATCGCTGCCGCAAACTACCGCGCAATACGGATTTCCCGTCTCGCCCGCCTTTTCGCCGAACCGTTGGCTCGAAGAAGGCGAAACGCTCGCGGTCGGACGCTATGCCTTTCAAGTGCTGCATATTCCGGGCCACACGCCGGGGCACATCGTCTTTTATTGCGCCGAGGCGGAATTGCTGATTGCGGGCGACGTGCTGTTTTACGAAACCATAGGCAGGACCGATTTTCCGCGCGGCAACCACGCCGACTTAATCAATAATATCCGCAACAAATTATTCGCCCTCCCCGAAACCGTACAAGTTGTCGCCGGACACGGGCGTATGACCTCCATCGGACACGAAAAGCGGCACAATCCGTTTTTCTAACCGACTTCCCAAAGTCTTCAGACGGCATCCCCTGCCCCGATGCCGTCTGAAACGCATCCGCCTTTCCTATTCGGCTTCGTCAGCCGCTTCCTGTTCCGAAGGTTTGCCCAAAGCAAATGCCGTCTGTTCGTTGGCACGCTCGACCAAATCCCGTTGAAGCTGTTTGCCTGCCTTCACACCCAACAGACGCAGTTTCTCGGCGCGGCCGACCAAATTGCCCCGCCCCTCGGCAAGTTGCTTGAATGCCGTCTGAAAGCTGCTTTGCGCCTGATCGATGCCTTTGCCGACGCTTTCGAGCGTCTGTACGAAGCCGACAAATTTGTCGTACAGCTTTCCGCCTTCGTCCGCAATCGCCAGTGCGTTCTGATTTTGCTGTTCGTTGCGCCAAATATTCGCCACCGTCCGCAAAGTCGCCAGCAGCGTACTGGGGCCGACCAGCATAATCCGTTTGTCGAAACACTCTTGGAACAAGCCCGCGTCATTCTGCAACGCCAACAGGTAGGCCGGTTCGACAGGGATAAACATAAAGACGAAATCCAATGTGTTCACACCTTCCAAATCGGTGTAATCCTTCAGCGACAAGCCTTTCATATGCGCGCGTATGCTGGCAACGTGTGCCGCCAGTTCGCGCGCCGCCGTATCCGCATCCGCCGCCTGCGTATAGCGCACATAAGCCGTCAGCGAAACCTTGGAATCAATCACAATCTGCTTGTTGTCGGGCAGGTTGACCAAAACGTCGGGCTGCAGGCGGCGCGTGCCGCCGTCTTCTTCTTTGCGGACAGCCGCCGCCTGCACCACATATTCGCGCCCTTTCTGAAGGCCGGAATTTTCCAAAACCGTTTCCAGAATCATCTCGCCCCAATTTCCCTGAACCTTATTCTGCGTACCGGTCAGCGCGTTGGTTAAAGCCTTTGCCTCGCTGTGCAGCTGCGCATTCAACCCCTGAAGCCGTTTCAATTCGTTTTCCAAAGTCAGCCGCTCGCGCGATTCTTTATCATAGGTTTGCTTGACCAACTCGCCGAAACCGTGGATGCGTTCGTTCAGCGGGTTCAAAACCTGATGGAGCTGCTCCCGGTTCTGCTCGGTAAAACGGCGGCTTTTTTCTTCCAAAATCGTGTTGGCAAGATTTTGAAACTGATCGCTCAAGCTCTTGCGCGCCTCGCCCAGTAAGGACAGCTTCTCTTCAGAAGCAAGGCGTTCCTGTTCGATTTGCGTTGCCAAACGTTCGTTTTCAACCGCCAAACCCTGTGCCTTTTCCTGCAACTCGGTATGCGACTGCCTCAACCGCTCCGCTTCTGCCTCTTTTTCCTGCAAATGGGCAATCTGTTTTTCGGCTGCGGCAAAACGGTTGCCCACATCGGAAAGGTCGTTTTGCACGTCGCGGACAGTTTGGCGGCTTTCTTCCAAATCGGTTTCGACTCTTTGGCGGATTTGGCGTTCCAGCGCATATTGATCGGCAAACGCCTTCCGCTCCTGTCCGAGCTGCGTTGCCAAACGTTCGTTTTCAACCGCCAAACCCTGTGCCTTTTCCTGCAAATCGATATACGACTGCTTCAGCCGAACCGACTCCGCCTCTTTTTCCTGCAAATGGGCAATCTGCTTTTCGGCTGCGGAAAAACGATTGCCCAAAGCATAATTCTCGTCTTGCAAATGCTGGTATTTCCCATCCAAAGCGGCCAATTCTGATGCAATTTCTGCGTGTGCCTGTTCAACAAAATCACATCTTGCCGCCTTTTCCGCCAATTGCGCGTTCAAACCGGCAAACTCGCCCTGAAACCTGCCCTTCATCAGCAACCATGTAAACAACACGCCTGACAGCAAAGCCGCCAGCAATAGCAACACAGTCATCTGCTCCATAAATCATCCTAATATTCAAACATTTTTCACACCGGACAAAACTGCCGCTTATTCCGATTCTACCTGTTTGTTCGACATAGCTCCAAAAAATATAGCGGATTGGCTTTAAACCTGTTCGACATCGCCTTACCATGCTGCTTACGGTTTCAGACCTTTTCCTAATTCAATATCAATCTGCCACAAACCCTGATTAAGTTCCCGATGTCTGACATTTTTAGAATGATGCCGTCTGAAATGTTGCAGCTATGTTCAGACGGCATACGGATTCAGGCTTTTCAAACGGCAGGCAAAATGAAAAAAGGGCAAACCCTAAAGGGTTTGCCCTTTTGTTCCAACCGCTTAATGTACGTCTTTCCAATATTCTTTTTTCAGGAAATACGCCAAAGGCAGCATAACCGCAAATAGGAAAATCATCACGATATAGCCTATACGTTTGCGTTGCAGTTGTGCAGGCTCGCCCATGTACACAAGATAGTTCACCAAATCGCGTACATATGCGTCGTACTCTTTTTGGATCACTTTGCCGTTCGGCAGGCGGCGGCTGTGCAGACCGGTAGATTCCCAATACAGCTTAGGCTTCATCTCGCCGTGTTCGTCTTTTACCATAACCGGCTGACCTTTGGCATCCAACTCAACGGCTTGAACACCTTGTTGCTCCCACAACGGGTGAGGCATACCGACTTTATCGAATACGGTATTATTCCAGCCGCTCGGACGGGTCGGATCTTTATAGAAGCCGCGCATATAGGCGTAAAGGTAGTCTGCACCTTTGGAACGCGCAATCAACGTCAAATCGGGCGGAGCAGCACCAAACCATTTTGCCGCATCTTTCGGGTTCATCGCCGAATGCATGACATCGCCGACATTATCGGTAGTAAACATCAGGTTTTTCTTGATTTCTTCATCAGTCAGACCAATGTCTTTCAAACGGTTGAAACGCATACCGCTTGCCGAGTGACATGACAGACAATAGTTGGTAAAGATTTGTGCGCCGCGCTGCAAGCTGACTTGGTCGCGCAAATCGATATCGACTTTCTCATAGTGTGCATGACCGCCCGAAGCAAATGCCGCACTCATGGGTACTGCCAACAGTAAGGCAGCAAACCAGTTTTTCATAACTTGTTTCATTTCGACTGCCCTCATCAGATGTTAGTTGCAAACAGATATGCACAAACCGCCGTAATACCTACATAAACAAAAAACATGATTTTCTGTTTGGCGGTACTCATGGTTACACGTTCGGGAACCGGTTTGTTGGTATCCAGTTTGGTATAGAACGGCATACCCAAGAAGAATGCAAAATAAACGAAGGACAGGATGCGCGCAACCAAAGTACGCGTATCAGTTGCCACCATCGCACCCAAAATACCCAAACCGATAAAGGCAATGATGAACAGAACCAATGCGGTTTTAAAGATCGGGCCACGATAGCGGACGGATTTAACCTCGCCTTTATCCAGCCAAGGCAACAGGGCAATCAGTACAACTGCCGCACCCATACCGATTACACCCCATACCTGTGTTCCCAAGAACGAGGGAATCGCACGCAAAATGGCGTAGAACGGAGTGAAGTACCATACCGGTGCAATGTGCGGAGGTGTTTTCAGCGCATTCGCCGCATCGAAGTTCGGCGCTTCGAGGAAGTAGCCGCCGCCTTCTGGTGCAAAGAACAACACGGAACAGAAAACAATCAGGAATACAACGACACCCAAGATGTCTTTAACGGTGTAGTAAGGATGGAATGGGATACCGTCGCGCGGGATACCGTTTTCGTCTTTGTTTTTCTTGATTTCAACGCCATCAGGGTTGTTAGAACCCACTTCGTGCAGGGCGATAATGTGCGCCACAACCAAGCCGAGCAATACCAGAGGTACCGCGATAACGTGCAGGGCAAAGAAGCGGTTCAGGGTAACGTCGGAAACGTTGAAGTCGCCGCGGATCCAAGTGGACAAATCAGGACCGATAACAGGGATGGCGGAGAACAGGTTAATAATTACCTGCGCGCCCCAGAAGGACATTTGACCCCAAGGCAACAGGTAGCCCATAAAGGCTTCCGCCATCAATGCCAAGAAAATCAGGGAACCGAAAATCCACACCAACTCACGGGGTTTTTTGTACGAACCGTAAATCAAACCACGGAACATGTGCAGATAAACAACAATGAAGAAGAAAGATGCGCCGGTGGAGTGCATGTAGCGGATAATCCAACCGCCGGACACGTCGCGCATGATGTACTCTACTGCGGTAAAGGCAGCAGGCAGATGGTAGGCGTTAAGGTTGCCGTCCGGTTTGTAGTTCATAGTCAGGAAAATACCGCTGACGATTTGAATCACGAGGACGAGCAGAGCCAAAGAGCCGAAGTAATACCAAAAATTAAAGTTCTTTGGTGCGTAGTATTGCGCCAAATGCTCATTCCACATTTTAGACAGGGGGAAGCGAGCGTCCATCCAGCCTAACAATGCTTTTGCTTTGCTATTGGTTTGGTTTGCCATAATTATCGTTCCTTATTCTCAGTCTTCGCCCACCAAAATAGTTGTATCGCTCAAGTATTTATATGGCGGGACAACCAGGTTGGTCGGGGCAGGAACACCTTTATATACGCGGCCGGCCAAGTCGAATTTCGAACCGTGGCAGGGGCAGAAAAAGCCGCCCTTCCAAGCCGAACCCAAATCGGCGGGCGCAATGTCGGGACGGAAGGTGGGCGAGCAGCCCAAATGGGTGCAGATACCGATGGCGACGAGGATGTTCGGCTTAATCGAACGTGTCTCGTTTTTAGCGTATTCCGGCTGTTGCTCCACATCGGAATTGGGATCGGCCACTTCGCCGTTTAGGCTTTTCAGGTCTTTAAGCTGTTGATCCGTACGGTTGACCACCCAAATCGGTTTGCCTTGCCACTCAGCAGTCAGCAGCTGACCCGCTTCGATTTTGCTGACATCCACTTCGACGGCAGCACCGGCGGCCTTAGCTTTTTCCGAAGGGAAAAAACTGGCCACAAACGGCGTTGCCACACCCAATGCTGCCACTCCGCCTGCGCCGCAGGTCGCAAGTGTCAGGAAACGGCGGCGGCCGTTATTGATTTCTTGATTATCCATTATTCAGTCGTCCTAATATTTTGGGAATACCGAGCCATTAAACATTGCAATTTTACCCAGTTTGCAGTGATACTCAAAGCATTATTTAAAATAAGGTAAAGTTTTATGATATTTCTCAATACTCAAGCCGGGTTGTTTTCGTCAAAATGGCACACTTCCAACCCGAAAGCCTCTGCCGCCGATTCTGCCAGCGCGCGCACACCGTAGCGTTCCGTCGCGTGATGCCCTGCCGAAATGAAAGCCGTACCCGTTTCATTGGCGAGGTGGTATTGGGCTTCGGAAATTTCCCCCGTCAGATACAGATCGACACCTTCATCTATTGCCGTCTGAAAAAAGCCCTGTGCACCGCCGGTACACCATGCGACCCGTCGGATTTCGCGTTCGGGATTGCCGATGATGACAGGCTTGCGTTGCAGGACAGTTTCAATGTGCGCCGCCAATGCGCCGAGTGTCTTGGCTTGTTTCAGGCAGCCCGAGTTGAGCAGGTTTTGTTCTCCGAACCGTTTTTCTATCGCAAAACCCAATCTGTCGGCGAGTTGGGCATTGTTGCCCAGTGTGGGATGTGCATCCAGGGGCAGATGGTAGCCTGCCATATTGATGTCGTGCCGCAACAGTGCGGCAATCCGTTCTTTTTTCCAACCGGTAACGGTCGGCAGCTCGCTTTTCCAGAACATACCGTGATGCACCAAAAGCAAATCTGCCTTCTGATCCGCGGCAAAATCAATCGCCGCTTTGCTTGCAGTTACCGATGTGGCAATCTTGCCGATATACTCTTTACCTTCAATCTGCAAACCGTTGGGGGCGTAATCTTTAAACGATGCCGTCTGCAACGTTTCGTCGCACCAGGCTAAAAAATCTCTGCGCAAAACCATATTTTTTCCTGTCATTTCCAAACAAGCGGGCATTCTAACCGCAAATGCCCGAAACACCCATTTTTCTGATTTGCACCCGCATATGAATTATTTTAATATGAGCCGGTTCAATATGCCGTCTGAAGCCCCATGGATTCCATTATCGAATTGCGCCACCTCAAAACCCTGCTGGCACTTGAAGAAACCGGCAGCGTCTCCCTTGCCGCCAAACGGGTTTTCCTTACCCAATCCGCCCTTTCCCACCAGATCCGTATGCTCGAAAACCACTACGGCACGCCGCTGTTCGAACGCAAATCCACGCCCTTGCGCTTTACCCCGGTGGGCGAAAGGCTGCTGCGCCTCGCCCACGAGCTGATACCTCAAGTTGCTGTTGCAGAACGAGATTTGGCGCGAATCACGGAAGGGGAGGCGGGAGAGCTACGGATTGCCGTCGAATGCCATACCTGTTTCGACTGGCTGATGCCCGCAATGGGCGAATTCCGCCCGATATGGCCCCAAATCGAATTGGATATCGTATCGGGATTCCAAGCAGACCCTATCGGGCTGCTGCTGCAACACCGCGCCGACCTTGCCATTGTTTCCGAAGCGGAAAAACAAAACGGTATTTTCTTCCAACCGCTGTTTGCCTACGAAATGGTCGGCATTTGCGCCCCGGACCATCCGCTTGCCGCCAAAAACGTTTGGACGGCGGAAGACTTTATCGGGGAAACCCTGATTACCTATCCCGTTCCCGACGAGATGCTGGATTTACCCAAAAAAATCTTGATTCCGAAAAACATCAACCCGCCACGCCGACACAGCGAACTGACCATCGCCATTATCCAACTGGTTGCCAGCCGAAGGGGAATCGCCGCCCTTCCCTACTGGACCGTTATGCCCTACCTTGAAAAAGGCTATGTCGTCCACCGCCAAATTACTGCCGACGGACTGCAAAGCAAACTGTATGCCGCCATCCGCACTGAAGACACAGATAAAAGTTATCTGAACAACTTTTGCCAAATCATACGTGAACGCGGCTTCGCGGACTTGCCCGGATTAAGTGAGTTGGAACCGGTCTGATTTCCCTTGTTCAAACCATACCCGGGCGGTTTTTCTATTTTTTTATATTTAAGAAAACGGAATAGTTATTAGAAAAACTCTTTTAACATGGCCTCAATGAGTTGTTAAACTTGAAACTATATGAGATGGGAACAGACTCATAACGGGTGAAATATATGGACCAACAGGATGTTTTAGGCATGGAACAAAATAATGAGATTAACGAAATATCCTTATAACTCCATAAGAGAGTTAGAAGACTATTTAATAAACACCTATCAAAAATATATTATTCTACAAGAGGGAGGAAAAGAGATTTATCGATGTTTTATTCTTTCTTTTCACAAAGAATTCAATATAGGTATTGGATTAGCTGTTTCCTGCATAAGTATTCCCCCAAAAGTATTAATACTTGATGATAAAAATATTTTTATCGGATTTGATTCAGTCGTTTTTTGTATTTCTATACAAAATTTAAAAGTTAACATGCTAAATATAGATGGAATAGTTTTTGATATTTATTTATTGGATAATCAAAAAATTTGTATTATTCATGAGTTGGGTGCAATTATTACAGATAAAAACTTAACAAGAGAGAATTCAGTATCTACCGATATAATATCAGACTGGGAAATAGATAAATTTAATAAGTTAATCATATTAAAAGAGTTAGACTCTGAAAAAATAATTTCTCTAAATTATGATTAAGGATGCTTGGTTATTTAAGATATTCTCCCCATTATGTAATACAGGTTAGCTAAAAACTAGGAAACTGTTCCTTTACTGATCGGCTTGAACGGCGGCGGTGACACCTATGCTAACCCTAATAGATTGCCATTTTTATAGGCTAGTTGAAAATAGCCGTTCTACTTTTTCAATAACTCCAAATGAATTAAAAGTTATTTTATAAAATAGAAATACGATGTCCTCTCCAGTAACAGCCATCCCTGACGGTCAGTTCGTCCGTGTAGTCGATACTGGTGCTGTTTTTGATTTTTGCCCAATCTGTAATCTTTAGATTGCCAATGGGAAACCGTCTGCTACAAATAAAAAACCCTGCGATAAGCAGGGTTTTTTGAATTTCCAACATTAACGTTTGGAGAATTGTTTTGCACGGCGTGCTTTGCGCAGACCCGGTTTTTTACGCTCGACTTCGCGGGCATCGCGGGTAACAAAACCGGCTTGAGACAAGGCAGGTTTCAACGCGGCATCAAAATCAATCAGTGCACGGGTAATGCCGTGGCGGATTGCGCCAGACTGGCCGGTTTCGCCGCCGCCGACAACATTTACTTTGATGTCGAAAGATTCGGCGTTTTCAGTCAGAACCAAAGGTTGGCGGACAACCATGCGGCTGGTTTCGCGTGCGAAGAATTCGTCAACGGGACGGCCGTTTACGATGATTTGACCTGTACCTTTAGTCAGGAATACACGAGCCACTGAACTTTTGCGGCGGCCTGTGCCGTAATAGTATTTACCGTTCATGTCGCGTCCTTATTTCAGTTCCAAAACTTTGGGTTGTTGTGCGGCATGGGCATGTTCTGCACCAGCGTACACTTTCAATTTTTTAATCATGGCGTAACCCAGGGGACCTTTAGGCAACATGCCTTTTACGGCTTGTTCCAAAGCGCGGCCCGGGAATTGCTCTTGCATTTCGCGGAAAGTGCGTTCGTAGATACCGCCCGGGAAACCGGAGTGGCGGAAGTATTTTTTGTCTTCGAATTTGGCACCGGTTACACGCAGTTTGTCTGCATTGATGACGATGATGTAATCGCCGGTATCGACGTGGGGGGTGTATTCAGGTTTGTGTTTGCCACGCAGACGGCTGGCGACTTCGGCCGCAACGCGACCCAAGACTTTGTCTTGGGCATCGATGACGAACCATTCGCGCTTCACCTCGTGGGGTTTCGCTGAAAAGGTTTTCATAGTGGAAATCCAGATAGATATAGAAAGTTGTAAATTTTAAAGACAGGATTCGATTTTGTCAATCGCATTACCGCGTTACGGAAGGATTTTCCGGATTTCGGCAGACTGCATACTGCTTTTTCAGGCGGGGCGGCGGCCAATGTGAAAAACCGCATCGTTGCGATGCGGTTTTGAATGGGAATCCCCGCGAGAGCCGTTTCGGCCGAATCCGCTTGAACCTTGCTGACAAGGCGGCTGCCTCGGGTAGTTTCGGGTGCGTCCGCAAAAGGACGCTCGCGCCCACTACTGCTCCCGGCAACCTTAAGCGAACTTATTGGTTCAAAGGAATATATGCCTTCGCGGACACCGCAGGGAAAAAGGGGTTACTCCTGCGCCAAGCGGGATAATGCTTTTTGGCAGGCGTTGTCCATATCGGTTATTTTACGCGCAAAATCGCCGATTGCCAAATCGCCGCCGTTCAGGGAGGTTTTCAACAGGTCGTGGACGACGTTGAGCGCGGCCATAATGACGATTTTTTCGCTGTCCGCGACGCGTCCGCCTTCGCGGATGGCTTCGGCTTTGCCGTTGAGCATTCCGACTGCCTGCAACAGTGTGTCTTTTTCTTCTGCCGGAGTGTTGACGGTCAGCCGGGCGTTCATGACTTCGATGTGGACTTGTTCGATGTTCATCCTTTAATCCTTATTGCTGCGTTTCCTGCCGTTGGGGGAGTCGCGCCGCCAGTGCGCTGATTTTTTCCCTGCTCTGTTCGAGCAGGCTGCGGTATCGTGTATTTTCTTCTGTCAGGCTGTCGATTTTGTTTTGCAGGTCTTCTTTGAGTTTGCCGACTTGGACGAGCAGGGCTTCGCTGAGTTCGTCGACGGCGGTTTCGTGTTCGAGTTTTTGCCGCTCGTGCGCCCGTTTGAGTTCGGCGACGGTTTCTTTGAGGCGGCGGTTTTCGCTGACGAGGGTTTCGAATTTTTGTACCAGCGTATAAACGCTGCTTTCGAGTTTTTCGATATTTTGTTTCATAACCTTACCTGTCCGTATGCCGTCTGAAGGCTTCAGACGGCATCTGTATGTTGTTTATTCAAAACGCGCGCTGCGTTCCATCAGCCTTTCGACGACCTGCTGAGGGGTCATTTCTTTGCGGATGAGTTGCAGCAGGGTTTGGGTAATCGGCATGTCGATTTGGTATTTGCAGGCGGTATTGAAGACTTCTTCTATCGTGCTTACGCCTTCAGAAACGTGCCCGATTTCGACAAGCACCTGATGCAGTTCCTTGCCTTCTGCCAAACCCAAGCCGACGCGGCGGTTGCGCGAAAGTGCGCCGGTGCAGGTCAGGATGAGGTCGCCGATGCCTGCCAGCCCCATCATGGTTTTGGGCTGTGCGCCCATTGCGGAGGCAAGGCGGGTGATTTCGGCTAATCCGCGCGTAACCAGTGCGGCACGGGCGTTGAGTCCGTATTCGAGTCCGTCGGACAATCCGGTGGCAATCGCCATAACATTTTTTACCGCGCCGCCAACCGCCACGCCGATAACGTCGGTACTGCCGTAAAGCCTCATGACGGTCGTGTTGAGCTGCGGTACGAGTTCTTCAATCCACTCTTGGTTTTCGGAGGCGAGGACGACGGCGCAGGGCAGTTGTTTGGCAAGTTCCTGTGCAAAACTCGGGCCGGAGAGTACGCCGATTTTCTTATTGTCGGGCAATACTTCTTTCAATACTTGAAAGGTCAGCAGCCCTGTATCCTGCTCGAAGCCTTTGCAGGCGGCGAGGACGGGGAGGTGTCCTGCGCCGTACTGTTTGAGCAGCTCTGCGCTGCTTCTCAATCCGGCAACGGAGGTTACGATAAGGACAAGTCCGCTGTCTTTGAGCGCGTCTGCCAAATCCGCACACACTTCCAGCGTTTCGGGAAAGGGAAAGCCGGGCAGCCCGTGCTTGTTTTCACGTTCTTCCTGCATTTGGCGGACTTGGTCTGCGTTGCGCGTCCACAGGGATACGCGGTTGCCGTGTTGGGAAAAATGCAGGGCGAGCGCCGTACCCCACGAACCTGCGCCGATAACGGTAATTTTCATTGGTCGTCTTTCAACATATCACTGCCGTTCACTTTAAAACAATCGCTGTTTCTCTGCAAGTGCGGTCAGGGAAATGCCGTCTGAAAGGTGTTCAGACGGCATTTTGCCCCGATGCGGCACCGTCAGCCTGTATTGCGCAAACCTTGCGCCACGCCGTTGATGGTCAGGTGGACCATCAGCAGCGCGTGCGGATTGTCGGGCTCTTTGCGCAGGCGTTTGAGCATGGCGACTTGCAGTCCGTTGAGCGCGTTCAGGTAGGGAATCCTCAAGGCGAGCGAGCGGGCGAGACTGCGGTTGTCGCGCAAAAGTTCTTCGGTTTGCAACAGGTCGAGCAGGGCTTTGCGGCTGCGCCGGTATTCTTCCTTGATCATCCCGAAGATGATTTTTGCCTTATCGGGCGATTCGCTCAAGCCGGCATAGTTTTCCGCGAGGGTGATGTCGGTTTTCGCCATCACTTGCTCCATATTGGAGAGCATGGCTTGGAAGAACGGGTTGTTTCGGGCGTGTCCGCGCAGGGCGGCGAGGGTTTCGGGACTGCCTTCGCACAAGGTTTCCACCGCGCTGCCGAAACCGTACCAAGCCGGCAGCATCAGCCGGTTTTGCATCCAAGAGAATACCCACGGAATCGCGCGCAAGTCCTGAATCCGCGCCAAAGTTTTGCGGCTGGCGGGACGGCTGCCGAGGTTGAGGGTGGCGATTTCCTGAATCGGGCTGGTTTGCAGGAAGTAGTCGATGAAGTCGGGGTGGGTAATCAGTTCGCGGTAGTATTTGAACGATACGTCCGACAAATCCTGCATCAGCTTGGCATCGGGGTCTTTTTTGTCTGTCGGGATGCCGGCTTCCAAAGTGGCGGCAACCAGGGTTTCCAAGTTGCGTTGGGCATTGCCGGGGTCGGCGTATTTGGCGGTAATGACTTCGCCCTGCTCGGTAATGCGGATTTGTCCGGCAACGCTGCCTGCCGGTTGGGCGAGAATGGCTTGGTAAGAAGGGCCGCCGCCGCGACCGACGCTGCCGCCGCGTCCGTGGAACAGGCGCATGCGGACACCGTATTTTTTGAAGAGTTCGACCAAGCCCAATTCCGCCTGATAGAGGCACCATGAGCTGGTAACGTAGCCGCCGTCTTTGTTGGAGTCGGAGTAGCCGAGCATAATTTCTTGGATGTTGCCCCGGCTTTCGAGCAGTGCGCCGTACCAGTCGAGGCGGAACATCGTTTCCATCACCGGGCAGGCGTTTTCCAACGCTTCGATGGTTTCAAACAGAGGCACGATATTGATGCGGCTTTTTGGTTTGCCGTTTTCCACCGCCAACAGGCCGCTTTCTTTCAGCAGCAATGCCAAGGCGAGCAGGTCGCCGGGTTGTTCGCAGTTGGAAATAATGCTTTGGGTTACGGCATCTTCGCCGAATTCGTCTTTGATTTTGCGCGCTTCGTTGAAAATCGCCAGTTCGCGGCGGGTGTGTTCGCTGTATGTGATGAACGGGCTGTACAGAGGGCGTTGGTGGCCCAGTTCGCGCAACAGGGCGGCTTGTTTTTGCCCTTCGTCCAGACTGTTGTAGTCTTCCAAGCCTGCGTGTTGGAAAAGCTCGGCAACCACATCGGCGTGTTTGCCTGCGTGTTGGCGCAAATCAAGCGGCATCATGTGGAAGCCGAACACGGATACGCTGCGGATAATGTCGGCAAGACGGCCTTCGGCAAGCAGGCGGCTGCCGTTGTCGATAAGGGAACGTTGCAATTTTTTCAAATCATCGAGAAATTCTTGTGCCGAGGCATAAGGCTCGAGAAAGCCGAATTTGCAGCCCATACCCAAACCGAGCGCGCGCGCTTTGCCCATAGCGCGCGCCATAATGTAGGCAATGGCGCGGCGGTAGGGTTCTTCGGTGCGAGCGATTTCTTCGTCAGGCGAGAGGGCTGCCAGTGCCATTACATCGCCGTTGACTTTGACGCGGCGGATGGAGAGCGGCAGTTCGCGGTAAAGTTTGTCGAGTTCGCCACGGTAAAAACGGAACACGGCATCGGCGTGGCGGCGGAAGGCAAAGCGCAGGGTTTCGGCAGAAACGAACGGATTGCCGTCGCGGTCGCCGCCGATCCAGCCGCCGATTTTGAGGATGTCCGGAACGCGGACATCGGGATAGGCCGTCTGAAAGTCGTGTTCCATCTTGCGGTAGAGTTTGGGCAGGGCTTCAAAAAAGCTCATCGGGAAGATGGACACGCCGTTGTTGATTTCGTCGTTGACGCTGAGTTTGTGGCGGCGCGTTTCGCTGGTCTGCCACAAGCCCAAAAGCACGGTGTCGATTTCGCGGCGCAGCCGTGCCAGCGCATCGGCATTGGTGCAGCGTTCGCGTTGCGGCAGCAGCGCGCGGATGCGGCGGTTGAAATTCAAAACGGTTTGGCGTTGCACTTCGGTCGGGTGCGCGGTCAAAACGGCGGTAACGGACGTATTGTCCAACTGCCGCTGCACCGATTTGCCGTCGGCTTTCCCCGCCTTGAGCCTGCGGACGGTTTCCGTCAGGCTGCCTTCCGCGCCGCCGTGTCCGGCTTCTTCGTGGATTTGGCGGCGGCGTTCGTGGTGCACGTCTTCGGCGATGTTCAAAATTTGTGCGAACAGCCCGCAGGCAAGCGTCAGGTCGTAGGTTTGCTGTTCGTCCAACTGCGGCAAAACTCTCTCAATCAGTGCCGCGCTGTCGTCCGAAGTGGACAAGAGTTTGACCGTTTCGACAACCAACGGCGAGGCTTCTTCGTGCAGGAGGTTGAACAGGGATTGTTTCAGAAATTCCGCGTCCGCCGCCAAAGCCGCGTCCTTCGGATTGTTCAGGATATGCAGTTGCATGATTTTCCTCTCATTGCCGTAAATACTGTAAATGTACCTCAAATGCCGCATCCGTGCCAAACCGTTCACACTTTAACCGCCCGTTTCCCGAAATGCCGTCTGAAGTTGAACGCCGCCCGACGGCAGCGTTACAATCGCCCTCAACTGTTTTCTCCGAACATCATCATGACCGCGACCGAACACGACAACGACGACGAACTCCTGCTGCGGTACAGCCGCCACATCCTTTTGGACGAAATCGGCATCGAAGGGCAGCAGAAACTTTCCGCCGCGCATATTTTGGTCGTCGGCTGCGGCGGTTTGGGTGCCGCCGCCCTGCCCTACCTTGCCGCTTCGGGTGTCGGCACGCTGACCATAGCCGATTCCGACACGGTCGAACTGCACAACCTGCAACGCCAAGTCGCATTTGACGAGGGCGATGTCGGCAAGCCCAAAGCCGAAGCCTTGGCAGACCGCCTGAAACGCATCAACCATACCGTCAACGTCCGCGCCGTCAACGAAAAACTCGACGGCTGCCGCCTGACCGGTTTGGTTCGTGCCGCCAACATCGTTTTAGACTGCTGCGACAACTACGCCACGCGGCAAGCCGTCAACCGTGCCTGCGTGCACACGAAAACACCGCTGGTTTCAGGGGCGGCGGTACGTTTTGAAGGACAACTTGCCGTGTACCGGCCCGACTTGCCCGACTCGCCGTGTTACGCCTGCCTGTTTGACGGCGGATCGGCTTCAGACGGCATCTGTTCCCTCTTCGGCGTGTTCTCGCCGCTGGTCGGCATCATCGGCTGCACACAGGCGGCAGAGGCTCTGAAAATCCTGCTGGATGCGGGCGAACCGTCGCACGGCAGGCTGGCGGTTTACCGTGCCTTGGAAGGGGGCTGGCAATATTTCGACCTGCCGCGCAACCCCGAATGCCCGATTTGCGGCGCGGAACGGTAAAACCCTGCCGCCGTTTCAGACGGTATCCAAACGGATGCGGAGGAACGGTTTTAAAAATTTAAAAATTTACATTTCTTTGCAAAAAAAAAAAAAAAAAAAATAAACTTACCTTATAATTGCAGTTGTTTTAGCAATGTCTGTTTCGCAGACTCATTGAGTAAGACGTTTTCCCCGTAATGTGTTTGGCCGTCTGTCCCCTTTGGGTTCGGACGGCTTTTTTTTTGGCTGTGTTTGAATACCCGGTTGGTTTTATCTGTTTGCAGCGGGGGAAGCCGCTTATTTCCGTTCGGGCGGAAAACGGTTCCATCGGATAAAAGGCATTTTGTCCGACTGATTAAAGTTATAGTGGATTAACAAAAACCAGTACAGCTTTGGCTCGCCTTAGCTCAAAAAGAACGATTCTCTAAGGTGCTGAAGCACCAAGTGAATCGGTTCCGTACTATTTGTACTGTCTGCGGCTTCGTCGCCTTGTCCTGATTTTTGTTAATCCACTATATATCTTAGGTTTGCATCGTCGGAATATTCAAACACAGCTTTTTTTAAGGAAATCCGGATACGGCGGCGCATCAATAATGCGGCGGAATCTCGTCGCGCAGGGAATACGGCTCTTGCGCGTCGGGATTCCTGTCCTGCATTTTTTGATACAGCAGCCTCAACTGAGCCTGCTGCAAATCCAGCGTCTGCCGCAATTCCGCCACCATCGCGTTCAGGCCGGCGATTACGTCCTCCTGAAGCGCGGATTGGATTTCCAGCTCTGTGATGCGGTGTTCCAACTCTTGAACCGCGTCCATTTACAGCACCATCGCGGCAATCCAGCCGGCAATCAGCAGCGGGATGTTGTAGTGGATGAAGGTCGGGATAACGGAATCGCGGATGTGGTCGTGCTGCCCGTCGGCGTTCAGCCCCATCGTCGGACCCAGCGTGGAATCGGACGCAGGCGAACCGGCATCGCCCAACGCCCCCGCCGTGCCGACAATGGCGACGGTGGCAAGCGGCGAAAAGCCCAAACCGACACACAAAGGCACATAAATCGCGGCAATAATCGGCAAAGTGGAAAAGGACGAACCGATACCCATCGTTACCAAAAGCCCCACCACCAGCATCGCCAATGCCGCCATACCTTTGCTGTTGCCGAATATCGCCATACTGCTTTCCACCAGCGGCTGAATATGCCCGGTCGCATTCATCACGGCGGCAAAACCCTGCGCGGCAATCATAATGAAGCCGACCATCGCCATCATCTTGATGCCTTCGCCGAATACGTCGTTTGCCTTGTCGCGGTTGATGACCCCCAACATCATAAATACGGCGAAACCGAGCATCGCGCCCAACACCAGCGAGTCTTCATACATCAACTGTATGGCAAAGCATACGGCAATGGCGGCGGCGGCAACCAGGCTGCGGTAGGCGGACGGCTGCGGACGGTTTGCCGCATCGGCGTTGCCCGCCGTATCGGCATTGTTGCTTTGGTACAGGCGCGGTTTGCGGTAATGGACAAACGCCAGCAGGAGTCCGGCCAGCATTCCCAACGCGGGAATCGCCATTGCCGCCATTACGTTGATGCTTTTCACATCAAGCTGCGGCGCGGCGGAATGGATGTTGCCCAACAGGATTTCGTTCAAAAAAATCGCGCCGAAGCCGTAAGGCAGGAACATATAAGTCGTAACCAGCCCGAAAGTGATGACGCACGCAATCAGACGGCGGTCGATTTTCAGGCGGTTGAACACCAAAAGCAGCGGCGGAACAATCATCGGGATAAAGGCGATGTGGATAGGTATGATGTTCTGACTCATAATGCCCATCACAAGGATGATGGAAAGCAGCAGCCACTTGACCGCGCCCTCGCCCGAACGCACGCTGTCGGGCATACCGCCCCGGTTCAGCTTGCGGACGACCGCGCCGGCAAGCTGCTGCGGCAGGCCGGAATGGGTAATCGCCATTGCAAACGCGCCGAGCATCGCATAAGAAAGCGCAATCTTCGCACCGCCTTCCAAACCTTTGTTGAACACGGGGATAATCCCCGCCTGACTGACCTGTCCCGCCGCATCGGCAATGTTTTGCAGCGGCATACCCGCCACCGCGCCGCCGACAAACGCGCCGACCGTCAGGCTCAATACCACGTGCACGCGCGACAGCGACAGCACCAGCATAACGATTACGGCAACTACGACTGCATTCATTGTTTATCGCTCCAAACCTATAAATGTTTACATATCGAAACACATCATAACCCAATAACGGGAAACCCGCCAATTTTGCAAACAATTATTTCAAATGCTTCATATACTTCCCCAGCGTAACCCTGTCCAAACCCGCCAAGTCCGGCAGGGTTTCCACTCCTGAAAAACCATTCTCCGCCAACACGCCGCGCACCGCCGCGCCCTGATCGAAACCGTGTTCCAACAACAAAAAACCGCCCTCCGCCAAACGGTCGGGCGCGCCTTGCGCCAAGGTGCGGATGCAGCTTAGGCCGTCTGAAAAGTCGGTCAGCGCGATTTGCGGCTCAAACCGCAAATCGCCTTGCGACAAATGTTTATCACCGTTTTCGATATAGGGCGGGTTGGACACGATGATGTCCCATTTCCCTTCAGACGGCATATCGGTGTCGAACCACGAACCGTGTGCAAATTCGACCCGCGCGCCCAAATCTGCCGCATTTTTCCGCGCCGTTTCAAGGGCGGGCGGGCTGATGTCGGATGCGCGCACAAACGCATCGGGGCGTTCGAGCGCGACGGTTACGGCAACCGTGCCGCTGCCCGTCCCCAAATCCCACACGCGCCCGTTTTCCGGCAGGCGCGCCAATACGGCTTCGACCAAGTGTTCGGTTTCGGGGCGCGGAATCAGCACATTCGGGTTGACGGCGAAACGCCGTCCGTAAAACTCGCGCCAGCCCAACAGATAGGCAACCGGCTCGCCGTTCAGACGGCGTTGCGCCAGCCTGTCCGCCCGCTGTCGGACTTCGTCCGGCATTTCTTCCCCGCCCCGCGTCAACAACTGCACGCGCGTATATTCCGAAACATATTGCAACAGCATTCTTGCTTCAATTTTAGGCAGTTTTGACAAGCCCAACCATTCGTCAAACGTCATTTTTTATCCCGTCTGCCGCCGATGCGGCTCGAACATTTTTTCCGGCTTTGCGGCACGCTGATTCAGAAAATATCATTTTGCATTGAAATTATATAATAAAGGAAAACCCCTTATCGCCGTTTCAATACCGTAGGAATTTATCCGAATAACAGAAACGCTCCGCCGTTATTCCGCGCAAGCGGCAACAACGGAATAAATAAAAAACAATGACATAGTTGGTTTTCCTTTGAATTTGCGATATTTGCGGCGGCTGAAAAAAAATCCGCACCCGCCTTCAAATGCGGATACGGATTTTCTTGTCAAACAAACTTATTCGGCCAACAATGCTTCCGGTTTGACTTTTTCGCCATACACGGGCAACAGGGTTTTTTCATAGGCGGCTTTCAGACGGCCGTCTTTTTTCATGGCGGCGATTTCGCCGTTGACCCAGTTCAGGAGGTCGACGTTGCCTTTTTGAACGGCGGGGGCGATAAATTCGGCAGGGCCGAGGTTGCCGATGGCGACTTCAAAATCTGGGTTTTCTTTTGCCCACGCCCACAGCAGGGCGTTGTCGTGGGCGAGTGCCGCGCCGCGTCCGTCTTTCAGCGCGTCAAAGGTTTCGGTGTTTTGGTCGAATTTCAATAATTTGACTTCGGGATGGTTTTTGGTGAAGAAAGCGTCGGCGGTCGTGCCTTTGTTGACCAGCAGGGTTTGGTCTTTCAGTTGCGCAATGTCGGTAATCGGTTTGCCTTTGGGGGAAACCACGCCCAACGCCACTTTCATATAGGGATCGGCGAAATCAACGGCTTCGGCGCGTTCGGGAGTTTTGGTGAAGTTGGCGAGGATGAGGTCGACTTTGCCGGAGCGGACGTATTCGACGCGGTTTGCGGCCTCGGTTAAGACGAACTCGACTTTGTCGGGGCTGCCGAGCAGGTCTTTGGCGAGGTCTTTGGCGATTTCAACGTCAAAGCCTTGGTTTTTGCCGTTGGCATCAACATAGCCGAACGGGGGCTTGTCGCCGAATACGCCGATGCGGATCACGCCTTTTTCCTTGATGGCGGCAACGGTTGCCGCACCGCTGCTTTGTGAAGATTGGGCATCGCCGGAGCCGCTGCTGCCGCCTCCGCAGGCGGTCAGACCGACGGCGATGGCGGCGGAAGCCAAAAGGGCTTTGAGTTTGGCATTCAGTTTCATTGGGAATCTCCTTTTTGAATGTTTGCTTGGGATGAAATGCCGTCTGAAAGGGGTTCGGACGGTTTGCGGTAAATCAGTAGTCCATACCTGCCAGAAATTGGCGGGCGCGTTCGCTTTTTGGTGCGGAGAAGAAGGTTTCGGGGTCGGACGATTCGACGATGCCGCCTTTGTCCATAAAGACGATGCGGTCGGCAACTTTGCGGGCGAACCCCATTTCGTGGGTTACGATGAGCATACTCATCCCTTCGCGGGCGAGTTCCAAAACCACTTCCAAGACTTCGCGCACCATTTCGGGGTCGAGTGCGGCGGTGATCTCGTCCAACAAAATCACTTCCGGATTCAGACACAGGGCGCGGACAATGGCGATGCGCTGTTTTTGTCCGCCGGAAAGTTCGCGCGGATAGGCGTTTTTGCGGTCGGACAAACCGACGCGTTCCAATAATTTGTCGGCTTGAGCCTCTGCTTCGGCGCGGTTGCGGTTTTGTACTTTTACCGGGCCTAAGAGGATGTTTTCGATGACGGTCATGTGGGCAAACAGTTCGTAGCTTTGAAAGACCATACCGACTTTTTGCCGGGCGGTTTGCCAGGAAACGTCTTTGCCGAATTCGCCGATGCCGTCCATCACGATGCTGCCGCCTTGGTGCGGCTCCAAACCGTTGACGCAGCGCAGGAGGGTGGATTTGCCGCAGCCGGACGGGCCCAGCAGTACGATGACTTCGCCTTTTTCCAAGTCCAAGTCTAAAGATTGGATGGCGGTTACGTTGCCGTATTGTTTGTGCAGCTTGCGGATGCTCAATAAAGCCATATCAGTGTTCCCATTTTTGTTCCAGCTTTGCCGCCAGCAGCGACAGCGGCCAGCAACATAAAAAATACAGCATAAAAATCAGGCCATAAACCCAAAATGAGGCATTGGGCTGCGTCAGCAGAGAGTTTTCAATAATTTGCTGCCCCACTTTGACCACTTCAATCACGCCGATAAGCGAGGCGAGCGAACTGGTTTTAATCATTCGCGTAAACAAATTAACCGCCCCCGGCAAAGCGCGGCGGACACTTTGCGGCAATTCGATGTAGCGGAACACTTGACGGCGGCTCAAACCCAGTGCCAAGCCCGATTCGACTTGATGTTTTTCAATCGATTCCAATGCGCCGCGCACCAAATCGCCCATTTCGGCTATGCCCCAAAGCGTAAAAACCCAAACGCAGACCCAAAATCCGCCGATGTGTATGCCCGTCCACACGGACAAACCGAAATACAGGCCGAACAGCCACACCAAAATCGGCACGATGCGGATGGTTTCGAGATAAAACCGTCCGATAAGGCGGACAAGCCGGTTGCGCGAACGCAAAACCAGGCCGAACAGCGTCCCCAATACGCAAGAGGCCGCAACAGAGATTAAAGAAATTTGTGCCGTCAAGAGCAGACCTTCGCCCAAACGTGCCGCATTTTTTCCTTCAAAAAGCCAGTCAAACGCCATAGTTCGCCCTCCGTATGCGGTTTTCCAATCGCCGCACCAACAAAGAAACAGGCAGCAGGATAATCAGATAAGCGGCAAACAGCAGGAACAATGCCTCGTTGGTTTTGTAGTCCATACCAATCACATCTTTGGTAACAAACAACAATTCCGCAATGCCGACTGCGCTGACGATAGATGTTTCTTTCATCAGAAACAATACGTTTGCGCTGATGGCGGGAACGGCGATCGCCCATGCTTGAGGCAATTCGACATAGCGGAAGACTTGAAAGCGGCTCAAACCGATGGCCTTGCCCGCTTCAATCTGTCCTTTGGGGACGGCCAAAATACCGGCGCGGATGGCTTCCGCCATATAGCTTGCGCCCAAGAAAACCAGTGCGATCACGCCGCAGGTGAAACCGTCCCATTTAATGCCCATTTTCGGCAGGCCGTAATACAGGAAAAACAATTGGATCAGCAGGGGCGTATTGCGCGACAACTCGATATAGGTGCGTGCCAATGCGTAGAAGGGGCGGATGCGGTATGCCGTTACCACGGCGACGGGCAGGCCGAACAGCAACGACAAAACAACGCCGTAAACGGACAATTCCAGCGTCAACTTTGCCGCATCGGCGAATTTGGGTACGGCATCGATTAAATAAGGCCAGTTCATCAGAATCAGAAATCAGCTTAACGAAAGGCGGTATTCTAATGAACTTGCAAGATAATGTTAAAGAATGCTTGGGAATATCAAACATCGGAAAAAAGAATAAGGCGATGCCGTCTGAAAACCTTTCAGACGGCATCGTGCCGGATTCCGCGTCAGATTTCGCTACCGCCCACGGTCAGTCCGGCATCAATCCGCAAGGTCGGTTGTCCCACGCCGACGGGGACGCTCTGCCCTTCTTTGCCGCACACGCCGACACCGCTATCCAACACAGTATCGTTGCCTATCATGGAGACGTGTTTCAGCACTTCGGGGCCGTTGCCGATAATGGTCGCGCCTTTGACGGGATATTGCAGCTTGCCGCCTTCCACCCACCACGCTTCGGATGCACTGAACACGAATTTGCCGCTGGTAATGTCCACTTGTCCACCGCCGAAGTTGACGGCGTAAATGCCTTTGTCGATGGACGCGATGATTTCGTCAGGTTCGTAGCCGCCGTTTTCCATAAAGGTGTTGGTCATGCGCGGCATAGGGACGGAGGCGTAGCTTTCGCGGCGGCCGTTGCCGGTCGATTGCGTACCCGTCAGGCGGGCGTTGGTTTCGTCCTGCATATAGCCAACCAAAATACCGTCTTCAATCAATACGGTGCGGCGGGTTTCGTTGCCTTCGTCGTCGATATTGAGCGAGCCGCGTCTGTCGGCAATATTACCTTGGTCAACGACGGTAACGCCTTTGGCGGCCACGCGCTCGCCGATTCGGCCGGAGAAAACGCTGGTTTCTTTGCGGTTGAAATCGCCTTCCAAACCATGTCCGACCGCTTCGTGCAGCAACACGCCAGGCCAGCCGTTGCCCAAAACGACGGTCATCTCACCGGCAGGCGCAGGACGGGATTCGAGATTAATCAGGGCTTGTTTGACGGCGGAATCGACAAACTGCCGCACGAGGGTTTCATCGAAATAAGCCAAGTCGTAGCGTCCGCCGCCGCCCGCGCTGCCCTGTTCGCGCCTGTCGCCCTGTTTGGCGATGACGGTAACGTTCAGGCGCACCATCGGACGAATATCCGCGGCGTGTTTACCGTCCAAACGGGCGATGTACACCATATCGTATTCGCAGGTCAAACCGGCCATCACTTGCACGACACGCGGATCGGCGGCTTTGGCCAGCGTTTCGACTTTGTTCAACAACGCGACTTTGGCAGCGGAATCAAGGCTGGCAATAGGATCCATCGCCATGTGGACAGGCTTGCCGTAGGCAGGTGTCGGCACTTTGACGCTAGCCTCGCCACCGGTCGCACCAATCACGCGAACGGCTTTAGCAGAGCGGTTGATCGAATCAATACACAGGCTGTCAGCATAGGCAAAAGCAGTTTTATCGCCCGAAACGGCACGAACGCCCACACCCTGATCGATTTGGAAGCTGCCCGATTTGACGATGCCTTCTTCCAGATGCCAACTTTCATAGGCGGTGCGCTGACAATAAATATCGGCATAATCGACATGGTTGGCACCGATAATGCTCAGGCTTTGGGCGAGCAAATCGGGAGAAAGATGGTTGGCTTCGAGCAAATCTCGCTGTACGGCATAATAGGTTTGATGCATGGTGTCGGAGCATAAAAAATCAGTGGGCCGATTATACGGCATTTGTTATTAAAATGTATCGTGCCGCCTGAAATGTAAGATTTTTGCCAACGCACCCTGCTTTTGTGTACACTTAAAGCTCCTTGTCGGAGTGCTGCCCGCCGGGCGGCTGAGATTGCGAAAGCAAAATCCGTAGAACCTGTCGGGGTAATGCCTGCGTAGGAAACAAAACCTCCCCGCCCTTTCGGGCTTCCGTTCCCTTTTCCGCACTTCCCCGCCCCGTTTTCATGTTTTTTTAAGGACTTGATATGTCGGGCAATGCCTCCTCTCCTTCATCTTCCGCCGCCATCGGGCTGATTTGGTTCGGCGCGGCGGTATCAATTGCCGAAATCAGCACGGGCACACTGCTCGCCCCCTTGGGCTGGCAACGCGGTTTGGCGGCACTGCTGCTCGGCCATACCATCGGCGGCATATTGTTTTTCGCGGCGGCATATATCGGCGCATTCATGCAAAAAAGCGCGATGGAAAGCATACGCCTGTCGTTCGGCAAACGCGGTTCCGTCTTATTTTCGGCGGCGAACGTGCTGCAACTGGTCGGCTGGACGGCCGTCATGATTTATTCGGGTGCGGCGGCAAGTTCCACACTGGGCAAAATGCTCTGGCAAAACGGATCGTTTTCCTGGTGGGCTTTTGCCAACGGCGCGCTGATTGTCTTGTGGCTGGTTTTCGGCGCACGCAAAACAGGCTGGCTGAAAACCGGTTCGATGGTGCTGATGCTGTTGGCGGTTCTGTGGCTGAGTGCCGAAGTCTTTTCCACGGCAGGCAGCACCGCCGCACAGGTTTCAGACGGCATGAGTTTCGGAACGGCAGTCGAACTGTCCGCCGTCATGCCGCTTTCCTGGCTGCCGCTGGCCGCCGACTACACACGCCAAGCACGCCGCCCGTTTGCGGCAACCCTGACGGCAACGCTCGCCTATACGCTGACGGGCTGCTGGATGTATGCCTTGGGTTTGGCAGCGGCGTTGTTCACCGGAGAAACCGATGTGGCAAAAATCCTGTTGGGCGCGGGCTTGGGCATAACGGGCATTCTGGCAGTTGTCCTGTCGACCGTTACCACCACTTTTCTCGATGCGTACTCCGCCGGCGTAAGTGCCAACAATATTTCCGCCAAACTTGCGGAAACACCCGTCGCCGTTGCCGTCGCCGTTGTCGGCACACTGCTTGCCGTCCTCCTGCCCGTTACCGAATATGAAAACTTCCTGCTGCTTATCGGCTCAGTATTTGCGCCGATGGCGGCAGTTTTGATTGCCGACTTCTTCGTCTTGAAACGGCGTGAGGAGATTGAAGGCTTTGACTTTGTCGGACTGGCCTTATGGCTGGCCGGCTTCATTCTCTACCGCTCCCTGCTGTCGGCAGGCTGGGAAAGCAGCATCGGCCTGACCGCGCCCGTAATGATTGCTACCGCCATTGCCACCGTATCGGTACGCCTACCGTTTAAAAAATCATCCGACATACAAAGGAACCCGTCATGACCCGTATCGCCATCCTCGGCGGCGGCCTCTCAGGAAGGCTGACCGCACTGCAACTTGCAGAACAAGGTTATCAGATTGCACTTTTCGACAAAGGCACCCGCCAAGGCGAACACGCCGCCGCTTATGTTGCCGCCGCCATGCTCGCGCCTGCGGCGGAAGCGGTCGAAGCCACGTCTGAAGTCATCAAACTGGGCAGGCAGAGCATTCCGCTTTGGCGCAACATCAGAGGTCGTCTGAAAACGCCTGCCATGATGCAGGAAAACGGCAGCCTGATTGTGTGGCACGGGCAGGACAAACCTTTATCCAGCGAGTTCGTCCGCCATCTCAAACGCGGCGGCGTGGCGGATGACGAAATCGTCCGTTGGCGCGCCGACGACATCGCCGAACGCGAACCGCAACTCGGCGGACGTTTTTCAGACGGCATCTACCTGCCGACCGAAGGCCAGCTCGACGGGCGGCAAATATTGTCTGCACTTGCCGACGCTTTGGACGGGCTGAACGTCCCTTGCCATTGGGAACACGAATGTGCCCCCGAAGACCTGCAAGCCCAATACGACTGGCTGATCGACTGCCGCGGCTACGGCGCAAAAACCGCGTGGAACCAAGCTCCCGAACACACCAGCACCCTGCGCGGCATACGCGGCGAAGTGGCGCGGGTTTATACGCCCGAAATCACGCTCAACCGCCCCGTGCGCCTGCTGCACCCGCGTTATCCGCTCTACATCGCCCCGAAAGAAAACCACGTCTTCGTCATCGGCGCGACCCAAATCGAAAGCGAAAGCCAAGCCCCTGCCAGCGTGCGTTCCGGGCTGGAACTTTTATCCGCGCTTTATGCCGTCCATCCTGCCTTCGGCGAAGCCGACATACTCGAAATCGCCGCCGGCCTGCGCCCCACGCTCAATCACCACAACCCCGAAATCCGTTACAGCCACGCCCAACGCCTGATTGAAATCAACGGTCTGTTCCGCCACGGCTTTATGATTTCCCCCGCCGTAACCGCCGCCGCCGTCAGATTGGCGGTTGCCCTGTTTGACGGAAAAGACGCACCCGAACATGATGAAGAAAGCGGTTTGGCGTATATCCGAAGACAAGATTAAAGCCGTCTGAAAGGAACCCCATGACCTTCCCGCCCCTAAAATCCCCGCTCAAATTCTACGCCGTCGTTCCCACCGCCGATTGGGTGGAGCGCATGGTCAAAGCAGGTGCCGACACGGTGCAACTGCGCTGCAAAACCCTGCACGGCGATGAATTGAAACGCGAAATCGCCCGCTGCGTCGCCGCCTGCCGTGGCAGCCGCACGCAGCTTTTCATCAACGACCACTGGCGCGAAGCGATAGAAGCAGGCGCGTACGGCGTACATCTCGGGCAGGAAGACATGGACACCGCCGACCTTGCCGCCATTGCCGCCGCCGGTTTGCGTTTGGGTTTGAGTACGCACTCCGTCGCCGAACTCGACCGCGCCCTGTCCGTGCACCCCAGCTACGTCGCCAGCGGCGCGATTTTCCCGACTACGACCAAACAAATGCCCACCGCCCCGCAAGGCTTGGAAAAACTGCGCGAATATGTGAAACAGGCAGGCGGCACGCCCGTCGTCGCCATTGGCGGCATCGATTTGAACAATGCTGAAGAGGTATTGGCAACCGGCGTTTCCTCACTCGCCGTCGTCCGTGCCGTTACCGAAGCGACAAATCCCGAAGCCGTGGTTAAAGCGTTTCAGGCTTTGTGGAATAAAAATAAATAAGATCGTCTGAAAATAATAAAGTCTAAAACCAGACGTACCAGATAATATATTTACAGAGGAATTTATTTTTTATTTTATTCATTTTTATCATATTTTAAAATTTTAAAAAGATACATAAGGAGCAATTTGATAACAATGAAACCAAGAGAGTTATGTGAAAAAGCATGGCAAGAAATAGCAAGTAAATTTCCTGATTTTAAGATAATTTCTAAAGGGCAGAAATTAAAGAGAGTATCTAAAAACAGGGATATTACATTTGAAATCTATTTTCAGGCTGATAGGCACAATTATCAATGTAGCGTGCAATTTATTCCACATATCGCCATTTACTCAAAAGATATGAAAAAGGCAAATATCAATAATGGTTTTATATATGGCGGAGAGTTGGGGAGCTTGATAAATAGAAAACCTTGGATTTGGTGGCAGTTAGCAGGAGCAAGCTATAAATATACGGTAGAGGATGTTAGCAAACTCATAAGGGAGCATATAATACCGTTATTTGACGATTTTGAGGACACAGAAACCAATATTGAAAAAATTATAAATGAGGATATGAATGACTATAATTTATTGTATTACATCTATTATTTTAGCGGAAAAGCTAAGGCGCAGCAGTATTTTAATAAAATAATCAAAAAAGACAAATTAAGAAAAAAGTATATTGGTTTTTATAATTCTTTGAATGAATTACCAAAGGAAAGCATTTCATTAGACATATGTGAATTTAATGGAGCTACTATGATTAAATTTGCCTATATTAATGGGATTGAAATAGAAAAATAATAAATAATTGAACATAAAAATATTAATGGACACAAATGTTGCAGGTTCGCTTGCAACCCAACATTTACAAAGGTCGTCTGAAAACCTCTATAAACACCGAAATATCGAGAAACCATGAACATCATCTTAAACGGCGAACCCGCCGAACTTCACGGCACGACCGTTGCCGACCTCATCGCCCAAACCTCGCCGCAAAAGCCTTTTGCCGTGGCGGTGAATACCGGATTTGTCGCCAAAGGCGCGTATGCGGAAACGGTTTTGAACGAAAACGACAAAGTCGACATCGTCCGCCCCGTCGTCGGCGGCTGAATGCCGTCTGAAACCCCAAAGGCACGCCTCCAGCTTTCAGACGGCATCGCGCCCGACAACCATATCAAGGAACCCATTATGCTCACCCTGTACGGCGAAACTTTCCCTTCACGGCTGCTGCTCGGTACGGCCGCCTACCCGACACCCGAAATCCTCAAACAATCCGTCCGTATCGCCCAACCCGCGATGATTACCGTCTCGCTGCGCCGCGCGGGAAGCGGTGGGGAGGCACACGGTCAGGGGTTTTGGTCGCTATTGGAAGAAAGCGGTATCCCGATGCTGCCGAACACAGCAGGCTGCCAAAGCGTGCAGGAAGCGGTAACGACGGCGCAGATGGCGCGCGAAGTATTTGAAACCGATTGGATCAAACTCGAGCTCATCGGCGACGACGACACCTTGCAGCCGGATGTGTTCCAGCTTGTCGAAGCGGCGGAAATCCTGATTAAAGACGGCTTCAAAGTGCTGCCTTATTGCACCGAAGACCTGATTGCCTGCCGCCGCCTGCTCGATGCGGGCTGTCAGGCGTTGATGCCGTGGGCGGCTCCCATCGGCACGGGTTTGGGCGCGGTTCACGCCTACGCGCTCAAAGTCCTGCGCGAACGCCTGCCCGACACGCCGCTGATTATCGATGCGGGCTTGGGTTTGCCTTCCCAAGCGGCGCAAGTGATGGAATGGGGTTTTGACGGCGTATTGCTGAATACCGCCGTTTCCCGCAGCGGCGATCCGGTCAATATGGCGCGTGCCTTCGCACTCGCCGTCGCATCCGGACGGCTGGCATTTGAAGCCGAACCGGTCGAGGCGCGCACCAAAGCGCAAGCGAGTACGCCGACAGTCGGACAGCCGTTTTGGCATTCGGCGGAATATTGAAAAGGGTAGCGAAATGCCGTCTGAACGGTTCAGACGGCATCGCGGCCCAAAACGGCGGCAGCCTGAAATGGACAAACCGCCATTCCCCGGCATCACGGCTTTGTCGTGAGGAACAGGGAAACCGGCCGGAAAACCTTGCCGCCCACCCCGACACCGCAACCAAAGAAACACCTGGCCTCCACGGTGTGCAGGCTGCCGCGCAAGCCCCAAGTACAACAACAGAAGAAGCGTTTTGTTGTTGTTTGAATACATTTAAAAATACCTAAAGCCATCCGTAAGCCTTTATCCGCAACGGTTTCACCTCTTTTGCATCCCCGAATCTACGCTCAAACATCCCCGAATGACAACCCTGTCCGCGCCAAATCGGACGGATGTTCAAACACGGGCAACCTTATTTCCGTCAGGCACGAAGCCCCCGGCTATGCCTGCCAACCCCGATTTGTCCGGCACAATGAAAGTTTGCCGTCCCGAATCACAAACATCGGCGTATAGGTTAATTTGTTTATTTTTCATCGCATTACAAAAAATCCACATTTATTTTTAAATTTTTATTGATAATTATTATTATTAGCGTATAATCAAAACCATTCGGAAGCCGTCCGTTCCGAACCATTAAACACCATATTTCCCCATCATCACTTTCACACTTGGAGTCGGCATATACGAGACATACATTCCCTTTTTATATATCAGATACTCAAAACCGAAACGCCAAACCCACCTTTGCGGTGGGTTTGGCGTTTTTTGGTCTGCACTTATTTGCAGGATTTGAGGTTCAGTTTGCCGTATGGGGACGTGATTTTACGGATTTCGTCCGCATCGGCGGCATTCACGCCGGTAAACAAAACCGTCATACGTGACACGCTCAAAGAATCGTCCTGCCGGCCGGTTTCCGCCGCGCGTTCGACAATATGCGCCCCGCCGAATCCTGCGCCGGCAAGCCGGTTTTGCAGGGCTTGGGCGTTTTCCCGGCTGTTGCCGACACCCAAACTCAATGCGCCGTCAAACGGTATGGGGTTGAAACCTTTGGCAGACAGCTCCGCCGCCTGTTCTTCGGCATTGCCGGAAACGGGCAGGACGACGCGGTAGGTTTTATCGGCAGGTTTGGCTTTGGCGGTACGTTTTTCGACGCTCCTGCTGGCGACGTGCGACCATTTGCCCAAAAGCCCTTTGATGCGGTGGTAGTCGTCTTCGTCCATCGTGAGGCTTGCCTGCGCGGCGCATGAGGTATCCGCCGTACTGTTTTCACGTTCCGCCTGCGCCTTTTCGGCGGCGAGTTTTTCGCGGCGGGCTTTTTCCTCGCGCTGTTTTTTCTCCTTCAGTTTTTTCTGTTCCGCTTCTTTTTGCAGGCGCAACTGTTCCGCCTGTTCTTCGGTCAGGATGTCGCCCGGTTTGAGCAGTGCGGCCGTATCCTCCCCAGATGCCGCCGCATTGCCGGCGGGGGGCGTTGCGGGGGGCGTGTTTTCGGCGGCCCGGTTCTCCGGCACGCCGCCCGCCGCTTTAACGGCCAATTTATAGCCCACCGTGCCGCCGAATACGGCAATATTGAGTACCGCCAAAAGGGTGAAGAGCCATTTCATCAGAATTTCCTCAATGTTTGAAACCCCGCCCGCCCGGGCGGCAGTCTGTCGGGCGGCAGAATCCGGATGGATTCGGACGGATGCCGCCCCGTGTTGAAAAAGGGCATATTTTCTAAGCGTGTTCCGATTCCCCGCCTTCGGCGGCAATCAGGTTCAGCAGCCCGTGGATGACGAGGTTGTCCGCCACGCGCACGGTATTTTCCGCCAAAAATGCAGGCGGCAGGGCTTCTGCAACTTTCGCCGCGCCGCCGCCGGTAATGATGACATCGACAGGCTTGTCCTCGCCGTTTTTTTCTTTCAGACGGCAGTGCATCATCATAACCGAACCGCAAACCGCGTCCATCATACCGCTTGCGATGGCGTTGCTTGTGGTGGTCGGGAAAGGGTAACGCTTGCCGGCGGGGCGGTTGAGGTTGGCGGTTCGGACGGCGAGCGATTCTTTCATCAGGTGGAAGCCGGGCATGATGGTTCCGCCGAGATAATGTCCGTCATCGGTGAGCGCGTCAACCGTTACCGCCGTGCCGCAGCTGACGACGACGCAGGCGTTGCGGCTGAAGCGGCGGCTGCCCAATGCGTTAAACCAACGGTCGGAACCGTGTTCTTCGGGATGACGGTAGTGGTTGCGTATGCCTAAAGCCTGAGCGGAAGACGGCAGCCATTCGATTTTTCGGGCGAGCTGTTCCTGAACCTGTGCCTTTTTGGATTCTCCGCACACGGCGCAACCGACGATGCGGACATTTCCATCCGCCTTTTCCGCCCACTCCGCGCCCAAAGGCGACAAATCGCGGTACGGCGCGCTGCCGACGGTTGCGAACGTGCCGTTTTCCACCCACGCCCACTTGAGCCGGCTGTTCCCTCCGTCCAACAGCAAAAAACGTTCCGGTTCCCGCTTCCTCGGAACAGAGACCGGCCTGTCGTCGGGCCGCAGGCTGATTTCGCCGCTGACTACGGTTTGCCTGCCGTCTCCGGTATCCAGATGCAATATACCCTTCTCGTCCACACCGCTGACCGTACCTTCGCAAACGGTTTCGCCGTTGCGCAAAAGCAATACTGCCTTGCCGTGATCGCGGTTGGCAGCCTGATATTCCGCCACAAAAGGCGCAAATCCATCCCGCGCATATTGCAACAACACCGCATCAAGTTCCGCCAACAACGTTTCCAGCAGCACGGCGGCATCGGCATTTCCCCGCCGCGATGCCGTCTGAAACAGCGATTGCACCGACGCGGCGTTTTCCACTTCCTTGGGCAGCACGAAATTGATGCCGATACCGACGACGGCAACCGTTTTACCGCCCGCCCTGACCGTTTCAATCAGAATGCCGCCCAATTTATCGCGCCCGACAACCAAATCATTGGGCCACTTAATCTGCACATCCAAACCTAAATGCAACAAAGCTCGGCGGCACGCCACTGCCGCAACAGGCGACAGCGAACCCAACTCATACTGCGGCTGGTCAAACACCCAGCCGAAACTGAACATCAGACACTCGCCCAAACGGTGCGACCACTTCCGCCCCTGCCGCCCCCTGCCCTTACTTTGCAGATGAGCCACGCATAAAGCCTTATGTACTTTGTCCGGCGCAATCCGCACCAATTCCAGTATCTCGTCGTTGCTGGACGCGCACTCGTGTTTCAATGCCGTCTGAAAACCCGACCTTTCCCCCAACTCGCACAAACCTTCGGCATCGAAAACCGCTAAGGGGCGCAACAGCCGCCAATAGCCGTCGTGTTGGCGCAACAGCCCGCGTATGTGCGCCGGCATCTGCTGCCAAAAACCGTTGAGCTGCTGCGGCTTCATGTCCGCCACACGCGCCAGTTGCGAGACGTGTTGCGGCAAACCGTCGGCAAGCTCCGCCAACACCCGCCAGTGCGAAGGCTTCAAAACCGTCATTTCCCACCCTCGGCAGCACGGATTTTCGCCAGAGTCTTCGTCGTCGAAGTCTGGTGCAGAAACGGAATTGAAAACACCTGACCGCCGCGCGCCAGCGTTTCTGCCGCACCGACAATCTTATCCGCCACCCAATCGCCGCCCTTGACCAAAATCTCGGGTTTGACCGCCTCGATCAACGCCGCCGGCGTATCCTCGTCAAACCACGTTACCAAATCCACACTTTCCAACGCGGCAGCAACGGCGGCACGGTTCTCCAAAGGATTAATCGGGCGGTCGCCGCCCTTGCCCAAACGCCGCACCGAAGCATCGGTATTCAACGCCAGCACCAACGCCGCCCCTGCCGAACGCGCCTGCGCCAGATAAGTAACGTGTCCCCTGTGAAGGATGTCGAAACAGCCGTTGGTAAACACCAGCGGGCGCGGCAACAACGCCAAACGCGCCGCCAACGCCTCGGGCGGACAGATTTTCGATTCAAAATCAGGGACAGACCAATGGCCAACCATCAAAGCCTCCGACAAAAACCATAAAAGACAGAAAAACCTACATGATACAGAAGCATATACGAAAGGCAAAGCCGAAGGCGCAAATGCCGTCTGAAGCGGTTTCCGTATGACCGGCCCAGCTTTCAGACGGCATACCGCCGCACCGGTACGACGGTGCGGACAGTACGCGCAAACGGAAAAAGACCCGTACCGAAAAGTACGGGCCTTTATCTGGGGTGGCTGATGGGGCTCGAACCCACGACAACCGGAATCACAATCCGGGGCTCTACCAACTGAGCTACAGCCACCATAAAAACGGTTTTCAATCAAATTCTTGGCACGCCCGACAGGAATCGAACCTGTAACCCCCGACTTAGAAGGTCGGTGCTCTATCCGGTTGAGCTACGGGCGCTCATGCCGATTCGTGCTGGTTGATTGGTCGGGGCGGTGGGATTCGAACTCACGACCCTCTGCTCCCAAAGCAGATGCGCTAACCGGGCTGCGCTACGCCCCGACTTGAAGAAGCGAACTATACAGTTCAGGGAAAGATGCGTCAACATTTATTTTCAAAACACCAAGATGAAAAATATAGTTTTTTGATTTGAAAAAATATTTAATCCGTCCAAACAGCCGTATTCTATTTCAGGGCAAATTTATTTTCGGCATCCTGCTGTAAAAACAAATGGAAAATGCGATAATTTTCAGCATTTTCTACCTGTTTAACAAAAGGACGGATATGTCGGCACAACTGATCAACGGTAAAGAAGTTTCGCAAAAACGCCTGCAGGCGGTTGCCGAAGCGGTGGCGCAACGCCAACAGGACAATCTGCACACGCCTTGCCTGGCCGTGGTTTTGGTCGGCGGCGACCCTGCCAGCGCGGTTTATGTCCGCAACAAGAAAACCGCCTGCCAAAAATGCGGCATCAAATCACTGTCTTACGAGCTGCCCGAATCAACATCGCAGGAAGAACTACTGGCACTGGTCGACCGCCTGAATGCCGATTCCGAAGTGGACGGTATTCTGGTTCAGCTTCCACTGCCGAAGCACCTCGACAGCCAAGCGGTCTTGGAACGTATTTCGCCGGATAAGGACGTGGACGGCTTCCATCCTTACAATGTCGGCAGGCTGGCGGTCAAAATGCCGCTGATGCGCCCGTGTACGCCCAAGGGCGTGATGACGCTTTTGGAAGCTTACGGCATCGATCCGAAGGGGAAAAAAGCGGTCGTGGTCGGCGCGTCGAATATCGTCGGCCGCCCGCAGGCTTTGGAACTGCTGCTGGCGCGCGCAACGGTAACAATCTGCCACAGCGCGACCGAAAATCTTGCCGATGAGGTTGCCGGGGCCGATATTTTGGTAGTCGGCGTGGGCATTCCGAACTTTGTCAAAGGCGAATGGATCAAACCCGGCGCGGTCGTTATCGATGTGGGCATCAACCGTTTGGACGACGGCAGCCTGTGCGGCGACGTGGAATTTGAAACGGCAAAAGAACGGGCAGCGATGATTACGCCCGTTCCCGGCGGCGTGGGTCCGATGACGATTGCCACATTGATGGAAAACACCCTGCACGCAGCTTCGCTGCACGATGCTTGAGCGGTTCTGAAGATAAAAATGCCGTCTGAAAGGCTTTCAGACGGCATTTTGCCGCGTCCGTTTATTTGGGCAGCTTGACGACAACCGTATCCGCCAGTATGTCGTAAAGCGTGCGGCGGTCGCGTTTGACCATAAAGAGCAGGACAAAGTTAGCAAGGAATGCCAGCAGGTTGATGGCGTTTTCCCCGTTGTCACCTACTGCAAGACCGATAACGGCGGCAATAATGGCAACCAAAACCGACCATGCGATTTCGCGTACCAAAACCGTACCGACAAAACCAGGATTACGTCCGTCGGTTTTCAACACGCGGATTCTCATGATTTTCTTACCCAATGACTGCCCGTCCCGGCTCATATAGTAGATTTGGACGACGGTATAAACCAAAATGCCCGCCAGTCCGACCCAAAAGGAAGTCATGCCCAAAAGCAGCCCGAATATTTCCTCACTACCGACAATCCTGCCTTCATTCTTGACGGCAAAGGCAATCAGTCCGGCAAACGGCACCAGCAGAATCAAAAAGGTAAACAATTGGTTCAGCAACGCGGCAAGTATCCGGTCGCCTGCGCCGGCAATTCCGACTTCAATTTCCTGCCCGTTGCTGTTGTCGGATGCCGCGTCGGTGTAATCGTTTTTTTCTTCCATATCCGTTCCTGATAATCGTTCTTAAACAGATGGCATTCTACCGCCCTGCTGCTGCAAACGCCAATCCCAAAAAGAAAATTCGATAAAGAACTTTACATTTTCCCAATACGGCGTTAAAACGCTTCCTTTACGCCATACATAATTTTATTAACGATTTTTCCTCAAGGAGCAACACAATGAAAGTAGGTTTCGTCGGCTGGCGCGGTATGGTCGGTTCGGTTTTGATGCAGCGTATGAAAGAAGAAAACGACTTCGCTCACATTCCCGAAGCGTTCTTCTTCACCACTTCCAACGTCGGCGGCGCAGCCCCTGATTTCGGTCAGGCGGCTAAAACATTATTGGATGCCAACAATGTTGCCGAACTCGCCAAAATGGACATTATCGTAACCTGCCAAGGCGGCGATTACACCAAATCCGTATTCCAAGCCCTGCGCGACAGCGGCTGGAACGGCTACTGGATTGACGCGGCGTCATCACTGCGTATGAAAGACGATGCGATTATCGTCCTCGACCCCGTCAACCGCAACGTCATCGACAACGGTCTCAAAAACGGCGTGAAAAACTACATCGGCGGCAACTGCACCGTTTCCCTGATGCTGATGGCTTTGGGCGGCCTGTTCCAAAATGATTTGGTCGAATGGGCAACCAGCATGACCTACCAAGCCGCATCCGGCGCGGGCGCGAAAAACATGCGCGAACTCATCAGCGGCATGGGCGCGATTCACGCCAAAGTGGCGGACGAGCTTGCCGATCCTTCCAGCGCGATTCTCGATATCGACCGCAAAGTGTCCGATTTCCTGCGCAGCGAAGACTATCCGAAAGCCAACTTCGGCGTACCGCTCGCCGGCAGCCTGATTCCGTGGATTGATGTGGATTTGGGCAACGGCCAGTCCAAAGAAGAATGGAAAGGCGGCGTGGAAACCAACAAAATCCTCGGCCGCAGCGGCAATCCGACTGTAATCGACGGCCTGTGCGTCCGTATCGGCTCTATGCGCTGCCACAGCCAAGCCCTTACCCTGAAGCTGAAAAAAGACCTGCCCGTTTCCGAAATCGAAGCGATTTTGGCAGGCGCGAACGACTGGGTGAAAGTCATCCCCAACGAAAAAGAAGCCAGCATCCACGAGCTGACTCCTGCCAAAGTTACTGGCACGCTGTCCGTCCCTGTCGGACGCATCCGCAAACTGGGTATGGACGGCGAATACGTCAGCGCGTTCACCGTCGGCGACCAACTTTTGTGGGGCGCGGCCGAACCGTTGCGCCGCGTGTTGCGTATCGTGTTGGGCAGCATGTAAGCCCTGTTTGAATAAAAATGCCGTCTGAAGCCTGTTCAGACGGCATTTTCCTTACAACCCCAATTGGTCGAAATTCCGATAAGGCAAACGTTCACGCCAGCAACATTTCCTGCATCAGCTTCATACCCCACTGCCAGCCGCCGAGCATACCGTTCAAACTGCCCGAATGCGGGGAAACCAACAGGCGCGCGTTCCACAAATCCGCCTGTTTTTGCGCCCAACCGTGCGGCACGCCGCCGTGTTCGGACACCACCAATGCGGCACGGCAGGGACAGCGGACGCGTTGGAAAGTGTGTTCCGCATCGTCGGGGAAAACATCGGGACACTGCGGTACAAGGATGATGTTGGCAATTTTCTTCCGTGCTAGGATGTCTGCCCGATACAGCCACGCCAAAAATGCGGCCGCGCCCGCTCCGTGTGCGACAACGGCGATATGTCTGCCCTGTATCCGTTCGAATGCCGTCTGAAGCCCTGCCTGCCATTCTCCTATGCTTTGACCGGCCGATGCTTCGGACATCTGCACCACGGGATAACTGACCGCCCAGCGGTCTATCCACATCTGATCCTCTCCGGCATCGCGTATCAGCCACAGCGTCAAATCTTCGAGTTCAAAACCCTGCATACCGCCCCGCCTATTTCAGCAGGTCTTGCAGCGTGAACGCGGTCAGCAGCGCGGCAGGCACGCTCAACAGGGCGCACACGGCGAGGCAGGCAAGAACGTTTGCCAACAGCCGCCAGCCTTTCCAACCCAAACATTTGGACGCAATCAGCAGGCAGGGCAGGCAGATCAGCAGCCATACCAACGCCCACGTCGGATTTGCCTTGGTCGGCGCAAGCCAGCCCTGCATCCGCGACAACATAAACACCGCCCACACCAACATGGGCAGGATAAACGCAGCGACAACCCACGCCGCGCCTATTCCGGTTTTTCCGTCCACATTCCAATCATATTTACCCAAAACCTTATTCGGCAGCATAGTCATACTCCACAACTAAAGGGGCGTGATCCGAGAATTTTTCGTCTTTATAAACGTGTGCGGACACGGCTTTGGCGGCAAGTTCGGGCGTAACCATCTGATAATCGATGCGCCACCCGACATCTTTCGCATACGCCTGCCCCCGGTTGCTCCACCAAGTGTAGCCCGGCACATCGGGATAAAGCGTGCGCCACATATCCGTCCAACCGAGTTTGTGGATAACCTTGCCTATCCACTCGCGCTCTTCGGGCAGGAAGCCCGAATTTTTCTGATTGCCTTTCCAGTTTTTCAGGTCGATGTTTTGGTGGGCGATGTTCCAGTCGCCGCAGACGACGATGTCGCGCCCTTCGTTTTTCATCGCTTCGAGCATAGGGTAAAACGCATCAAGGAAACGGTATTTCACCTGCTGGCGTTCTTCCGCGCTGCTGCCGCTGGGCAAATAAAGCGAAATAACGCTCAACCTGCCGAAATCGCAACGCACAAACCGCCCTTCGCGGTCAAATTCCTCAATACCCATGCCGATTTGCACGTTGTCGGATTTGCGTTTGCTGTACACCGCCACACCGCTGTAACCGCGCTTCTCGGCGCAATGCCAATAGCCGTGCATCCCGTGCGGATTTTTCATATCGGCAGACAAATCTGCTTCCTGCGCTTTGAGTTCCTGCACGCAGACAATGTCCGCACCCGATGCGGCGATGTATTCGTAAAAACCTTTTTTGTAGGCGGAGCGGATGCCGTTGACGTTGGCGGAAATGATTTTAAGCATAATAAAAATAAGTTCTCACAATGTTCCCATACACAAAGCGGCACCCGGTGCGCCGCCCGGCATTTCCCATTCGGCCCTGCCTGCTGAAAACGGCGGGGCTTCAAGCGGGAAATGCCGTCTGAAAACGGAAAAAGGGCAAAAGGCGGTACTTTTGCCCTTTCCGATACAGTTCAACCGCGCCGCCAAGTCGTGCCGCCGGCGTTGTCTTCCAGAATGATTTTGTGTTCGTTCAGAAGGTCGCGGATACGGTCGGATTCCGCCCAGTTTTTATCCGCGCGTGCCTGTTTGCGTCGAACAATTAAGTCTTCGATTTCTTCGTTGGAGAGGCCGTCTGAAACGGCACCGCCTTGCAGGAACTCAATCGGATCGCGTTGCAACAGGCCGATGATGCCGCCCAAAGCTTTCAGGCAGCCGGCGAGGTGGGCATCATTGGTTTTGTTCACTTCGCCTGCCAGCTCAAACAACACGGCAACCGCTTCGACCGTACCGAAATCGTCGTTCATGGCGGCGTAGAAACGGCGGGTGTAGTCGTTGGCGTTTTCAGATAAGTCAAACTCAGCCGCAGGCGTGTTTTTCAACGTAGTGTACAAACGCGTCAACGCACCTTTCGCATCATCCAAATGCGCGTCGGAATAATTCAACGGACTGCGGTAGTGGGCGCGCAGGATGAAGAAGCGCACGACTTCGGGGTCGTATTGTTTCAATACTTCGCGGATGGTGAAGAAGTTGCCCAACGATTTGGACATTTTTTCGCCGTCCACACGGATGAAACCGTTGTGCAGCCAGTATTTGACGTGGCTGGCAATGCTTTGGCCGTGGTGGGTTTGCGCGTGATGATGACCGCAGGTATGCCCCGTCGCGCCGACGCTTTGGGCGATTTCGTTTTCATGGTGCGGGAACTGCAAATCCGCGCCGCCGCCGTGGATGTCGAAAGTATCGCCGAACAGGTTTTCACTCATGGCAGAGCATTCAATATGCCAACCCGGACGGCCGTTGCCCCAAGGGCTTTCCCATGCCGGCTCGCCTGCTTTGGCCGCTTTCCACAACACAAAATCAAGCGGATCGCGTTTGAAACCATCGACTTCCACACGCTCGCCTGCGCGCAGGTCGTCCAACGATTTACCTGATAATTGTCCGTAAGCGGCAAACTCGCGCACGGCGTAATAAACGTCGCCGTTTGCAGCAGGGTATGCCTTGCCGTTTTGAATCAGGGTTTCAATCATGGCAATCATTTGCGGAATGTTTTCGGTCGCCTTCGGCTCGATGTCGGGACGCAACACACCCAAAGCATCGGCATCTTCGTGCATCGCCTGAATGAAACGCTCGGTCAGTTCGCCGATGGTTTCGCCGTTTTCAGCCGCACGGGCAATGATTTTGTCGTCGATGTCGGTAATGTTGCGCACATAAGTGAGCGGATAACCGCACTCGCGCAGCCAGCGGGCAATCATATCGAACACAACCATCACGCGTGCATGGCCCAAGTGGCAGTAGTCGTAAACGGTCATACCGCAGACGTACATACGCACGTTTTCAGGGTCGATGGGGGTGAAGGGTTCTTTTTGGCGGGTAAGGGTGTTGTAGATGGTGGTCATATTCATCAAGTAAGTTTAGAAATCAGTAACAGTAATGTCATATCCGCGATTTTGGGCGAAATCTAAAAATTCATTGGCTTCATTAACGGCAGGAAATTCACGCATAATTTCAGTTTTAATATTTTCCAACAACGCTTCTGCAATCGGATATTGGCCTCTCAATGCTTTTTCGTACCAACTTATCAAATCATCCTCAGTTACGATGTTTTGAATTCGGCTTTTCCAGCCTATTTGCGTCAGTAATGAAACAATCACCGATTGTTCTGCCTTTTTGCAGACAATGACAATTCTATCTGCGCTAATGGAGGATACAATATCTTCTGCCAACTCTTCGTCTAAAGAGAGATGTTTGACCTGTATGGCCAATCCGAAGTTAGACCACATATCCAACCCTCTATCGGCAGCATTGGTTACGCCTACACGATGGATTTTTGCAGGAAGTTTTAAATGCCCATTTTTCGGCATAGTGATGATTTTTTCGGCAAAATCTTGATATTCCTCCCATAAAAACAGGTTTTCCTTAGGAAAATCAATTGAAACCGTTATGCCTAATTCTGAAACCAATGCATCAAACAACGCATAAACAACGATTTCATATATCTTGTCTATACTTCTTTTCAATCCCGGCTCGAGCCAAAATAAATTTAGAAATTCAGACAGTTGGAAGGAGTATCTGTCTGTATTGCCGACATAAGCCAATGCTTCGCTCATTTGGGAAAAACGATTGAAAAACTGTTTATAAATGTACGATTCTACCCCGCCGTCCGACTGTCTGTTTAATGTTCCCAATACCGCTAGTTTTTCAGGCGGCATTGCATTTTTTTCAAACAGATTATCTTGGAATTTTGCCGATGAAGTAGAAATCCGCCCTAAAAACCGACGGCAGATTTCATCCCTCCAGCGTTTAGATTGGTTGCGGTAAGTATCTAAATTTAAAAAATCCAACTGTTTTATACAACGGTCATGATATAAAATTTCTGCAATTTGAATGGGTTTATAAAGGTGGATACGGGATTTTTTGATAATGCCGTCCAATGCTTCTTTGGCTTGTTGTTCTTCAAACGTCATCCTGCCTCCAATAAATCCAATTGCCCTTTTTGTTCGACCTTGCCGGAAAGAGAAGCGAGCATATTTTCCGCGATGGCTTCTATTACAGGAACGGATACAGAATTTCCGGCAACTTTCCTGACTTGCGAGTAGGGGATATTGATTTCAAAATCATCGGGAAAACCTTGTAATCTTAACATTTCCCTTCCTGTTAGCCTTCTTACTCCGTTTACCACCAAATAATTGTAACTCCCCCCGGCCCTTAAGGCACAGGAATATGGAAGTGCGGAAACATTCCCGCCAATATTTTCATGCCAAATTGATGGGGTGGGCGGAGCTTTTTTTAAGGCTGCCAAACGTTTTTGTTTCAAGGCATCTGATAAAAAATAGCTTGGTTCGACATCTCGGTCGTTTTCCAACAGTTCGCCCAATGGCCGATATTGGTTTATGGGTTCGGGAAAGTAAAAAGGGATGTTGTCTGAAAAACCAATAATATAAATTCTCTCGCGTTTTTGCGGCAATCCGAAATCCAAAGTATTTAAAACCTTAAAATAAACCGTATAACCAAGCTGTTTAAGGGTTTCTAAAATAATACGGAAAGTCCTGCCCGAATCGTGCGTAGTCAGCCGCTTAACGTTTTCCAGAAGAAAAGCCTTCGGCTGTTTGGTTTTCAGGATTTCGGCAATATTGAAAAACAATGTTCCGCGCGTATCTTCAAATCCCAATCCCTTACCTGCGATACTGAAAGGTTGGCACGGAAATCCCGCAAGCAGAATATCATGATCGGGAATATCTGAAGGATCGATGCCGTTAATATCGCCAAAAGGTTTTTCTCCAAAGTTTGCTTCATACATTTGTCGGGCATATTTGTCCCATTCCGATGAGAATACATTGGTGCACCCGTATTTTTCAAAGCCTAGGCGTATTCCGCCAATGCCTGAAAATAAATCTATTGTTTTATACATAGCACATCTCTGCAGAATGAGCCGCCTGAAAACTTTCAGACGGCATTGTCCTTTTACTCCGGCTTAAACACGCCCGTATCCGTTTTAGGCTGCTGTTCGATAATTTCAACATTTGCCGCCGCTTTCTCCGCTTCGGCTTTTTCGGCTTCCAAGCGTTTTTTCTCGGTCAGGTATTGGTTGATTTGGTGTACCAATTCCTGCGTGCCTTGGTGGGTCAGTGCGCTGATTTGGAAGAGGCGCGGGGTTTCCATGTCGAATTGGAAGCGGTCATCGGGTTTCGGGTAGTCCCAGCCGATGGCTTCGAGGAAGGCGACGGTACGTGCTTGGGCTTCTTCTTCGTCGAGCATATCGAGTTTGTTCAGCACCAGCCAACGCGGTTTGCCGTAGAGTTCTTCGTCGTATTTGCGCAATTCGTTGATGATGGCGAGGGCTTCTTCGGCGGGGTTGACGGTTTCGTCGAACGGGGCCAAATCGACAACGTGCAACAATAATCCTGTGCGCGACAGGTGTTTGAGGAAGCGGTGTCCCAAGCCTGCGCCTTCTGCCGCGCCTTCAATCAGGCCGGGGATGTCGGCCATCACGAAACTGTGGTTTTCGTCGATGCGTACCACGCCCAAGTTCGGATGCAGGGTGGTGAAGGGGTAGTTGGCGATTTTGGGGCGTGCGGCGGATACGGCGGTAATCAGGGTGGATTTGCCGGCGTTGGGCATACCCAATAAGCCGACATCGGCGAGGACTTTGAGTTCGAGTTGCAGGGAACGGGTTTCGCCTTCTTCACCGGGCGTGGATTGTTTCGGGGCGCGGTTGACGGAGGATTTGAAGTGGATATTGCCCAAGCCGCCTTTGCCGCCTTTGGCAAGGCAGACGCGCTGTCCGTGGTAAGTGAGGTCGGCGACGATTTCATCGGTATCGAGGTCGCGGATGAGGGTGCCGACGGGCATTTTGAGGACGATGTCGTCCGCACCTGCGCCGTAACGGTCGGAACCGTGGCCTTTTTCGCCGTTTTTGGCTTGGTAGCGTTTGACGAAGCGGTATTCGACGAGGGTGTTGGTGTTTTCGTCGGCTTCTGCCCAGACGCTGCCGCCTTTGCCGCCGTCGCCGCCGTCCGGGCCGCCGCGCGGTACGAATTTTTCGCGGCGGAAACTGGTTGCGCCATTACCGCCTTTGCCTGCGGCGACTTCGATTTTTGCTTCGTCGATGAATTTCATTCAATGCTCTTGTTTGTTGGTTTCAAATAAGGTTTCAGACGGATTGCCGTGTGTTTTGATGCCGTCTGAACAGAATTTCGGACGCTATTATAAGGGATAAGCGGTTTTTCAACACGCCGTACCAAAACTATTTGTTCCGCCCATCTTAATGAATTTTTAAGCAAATCTTCAGCCTGCAAACAAAATATGTCCAGCTTCTTTGGTACAATCGCGCCTTTTTGACATTCCGACCCGACGGAATGTCCGTTCAAACCGTTACATTATGATAAGGATCTTTTTATGAACACAAACCAACCTGCCGTTTACGACCCGTTGACACGCACGCTGCACTGGCTGACCGTTGCCGGTTTCATCGGCATTCTGACCACCATTGTCCTGTGGACGATTTACGAAGAGGCGGAATGGGCGGGCAGCCTGTTCGGCCTGCACAAATCTTTCGGTTTCCTCACGCTGACGGTGATTGCATTGCGCATCGTGTGGGCGGTTGCCAACCGCGCCAAGCGTCCGCAAAGCGACAGCAAGGCTGCGGCGGCAGGACACAGCATTCTGTACCTGTTCATGCTTGCCGTTCCCGTTATCGGCATGATCCGACAATACAGCAGCGGCCGCGGCCCGTTGAAAGTGTTCGGCGTTGAAGTAATGCAGGGTTCGCCGGAAAAAATCGAGTGGATGGCAAACTTAGGCAACACGTTCCACGGCAATTTGGGCTGGCTGCTGTTTGCCGCCGTCGCCGGACACGTCGCCATGGTCGTCGTCCACCGTGTTCAAGGCAAAGACGTGCTGTACCGCATGACGGGGCGTGTCCGTTGATTCCGTTCGCACTATGGTGCCGGTCCGTCCGGCATCATTTGTTTTTCCAAGACAGTGCCAGATCGTACAAAGCTTTCTTTCCCTCGCCCGTGATTTTGGCGGCAAGCTCGGCAGCCTGTTTGGTCGGCAGCTCGGCCGTAAGGATTTTCATCACATTTTGTGCCGATTCCGGCAATTCCCCGGTGTTTTCGTTTTGTGCCGGATACAGTATCAACACCATCTCGCCGCGCGATTGGTTGCTGTCGGCAGACAATGCCGTCTGAATTTCCCCAACCGTGCCGCTTAAGAACGTTTCAAACGTTTTCGTAATTTCGCGCGCCAGCATCAGACGGCGTTCGGGGAACAGTTCCACCATATCGGCAAGCGTCGCCCCGATTCGGTGCGGCGTTTCAAACATGACGATAGGAAATGCCGCCCGCACCCATTTGGCAAACAGTTTCCTGCGTTCTCCCGATTTCGGTGGCACAAAACCGTTGAAATAAAAATCGGATTCCGCCACGCCAGCCACACTCAAAGCCGCCATCACCGCGCTTGCGCCGACAACAGGGACAACTTTAAACCCGGCCTCGCGCACGCGGTCGGCAAGTTTCGCACCCGGGTCGCACACGGCCGGCGTACCCGCATCGGAAACCTGTGCCACAACCATGCCGTCTGAAAGATAGCCGACAATCTTGTCCGCCATCTGCCGTTCGTTGTGTTCGCGCACGCTGACGAGTTTGCCCTGAATGCCGTACGCGCTCAAAAGCTGCGCGGTAACGCGCGTGTCTTCGGCACAGATGATGTCCGCCTTTTGCAATACCGCCAAAGCACGCAGGGTAATGTCCGCCAAATTGCCGATGGGCGTGGCAACCACGTATAATGTTCCTCCGACGACGCTGTCGGAGGCTTTCTGCAAGTGTTTCTGAAACATAAGAATGCCGTCTGAAAAACAAACATTATAGTGGATTAAATTTAAATCAGGACAAGGCGACGAAGCCGCAGACAGTACAAATAGTACGGCAAGGCGAGGCAACGCCGTACTGGTTTTTGTTAATCCACTATATAAAGGTTAAACCGATTATGCGCTTAAACCACAAACAGGGCGAGGCAGGCGAAGATGCCGCGCTTGCCTTCCTCCAATCCCAAGGCTGCACGCTGCTTGCCCGCAACTGGCACTGCGCCTACGGCGAAATCGACCTGATTGTCAAAAACGGCGGCATGATTCTGTTTGTTGAAGTAAAATACCGCAAAAATCGGCAATTCGGCGGTGCCGCATACAGCATTTCCCCATCCAAATTATTGAAACTGCAACGAAGTGTAGAGTATTATCTGCAACAGAACAGGTTGACAAACGTACCGTGCCGCCTCGATGCGATACTTATCGAAGGAAACCGCCCGCCCGAGTGGATACAGAATATTACAGGTTGACGATATGACGACATTACAAGAACGCGTTGCCGCCCATTTTGCCGAAAGCATCCGTGCCAAGCAGGAAGCCGAAAAAGTACTGGTCGAGCCGACCGTACAGGCTGCCGAGCTGATGCTGCAATGCCTGATGAACGACGGCAAGATTCTGGCCTGCGGCAACGGCGGTTCGGCTGCCGACGCGCAGCACTTCGCCGCCGAAATGACCGGCCGTTTTGAAAAAGAACGCATGGAATTGGCCGCCGTCGCGCTGACAACAGACACCTCCGCGCTGACCGCCATCGGCAACGACTACGGCTTCGACCACGTCTTCAGCAAACAAGTGCGCGCGCTCGGACGCGCCGGCGACGTATTGGTCGGCATCTCCACTTCCGGCAATTCCGCCAACGTCATCGAAGCCATCAAAGCGGCACACGAACGCGATATGCACGTCATCGCCCTGACCGGCCGCGACGGCGGAAAAATCGCCGCCATACTCAAAGATACCGACGTTTTACTCAACGTTCCCTATCCTCGAACTGCCCGCATTCAGGAAAACCATATTTTGCTGATACACGCCATGTGCGACTGTATCGACTCCGTATTGTTTGAAGGAATGTAACCCTTTTCAGACGGCATGGCGCAAAGCAATGCCGTCTGAAACGCCCAAGAAAGGAAGCCCCCGATGAAACTCAAACTGCACACCGTCCGCATCCTGACCGCCGCCATTTTCAGCCTTGCCCTTAGCGGCTGCGTCAGCGCAGTAATCGGCGGGGCGGCGGTCGGCGCGAAATCCGCCGTCGACCGCCGCACCACCGGCGCGCAAACCGACGACAACGTAATGGCACTGCGTATCGAAACCACCGCCCGTTCCTACCTGCGCCAAAACAACCAAACCAAAGGCTACACGCCCCAAATCTCCGTCGTCGGCTACAACCGCCACCTGCTGCTGCTCGGACAAGTCGCCACCGAAGGCGAAAAACAGTTCGTCGGTCAGATTGCACGTTCCGAACAGGCCGCCGAAGGCGTGTACAACTACATTACCGTCGCCTCGCAACCGCGCTCCCTCGGCGACATCACCAACGACACCTGGAATACCTCCAAAGTCCGCGCTACGCTGCTGGGCATCAGCCCCACCACGCAGGCGCGCGTCAAAATCGTTACCTATGGCAATGTAACCTACGTTATGGGCATCCTCACCCCCGAAGAACAGGCGCAGATTACCCAAAAAGTCAGCACCACCGTCGGCGTACAAAAAGTCATCACCCTCTACCAAAACTACGTCCAACGCTGATACCCATGCCGTCTGAACCGCCTTCAGACGGCATTGTCCGACACCAAGCACAAGCAAAATGACAAAAAAACCGAACAAACCCTTCAGGCTGACCCCCAAACTCCTGATACGCGCCGTATTGCTCATCTGTATCACCGCCATCGGCGCATTGGCAGTAGGTATCGTCAGCACATTCAACCCGAACGGCGACAAAACCCTCCAAACCGAACCGCAACACACCGACAGCCCCCACGAAACCGAATTCTGGCTGCCAAACGGCGCAGTCGGACAAGGCGCAGCCCGTCCCGAACCGGCTCCGTCCGAACCCGAAAGTGCGGACGGCGAAAACGAAAGCGGCGGCAAACCGCCCCTTCCCGCCCCTGCCAAAAAAAACCGTGCCAAACCGCGCCCTTCGGATGCGTCCCGGGCAGCCGATCCGTTAACCGGCACCGGAACACAAGCCGAAAACACACTCAAAGAAACCCCCGTACTGCCCACAAACGTCCCTCGTCCCGAACCCCGAAAAGAAACACCCGAAAAACAGGCGCAGCCCAAAGAAACACCCAAAGAAAACCATACCAAACCGGACACCCCGAAAAACACGCCGGCCAAACCCCATAAAGAGATTCTCGACAACCTCTTCTGACCCGGCACGGCAGGCACACCCGCAATCCAAGGAAGCATTATGAACGGCATCATCATCAAAACCCCCGAAGAAATCGAAAAAATGCGCGAACTCGGCCGCCTCGTTGCCGAAGCCCTCGACTACATCGGACAATTCGTCAAACCCGGCGTAACCACTAACGAAATCGACAAACTCGTTTACGACTACCACGTCAACGTCCAAGGCGGCTATCCCGCCCCCCTCCACTACGGCAACCCGCCCTACCCCAAATCCTGCTGCACCTCCGTCAACCACGTCATCTGCCACGGCATTCCCGACGACAAGCCGCTCAAAGAAGGCGACATTATCAACATCGACCTCACCATCAAAAAAGACGGTTTCCACGGAGACTCCAGCCGTATGTTTACCGTCGGCAAAGTTTCCCCCATCGCCCAACGGCTGATCGACGTAACCCACGCCTCCATGATGGCGGGCATAGAAGCCGTCAAACCCGGCGCAACACTGGGCGACGTAGGTTACGCCTGCCAACAGGTTGCCGAAAATGCAGGTTATTCGGTTGTACAGGAATTTTGCGGACACGGCATCGGACGCGGTTTCCACGAAGCCCCGCAAGTGTTGCACTACGGAAAAAAAGGACAGGGCCCCGTTCTAAAACCGGGTATGATTTTCACCGTCGAACCGATGATCAACCAAGGCAAACGCCACCTGCGTATCCTCAACGACGGCTGGACGGTCGTAACCAAAGACCGCTCCCTCTCCGCCCAATGGGAACACGAAGTTTTGGTTACCGAAACCGGCTACGAAATCCTCACCGTCAGCCCCGCCTCCGGCAAACCCTGAAGCCGGACGTATCCACCCCATAAAAACAAACAATGCCGTCTGAAAGAAACGGCAGATATAATGTACAATATAAAAACAGGCTTGACCTGGCACATTACAAAAACAAAGCAAATCGAGATTTGCCCCGCAACCAGATAAACTTAAAGGAAGTTTTATGAAAATATTTGAAAATATAGAAGATGTTAAAGCCATCCGCAAAAAGACCGGGCTGAACCAGATAGACTTCTGGGGCAAGGTCGGCGTTACCCAGTCCGGAGGCTCGCGCTACGAAACCGGCCGCAAAATGCCCAAACCCGTACGCGAACTGCTCCGCCTCGTCCATATCGAATGCCTCGATTTGGCAAAAGTCAACAAAAAAGATATGGAAATCGCCGCCCTGTTGAAAAAACACCATCCCGACCTGTATGCCGAGTTGTCCAAACAGACCAAGGCCGAAAGAAAAAAACAAGGTTAAACCGCAACCTCCGGATGTCTGGAGGTTTTTCATTTCCGAAAAACGCAAACAATGCCGTCTGAAACACCGGACAGGCTGCCGTATCCCGCCTTCCGCCCCTGCCTCAAACCGCCGGACCGCCCGAACCTGCCTTTTTACAAACTTTATCCAATTTCCTGTTTATTTCAGGATACGCCGACATTAGAATGTCAAACAGCCCGAGACGGGCAAACTCCACATCTATCCAAAGGAATAAAAATGAAACTTCTGACCACCGCAATCCTGTCTTCCGCAATCGCGCTCAGCAGTATGGCTGCCGCCGCCGGTACGGACAACCCCACCGTTGCCAAAAAAACCGTCAGCTACGTCTGCCAGCAAGGTAAAAAAGTCAAAGTAACCTACGGCTTCAACAAACAGGGTCTGACCACATACGCTTCCGCCGTCATCAACGGCAAACGCGTGCAAATGCCTGTCAATTTGGACAAATCCGACAATGTGGAAACATTCTACGGCAAAGAAGGCGGTTATGTTTTGGGTACCGGCGTGATGGATGGCAAATCCTACCGCAAACAGCCCATTATGATTACCGCACCTGACAACCAAATCGTCTTCAAAGACTGTTCCCCACGTTAATCAGGCAACAAAAAACAGCGTTTTCAGAAATGAAAACGCTGTTTTTTTGACCGTTCCATTATTCGCAAAAGGGAAAAAACGATTACCTGCCCCGTGTATCAAAACCTGCCCCGCCGGATGAAGGGCATAACCGGCAGGGGCGACACCAACACCATATGGGGATACGGCTTTTCTTGAAAGATTCGGCTTAAATATCCAACACTTTCGCGGTATAGGCGATAATTTCATCCGCCCTTTCAGGATTTTCATTCAACTTGATGCCGTAACCCGGTACCAGCTCTTTCAGACGGCCTTCCCAAGACGGGGCGCGCTCGGGGAAGCATTGGTGCATAAGGCGGATCATCAGCGGCACGGCGGTCGATGCGCCCGGTGAGGCACCCAACAGTGCGGCAAGCGAGCCGTCGGCGTGGGCGACAATCTCCGTACCAAACTGGAGCACGCCGCCTTTTTCGGAGTCTTTTTTAATGATTTGGACGCGTTGCCCTGCGGTGATGAGTTCCCAGTCGTCGGGGTTTGCCTCGGGGTAGTATTCCAGCAGGGAGGCGAAGCGTTCTTCTTTGGTTTTACGCAATTCGCCCAGCAGGTATTTGGTCAGCGGCATATTCGCCCAGCCGGCGCGCAGCATAGGATAGAGGTTGTCCATATGGATGGACAGCGGCAAATCCATAAGCGAGCCTTGCTTGAGGAAGTTGGAACGGAAGCCTGCGTAAGGGCCGAACATAAGGTGGCGTTTGCCGTCCACGTTGCGTGTGTCGAGGTGCGGGACGGACATCGGCGGCGCGCCGACGGAAGCCTGCCCGTACACTTTGGCGTTGTGTTGTTCGGCGGTTTCGGGGTTGCTGTTGCGGAAGAACAGGCCGGACACGGGGAAGCCGCCGTAGCCTTTGCCTTCGGGGATACCGGATTTTTGCAGCAGGGTCAGCGCGCCGCCGCCCGCGCCGAGGAAGAGGAAGCGGGTGCGGAGGGTGAGCTGCCCGTCGGGGTTGCGGGTATCGGCGGTTTTGAGTACCCACGCGCCGTCGGATTCGCGTTTGACGTCTTCGACGTGGCGGTTGAACTCGGTTTTTACGCCCTTGCCCTGCAAATATTTCACCATCTGGCGCGTCAGCCGTCCGAAATCGACATCCGTACCTTCGGCGGAGTAGTTGGCGGCGACGGGTTGGTTTTCGTCCCGGCCGCGCATAATCAGCGGAGCCCAATCGGAAATTTTGTTCCGATTGGTGGAAAATTCCATATTTTCGAAAAGTTTCTGCGTTTTAAACACATCATAGCGTTTTTGCAGGTAACGGCAGTGGTCTTCATTCATCACCAAAGACATATGTGGCACGGCATTGACGAAAGAATTATCCTCCAACTTGCCTTCCGCAACCAGCGTCGCCCAAAACTGACGGCTGACATGGAACTGTTCGGCAATATTGAGGGCACGCGTCGGATCGATAATCCCATTTGCACCCAGCGGCGCATAGTTCAATTCGCACAGCGCGGAATGCCCCGTGCCGGCGTTGTTCCACGCGTTTGAAGATTCCAACGCCACATCTTCCAAGCGTTCAATCAGGGTGATTTCCCAAGACGGTTCGAGTTCTTTGAGCAAAACGCCCAAAGTCGCGCTCATAATGCCGCCGCCCACCAAGACAACGTCTGTCGCTTCAGCCATGGTTTACTCCTAAAAAAACAGGCATCTTCTGCCCTTATGGTTATTTGCCGTACTACAAACGCCTGAATCGCAAAAGCAGGGGAAACCGGCAATGGTGTGTGTCCGAGTACGCCGTTTCGGGGTTGGAATGCGTTGCAGGTATGGCTTCCGACACCGCTTCAGGGGCTTGTAATATGTTATCGTGAATGTAGTGGATTTTACTGGGAAATGCAAAGATTTTCTGTCGCCCGCCAAGCCGGAGAACTGCGAAATGAAAAATAAAAATAGTTATTTATCCATATATATCAAATTTTTAATAGATAAAAAATCAAAATTGTTTATATATTAATTTTTAAAAGATTGTCAGCATATTGCGTTAAGTTTTTTAAATTTGAAAATACTGCCTCACACCTGCACGCCATACCCTGCCAACCTGCCGGTCAGGATTTCCCTGTTTTTGCACCAATCTTCCCTCAGCATGCTGTATACAACCGTATCGCGCACACTGCCGTCTTTGCGGAGCATGTGCATACGCAGCACGCCGTCTTTTTCCGCACCCAACCGTTCGATGGCACGTTGCGAGGCAAGGTTCAGAATATCCGTGCGCCATCCCACGCAACAGCAAGCCAAAACATCGAATGCATAATCCAACAACATGATTTTGCAACAGGTGTTTATCCGTGTCCGCCGTGCCGATGCCGCATACCATGTGAATCCGATATCCAAACGCGGAATCTGCGGTTCAAAATGATAATACGCCGTTGTCCCGACCACCCTGCCTGCCTCTTCATCGACAACAGCAAACGCCAAACGCGTTGCCAATGCTGTCCCGATATAGTCTGCCACCCTATCCGGATGAGGCGCGGACGTTACCCCCGACTTCCAAACCTCCCCATCGCAAACCGCCTCGCGCAAACCCGTTTCATGATGCACATCCAACGGTTCGAGACGAACGCCGCCCAACGACAAGACCGGCAGTATTATCTTTTCCGACATCCTTTTCTCCCGATATTCCGCCTTCAGACGGCATTTCCGCCCGGAATGCCGTCTGAACGGCTAAAAACACAATATCCCCGTCTCCGACACAAAACCGTCCAACGGCAAGTCGTGTGCCTCGACCGGCAGTCTGTCCACCAACTGGCAGGCAAAGCCCACGCCCACGGTTTTTGCCTGCAAACGGTATTTCATCGCCGAAAGCGTCGCATCATAATAGCCGCCCGCCTGCCCCAAACGGTAACCCAGCCTGTCCATACCGACCACTGGCACAAGCAAGAGGTTCAAATCATGCACACGCCTTTTCCGACCTGCAAACTGAGGGACATGCAGCTTCGCCCTACCGCGCTTGCGTTCCTGTTTTACTCCATCGGCAGGATACGGCGTAAACCACATCCGCCGCGAACGCGGTTCGATATAAGGCAGATAGAGCTTGGCACCGCGTTTTTGCGCCGCACGGACAAAGCCGTCCAAACGCAATTCCTTACCCATCGGCCAATACACGCCGATTTTCCGACCACGCTTGATATAACGTTTGAGCAGGCGGTTGATTTTTACCGTTGCCGCCGCACGCACGTCCCGCCCCATTTGCGAACGCCGCCCGCGCAATTCGCGGCGCAGGGCGCGTTTTTCCTCGTTCCTCATTTCAGACGACCTTTCGGGATTGCGGTAGAATGTTGCGATTATAACGATTTTGTTAACATTCAAACAGGACGCACACAATGTGGCACATCGTCGCCATCGGCTATCTTTTTGTTGCCGTTATGTATTCCGCCGCGCAGCCGAGTATTGCGCGCGCTTTGATTTATTTGTTTTTTTGGGCGGTGCTGCCCACCGTGTTCACGGTTTTCTCCATCACCGTCCGCCGCCGCAACCGCCTGATGAAGCAGCAGGAACAGGCAGAATCCGAACAGCAGCGAGCACAACAGCAAAAAGACAGCGGCACAAAACCCTGAATCCCTTTTCAGACGGCCTCTTATCCGCTATAATCCGTCAGTTTTCCATTTTGGAAACACGCTTTTATTTTTTAAAACTTATGCCCACTTTCGCCGAAGGGTGCTTGACAATAGGCGCGGCCTATCAAGTTCTATGCGATTGAATGTGTGCTCTTAACCCTTTCAAGGAAATAAAATGTCTCAAATTACTATGCGTCAGATGATTGAAGCCGGCGTTCACTTCGGTCACCAAACCCGTTTCTGGAACCCGAAAATGGCACAATACATTTTCGGTGCGCGCAATAAAATCCACATCGTCAACCTGGAAAAAACCCTGCCGATGTTCCAAGAAGCGCAAGAAGCCGTACGCCGTCTGGTTGCCAACAAAGGCACCGTGCTGTTTGTCGGCACCAAACGTCAAGCGCGTGAAATCATCCGCGAAGAAGCTACCCGCGCCGGTATGCCTTTCGTCGATCACCGTTGGTTGGGCGGCATGCTGACTAACTACAAAACCGTTAAGCAATCCATCAAACGCCTGGAAGAAAAAACCGCCGCTTTGGAAAACGCTGCCGAAGGCGGTTTCAACAAAAAAGAAATTCTGGAAATGCAACGCGACGTTGAAAAACTGGAACGTTCTTTGGGCGGTATCAAAAACATGAAAGGCCTGCCTGACGCGATTTTCGTTATCGATACCGGCTACCAAAAAGGTACTCTGGTTGAGGCTGAAAAACTGGGCATCCCCGTTATCGCCGTAGTCGATACCAACAACAGCCCTGACGGCGTGAAATACGTTATCCCTGGTAACGATGACTCCGCCAAAGCCATCCGCCTGTACTGCCGAGGCATCGCCGACGCAGTTTTGGAAGGCAAAAACCAAGCGCTGCAAGAAACCGTAGCCGCTGCCCAAGAAGCTGCTGCCGAGTAATCCGGCAAACCGAAGAGGGGCGTTATGCCCCTTTTCTCAAATATGCCGTCTGAACGTCCGTTCGCGGCACACGATTCCCGAATACGGAAAATCCTTTCCGTATTTCCCCAAAATCTAGGAGATTCAAAATGGCAGAAATTACTGCAAAAATGGTTGCCGACCTGCGCGCCGCTACCGGCCTGGGCATGATGGAATGCAAAAAAGCCTTGGTTGAAGCTGAAGGCAACTTCGACAAAGCCGAAGAAATCCTGCGTATTAAATCCGGTGCGAAAGCCGGTAAACTGGCCGGCCGTACTGCTGCCGAGGGCGTATTGGCTTACGCGATTAACGGCAATGTCGGCGCATTGGTTGAAGTAAACTGCGAAACCGACTTCGTTGCCAAAGACGCGGGCTTCGTAGAATTTGCCAACTTCGTTGCGAAAACCGCTGCCGAGAAAAAACCGGCTTCTGTTGAAGAATTGAGCGAACTGGTTGAAGCAGAACGCAAAGCCATCATCGCCAAATTGGGCGAGAACATGTCTGTCCGCCGCTTCCAAGTGATCGACACTGCCAACCAACTGGTTGCCTACATCCACGGTGCTTTGGCTACCGAAGGCGTATTGGTTGAGTACAAAGGCTCTGAAGACGTAGCACGCAAAATCGGTATGCACATCGTTGCCGCCAAACCGCAATGCGTAAGCGAAGCCGAAGTAGATGCCGAAACCGTTGAAAAAGAACGCCACATCTACACCGAACAAGCCATCGCTTCCGGCAAGCCTGCCGACATCGCCGCGAAAATGGTTGAAGGCCGCATCCGCAAATTCTTGGCTGAAATCACTCTGAACGGCCAAGCGTTCGTGATGAACCCCGATCAAACTGTTGCCCAATTCGCTAAAGAAAACGGCACGGAAGTGATCAGCTTCGTACGCTACAAAGTAGGCGACGGTATCGAGAAAGCCGTTGTCGACTACGCAGCCGAAGTAGCCGCAGCCGCCAAAGTGTAAGGCACTTATGAAAAAGAAAGCACCTGGATTCCAAACGAATCAGGGTGCTTTTTTTTGAGAAAACCGTTTACGGTACCTATTTTAAGACGACCGAATATAAAGGCCGTCTGAAAACAAAACAATATAGTGGATTAAATTTAAACCAGTACAGCGTTGCCTCGCCTTGCCGTACTATTTGTACTGTCTGCGGCTTCGTCGCCTTGTCCTGATTTAAATTTAATCCACTATAACAGAACGACACACCCTATCATTAATATTCCGACCGTTTGAAATTCAGATGGCCCAAACTCCGACCGACGACATTCAAGAAAGCAAGGTATCCCATGACACAGCAAATCAAATACAAACGCGTATTACTGAAACTCTCCGGCGAATCCCTGATGGGTTCCGATTCGTTCGGCATCAATCACGACACCATCGTTCAAACTGTCGGCGAAATTGCCGAAGTCGTTAAAATGGGCGTACAGGTCGGCATCGTCGTGGGCGGCGGCAATATTTTCCGGGGCGTATCCGCCCAAGCAGGCAGCATGGACCGTGCCACCGCCGACTACATGGGCATGATGGCAACCGTGATGAACGCCTTGGCACTCAAAGACGCATTTGAAACCTTGGGCATCAAAGCGCGCGTACAATCCGCACTGTCTATGCAGCAAATCGCTGAAACCTACGCCCGCCCTAAAGCCATCCAATATTTGGAAGAAGGCAAAGTCGTGATTTTCGCCGCCGGTACCGGTAATCCGTTCTTCACAACCGACACTGCCGCCGCATTGCGCGGTGCGGAAATGAACTGCGACGTGATGCTCAAAGCCACCAACGTCGACGGCGTGTACACCGCAGACCCGAAAAAAGACCCGGCCGCCACGCGCTACGAAACCATTACTTTTGACGAAGCCTTGAACAAAAACCTCAAAGTCATGGACGCGACTGCCTTTGCGCTCTGCCGCGAACGCAAGCTCAATATTGTCGTCTTCGGCATTGCTAAAGAAGGCTCGCTCAAACGTGTAGTAACCGGTGAAAACGAAGGCACGCTGGTTCACTGCTGATTGCCCATAAGGCCGGCAGATATAGTCGCATATGGGCTTCAGACAACCATTTACTATATAGAGATTAATAAGCCTAGACCCATCCTGCTTATACATCAATTTTTCATATGCCGACTATATTGCCTTCCATTTGAAAATGCCGTCTGAACAATGTTCAGACGGCATTTTTCCTTTCATTAGACAAACCGCCTTGCAGCAGGCGGACAAAATCAGCATAAGGAGCAACACCGTACTCATCACCCGCACCGATTTCAACCTGTTTTGCCGTTTTGACAAACCAAGCATCCCCGATTACAGCACCTTATGCCGCTACCGCAACCGGTTGGCGCAAGGCGACACCCTGTCCGAACTGCCGGGACTGATTAACCGGCAACTGACCGAAAAAAGCCTATAGTGGATTAAATTTAAACCAGTACAGCGTTGCCTCGCCTTAGCTCAAAGAGAACGATTCTCTAAGGTGCTCAAGCACCAAGTGAATCGGTTCCGTACTATTTGTACTGTCTGCGGCTTCGTCGCCTTGTCCTGATTTTTGTTAATCCACTATAAAATCCGCCGCCGTCATTGCAACTGCAAATCCCGCTATGTGCAGGCAACCTATTGAAAACCAAACCACAAAACCAGTAAAGAAATATTCTATTTAATTTATAATTTGTTTACAATTTTGATACAATTCATCTTTTATCAAAGGAGAAAATCTATGCAAGCACGGCTGCTGATACCTATTCTTTTTTCAGTTTTTATTTTATCCGCCTGCGGGACACTGACAGGTATTCCATCGCATGGCGGAGGTAAACGCTTTGCGGTCGAACAAGAACTTGTGGCCGCTTCTGCCAGAGCTGCCGTTAAAGACATGGATTTACAGGCATTACACGGACGAAAAGTTGCATTGTACATTGCCACTATGGGCGACCAAGGTTCAGGCAGTTTGACAGGGGGTCGCTACTCCATTGATGCACTGCTTCGCGGCGAATACATAAACAGCCCTGCCGTCCGTACCGATTACACCTATCCACGTTACGAAACCACCGCTGAAACAACATCAGGCGGTTTGACAGGTTTAACCACTTCTTTATCTACACTTAATGCCCCTGCACGCTCGCGCACCCAATCAGACGGTAGCGGAAGTAAAAGCAGTCTGGGCTTAAATATTGGCGGGATGGGGGATTATCGAAATGAAACCTTGACGACTAACCCGCGCGACACTGCCTTTCTTTCCCACTTGGTGCAGACCGTATTTTTCCTGCGCGGCATAGACGTTGTTTCTCCTGCCAATGCCGATACAGATGTGTTTATTAACATCGACGTATTCGGAACTATCCGCAACAGAACCGAAATGCACCTATACAATGCCGAAACACTGAAAGCCCAAACAAAACTGGAATATTTCGCAGTAGACAGAACCAATAAAAAATTGCTCATCAAACCCAAAACCAATGCGTTTGAAGCTGCCTATAAAGAAAATTACGCATTGTGGATGGGGCCGTATAAAGTAAGCAAAGGAATTAAACCGACGGAAGGATTAATGGTCGATTTCTCCGATATCCAACCATACGGCAATCATACGGGTAACTCTGCCCCATCCGTAGAGACTGATAACAGTCATAAGGGGTATGGATACAGCGATGAAGTAGTGCGACAACATAGACAAGGGCAACCTTAATTCACACTACCATAACCGCTTGCTACCAAGGAAAACAAAATGAAATTGTCTATTCAAAAATTCATGATGCTGTTTGCAGCAGCAATATCGTTGCTGCAAATCCCCATTAGTCATGCGAACGGTTTGGATGCCCGTTTGCGCGATGATATGCAGGCAAAACACTACGAACCGGGTGGTAAATACCATCTGTTCGGTGATGGTCGCGGCAGTGTTAAAAATCGGGTTTACGCCGTCCAAACATTTGATGCAACTGCGGTCGGCCCCATACTGCCTATTACACACGAACGGACAGGATTTGAAGGTGTTATCGGCTATGAAACCCATTTTTCAGGGCACGGATATGAAGTACACAGTCCGTTCGATCATCATGATTCAAAAAGCACTTCTGATTTCAGCGGCGGTGTGGACGGCGGTTTTACCGTTTACCAACTTCATCGGACAGGGTCGGAAATCCATCCGGAGGATGGATATGACGGGCCGCAAGGCAGCGATTATCCGCCCCCCGGAGGAGCAAGGGATATATACAGCTATTATGTCAAAGGAACTTCAACAAAAACAAAGACTAATATTGTCCCTCAAGCCCCATTTTCAGACCGTTGGCTAAAAGAAAATGCCGGTGCCGCCTCTGGTTTTTTCAGCCGTGCGGATGAAGCAGGAAAACTGATATGGGAAAGCGACCCCAATAAAAATTGGTGGGCTAACCGTATGAATGATGTTCGCGGCATCGTCCAAGGTGCGGTTAATCCTTTTTTAATGGGTTTTCAAGGAGTAGGGATTGGGGCAATTACAGACAGTGCAGTAAGCCCGGTCACAGATACAGCCGCGCAGCAGACTCTACAAGGTATTAATCATTTAGGAAATTTAAGTCCGGAAGCACAACTTGCTGCCGCAACCGCATTACAAGACAGTGCTTTTGCGGTAAAAGACAGTATCAACTCTGCCAGACAATGGGCTGATGCCCATCCGAATATAACAGCTACTGCCCAAACTGCCCTTTCCGCAGCAGAGGCCGCAGGTACGGTTTGGAGAGGTAAAAAAGTAAAACTTAACCCGACCAAATGGGATTGGGTTAAAAATACCGGCTATGAAACAACTGTTACCCGAAAGACTTTAGATGGGCAAATAGCTGGCAAGAACAAGCCTATTAAACCTTCTTCAGGAGATTATGTCTTGCCGGTAGGCAGACAAATCATAGATCCTACTCGTACATCTTTTTCACAAGCTACAGTTAGCTATCAGAAGCGTGGTGCAAATTACAACTATGATTCTCTTGTAGCTGCAATGAACGAAAAAAAATCATGGGTTGGCGACAGGGTTGATGTTGTTAATATGCCTGATGGAGCACCTACTAGTATGGATAACACGCGTATTATGGCAGCACGTGAAGCAGGGGTAAAAGTGGAAGCGAATGTTCATAATTTTAATGACCGATTATCATCAAAAGAGAGAATCAGGTTTAAGCATGATGGTATTGAGCCTCAAACTTGGGGAGAAGCTATCCAGCTACGAATTAGAAAGCAAGAAACACAAAAAGGAGTTCCAGAAGGGTGGAGCAAAAGATTTCCTAACGGAAGTATTTATGATGTAAAGGTACTTAGGAAATGATAAAACAAAATAGTTTTGTTCCGTATCCTGAAGCAATGCTTCCTAAAGGATTTAAATATCCGCAAAGTTATTTAAAATTAGCTCAATCCACTCATGCCATTAACTACGATGAACAATATTCTTTTCCTTGGTGGTTTGAAAATGCAGAAAGCAATATATCAGAAGTAATTGACATTTATTTTGAAATAACTGGCATTCCAAACCTATTACCTTTTGCTAGAAACCAAGAGTGGGCTGCCTGTTTTGATATTTCAGATAAATCAGGTAATCCTAAAATTATAGTAGTTAATTTAGATAATACAAAATATTACGAGACTTTTGAAAATTTTGATACTTGGCTAAAAGAAGCTGAAAATGATGGTTGGTAGCAGCCGTAGGTCGGATTCTCGAATCCGACATTTTCCAACAGCGGCATTTCGGAAACGATAGACGCGTCAAATATTTTTGTCGGATACAAGTATCCGACCTACATCTCTGCGCAGCAAACTCTACAAGGTATTAATAATTCAGGAAAATTAAGTCCGGAAGCACAGCTTGCTGTCGCGAGCCCATTACAGGACAGTGCTTTTGCGGTAAAAGACGGCATCAATTCCGCCAGACAATGGGCTGATGCCCATCCGAATATAACTGCAACAGCCCAAACTGCCCTTTCCGTAGCAGAGGCCGCAGGTACGGTTTGGCGCGGTAAAAAAGTAGAACTTAACCCGACTAAATGGGATTGGGTTAAAAATACCGGCTATAAAACACCTGCTGCCCGACCTATGCAGACTTTAGATGGGGAAATGGCCGGTGGGAATAAACCGCCTAAATCTATAACGTCTGGAGGAAAAGCCAATGCTGCAACTTATCCTCAATTAGTTAATCAATTAACTGGGCAAAACTTAAAAAACATTGCGGCTCAAGATCCAAGATTGAGTCTAGCTCTTCATAAGAGTGAAAAAAATTTTCCAATAGGAACTGCAACTTATGAAGAGGCAGATAGGCTAGGTAAAATTTGGGTTGGTGAGGGTGCAAGACAAACTAGTGGAGGCGGATGGTTAAGTATAGATGGCACTCGACAATATCGGCCACCAACAGAAAAAAATTCACAATTTGCAACTACAGGTATTCAAGCAAATTTTGAAACTTATACTATTGATTCAAATGGAAAAAGGAATAAAATTAAAAATGGACATTTAAATATTAGGTAATTATATGAGATTAAAATTAAAAAATTATGATTGTTCTGACTTTGATTTGGAAGATTTCCCACAAGACAAGTTAGAAAATTTTTGTATACTTTTGACATTATCAATAGGTTTTGATGAAAGTAATGGTGCTGATTATTTTTATGTTTATATATATAGCACTGAATGGTTACTTTCAAATATACATAGACCGATGTCATTAAAAAACTCAATTGTTACAAACCGTTTTAATATTGAACACATATTAAAATTGATAAATGATATATTGGAAATATGTAATTCAACGTCTGAAGATAAGTCTATATCAAATTTGGCAAAATATTTTGACTGGGAATTTGACGATTATAATCTAAATATCCAAGACTAAAGATGGTGGGACAGCATTTAGACCAAAAACAGGTAAACAGTATTTTGATGACAAATTAAAATAAAAGGAATTATTCATGAAATTAATTGATTTTGAAGGGAGTTTAGTTAAAATTAGTCTCGATAAAGATGAGTTGTATATTATTCAAGCAATTGTAGGAGAAATTTATTCAGGCGTATGCGTGGATTGTAGAGATTTTGAGATAATTCATGGTGTTGAAAAAATAAAGTTCTTCTTTTGGATAAAGAACTTAAAAAAATATATGATACTTGGGATAAATGTTAGCTAGGTAAGGTGGGCACTTGTTGCCCACCTTTTGCCGTATATTAAAAATCCTTTTCAGGCTGGAACTGGGTGGGCATCAATGCTAACCCTAATTGTGCTGATGAAACAGGAAAACTGATATGGGAAAACAACCCCAATAAAAATTGGTGGGCCAACCGTATGGATGATATTCGCGGCATCGTCCAAGGTGCGGTTAATCCTTTTTTAATGGGTTTTCAAGGAGTAGGGATTGGGGCAATTACAGACAGTGCGGTAAGCCCGGTCACAGATACAGCCGCTCAGCAGACTCTACAAGGTATTAATGATTTAGGAAATTTAAGTCCGGAAGCACAACTTGCTGCCGCGAGCCTATTACAGGACAGTGCTTTTGCAGTAAAAGACGGCATCAATTCCGCCAGACAATGGGCTGATGCCCATCCGAATATAACTGCAACAGCCCAAACTGCCCTTGCCGTAGCAGAGGCCGCAGGTACGGTTTGGAGAGGTAAAAAAGTAGAACTTAACCCGACTAAATGGGATTGGGTTAAAAATACCGGCTATAAAAAACCTGCTGCCCGCCATATGCAGACTGTAGATGGGGAGATGGCAGGTGGGAATAAGCCAGCGAAGCAAGCTACTCCTAATGGCAAAGCTGGCGTTTCTACACAACAATCTTTGCAAAATAGTCTCGTTCCACAAAAAAATTATACGCATACTACCTATAATGGTGGATCAGCTATTACAGATGGCAAATATATTACTGACCCTCTCAGTATGGTACGACACAAACCTGATGCATCTAGTCTAGACAAGATAGATAGCAAAAGTTTATTTAAATCAGATGTTGATGCGGAAAAAGCTACATTAGATGCTGCTAGATATGCAGATAAACATAATTTATGGGATAGTCAAAATAAGGCAAAAGTTCCAACGAACGACGTAGTTGGCTATACAGACGGAAAACCGACACATATAATTAACATTTATCGTAGAAAGCCGAATAAAGATGGGATTAGACCTGTGCATGGAACACCAGGTAAGGAACGTTGATTTATGAAAATTTATAATTTAGATAATATTATAACTTCATCAGCATTGAGTCTGTATAAATCCACTTGGGTTAAGTTAGATTTAATATCTTGTGCTAAATTTATCATAGAAGGAACGGATTTTACTTTTGATTGGGATGAAGGAATTGAAAATTGGATAGTTTTTTTTCATAAAAACAAAGTTATTGGTTATTTGTGTGCAAAATTACCTTTTGCTATATTAGACAACGAACAATTAAAAAATCAGCTATATCACAAATATCCTCATGTATTAACCTTACAAATTAAAAATATTGAAACTGAAAAAATATCTTTAAATGTAAACATTTGTAGATTAACGTTATGCCCATCATTTCATGATGAACATGATACGCTTGTTTGTTCAGTGCAAGATTTTTATGTAAATACTGTTTAACTAGCAAGCGCAGGCTGGATTAAAACCTAATTCATTGATAAAAAACATAAAACAAGCATCCTGAAATTTTTCAGGCTGCTTTTTTGTTGGGTTTGGTAACCCAATCTACTCGCTGAAAATTAGCAGAGGACGTAAATGGCTATTTATGACTTAAACGAAATCGTAACCCGTGCCGCATTAGGTATATATAAAGGAAAATGGCGAAACATGGATTTTGAGCAAGTTCTACAAAACATTGTTCAGCAACCGTAGGTCGGATTCTCGAATCCGACATTTTTCAACAGCGGCATTTCGGAAACGATAGACGCGTCAAATATTTTTGTCGGATACAAGTATCCGACCTACATCTCTGCGCAGCAAACTCTACAAGGTATTAATAATTCAGGAAAATTAAGTCCGGAAGCACAGCTTGCTGTCGCGAGCCCATTACAGGACAGTGCTTTTGCGGTAAAAGACGGCATCAATTCCGCCAGACAATGGGCTGATGCCCATCCGAATATAACTGCAACAGCCCAAACTGCCCTTGCCGTAGCAGAGGCCGCAGGTACGGTTTGGCGCGGTAAAAAAGTAGAACTTAACCCGACTAAATGGGATTGGGTTAAAAATACCGGCTATAAAAAACCTGCTGCCCGCCATATGCAGACTTTAGATGGGGAGATGGCCGGGGGAAACAAATCATTAAAAATAGGGACACAATCTGTTGAAAAATCAACCGGTCGTACAATACCTAATAATTTAAAGGAACAATTAGCAATGGAAGAAGTTAAGGCAAACCCACAGGGCAAGACTCCTGCGAGAATACCTCCTATGTCCGATACTAAAAATGGTTGGTTAGCAAAAGACGGTTGGGTTAAGCGTGTTCAAAACGTAAACAAAATTGAGATACATTACATTGAAAACACAAGAACCGGTGAAAAAACAGATTTTAAGTTTAAGGATTAGTCATGTTTTTAGATGATGTAAATGTTTTTTTAGATGATTTAAATACTAATCCAATCACTGACGAATGGTATATGTCCAATTTTGCCGATAAACATATTAAAATTTTGGAAAGTTACGAAGCCTTTGATATTCTAAAACAATTTGTTGATTACATGATTGAAGAATATGATGAAAAATCAGAATATGAAATCATGGAAATATTGAGACAATTAAAATATCAAGCAGATACCAACGAAAAATTTTATACAAATACACAGAAACAGAAAATTGTAGAATTATATAAACAAGAAATTAGTCAGGATATTTTAAATGAAATCTTTAGATAAACTATCAATATAGAAGGAAATCCTTGGAAAAAATAAAATGATAATCGAACACAATGGAAATATACATAAAATAGCCAGAATGACTGGAAATAAAAATAATTTTTTAGAAATAATCCTATCAGATATTCATGAAAATATAAAAATCAAACCATTAACTATAAAAGCAAAAGGAGAGAATGTTATAAATATCCTTCCTGAGGAAGTTAGTTTTTATGTAAAACAAAGTGTTGATTTAATTTATGAGAAATATAAACGGAAATTCTTTATCTCCGAAATTTCTTTTTGCCAATCAGATAGCCGGCCTTCAAGTATCTACGCTTTTCTTACATTTCACTTGCTTGAAGATATTATTAAAAATGAACCCCCATCCAACTACACCTGACTGGTTAATAGCAGGTATGAACCGTGTATTCATATCAATATAAGATTAATTACGGCAGAATTTGATGAAATTAGACAAAAACTTATCGTAAGATTTTATTTAGAGCCGTAGGTCGGATTCTCGAATCCGACATTTTCCAACAGCGTTTTTTCGGAAACGATAGACGCGTCAAATATTTTTGTCGGATACAAATATCTGACCCACATCTCTGCGATGGGGTACCTGTATCAGTGAAGGGAAATTTTGTTGATGGTAAATTTCGCATTGGTACGGCAACAATGAAATCATTTTAAATTGAGCTAGAAATGAACCTAGAAAATTATGAAAACATTTTAATAAAATTACTTTTTCATCATAACAACTTAGTAAATGAATATTCTTATTTTATTGAAAATAAAAATTTATTTAAAATAGTATCTCGAACTAAAACGAGTAAGGGCTTTTTTTCACTATAGAAAAACCATTAAATTTTCTAAGCAAAAAAACTTATTTTGAGTTTAATTTTAAATATTTACACTCAGGGAAAGAACGCTTTGGTTCGTTTATGTGCTGGATAAATACTAATTTAATGGAATTTGAGGGGTTTTTTTTAACGACCTGCTCCCTGATAATATGATAATAAATAACTTTTTTGAAATAAATGATTAACGATACACCAATAAACCAATAAAAATTGGTGGGCTAACCGTATGGATGATATTCGCGGCATCATCCAAAGTGAGGTTAATCCTTTAATTTACAAGGTAAGCAAGCAAAAGATTATTTACAACAACAAACTCATATCAAGAACTTAGACAAATGAATGAACACAACCTGTTAATTTTCTGTTTAAAAGACAATGTTTTAATTAGTGAATATACTGAAATGATTGATTGGACTTACAAAAACATTCAATCTGAAACAGTTGTAGAAATTACGGAAAATCAAATTATTGAATATCAAAATCGTGGATTATGGAGGCTTGTTTCTGAAATTACCGATAATTGGTTATTTGGACCAAGTGAGGGGGATTGGCTAATAGATAAGGAAAGTATTTTGGCTGTAAAAGAAAAATTACAAAATTCAGATTTTTCTACAGAGTCCTTAGTGAAAAATATTATTCATGTACTTGAATATGCTATAAAAAATGAAAAAACAGTAATTTTCCATTTTTGAAACTAATCTAATTTTTAGTAATATTGATGCAGAGCAAGCAGCATTAGATGCCGCAAACATGGGGAGAAGCTATTCAATTTAGAATTAAAAAACAAAGTGAAAATGAACTAGCACTACCAAATTGGTCTACCCAGTTTCCTAATGGTAGTATTTATGATACTAAAGTAACGAAATGATTATTCAAAATGAATTTAATTTATATCCTAGTAATATGCTTCCTGAAGGGTTTTGTTATCCTGAAAAGTATGTTCGTATCTCTAACGATACATCTTTAATACCTTATATTCAGCCACATAATTTTCACTGGTGGTTTGAGAATTATGGAACAGAAGGGGCAGAAGTAGCTTATATATTTAGAAATTCTATCCTGCCTGATTTAAATCTTATCCCATTCGCTAGTAATGGAGAATGGGAAGCTTATTTTGATGGTAATGATGTAACAGGAAATCCTAGGGTTATTGTCATTAATTTAGATAATATAGAAAACCATGAATTTTTTAATAGTTTTGAAGAGTGGCTTGAATTAACAATTAAGGATACTTGGTAAGCAGCTATCTATAAAAGAGATGGGACCATCCTGGATAACTAGGATAAACTCGATTTTACTAATTGTTTTAAAATGGAAATTTGAACTTTTATCTCACTGTTGTTAAAACGCCATTCGTACTCCTTTAAATACAGCTCAAAATGCTCTTTGGGAATTAGGCTGCGGTATTTTTATTAACGCCTACTAACTCTGCTGCTGTTTTTGCAGTTACACCTGCGACAAATAGCCCAATGAGTTTATTTTGTTTATACTGGCTTAGACAACTTTTTCTCATAGGGATAATTCTCACTTAATTTGAATTTCCCTAGTTATCTAGGACAGCCCCAAAATTAATCATAGATTATTTGTCCCTAACTGGCAACTTCCTGAAAAATAGTAGATAGAGATTAACATGTTAAATGAAATTCTTGAAATTTATTCGAGACAAGGGGAATCTTTGATAGGAATTGGAATTAAAGAAGCCGCATTACCCGTCCCCACTGCAATAGATATATTAAATTTATTTATCAATGAGAGAATACTTGTATTGGGGGGAGATATTTATATCAAGAAAGATAATTATTTTTATCAAACATATGATAATTGGTATTGCGAGGGAAGTAATTTATTTAACAGTATCGACAAAGCAATGCATTATTTATCTCAAATAAAATTAGAGAATGCATACGTGTCTTTTGTTTTGAAATTTATCTAACAAAGGATCTAATGGCGTGAAAATAGATATTCGTCCCAATGGAGAAGTGATAAGAACCCAAAGAGTATGAAGAACTGATGGAGTGCAAGGAAAATATCCGCAACGACAAGATGATGAAGGTAATCCATTGCCAAATAATAATCATCATTCTGGATATTTTGCAAAATGAAAAAACCATTTTTTACAATGTAGATCCATATGAAATAATCTTTGCCGAAAATGGAAATACCATTACATTGTCTTTTACAGATAAAATTGAAGGTAATTATTTCGAAAGGTCAAGCTTACGTTGGGAATAAATTAAAATAATAGGAAATCTTATGAAATTAATTAGTTTTAATAAAAATCAAGTTGCCGTTAATTTTAATAGAAATGAATTATATATTATTCAAGCAATTATGGGGGAAATTTATTCAGAGGTATGTGTAGATCATAGAGATTTCGAGATAATTCATGGTATTGAAAAAGACGAAGTATTGCTTTTAGATAAGCAACTTAAAGAATTATATGATACTTTGAATAAACTCTAAGCAGCATTTTGTTGATGGTAAATTCCGCATTGGTATAGCAGCAATGAAACCATTTTCAGACTTGGTATCCTTAATCAGGATATGACCTAAAAACTCTGCCGTGGTTTCCACATTCCGTCCGCAATATCCGTGCCTGATTTCAGTTATAACAGGCAGCCGGGTATTCATACCCGGCTCTTACCGTTCGTCGTTCCCGTTTTCAGACGGCCTCCTCTTTTTTAATCTTGTATTTACTCATCTGAAAACTCATCTTCATGCCGCAAGCTGCGGATAAAGGTTTCAAAATCGGGGGCGAGTTCGACGATTTCAAAATCCGATTCTTGTTCGACAAACACCACTTTCGGCTCGCCGTCTTTTCCACACTCTCGGTAGTCCAAGGCAAACAGGGCATGACCGCCTGACGGGTCGTTGGCAAAATACACGCCGATGGGCGGATACTCCCATTCTTCCAGCCAAAGTTTTTGCCCTGTTTCGCCGCACAGGCTTCCTTCTTTTTCAAAACCGATTCCTGATACCTCGCAAATTTGCACATGATTGCCTGCCCACGAATTTCTCTGCGTGGTCGGAAAGCAGTTTTTGACAAATATTCCGCCGTTTTGTACTGCCATCAATGCAATAAAACTTTGCGGCAATTTATAGCCTAGCTCACTTTCTACGGCAGCCAAAATTTCAGGGGTAAACGGGGCTTCTTTGTAGTTTTCATCTGCCCAACTATTAGTTTCCCACACAGAGGACAAATCAAAATCTTTAAAAACTTGGGACATAATGTTCTTCCTTATTGATTTCAGTGATAACAGAGGGTAGGTATTCATACCCGGCTTTTACCGTCCGTCATTCCTGTGCAGGCGGGAATCTAGGACGTGGAATCTAAAGAAACCTTTTATCCGATAAGTTTCCGTGCCGAAAGGTCTGGATTCCCGCCTGCGCGGGAATGGCGGCGGCGGTTGCGGCAAAATTACCCTTCCCGTTTTCAGACGGCCTTTTGTCTTGTCCTTACTACGTTTTTTTGCCGTAGGTCAGATTCTTGAATCCGACATTTCCAACAGCGGTGTTTCGGAAACAATAGACGCGTCAAATGTTTTTGTCGGATACGAATATCCGGCCTGCATTTCAAATTTATATCGCTTCCAATTTCGCAAACTTGGTATCCAGCTCTTTCACGCCTTGTTTGCCGAAGTTGATGGTTAGTCGGGCGGATTCGCCTTTGTCCACGGCATCGATGATGACGCCGGTGCCGAATTTGGCGTGGCGGACATTTTGGCCGATGCGGAAGCCTGCGTAGGTTTGCGGCTGTTTGTAGTCGTCGATGATTTTGTCCCGTTGTACGGTGGTTTGGCACGGGCTGCCGTAGCTGTCGTAGGCGGTTTTTTTGACGGACAGGTAGTGCAATACTTCGGGCGGGATTTCTTCAACGAAGCGGGAGACGATGCCGAATTGAGTTTGTCCGTGCAGCATGCGTTGCTGTGCCATGGTGATGTAGAGGCGTTTGCGGGCGCGGGTGATGGCGACGTACATGAGGCGGCGTTCTTCTTCGAGGCCGCCGCGTTCGGCGAGGCTCATTTCGCTGGGGAAACGCCCCTCTTCCATACCGGTGAGGAAGACGGCGTTAAATTCCAAGCCTTTGGCGGCGTGGACGGTCATCAGTTGGACGGCTTTTTCGCCTGCGCCTGCTTGGTTTTCGCCGGATTCGAGGGCGGCGTTGCTGAGGAAGGCGAGGATGGGGAAGGCGGGGTCGTCTGAAATGTTGTCGGGCAGGATTTCGAAGTTGCTGTCTTCGGGTTTGAACTCGATGGCGGCGTTGACGAGTTCGTCGAGGTTGTCGAGACGGTCTTGGTTGTCGCCTTTTTGGGTGCGGTAGTGTTCGGTCAGGCCGCTGTCTTTGAGGATGCCGACGATGATTTCGGACAGGGGCATTTGTCCGACTTGGTTGCGCAGGGCTTCGATGAGGCGGACGAAGGCGGCGACTTTGGCGGCTTTTGCGCCGGCGTTGCAGGCTGCCTGCCAGAGGGTGATGCCTTGTTCGTTTGAGGCCGTCTGAAGGTTTTCGATGGTGCGTGCGCCGATGCCGCGCGGCGGGAAGTTGATGACGCGCAAGAGGGCGTTGTCGTCGTCGGGGTTGACGGCAAGGCGCAGGTAGGCGAGCGCGTGTTTGATTTCTTGGCGTTCGTAAAAGCGCAGGCCGCCGTAGATTTTGTAGGGGATGCCGCTGCGGAACAGGCTTTGTTCGATGATGCGGGATTGGGCGTTGCTGCGGTAAAGGACGGCGATTTCGTCCAAATCCCAGCCTTCGCGTTCGAGGGCTTTGATTTCGTCAACGATGAATTGGGCTTCTTCGAGGTCGGTAAAGGCGGAGTAGTAGCGGATTTTGTCGCCTGCTTCGGCGTCGGTGCGCAGGTTTTTGCCGAGGCGTTCGTCGTTGTTTTCGATAACGGCGTTGGCGGCGGAGAGGATGTTGCCGACGGAGCGGTAGTTTTGTTCGAGTTTGACGGGTGCGTCGATGTGGAACTCTTCCATCAGCGCAGTCATATTGCCGACGTTCGCGCCACGGAAGCGATAAATACTTTGGTCGTCGTCGCCGACGGCAAACACTGCCGTGTTACCGCCCGCCATGAGTTTGAGCCACGCGTATTGCAGTTTGTTGGTGTCTTGGAACTCGTCGACCAGAATGTGGTTGAAGCGGTTTTGGTAGTGCCGGCGCAGGATCTCGTTGTTTTGCAGCATTTCGTAGCTGCGGAGCATGAGTTCGGCAAAATCGACCACGCCTTCGCGTTGGCAGATTTTGTCGTATTCGGCGTAGCACTCAATCATGCGGCGCGTGTGCGGATCGGGCGCGCTCAACACGGAAGCGCGCAAACCGGATTCTTTTTGCGCGTTGATAAAGCCTTGCAATGAACGCGGCGCGATGATTTCTTCGGCGATGTTGAGGCTTTTGAGCAGGCGTTTGATGAGGGAAAGCTGGTCGCCGCTGTCGAGGATTTGAAAGGAAGAGGGCAGGCCGGCGTCGCGGTGGTGCAGGCGCAAAAAGCGGTGGCACAAGCCGTGGAACGTGCCGAGCCACATGGCGCGGACGTTGACGGGAATCATCGCGCCCAAACGGGTTTGCATTTCTTTGGCGGCTTTGTTGGTAAACGTTACCGCCATAATGCTGTGTACGCTGGCTTGCCCACTTTGCAAAAGCCATGCGATGCGCGTGGTCAGTACGCGCGTTTTGCCGCTGCCCGCGCCTGCCAAAACGAGGGCGGATTGCGGCGGCCAGGTTACGGCGGAGAGTTGTTCGGGGTTTAAGCCTTGCAGGAGGTTGGGGGCTGATTGGTCGGGAAACATAGGGATGCCGTCTGAAAAGTGGAATGCGCTATTTTAATAGAAACGGAAGGATGACGTTTGAAAACAAAACAGAAACTGTACGATGGCGGCCGACGGCGGCATAGGGCGGGTCGCCGACATTATCTGAGTTGCAGCAGGTCTTTTCTAACCAGTTCTTCCAAAGGCATACCCAACGCATCGGCAATCTGACCCATCACATCAATGGAAACCGCACGGCTGCCGCGTTCTATTTCGCTGATATAGGTTTTGCTTACGCGCGCACTGAAAGCCAACTCTTCTTGAGAAAGCTCTTTCAAACGCCTGACCTGCCTCATATTTTGGGCGAAGATAAGGCGGTAGGGGTTTGGGGTGGTCGGTTTTTCCATGCAGGGAGTATGGAAAAATCCCAATATTCAAACAATAAACTATAGCTTGTTAAAATAAAACTATAGTTGAATAAATTTGTAAAATGAAATAATATTTCAAATGCAGCACATCAAAATTTTTTAAATTTTATTCAGAAAGGTAAAAAACGAGAGTGAACTGTATTGCTTTGATGTCGGTATCGGCAGCCCTCTTGGCTGCCTGCGCCACACCTTATATATAGTGGATTAAATTTAAATCAGGACAAGGCGACGAAGCCGCAGACAGTACAGATAGTACGGCAAGGCGAGGCAACGCCGTACTGGTTTAAATTTAATCCACTATATATTGGCATAAGGACGGGGTCTCCAAGCAAGAGGCACTCGACCAATTGGGCTACTGCCGCAAGGATGTCGATGCAAACCGTTTGGAAAAACAGAAAGCCGCCAAGCTGGTTTTCTACTGCATGAAAGCCAACGGTTACAGCCTGATGAGGGGATACCGTTAAGCAGGTTAAAGACCGCCTGACGACGGTTGGCACGCGGCCGGACGTGGGGAAGCCTTATATATTGCACCCAGCCAAAGGGGCGCATTACTTTTTTCCCCGCAAATCCTGAAAACAAGGCGGTATCCGGATGGGTTTCAATCCCGCAACGGCGAGGAAAATATTTTGTATCCGATAGGGCGGTTTGCCGCCCGAACTTAGGAATAACCGCCTTGCAATAGCCGGAATCGTACCGATTGTTCAAACACCGCCGGAACAAACGGCTGCGTTTCAAAATAGTGCCGCGAAACAGGCTGGGGCGGATAAAGTTGTTTTAGTCCGAAAAATTAACAGACCATATTTTAATAGTGTTTATAGATATAATTATCTTCAATATATTCAATATGATAACTTTCTTCCCAACCGAAAAATAATTGTCTTTTCCCTTTGCAGATAATTGAAATCGACAGATTACTAAAACACAACCAATTAAAATATCTTCAAATGATGGCAAAATGCGTATCCGGCATTTCAGACCGGCAAATCCGCACCATCTGAAAACGCAGCCGTAACCCGATGCCGTCTGAAACCCGGATTATCGGGCTTCAGACGGCATGGGTCGGGTTTTGGGTTTCAACCGTCGCGTGCAACTAAATAGGCATCCAGGCTGCGGCTTGCCGGTACCGATTTTGTGATAGCGCAAAAACAATTGGAAAAACAGTTAAAATTAAGACATTTTCCAATGCCTGCAAAAATTCCGTATCAAAACATAACCACTGCACACAAGCTGATATAAATAATGATTTCAAAGCAATAGAAATGAGAAATCCAACCTTATCCAAATTTTCGTTATCGTCCCAAAATATGTTTATCAACGGATACCATAAACATTTTGTCATTAACTTAGACATCCCAAAAATTGGAACATATAAGGTAAGCGTAATAAACCATACAAAAATATTAGCGTATCCGCCAGTCATTGAGATTTCAGGAAAATACATTCCAATATATTTGGTTTGACTCAAATAAAGCCGATTTGTACCAAAAGGGTCGTTGAATAAAATCGGCATAGGAGAAAATTCCAAAATAATCAAATAAGTAAGTGTATAAAAAGACACTTCGCCAATAAATTTTTTTACTTCATAGCTCCTCTGGGCTTTTATATCATTAGGATAAAACGACGTATCTTGAACAGGTATCCGATCAGAATTTCCAGATACCCATTCTTGACATTTATATCTGGATTTTTTCCATAAACCGGTAAATATACCTACAATAATAACTGTAACAATACCGCAAACAATATTTAATACTATTGATTTCCAATCATTTGAATCAAGTATTTTACTTCCTTAAATTTTGATAAATCAAAACGTAACAGTTCAATACTTGTGCATTCTCAATGCGCCTCTTCCCAATTCTCCCCTACGCCAACCTCAGCCACCAGCGGTACATCCAATAATCCGCCGTCCACTTTCGCCATAATCTGCGGCAGTTTTTCTTTGACAAAATCCAGTTCGGTTTCACCGACTTCCAGCACCAGTTCGTCATGCACCTGCATGACCAGTTTGCTGCCGATGCCGTCTGAAAGCCAGTTTCGCACGTCTATCATGGCGCGTTTGATGAGGTCGGAGGCGGTGCCTTGCATGGGGGCGTTGATGGCGGCGCGTTCGGCTCCGGCGCGGGCGTTGGCGTTTTTGTTGCGGATGTCGGGCAGGTAGAGGCGGCGGCCGAACAGGGTTTCGACAAAGCCTTGCGCGGCGGCTTGTTCTTTGGTGCGCTGCATGTATTCGGCGACGCTGGGATAGCGGGCGAAGTAGCGGTCGATAAAGTTTTTGGCGGAGATGTTGTCTATGCCCAGCGATTTGGCAAGGCCGTATTGGCCCATGCCGTAAATCAGGCCGAAGTTGATGGTTTTGGCGTAGCGGCGTTGTTCGGGCGAGACGCTTTCGGGGGTGATGCCGAATACTTCGGCGGCGGTGCGGCGGTGTACGTCTTCGCCGTTTTGGAACGCGGCGATGAGGGTTTTGTCGCCGGAGAGGTGCGCCATGATGCGCAGCTCGATTTGGGAGTAGTCGGCGGAAACGATGACGCTGCCTTGCGGTGCGGTGAAGGCGCGGCGGACTTTTCTGCCTTCGGCGGTGCGGATGGGGATGTTTTGCAGGTTGGGGTTGTTGCTGGCGAGGCGGCCGGTAATGGCGACGGCTTGGGCGTAAGTAGTATGCACGCGGCCGTCTTTGGGGGAAATCATTTCGGGCAATTTGTCGGTGTAGGTGGATTTGAGTTTCGCCAGGCTGCGGTTTTGCAGGATGATTTTGGGCAGGGGGTAGTCGGGCGCGAGCTGTTCGAGCACGGCTTCGTTGGTGGAAATACCGCCTTTGGCGGTTTTTTTCAGACCTTTGGTGGGGATGCCCATTTTGTCAAACAGGATTTCTTGGAGCTGTTTGGGCGAGTTGAGGTTGAACGGCTGGCCTGCGGCGGCATAGGCTTCTTGTTCGAGCTTCATCAACTCGGCGCCGAGTTCGGCACTTTGGCGGGCGAGTTCGGCGCGGTCGATTTGTACGCCGTTGCGTTCCATTTCAAACAATACCTGCGCGACGGGCAGCTCCATTTTTTCATACATTTCAAGCTGTTTCTCGTCCATTTGCGCGCGCAGGTGCGCTTCGAGGCGCAGGGCGAAATCGGCGTCTTTGGCGGCGTATTCGGTCGCCTGCCCGATGGCGACATCGGCAAAACCGATTTGCTTCGCGCCTTTGCCGCACAGCGATTCGTAGGTAATGGTTTCCAAGCCGAGCCAGCGTTCGGACAATTCGTCCAAACCGTGTCCGAGATGGCTCTCGATGATGTAGGAAGCGAGCATCGCGTCGCCGGCAATGCCGTTCAGGGCGATGCCGTAGTTAGCGAAAACGTGTTGGTCGTATTTGAGGTTTTGCCCGATTTTTTTCAGGGCGGGATTTTCCAAATGCGGTTTCAGACGGCCTAATACGTCTTGCAAATCAAGCTGTTCGGGCGCGGCGGTCAGGCTGTGTCCTATGGGGATGTAAACCGCCTCCCCTGCTTGGAACGCGATGCTGATGCCGACCAGCGCGGCGTTCATCGCGTCTAGGGACGTGGTTTCCGTGTCGATGCCGATTTTGTCCGCCTGCGACAGTTTGTCCAACAAGGCGGCAAACTGTACTTCGGTGGTAACGGCTTGATAATCCAGCTTTTCGGGGGCTGGGGCATGTTCTATGATTTTTTCAGACGACGTTTCCATGTCCAACGCCGCCTGTTCGCCTATCGTATCACTGCCGAACAAATCGCCGTCCGCCGCTTCGTGCATACGGCTTTCCGCCTCTTTCAACCAAGTGCGGAAACCCCAGCGTTTGAAATCGACAACCAGTTGCGCCCATTTAGGCGTAGTGCGGCGCAGGCTTTCGAGGCCGTCTGAAAGCTCGGCGTGCAAATCCACATCAGTTTTAATTGTTACCAAGTCATACGACAGCGGCAGTTGTTCCAAAGCGGCTTGCAGGTTTTCGCCGACCTTACCCTTGACTTCGCCAGCGTGTTCCATCACACCGGCCAGCGAGCCGTAGGCTTCCAGCCATTTCACCGCCGTTTTCGGGCCGCACTTCTCCACGCCCGGCACATTGTCCACCTTGTCACCCATCAGCGCGAGATAATCGCGGATTTGGTCGGGGCGCACGCCGAATTTTTCTTTCACGCCTTCAATGTCCAGCGTTTCACCGCTCATCGTATTCACCAGCGTCACGCGCTCGTTCACCAACTGAGCCATGTCCTTATCGCCGGTGGACACCACCACGTTCCACCCTGCTTCACTGGCCATCGCCGCCAACGTGCCGATAACGTCGTCCGCTTCCACCTGCGGAATAACCAACACCGGCCAGCCCATCAGGCGCACCAAATCCGGCAAGGCTTCCGCCTGCGGGCGCAAATCGTCCGGCATCGGCGGGCGCGTCGCCTTATAGTCGGGGAACATCTCGTGGCGGAAATTCTTACCTTTCGCATCAAACACCACCGCGCAATAATCGTGCACATAATCCGCACGCAGCCGGCGCAACATATTCAACACACCATACATCGCCCCCGTCGGCGCACCGTCAGGCGCGGACAATTGCGCCATCGCGTGATAAGCGCGGTAGAGATAAGAAGAGCCGTCAACGAGGAGAAGGGTGTGAATGGTTGCCATGATAGTATCTGCTGATGAGAAAATAAAAATGACCTAATTATAAGGGATAATCAAAATGCCGTCTGAAAGCCCATTTCAGACGGCATTTGAATCTAGCCTGCCTTATCTGCCCAAATATTTTGCCCAATTGAGATACAGCCGGGCAATATTTTCTTCATAGCTGTGGGCAGAAGGAATATAACCGTCTTTAGGCGGCATATATCTGACAAATGATTCCATTTCTTCCGGGTAATCAAAATCTGCATAAATTTTTTCAACTTCCCCCAAAGGATCCTCAAATTCTTCTGTTCTATGGAATACATCGCTTAAGAGGACGTACAGCCAATTTTTAGGGGAATAGCCACTCATTTCCGAAGCCAAATCTTCCAGAACAGGTTTTAATTCAAGAATATTGGATTTGTTGATTAAAGATAGCTTGAACACGCGTTCATCATGATCTGAAAGCGTCATTTTTCGGGCATAAGCTACTACATCAGCCCAACCCAAGTATTTACTCTCATATCCCCACAGAATATCCTTCCAAGAAAGGCGGACTTTTTGCGCGGTTAAATCAAGGTTCATTTTTTACTCCGGTTGCCTGCTCCGTGTTCACGCGTCGGTTTGCCCGCCCCGTCATTCCGCCCCTTTCGATTATGCCTGTTACGAAAAGTCTTCCAAATGACGGCTGATTGCCTCTTCAACAGTCGGATACCAATCCATAAATGAAGCCTGCAATTCCTCTAAAACCAACTCATTGAATAAATCATCCAAATTCCGCCAATCCGTTTTTTCATCCGGATAGATGAAATTTGCCATAACGACAGTATGTTTGTTTTGGGAATAATCCGATAAGGCGCAAATCATCAGATACCGCCCCGAATGCTCCAGATAAAAAATTCTTTTTTCCAAGGGAAACCGTTTATTCCGTTGCCCGTTTTCCATTTTTCATCCTTTTTAACGTATCGGCTTCCGCGTCCTTCAAATTGGATTACCTGCCTTCCGCCAAGCAAACGCCCGCGCCCTTTTCATCATTTGAATATCCGTTTGACCATATTTATCAGATAACTATCTTCTTTATATAAATCAATCAGCAAAGGCACGATACCCGGCTCATAAAATAATTCTGTCGTATCAGATGTTTCTTTTAAAGCGGAAATTATCTCCAACAGTTCATACCCGTATCGGGGATAAGCAAACAAATAGGGGGCTGCTTCACGCAAACATGAAAATGCTTCGTAACTTTGCATTTTCCATATATGTTCATCTTTAAAATCGCTCAAATACCATTCATCCAATTCACTTTCCGGATCGGATATCAATCGGATAAATTCATTTAGTTCGTCCTTAAACATATCGAATCCTTAAACATAAAACCTCTTGATTATCCGCCGTATCCTTATTTTCCACATCATGAATTTCAATGCCGTTAATATTTTGCGTTTCCCCAAGCCGTCCGCCACAGTATAAAATTATTTTTTATATTAATTATATGTTTAACAACTTGCCGCCGGGCTTGCTTTGGCTGCGTATCAAGATTGTCCGGTTCGCGGCGGGCGTTTGCTTTGTTTCAAACAGGGCGGCGCGTTTGGGATTTTCAAGGGACGACAGGCAGGAAAAGGAAATAAAAATGCCGTCTGAACGGCAAAACGTGCGTTCAGACGGCATTTTGGGCGGGACGCGTCATCGCGCCAACGCCTTCAAACATTCTTTGACCAATGCCGGACCTTTGTATATCAATCCGCTGTACACTTGGACGGCAGTTGCGCCCAAACGGATTTTCTCTGCCGCGTCCCTGCCTTCCATAATGCCGCCTACGCCGATAATCGGCAGCTTGCCGTCGATGTGGTCTGCCAACAGCTTCAACACCCGATTACTTTTTTCATGAACGGGCAGCCCGCTCAAACCGCCTTGTTCGCCTGCGAGCGGATGACTGCCGAGACTTGATTTGTCGATGGTGGTGTTGGTAGCGATGATGCCGTCCATTTCGACGGATTTGACAACGTGGGCGATATCTTCGATTTGTGCTTCATCCAAATCGGGGGCGATTTTGACGGCGAGCGGAACGTATTTCCCATGTACAGAGGCAAGCTGTGCCTGTTTGTTTTTCAAAGCCTCAAGCAACGCGCCCAATTCGCCGCCACCTTGCAGCGCGCGGAGGTTTTTGGTGTTGGGCGAGGAAATGTTGACGGTGATGTAGTTTGCGTGCGCGTAGGCTTTTTCGAGGCAGATTAAATAATCGTCGGCGGCGTTTTCGATGGGCGTAACCGCGTTTTTGCCGATGTTGATGCCCAATACGCCACTGAATTTACTTTTTTCGATGTTGCGTATCATCGCGTCGATGCCGTGGTTGTTGAAACCCATGCGGTTAATGATGCCTTGGTGTTCGGGAACGCGAAAGAGACGCGGCTGCGGGTTGCCCGGCTGCGGTTTGGGCGTTACCGTGCCGATTTCGAGGAAGCCGAAACCGAGTGCGCCCAATGCGTCTATGTATTCGCCGTTTTTATCGAGTCCGGCGGCAAGTCCGACAGGGTTGGGCAAATCCATGCCCATCAGTTTTACAGGTTTGGTACGGTTGTCGGTTACGGGAATCAGACCCAATTTATAAACCGTGTTGAGCGCGTCGAGCGTGAAGTGGTGGGCTTTTTCGGCATCGAGTGCAAACAGGATGCGGCGGGCAAGTGGATACATGACAGGGCTTTCTGCTTCAGATGGAAATGCCGTCATTTTAACCGAAATCCCGCCAAACATACGGCACACAGGTCAAACTTGAACGGCAAAACCCGCCAAACCCGCCGCACCCAAAAATGTACAAATCGGCAAATATTGATATAATAGGCATTAGATAGAAAACTCTATTAAAAGTCGGTACAATACCACCGATTTATTTCCCTTAAACAACCTGCCGCAAGGCATAAAGGAACGACTGACATGTCAAACATCGAACAACAAGTTAAGAAAATTGTTGCTGAACAACTGGGCGTAAACGAAGCCGACGTGAAAAACGAATCTTCCTTCCAAGACGACTTGGGCGCAGATTCTTTGGACACCGTGGAGCTGGTTATGGCTTTGGAAGAAGCATTCGGTTGCGAAATCCCCGACGAAGATGCCGAAAAAATCACCACCGTCCAACTGGCTATCGACTACATCAATGCCCACAACGGCTAACCGGTCGTCGCCCGACACAACAGCCTCTGCTGCACCGCGCAATAGAGGCTTTTCCCTTATATGGCAAACTGTTTGAACCCCTGCCGCAAATTTCAGACGGCATCTGCACGACAGCCGCATATGCCCCCATTCCGACAACCAACAGCGAGGTTATCATGAGTCAGAGAAGAGTAGTCATTACAGGCTTAGGTCAGGTTTCCCCTGTCGGCAACACTGTCGCCGAGGCTTGGGACAACCTGCTCGCCGGCAAAAGCGGCATCGGCGCGATTACCCGCTTTGACGCATCCGACATCAACAGCCGTGTCGCCGGCGAAGTGCGCGGTTTCGACATCGGACAATACATCAGCGCGAAAGAAGCACGCCGCATGGACGTATTTATCCACTACGGCATTGCCGCCGCATTGCAGGCAATTGCCGATTCGGGCTTGGACGATGTGGAAAACCTCGATACAGACCGCGTCGGCGTGAACATCGGTTCCGGCATCGGCGGACTGCCCAGCATCGAGGCCACCGGCAAAGCCGTAATCGAAGGCGGCGCGCGCAAAATCAACCCTTTCTTTATCCCCGGTTCGCTGATCAACCTGATTTCCGGACATGTTACCATCCTCAAAGGCTACCGCGGCCCCAGCTATGGGATGGTTTCCGCCTGTACCACCGGCGCGCACGCCATCGGCGACTCCGCCCGACTGATTAAATACGGCGACGCTGACGTGATGATTGCAGGCGGTGCCGAAGGCGCAATCAGCACTTTGGGCGTGGGCGGCTTCGCGGCGATGAAAGCCCTCTCCACCCGCAACGACGACCCCGCCGCCGCTTCCCGCCCGTGGGACAAAGGCCGCGACGGCTTCGTCATCGGCGAAGGCGCGGGCGTATTGGTGTTAGAAGAATTGGAACACGCCAAAAAACGCGGCGCGAAAATCTACGCCGAAATCGTCGGCTTCGGCATGAGTTCCGATGCCTACCACATTACCGCGCCGAACGAAGAAGGCCCCGCCCTTGCCGTTATCCGCGCGCTGAAAGATGCCGGACTGAATCCCGAAGACGTAGATTACGTCAACGCACACGGCACGTCCACCCCCTTGGGCGATGCCAACGAAACCAAAGCCCTCAAACGCGCGTTCGGCGAACACGCCTACAAAACCGTCGTCAGCTCGACCAAATCGATGACCGGCCACCTGCTCGGCGCGGCGGGCGGCGTGGAGGCGGTGTACAGCATTTTGGCGATACATGACGGCAAAATCCCGCCGACCATCAACATTTTTGAACAAGACGTTGAAGCCGGTTGCGATTTGGACTACTGCGCCAACGAAGCACGCGACGCGGAAATCGACGTTGCCATCTCCAACTCCTTCGGCTTCGGCGGCACCAACGGCACGCTGGTGTTCAAACGCTTCAAAGGCTGATTCCGCAAAGCTGCCGCCGACATCGAAATGCCGTCTGAAACCGTTTCAGACGGCATTTTCAAAACACCCCGCCCGTTACCGGCACTTCGCGGCACACAAGGCAGCCTTATAATACGCAGGCAAACCCAAGCCTTGCCGGATTGCAGGATGAAACCCTGCCGTAGCAGACCGCATTTCCAATCCTATATTCAAGGTATCCGCCTTATGAAAATCGTCTTTATCACCACAGTCGCATCCAGCATTTACGGTTTCCGCGCCCCCGTCATTAAAAAATTAATCGGCAAAAACCATCAGGTGTATGCCTTTGTATCGGAGTTTTCCGATAACGATTTGGATATTATCAGGGAAATGGGGGTTACACCCGTTACCTACCGGTCAAACCGCAGCGGGCTGAACCCGTTTTCCGATATAAAATCCACCTTCCTCATATTTAAAGAACTCAAAAAAATATCGCCGGATTTGGTTTTCCCTTATTTCGCAAAACCCGTGATTTTCGGCACTTTTGCCGCAAAACTGGCAGGCGTGCCCAGAATCGTCGGGATGCTGGAAGGTTTGGGATTCGCATTTACCCCGCAGCCGGAAGGCATACCGTTAAAAACAAAAATCATAAAGGGGATTTTGATTGCCTTGTACCGCATTGCCCTGCCGATGTTGGAAAGCCTGATTGTATTAAACCCCGACGACAAAGACGAACTGACGGACAAATACGGCATCAAAATAAAAAACATCCATATTTTGGGCGGAATCGGTCTGGATTCGCGGCAATATCCTTATTCCGAGGCGGATATTCCCGATGAAAAAGAACCCGTAAAATTTCTCTTTATCGACAGATTTCTGAAAGAAAAAGGGATTGATGATTTTATTCGGGCGGCGGAACAGGTTAAGGACAAATACCCCGATACGGTTTTTACCGCTTTGGGCGCAATCGACAAATCACGCGGGGGGGGCGATTTGGAACGGCTTGCCGCCCGCGATATTATCCGTTTCCCCGGTTTTGTAAACAATGTTTCCGAAGTGATAAAAGAACATCATATATTCGTATTGCCGTCTTATTATAGGGAAGGCGTTCCCCGAAGCACTCAGGAGGCAATGGCCGTCGGCAGGGCAGTGATTACGACGGATGTCCCCGGATGCAGGGAAACGGTCGCCGACAAGGTCAACGGCTTCCTGATCGAACCTTGGAATCCCCGCATCTTGGCCGAAAAAATGATTTATTTTATCGAAAACAGGGAAGCCGTCCGCCTGATGGGGAATGCAAGTTATGCGATTGCCAAAGATAAATTCGATGCCGAAAAAGTCGATTTGAAATTGCTCGATATTTTGAAGGCGTAAACAAGGCTGCCGGCTTTTGAGTTTCGGTCATTTCTGATAAACCCCCGCCATTCCCGCGAAACCCCCGTTATTCCCGCGAAAGCGGGAATCTGGAAACTTAACG
>POWY01000006.1 GCA_003044455.1 Neisseria bergeri | reverse complement strand
TTAACTTCTGGTCTGCTTCAAAGAAACCGACAGGACAATGTTTAAAACATTATCTTGTCTGTCTTTTAAACAGTGTGAGGCTCAAGGCACTCACACTTATCGGTAATCTGTTTTGTTAAAGAGCGTTTGAACTACTTCATCACCGCCGTTTCGTCAGCAGCGAAGACGCGAACTATACGCTTGAAGACGTATACGGTCAATACTTTCAGTGGGATTTTTTCGGGAAATGTTGTCATATCTCTGTCGGATAAGGTTTTTTATTTCCGCCAAACGCTGCACCGCCTCCAATAATCCCTTCCTCCCCCTCCTCTGGCTGGTGCGCCTTTGTGAATATGCCGTCTGAAACTTGGGGCTTCAGACGGCATTTTGTATCCAAAACGGTAACTAATGTATCCGTACTTTGTTATAGAATGGCTGCTGTTTTTCTTCGTAATTTAGAAATTGTCAAAATGGGCAAACATATTCTTTTAGGTGTAACAGGCAGTATTGCAGCGTATAAGTCTTGCGAGTTGGTGCGGCTGCTGAAAAAACAGGGGCATTCGGTTACGGTGGTTATGAGCCGCTCGGCAACTGAATTTGTTTCTCCGCTGACTTTTCAGGCTTTGAGCTGCAATCCCGTTCTGACCGACACGCACGGTGGCAACGGGTCAAACGGTATGGAACATATCAACTTAACCCGGAATGCGGATGTTTTTCTGATTGCGCCGGCAAGTATGAATACCGTGGCAAAAATCTGTAACGGCGTGGCAGATAACCTACTGACCAATCTGGCAGCCGCACGGAAATGTCCTCTTGCCATCGCTCCTGCCATGAATGTGGAAATGTGGCTGAATCCTGCCAACCAAAGGAATATCACTCAACTGGCTTCAGACGGCATTACTGTCTATATGCCGGGCTTGGGCGAACAGGCTTGCGGAGAAAATGGTATGGGAAGGATGCCGGAGCCAGCAGAATTGCTGGACCTGCTTCCGGATTTATGGACACCGAAAATTTTAAAGGGCAAGAAAATCTTGATTACCGCAGGTGCGACATTTGAAGCCATTGACCCTGTCAGGGGCATCACAAATATTTCCAGCGGGAAAATGGGCGTAGCTTTGGCGCGGGCGTGCCGTGCCGCCGGTGCGGAAGTCAGCCTGATTTACGGGCAACTTCAAACCGAACTGCCTTTCGGCATATCCGATACGGTTCAAGCCGTCAGTGCCGAAGATATGCATCGCGCAGTGCATCGTTTAATCGACAAACAAGATGCTTTTATTTCTGTTGCCGCCGTCTCAGACTATAAGGTTAAAAACAGGAGTACGCAAAAATTCAAAAAAGATAAAAATGCCAAACCGTTATCCATCGAATTAGATGAAAACCCTGATATTTTGGCTTCCATTGCCTCATTGCCGAACCCGCCGTTCTGCATCGGTTTTGCCGCTGAAACGGAGAATGTAATGGCATATGCGCGGGAAAAACGTATTAAGAAAAAAATACCGGTGATAGTTGCCAATGATGTTTCAATCGCAATGGGCAAACCGACCAACCGGATTACCATTATCGGGGACGACGGGGAACTGTCTTTCCCCGAAACAAGTAAAAATGAAGCGGCAATGCGGATTGTTGAAAGGCTTGCCGTATATTTGAACAAATACGGGACAGATGAAGGCAGCTACTAAAGATTTATGGAAAACTATTGAACGTGGACAAGTTGCCCAAAAATCAATTTACTAATGAACAAATAACGAAGATTAAAGCAGGAAATGAAAAAATTCCTGGTTATACATGGCATCATAATGCGCAAAGCTCTCCTAATAATATGCAGTTAATTCCTAATAGTATTCATAAAGCTGTTAGGCATACCGGTCAAAAATCGTTAAAGAAAGATTGGTGAACATGGAAGAACTATCAATATCATCAGATGAGGGATTGGTTCCAATAAGAACAATTCAACAATTTGCTGAAGATGCAGGGGTCGTTTTTCCTGTTTCATATGTATCACTTCTTAGCAAACATGATCATTTATACCCTAAAGAAAATATTTTCAATTTTGTCAATCAATACGGTGAAAATGATGAAAGGGACATTTCATTTTTAGGGTATAAGCAAAATTTAGGCTATGAAGCTTAGACAAATACCCTCCATTTGAAGGCTATGTCTATCAAGATGGCTTACTCTGTGCCCGAATCAAGATTGAAGACAGGTATTTTAATCTTCCTCCGATTTACGATAAAGAGTACAGATAGTAATCGCATCAAGATTCGGATAGAGATACATAAATGTATATAAACAATAAGTGTTGAAACAATTATATCGGTGGTAGTGATGGACTGGAGAATCTCGCCCTTTGTAAAATGACTGTCCGAGACTAGACTGGAGGTTGCAATGGCAATAGACGGAGTAAAGATTATAGACAGCGATGATGCTTACGATATCTATAACACCATAGTGGGAAGATATAAAAACGGCGAAAATATTGCTAAGATAATCGAAGATATTTTAAATGATGAAAATAATTTTTGTATAGATGATTTTTATACTGAGATTTATTGGACAGCCTTTGCCTACTCCTTGTGGAAGATTGGACATTTACCAGAAGACATAAAAAATAAAACTCTCAAAATTATCGAAAAAGGAGCGGATAAGTTCTGGCTTGAAATTGACAGCAAAGCATTGAAACAAAGACAGAAAGTACTTGATAAACTAGCTATTCAGCTACAAAGTGTCAATCCGAAACCTCTTAAAGTTCCAAAGGCAAAAACAAAGAGGGAGCCGTACTTTAAGGTAGGAGATGTGCTTGTGGTCCAATTTGAAAATGAATACGGAGTCGGTTTTGTTTCAGCTCTCGACCAAAGTACGAGAAAAATAGAATATCACCTAGCCTTTACAAGGTTGCTACAAAAGAATAAGCCCACTATGACAGATTTTTTGAATAGCGAGATTGCTTGCAAGATGAATAATAGACAGTATGCTATTGATACTGACTGTTGGTTTAATCACAAGGATTTGGGGCTTTTACTAGATAAATTTGAGAAGATTGGTAAGGTCATATTAGAAGATTATGTTCTGTGGACTTTAGCACCTGCCTGCACCTTGGGTGATATCTATGAAGAAATCACAGCGAGTAAGGGAGCCCGAGGTCTTCGTTTTATGGAGACGTATAAATTGATAAAAGCTATGGAATAAATGAGGAAGATAAGGGTTTAGATGGGAAAGGAATCTGTTTCAAAGCATATCCTAGATTATACATCATGATTCTAGCTTATCTTTAAAATATAAATTTCTGTGAAATAGCTGATAAAATTCTCTAAACTTCTAGTTTTAGCTAGAAGTTTTTTATATATAAAAATTTTACACATTTCTGAAGATATTTATAGCTATTCATGTATTGATGATGAATATGGGTATACAAAAAAAGTGATTGCTTTTGGGATTTCAGCTAATGGCGATTATATCTGTTTTGATTACAGAAAATGCAATGAAAATCCATGTATCATTCTGATGTATCATGATGATTTTTATGAAGATGAGAATGGAGATACGAAAATGGTAACTAGCCATATTGCAGATAGTTTTGATGCCTTTTTGGATATGCTGTATGAACTTTCAGATTAAGTGTGTAAGTTGAGTTGAAAACCCAACTAAATTAAAAAGATCTTCTGAAATCAGCAAGCTGTAGCCCATATGAAACCTAAACTTAACAAGTAGGATGTGTGCGGAACACACGTATGCGCTTCTCAAGGTTTGAGCTAAGAGGCCGTCTGAAACAATAAATACAGTTTCAGACGGCCTTTCTTTTAACAAATCGTAACAGCAATCAGACAAAAGCAGCCTACCGCCACACCCATATCAGCAGCACGGCCGGCAAAACGATTATCCGAAGCGGCGGGGATACCACCCTCAAAGGTGCGCAGCTTATCGTCAAAAGCATACAGGCAGATAAGCAATTGAACGGATAAACCATAAAACGGGTTTCCTGTTAATCAAAAGGCAACCTGTTTTACCTGCTTCAACTTCTGATGACTTTGCGGATATATGGGATGCTGTGCAGATTTTGAATAATCTGATTCAACTGATCCAAATTCTTGACTTTCAATAAGAATTTAAATTCGACAAAACCTTCCGTTCCCGACTGGGATTTGGACGGTGTTTCGACCGACTCGATGTCCGCCCCGGAATCGGAAATCGCTTGCGCCATTAATGCCAACAGGCCGTGGCTGTCTTCCGATTGGACTTGAAGCCCGACACGGTAGTTCTGCCCGTTCATATTTTCCCAGTCTGCATCCAGCTGCTGTTCGGGATCGGACTTCAACAACGTCGGGCAGGTATCCCTATGGATAATCATGCCTTTTCCCTTAACCAACAGCAAACGGATGGAATCGCCGGGAACAGGGTGGCAACACTCTGCAAAATGAATATGTCCGCTTTCCTGTCCATCAACTTTAATGGAACTGAGCCTGACCTCGCTGCCGAAATGCTCCCCTGCCAATTCGGCGATATGCATGGCGACATAAACAGGCAGGGTATGCCCCATACCGACGTTGTACAGCACTTCTTCAAATGAAGTCTGTTTGTCGTTGAGATCGGCAAGGTATTTTTCTTTGATGCCGTCTGAAAGCAGGACATCTTTGGGCAGCAAACTGGACAGGGCTTTTTGTAAGAGGCTCTCTCCCAAAACGACCGCATCGTGCCGGTTAAGGTTTTTAATATATTGGCGTATGGCGCTGCGCGCCCTGCCTGACACGGCGAAATTCAACCATGCAGGATTTGGTTTGGCATGTTCAGATGTAATAATTTCGACGGAATCGCCGGTTTTGAGCTTCGTACGCAACGGCATCATGATATTGTTGATACGTGCAGCAACGGTTTTGTGCCCAATATCGGTATGCACCGCATAAGCAAAATCGATAGGTGTTGCACCCTTGGGCAATGTTAGGATTTTTCCTTTTGGCGTAAGGATATAGATTTCGTTTGGAAACAAATCTACCTTAACGTGTTCGAGAAACTCAATGGCATTTGCGCTGCTTGCCTGCAAGTCTAAAATGTTTTTCAACCATTGATTGGTGTGCAGCACCGCCTGATCGACCGTTTTGGAATCTGATTTATAGCTCCAATGTCCGGCGATTCCACCTTCGGCAACAGCATCCATTTCCCTGGTACGTATCTGCACTTCAACCGGCAAACCATAAGGCCCGACCAAAGTCGTATGCAGACTTTGATAACCGTTGCTTTTCGGAATAGCGATGTAGTCTTTGAACCGTCCGGGTTTGGGCTGATAGAGGTTGTGCAATGCTCCGAGCGCAGCATAACATGCAGGAATACTGTTAACGATGACACGGAAACCGTAAATATCCATAACTTCGGAGAAATGCAGTTTTTTTTCTAACATTTTCCGATAAATGCCGTACAGGTTCTTTTCCCGACCCTTGATTTTGGCTTCTATGTTCGCACCTACCAAACGCTGGCTGAACGCACGCAAAATCTTTCCAACAACATCCTGCCTGTTTTTCCGACTCTTATCCATCGCCTTTTTCATGGTTTCATAGCGATTGGGATGGAGATTCTGGAAAGATAAATCCTGAAGCTCTTGATATGCATTATTCAAACCTATACGGTTGGCAATTTGCGCATAGATTTCAAGGGTTTCTCTTGCAATACGGCGACGCTTGTCGGGACGCATCGAACCGAGTGTCCGCATATTATGCAGACGGTCAGCAAGTTTAACGACAATCACGCGTACATCTTTGGTCATCGCCAAAATCAGTTTGCGGAAACTCTCCGCCTGATGCTCTGCATGATCTTCAAATTTGAGTTTTTCGAGTTTGGACAGCCCGTCCACCATCTCAGCAATCGTATTGCCGAATCTTGCTGCCATCTCCTCTTTCGTAACGCCTGTATCTTCCAGCACATCGTGCATCACACCCGCACAAAGACCCTGTACGTCCATATGCCAAACCGCAAGCTGTGTCGCAACGGCAATCGGATGCGTAATGTATGGTTCCCCGCTTTTCCGGGTTTGTCCGTCATGAGCGTGAAATGCATAGGCAACAGCCTTCTCGAGCTCAACCTGTTCTTCAGGCTTGAGATAGGAAGCGGTATGGAAAAGCAGGACACGCGCTTCGGCGGTCAGGGGATCGTAAGGGGCGGAAGGTTGGGGGGCGGGCATTTCAGACGGCTTTCGGAACATATTTTATTTTTCGTTTCAAACCGTCGGACTGCACGGCGGCAGAATGTGCCGACGTGCGTTTCCGGCAGGATTTATTTATTGCGCGTCAGCAGTTCCGTACCGATATGCCCGGCGGCGATTTCCCTTAAGGCGGTAACGGTCGGTTTGTTATTGCGGACATCGTCCACAAGCGGCGTATTGCCATTCTCAAGCTGGCGGGCGCGGCGGGCCGCTACCAATGTCAGGTCAAAATGGTTGGAAATTTTTCCGGTACAGTCTTCGGTGGTAATACGTGCCATATTATTTGCTTTCTTTCAAAAATATTTAAATTGGGAAACCGAGTATTTTCGCGGTTTTTTAGGAATTTTCCAACAAATCTGCAATAAATCCCAGTTGCCTCGACCTTTTCAGACGGCAGGCATTCACAATATGGAGCAAATCCTCCTCCGCCCGCGCCAAGTCGTCATTGACCACGACAAAGTCGAACAATACGGACTGTTCGATTTCATGCCTTGCCTTCGACAGCCTCCTTTGGATAACTTCCCGACTGTCCGTCCCGCGTCCGTTGAGGCGCGCGGCAAGTACGTCGAAAGAAGGCGGCAGAATAAAGATGCCGACGGCTTCGGGCAGCGCATCTCGAACCTGCGCCGCGCCCTGAACGTCGATTTCCAAAATCACGTCATAGCCTGCCGCCGCCAACGCATTCACGCCCTCCGCGCTTGTGCCGTAATAGTTGCCGAATACATCGGCGTATTCCAAAAAAGCCTCCTGCGCGATAAGCGACTCAAACTCTTCTTTGGAAACAAAGTGATAATGTACGCCGTTTACTTCGCCTTCACGCGGCGGACGCGTCGTGTGCGACACGGAAACGCGCAAACCGTTATGGTTTGCCAACAGCCGCGACACCAGCGTGGTTTTGCCCGTGCCGGAAGCGGCCGAAATGATAAAGATGTTGCCTTTTCGATAAGCGGACATATTTTTTACCTGTATATTTTCCGACCGATTGTATCACAACGGACACTAGGTTTCCTATTTGCCGATGCCCATATTTTGCCGCTATTGTTTTGATTGATTTGGCAAGCGGCAGGCTGACGGCTACAATATGGCGTTAAAAACATCAAACATGGAACACACAATGCTGGTTCATCCCGAAGCTATGAGTGTCGGCGCGCTTGCCGACAAAATCCGCAAAATCGAAAACTGGCCGCAAAAAGGCATCTTATTCCACGACATCACGCCCGTCCTGCAAAGTGCGGAATACTTCCGCCTTTTGGTCGATTTATTGGTTTACCGCTATATGGATCAGAAAATCGACATCGTTGCCGGTTTGGACGCGCGCGGCTTCATTATCGGCGCGGCACTCGCCTACCAGCTCAACGTCGGTTTCGTCCCCATCCGCAAAAAAGGCAAGCTGCCTTTTGAAACCGTATCGCAAAGCTACGCGCTCGAATACGGGGAAGCTGCGGTGGAAATCCACACCGATGCCGTCAAACCCGGTTCGCGCGTGCTGCTGGTCGATGATTTGGTTGCCACGGGCGGCACGATGCTTGCCGGACTGGAACTGATCCGCAAACTCGGCGGAGAAATTGTCGAAGCCGCCGCCATTTTAGAATTTACCGACCTTCAAGGCGGCAAAAATATCCGTGCAAGCGGCGCGCCCTTATTTACCCTGCTTCAAAACGAAGGCTGCATGAAGGGCTGAAAAACCGACCCTGCCGTCTGAAACCGGCAGGGTTGTTATTATGCGTTCAAATCACGCCCAAATCTTGCAAACCCCTCAACACACCATCCTCATCAACGCCGGGGCAAACATATTTCGCCACTTCTTTCGCCGCCTGTTCCCCGTTGCCCATTGCCACGCCGAACCCGACTTCAGACAGCATTTCCACATCGTTCAAACCGTCGCCGAACGCCATCACGTCTGCCATTTCCAAACCCAATGCGCGCACCACGCTTCTGATGCCGTCTGTTTTCGACGCACCCGCAGGCAGCAGATCGACCGCTTCCTCGTGCCAGCGCACCGTTTTCAAGCCTTCCCGTTCCACAATATCCGACCAGAGCGGCATTTCGTTTTCCTCCGCAAACACCAGCATCTGATACACCGGTTTGCTTGAGAAATAATCCTTATCGGCAAAAAAATCGCTGGCGATATGCTTCAAGGCGCGGCACACGCATTCCGACAGCGCGGACACCGCAATCCCCTCTCCACCGACAAACGCATAATCCATACCCAAGCCATCCAAATGCGCGCAAACCCTGCCCATCAAACCGGCATCCATCGGTACTTCGCGCACAGTTTTTCCGTGCAGCAGCGCAAACTGCCCGTTTATCGTTACCACGGCATCCATACCCGTTTCCGCCATCATGTCCCTGACCTTTTCGGGAATCGTCACCAAAGACCGCCCCGTTGCCAACGCCGTCAATATACCTTTGCCGCGCAAAGCCGCCACCGCCGTTTTCACGGAAGGGCGCAAGGTATCCGTATATTTGCGGTACAGCGTATCGTCAATGTCGAAAAACACGATTTTAGGATTCATCACATTCTCTCTCTCGCATTCAAACTGCCGCATTGTATCCCAAGCAGGCAAATACTTGATAAATCCTTATAAATTTCCCGTCAAAATTGACCGAAAATACAAAAAGGCGGATAATCCGCCCATCTTCAAACACCCTTCAGACGGCATTTGCAGCAATGCCGTCTGAAACATTTTTACAAAGCATACAAATCATGAAAGCACCCGAACTCTTATTGCCAGCAGGCGGTCTCGAACGTATGCGCGCCGCCTACGACTACGGCGCAGACGCCGTTTATGCCGGCAGTCCGCGTTACTCCCTGCGCGCCCGCAACAACGAATTTGCCAAACTCGACGTTCTCGAGCAAGGCATTAAAGAAGCGCACGAGTGCAACAAAAAATTCTTTTTGACCGTCAATACGCTGCCGCACAACTCCAAACTCAAAACCTTCGTTTCCGACATGGAGCCCTTGATTGCCATGAAACCCGACGCGCTGATTATGGCGGATCCTGGTTTGATTATGACCGTGCGCGAAAAATGGCCGGAAATGCCGATCCACCTGTCCGTACAGGCCAACACCACCAACTACTGGGGCGTGAAATTCTGGCAGAACATCGGCGTCGAACGCATCATCCTGTCGCGCGAATTGAGCATGGAAGAAATCGCCGAAATCCGCCAAGAATGCCCCGACATCGAACTCGAAGTCTTCATCCACGGCGCATTGTGCATCGCCTACTCAGGCCGCTGCCTGCTCTCCGGCTATTTCAACCACCGCGACCCCAACCAAGGCACCTGCACCAACTCCTGCCGTTGGGATTACAAAGTCCATAACGCCGTCGAAAGCGATGCGGGCGACGCCCAGCTTCTGCAAGGTTTCAACTTTGAAAAAGCCCAAGAAGAAGCCAACCAAAACTTTGAAGGCATCAACGGTCAGAAACGCCATCCCTACGCCGACAAAGTTTTCCTGATTGAAGAGTCCAACCGCCCGGGCGAGATGATGCCGATTATGGAAGACGAACACGGCACCTACATCATGAATTCCAAAGACCTGCGCGGTATCGAAGTGGTCGAAAAACTCGCCAAAATCGGCGTGGACAGCCTCAAAGTCGAAGGCCGCACCAAGTCGCTCTATTATGTTGCACGCGTCGCCCAGTCCTACCGCAAAGCGATTGATGATGCCGTTGCAGGTCGTCCGTTCGATTACAGCCTGTTGAGCGAACTTGAAGGCCTCGCCAACCGGGGCTACACCAGCGGCTTCCTCGAGCGCCACCAAACCCAAGACTATCAAAACTACCTCAGCGGCCATTCCACCGCCAAACAAAGCCAATACGTCGGCCACGTTACCGAAATCGACGAAAACGGCTGGGCAACAGTGGAAGTCAAAAACCGCTTTGCCGTCGGCGATTCGCTCGAAATCATCCACCCGAGCGGCAACCAAACCATCAAATTGGAACAAATGACCCGTAAAGGCCAGCCTGTCGATGTCGCACCCGGCAACGGTATTCAGGTCAAAATCCCGAATATGCAAGGCAAAGAAAAAGCCCTCATCGCACGCGTATTGAACCCCTGAGCCACAATGCCGTCTGAACCCCCGTTTTCAGACGGCATTTTGTTGAATCTTACTGTACAATGCTAATGATTTCCCACAGCAAACAAGGACATCCGACATGAAAAAAATCCTCATACTCTCCGCCGCCGCCCTGATGCTGGCAGCCTGCCAATCCGGCCGCGCGCCTAAAAACGTACACACGGCATCCGCCGGCACACCGGCCGGAGAATCATGCAAAGTCATCCGGGGCGACACCGCAGGAAGCGGCAAAAACATCATTTACCGTTGCAGCAACGGTCAGGCGGCAATAAATGCAGCCATTGCAGACGGCGTATTGGAATCCGGGATTCCCGTCAGCTTTGGCGGTGGGGGCGTACCGGTTGCAAACGGCAGAAATTTGGTTACACGGCAAGCAGCAAACGGCGTAGGCAAATCCGACTCCGAGGCCTGCGAACGCGCCCTAATCAATGCAGCCCGCAAATTCCAACAGACCGCAGGCAAACTCGGCGGACGCAGTGTTACCGGCTTCCAGAGCTACTTCGACAAGCAGCCGCTGCAAGGCGGGCAATACGACTGTCAGGCAGGCTCGTTCCACGTCCGCGTGGTCATGCGCGCCAATGTCGTCCGTTAACATATCGGCAATCAAAAAATGCCGTCTGAAACATTTTTCAGACGGCATTTTTAATCCCCTTGCCTGATTGTGCGGCAGATTCAAATCGGGGCACACCTATAGGCCGCGACGGAAGTCTGGCTTTTAAGCGAAGACAATAACCGAAAAGACCGCCTCAGCGGTCTTTCTTGTGTACACAGTTTTTATATTTGTCAGCTTGATGCATTGACAACTCTAATTCCATATTGCGGAATATATTCATCGACAGTCATCAGTTCAAAGCCTTCCGCTTGGGTTTGTGCAATCAACATCCTATCGAAAGGGTCTTTGTGTATTTCCGGAAGGCTTCCAGCCTGTTTTGCATGAAACAGACCTATAGGCAGCATTTCAAAATCCTCTTCTTGAAGCACATCAAAAAACTCTTCCGGTAATTTCAACAACCCCTTGTTCTGCTTGATGGAAATTTCCCAAATACTTGCTGCACTGACAAAGATCGCATTTCTCGGATTTTCTATCAGTTTGCGTGCAGATGTCCCCAGTTTCTTGTCATCCAACAACCACCACAGCAAAGCATGGGTATCAAGCAGAATCTTTCTCACAGAGCCGACTCCTCAAATAAAGCTGCCGTTTCATTGTCATTCTCAAGAATACGTGAAATATCCGTATTTTCCATATGACTGAATTTTTTCAACCTTCCTGCATTTCGTGCCGGTTTTTCAATACCGGTTAGTTGGACGCAAGGCTTACCTGCCTTCGCAATAATAACGATTTCCCCTGCTTCTGCTCTTTGAATCAATTGACTCAAATTGGTTTTTGCCTGATGAATATTCGCTTGAAACATAACACTTCTCATGATTAGCTAACTTAACTAATATACATCATTACCAAAATTTTGGGAATCTCATTACATATATTTGATTATATCCGCCGTTTTATTCACACCTTGCTATTTAGTAACAATCTTCGGCAACCAAAAATGCCGTCTGAAACATTTTTCAGACGGCATTTTTAATCCCCTTGCCTTATTGTGCGGCAGATTCAGATCGGGACACTCCATACTTCCATATCTGCACCGTTCAAACATCCCGCCTGCGGAACGGAATCAAAGCGGCAGTCCGGTTATGTTCTTGAAGGCGGTTTATCCGAACGTGCCGCAATAAAGCCGAAACGCATTGCCCCGCACAAGGGAAAGCCGCCAAACCAAATGACGTTATAAAAAAGGAAAGCTCAGGCGGTAGGCATTTTCACGGAAATGCCTCACCGTCAAAATCAATATTTGCTTACCTGATTTATCGTGCCAAAACAAATAGCTATAACCGCTTTTGCCATAGGGCACGATTACTTCCCTTACATTTTGCAAAGTTTCCCCCGCCACCGACAAATCATAAGGTTTCCCATTACTCGGGCTGCTTTGTGTAGAAACAAAAGAATTTTTAAGCAGCCGCATCACTGTATTTGCCTGACGTTCCGCACCCAAATCATTCAAAAAATTATAAATCCTGACCAAATCAGATTGAGCGGGGCGTGTAATTATCAACTTCACTTGCGGCATTCGGGCATATCCTTTGATCCATCGCCATCCAAGCCGTCCACCCAGTCCGCAAACTCATTAAGCGTAATATGCAATCCTGTTTCCCGATAATCCTGAAAAGCCTGCATCGCCCGCTTATCGTAGGCTTGTTTGGCTTTCAAGCGTTCTATATGACCATCCACCGCATCCAATACGATACTGTGCACACTGCCCCCGAAATCCCGGGCCAGCTCTTGTAAAACGGCTTTGCGGTATCCCAGTTTGACACCGGTTACTTCCTGATTGGTAAGCATCATTATTTTCCCATAAATCAAACGTCTGACACGGCATTATAAACACAATGCGGTATCTGCCGCCACCCTTGCGGACGCGGCGTTACCGGCTTCCACAGCTACTTCGACAAGCAGCCGCTGCAAGGCGGGCAATTCGACTGTCAGGCAGGCTCGTTCCACGTCCGCGTGGTCATCGTCCGTTAAACATATCGGCAATCAAAAAATGCCGTCTGAAACATTTTTCAGACGGCATAGTTCATAAATCAAATCGGTAATACAGATAATCGTTCAATTAGGATTGCTTCTGCAGGCAGGTCAACACATCAAAGTGTTGACCGATACCCTGTCCGAAGGAAACCCGAACTGTTCCCGACTGTGAAACATAGGATAAATATCAACGGGCATCTGCTTCTTTTTTGCCTGCAAATACGCCGAAGCCGTCTTTTCTATTATCTTGATTTTTATAGTCGTATCTGCCTGCCATTTCCGCGCCATCTTGACCATAAAATTTCCCGGAAATATCGCCTTGATCATTATCCGATTTCCACTTACCTTGAAATCCACTTCCATCGATACTTGCAGTAAATTCTTGCATCCCCATACCTGAAGGATCTTTGGTATCAATTTTTCCTGTTAAGGTTTTCTGTGAGAAATCAACATTTGCCGTAAATGTTCCTGCAGCTTGATATGCACTATTATTAAACCAATTGTTTTCGTATGCTTTCTTAAAATGCAGCACCTTTCCATTGTATGTTGCATTACCCACCGGCAATTGTTCTGTCGGTTTACCCTGTACAAAAAGGGTGTATGTGCCGTCTTCTAATTTAACAGCTCCATAAATCAGATTCTTATATTGTTTTTGAGAAACCATTACCTTGTCAAAATCACTCATCAAACCGGGGTGATTTCTACTTGATACTGGCTCATCAGCTTTCGTTAAGTCAATGGTTTCCCCATCAATCATCAACGTCGTGATTTCTCCCGTGCCGTCAAAATATTTCTCGCCAAACACGCCTGTTTTAGGTCGGTTATCGGCAGCATTTTGGGCTTGTTGGTCTTGATCTTGGGGAGAATGGGCGGCCGGGTTGTCGCCATCCGCCCGTCTGGCATCACTGCCGGGCATACGGTTGTTTTCAGGCTGCGTCTCGGGTGTGCCGGCTGCCGGCGCATTATCATTATGTTCATGTCCGGTTTCTTCAGAAGAAGGAGCTGCCTTCATCTCCGGATTTTCGCTTACAGCGTTTTCTTCCGTACCATCTTGAGATTTCGCATCTTTCGGCGCATCGGTATCTTGATTGCCGCCATCCGCCCCTACGGCATCACTGCCGGGCATACGGTTGTGTTCAGGCTGCGTCTCGGGTGTGCCGGTTGCCGGCGCATTATCATTATGTTCATGTCCGGTTTCTTCAGAAGAAGGAGCTGCCTTCATCTCCGCATCTTCGCTTACAGCGTTTTCTTCCGTACCATCTTGAGATTCCGCATTTTTCGGCGCATCGGTATCTTGATTGCTGCCATCCGTCCCTCCGGCATCACTGTCGGGCATACGTTCTTTTTCAGGCTGCTTGCCGGATGTGCCGGTTGCCGGAGCATTATCATTTCTGAAACCTGTAGTTTCCTTAGTGAAAGTTACTACGTAGTTAAAGTTTTTCACATCAGTATCTTGCTCAAATACTATTTCTTCTTTTACCTTATATCCATGTTTAGCTAATTCATTTGCTTTAGCTTGAATTTTTGCTTTAACTAATTCTTTTACTTTATCTTCAGTTGTTGAATTTGTGACAGTTACTGTATTATTCTCTCCGGGATCAGCGAAAAATCCATGAATATCTGGCATTCCATCATAATTATAACTTATGTTTATTGTTCCTTCAGGTTCATTTACAGAACGTGCTACTCTTCTAGCTGTTGCTCGATATTCTCCTGCTCTTCTAAAACTTGAAGTCCCTTCTGAAGTTGAAGAAGGTGGTGTTGATTCTGTTGAAGTTTCCACATGTTGGGGCGCATCATTTTGCACTCCGCCATCAGCGCCTGCCTGCGCGGTTTCCCCTTCTCCCTGCGTATCTTTAGGCGGTATTTCTGTTTTGGATTCTCTTCCATCCCCGCCCGAAGCAGTGCCTGCCGTATCAGCACCCGTGGCAGGGCTTACCGTATCAGCGGGGGGGGGGGGTAACTTTATTTGACGGCGTTTCTGAGGATTTGACTACAGGTGTACCCCCTCCCCCTGAAATACAGGCGGAAAGGGCGAGGATGGATGCCATTGCAAGCAGGCTCGGTTTGAAAGGAATCGTCATAATTATCTCCTATGGCATATTTTTAATGAAAAATATGATAATTATTTGTATTTGATGGTTTATAAAAATGCCGTCATTCGCGGCAGGAAATACGACCCTGCTTCACAAACCGGGGCAGGGTCGTAAAATACATTAGTGCCTGTGCGGCATCATTCCTTCGGGAGCTTCGGCATCTGCTGCCAAGCCGAAAGTTTCGCGCAACACGACTTTATAGAAGGCAAATGCTTCGCGCGCGCCTTGGATGGCTTCCGCTTCGGCTTCCGGAGTTAAGTTCAAGGCATTCAGATGCTCGACAAAGGCACGCCAGTGTTTGCCGCGTCCGTCGGGATGGGGTGCGAGGTGGCGTGCGCCGCGTTCGCCGTTGTATTCGAGTTTTTGCGCGTGTTTGAACAAGAATGCCGCGCCCAAATTAGAACCTTCGGCGCAATACAGCCAGCCGATGGCTTTATTGCCGGTTTCGTGTGGCAATTCTTTGTCAAATTTGTAAGGCTCTTCGCCCAAGTCTTTCAAGTCTTGCGTTACGGCATCGTATCGCGCCATATATTCCAACTCAGGAATGGCTTTGTTTAATTCGGCATCTTTATAGATATGATCGACGGCTTTGTGGAAAACGGATTGGAGTTTCAAAAATTTGATGTAGTTTTCTTTGCTGACAAACGGTTGGACAGACATAACGAGGTTATCCACGCTGTCGTGAACCGCCGTGGTATCCGCCTTCAGACGTTTGGCAAACGTCAGGGCTTGATTTTCGGTTTCGCTCATAGCTTTTCCTTTGTCGGTAAGGGATAAGGATGCGGTGCGGGCAAAATCCGTACCTGACCGCATACAAAAATAATAAACGAGATTTATTATCACATATTTTTGGAAAAAATATCATTTGCGTGATGTTTTTAAGCAGGTATTTTACTATTCTTTACAGAATCGGGATTTTATCAAATGGGTTCGGCAGTCGGCGGACAGCCGCTCAAAAATATTTTTGCCAGACACCAATGGTTTGTTCATACTGCCGAACCTGCCGGTTTTGCATCCTGATTGGGTGTATCGCCTTTTTTCCTTTATAATGCCGACACTTATATTTGCCACTTTTCCGATGAAACCGTTTGCCGAAAATATCCCCCACAGCCTTCGCGGCAACTGCCGCGACGAAGCCCTGCCGCTGCATACGGTAGATTGCCCGGAATGCGGCTGCCGCGCGGATGTACCTCGGTTGGACAGTGGAGAGGCGGCGTTCTGTCCCAGTTGCGGACACAAACTCTTCAGGGTGGGCAGGCATCCTTTTTCCGCCCCGCCCGCCTATGCGGCGGCTTCGCTGATTTTGATGGCGTTTGCTTACGGTATGACGTATATCGAGGTCGGGATACCGGGTGCGGCATCCGTCCTTTCGCTGCCCGAGATGATGCGCCTGATGGTGTTTCAGGATTATGGTTTTTTAGCCGAAGTGATGTTTGTGCTGACCTTCGGCGCGCCGGTTCTGTTTCTGCTGCTGTGCCTGTATGTCTATGCCGCGCTGATACGGAAACAGGCGTATCCTGCGCTGCGTTTGGCAACGCGCGTAATGGTGCGCTTGAGGCAGGCGATGATGGTGGATGTGTTTTTTGTTTCCACTCTGGTGGCGTATATCAAGCTCTCGTCTGTGGCAGAGGTTCGCTTCGGGTCGGCGTTTTATCTGATGTTCGCGCTGTCGGTTATGCTGATTCGGACTTCGGTATCCGTTCCCCAGCATTGGGTGTATTTTCAAATCGGGCGGCTGACGGGGGATAATGCGGTTCAGACGGCATCAGAAGACAAAACCTGTTGCAGCCGCTGCCTGTATTTCCGCGACAGTGCCGAATCCCCCTGCGGTGTGTGCGGTGCGGAACTGTACCGCCGACGGCCGAAAAGTCTGAGTATTTCGTCGGCGTTTCTGACGGCGGCGGTTATTTTGTATTTCCCTGCCAATATCCTGCCGATTATGATTTCGTCCAATCCTGCCGCCACGGAGGTCAATACCATCCTTAACGGCATCGCTTATATGTGGGACGAGGGCGACAGGCTGATTGCGGCGGTTATTTTCAGCGCGAGTATTTTGGTGCCGGTGCTGAAGATTGCGGCAATGGCGGTTTTGATTGCGGCGGCACGGTTCGCTTTGCCGGCGGGCGCAAAGAAATTGTCGCACCTCTACCGCATCACCGAAGCAGTCGGCCGCTGGTCGATGATTGATATTTTTGTGATTATTATTTTGATGTGTTCGTTCCACACTTATGCCGCGCGCGTCATTCCGGGCAGTGCGGCAGTCTATTTCTGCCTGGTCGTGATTCTGACGATGCTGTCCGCCTATTATTTCGACCCGCGCCTGCTTTGGGACAAACGCGCTTCAGACGGCATTGCTTTCAATGAAACGGAAAAATATGACTGACAACAGCCCTCCTCCAAACGGACACGCTCAAGCACGCGTCCGCAAAAACCGCACCTTCCTCTCCACCGTCTGGCTGGTCCCACTGATCGCGCTGATTGCCGGCGGCTGGCTGTGGGTTAAGGAAATCCGCAACAGGGGGCCTGTGGTTACGCTCTTGATGGACAGCGCGGAAGGCATTGAGGTCAACAATACGGTCATTAAGGTATTGAGCATCGATGTCGGACGCGTTACCCGAATCAAACTGCGCGACGACCAAAAAGGCGTGGAAGTAACCGCCCAACTCAATGCGGACGTATCCGGCCTCATCCGCAGCGATACACAGTTTTGGGTAGTCAAGCCGCGTATCGACCAAAGCGGCGTAACCGGTTTGGGTACGCTGCTTTCGGGTTCGTACATCGCTTTTACACCCGGCAAAAGCGACGAGGCAAAAGACGTGTTCCAGGTGCAGGACATTCCGCCCGTTACCGCCATCGGGCAAAGCGGACTGCGCTTGAATTTGATTGGGAAAAACGACCGCATCCTCAACGTCAACAGCCCTGTTTTGTATGAAAACTTTATGGTCGGGCAAATCGAAAGCGCGCATTTCGACCCGTCCGACCAAAGCGTGCATTACACCATCTTCATCCAAAGCCCCAACGACAAACTGATTCATTCCGCCAGCCGTTTTTGGCTGGAAAGCGGCATTAATATCGAAACCACAGGCAGCGGCATCAAACTCAATTCCGCCCCTCTGCCTGCCCTGCTGTCGGGCGCGATTTCATTTGATTCGCCGAAAACCAAAAACAGTAAAAACGTCAAAAGCGAAGACAGCTTCACGCTTTACGACAGCCGCAGCGAAGTCGCCAACCTGCCTGACGACCGCTCGCTGTATTACACCGCGTTTTTCAAACAATCCGTGCGCGGACTGACCGTCGGTTCGCCCGTCGAGTACAAAGGTCTGAATATCGGCGTAGTTTCCGATGTCCCTTATTTTGACCGCAACGACAGCCTGCACCTGTTTGAAAACGGCTGGATTCCCGTACGCATCCGCATCGAGCCTTCCCGTTTGGAAATCAATGCCGACGAGCAAAGCAAAGAGCATTGGAAACAACAATTTCAGACGGCTTTAAACAAAGGCCTGACCGCCACCATCTCCAGCAACAACCTGCTGACCGGCAGCAAAATGATTGAGTTGAACGATCAGCCTTCCACCTCGCCCAAGCTGCGACCGCACACCGTTTATGCAGGCGATACCGTCATCGCCACACGGGGCGGCGGTTTGGACGACTTGCAGGCGAAAGTGGTGGATTTGCTGGACAAGTTCGGCAAACTGCCTTTGGATAAGACGGTTACCGAATTGAACGGCTCGCTTGCCGAGCTCAAGTCCACACTCAAATCTGCCAATGCTGCTTTAAGCTCCATCGACAAACTGGTCGGCAAACCGCAGACGCAAAACATTCCGAACGAACTGAACCAAACCCTGAAAGAGTTGCGCATAACCCTGCAAGGCGTATCGCCGCAATCGCCTATCTACGGCGACGTACAAAATACGCTGCAAAGTTTGGACAAAACCTTAAAAGACGTTCAACCCGTCATTAACACTTTGAAAGAAAAACCCAACGCGCTGATTTTCAACAGCAGCAGCAAAGACCCTATCCCGAAAGGAAGCCGATAATGCGCCTTTTCCCCATCGCCGCCGCCCTGACGCTTGCCGCCTGCGGTACTGTGCAAAGCACACAATATTTCGTGTTGCCCGACAGCCGCTACATCCGTCCTGCAACGCAAGGCGGCGAAACCGCCGTCGAAGTCCGTCTTGCCGAACCGCTCAAACGCGGCGGACTGGTCTATCAAACCGACCCCTACCGCCTCAACACCGCACAAAACCACGTTTGGGCAGACACCTTGGACGATATGCTCGAAGCGGCGTTGAGCAATGCATTCAACCGTTTGGACAGCGCACACATCTTTGTTCCTGCCTCACGCAGCGGCAGTACCGAAAAATGGACGGTCTATATCGACGCATTCCAAGGCAGCTACACGGGCAAAACCCTCATCAGCGGCTACGCCGTCCTACCCGACGGCACGAACAAACCCTTCCATATCGAAACCGAACAGCAGGGTAACGGCTACGCCGCCATGACCGCCGCACTCGAACAGGGACTGAAACAGGCGGCACAACAGATGGTCGAGTAAACCGTGAACTATTGCGAATTTGCCGCCTCACTTCCCGAAAACACCGACAACCCGAACAAACATTACCACGACACGCAATACGGTTTTCCGATTGAGGACGACAATGAATTGTTTGAGCGGCTGGTGTTGGAAATCAATCAGGCAGGATTAAGCTGGACGCTGATGCTGAAGAAGCGGCAGGCGTTTCAGACGGCATTTGAAGGTTTCGACATCGATACGGTCGCCGCCTTCGACGACACCGACCGCGAACGCCTGCTTGCCGACACGGGCATCGTCCGCAACCGCCTGAAAATTAATGCAGCCATTTATAACGCGCGACAAATCAAACAAATACAGCAAGAATACGGCTCATTCAAAAACTGGCTGGATGCGCACCATCCGCTCGACAAGGCTGAATGGGTCAAACTCTTTAAAAAACATTTCAAATTCGTCGGCGGCGAAATCGTCGGCGAATTTCTGATGAGTACCGGCTACCTCAAAGGCGCGCACGCCGAAAGCTGTCCGGTTTACCGTGAAACCCTGAAATACCACCCGAAATGGCTCGATGCCGTCTGAAAAACCAATGAACAGAAGAACCTTCCTCCTCGGCGCAGGCGCGTTGCTTCTTACCGCCTGCGGCAGAAAATCCTCCCGAACCCACGCCAAAATTCCCGAAGGCAGCACCGTGCTTGCCTTGGGCGATTCGCTCACCTTCGGCTACGGCGCAAACTCCGGCGAATCCTACCCCGTTCAACTGCAAAAACTGACGGGGTGGAGCGTCGTCAACGGCGGCGTATCTGGCGATACGTCTGCACAAGCCCTGTCGCGCCTGCCCACGCTGTTGGCACGCAAACCCAAGCTTGTGATTGTCGGCATAGGCGGCAACGACTTTCTGCGCAAAGTTCCCGAGGAGCAGACCCGCGCCAATATCGCGAAAATCATCGAAACCGTGCAAAAGGAAAACATCCCCGCCGTCCTCGTCGGCGTGCCGCACATCACACTGGGCGCATTGTTCGGGCATTTGAGCGATCATCCGCTGTATGAGGATTTGTCCGAGGAATACGGCATTCCGCTGTTCGGCGGCGCGTGGGCGGAAATTTTGGGCGATAATAATCTGAAATCCGACCAAATCCACGCCAACGGCAAAGGCTATCGGAAATTTGCCGAAGATTTGAATCGATTTTTGAGAAAACAGGGGTTCAGATAAACAAAGGTTTATCCGCACCCAAGTTGTTTATATAATCATGAACCGACTGGAACACCAAACTGCTTCGGGACGCATATGCCGTCTGAAGTGCAAAACCTATGCCATACAGCCGCATGAAGTTGCAGCGGTATGGCGTTTTTTGAAAAAGACGGCCTGCCGGTTCGGACGGCATGACCGACCGTCCGAACCTGCTGCGGATAAAGCCCGGACAGGCTGAAATCATGAAATATTGCGAACCTGAAGAAGCATCCGACCCGTACGCAACATACAGGCGTGCCAACCTGATGGCGGGGCTGCCGCTGTTTGTCGTGATTTTGGTTCTGCTCAATATTGTTTTCCGCTTCCGGCGCATCCCTTGGCTTGGCTGGTGCTTGAGGGTTTCATGGTTTTGGTCGGCGGCTTTCCCTTATCGCTGCCGCTTGCGGTGCTTCTTGTCCTGACCTGCTGCATTCTGGCGCATTGTCCGCCATTATCCCGTCTTTTGTGCTACCCTTACCCGAATCATCCGATGTCTAAAAATTCTGCCTGATGGCAGCCCTACAAACCCGAAGGAGTAGAAATGAAACTGTCCGAACTGTTCAACCCCAACGAATTTGCCGCGCGCCATTTGAGTTTCGGCGACGAAGCGGCGTTGCTTGCCGCTGTCGGCGAGCAAAGCATGGACGACTTTATCGGCAACACCGTGCCGCAAAGCATCCGTATGCCGTCCGAACTCGATCTGCCCGAGGCCCTGACCGAGACGGACGCATTGGCGAAATTGAAAGGCATTGCGTCGAAAAATGTGATCAACAAATCCTATATCGGTTTGGGTTATTACCCGACTCGTGTGCCGAACGTGATTTTGCGCAACGTATTGGAAAATCCGGGCTGGTACACCGCCTACACGCCGTATCAGGCGGAAATCGCGCAGGGTCGTTTGGAAGCGTTGTTGAACTTCCAACAAGTGTGTATCGATTTGACCGGTTTCCCCGTGGCGGGCGCGTCTTTGCTGGACGAAGCGACCGCCGCCGCCGAAGCGATGGCGATGGCGCACCGCGTGGGCAAAGTGAAATCCGAGCGTTTCTTTGTGGATGCGCGCGTGTATCCGCAAACTTTGGACGTGATGAAAACCCGCGCCAAATATTTCGGCTTTGAATTGGTGGTCGGCGATTTTGCCCAAGCGGATGAAGGCGAATACTTCGGCGCGCTGTTCCAATACGTCGGCAAAGACGGCGACGTGCAAGACTTGCAAAGCGTCATAGGCCGTCTGAAAGCCAAAGGCACGATTGTCGCCGTTGCCGCCGACATCATGAGCTTGGTCTTGCTGAAACCGCCTGCCGAATTGGGCGCGGACATTGCGTTGGGCAACACCCAACGCTTCGGTGTGCCGATGGGCTTCGGCGGGCCGCACGCCGCTTATTTCGCGTTTAAAGACGAGTTCAAACGTTCCGCCCCGGGCCGCATCATCGGCGTATCCAAAGACGCATCGGGCAAACCCGCGCTGCGTATGGCGTTGTCCACCCGCGAGCAACACATCCGCCGCGAAAAAGCGACATCCAATATTTGTACCGCGCAGGCATTGCTGGCAAACTTGGCCGGTATGTATGCCGTCTATCACGGCCCCGAAGGCGTGAAACGCATTGCCAACCGCATTCACGCGCTGGCTTCCGCCTTTGCCGACGCTCTGGTTTCAGACGGCATCAAAGTGGTTCACAAAGTCTTCTTCGATACCGTTACCGTCGATTTCGGCAACAAAGAGAAAGCAGACCAAGTGTTTGCCGCTGCTTTGGAATCGGGTTACAACCTGCGCCGCGTCAACGATACTCAAGTTGCGGCAGCCTTCCATGAAACTTCGACACGCGAAGATTTAACCGATTTGTACCGCGCGTTTACCGGCAAGGATACGGCTACATTTGCCGATGATGTCAAAGGCCGTCTGAACGCCGAGTTGCTGCGTCAGGACGATATTCTGCAACATCCCGTGTTCAACCGTTACCACACCGAACACGAAATGCTGCGCTACCTGAAAAAACTCGAAGACCGCGATTTAGCGATGAACCGCAGTATGATTTCGCTCGGTAGCTGCACCATGAAGCTCAACGCGACTGCGGAAATGTTGCCGATTACCTGGGCAGAGTTCACCGACATCCACCCCTACGCGCCCAAAGACCAGGCCGCAGGCTACCGCGAACTCTTGATCGACATGGAAAACAGCCTGAAAGCCATTACCGGCTTTGACGCGATTTCCTTCCAACCCAACTCCGGCGCGCAGGGCGAATACAGCGGCATGCTCTCCATCCGCCGCTATCAAGAAGCCAACGGTGAGGGACACCGCAACATCTGCCTGATTCCCAAATCCGCCCACGGCACCAACCCCGCCACCGCCGCCATGCTTGGTTTGAAAGTCGTCGTTGTCGATACCGACGAACACGGCAACGTCAACATCGACGATTTGAAAGCCAAAGCCGAGCAACACCGCGACGCCTTGTCCGCCATCATGATTACCTACCCGTCCACCCACGGCGTGTATGAAGAAGGCATCCGCGACATCTGCCGCATCATCCATGAAAACGGCGGACAGGTTTACATGGACGGCGCCAACCTCAACGCCCAAATCGGCATCATGCAGCCTGCCGAAGTCGGCGCGGACGTGTTGCACATGAACCTGCACAAAACCTTCTGCATCCCTCACGGCGGCGGCGGCCCGGGCGTCGGCCCTATCGGTTTGAAAGCCCACCTCGCTCCGTTTGCACCGGGACACGCTTTGACCGACACCCACAGCGCCAGTGCCGACCAAACCGCCGTTGCTGCTGCGGCCTTCGGTTCTGCGTCCATCCTGCCGATTACTTGGATGTATATCGCTATGATGGGCAAACAAGGTATGGAACAGGCAACGCGCCGCGCATTGCTCAACGCCAACTACATCGCCAAAGCCTTGGGCGAGGATTATCCGATTCTCTACACAGGCAAAAACGGCCGCGTCGCGCACGAATGTATCGTTGATTTGCGTCCGCTCAAAGCCGAAAGCGGCATCACCGAAACCGACATCGCCAAACGCCTGATGGACTACGGCTTCCACGCGCCGACCGTTTCCTTCCCCGTTGCCGGTACGCTGATGATCGAGCCGACCGAAAGCGAAAGCAAAGCCGAACTCGACCGCTTCATCGCCGCCCTGAAATCCATCCGCCGCGAAGTGCAGAAAGTCATCGACGGCGAATGGCCGAAAGACAATAATCCGCTGGCCAACGCCCCACACACCGCCGCAGATATAACCGGCGACTGGGCGCGCCCGTATTCCCGCGAAGAAGCCGTCTTCCCGTTGCCGTTCGTGCGCGAACACAAGTTCTGGCCCTTTGTCAACCGCGTGGACGACGTGTACGGCGACCGCAACCTCGTGTGCAGCTGCCCGCCGATGGAAAATTATGAAGACTGACCGTTGAAACCCCGAAGACAAATGCCGTCTGAAACACTTTCAGACGGCATTTTCGTCAACGGCGGACCGGTTGCACCGATACACGTATCTCGACTATAACTTTAAAACAAATGGGTTAAACCAATATCCATACACCGGGTTTTTTTTATCATCCTGCTTTTTATTCATCCGATTGAGCAGACAGATTTTGAAGATGAAAAGCCTATTTGCACCCTTTGATGTCATTCCCACACGGACAAACAAATAAATTCCCATAAAAAAACGGAGCAGACACCTGCCCCGTTTTTATTTAATCCGAAATTTTAATCCGAATTTAGAATTTCGCACCGGATTGGTTGGCCATGTAGTCAACCGCTGCTTTGACTTCGTCATCGCTCAAGCCAGCGTTGCCGCCTTTTGCAGGCATCGCGTTAAAGCCTTCAAGGGCGTGTTTGTGCAAGGTTTCTTTACCTTGTTTGATGCGGGGAGCCCAATCGTCTTTTTTACCTATGCCGGGAATACCGGGAATCGAACCGCCGTGGCACGCCTGACAGCTTGCTTCAAAAACTTTCTTGCCGTCAACGCCGCCTGCAGCAGGTGCGGCAGCACCTTTGCCCTCTGCCCCCGCTTCCGCTGGAGCTGCATTATCGGCAGGAGCAGAAGCTGCCCCTGAAGCGGCATTGTCGGCAGGTGCAGCCTCATCAGGATTTGGGAAAGAACCTCCGCTTTTGTTTGCCATGTAGGTAATCGCCCGTTTGAGTTCCTGATCGGTCAGGTCTGCCGCACCGCCTTTTGCGGGCATGGCGTTAAAGCCATTCAGCGCGTGTTGGAACAAAGTATCGAAGCCTTGCGCGATACGCGGCGCCCAGTCGCCGTTGTGCTCCAGTTTCGGGGCGTTCGGCACATTGCTGTCCGCCGCGTGGCATTGGATACAGATTTTGCCGAAAATCTGTTCGCCTTGGCGTTCGCCGACGGGGATGCCGTCGCCCATCGTCAATTGTCCGACGGGCTGGATACGAGTCTGCGTTGCCGCTTCCGTAGTGGCATCGACATCGCCGAACGAGCCGCTGCCCGCCAGCTTAATCAGGAAATAAAGGACTGCAATAACAATAACGATACCGCTCACAAGGGTAAACAGTGCAGAGCCTTGGGCTTTATTGTCGCGGAGTTGTTTCATTTGGTAGGCCTCGCCGTCAGGTTAGGTTGTGCTGTAGATTATAGTTTGGTGTGTTAAACGCAGTTAACAATATTTTGCTGGATTATACTGAATTCACAGGGTCTTTCCAATCGCTATCATTGAAAATATGAAAAAATTTGCCAACAGTATCTGTGCAAAACAAATAATCCGTTGAAAATACTGGATTATCTCCAAGAAAACTCCCATTATGCCTCCATACGCCGCCTGACGGCGCAAGATAACCTTTGCCAATTTGCAGAATTTACGTTAACCTTACGTTTTCCGCACCCATAGCTCAGTTGGAAGAGTGTCAGTTTCCGAAGCTGGAGGTCACAGGTTCGATCCCTGTTGGGTGCGCCAATTATAAAGAGGCCGTCTGAAAGATAAATACTTTTCAGACGGCCTTTTGACTTACTTCAAACTCTTATTTCAACACTTCGGCAAACGCATCGGCGACATAGGCGATATTTGATGTATTCAGCCCGGCGACGCACATCCTGCCGGAATCCAGCAGGTAAACGGCAAATTCGTCGCGCAGCCTGCGGACTTGTTCTACGCTCAACCCTGTGTAACTGAACATGCCGCGCTGTTTGATGAAATAAGTGAAATCGCGATCGGGGATTTGTGCAGTTAAGACATCGTAAAGTTTCTGTCTCATGGCGCGGATGCGGTCGCGCATCATATAAACTTCGTTTTGCCACAAGGCGTAAAGTTCGGGGTTGTTCATCACGCCGGCGGCGAGATACGCGCCGTGCGCGGGCGGGCTGGAGTAAATGCGGCGGACGGTAAATTTGAGTTGTCCGAACACCAATTCCGCTTCTTCTTTATTCGGGCAAACCACGCTTAAGCCGCCGACGCGCTCGCCGTAGAGCGACAGGTTTTTCGAGAAGGAATTACTGACGAACAGCGGCAATTCCATTTCCACCGCTTTGCGGACGGCGTAGGCATCACTGTCCAAATCGCCGCCGAATCCTTGGTAGGCAATGTCCATAAACGGAATCAGTTTGCGCGTTTTGATGATGTGCAACACTTCGTCCCATTGTTGTTCCGACATATCCACGCCGGTCGGGTTGTGGCAGCAGGGATGGAGAATCAGGACGCTGTTTTCGGGCAGGGTGTTGAAAAACGCGGTCATTTCGTCGAATTTCACGCCGACGGTGGTGGGGTCGTAATATGGGTAAGTGCCGACCTCGAAACCCGCGCCTTCAAAAATGCCGCGATGGTTGTCCCAAGTCGGGTCGCTGACGTAGGCGCGCGCTGCGGGGAACCAGCGGTGCAGAAAGTCCGCCCCGACTTTGAGTGCGCCCGAGCCGCCCAAGGTTTGTACGGTAACGATGCGTCCTTGCGCGAGCGCGGGGTTGTCTTTTCCGAACAATAAATGTTGCACCGCGCTGCGGTAAGTGTCCAAACCTTCCATCGGCAGGTAGGGCGACGGCGCAGGCGTGGCGGCGCGGACGGTTTCGACACGGTTCACAGATTCCAATACGGGCATCTTGCCTTCGTCGTCGAAATAAATGCCTATGCTCAAATTGACTTTTTCAGGGCGCGGGTCGTTTTTGAAGGTTTCGACCAAACTCAAAATCGGGTCGCCGGGGTAATATTCAACGTGTCGGTACATAGTCTTTACCTTTTGCTTTTTCAAAGGATTTTCTTTTTCAACAGTACGCCGCTTTCGATATGGTGCGTAAACGGGAATTGGTCGAACAGGGCGGCACGTTCGACCGTATGGGTTTCCGCCAAGGTATCCAAATTGGCGCGCAGCGTTTCGGGATTACAGGAAATGTAGATGATATTGTCAAACTGCGACACCAGCTTCAAAGTTTCCTCATCGATACCGGCACGCGGCGGATCAACAAAAATAGTGGAAAATGCATAATCCGTCAAAGCAATACCACCCTCCTTAAGGCGTGTAAACTCACGTTTGCCGGTATAGGCTTCGGTAAATTCTTCGGCAGACAGGCGGGCGATTTTGATGTTGCCTATCCCGTTTGCCTCAATATTCCATTGCGCCGCGCTGACGGAGGTTTTGGAGATTTCGGTTGCCAAAACACGTTCAAACTTTTCAGATAAAGGAAGCGTAAAGTTGCCGTTTCCACAATATAGTTCGAGCAGGTCGCCGCCCAAGCCTTCCGCCGCGCGGCACGCCCACTCAAGCATTTTTTGACACACGGCAGCATTCGGTTGGGTAAAGCTGCCTTCGATTTGGCGGTAGTGGAAATCGCGGTCGCCGACGCGCAGGGTTTCGGTTACGTAATCTTGTTTTAAAACGATTTTCTGCCCCCTACTCCGCCCGATAACGGCAATGTCCAACCGTTCTTGCAGCTCTTGTGCCGCCTGTTGCCATCCGTCGCCGAGTTTTTTGTGGTAAATCATAGTAACCAGCATTTCGCCACTGAGCGTGGAGAGGAATTCGACGGCGTACCAGCGGTTTTTGAGTTCGGGGGATTGCGCGGCGGCGGCAATCAGCTCGGGCATGAGGCGGTTGACGGCCTCGGAAGCTGCTTCAAAACGGTCGCAGCGTATCATGCTTGCGCTGCTGGCTTTCTGCCCTTTTTCAAACATGGCGTAAAACATTTCACCGCCTTCGTGCCAAATGCGGAATTCGGCGCGCATACGGTAGTGTTTGTCCGGAGATTCGTACACTTCCCACTCAGGGAAATCCAAACCTGCAAAAAGGGTTTTAAGGCAGTCTTTTTTATCTTGAAGCTGCTGCGTGTAGTCGCTCATATCTCTATCCTGAAAAATCAGACCGGATTATAAGCCGATTTTCCTCACCACACGTAAACTCTTTGACTGCCTCCCCTTCAATGGCGGACGGGCTTTTGTGCTAAAATCCGTCATCTTTCCACACTATACCGATAAAGGGAAAAATCATGGCAGGCAACACTTTCGGACAACTCTTTACCGTTACCACCTTCGGCGAAAGCCACGGCGCAGGTTTGGGCTGCATCATCGACGGCTGTCCGCCCGGACTGGCATTGACCGAATCAGACATCCAAGCCGACCTCGACCGGCGCAAACCCGGCACCAGCCGCCACGTTACCCAACGCCGCGAAGCCGACCAAGTCGAAATTCTCTCCGGCGTCTTCGAAGGCAAAACCACCGGCACACCCATCGCCCTCTTAATCCGCAATACCGACCAACGCAGCAAAGACTACGGCAACATCGCCCAAAGTTTCCGCCCCGGCCATGCCGACTATACCTATTGGCACAAATACGGCACGCGCGACTATCGCGGCGGCGGCAGGAGTTCCGCCCGTGAAACCGCCACCCGCGTTGCCGCCGGAGCCGTCGCCAAAAAATGGCTGAAAGAAAAATTCGGCACGGAAATTACCGCCTACGTTACCCAAGTCGGCGAAAAAGAAATTCAGTTTGAAGGCTACGAACACATTTCCCAAAATCCTTTTTTTGCCGCCAACCAAAGCCAAATTGCCGAGCTGGAAAACTATATGGACGGCGTGCGCAAATCCTTGGATTCCGTCGGCGCGAAACTGCATATCGAAGCGACCAACGTCCCCGTCGGTTTGGGTGAACCCGTTTTCGACCGCCTCGATGCCGAAATCGCCTACGCCATGATGGGCATCAACGCCGTCAAAGGCATAGAAATCGGCGCGGGCTTCGGCAGCGTCGTCCAACGCGGCAGCGAACATGGCGACGAACTGACCCCGCAAGGCTTCCTGTCCAACCACTCAGGCGGCATCCTCGGCGGCATCAGCACCGGACAAGACATCCACGTCAATATCGCCATCAAACCCACCAGCTCCATTGCCACACCGCGCCGCAGTATCGACATCAACGGCGACCCCGTCGAACTCGCCACCCACGGCAGACACGACCCCTGCGTCGGACTGCGCGCCGCGCCGATTGCAGAAGCCATGCTCGCATTAGTCCTCATCGACCACGCCCTGCGCCATCGCGCGCAAAATGCCGACGTTCAGGTTAATACGCCCGACATTACCCTTTCAAACAAATAAAAATTTAGCCAAAACACAGACTTTATAATAGAATATCGAGCATTGCCGTGCAGCCTTGACGCACGGGTTTGTTTAGAGGAATGCAACTGAAATGATACAAGAAACCGCTTTGGGCGCAGCACTGAAATCTGCGGTCCAAACCATGAGCAAAAAGAAACAGACAGAAATGATTGTCGACCATATCTACGGCAAATACGATGTATTCAAACGCTTCAAACCGTTGGCGCTCGGCATCGATCAGGATTTGATTGCCGCTTTGCCGCAATACGATTCCGCACTGATTGCACGCGTCCTCGCCAACCACTGCCGCCGTCCGCGTTATCTGAAAGCCTTGGCGCGCGGCGGCAAACGTTTCGATTTGAACAACCGTTTCAAAGGCGAAGTTACCCCCGAAGAACAGGCGATCGCGCAAAACCATCCTTTCGTGCAGCAGGCTTTGCAACAGCAGTCCGCCCAAGCTGCCGCCGAAACGCCGTCTGTTGAAGCCGAAGCAGCCGAATCTTCCGCAGCAGAATAAATCCCCAAACGAAATGCCGTCTGAAAACCGATTCGGTTTCAGACGGCATTTTTTCGTATGCGGCAATCACGGTTCAAATATCCAATTCCGCCGTATCTCCTTCGCGTTCCATCCATGCGCGGCGGGCGGCGGCTTCGCCTTTGCCCATCAGTTTGACGAAGATGTCGCGCGTCTCGTCATCCGCGCCTTCGGGGATTTGTACCTGCAACAGGCGGCGGGTGTCGGGGTGCATGGTGGTGTCTTTGAGCTGGTCGGGGTTCATCTCGCCCAAGCCTTTGAAACGGCTGATGGAATAGGCGGTTTCTTTAACGCCTTCTTTTTGCAGCCGCTCCAAAATGCTGTCGAGTTCGTTTTGGTCGAGGGCGTAGAATTTGCGGGCGGGTTTGCTTTTGCCTTGTGCGTTGACATCGACGCGGAACAGCGGCGGCTGGGCGACGTAGATGTGTCCGTCGGCGACCAGTTTCGGGAAGTGGCGGTAGAACAGGGTCAGCAGCAAAACTTGAATATGCGAGCCGTCCACGTCGGCATCGGACAGGATGGCGATTTTGCCGTAGCGCAGGCCGCTTAAGTCGGGATGGTCGTTGATGCCGTGCGGATCGACGCCGATGGCGACGGAAATGTCGTGGATTTCGGCGTTGCCGAAAAGCTGGTCGGGGTGGACTTCAAAGCTGTTAAGCACTTTGCCGCGCAGTGGCAGGATGGCCTGCGTGGCTTTGTCGCGGGCAAGTTTGGCGGAGCCGCCGGCGGAATCGCCTTCGACGAGGAAGAGTTCGTTTTCGCGGATGTCTTCGCTTTCGCAGTCGGTCAGTTTGCCGGGCAGGACGGCGACGCCGCTGCCTTTTTTCTTTTCAATCTTTTTAACCGAACGCAGCCGTGCCTGTGCCTGACGGATGGCGAGTTCGGCGATTTTTTTGCCGAAGTCCACGTTTTGGTTCAGCCACAATTCCAAAGGGTCGCCCGCTACGGCGGCGACGAGTTTCAGCGCATCGCGGTTGGTCAGCTTGTCTTTGGTCTGACCTTGGAATTGCGGATCGAGGACGCGGGCGGAGAGGACGAAGGCGGTTTTGCCGAACACGTCGTCGCTTTGTACTTTCACGCCGCGCGGTAGGAGGTTGTGCAGATTGATGAAGTTGTTGACGGCGTTGAACACGGCTTGTTTCAAGCCTGCTTCGTGCGTGCCGCCCAACGGGGTGGGGATGAGGTTGACATAGCTTTCGTTGGCGCACGAGCCTTCTTCCAGCCAAGTCAGGGCAAACGCCGCGCCTTCGCCGATACTGAAATCGCCGTTGTGGCCGTCTGAAATGTAGTTTTCACAGGAGAAGATAGGCGCGGCTTCTTGTGCATCGGCAATCAGGTCGGTCAGATAGCTTTTCAGACCGTCCGGGTAGTGCCAGGTTTGGGTTTGCGTTTCGTCTTTGACCGGACGGGTCAGGGAAACGCGCACGCCCGGCAGCAGCACGGCTTTGGCGCGCAGCAGACGTTCGAGTTCGGGAATGCTGTAATTCGGGCTTTCAAAATATTTGCCGTCCGGCCAGACGCGCACTTCGGTGCCGCTGTCTTTGACGGCGCATTTGCCTACTTCCGCCAACGGTTCGACCACGTCGCCGCCGGCAAACACGATGCGGTGGACTTTGCCTTCGCGTTTGACGGTTACTTCGAGGCGGGTGGAAAGCGCGTTGGTAACAGACACGCCCACGCCGTGCAGGCCGCCTGAAAAGGCATACGCGCTGCCGCCGTCTTTTTTGTTGAACTTGCCGCCCGCGTGCAGACGGGTAAACACGAGTTCGACCACGGGCACGCCTTCGACAGGGTGCAGCCCGACGGGAATGCCGCGCCCGTTGTCGTGTACGGAAAGCGAACCGTCGTCGTGGATGCGCACGTCGATTTCAGTGGCGAAACCGCCCAACGCCTCGTCCGCCGCATTGTCGATGACTTCTTGGCAGATGTGGGTCGGGCTGTCGGTGCGTGTGTACATGCCGGGACGTTCTTTGACCGGCTCTAAACCTTTGAGGACGGTAATGCTGGATTCGCTGTATTGTGTCTTTTTTGTCATAATTATGTTGTTTGCCAAATGGAATTTGAAAATTTGATTAATTAGTAAAATATTCCTTGTGACATACCATATTTCTTATTAGTAAAAAGCTTTAATATAATAAAAATCAAGTTTTGGCTATTTTCTTATGAGTTAGTCCAATTTTTAATTGCATTGACAATGGCTGGCGTAAAAGCAATAAGTTTTCCGTTTTCAGGTTGCATAATATCATCACAAACGGATTGTAATAACTCATCATCTTCCACTTCAATTGGATTTCCAAGTCCATGACTTATAAGCATGGAATTAATAGCTTGCTTTCTTGATTCGCATAATTTTTTATGATTTAATTGCAAAATATCAATTGCACTTCTTGCCCTTTCTGTTTTACCACTTACAGCACCATTTATTCTAAATTCAAATTCAGTTTCACATTCGTCCATCAAAGGCGTAAGTGGAAGGATTTTCGAACCTTTTGAATTGTCACAATGCCCTGTTTGATTGCAACTTGCTACAATATTATTAAAATCCATAGACAAATTGGGGTAATGATGACGTGGCTGAATATGCTCATTCATGGTATCCACATTTGTTCCTGAAATTTCTTTGCAGCAATAAGCACATAAATAATATTGTTCTTCTGTGCATTTTTGCCGAATATCTTGGCGGACAATCTCATCATTTAAATCTTTGTATTGATGAGCAGGGTTGTCTTGTTTGTACCTGGCAAAACTGACAGGCTCATCAGCTTTTTGAATTTTTCTCATAACGGATTTCCTGTTTTTTGAGTAAAAGTTGAGCCTTGGCTAATTCTAAATTATTTTCAGGCAGATCTTGGCGTAATGTAGTTAACTTAATTTTTGCCTCATCCAATTGATTATCCTGAATTAAATCCAATAAATGATTCAATTTTTGGGTAACTTCTTCATTGCGAATAGCTGTTTCCATTACATTCAATAAAACCGTGTTTGCATCTTGCCCATATTGTGATGATACTTGTTGTATTTCTCCATTTTCTAATGAATAAACAATAATATCCTTACTATCGCTAATTACAAGCGGCGAATGTGTGCTTAATACAAATTGACAATTTGGAAAGGTTTTGGTCAGTCGTTCAATTAATTGACGTTGCCATTGTGGATGTAGATGTAAATCGGCTTCATCGATAATTACAATACCATGTCCATTCAAGGGATTCTCCAAACTTGGGTTAAGCATTGCCAAACGACGAGCAATGTCGCCTATCAATGCCATTAGGGATTTTTCGCCTTGAGAGAGTTGGGAAACTTCAAATTCTAGATTATTTTTTTTTACAATCATGCGTAATTTAGGTTTTCTTTGAACCCTAATATTTTCAAAATTAGTAAAATTCTGTACTGCATCTTTAACTGTTTTTAATTGGATATCCAAATAATTTATTTTTTTTCTTAAAGCATCTTTTCCTATCGATGGCACAGCGTTTGTAAAAAATAAATCAGTCTGTGATTTTGTTTCAATAAATTTATTCATCAATTCAATTAACTGCTCAGAGAAATCAGCTATTTTTTCTAATTCATTATCATTTTTAGCTTTAACAAGCGCGTTCTCTTTTTTTTCAATATCTTTTCGTAAAGAAGCCATCTTATCAAAAGCATTAAACAAACTGTCCATGTTTGAATCCAGATCACCTAGCCCATTGATTATTTGACCTATTTCTGAAAATGCATTTTCTTCATTTTCAATATCCTCCCTTTCACGAAACCACTCAAAAAATCGTCTAAAATCAACGCCCATTTCCAACGCATTATCATAACCGTTAAGTTGTTCAAAAGAATGTTTTTCTCTAATTTTTAACGGAATATCTAATACGCTGCGTTCAACAGGATAAAAAGCTAATATCGGCAAATCAGCTTGTTCATTTTCGGTTAAATTAGTGCGATGAATATCTGCTAATTCATTAATATCTTTCAAATCAGTAGAAAACTGATTTTTCCTGCCCTTTTGAGCTTTGCTAAGCTGCCATGTAAATGATTTTTTGGTATTTTCAATACTCAGCACCACCATTCCTGAAGACCGTCCATTCATAATCACTTCTTCGGGAATATCCAAACCTCGCCCACGTTCGCTACGAATACGCGCAGGCAGCCAACTCAACGCCGTAACCAACGATTTCAAAACTGTTGTTTTTCCTGAGCCGTTATTCCCAATAAAAACAGCAACCTTAGGTGCATTTTCAGTTAAAGGCGCGAGTGGAATGGTTAATTCTTTGAATTGTCCAATATTATGTAGAGTTATTGATTTTACTTGCATTTTATTACTTTCTGCTTCATGGGAGCATTTGCTGGTGTCAGAAAAATATGATTTTACAGTCTGTATAATTTGAATGCCATGCCGTCTGAAAGGATGAAAAACAACGCTTTCAGACGGCCTGAAAGCGTTGCGTTCCGTTGTTTTACCGGTTGCCGGAAGGTTGGCGGGCGGCAAAGTCTTCATAACTTTCCATACCGCGCAGGAAGCGGGAAGAAAGTTCTTTCAACGCCCCCAAATAAACGTCGCGTTTGAAATCAATCACTTCGTCAACGGGCGCCCAATATTGGTGCCAACGCCAGCCGTCAAATTCGGGGTGGCGGGTGGCGCGCAGGTTGACATCGCAATCCCGGCCGGTCAGGCGCAGGAGATACCAAATCTGCTTCTGTCCGCGATAGGATCCGCGCCATTCGCGGCGCACCCAGTTGTTCGGCACGTCGTAACGCAGCCAGTCGCGCGTCCGCCCGACGATTTTGACGTGTTGCGGCAGAAGTCCGACTTCTTCGTACAACTCGCGGTACATGGCGGTTTCGGGGCTTTCGCCCGGCTTGATGCCGCCTTGCGGAAACTGCCATGAATGTTCGCGTACACGCTTGCCCCAAAAGACCTCGTTGCGGTTGTTGATTAAGATGATACCGACATTGGGGCGATAGCCTTCTCTGTCCAACACGGTGTCGCCCTCCGTTAAATTCAATCTTGAGATTTTCCCACAAATCAGGCGGTTTTGACAAATCAGACGGCATGGCGGTACGTGTGCCGAAACACGGGGGGATTTGGGAAAATATCTTGAATTTGGTTTACAATAATACGTTTCAAATTAATTCGGGAATCAGACCATGTTAGATATCCAATTGCTCCGCAGCAACACCGCCGCCGTTGCCGAACGGCTTGCACGGCGCGGTTATAACTTTGATACCGCACGTTTTGACGCACTGGAAGAACGACGCAAGTCCGTTCAGGTGAAAACCGAAGAACTACAAGCCTCGCGCAACAGCATTTCCAAACAAATCGGCGCACTGAAAGGTCAGGGCAAACATGAAGAGGCGCAGGCGGCCATGGATCAAGTCGCCCAAATCAAAACCGATTTGGAACAGGCTGCCGCCGATTTGGATGCCGTTCAAAAAGAATTGGACGCATGGTTGTTAAGCATTCCGAACCTGCCGCATGAGGGCGTGCCTGTCGGTAAGGATGAAACCGAAAACGTCGAGATCCGAAAAGTCGGTACGCCGCGCGAATTTGACTTTGAAATCAAAGATCATGTCGATTTGGGCGAACCTTTGGGTTTAGATTTTGAAGGCGGCGCGAAACTTTCCGGCGCACGATTTACCGTGATGCGCGGACAAATCGCCCGCCTGCACCGCGCGCTGGCGCAATTCATGCTCGATACGCACACGCTGAAACACGGCTACACCGAGCATTACACGCCCTATATCGTGGACGACACCACCCTGCAAGGCACGGGCCAGCTGCCGAAGTTTGCGGAAGATCTGTTCCACGTTACCCGTGGCGGTGATGAAACCAAAACCACGCAATATCTGATTCCGACAGCCGAAGTTACCCTGACCAATACCGTTGCCGACAGCATTGTGTCCGAAAGCGAACTGCCGCTGAAGCTGACCGCGCATTCGCCCTGTTTCCGCAGCGAGGCGGGTTCGTACGGCAAAGACACGCGCGGTCTGATCCGCCAACACCAGTTCGACAAAGTGGAAATGGTGCAAATCGTTCATCCCGAAAAATCATACGAAGCACTGGAAGAAATGGTCGGCCATGCCGAAAACATCCTGAAGGCTTTGGAACTGCCCTACCGCGTAATTACCCTGTGTACCGGCGACATGGGCTTCGGCGCAACTAAAACGTATGACTTGGAAGTTTGGGTTCCCGCGCAAAATACCTACCGCGAAATCTCAAGCTGCTCCAACTGCGAAGATTTCCAAGCCCGCCGCATGAAGGCGCGTTTCAAAGACGAAAACGGCAAAAACCGCTTGGTACATACTTTGAACGGCTCCGGCTTGGCAGTCGGCAGAACGCTGGTCGCCGTATTGGAAAACCATCAAAACGCCGACGGCAGCATCAACATCCCTGCCGCACTGCAACCGTATATGGGCGGCGTTGCCAAATTGGAAGTCAAATAAGTTGCAGGCTGCCTGAACGTCAAATGCCGTCTGAAACCTGTTTCAGACGGCATTTCCTTTAAACTCTTAAAACACATCAGCCGCCGGCACGAACCGCATTGCCGCAATCGCCGGTCTGCAAGACCTCGCGGATATTGGACAGGGTTACTTCCGAAATATTGCCGAGCGCCTCCTCCGTCAAAAAGGCCTGATGGCCGGTAAACAGCACGTTATGACAAGACGACAGCCGGCGGAACACGTCGTCGGTAATCACGTCGTTGGATTTGTCTTCAAAAAACAATTCGCGTTCATTTTCATACACGTCCATACCCAATGCGCCGATTTTCCGACACTTCAACGCCTCGATGGCGGCGGCACTGTCAATCAGCCCGCCCCGGCTGGTGTTGATGATCATCACGCCGTCCTTCATCTTGGCAAACGCCGCTTCGTTCAGCATATAGTGGTTCTCCGGAGTGGCGGGGCAATGCAGCGTGATGATGTCCGATCGGGCATACAGCTCGTCCAAATCCACATATTTGCCGCCGAGTTTTTCCACTTCGGGATTGCAAAACGGATCGTAAGCCAGCAGGTTCATACCGAAACCCTTTAAAATCCGCATCGTTGCGATACCGATTTTCCCCGTGCCGATAACGCCCGCCGTTTTGCCGTACATATTGAAACCGGTCAGCCCCTCCAAAGAAAAATTGGCATCGCGGGTACGCTGGTAGGCTTTGTGGATGCGGCGGTTCAAGGTCAGCATCAGCCCCACGGTATGTTCTGCAACCGATTCGGGCGAATAGGCGGGAACGCGCACGACTTTCAGGCCCAATTCTCCAGCCGCTTCCAAATCGACATTGTTAAACCCCGCGCAACGCAGGGCGACCGCCTTTACCCCGATTTTTGCCAGTCGTTCCAACACGGGCCGGCCGCCGTCGTCGTTCACAAAAATACAGACCGCTTCCGCACCTTCCGCCATTTTCGCCGTTTTTACATCCAGCATAAAATCAAAAAACTCCAGCTCGAAGCCGAAATGCCGGTTGGCGCGGGCAAAATGTTCGCGGTCATAGCTTTTCGTACCGTAAATCGCAATCTTCATCCGGATTCCTATCCCTTGTCCGTTGTCGAAAACGGCATCATACACTGGATTCGGGCAGAGCCGGCGGCTTGTTTTCGCGGTTTTGCGCCGCAGGCGCGCCCTGCCCGACCGCCCGGCACGTCAAAATGCCGTCCGAACGCCGTTTGCACCTTATGTTTCCGAAAGAGGGCGCACGTTCAAATCCCCTTTTTTCCTTATTTCCGAACAAAAAAGCCGGGAATATGCGGGCGCATCCCTTCCGCTTATCATCCGATCGGCGGAAAAATGCCGTCTGAAAAAGCATTTCTTTTTCAGACGGCATTTTTCAGACTGTCCGCCATATGCCGCCGGTTTTGCTATTGATTTTTCATTATTTTCATGTTTTTTATGTGCTTTGCCTTAAAAGACTGAAATATAAAAAATAAAGCCGCAAATTGTCAGAAAGAAAAGTAAAGCTAAACTTTTTATTTTATTTTCTGCCGTATCTTCTTCCCATGGTTTAAATATAAATAGACCAGTTATGAAATCAAATATTGAATGCCAAACCGCTAAAAAAAACTCCATAAAATTTCCTTAAAAAATATCCCGCATCATGCAAATGATGCAGGGTGTGGAGATTGTTACACTTGCAACAGAGCCATTAAAGATACGGTTTTGTTTTAAAAATTTCTTTTTATCCGGCAAAACCGCCCGCCATCCGAACAAATGAAACCGTCTTACTCTTGCAAACAGGCAAAACCGCCCCTTGTTCAAACACCGATTTTTTTATCCGGACACAAAACTCAATCGCCCATTGCCGCCAGAAGCTCCGCCTGATGCTCGGCAATCAGGGCGTTGGTGATTTCTTCCAAGTCGCCGTCCATCACAAAATCCAGCTTGTGCAGGGTGAGGTTGATGCGGTGGTCTGTTACCCTGCCTTGGGGGTAGTTGTAGGTGCGGATGCGTTCGCTGCGGTCGCCGCTGCCGATGAGAGATTTGCGCTCGGCGGCTTCTTTGGCTTGGGCTTCACGTTTTTGCGCGTCGTTCAGGCGGGCGGCGAGGACTTTCATTGCCTGCGCTTTGTTGGCGTGTTGGCTGCGTCCGTCTTGGCATTCGACCACCATGCCGGTGGGCAGGTGGGTAATGCGGACGGCGGAGTCGGTTTTGTTGATGTGCTGACCGCCCGCACCGGATGCACGGAAGGTGTCGATACGAAGGTCGGCGGGGTTCAACTCGATGTCTTCCAGTTCGTCCGCTTCGGGCATGACGGCAACGGTGCAGGCGGAGGTGTGGATGCGGCCTTGGCTTTCGGTGGCTGGAACGCGTTGCACGCGGTGTCCGCCCGATTCAAATTTCAAACGGCTGTACGCCCCGAGCCCGACAATACGGGCGATGACTTCTTTATAGCCGCCCAATTCGCTTTCGTTGGCGGACACGATTTCGACCTGCCAGCGGTTGCGCTCGGCGTAGCGGCTGTACATACGCAGCAAATCGCCAGCAAACAGCGCGGCTTCGTCGCCGCCCGTGCCGGCGCGTACTTCGATAAAGATGTTTTTGTCGTCGTCGGCATCTTTGGGCAGCAGCAGTTTTTGCAGTTCAGTATCGAGCGTGTTGATTTTGGCTTTTGCCGCTTCGATTTCTTCGGCGGCAAAGTCTTTCATTTCGGGGTCGGACAGCATTTCTTCGGCATCTGCCAAGTCGCTTTGCGCCAGTTGATAGTTTTGGAATACTTCGACCACGGGCGTCAATTCGGCGTGTTCACGCGTGAGCTTGCGGTAATTGTCCATGTCGGACGTGGCTTCGGGCTGTCCGAGAAGGTGGGTAACTTCTTCCAGTCGGTCGCTGAGTTGTTGTAGTTTTTCTAAGATAGACGGCTTCATAATTCTTCCATAACAAACGCCGCCTGAATGTTCAGACGGCATCAACACTGGATTATTATAATAGGTTTTCCGGATATTCAAAAAGATAATCTTAGATGGATAACCTACCGTCCCAACAGGGCATCGGCATTGCGCTCCGTTACCTTGGCAATCTCTTCTACACAGGTTCCGCGGATTTCCGCAGCAATCTTTGCAATACCCGGAATATTGGCAGGCGTATTAATCTCTTTTTTCAGCATAAACGGGCTGTCGGTTTCCAAGACGAAATCGGTGTCATTCAGTGTTTTGAGGGTTTCGCGTATTTTGCGGGCGTTCGGGTTGAGCAACAACGAACCGATGCCGATTTTGAAATCCAGTTTCGTCAACACGCGCGCTTCTTCCGCGCTGCCTGAGAAGGCGTGAACGATGCCGCCTTGGGCAAAGCCTGTCTGTTTGACGGCGGCGGCGATGTCGGCGGTGGCTTTGAGATTATGGATAATCACGCGGCGGCGCAGGGTTTGCGCGATGGCAAGCTGGCGGCTGAAGACTTGAATTTGCCGTTCGCGCTGTGGCGGCGTTTGGGTTTTGTCGTAAAAATCCAAGCCGATTTCGCCGACCCATGCCGTCGAACGCGCCTGCAATGCTTGTTCCAAATGCCGGAAATCCGGTTCGGAAACGTCGTCTGAAAACCAAGGATGGATGCCGAGCGCGATATGGATGTTGCCTAAAAGCGGATTTTCAGACGACCTTTGAGCCAAATCCGCCACGTCCTGCCAATCCTGCGGTCGGGTTGCGGGAACGATAAACCGCCCTACCCCTGCCTCCCGCGCTGCGGTCAAAACGTGCGTCAGGTTTTCGCGCAGGGCGGGATCGGCAAGGTGGCAATGAGTGTCGGTGAAGTTCATTTCAATTTCACAATAATTGCAGTCTTACCAACTCTTTTTCTACATCTTCCGCGCTCCAGCCTTGTGATACGGCGAGGGTCATGAGCGCGGTGGCGGTTTCGAGGTTGCATTTGCCGCCGTTGATGATGCCCGAGTTGCGGAACGCATTGCCTTGCGCGTAAACGGCAGCAGTTCTGCCTTGTCGGACTTGGCTGATATTGAGCAACAATTTGCCTTGCTGCGTAAAGTCTTGCACGGCGCGGATGAAACCTTCGTCTGCGGGTGTGTTGCCGTGTCCGTAGCTTTGCAGGATAAGGGCGTGGGCGGGAAGCTGTCCGAGTCCGTCCGCAAGTTCTTGAACGGCAAAGCCGGGGATAAGCGTGCGGACGGCGATTTTTGCCTGAGAATCGGGATAGCGGATTTTGAGGCCGTCTGAAACGGCCGCCGCATCTTGGGACGGGATGCGAAGATTGTGCCAGCCTTGAGTTTCATCCCATTCGGCGATGGCGCCGAAATGCGGATTGTCGAAGCCTGCGGCGGTTTCGGTGCTGACTTTGCTGCTGCCGACGGCGGGATACAGTTTGCCGTCAAACGCGATGACGGTTTGTTTGAGCTTGAGGCTGAAGGCGGCAACGGCGGTGGAGAGGTTGCGCGGGGCATCGCTGTTTTTGGCGGCGTAAGGCCATTGGGAACCGGTCAGGACGATGGGTTTGTCCAAGCCTTGCAGGGCGAGCGAGAGAAGGTTGGCGGTGTACGCCATACTGTCCGTGCCGTGCAGTATCAGGATGCCGTCGCAGGAAGGCAATTTGTCGGCAATGATGTCCAGCCAACCGCGCCAGTGTTGCAGCGTAACGGAAGAGGAATCAATCAAGGGATTGCAGACGTGCCACTCGAAATCGAGGCCGTCTGAAAAGGGGGAAAGGGCTTGGCTGACCAGTGCGGTATCGGGGCGCAGACCTTCGCTGCTTTGGGTCATGCCTATGGTGCCGCCCGTGTAGAGGACGAAGATTTTTTGTTTCATAGCATTGTCGTACCGTCTGAACATAATGATGCGGCTTATTTAACTATATTTCGGACAAGCTGGCAATTTGGCGGCGCGGACGGTTTTCAGACGGCCTTCAAATGAAAAAGCACCCAAGGGCTGTCGATATTTGATTTTCCAAGTGGATTTTTATAGTGGATTAAATTTAAACCAGTACGGCGTTGCCTCGCCTTAGCTCAAAGAGAACGATTCTCTAAGGTGCTGAAGCACCAAGTGAATCGGTTCCGTACTATTTGTACTGTCTGCGGCTTCGTCGCCTTGTCCTGATTTTTGTTAATCCACTATATTCACGAAGCGTGAGACTCAGGACGGAAACCGCAACAAGGTCAGAGACCTTGCGAGAATTTCCAACGCATGAGATACCGCTTTGTGGATGAAAAAAACACGGAAACTATTGAATATCGGCAAGCTATTTAGGTGCTTGATTTTATTGTTTGCTTTGCGCGGCTTTTTTCACTGCCTTGGCGGCTTTGCGTTGCGCCCGCTTTTCTTTCAATTTACTGCGGTAAAACTGGATACGTTGGCGTTTTTTCCACCAGATCCAAGCAACGACGGCCGCACCTATACCCAAGATAACGAAAATACCCGATTGCAGGCTGTGCATTTTCGCCATCAGCCAATCGATGTTGTGCGCACCGTATTCGCCCAGATAAATCCAAATAGGGACGGAAATCAGTGCAGCCAGTCCATCCATAATGATAAAACGCAAGTATGAAACCTTGCGGCTGATACCGGCTGTAACAAATACGGCCGTTCTCAAACCGGGCAGGAAACGGGCAACAAATAAGACCCAGTTACCGTATTTGTCGAATTTTTCCTGAACCTGCTCATAACGTTTCGGCGTCATGATGCGCGCAATAGGTTTGAACCTTAGGATTTTCTGACCCCAAATCCGTCCAGCGGCGAACATGATGCCGTCCCCGACCAATACGCCGAGCATACCGACTGCAAACATAATATGCGGATTGGTATAACCCATACCCGAAATCACGCCGCCTGTTACCAAGGTCAAATCCTCGGGAATCGGCACGCCGAAACCGCAGATGACCAATACAAAAAAAACAGCCGCATAACCGTATTCGACAAAAAAGGCTTCTAAAAAAGCAAACATGGCGGATATTCCATTGTCGGAGATAAAAAGTCAGAACAAACCGAAACATTTTCTACATGAAGCAGGCATTCTATCAAAGATTATGCCGTCTGAAAGCGGAAAAAAGGCAGATTCGCGCATCCTCCGCATGTTCAGACGGCATTTAAACAGAAAACCGGCCGGTTCTGAAAACGGTTTTTTCTGATTTTGCCTAAATGCTGCCGATGGCGGAAGCAATACGTTCCGCCCCTTCGCGCGCCCAATCCGCCTGACGCGCCTCCACCATCACGCGCACGACGGGTTCGGTTCCCGAAGCGCGCAATACAACCCTTCCTTTGCCTTCGAGTTCTTTTTCCACTTCCGCCAACACGTCTTTCGAAGCCTCCTGCCATTTCTGACCCTTTTGGATGCGCACGTTAATCATCGTTTGCGGATACGGCTGCCAGTCGGCGCAAACGGTAGCGAGGTCTTGGTTCAGGATTTGCAGCGCCGCCAAAACTTGCAGCGCGGAAATAATGCCGTCGCCGGTGTTGTGTTTGTCCATGCACAAAATATGGCCGCTGGCTTCGCCTCCGATGAGCCAGCCGCGTTGGTTCAGCTGTTCCAACACATAGCGGTCGCCGACTTTGGCGCGGCAGAAATCGACGCCCTGCTCTTTCAGGGCGATTTCCATCGCCATATTGGTCATGACCGTGCCGACCACGCCGCCGATGTTGATACCTTCTCGGGCGCGGGCTTTGGCAATGACGTAAATCAGGCTGTCGCCGTCGTAAACCTTACCGTTTTTATCGACCATCATCAGGCGGTCGCCGTCGCCGTCTAAGGCGATGCCGTAGTCGGCTTCATGCTGTAAAACGGCGGCTTGGAGTGTCTTGGTATAAGTCGCACCGCATTTTTCATTGATGTTGTAGCCGTTGGGTTCGTCGCCGATGCTGACAACCTGTGCACCCAGTTCGTGAAACACCTTGGGTGCGACACCGTACCCCGCGCCGTTGGCGGTATCGATAACCAACTTCAAACCCCGAAGGTCGGAATGGCTGGGAAAGGTGGATTTGCAAAATTCGATATAGCGGTCGTCTGCACCGCTGATACGGCGTGCGCGCCCGAGGCGTGCAGAAGGCTGGGTTTTCATTTCTTCGTCGATTTTGGCTTCGATTTCCAACTCGATTTCATCGGAAAGCTTCACGCCACCCTCGGCAAAGAATTTGATGCCGTTGTCGGAATAGGCATTATGCGACGCGGAAATCATCACACCGGCGGACAAACGCAGCGCACGGGTCAGATAAGCCACGCCGGGCGTAGGCAGCGGACCGGTTTGTACCACATTCACACCCGCCGCCGTAAAGCCCGCCACTAGCGCGGCTTCCAGCATATAACCGGAAATACGCGTGTCTTTGCCGATGAGGACGGTCGGTTTCTGGTCAGTGTCGTGCTGAACCAAAACCTGACCCGCCGCATAGCCGAGTTTCAATACAAAATCGGGCGTAATCGGAAACTGCCCGACTTCGCCGCGCACGCCGTCCGTGCCGAAATATTTTTTTGCCATGTGTTGCTCCGAGAATGTGAACCGTTGTCCGAGATTATACAGTCTGTTTGTACCTTGCTGTCTGCACCGTTGATGCCGTCTGAAGCCGCTCCGCCCTTTTCAGACGGCATAAAGTATGCGAACCGCTGTTTACAGATTGATGCCCAACGCTTCCCACGCCTTCAAAGCATCCGCCGTCGCCTTCACATCGTGCACGCGCACGATTTTCGCGCCGCGTGCCACAGCCGCCAAAGCCGCCGCCACGCTGCCGTGTCCGCGCGCCGCCGCGTCGGTTTCGCCCGTCAGTTCGCCTATCATGCTTTTGCGCGACACGCCGATCAGCAGCGGATAGCCCGTTTCCGCCATCAATTCGGGCAGATGCCGCATCAGTGTGATATTGTGTTGCAAGGTTTTGCCGAAGCAGAAACCGGGGTCGAGTGTAATGCGTTGCGGGGCGATGCCTGCCGCGATGCATTCCGCCGCCCGCGCTTTCAAATACCGCGCCACTTCACCGACAACATCCTGATATTTCGGATTAATCTGCATATTCTTAGGCAAGCCCTGCATATGCATCAGGCAAATGCCCGTATCCGCCTGACACGCCAGCAATTCGAGCGCGCCTTCGTCGGTCAACGCCGCCACATCGTTAATAATATCGATGCCGCCGAGTGCCAACGCTTTTTCCATAACCACCGTGTGGCGCGTGTCCAAACTGACGGGAACGCCCCACCCCACCACTTCCGCCAAAACAGGCGCAACCCGCGCCCATTCTTCTTCAGGCGAAACATAATCCGCACCCGGCCGCGTCGATTCGCCGCCGATGTCGAGAATGTCCGCACCCTCTTTCAAAAGCCGTTCAGCATGCGCCAAAGCTGTTTGGGCGTTTTGCGAATACGCGCCGCCGTCGGACAAAGAATCGGGCGTGAGATTCACGATGCCCATGATTTTCGGCTTGTCCAAACCGATTTCAAACCGTCCTGCCTGCCAAACGCATCCGACCATATCCGTGCCTCCGGAATAAAAAGCAAATTATATGCCGTCCGAACAAAACTTGTCCATTTCAGACGGCATCGGTATTTCAAAAAAGCATCTTGCAGAATCCGCCTCCGTATGAAACATACCCGCCGAAACCCCCGCCCCTGCAAACGCGGCAACACCCCTTTATGCAAGATATAGTGGATTAACAAAAATCAGGACAAGGCGACGAAGCCGCAGACAGTACAGATAGTACGGAACCGATTCACTTGGTGCTTGAGCACCTTAGAGAATCGTTCTCTTTGAGCTAAGACGAGACAACGCCGTACTGGTTTTTGTTAATCCACTATAATCCGCCCGCACAAAATAGGATTTCTACAAGCCGTGTTATACTGTGGCGTGTTTTACGGATTGTTCGGGCTATGGATTTATTATCGGTTTTCCACAAATACCGTCTGAAATATGCGGTAGCCGTGCTGACGATACTGCTTTTGGCGGCAATCGGGCTGCACGCTTCCGTCTATCGCATCTTCACACCTGAAAACATCCGAAGCCGCCTCCAACAAAGCATTGCTCATACGCACCGAAAAATTTCGTTTGATGCGGATATACAGCGCAGGCTTCTGCCCCGGCCGACCGTCATCCTGAAAAACCTGACCATTACCGAACCCGGCAGCAACCGGACTGCCGTTTCCATCAAAGAAACCAAAATCGGATTGAGCTGGAAAAATCTGTGGTCGGATCAGATACAGGTTGAAAAATGGGTGGTTTCGGGTACGGAACTTGCCCTGACGCGCGACGGGAAAGGCGTTTGGAACATCCAAGACCTGATCGACAACCCAAAACGCAAAGCCTCGGTAAACCGCATCATTATCGAAAACAGCACCGTCCACCTCGACTTCCTGCAAGAGCGGTTTACCCTGAAGGAAGTCCGCCTCAACCTGCAATCCCCCGTTTCATCGGGACAACAGTTTGAAAGTTCGGGCATACTGACAGGCGAAAACCTGTCTGCTTCATGGAAAAGCAAAGGGCTTTTCATTTCAGACGGCATCAATCCGCCCGAAATCTCACCGTTCCATTTCGAAGCCGAGACCGCTCTAAACGGGCACGGCATTACCGTTTCCACCACCGGCAACCCCACTATCCGTTTTAACGCCGGCGGACCGGATGCGACCAACCTCAGCCTACGTGCCGACACCGCCTTCCACAACCTCCACCTGACCGCCCAAATCCCTACGCTGGTACTCAGGAACAACAGCATTAAAATTGAAACCGTCAACGGGACATTTACCGCTACCGCCGACGGCGGGAATTCCCAATGGGGCGGATCGTTCAAACTCGATAAGGCCAAACTTCACCCCGGTATCGCCAACATCGGCAACGCCGAAATCTCCGGCAACGTCAAAACACCCCGCCTTCAAACCAACTTTTCCCTCGGCTCGCCATTGGTTTGGAGCCGGAATAACGGTCTGGAGGCGCCGCGCCTGCATGTATCAACCCTTCAGGATACCGTCAACCGCCTGCCGCAACCCCGTTTCATCAGCCAGCTCGACGGTTCGATATCCATAAAAAACCTTCATCAGTGGCATGCCGAACTCAACGGTTCGTTCGACCGCCAAACCGTTGCCGCGAAATTCAGATACACACATGAAGACGCACCGCACCTGGAAGCCGCCGTCGCACTGCAAAAATTGAACCTGACCCCCTATCTTGACGACGTGCGGCAACAAAACGGCAAAATATTTCCCGACACCCTCGGCAAGCTGTCCGGAGATATCGAGGCCCACCTTAAAATCGGCAATGTCCAACTTCCCGGCCTGCAACTGGACGATATGGAAACCTACCTCCACGCCGACAAAGACCATATCGCGCTCAGCCGTTTCAAGTCAGGGCTTTACGGCGGCCATACCGACGGCGGCATCAGCATCGCCAACACCCGTCCCGCCACTTACCGCCTGCAACAGAATGCAAGCAACATCCAAATCCAACCGCTGCTGCAAGACCTGTTCGGCTTCCACAGCTTCAGTGGCAACGGCGATGCGGTCATCGACCTGACCGCGAGCGGCGAAACCCGAAAAGAGCTTATCCGCTCGCTTCAGGGCAGCCTGTCGCTGAATATTTCCAACGGCGCATGGCACGGTATCGACATGGACAATATCCTGAAAAACGGCATTTCGGGCAAAACTGCCGACAATGCCGCACCCAGCACACCCTTCCACCGATTCACGCTCAACAGCGAAATTTCAGACGGCATCAGCCGCCACATCGATACCGAACTCTTCTCAGACAGCCTCTATGTTACCAGCAACGGCTATACCAATCTGGATACGCAGGAATTGTCTGAAGATGTCCTTATCCGCAACGCCGTCCATCCGAAAAACAAACCGATTCCCCTGAAAATCACCGGTACCGTGGACAAGCCGTCCATTACCGTCGATTACGGCAGGCTGACCGGCGGCATCAATTCGCGCAAAGAGAAACAGAAAATCCTCGAAGACACCCTGCTGGAACAATGGCAGTGGCTCAAACCTAAAGAACCGTAAACATCCTGCGTACAAAAATGCCGTCTGAAACACATTAAGCTTCAGACGGCATGACCTTTCCGACCGGCCGTACCACATCGGAAACACAAGCCCCACAACTGTTTGGCTTGGTGTCGGCTGGCAATGCCGCCATTTGTATTTTCGTCAAACCGCAGCGATTTTTCGTTGCCGCATCAAAAACAAAGTATGTCGGTTATATAGTGGATTAACAAAAATCAGGACAAGGCGACGAAGCCGCAGACAGTACAAATAGTACGGAACCGATTCACTTGGTGCTTCAGCACCTTAGAGAATCGTTCTCTTTGAGCTAAGGCGAGGCAACGCTGTACTGGTTTAAATTTAATCCACTATATTTCACGACAGGGCATAGGCTGCCCATACTGAAAAGGCAAGCAAGAACGCGAACCAAAACCAACCGCCTATCCATTCGCCCATATCGGCAGAAAACGTCCGCCAGTCCAAACATTCCGTGTTTCCATAATCTTCAACACGAAACAGACCCAAGCTCAAAACCGGCACAACGATACGTGCGGTCCGATGGAAAAAACGGCTTGGTTCCGCAAACGGGAATGCCGAACACATCAGCTCGAGTATCCAGTCCGCCACCGCCGCCAAAATCCTGACCGCCCATTTGAACAGTTCGTCCATGTGTCTTCCCCCCATGCCATCCTAAAAACCGGCCCAACCGACAAAAAACCAGCCACCAGCCGAATATCAACGCCGCCGCAGCGACACGCGCCGCACATTCCGCCAGCCGCCTCGTTTCTAGGCGCGGTACAGGATTTTCAGCCGCCGCAATCCGTAACGGACAAAATCACAGCTTGCCGCAAAAAGCCCAGCCGCTACGCCCAACAAATCCGCCGACATACGCCTTTCCCAACCGTTTCCAAACAGACAAACAGAACGCGCCTGTCCCGCCAGACAATCGCCTTTCAAACGGCATCGGCTGCCTCGAAATTGCCATCCCAACACAAAACCACACAGGCAACACACAAATGCCGTCTGAAAATCCAAACGGCGGCATAGCAATGCCGCCCTGCAACCGTAGGGCGGCATTGCGTATCAAATTAACTTTCAATATATTGATTCAAAATAAAAAATACTCAATTATCGTCATTTCCGCCAGCGCGGGAATGACGACACGAGAAATCTATTTGAATCTACTATAAGCCGAGTTCCTCCCAAATCCCATCAATCTTAGCCGTAACCGCAGGGTCTTTTTTAATCACCCGTCCCCATTCGCGGTCGGTTTCGCCCGGCCATTTGTTGGTCGCATCCAAACCCATTTTGCCGCCGAGTCCGCTAACGGGGCTGGCGAAGTCAAGATAATCGATGGGCGTGTTTTCCACTAAAACGGTGTCGCGCACGGGGTCCATGCGCGTGGTTACCGCCCAGATAACTTCTTTCCAGTCGCGCACGTTCACGTCGTCATCGACCACGATGATGAATTTGGTGTACATAAACTGGCGCAGGAACGACCAGCAGCCCATCATCACGCGCTTGGCGTGTCCGGCGTACTGTTTTTTCATGCTGACCACCGCCATGCGGTAGGAACAGCCTTCGGGCGGCAGGTAAAAATCGGTGATTTCGGGGAACTGCTTTTGCAAAAGCGGTACGAACACTTCGTTCAACGCCACGCCCAAAACGGCAGGCTCATCGGGCGGTTTGCCCGTGTAGGTCGAATGGTAAATCGGGTTTTCGCGCATGGTGATGCGTTCGACCGTAAATACGGGGAAATGGTCCTGCTCGTTGTAATAGCCGGTGTGGTCGCCGTATGGACCTTCCAACGCGGTTTCGTTTGGATGAATCACACCTTCCAACACGATTTCAGCACGGGCAGGCACTTGCAAATCGTTGCCGATACATTTCACCAGTTCCGTCCGTGAACCGCGCAGCAATCCGGCAAACTGGTATTCGCTCAAAGTATCGGGAACGGGCGTTACCGCGCCCAAAATGGTGGCGGGGTCGCAGCCGAGCACGACGGCGACGGGATACGGCGTATCGGGATTGAGTTTGCGGAATTCCTGATAATCCAACGCGCCGCCGCGATGCGACAGCCAGCGCATAATCAGCTTGTTTTTGCCGATTAACTGTTGGCGGTAAATGCCGAGATTTTGGCGTTTTTTGTGCGGCCCGCGCGTGACGGTCAAGCCCCATGTTACCAGCGGCGCAACGTCTTCCGGCCAGCAATGCTGAACCGGAAGTTTATACAAATCAACGTCTTCACCCTCCCACACAATTTCCTGACACGGCGCGTTTTTCACCACGTTCGGCGCCATGCTCCAAATATCTTTCAGCAGCGGCAGTTTGGAAAACGCGTCTTTGATGCCTTTGGGCGGTTCGGGTTCTTTCAAATACGCCAGCGTCTGCCCGATTTCGCGCAGCTTGGACACGCTGTCCGCGCCCATGCCCATCGCCACACGTTCGGGCGTGCCGAACAGGTTTGCCAACACGGGATAATCGTAGCGCGTGCCGTCGGGCTTAATCGGGTGTTCAAACAGCAACGCCGACCCTTCGGCGCGCAGCACGCGGTCGGCGATTTCGGTCATTTCCAAATGCGGGGAAACGGGGTGCGCGATGCGTTTGAGTTTGCCCTGCTGCTCGAGCATGGCGATGAAGTCGCGCAGGTCTTTGTATTTCATATTCATCCTTTTTTGTCCTTTTTATCCTGAGCAATCTGATTCGGATACCGCCCCTATCCTTGCCTGCGCTTCGGCATATTCTATGCCGTGATAAAAGTCGCGTACCAGCGGATGTCCGCTGCTTTGATGAAGTTGCAGCAAAGGGCGTTGACCATCGGGTTGGGTAACAACATTGCAATGCAAACCGAAGGTGTCGGATTCGTAAGGGGGCAGCCGGTTGCAGATCATGCCGAAATAAACGGCGTTTTCAGAATTATTGTAAAAGCGGCCTTGATAGTCGTTAAAACTCTTTTCGCTGACGGACACCCACACGCCGTATTCCAGCGTTTCCTGATGCCCGATAATCGGGATCGGCAGCACCGCGCGGATAAAGCGGTCGGTTTGGTCGGGATAACGGATGATGCAGAAATCAGAATCGCATTCCGCTTGATAAGCAATGCGTTCTTCTTCACTGAGTTGATTATAGGGATAGGGGGCGGTAAAGCCGATTGCGGGCATTTCTTCGTGGTTTTCGCCGCAGGAAGTGCAAGTGTACATAAGGTTTCAGACTTTCAAAACGAGTTTGCGGTAAAGCCATTCGCCGGCAAACAATATCCCCATCAATACATAGGCAATCACGCCGGTATAAACTGCCCACCAATCATATCGCCCCAACCGGGCCAACAAAGCGGCAAGCGTCCCGTTGATTATAAAAAATACGCACCAAACCTGCGTTACCCGGCGGGTATAGCGCACGGCTTTTTCAGGCAGGTCGGGCTGTTGCAAACGCGCGAGCCTTTCTATGACCGTCTGTTTGGCAAACAGGCTTCCCCCGAACACCGCCAACATCATCAAATTAACGAGGACAGGATACCAATACATCGAATCGTGCCGCCCGAACACCAATACTGCGGCAAAAAACAGTGTAATAAACAAAGCCGCATAACGCTGTTGGGGCAGTTTGGCAGTCAGGGCGCGCAGCAGCCACAACCCGCACATCGCCGCCGCCAGCCAGACAAACCACCCTGCCTCCCTGCCGTAATACCACAAAGCCGGATAGGCAATACTCGATACGGTCAGAAAAATATGTCCGAAAAAACCGAGTTTCATTTTGAATCCGCACAAATGTTTTCAGACGGCATCCGATAATAATATGCCGTCTGAAAAATAATCAGAGATGCCGCCTACCCCGCCTGAATCTTCAATACCGCCTGTACCACGTCGTTGACGGTGCGGACATTGCGGAAATCTTCAGCCTGCAGCTTGCGGCCGGTTTCGCGCTTGATGCGGTCGATCAGGTCGATGGCATCGATGCTGTCGATTTCCAAATCTTCGTAAAGGTTGGTATCGGGCGTAATCCGTTCCGGTTCGATTTCAAACAACTCGGTCAGGGTATCGCGCAACAACCGGTAGATTTCTTGTTCGGTCATATGTTTCATCCTTATGCTTGGCGGCTTTTGACAAAGGCGGCGAGTGTTTTGACATTGGCAAAATGTTCGCGCAAGTTCTCCTGCTCGCCGTCCAATCGGAAACCGAAATGTTTTTGCACCGCCAAGCCCAATTCCAGCGCATCGACGGAATCCAGTCCCAGCCCTCCGTCGCCGAACAGCGCGTCTTCGCTGCCGATATCGGCGGCGGTTATATCCTCCAAAGCCAAACTGTCGATAATCAGTTGTTTGATTTGGTTTTCCAAGTCGTTCATATGGTTTTCCTTGTAAAATAGTCCTGTAGATATTCATTCAGCCGCCGCGCCGCAATCGGCAACGGTTTCTCGGCGAGCCAGTCTTGGGGGAGGATGTCGTCTCCGACGGTAATTTCATACCGTATCCTTTTCGGGGGAATGCGGTACCACGGCTGCCCCTTTTTAAAATTGGGCGGATTCATTTTGATACATACGGGCGTAATCACTTCGGCATAGCGCAGCCCCAAAGAAACCGCGCCCCGGTGCATTTTTACCCGTCCGTCCCAACCCGTCCTCGTTCCTTCGGGGAACACCAGCAGGCTCTGCCCGCTGTCAAAAACCGCCTTTACCGTTTCCAGCATTGCTTCCGACTCTTCGTTCGGAATATAGCCCGCACCTTTAATCTGGCTGCTCATTGCCGGATTGTGCTGCAAATCTTTTTTCACGATGCAGTTCATTTCGGGCACATGGCCGACAAGCAGCACCACATCCAGCAAAGACGGATGGTTTGCCAAAATCAACTGTCTCGGGCGGTTGAGTTTTTCAACACCCTTGAACGATACCTCCAACACGCCCGACCATTTCAGATAAGCAACGAACAAACGCCAAGATGTTCCGATAATCCGGCGCGCCGCCAATTGGCGGGCAACAGACCTTGAAGTGCCGTTCAAAGTGTAAGGCAGCAAAACCAATTTCATCATAATGCCGCCGACACCGAAAATCACAAATCCTAACCAAGTCGCCGCAAAACGGCGGCAATAATCCAATTTATCCATTCCGCTGCCACAGCCATTCACGATTGCGATATACCCGGCGGCATTCCCGACTGCCGTTCAACAGAAAACGCACCCATTCCAAACCGCTCCAATATGCCTCGGACAGCATACCGGTTTCAGACGGCATATCGTCCGAAGCAGACAAAGTCAGGCTGTAACGCGTCCCTTTGGTCAGAACCATCGCCAAAGCATAAGCAAACGGCGCGCGCGTTGCCGATACGGCATATCCTTCCGGCAGCGGATCGTCCGCCACCAAAACCAAAACCGACCCGCATCCCTCTTCCAACAGTGATGCCGCTTCCGCCAAAGCCGTTTCCACACCGTCGGCACACACGGCCAATGCCGTCTGCTCGCTCATATCCTGACGCAATATCGACCATTGCCCAGCCGTTGCATTGTGCACCGACAAACCGAACGAAGTCGGCGACACGGTATGCGATTTCAACAGTTCCAACCACAAATCGAAACTGCGCGCCATTTCCCCGTCGTGCGAGGCATAAACTACCGGACTGCCGGGATGGGCGGAGGCAATGTCCCAAGCCGCATCGCACACCAGACGCGCCGCCTTACTCAAACGGCGGCGCTGCATAGCGGGCAGGAACGGCAATTCCGGCCTGACATCGGGCAAACCGTCGGCAAAATCCGGACATTCCGCCCATTTTGCCCACTGCGCCATATCGCGCATTTTGCTGCCCGAAACCCGCCAGTCGGCGATGTCGAAGTGGAACCGGCAAATAATCGGCGGCATAGTTTCTTTCAAAAATTTACACTGTGCCGCATTCTAACCAAAGCCTATCCCCCTGACAATGCCGAAATTCAAACGCATTTCTGCCCCTTTCTCCGACAACGCCGCCCCTCGGCAAACCGCCAGAATTAGCCTGAATTTACATTTATCATTATAATGCCGGTATTTGCCAGCCTGCCGCCGCAATATATGGACACACTGCCAGAATGCCCGATTACCGACACCGCCTCCCTGCTGCCGCACAGCGGGCGTATGGTTCTGATAGACCGCATTACCCGATACGGCGATGATTTTGTCGAAGCAGGGGCGCAGATAAAACCCGACCACATCCTGCTGGCCGGCGGCATACTGCCCTACACGGCATTTATCGAACTGATGGCACAGGCTGTCGGCGCGTATGCCGGTATCCAAGCCCGAAAAAATGCGCAACCGGTTCGGCTCGGCTTCCTGCTCGGCACGCGCAAACTTGAAATCTTCGCCCAATCCGTCCCTGTCGGCACGCATCTGTTGGCAACGGCGCATATGTCTATTCAGGATGTCGGGGGAATGGGCGTGTTCGACTGCGAACTGCGTTGGACAGACGCGCCGGAAACTTCGTCCGGAACACTCCCTTCAGACGGCATTTTGGCGCGCGCCTCACTCAACGTGTACAGCCCCGAACACCCTGTCAAAACAACTTAATGCCGTCTGAACAGGCACACACATACGGAGAACAATGATGACCGAAACCGTCCTGATTACCGGCTCCAACAGGGGCATAGGCAAAGCCGCCGCACTCGGTTTGGCGGAAGACGGCTTTGATATCGCCGTTCACTGCCGCAGCCGCCGCGACGAAGCCGAAGCCGTGGCGGAAGAAATCCGCGCTTTGGGCAGAAATGCGCGCGTGTTGCAGTTTGACGTGTCCGACCGCGAAGCCTGCCGCGAGATTCTGACCGCCGACATCGAAGCAAACGGCGCGTATTACGGCGTGGTGTTGAACGCCGGACTGACGCGCGACAATGCCTTCCCCGCGTTTTCAGACAACGATTGGGATGTGGTGCTGCGGACTAATTTGGACGGTTTTTACAATGTATTGCATCCGCTGGTTATGCCGATGATACGCCGCCGCAAAGCCGGACGGATTGTGTGCATGGCATCAGTGTCCGGCTTGACCGGCAACCGCGGGCAGGTCAATTACAGCGCGTCAAAAGCGGGCATTATCGGCGCGGCGAAAGCCTTGGCAGTCGAACTGGCGAAACGCAAAATCACCGTCAACTGCGTGGCACCGGGTTTAATCGATACGGAGATTGTCGATGAAAATGTACCCGTCGAAGAAATCTTAAAGGCCGTCCCTGCCGCGCGTATGGGGCTGCCGGAAGAAGTGGCGCACGCGGTGCGTTTCCTGATGGATGAAAAAGCGGCGTACATCACGCGCCAGGTGATTGCGGTGAACGGAGGTTTGTGTTGAATACCAGAAGGGTCGCAGTAACGGGCATAGGCGGCATTACCGCCTTCGGCCGGGATTGGCAAAGCATACAGGCAGCATTCAAAGCCGAAAAAAACGCCGTCAAATATATGGATTGGCACGAACGTTTCCCCGAATTGGAAGCGCAACTGGGTGCGCCGATTGAAAATTACGCGCCGCCGAAACATTGGACGCGCAAGCAGCTCAGAAGTATGGGGCGCGTGTCGTACCTGTGCGTCGATGCGGCGGAGCAGGCGCTGGCGGATGCCGGTTTGCTCGGGGACGAAAGCATTACCGACGGACGGATGGGCGTTGCCTGCGGCTCTTCCAGCGGCAGCACCAAAGACATCGGCGATGTGGGCGAATTGTTGCTGACCGGCACGTCGCGCAACTTCAGTGCCAACACCTATGTGCGTATGATGCCGCACACTACCGCCGCCAATATCGGCATCTTTTTCGGGCTGAAAGGGCGCATCATCCCGACATCGAGCGCGTGTTCGTCCGGCAGCCAAGGCATAGGTTATGCCTACGAAGCCATCAAATACGGGCTGACCGATATGATGCTGGCGGGCGGCGGCGAAGAATTTTGCCCGTCCGAAGTGTATGTTTTCGACTCGCTTTATGCCGCCAGCCGCCGCAACGGCGAACCGGAAAAAACCCCGCGCCCATACGACGTAAACCGCGACGGTCTGGTCATCGGAGAAGGCGCGGGGATTTTTGTGCTGGAAGAGTTGGAACACGCCAAACGGCGCGGTGCGAAAATTTACGCCGAACTCGTCGGCTACGGCGCCAACAGCGACGGCAGCCACGTTACCCAGCCGCAAAAAGATACGATGCAGAAATGTATGGAACTCGCGCTGCAGGACGCGGGTATCACGCCCGACAAAATCGGCTATGTGAACGGGCACGGCACAGCAACCGAAAAAGGCGATATCGCCGAAACACTGGCGACTGAAGCTGTATTCGGATTTGTGCCCATCAGTTCGCAAAAAAGCTATTTGGGGCACACCCTCGGCGCGTGCGGCGCGCTGGAAGCGTGGTTCTCGATTGAAATGATGAACGGCGGCTGGTTTGCGCCGACCCTGAACTTGAACGACATTGATCCGCGCTGCGGCAAGGTGGACTATATTTTAAGCGGCGGCCGTGAAATCGAAACGGATTATGTGATGAGCAACAATTTCGCCTTCGGCGGCGTGAACACTTCACTGGTGTTCAAACGTTGGAAAAACGGATAAAGCCGCACAATCCGATTACATCATATTGATTTAAAACGGAATAAAACAACAAACTGCCCTTTCAGACTTCCTTGCCGCCTATCCGCTCGATATGGCAAACCGTCCGGACGGCATCCGTTCCGCAATACTGCCAATCCAATTCGGCAGCTCCGCGCCACACGCAGGCGACAACCGCGTCGCCGCACCAGATTGCGCTGACGGCGTGCCAACCGGTTCCGCCATCCGCACGCAAGCCGCAAACCGCCGAACCGTCGGTCAGATAACCGACTTTCGCCATATCTTGCGGAAAACCCAAACCGCAGGCTTTGAGCAGTGCTTCCTTAATGCACCACAGGCGGTAAAAAGCCTCTGCCTGCCAACCGGAACGTGCCAAAAAAACCCGTTCTTCAGGGGAACAAACCCATTCGGCAAGTGCCTGAAAATTGCGCGGACGGACCGTTTCAATATCGACACCGCAAACCGTGCCGCCGCCGCAGACCAAAACCGCCGCCCGCCCTTTGCTGTGCGAAAGCGAACATATCTTGCCGCCCTGCTGCTTCAGGAAGCGGCTGACCCGCCAATCCGTCCGCCCTGCCAATTCCGGCGCGCGCAGCAGGCGCGCCCTGTCCGCATCGTCCAGACAGGATTCCCGATAAGCAGCGGCGGCCGACGCATCGGCAAGGCGGCACTGCAATACTGTTTTTTTATCCGGCACGACACCCTCCGTTCTGCCACTTTGAATATATGACCCGAATGTTTGACATCAACTTCTCCGACAATACGCCGATTGCCCTCGACCCGCTGTGGACCCGCGCCGATTTTATACGCACGGTACACACCCTGTCGTTAAAATTAAAGCAAAACAACATCCGTTCGGCGGCATTGTGGTTTGACGATGCCGCGCTGTTCGCAGCCGCATTGCTTGCCGTTTGGCGCAGCGGCGGCAAAGCCCTGCTGCTGCCGAATACCGCGCCCGGAAACCTGACTTGGGCGGAATCCGCACAAATCCTGCTGACCGACACCGATATTGTTTCAGACGGCATCAGCGTTTGGCAAATACTGGATCCTTGCGGCGGTATGCCGTCTGAAAACCGCATACCGAAAACATTGGACATCCCGCCCGAATCAGAAGTGCATTTGCGTACATCAGGCTCCGGCGGGGAAGCCAAAACAATCGTCAAAACCGCCGCGCAAATCGAATCGGAAGCCCGCGCGCTGGCTTCGGCAATTCCGTTCGGACGCGGCAAAACCGCCGTCCTCGGCAGCGTATCGCCGCAACATATGTACGGACTGACCTTCCGCTTCGCGCTTCCGCTGCTGATGGGGTGGGCAATGATCCGCAGGCAAAACGCCTATCCCGAACTACTGCTGTCGGCAAGCCTGAACGTGCCGTCCGATTATCAAAATGTCTGGATTGCCAGCCCCGCCCTGCTCAACCGTTTCGGCGAAAATCGGGATTGGGCGGCGTTAAACGGAAGGATGGCCGGCATCGTTTCCGCAGGCGGGGAACTCCCATCGGAAACCGCCGCCCTGTTGGAACAATATGCAGTCCGCCCTTATGAAGTTTACGGCAGCACGGAAACCGGCATCATCGCCTGCCGCCAAAAACAAAGCTTGTGGCAGCCCTTCCCCAACGTCTCCGTCCGCAATACCGGCAAATCGGTGGAAATATCCTCGCCGTGGACAAACGGCGTGCAATACATTGCCGATTGCATCGAAACCCACGAAGACGGTTTTGCCCTGCTGGGCAGGCAGGATAGAATCGTCAAACTGGCAGACAAACGCATTTCGCTCAACCAAATCGAACACGAATTGCTGAAACACCCCTGGATTGCCGACGCACATTGCGCCCTGCATCCGGAACACGGGCGCATTGCCGTTTGGGCGGCACTCGATACGGAAGGCATCACGGCGTGGCTGGAACAGGGGCGCACCGCCGTTATCGCCGCACTCAAGCAACACATTGCCCAAACGCAAGACACGGCCGCCCTTCCGCGCTACTGGCGTTTTACAGACCGTCTGCCGCGCAACGGACAAGGAAAAATTACCGCAGCGGACTTTCAGACGGCATTGACAGAACCCGCAGCCCCCCGATGGCATATCTTGCCGCCCGAAGGAAACCGGTTGCGCTATCAAACCCGCATACCGCTGGATTTACCCTATTTCGGCGGACATTTTTCCACCTTCCCACTCGTCCCCGGCGCAGTCGAATTGGAATGGGTACGTCGGCTTGCCGCACGGCACCCCTTCGGCAGGCAAAACATTATCCGTATCGAAAACCTGAAATACCAGCAATTTATCCGTCCGTATGACGACATTTCCGTAGAACTCGGATACGATGCCGATAAAAACAAACTGTCGTTTACCATCCGAAAACAGGATGCCGCCTGCGCCTCGGGGAAGCTGGTATTCGACGCGCCGCAGGACAGCCCCAACCCAACCGCAAGGGAAGAACGATGAACCGCCTTCGCAAAGACAAATATAGTGGATTAACAAAAATCAGGACAAGGCGACGAAGCCGCAGACAGTACAAATAGTACGGAACCGATTCACTTGGTGCTTCAGCACCTTAGAGAATCGTTCTCTTTGAGCTAAGGCGAGGCAACGCCGTACTGGTTTTTGTTAATCCACTATAAGATTACAGCCTTAACTTGATATAAATATGAACATCCTCGCCCTCATCCCCCATTACAACCACCCGACAACCGTCGGCGCGGTCGCGCGCGGCCTGCGCGCCTGCGGTTTGGACGTGTTGGTCGTGGACGACTGCTCCCGCCCCGACTGCATACCCGTTTTAGAAAATCTGGCTTCAGACGGCATCCGCGTCATCCGCCGCACAAGCAACGGCGGCAAAGGCGCGGCAGTACGCACAGGTTTCGAGGCGGCGGCGGATCTGGGATACAGCCACGTCCTGCAAATCGATGCCGACGGGCAACACTGTTTGGACGACGTGCCGAAGTTCGTCCGTGCCGCGCAACTCAATCCCGAAGCCCTCATCTGCGGTCAGCCGCAATACGGCGGCGACGCGCCCAAATCCCGATTGTACGGGCGCAAAATTACCGACTTTTGGAATATGGTTCACACCTGGTCGTCCGATATTAAAGACGGTATGTGCGGCTTCCGCCTTTATCCGTTGCCGCCTGCGTTGGCGGTCATACGCGGAGAATACGTCGGCAACCGTATGGACTTCGACATCGAAATCCTGATCCGGCTATATTGGCGCGGCATCAAAACCGTGTGGATACCCACGCCCGTCCGTTACGCCGCAGACGGCATTTCCCACTTCCGCACCCTTGCCGACAACATCCTTATCAGCCAAATGCACACACGGCTGTTTTTCGGTATGCTCAAATGGCGTTGGCGCATCTTGAAAGGCATATTCCGATGAACGGCGCGTCCCGGCACTGGGCGGAACAAAACGAACGCGGCAACCGCCTGTTCCTCAAGCTGACGGCGGTGATTGTCCGTTATCTGCCTCCCTTTCTGATGAAACCGTGTATTTGGTTTGTCGTCCTGTATTTCTACCTGACCTCGCCCCGGTCGCGGAAAAACCTCCATACCTACCAAAACCGCCTACGGCACACCTTTCCCGACGCTATGCCGTCTGAAAACCGCATATTCGCGCAGTTTTTGGCATTCGGCGAAGCCGTTTGCGACCGGTTTGCCGTATGGCAGCGCAAAATACGTTACGAAGACCTGATTATCGAAGACCCCGACAACCTGACCGCCGCCATGTATCAAAACGGGCGCGGGCAGATTTTTGCCTGTTCGCACCTGGGCAATACGGAAATCTGCCGCGCACTGGTTTCCCACCACCGAAATTTCAAACTCAACGTCCTCGTACACAGCCGCCACGCACAAATGTTCAACGAAGCCCTGCAACAGGCGGGGGCGGACAAAATCCAACTGATACAGGTAAGCGACTTGGACGCATCGCTGATGATGACGCTCAGCCGGCGCATTGAAGCAGGGGAATGGCTGGCAATCGCCGCCGACCGTATCCCCGTCCGGGGCGAAAAAACCGTAACCGTCGATTTTTTGCAACACCGTACCGAAATACCGCAAGGGGCGTGGATTCTGGCATCGCTGCTGAAAACCAAGGTCAACGCGCTGTTTTGCATCAAACAGGACGGACGCTACCGCCTGAAACTTCGCCCTATGACCGACACATCGGATTGGACGCGGGCGGAACGCACGCAAAAAATCAAAGAATCCGCGCAACATTTCGCCCGCATTTTAGAAGAAGAATGCCGTCTGAACCCGCTGCAATGGTTCAATTTTTACGACTTTTGGCACACGGAGCACCATCCCAGATGAACAAAAAACACATTTTCTGCCGCCACAGCCACACCGTCCGAGTCCCGTTTTTCGATGTCGATCCGATGCGGATCGTCTGGCACGGCAACTACGTCAAATACCTCGAAGTCGCACGCTGTGCCTTCCTCGACAGCATAGGCTACGGCTACGGTGAAATGGGGCGGCGCGGCTTCGGCTGGCCCATCCTCAAAATGGACTTGAAATACATACGCCCCGCACGGTTCGGACAAACCATCCGCATCGATATGGCAATCGTCGAAATCGACACTTGCCTGCGTATCGACTACACTTTGTCCGATGAGCAAACCGGCGAAAAACTGACCCGCGCATCGACCACGCAGGCGGCAGTATCCTTGGAAACCGGAGAAATACAGTTCCAAACGCCGGAAAGCTGGCTCGAAGCCGTACGGAGTCATCCGACTTTCCAAGCCGCATAAGCCCTGCCGTCCGCTTTCAGACGGCATTTTCCGCCCCATTATTGCCACACCGACAGACAACTATGAAAAAATACCTGCTTGCCGCACTCCTTGCCGCAACCGCCCTTTCCGCCTCGGCATTTTCCACTGCCGAACTGGCCCGGATACTGCAAAAACCCGACAACATCCAAGGCAGCTTTATCCAATACCGCCATCTGAAATCCCTATCCAAACCGATGGCTGCAACCGGAAAATTCGTACTGATGCCCAAACGCGGGCTGCTCTGGCAGATGCAGAAACCGTTTGCCGCCACCCTGCGCGTCCGTTCAGACGGCATCAGCCAATGGAACGGTAAAGGCTGGATAATGCCCGACACCGGAAAATTTTCCGGACAAAGCAGGCAAATCAAACTCTTTCTCGACTTGATCGGCGGCGATACGCAAGGGCTGGAAAAACAGTTCGATTTGAAACTCGAAGGGTCGGCGCAAAAATGGACGCTGCAACTCACACCGAAAACACTGGTGATGAAACAAATCTTCAACCATATCGACATCAGCGGGGACAGCGTCGTGCGCCGTATCGAACTGCATGAAAAACAAGGCGACAAAACCGATATGCAGTTTAACGGCATCACCGTCGGCAACCCGCCGGACAAGTTTGCCGAACAATCACTCTGATACCGTCCGAACCGCTATGATCCGCCTGATTTACACCCTGTTGATGTCTGCACTTGCCGTCTTTGTCTGTTACAGCATGACAACGCGCGCCTGGCTGCAGACCGACCTGACCGAACTGCTGCCCCAAAGCAGCCAAGATACCGTTTTGCAGGCGGCGGAACGCGCCGGTGACGCACAAATCAACAGTCAAATCATCCTGCTTGCCGGCAGCCTCCGACCCGAAACCGCATTTCAGACGGCATCGGAAATCGCCGCCTTATGGCGGCAAAGCGGGATATTTTCCGAAGTAAACAGCCAAATTAGCCCCGACCTTGCACAAATTCGCCAAGACATCGGCAGAATCAGTTTAGCCGTCTTACCCGAAGCCCAACGGCGTTTGCTGACCGAAAAACCCGCCGACTATTTCCGCCAACGCGCCGAAGATGCCGCCAACCCGTTTGCCGTATCCCCCCTGCCCTTAGATGAGGACTGGCTGGGTTTCGGACGTTTCGTTGCCGGCAAAATCAATCCCCAAACCCGTCTGCAATGGCATCCCGAAAACGGTATGCTGTTCAACGAAGACAACGGGAAAACCTGGGTTTGGATACGCGCCAAGCTGCCCGACAATGCCCTGCCTCAAGATGCTTTGGCAAACCTGCTCCAAAAAACACAGACATTGGCATCCGACAGGCACACCGAAATCCTGACCGGGGGCGGCGCACTTTTTGCAGCAGCCGCCAAAGCCGATGCAGAAAAAGAAAGCCGGATAATGGGTTTTGCCGGCACCGTCCTGACCATAACCCTCATATTGTGGGTTTTCCGCAGCGCGCGCACCTTTTGGCTGCTGCTGCCGCCTGCGGCAGGCATGCTGGCGGGTTTGGCGGCGACGCTGGCGGTATTCGGGCATATCCACGCCCTGACGCTGGTTATCGGCACAAGCCTGATCGGGATGCTGGCCGATTTCCCGCTGCACTGGCTGACCCCGTCGGTATTCTCATCATGGCAGGCGAAACCGGCGATGAAGCAGGTATTGCCCACCTTTGCCGTCAGCCTGCTGATTACCGTTTCGGGATACGCGCTGCTCTGGTTCACACCTTTGCCGGTTTTACAGCAAACTGCCGTTTTCTCCGGCTTTTCGCTACTTGGCGCATTCGGCGCGACCATCTGCTGGCTGCCGCCCCTGTTTGCCCGTTATCAGGCAAAACCCGTACCTTTTGCCGCCTTGAGTGCCGCGCTCGGCAAACGCATCCAAAAACAACTTCCCCCGTCCTTCACTTATCCCGCAGCAGTTTTCCTGATGGTTTTCGCCGCCGTCGGACTGTGGCGCGGCAACTGGCGCGACGACATCCGCCAATGGGTGAATATGCCGTCCGGACTGTTGTCGCAAATACAAAAAATCGGCACATTGGGCGGAACCGATTTCAGCGGTCAATATCTGGTTGCCGAAGCCGCAAGCGAAGACGCGCTGCTGTTAAAAAATGCCGAACTGCGCCGCGTCCTCGCCCCCCTGATTCGACAAGGCAAACTGAAAGGCATCCAATCGCTGGATCAGTTCATCCTGTCGGCCGCCGAACAAAACCGCCTGAAACAACATTTACGCACCATTGCAGACAAACCCGGCAACTACCGCGCCCTGCACGAATTGGGCATTCCCGAAGACACGCTGAAATCCGCCCTGCTGCAAGCGGCCGACACGCCCGCCCTCACGCTTTCAGACGGCATCGCCCTGCCTCTGGCGCAGGCTTGGAAACCCCTATATCTCGGCGAAGTCGAACCGCACCGTTATGCCTCCGTTATCCGTCTGAACGGCTTGACCGAACCGGAAACCGTCCGCAAAACGGCAGAAACCATTCCGGGAATCAAATGGGCGGACAAGCGCGGCAGGCTCAACGAACTGTTCCGCCATACGCGCAATCAGGCGGCTTGGCTGAAATTGTCGTCTTACCTGCTGGCCTGGCTGCTGCTGTGGCGGCTGTTTGGCGCGCGGCAGGGTGGGAAAATCCTCGCCGTACCCGTCGCTGCCGCCATCGGCACTGTTGCCGTATTGGGTTGGCTGGGCATTCCCGTCAGCCTGTTTGCCATGTTCGGATTGCTGCTGGTTTCCGCCATCGGCATCGATTATGCCGTTTACGCGCTCAATGCCGGACACAGCACCGATGCGCGGCTGGGCGGTATGCTGCTTGCCGCGCTCACGACCGGCATCTCCTTCGTCCTGCTTGCCTTCAGCGGCACACCGGCCGTCGCCGCATTCGGCATAACCGTCGGCATCGGGGTCATATTGAACCTGTGGCTGGCGGCACGGCTGATGTACTCCGTCCCCGATACGCAACATCCACGCCGTTAACCGCCCTGCCGCCGCTTCAGACGGCATTCTTGAAAGGAACTTATGCGCCCGACCACAACCCTGCTTGCCCTATTGACCGCAAAACTGCTCGCCGCCTGCTCCTCATACACCCTACCCGTCCCCCAAACCCAACCACGTCTTGTCGAAGACGTACAATGGTTCAAATGGGAACGCTACAATAAGGGGCAAGAACCGGTACAAACCGGCATACTGGCGGCCGAACAGCTTGAAGACGGCATCCGGTTTGTACAAACCGACATATTGGGCGCACCGGTTTCACGCCAGACTATCAACAGCGGCGGCTGGAAAAATGACGGGTTCGTGATGCCCAATATGCCGTCCCGCCGCCTGTTTGCCGCACTGCTCCCGCTGATAACTGCCGAAAATGCCGCGCCCCCCTATCCCGGCCTCAAACAGGCAGACGGCGGCGCATCCTTCTGCAAAGAAGGAACATTGTTCCGTTACCGCAATCGAGACATATGGTGCGTCAACCATACCGGCGGGCAATTTTTGATTACCCTACCCGACCAAACCCGCTGGTCGGTTACACCGATTGAACCATTATGAACATACCTGTTTACCTCGGAAGCCCTGCACTCACCAGCGCATTGGGCAGCGGACTGCACACCCACATCGATGCCCTGCTGTCCCCTTCTTCCAAACCGGCACTGACATTTTCATCCGACTGGGTTGACGGCAAAAACCTTGCCTTCGGTATGGTAAAAGAAACCCTGCGCCCCTTTTCAGACGGCACGCCCGCACACTGCCGCAGCCGCACCAACCGGCTGCTTTGGCACACGCTCGAACAAATCGAACCGCAAATCCGCGCCGCCATACGACGATACGGCGCAAACAGAATTGCCGTCGTTATCGGCACATCCACCGGCGGCGCGGACGAAAACATCCCGATGTTCGAACAGGCAGTACAGGGAAAAGCCTGGCAAGACCTCACGTTCAACCAATGCCAACACCTTATGAACGCGCCCGCCGATTTCATTGCCGACGCTTACGGGCTGAACGGTCTGCGTTATGTCGTTTCCACCGCCTGCACTTCCGGCGCGCGCGCATTAATCAGTGCCGCACGCCTGCTTCGCGCCGGTATGTGCGATGCGGTCGTCTGCGGCGGCGCAGACACACTCTCGCCGCTGACCGTCAATGGATTCGCCTCACTGGAAGTCTTGTCCCCAAACATTGCCAATCCTTTCTCCGCCAACCGTGACGGCATCAATATCGGCGAAGGCGCAGCCGTATTCATCATGACGCGCGATGCGGATTTTTCCGGCGGTATGCGGCTTCTGGGTTATGGCGCAAGCAGCGATGCCTACCATATTTCCACGCCGCGCCCCGACGCTCAAGGCGCAATCCTCGCCTTTCAGACGGCATTGCAACACGCAGACCTTGCGCCCGAAGACATCGGCTGGATTAATCTGCACGGCACTGGGACGCACCACAACGACAGTATGGAAAGCCGCGCCGTTGCAGCGGTTTTCGGCAACAATACGCCCTGCACGTCCACCAAGCCGCAAACCGGACACACGCTGGGCGCGGCGGGCGCAATCGAAGCCGCGTTCGCGTGGGGCATTGCCGACCGGCAAAGCAATCCCGAAGGAAAACTTCCGCCCCAGCTTTGGGACGGGCAGAACGACCCCGACCTGCCCGCCATCAACCTTACCGGCGGCAACAACTTCTGGACAACGGAAAAACACATTGCCGCCAGCTCGTCGTTTGCCTTCGGAGGAAGCAACTGCGTTTTACTCATCGGATGAAATAAGTTTGTCAATCCCACCGCTATGCTATACAATACGCGCCTACTCTTGACGGGTCTGTAGCTCAGGGGTTAGAGCAGGGGACTCATAATCCCTTGGTCGTGGGTTCGAACCCCACCGGACCCACCAATTCCTAAGCCCAGACGTATGTTTGGGCTTTTTTGCCGCCCTGTGAAACCAAAATGCCTTGAGAAACCTTGATAATGAAAAAAGTCAGCGTATTGATTGTTGCTAGAAATGAAGCAAACCACATTCGGGAATGTATTGAAAGTTGCCGTTTCGATAAAGAAGTTATCGTTATCGACGACCACAGCACCGACAATACTGCCGAAATTGCCGAGAATTTGGGTGCAAAAGTCTTCAGACGGCATTTGAACGGGGATTTCGGAGCGCAAAAAACATTTGCCATCGAACAGGCAGGCGGAGAATGGGTTTTCCTGATTGATGCAGACGAACGCTGCACGCCAGAACTATCTGATGAAATCTCAAAAATTGTCCAAACCGGCGATTATGCCGCCTATTTTGTCGAGCGCCGCAACCTTTTCCCTAACCATCCCGCCACACACGGCGCGATGCGTCCCGACAGCGTATGCCGTTTGATGCCGAAGAAAGACAGTTCGGTGCAAGGCAAAGTACACGAAACCGTACAAACCCCCTACCCCAAACGCCGTCTGAAACATTTTATGTACCATTACACGTACGACAACTGGGAACAATATTTCAACAAGTTCAACAAATACACTTCCATCTCAGCCGAGAAATACCGGGAGCAGGGAAAGCCCGTGAGTTTTGTTAGGGACATTATCCTCCGTCCGATTTGGGGTTTTTTCAAAATTTATATCCTGAACAAAGGGTTTCTTGATGGAAAAATGGGTTGGATTATGTCCGTCAACCACAGCTATTACACGATGATTAAATATGTCAAACTATATTATCTGTACAAATCCGGCGGAAAATTTTAAATGGAAAAAGAATTCAGGATATTAAATATCGTATCGGCCAAGATTTGGGGCGGGGGCGAACAATATGTCTATGATGTTTCAAAAGCATTGGGACTTCGGGGCTGCACCATGTTTACCGCCATCAATAAAAATAATGAGTTGATGCACAGACACTTTTCCGAAGTTTCTTCCGTTTTCACAACGCGCCTTCACACGCTCAACGGACTGTTTTCGCTCTACGCACTTACCCGCTTTATCCGGAAAAACCGCATTTCCCACCTAATGATACACACCGGCAAAATTGCCGCCTTATCCATACTTTTGAAAAAACTGACCGGGGTGCGCCTGATATTTGTCAAACATAATGTCGTCGCCAACAAAACCGATTTTTACCACCGCCTGATACAGAAAAACACTGACCGCTTTATTTGCGTTTCCCGTCTGGTTTATGATGTGCAAACCGCCGACAATCCCTTTAAAGAAAAATACCGGATTGTTCATAACGGTATCGATACCGGCCGTTTCCCTCCCTCTCAAGAAAAACCCGACAGCCGTTTTTTTACCGTCGCCTACGCCGGCAGGATCAGCCCGGAAAAAGGATTGGAAAACCTGATTGAAGCCTGTGTGATATTGCATCGGAAATATCCTCAAATCAGGCTCAAATTGGCAGGGCACGGACATCCGGATTATATGTGCCGCCTGAAGCGGGACGTATCTGCTTCGGGAGCAGAACCATTTGTTTCTTTTGAAGGGTTTACCGAAAAACTTGCTTCGTTTTACCGCCAAAGCGATGTCGTGGTTTTGCCCAGCCTCGTCCCGGAGGCATTCGGTTTATCATTATGCGAGGCGATGTACTGCCGAACGGCGGTGATTTCCAATACTTTGGGTGCGCAAAAGGAAATTATCGAACATCATCAATCGGGGATTCTGCTGGATAGGCTGACACCTGAATCTTTGGCGGATGAAATCGAATGCCTCGTCTTAAACCCCGAAGCAAAAAACGCACTGGCAACGGCAGGGCATCAATGCGTCGCCGCCCGTTTCACCATCAACCATACCGCCGACAAATTATTGGATGCAATATAAACTGCTTTCAGACGGCATATGCCGTCTGAAAGCCCATCATGCAACAAACCGCCAAATTATATTCACTCATTGAAAAAAAAAACCTGAAATATATCCTTCAAAATAAGAAAATCCCAATATCCCCCGATATCGCGCAGCCTATTGGCAAAGTTTTGCAGCGTCTTCCCCGGCTTGTGCCGCCGCGTCAAGTGCTTTGTTACAATGCACTACCTTCACATTTCTTAATAAATTTTATGAGTAACCATACTTCTTGGTCGTCCAAAATCGGTTTCGTACTTGCTGCGGCAGGTTCGGCCATCGGTTTGGGCGCGATTTGGAAATTTCCTTATACGGCAGGCACCAACGGCGGCGCGGTGTTTTTCCTGCTGTTTTTGATATTTACTATCTTGGTCGCCCTACCCGTTCAGCTTGCCGAATTTTATATCGGGCGCACGGGCGGTAAAAATGCCGTCGATTCCTTCAGGGTTCTGCGTCCGGGCACGCAATGGCTTTGGGTCGGGCGCATGGGCGTTGCCGCCTGCTTTATTTTGCTGTCGTTTTACAGCATAGTCGGCGGATGGGTATTGAATTATGTCGTCCACAGTTTCACGGGGGCGGTTCATACCGGCGCGGACTTTGAAGCCCTGTTCGGCACAACGATTTCCAATCCGGCAGGTTCGCTGTTTTATCAGGCACTGTTTATGCTGATTACGGTTTGGGTGGTCAAAGGCGGCATTTCAGACGGCATTGAAAAGGCAAACCGTTATCTGATGCCAGGGCTGTTTATCCTCTTTATTGCGCTGGCAATCCGTTCGCTGACGCTGCCGGGTGCAATGGAGGGCGTGTCTTTCCTGCTCAAACCGAATTGGTCGTACTTTAAAGCCGATACGATGATTACGGCTTTGGGACAGGCGTTTTTTGCCTTGAGCATCGGCGTTTCCGCCATGATTACCTACGCTTCGTATTTGGGAAAAGATCAGGATATGTTCCGTTCCGGCCATACGATTATGTGGATGAACCTCTTGGTTTCCCTGCTTGCCGGTCTGGTGATTTTTCCAGCGGTATTCGCCTTCGGTTTTGAACCGAGCCAGGGGCCGGGATTGATTTTTATCGTATTGCCCGCAGTGTTTATGAAGATGCCGTTCGGTACGGTTTTGTTTGCGGTATTTATGCTGCTGGTCGTTTTCGCCACGCTGACTTCGGCATTTTCGATGTTGGAAACGGTCATCGCCGCAACCATCCGCCAAGACGAGCGCAAACGCAAAAAACACACTTGGCTTATCGGCACAGCCATTTTCATTGTCGGCATCCCATCCGCGCTGTCTTTCGGCGTATGGGGTGAGTTTAAGGTTTTCGGCAAAACCATTTTTGATTTGTGGGACTACCTGATTTCAGCGGTCATTATGCCTGTCGGCGCGTTGGGCGTTGCCGTATTTACCGCCTGGATTCAGGACAGGCAGTCTGTGTTGAAAGATGCCGGATCGGGCAGCACCGTACCCCGGGCAGTGCTGCTGCTGTGGCTGAATACCTTGCGCTACCTTGCCCCGATCGCCATTATTATTGTTTTCATCAATTCTTTGGGCATCCTTTAAAAGCCATCCAAACAGCAAAATGCCGTCTGAAAGCCTTTCAGACGGCATTTTGCTTCAGGTTCAGCCTATTTCGTTCAAAGTATTGTCCGGCATGACCAGCCAAACCTTAAGCCGCCTGCTTTCGGCAACCGACCGTATCAGCGGCAAATCCATCACGGAAAACGCCGTCGACAAGGCATCGGCAACCGCCGCATCATCCGCCATTACGCTCATGCTTTTATAACGCGGCGTACTCACGCCGGTTCGCGGATCGAACAAATGGGTAAACCTGCCCGCTTTGTCCATCACCGTCCCATAGCCGCCCGAAGTGGCAAACGCTTTGTCTTTCATGACAACCGTCGCCAACACGCCTTCTTCGTTATCTGGGTTACGGATACCGACATTCCAAGTCCGTTTACCGTTTGTATCAAACCCGCGGATTTCACCCATATCGGCCAAAGCAGCAGGCACGCCGTTTGCCCTCAGCAACGCGACGACCTTATCCGTAATATAGCCTTGCGCGATGCCGTTCAAGGACAAACCCATACCCTTTTCGGCAAAACGGATTTCACGGTCGTCAAACACCAATTTGTCAAAGCCGACCCGCTTCAAGGCTTCCTTCACGCTATTTTCCGATGGCGGTGTTTCCGCATCAGGATGGGCGGCAAAATAATCGGCATACAGTTTCCACAAAACCTGAACTGTCGGATCAAATGCCCCGCCGGTCAAAGTATGCATATCCCGACAAATGCTCAACAGTTCCAAGAAATCCGCCGGCGGCGAAATCAGATAACCGTCCCTGTTCAGACGGCTGATCAAACTGTCTTCACGGTAAAGGCTGAACATTTTTTCCAAACGCGCCACTTCCGCCAAAACCTTGTTGACCAAATCTGCCGCCTGTCTGTCGTCCACACCGAACAGGCGCAGCTCCGCGCCGGAACCCAGCGTGACACCTTTCCAGAAAAACACATTTTCATCGCGTTTTTCATCCCCGTTGCGTTTTTCGCCGCCGGCGGCAAAAGGATTCGGCAAAAAAGAAACCGCCGCGCCCGCCACAACAACGGCGGCAGCCGTCAAAAAACGCCTGCGCCCGAAATGCCTGCCCATACCGCCTCCTAAACCGACACTGCCGCCTTGATATGCGGATGAGGATCGTAACCTTCCAACTCAAAATCTTCAAATTTGAAGGCAAACAAATCTTTGACTTCAGGATTGATTTTCATCACAGGCAAGGTGCGCGGTTCGCGTTCCAATTGCAACTCTGCCTGCTCGAAATGGTTGCGGTACAAATGCGCATCGCCAAACGTATGGATAAACTCACCGGCTTCCAATCCGCACACTTGCGCCATCATCATGGTCAACAATGCGTAGCTGGCGATGTTGAACGGTACGCCAAGGAAAATATCCGCACTACGCTGGTAAAGCTGGCAGGACAGTTTGCCGTCGGCAACGTAAAACTGAAACAGCGCGTGGCAAGGCGGCAAGGCCATCTCATCGACCAAAGCCGGATTCCACGCCGACACAATCAGGCGGCGCGAATCGGGATTTTTCTTGATTTGTTCCACCACATTGGCGATTTGATCGATATGCCTGCCGTCGGGTGCGGGCCAGCTGCGCCATTGGTAGCCGTAAACCGGGCCCAAATCGCCATTTTCGTCCGCCCATTCGTCCCAAATGGAAACATTGTTGTCCTTCAGGTATTTGATATTGGTATCGCCTTTGAGAAACCACAGCAGCTCGTGGATTATCGAGCGCAAATGCAGCTTTTTGGTCGTCAGCAGCGGAAAGCCCCTGCCCAAGTCAAAACGCATCTGATAACCGAATACGGAGCGCGTGCCCGTACCGGTGCGGTCTGATTTGTCCGTACCGTTGTCGAGGACGTGGCGCATCAAGTCCAAATAGGCCTTCATCATCATCTTTCATCAAATTAAACGGAGCATATTATAACATTTCCGGATAATGCCCAAAACACAGGTTCAGGCAGGCAGGATTGTTGACAATCTCAATCCTTTTCCACAGTAAAAGCAGGCGTGAAAACAAAATTACCTTGATTGGAATCAAAAAATCCAGTTTAATTACTTGAAATAAAATTCCAATAATATTTTTATTTTCAAAATTAATTTATGATTATTGATTAATTATTGGCAATAAACATCAAATATCAAAAATATGGAAAAAATAATGTCAACAATTTGTGCAAAATCAGACTTGGCATCAGAAAAAAATAGGTTTATATTGCCAACTACAAATTCGTTTTCCCATTAGTACAACATCAATCAAAAGGAGTATCCGAATGACTGACTTGAACACCCTGTTTGCCAACCTCAAACAACGCAACCCCAATCAAGAGCCGTTTCATCAGGCGGTTGAAGAAGTCTTCATGAGCCTCGATCCGTTTTTGGCACAAAATCCGAAATACACCCAGCAAAGCCTGTTGGAACGCATCGTCGAACCCGAACGCGTCGTGATGTTCCGCGTAACCTGGCAGGACGATAAAGGTCAGGTTCAAGTCAACCGCGGCTACCGCGTGCAAATGAGCTCCGCCATCGGCCCTTACAAAGGCGGCCTGCGCTTCCACCCGACCGTCGATTTGGGCGTGTTGAAATTCCTCGCTTTTGAACAAGTCTTCAAAAACGCGCTGACCACCCTGCCTATGGGCGGCGGCAAAGGCGGTTCGGATTTCGACCCCAAAGGCAAATCCGATGCCGAAGTGATGCGCTTCTGCCAAGCCTTTATGACCGAACTCTACCGCCACATCGGCGCGGACACCGATGTTCCAGCCGGCGACATCGGCGTAGGCGGACGCGAAATCGGCTACCTGTTCGGACAATACAAAAAAATCCGCAATGAATTCACTTCCGTCCTGACCGGCAAAGGTTTGGAATGGGGCGGCAGCCTCATCCGCCCCGAAGCGACCGGCTACGGCTGCGTCTATTTCGCACAAGCCATGCTGCAAACCCGTAATGACGGCTTTGAAGGCAAACGCGTACTGATTTCAGGCTCCGGCAACGTGGCGCAATACGCTGCCGAAAAAGCCATCCAACTGGGCGCGAAAGTACTGACCGTTTCCGACTCCAACGGCTTCGTCCTCTTCCCCGACAGCGGTATGACCGAAGCACAACTCGCCGCCTTGATCGAGCTGAAGGAAATACGCCGCGAACGGGTTTCCACCTACGCCAAAGAACAAGGTTTGCAATACTTTGAAAACCAAAAACCGTGGGGCGTTGCCGCCGAAATCGCCCTGCCCTGCGCGACCCAAAACGAATTGGACGAAGAAGCCGCCAAAACCTTGTTGGCAAACGGCTGCTACGTTGTTGCCGAAGGTGCGAACATGCCGTCGACTTTGGGCGCGGTCGAGCAATTTATCAAAGCGGGCATCCTCTACGCCCCGGGCAAAGCCTCCAACGCCGGCGGCGTGGCGACTTCGGGCTTGGAAATGAGCCAAAACGCCATCCGCCTGTCTTGGACGCGCGAAGAAGTGGACAGCCGCCTGTTCGGCATCATGCAAAGCATCCACGAATCCTGTCTGAAATACGGCAAAGTCGGCGACACAGTAAACTACGTCAATGGTGCGAACATTGCCGGTTTCGTCAAAGTTGCCGATGCGATGTTGGCGCAAGGCTTCTAAGTAAACGTCGCCGACCCGCAAACAAAATGCCGTCTGAACCGCAAATGCTGTTCAGACGGCATTTCATTATCCAGGGCATTTCAAACCTTTTTTCCTGTGTTTGGATACCCGGCCGATTCCATCCGTTTGCAAGTGAAAAGCCGCTTATTTCCGTTTGGGCGCAAACCAACTCCATTGAATAAAGGCTGTCCGATTGTTGGCGCGCTATGCCATCTGAACGGCATTCACACCGCCCAATCCTGCACGCGCTTCAAATCGTTTTGCGCCAAAGTATCCGCGTGGCGGTTACGGCTCTGATATTCCCTGTCTTTCAATATGCTGCTCGCCACATAATTCAAATGTGCCTTTGCCGCCTCCGAAGCCTCGACCGGTCTGCGGTTCGATATCGCCTCATACAGCACGCGGTGCTGCGCCATCAGTTTCGGACGCGGATCTTCTTCCTGATTCAGATAAATAAGGCTGCTGCGCGTCTGCCGGTACAGCATTTTCAACAAACCGCCCGACAAATGGCTGAACAACAAATTGTGCGCCGCATCGGCAATCGTCTGATGAAAGCTGACATCGGCTTCGCTCTGATGTTCCAAATTGCCGCTTCCGCACGCTTCCTCAAACTTTTCAAGCCAAAACCGAATCCGCTTCAAATCGGCATCCGTCCGGCGTTCTGCCGCCAATGCCGCCATACAGCCCTCGATGTGGCAGCTGAAATCAAAAACATCCTGTTCCCAATTGGAATGTTTGCCCAAAAGCTCCTGCCAACTTTGCAAAAAATCCTGCTGCGGCTTGACCGAAACATAATAACCGTCTCCCTGCCTCGCTTCCAAAACCTGACGGGCGACCAAAACATTCAATGCCGACCTGACCGACGGGCGCGAAACGCCGAACTCTTCCGCCAAAACGCGTTCGGGCGGAATCTTGCCCCCTTCCGCGTAAACCCCTTCCGCAATGCGCTCCTCCAATACCGACAATACCTGATCGCTGATTTTCTGAGGCCTTACCAGTTTCATCACTCCTCCTTTATAAAGATTCCCTGCAGAACCCTTCCGAAATACATCAAACATCAAATTGGACTGACCAATCAGGGCGGATTCTAATGACACGCCGTTCTCGCCGTCAACGGCATTTACCTCGCACCGCTCCCAAAACACAGGAAAAAACTACACCAAACTACAATTTTTGTTCATGCAAATATTTGTTTTGACAGGATTTAAACGAAAGCTCCGATTCAAATCTGCCGAACCGCCCAAAAATATATTGACCTGAATATTAAAGTTTCGTAAAGTAATGCAACGTTGCTTTAATTGGTTTGACCACTATTGCCGACGATTAGAAAAATATTTTCGGAGATGTTCAATTATGGAAACTTGGGTTCAAAACTACACGGCAATCGGCGGCAGCCTGTATCTGACTGCCGCCGCCGCACTCTTACCCATCGTCTTTTTCTTTGCCGCGCTGACCGTCCTGAAGCTGAAAGGCTATCAGGCGGGGCTTTATACGCTGCTGATTGCGCTTGCCGTTGCCGTATTCGGCTTCGGGATGCCGGCGGGTATGGCGGTTTCTTCCGCGCTGTACGGCTTCGCTTACGGCTTATGGCCGATTGCCTGGATTATCGTTACCGCCGTATTCCTGTATAAAATTACCGTAAAAACAGGGCAGTTCGACATTATCCGCGCTTCCGTGGTTTCGATTACCGAAGACCAACGCCTGCAAATGCTGCTGGTCGGCTTCTCCTTCGGCGCATTCCTCGAAGGCGCGGCAGGCTTCGGCGCGCCGGTGGCGATTACCGCCGCTTTGCTGGTGGGCTTGGGCTTCAATCCTCTCTACGCCGCCGGTTTGTGTTTGATTGCCAACACCGCGCCCGTGGCTTTCGGCGCGATGGGCATCCCGGTTCTGGTTGCCGGCCAAGTGTCCAATCTCGACCCTTACCATATCGGTCAGGTAGCAGGTCGCCAGCTTCCTATCCTGTCGGTTATCGTCCCCTTCTGGCTGGTTGCCATGATGGACGGTATGCGCGGCATACGCCAAACTTGGCCCGCCGTCTTGGTGGCGGGCGTGTCTTTCGCCGTTACCCAATTCATTACCGCCAACTTCATCGGCCCAGAATTGCCCGACGTAACCTCCGCACTGGTCAGCCTGATTTGCCTGTCCGCCTTCTTGAAAAAATGGCAGCCTAAAGAAATCTTCACGTTCAACGGCATGAAAAAACCGTCCGAACGCAAAGCGGGCGAATACACGGCAGGACAAATCATCAAAGCCTGGTCGCCCTTTGCCATTCTGACCGTTTTCGTCAGCGTGTGGACGATTAAGGGCGTAAAAGAGGCTTTGGGCGTTGCCACCGTCAAATTCGACTGGCCGATGCTGCACAACTTGGTACAAAAAGCCGCGCCCATCGTCAGCGAACCGACACCTTACGCCGCCGTATTCAAAATTGACTTCCTCGGCGCAGTCGGTACGGCAATCCTGTTTGCTTCCATCGTTTCCGCCGCTTTACTGAAAATGAAACCTTCCGAAGCCGTCGGCACGTTCTTTGAAACGCTCAAAGAACTGCGTCTGTCCATCCTGTCCATCGGTTTGGTACTAGGCTTCGCATTCGTGGCAAACTATTCAGGACTGTCATCTACATTGGCACTCGTCCTTGCCGCTACCGGTGCCGTGTTCCCGTTCTTCTCGCCGTTCCTCGGCTGGTTGGGCGTATTCCTGACCGGTTCGGACACTTCCGCAAACGCCTTATTCGGTTCTTTGCAGGCAAGCACGGCGCATCAAATCGGTGTTACCCCCGAGCTGACCGTTGCCGCCAATACGACCGGCGGCGTAACAGGCAAAATGATTTCCCCTCAATCCATCGCCATCGCCTGTGCGGCAGTAGGCTTAGAGGGCAAGGAATCCAACCTGTTCCGCTTTACCGTGAAACACAGCCTGATTTTCTGTACCTTTGTCGGTCTTCTCACCCTCCTACAGGCATATGTTTTGCCGTGGACGCTGATTTTCTTTAATAAATAACCCGTCTCTCAAAATGCCGTCTGAAGCCTTTTCCGCTTCAGACGGCATTTTTTTATCGGGCCGGTACATTCATTATTGATGTATGTTAAACAAAGTGCATTTTCTGATACATCGTTCAGTTTAGTTTTATATACTACTTTAGAACTAACACAACAACCCTCCATTTAAGTAGATTAAATATGAAAACTACCCACTTCCTACTCCTTCCCCTCGCAGCCGCGCTAAGCCAAGCATGGGCAGCCCCCGTTGCAGAAGAAACCGCCGAACTCTCGCCCGTTACCGTTACCGGAACACAGCAGCAAAAGGCCAATACAGTCAAATTCAATCCTAAAGCCACCCTCCAGCCCCTACCGGCAGGCGACGGCGCGGATTTGCTGCAATCTGTCCCCAACATGAGCATCATCCGCAAAGGCGGCAGCTCGGGCGATCCGTTGTTCCGAGGTTTGGGCGGCTCGCGCCTTGCCATCAACGCAGACGACCAGTTCGTTTACGGCGGCTGTTCCAACCGCATGGATCCGCCCACTTCTTATATCCACCCCAGCACCTTTGACGAAGTTGTCGTAACCAAAGGTCCGCAAACCGTTACCCAAGGTATGGGTTTGATCAGCGGTTCGGTTCATTTCGTCCGTAAAGATCCGACCTTCCACGAACAACCCTACTCCTTCAACGGCAGCACCACATTAGGCAGCAGCGGCAGACGCGATGCCTCCTTTGAAGCAGGTGCGGGTGGCAAATACGGTTATGCCCGCCTCAATGTCTCACACAACGAATCCGGCGACTATAAAGACGGGGCAGGCAACCGCGTACATTCCAACTTCAAACGCGACAGCCAAATGGTTCAGTTGGGCGTTACCCCGACCGAAAACACCACCATCGCCGGTACATACGAACGCAGCCGAGGTAAGGCAGCCTACGCCGACCGTATGATGGACGGCAGCAAATTCGACCGCGACGCATGGAATATCCGCATCAGCCAACGCAATATCACACCGTGGTTGAGCGAAATCGAGGCACGCTACGGTTCCAGCGAAATCGACCACGTTATGGACACCTACAGCCTGCGCCCTGTCGGAAAAATGGGCAAGGCAGCCATTAACCCCAAACGCCGCACCGATACCGGCAATCTGAAAGCCACTTTCGATTGGGACAACGTCAACCTTCAAACCGGCATCGACTACATGCGCGACCGCCATACCGAACGATCAGGCAATGAAAAATTCACCGAAAAAGCATATGCTCCGACACAAAGCTTTGACCAACTGGGCGGCTTTGCCGAAGCAGCATGGCAACGTAACGATGCACAAAAACTGATTGCCGGCTTCCGTCATGACCAAGTAACAGGCACATACGAAAACAAGGCCGACTCTGATCCCCTCAAAAAAACCAAATACCCCTTGAATTCGGGCTTTTTCCGATTTGAACAAAAACTGGGCGATACCAAATACTACGCAGGTTTAGGCGTGGCACAACGTTCTCCCGACTACTGGGAACGCAAAAAATCTGAAAACCTCCGAAAAGAGACCAACCGTCAACTTGATGCAGGGCTGATTTGGAACAGCGGAAATTGGCACGTCTCCGCCTCTGTATTTGCAGGCAAAGTTGACGACTTCATCATTGTCGAAACAAAACCGATGATGCATCATACCGCCGGCAGCCATACTTCGGCGGCACCGGCAGCAGGCGGACACGGCAGCCATACTCCGACGGCTCCGACAACAGGCGGACACGGCAGCCATACTCCGACGGCTCCGGCAGCAGGCGGACACGGCAGCCATACTCCGACGGCTCCGGCAGCAGGCGGACACGGCAGCCATACTCCGACGGCTCCGGCAGCAGGCGGAGACTCCGGCCATCATCATGGTGCAGACTCAATCGCGCGCAATATCGATGCCATCCGTCTAGGCGGCGAAATTGAAGTGAAATGGGAATTCGCTCCTAATTGGAGCGTATCCGGCAACTTAGCCTATACCTACGGTAAAAACCGTACCGACGGCAAACCGTTGGCACAAACGCCGCCGCTCGAATGGAACAACACCCTCGCCTTTGACAACGGCAAATTCAGCGCGGGCGCATTGTGGAAAGTCGTTGCCAAACAAAACCGCTACGCCAAAGGACAGGGCAACATCATCGGTCAGGATATTGGCGCATCCGCAGGCTTTGGTGTGCTTTCCGTCAATGCAGGTTGGAAATTCAACAAATACGCCACCCTGCAAGCTGGTGTGGACAATGTGTTCAACAAAACCTATGCCGAATTTGTCAGCAGAAGCGGAGGATTTGTCGATCCTGCCGCCGGCATCAAAACCACCCGCGTCAACGAACCCGGCCGCACCGCCTGGTTAAGGCTGCAAGCCAAGTTCTAAACGGTTGCATTTTAAAATGCCGTCTGAAACCTTATCGTTTCAGACGGCATTTTTTGTAAGGTGCGACAATCCGTCGTTCCGCTAACATTTCCTTTTTCCCCTCATATCACGGTTTAATATAAATCTTTATAACTAGATAACTAGATATATTTTGACAACAGTCAAACTAATCCTAAATAATATTTACACTAACTAGTATAATTACAACATTTTGCTAAAATCCCGCCGCCAAACCACCAAAAGGAAAAATCATGCATACCCCCCCCCGCCCTTCACGCACCGCGCTTGCCGTATCATCCGCACTCATGCTGTTATGCGCCGCGCACGTCTCCGCCGCAGATATTGCCGCCCTTCCGGAAATACACGTCAAAGAACTGGGAAAACAAACGGCTTCCAACTACACCATCCCCGCTTCTTCCGCCGCCACAGGCATCAAGCTGACCCAGCGTGAAACACCGCAATCCCTGTCTGTCGTAACGGCAAAACAAATCGAAGACCAAGGCTTGGACAGCCTGCAGGACGTATTGAAACAAACACCGGGCGTGTTCCACAGCAAAATGGGCAACAACGTCTCCGGCCATAGCCAATTTATTTCGCGCAGTCAGGCGATTGACAGCATTTCCGTGGACGGCGCGCCCAAATTCCTTTACGACTACAAAGCCATCCGCCGCGGCACCAACAATCTGGACAGCGAATTGTATGACCAAGTCGTCGTCGTGCGCGGCGCAAGCGGTTTGTCCAACGGCGGCATGGGCGAGCCGGGCGGCACGGTTGCTTTGGAACGCAAAAAACCGACTGCCAAACCTGCCGTCAGCGTAGAAGCCGGTGTCGGTTCGTGGAAGCACTACCGCTTCGTCCTTGATGCCAATCAGCCTTTGAATGCAGACAATACCTTGCGCGGCCGCACTATTTTGGTCAGCGACCACGGCGGCGATTACCTGCCGAACACTTCGCGCCACAATCATACGTTCTACGGCATTCTCTCCTACGACATTGCCCCTCAGACTCAGTGGAATATCGGTACGGAAATCCACCGTTTCCGCAATAAGGGCAGCTCGCGTTTCAGCTATCTGACGGCAGCAGGCAATAAGAAAGACGGATTCATACCGTTTGAGGCTTCGCCGCGTAGCAATTCCTCGGCAAAATGGGCTTACGGCAAAGACACCAGTGCCGAAGTGTTCACTTCCCTCAGCCATGAATTTGACAACGGCTGGAAACTGACAGGCAATTACAGCTATCTGACAGGTAAAAGCGACATCGTTTCAGGCATTGCCGGTACATACAAAATCAATACCGACTACTCCGCGCTTTTCACTTCAGACCGCGACCGCAGCAAATACCGCGACCAAGATTTCTCCCTGACCTTGGACGGCGACTATCCGGCATTGGGCCGCTCGCATGAATTTAATGCGGGCATCAGCTATCAGGACAACAAAGAAAACCTGTCTTTCTATGAAGAAGGCGAGTCGAAAATTCCTGATTTGCGCCTCTTTAACGGCAACATTGCCAAACCCGATATGCCGTATTCGCGCGATGGTTTTACCGATATGAAAAACCTGTCGGTTTACGGCTCGACCCGTTTCAAACTGACCGACAAGCTGGCATTGATAGGCGGCGGACGTTTTGTAGATTGGCGGTACCGTTACAGCACTGACCGTAACAAATTCGCTTACAGCAGCCACAAACAAAACGTTTTCATTCCTTATTTGGGTGTAACTTATGATCTAGACGACAACCTGACTGCCTATGTGTCCTACACCACCATCTTCCGCCCACAAGTGCGCAACCTGACCAAAGACGGCAAACCGCTCGAACCGCAACGCGGCAAAACCTACGAGACCGGTTTGAAAGCCTCGTGGTTTGAAGGCCGTCTGAATGCTTCCGCGTCTGTGTTTATGAACAAACGCGACCATGTGGGCGTGGTTGAAGGCGAATTCGCGAATGGCGATGAATACTACCGTGCAGTCAACAACACCACGACAAAAGGCGTGGAACTCTCTGTCGGCGGCCGCCTAAGTGATAAATGGCTGCTGAATGCGTCTTATGCACGTTCTAAAATCAAAGACAGCAAAGGGGTTCAACTTCATCCGTCTTATCCGGTTCATCTGTTCAAACTCTTTACCGCGTATGACGTGACCGACCGTTTGAACCTGGGTGCAAACGTCAACTGGCAAAGCCGCAGCCACACGCTGGATGAATACCCTGCAGACATCAACCCTGCCACCGCAGCCGCATTGACCCAACGCCCCTACGCCACGCTGGATTTGACCGCGCATTACAAAATCGGCAAATCCACCCGCATCAGTTTGGACTTTGAAAACGTGTTTAACAAACGCTATCGCACCATGCCGGATATTCACGTTTACGGCACGCCGCGCAGCCTGACCGCAACCGTCAAACATACTTTCTAAACGGATACGGCCTGCCGTCTTGAAAGGCAGGCAGGTACCGGAAACCGTTTTAAAGAAAGAAATGCCGTCTGAAACCTTATCGTTTCAGACGGCATTTGGTTGCCCGGGCGGTTATTTACCGGTTTGGGTATCCCGTTTCAATCCGCCGCCGAGCGCCTTGTACAAATCGGCAAGGTTTTCGGCGCGGGTCAGTTGTGCCGACAAAGCCGCACCCTCCGCCGCATAGCTGCTGCGTTCCGCATCGAGCAAATCGAGCGCGCCGGATACGCCGTGTTTGTAACGCAGGCCGACCAAGCGCAACGCTTCTTTAGAGGCGCGGCTTTGTTTGCTTAAAGCGGCATAGGCTTTATCCAGCTGCTCGCGCGCGGTCAATGCGTTTGCCACGTCTTGAAATGCGGATTGGACGGCGGATTCATAGGCAACGATTTGTGCCTGTTGGCGCAGTTTCGCCACATCGAGGTTCGCCTTGTTCGTTCCCCAAGTAAAAATCGGCAGGGTAATGGAAGGCGCGAACGACCAAACGCCCGTGCCGCTTTTGAACAGCCCGCCCAATTCGGCAGAACCCGTACCGACGCTTCCGGTCAGGCGGATGGATGGGAAAAAGGCGGCACGTGCCGCACCGATATTGGCGTTCGCCTGTTTGAGCGCGTGTTCGGCGGCACGGATGTCGGGACGGTCGAGCAATACTTCGGAACTCAAACCGGCCGGCAGCTTCTCAACAAAAAACTGCTTGTCCAACGGCAAAGCGGCGGGCAGGTCGTCGGGTATCGGTTGGTTGATCAGGGTTGCCAAGGCATTGCGCGCCTGTTCGCGGCTGCGCGCGGCATGGGCATAATCGGCTTTGGCGGATTCGATTAGGGCTTCCTGCTGACGCAGGGCGACGGCGGAAATCACGCCTGCCTTGTAACGCAATTCGGACAGCTTGTAGGTTTCCTCGCGCGTTTTCAGAACACGCTGCGCCAAAGACATCGCTTCTTCGGCATAACGTTCGTTGAAATAGGCTTTGGCAACGGTGGCAATCAGGCTCAAATGTGCCGCATCGCGGTTGGCGGTGCTGGCAAAATAGCCTTGCAGTGCCGCCTCGCTGCTGCTGCGGACGCGTCCGAACAGGTCGAGTTCGTAAGATGCCGCACCCAGTCCGACATTGTAGCTGCTGCTGACATTGCCGCCGCTCAAGCTGCCTTGGCGCGAGCCGTTCGCATTGGCGGCAAGCGTGGGCAGGAGGTTGTTGCGCTCGATCATGTATTGTTTACGGTAGATTTCGCTGTTCAATACGGCTGTACGCAAACTGGTATTGCGCTCAAGTGCGATGTCGATCAGCTTTTGCAGGCGCGGGTCGGCAAAATAGTCGTGCCAACCCAAATCGACCGCACGGATGCCGCTGTCGGCGGTATCGTTTTTAAACGTTTCCGCAACTTCGACTTTGGGCTGCTCGTATTGGGGAATCATGGTGCAGGCAGACAATGCAAAGGCTGCTGCAACAGAGGTTAAGGTGGTTTTCAATGTAGTATTCATAAAAAAGTCCTGATGCCGTCTGAAAACCTGTGGGCGTTCAGACGGCATGGTTGCTTAATATTGTTTATCGTCCGAACCGGTTATACCCGCTTCTGATGCATGTCTGACCGCCATTTCATGCTCGTGTGCAGTTTCTTTGAAGAATTTGCGCACCACCACATAGAAAAACGGAACAAGGAACACGGACAAAAGCGTGCCGATGAGCATCCCCCAGAATACGGTTGTACCGATGGCGCGCTGGCTGGCAGAACTCGCACCACCGGCAATATACAGGGGAACCACGCCCAAAATAAAGGCGAACGAGGTCATGATAATCGGACGGAAACGCAGGCGAGCAGCTTCCAAAGCGGCTTCAACCGCGCTTTTCCCTTGCGCTTGAAGGTCTTTGGCAAATTCAATAATCAAAATTGCGTTTTTCGCACTCAAACCCATCACAGTAACGAAACCGACTTGGAAGTAGATGTCGTTGGCAAATGCAGGAATACCGCCCAACATCAGCTCGGTCAGGTTGCGCCCGGTTACACCTGCCGCCGCCCCTGCCAAGCCTAAAGGCATTACAAGCAGAACGGCCAGCGGAATAGACCAGCTTTCATAAAGTGCGGCAAGCACCAAGAAGACTGCAACGGCGGCAAGCGCGTAAAGGGCAATGGTTTGCGAACCGCCTTTTGCCTCTTCGCGCGACTGTCCGCCCCACTCCAGGCTGTAACCGCCGCCCAATTCGTCAACCATTTTTTGAACCGCCTCCATGGCCTGACCGGTGGAAACACCGGTTGCGGGCGAACCGGACAGTTCCATAGCGGGATAACCGTTGAAACGAACGCTCTGTTCCGTACCCATCTGCCAAGAAACGGTAGCAATCGAAGAAAGCGGAACGGCAATGCCCGAGCTGTTCGGCACAGTCAGATTCAAGATGTCGGCAGGCTGCATACGTGCCGAAGCATCCGCCTGAACCATCACGCGCTGCAAACGGCCTTGGTTCGGGAAGTCGTTGACATAAGACGAACTCAGCGCGCTTGCCAATGCGGTGCGGATGTCGGCAAACGAAATGCCTTGTGCGGCTGCGGCGGCACGGTTGATGTCGATTTTCAACTGCGGCGCATCTTCCAAACCGCCAGCACGGACGGTACTCGGGTCAAACAAACCGCTGGCCCGCATTTTTTGAATCAACTCGTTGCGCTTCGCCAGCAATGCGGTATGGCCGGTGTTGTTGCGGTCTTGCAGGTTGATGGTCAGGCCCGAACCGTTGCCCAACTCCATAATCGGAGGAGGGACGATGGCGATGCCGAAACCGTCTTTCAGCGTCCCCATCATCATACCCGTCAGCTTGCCGGCAATCGAAACGGCATCACTGCCCGGGGCGGTACGTTCGTTCCAATCCTTAAGCATCGCAAAACCCATCGCCATATTCTGACCGCTGCCCGAAAAGCTGAAGCCGGAAACGGTGATGATGTTTTCGATTTCGGGAATGCTTTTCGCCAATTGGGTAACTTGTGCCAAAGTCGCATCGGTGCGTTCTTTGGTCGCCCCCGCAGGCAGTTGCACGCTGACCATGACGAAGCCTTGGTCTTCGGTCGGCAAGAACGAAGTCGGCAGGCGCATAAACAGGAATACGCCCACAACCGCCAAACCAACGTAAACAACCATCATGCGCAAAGTCTTGCGCAAGACTTTGGCAACCCAGCCTTCGTAGCCGTGTGTCCAGTTGTCGAATTTTTTGTTAAACCAACCGAAGAAACCTTTTTTCTCTTCGTGATGCCCTTTCGGGATGGTCTTCAACATTGTGGCACACAAAGCAGGCGTGAGTGTCAGCGCAAGGAAGGCGGAGAAGGCTATCGATGCCGCCATCGTCAGGGCAAACTGTTTATAGATATTGCCCGTCGCCCCGCTGAACGTTGCCAGCGGCACAAATACCGACATCAAAACGGCGGTAATACCGATGACCGCGCCGGAAATCTGACCCATTGCTTTTTTGGTTGCAGCCTTAGGCGGCAGGCCTTCGCCCGCCATAATGCGCTCGACGTTTTCAACCACCACAATCGCGTCATCGACCACGATACCGATGACCAAAACCATCGCAAACATGGTCAGTACGTTAATCGACATCCCCATATAAGAGATGAAGGCGAAACCACCCAACAGGGAAATCGGTACGACGATGGTCGGAATCAGCGTATAACGGATGTTTTGCAGGAAGAGGTACATCACGACAAAAACCAGCACCATCGCCTCTAACAAGGTATGGATGACTTTTTCAATCGAAATTTCGACGAATTTGGAAGTATCGTAAGGGGTTTTCCAGCTCATACCTTGAGGAAAGTATTTTTCCAACGTCGCCATGCGTTCTTTAACCGCCTTTGCCGTCGCCATCGCATTGCCGCTATTGGACAGCATCACCGCCATACCGGTGGTATTTACCCCGTTCAGACGGGTTGAGGAAGAATAGTCTTCCATACCCAATCCGACTTTCGCTACATCCTTCAGGTAAACATTAGAACCATCAGTATTGGCGCGGAGGATGACGTTGCCGAATTCTTCGGCCGTACTCAACTGCCCTTGCGCCGTTACGGTAGCCGTAACAGTCTGCCCCTGAACAGCGGGAAGCGAACCGATGGAACCTGCGGAAATTTGGATATTCTGTGCCGACAGCGCACTGCCGACATCAGCAAACGACAAATTGTAGTTCTGCAGTTTCTTAGGATCGACCCAAATCCGCATCGCGCGTTGCGCGCCGAACAGGCGTACCTGCCCCACGCCTTCGATACGCTGCAACTCGGGAACGATATTACGCTGCGCGTAGTCGTTCATCTCTTCGGTTGACTGCACATCCGACGAAAGCATCACAATCATCAGGAAATTGGAACGCGCCTTGGATACGGTCACGCCGTACTGTTGAACGGTAGCAGGCAACATGCTCAATACTTCGGAGAGTTTGTTCTGCACCTCCACCTGAGCCAAGTCTTCGTCAGTTTCAGGCGTAAAGGTCAGGCTCACGCTGCCGCTGCCGCTCGAATCGGCGGAAGTGGACATATAATCCAAACCTTCCACGCCGTTCATATTGCGTTCGATCACGGAAAGCACGCTGTCTTCCATCACTTGTGCGGATGCACCCGGATAAGTAGCCCTCAGGGTAATATTCGGTGCGGCAACAGACGGATATTGCGAAACAGGCAGGCTTTTAATGCCGAAAATACCCGCCGCAATAATGAAAATCGAAATAACCCACGCAAAAATGGGGCGGTCGATAAAAAATTTAGCCATCGATGCCTTCCTTATTTCGCTTCAGAAGCAGGTTTGGCTTCAGATGCCGTCTGAACACCGGCTTGAGGGGCAGAGGCTTGGTTTTCAGACGGCATCCATTCTTTGGGCGTTACCTTTTTCGCACCCGTCATACCAGCGATACTGATGCCTTCCACAACCACCTTGTCCCCATCCTTCAGACCTGACGTAACAATCCAATTCGTACCCTGCTGTTGTGCAACCGTTACCTCGCGGGGTTCCATACCGCCTTGGGCGTTCACAATCATCACGGTATCTTTCGTACCGCGCGTTACCGCCTGCTGCGGCACAACAAATGCGTTGTCCACCGCCACTTGATCCATCAGCACGCGCACATACAGGCCTGCCATCAGGATGTTCTGATCGTTCGGTACGGCGGCACGCAGGGTAATCTGACCGGTCGATTCGTTGACGGTCGGATCAGCAAACAGCAGGCGGCCTTTTTCAGGATAAACCGTGCCGTCGTCAAATTTGATGCCGACCGCAATCGCACCGTCTGCCGCCAGCAGCTTGCCTTCGGCTATCTGACGGCGCAGTTTCATCACTTCGGATGCAGACTGGGTAACGTTCACATACATCGGATTGGTTTGGCGGATGGTCGCCAGTACGGTCGTATCACCCGCATTCAACAGCGTACCTTCGGAAACTTTGGACTGGCCGATAAAGCCCGAAATCGGCGCGGTAATGCGCGAACGGTTCAGGCTGATGCCGGCGGATTTGATTGCCGCCTGCGCCGCTTTAACGCCTGCTTCAGCAGAACGTTTCGCCGTTACCGCAGCATCGTACTCTTGTTTACTGATGGCATCGGCGGAAACCAGCGGTTTGTAACGCGCCAAATCCGCATCCGCTTTGGCAAGCGTTGCCTGTGCCGTTGCCAGTTGCGCGCGCGCGCTTTCCAGACTTGCTTCATAAGTGGAACTGTCGATCTGATACAGCGGCTGTCCGGCACGGACATAACTGCCTTCTTGGAACAGGCGTTTTTGGATAATGCCGCCAACTTGCGCACGGACATCGGCGGTACGCAGCGATTCCAAACGTCCCGGCAACTCGACGGTCAACGCAACGGTTTGCGGATGGACGGTAACGACGCCGACGACGGGAGCCGGAGCTTCCCGACCAGCAGGCTGCTCGCCCTGTGCCGCTTCATCTGCTTTGCCGCAAGATGACAGTGCCAACGCGACAGAGGCAGCCAACGCGGCCGCACGCATCGCCTTAGAAGCATAAAAAGCCATTATCTATCCTATCTGTATGATTTTATTAAAGGATTTTAGATTTAACAGAAATTCCCGTTTCAAAATACAAAACCGCCTGCTTCGGCATCCCTGTATTCAAACGGGTTGCAAAGCAGGTGGGTTCGGCACTTCGGCACTGGGAAACTGTCTCAATTTCAGGGGCGTTATTATACATACACGATTGCACGGATACAAAGTCTTTTTTATAATTCAAACCGCGACGGAACAAAAACGCCATTATGAGAAAAACCAAAACCGAAGCCTTAAAAACCAAAGAACACCTGATGCTTGCCGCCTTGGAAACCTTTTACCGCAAAGGGATTGCGCGCACATCGCTCAACGAAATCGCCCAAGCCGCCGGCGTAACGCGCGGCGCGCTCTATTGGCATTTCAAAAATAAGGAAGACTTGTTCGACGCGCTGTTCCAACGTATCTGCGACGACATCGAAAACTGCATCGCGCAAGATGCCGCAAATGCCGAAGGAGGGTCTTGGACGGTATTCCGCCACACGCTGCTGCACTTTTTCGAGCGGCTGCAAAGCAACGACATCCACTACAAATTCCACAACATCCTGTTTTTAAAATGCGAACACACGGAGCAAAACGCCGCCGTTATCGCCATTGCCCGCAAGCATCAGGCAATCTGGCGCGAGAAAATTACCGCCGTTTTGACCGAAGCGGTGGAAAATCAGGATTTGGCAGACGATTTGGACAAGGAAATGGCGGTTATCTTCATCAAATCGACGTTGGACGGGCTGATTTGGCGTTGGCTCTCTTCCGGTGAAAATTTCGATTTGGGCAAAACCGCCCCACGCATCATCGGGATAATGATAGACAACTTGGAAAACCATCCCTGCCTGCGCCGGAAATAATCAAGCCTTAGTAAAAATGCCGTCTGAAATGCTTAAACGCTTTCAGACGGCATTTGCCTTTTCATCCTGTTATGCTTTTTCTATGCTGCTCCGGCCTCTTCCTTTTTTTCCGCTGCGGCAAGCGTGTCGGCAAGCAGGCGGACGAGGTTTTCAAACAGGGGCTGTTCGAGCGGGTTTTGGCTTGCGTTGCCGAACACGAGGGCGACTTCGGTATAGTCTTTCTGCCCTTTGCTGACTTTGTTGCCGTGGTAGGCGGTTTGGGCTTTTTTCAGGGCGGCTTCCCAATCTTGTTTTTGGGTAAACGCTTCGGCGGCGGCAAGCGAGGTTTTGGCAAAAAACGGCAGCGGGCGGTTTTGCCCGATATTGAAAAACGCCATCCATTCCGACAATAGCCGCAATGCCCTGCCTTGCGCGATTTCCACCAATACTTCGGTTTCTCCGGATTGGACGATAAAGGTTTGCCGCGTTTCGGCTTCAGACGGCATAACGGCGCAAAATATCAGGTGTTCCAATAAAAAAGCCACACGTTGCGGCGCATTGGGTTTGCCGTAGGCGTAAAATACTTGTCCGCATTGGTATAAATTGCTCAAACTGCCTTTCAGGATTTGCCCGTCCGACGGTATGGCGTATGAAAGCGGTGGCAGTTTGGGGCTGTTTAAAATAGCCGTGTCGATTTGTTTGGCGGCAAGTTGGAAAGACTGCCGCCAAAGTCTGCCCAACTCTCCCGACGGCAGCAGGCTTTCTGCCCCGATACGGGCGGCGGTTTGGGCAAAATCCCGTCCTTCGCGCCGTGCTTCGATGTAGGTTTCGGCGATTTGCTCCGCGTGTTGCGGCTCGAAGGGTTCGGCAGGCTCCCAGGCTTCGCCGATATGGGGTTCGCTCCACGCAAGCTGCTGCTGAAGCCATACTTTGACGGGGTTGCGCCAGAAGCGGATAAATTCGTCCTGTCCGATTTCGGCAACAGGTTCGGCGTTTTCTACGGATTGGTCGAAAAAGGGTTGTGGCGGTTCGGGCGTTTGTCCGAGCGCGGCGGCGTAGTCGGTACGCGTGCCGAATATGCCGTCTGAACGTCCGCCTTCTTGGAAATATCGGCGCGAGAAGGCTTGCAGCGGATGCTGTTCTATCCAATTTTGTGCAAGTTGGCGGCTACCGATGCCCGCCATAGCGGCAACGGTATCGATGAGTCCGCCCAACAGCGAAGACGGGGCAAGCTCTTCGTCTTTGCGGATGTCGCGCCCGATGTAGGACAAATACAGGATTTCGCGCGCGCTGATGAGAGCTTCAAGGAACAGGTAGCGGTCGTCATCGCGACGGGCTCGGTCGCCTTTGGCGGGATGTTTGGCAATCAGGTCGAATACGGCGGCTTTGGTATTGCGGGGAAAATCTCCGTCGTTCAAACCCAACAGGCAGATGACTTTGAACGGCAAGCTGCGCATCGGCACCATACTGCAAAAAGTGATGCCGCCGCGTAAAAAGCCTGCCTCACTTTCGCTGTCGAGGAAGCGGCGGATGTGGCGGATGACGGTTTGTTGCGGCAACTGTCCGACGAACCCAGCCAGAGTACTCTCTTCCTGCCATTTGACCCATTCGTTTTCGAGATTTTGGACTGCCTTTTGGTCATCGGCTTCAGCTTGGAACAATATTTCAAGCAAATCCCGGCAACGCGCCACCCATTCGCCGACCGTCGCAGGTTGCCGCCATATCCGTACCATATCCGACAGGGTTTCGAGGAAGGCGGCAAAACGTCCAAACATGGCGGTTTGATTCACGTCGGCATACCACGCGCTGACATCCTGCCACATCGGATTGCCGCCTTCGGGCAGCATCCAGCCCAATATCATGCGTTCTACCGCCTGCTTCCAGGTGAACAGCTGATCCGTGCCGCCGCGCATTTCTCCGTCCAAACCCCAGTGAACGTTCAAATCGGCAACCATATCGTGCAAAAGCGGTAAATCGTCCTCGGTCAGTCCGAAACGGCGCAACACGGGTGCGGTTTCTAAAAGCACAAACACTTTATCGACTTCAAATCGGCTTTCCAACAAGTCGAACAGGCATGACAAAGCATGAAACAGCGGTTGTCGGCGGCTGATTTTCACGTCTGACACGGAATACGGCAATGCCTGCGCACCGGGCTGCGCCTGTCCGAACACGGCTTCGATAAAAGGCGTATAGGATTCGATATTCGGGGTTAATACGGCGATATCGTGCGGCTGCCAATCGGGATGTTCATGCAGAATTTTCAACAGCTTGTCTTTGAGTATCTGCAATTCGCGCAAAGGGCTGTGTGCGGAGACGATGCGTATCGAGCCGTCGCCCGTGTTGACGCTTCCCGCCGTTTCAGACGGCATATCCAAGTTTTGAATATCGGTTTGCAGGGCGTGCAAAAGCGTATCGCGCCCGCCTTCTTCAAATACCGGCGTTTCTCCTTCTATTTCCATTTCGTTCAAAAAGTCGAAAAAGTCCCGCCCCTGCTTGCCCAATGAGGCGAGCAGCGGATGCCCTGCCTGAGTTAAATCGGGATCGCCGCCGCCTTTGAGGATTTGCGCCGCTTCGATGACGTTGCCCCAATACATCCCGCTCGGATTGAGTGCAAACACGAACACATCGCAATGTTCGGACAGCTTGTGCAAAAGCTGCAGATACATCGGCGCCATAGTGGAAATGCCGAACACGAAATAACGCTCGGGCAGCTTATCACTGCTCAAAGATTCCAACAGCTTTTCCCACAACGCAACACGGTGCGGCGCGCTCTGCCTGCCGTCATCAAGATAACGCCACAGTTTGGACTGCCAGATTTCATCGTCGCCCAAACCGAGCAGCCTGCCCTGCTGCCACGCGTCTATCCACTGCGGACGATACACGAGGTATTGGTCAAATATGTCTGCAAGCTGGCCAGCAAGCTGATAATCTGCCGATTCGCCGCTGCCCAGATAGTCTTGCAGCACATTCCTCACATCTTCAAATTCTGCCGTATTCCGGAATGCTTCACTGCGGAACAAATCCAGCAGCCGCCAGCGCATGACTTCGGGGGCAAACGGGCTGAGTTCCGGAATACCGGGAATCAGTTTTTTCATCAACTTCCATGTCAGACCGGCAGGCAGGCTGAACGACAAATTCGCCGCCACGCCCAAATCGCGGGCGAGGCAGGTGTTGAGATAGCGGCGCATCCCCTGACTCTGCACAATAATCTGTTCGGGCTGTAAAGCCGATTTCAGCGGTTTGAATTTTTGAATGTGGGCAAACAGTGCCGCCAGCGTTTCAAGACGGTTGGATTGATACAGATAAAACATGATTTCGACAAAAGTTGCGGATAAGTATTCGGGATTATATAGCCTTTCCCCCGCCCGCCTTCAAACAAAATGCCGTCTGAACGCTTCAGACGGCATCGGGTCATTTAAACCATCTCCTCAAAACAGGAATCCGCGACAGCAGCAAGGTATCCAGCAGCCAAATCACGGCAATGGCAAGCAGCGCGGTTGGGAAAAGCAGTGCAATCAGCAGCAGCGGCAATGCCATTGCCCACCAGACAGGCAGTTTGATTTTTTGCGCCGGCGGAACCATGCCCACCGCTCCGGTCGGACGGCGTTTCCACCACATCACGCAACCGCTGATGCCGATAAAAATGACGGCAAGGCAGAACACGACGTTCGCCAACACGCTCCACCAGCCCAGAGTACCCATATGCAGCGCAATGCTTGCCGCCATAAATTTGCCGAACGGGTTGTAATCGTCAAAGCGGATATCGGCAAGAATTTTTCCGCTGTACTGGTCGATATGCACCGTGCGATCGGCAAACGGACTAATCATATCGTAACTCATAGAGTCTTGCGACAAAGTCCATACGCCGTCCTCGCCTTTGGGCAAATTCAGCTGATAACGCCCTTTGAAACCGATTTCCCGCGCGAAACGGTCGACAGTTTCCAATGTCATCGGCTCGTCAGGGTTAATGCCGTCTTTGCCCACAGTTGTCCCTGAGACAGGCATAGGCGTAAGCTCCAAAATCCACGGCACTTCCTTAACCTTGCCGTCATTCAATACCTCGCCGTGGGTCGGCACGACTGAAACAGGGTTCGGTTCAACACCCCATTTGCCTGCCGGGAACTGACTCCAAGCCTGCACGAACTTGCCGCCCCAAATACCTGCCCAAGCAATTCCGGACAGACAGAACAACAGCAAAATCAACGACACCCAAGTTCCAAACGAACCATGCAGATTCCGCCACCAAGAACGTGCCCTGCCTTTTGGCGGCAGCAGCATCGCCTTGATGCCACGCCGTTTCACCCACCAAAGGTACAAGCCGCTGACAACCATAATAATGGTCAGTGAAGCCGCCGTTTCCAAAAGATAATCGCCTGCCGCACCGAGCATCATATCGCCGTGGATTTCATCCATAGTGTGATACCAACCCTGATTACGCGGCATGGTGTTGACCACTTTTGCCGTATAAGGATCGACCGCAACCATGGTTGCCTTACCCTCATTGTTGACACGGAACACGGCAACCATATCATCGGCGCGCGGTGCAATATACTGAACGACGGACGAAGTGTCCGGATTAACGGCGCTGCGTGCAGCTTCCGCCTGAACAGAGAGGGGCTGCACCACTGCCTGAGGGGTAATATGAATACGCTCGCCCTCCTTGCCGGTAATATTGGCAAACAGCAGCATACCCAAACCTGTAACGGCAAGCAGGGTCAGAAAAGGCATAACCAGCAGACCGGCATAAAAATGCCACCGCCAAACGGTCAAATAACGCCGGTTATTCTGCTGACCGGCTTCAGTTTTGATTTGTGTATCCATTAATCGTCCTTTTGAAATTAGGGTTATCGTGATGATGCGCGATTATAAACAATAAAGACTAATTCTTTATGACTAAAATCAATATTTTTTGCAACATATGAAAAAAGATTCAATTTTGAATAAACAAACCTATATGCCGTCTGAAAGCATCAAACAATGCTGTCCGACACCCAGTTGCACCATTCTTTAAACCATACAAAAATATCAGTCGGTCTGACCGCTTAAGCATCAAAATCCCCACTTTCAGACGGCATAAATCAAAAACAGGATTTCCGTTCAAAATAAAAAATCCGGATTCGATATGAATCCGGATTCCTGCGTCCGACAAAGTCGGAAAACAACGGTTAGAATTTGCCGCCTGACTGGTTGACCATATAGTCAACCGCAGCTTTAACCTCATCATCGCTCAAATCGCCGCGACCGCCTTTTGCGGGCATCGTATTGAAACCTTCGATCGCGTGTTTGTGCAACGTGTCCTTGCCTTTTTTGATGCGGTCGGCCCAGTCGGCTTTGGTGCCTACATGGGGAATACCTGGAATTGCATTGCCGTGGCAGGCGGCACAAACGGTTTCATAAACCTGTTTGCCGTCCACTTTGGCAGCAGGTGCGGCTTTTTCCTCGGCTTTAGGTTCTGCTGCGGCAGGTTTGGCTTCAGAAGCGGCTTGTGCTGCTTCTGCAGGAGCAGATGCTGCGGGTTCTGCCGCCGGTGCGGGAGTCGGTGCAGGCTCGGCTTTTTTCACCGGAGCTTTACCGTCTTTATTGGAAAGACCCCATACATAAGCAGTCATAATATGCAGTTTGTCTTTATCCAAGAAATGTCCCCACGCGGGCATTTGGCTGCTGCGGCCATTGGTAATGGTTTCGATAATGGATTTTTGCGTACCGCCCCACAACCACACGTCATCAGTCAGGTTCGGACCCAAACCTTGAATACCTTGTCCCTTATCGCCGTGGCAAGTGAAACAGTTGGCAGGCGGACCGCTGAATAAGGCTTGTCCGCGTGCAGCACGTTCCTCATCATACTGGCCTTTGGGTTTTGAAAGAGACATCACATAATGCGCAACGTCTTTTACGCCTTCCTCACCCAAAGCAGGACCCCATGCAGGCATGGTAGCAACACGGCCTTTTTCAATGGTCTCGTGGATTTTATCGGGATCGCCGCCCCACAGCCAATCGCTGTCAGTCAGGTTGGGGAAACCTTTAGAGCCTTTGGCATCAGAACCGTGACACTGGATACAATAAGTGTTAAACAGGTTTTGGGCGATTTGCTTGGCCTGTGGGTCTTTTGCCACTTTTTCAATCGGCATATCCGCAAACTTGGCATACAATTTGCCGTATTGCTCATCGGCTTTTTTGACCTCTTTTTCATATTGGTTGTGGCTGGTCCATTTCAGCAGGCCTTTGTAGTCGCCGACACCCGGGTACATAACCAGATAACCGATACCGAACAGCCATGTCAAAACATACAGCCAAAACCACCAGCGCGGCAGCGGGTTGTCGTATTCGGCAATGCCGTCCCACTCATGGCCTGTAGTTTGTACTTCTTCGCCTTTTTTCGGACGTTTGACAACATTTTGAGACAGCAGCAGCCAAGCCAAAGCGATAAAGCTCAGTAAGACAATAACTGCAATATATATATTCCAGAAGTTACTGGTAAATTGGGATGTTGTGTTCATTGTTTTGCTCCGTTATCACAATATTAACGGTTTTCGCTTTTCTTATCTTGCGCATCTTGGTTTTCATCAAAAATGCTGTTTGCGGCATCATCGTAATTTTTCTTATTCCGCCTGTTGAAGACGATATAGAGTACCAACAGGAAACAGATAAAGATCCATACCGTGAAAAGAGCGCGAATACCGTTAATATCCATGATGTTACCTTACGTTTTTCAAAGCCAGACCCAATCCTTGCAGATAGGCGACTACAGCATCCAGCTCGGATTTGTTTGCCAAAGCCTCAGGCGCTTTCGCAATTTCCTCATCACTGTAAGGAGTACCTACTTTACGCAAAGCCTTCATGTTGGCAACGGTTGCATCGACATCGACTTTATTGCGTGCAAGCCACGGGAATGCCGGCATATTGGACTCAGGCACGACATCACGGGGATTCAGCAGGTGGATGCGGTGCCATTCGTCGGAATAGCGGCCGCCCACACGTGCCAAATCAGGACCGGTACGTTTGGAACCCCATTGGAACGGATGGTCGTAAACCGACTCCCCGGCAACAGAGTAATGACCGTAACGCTCGGTTTCCGCACGGAACGGACGAATCATTTGCGAGTGGCAGTTGTAACAGCCCTCACGGATGTAAATATCGCGTCCGGCAACCTGCAAGGCATTGTAAGGCTTCACGCCCGGCGCCGGCTGTGTTGCCGCCTTGGTAAAGGCCAAGGGCACAACTTCAATCAACAAACCGACACTGACTACAAGCAGCGTGAACACAATCAGAACGCCGATTTTTTCTTCAGCCAATTGTTGTAATTTCATTTTGGTAGCCTATCTTTCTTAGTATTTTAGTGGTGCTGTGTTTGGGAAACCGCAGGGATTTCGGCATCGACTGCTTTACCACCGATGGCTGTGCGGTACACGTTGTACGCCATAATGCACATACCACTCAGATACAATAAACCACCTGCAAAACGGATCATGTAGTAAGGCATGGTGCGTTTTACGGATTCGACAAACGAGTAGGTCAGCGTACCGTCATCATTCAAAGAACCCCACATCAAACCCTGCATCACGCCGGCAATCCACATCGCGGCGATATACAGAACCACGCCGATGGTCGCAATCCAAAAATGCGCTTCCACCAGCTTGGTGCTGTGCATCTGTTCTTTACCGAAGAGGCGGGGAATCATGTAATAGACAGAACCGATGGTTACAAAGCCTACCCAGCCCAATGCGCCCGCATGAACGTGCGCAACAGTCCAGTCCGTATAGTGGCTCAATGCGTTGACCGTTTTAATCGACATCATCGGACCTTCAAAGGTAGACATACCGTAGAAGGACAGGGAAACAATCAAGAATTTCAAAATTGGGTCAGTACGCAGTTTGTCCCACGCGCCGGACAAGGTCATAATGCCGTTAATCATACCGCCCCAAGAGGGTGCGAACAGAATCAAGGACAAAACCATACCCAAAGATTGCGTCCAGTCAGGCAGCGCAGTGTAGTGAAGATGGTGCGGACCTGCCCACATATAGGTAAAAATCAACGCCCAGAAGTGAACGACGGACAGACGGTAGGAGTAAACGGGGCGACCTGCTTGTTTGGGTACGAAATAGTACATCATACCCAAGAAGCCGGCAGTCAGGAAGAAGCCCACGGCGTTATGCCCATACCACCATTGAACCATGGCATCGATTGCACCTGAATAAACAGGATACGATTTCATCAAACCGGCCGGGATGCTGATGTTATTGACGATGTGCAAAAGTGCGACCGCCAAAATAAAGCCGCCGTAGAACCAGTTGGCAACGTAAATGTGTTTCACCTTGCGTTTGGCAATCGTACCGAAGAATACGATGGCGTAAGCCACCCAAACCAAAGTAATCAGAATGTCGATCGGCCATTCCAGTTCGGCATATTCCTTACCTTGAGTCCAACCCATAGGGAAGCTGACGGCGGCGGCAACGATTACCGCCTGCCAGCCCCAAAAGGTAAATGCCGGCAGCCAGCCGCCGAAAAGACGGGTATTACAAGTACGTTGGACAACGTAGTATGATGTGCCGATCAGACCGCAGCCGCCAAATGCGAAAATAACCGCATTGGTGTGCAGCGGACGCAGGCGACCGAAGTGGAACCAAGGTCCGATATTAGACAAATCGAGGGCGGGAGCAAACAGTTGGGCTGCGACGATAACGCCGACCAACATGCCCACGATACCCCAAACTACAGTCATGATGGCGAACTGGCGCACCACTTTGTAGTTGTAAGTTTGTGTGTCCATGAGAGTCTCCATGAATTATGGGAATAAAAATTTTTTATCCTGCCCACCTTTGCGACCTCTTAAGGTACAACTTGGGCAAGCGTAATTTTTTCTAAATTTAACATATCTGCCTTATTACGCCAAGCGGAATTACATTTGCAACATAAAGGAAAATTTTTCTTAAATTCATTCTTATTATATATAAATCATATTGTTATAATAAATTGCAACCAGTTTGACATTGCTTTGTTTTTCAAGCCTCCTTTTTTATAACACTTTATTGATGTAGATTAAGCTGCATTTTAAAGACATTTTATCAATAATATTTAACGATATATTTAATAGCCATGATTAATTATGAAATTGCCCCCTCCCCTCTAGACCATGAGTGGCACATCTTGCTGACATTCACACAAAATGATGATTTTCCTATAGAAATAAGCCTGCCAAACTGGGTTCCGGGCAGCTATCTGATTCGGGATTTTTCCCGCCACATCACTTCTATCCATGCATCCTGTAACGGCACGTCCATGCCGCTCGAACAAATTGCAAAAAACCGCTGGCATGCTGCCGCCGTACGCGGCGAGTGGCAAATCCGCTACACCGTATATGCATTCGATTTGTCGGTTCGAGGTTCTTTCCTGACGACAGAACGCGGTTTTTTTGACGGGTCGTGCCTGTTTTTGAAAGTCGAAGGAACGGAAACGCTGCCGCACCGCTTGGAATTGACTGGCATTCCACCCGAATGGCGTATTACCACAACGCTGCCGGAAACAGGGAGGCTTGTCTTTCAGACGGCATCTTATGCCGAATTGATCGACCGACCTGTCGAGATGGGCTTGATTGAATTTTTAGATTTTGAAGCGGCAGGCATTCCGCACACGATTGCCTTAAGCGGCATCTATCCCGATTTCGACCGCGACAGGCTGGTTTCGGACATCAAAGAAATCTGCGAAACAGAACTGGCGATGTTTTCCTCCCCTGCCCCATTTGAGAAATATTTGTTCCTGCTCCACGTCGGCGACCATATTTACGGCGGTTTAGAACACGCCGACAGCACCGCCCTGCTCGCCGACCGCCACAGCCCTCCGCCGTACGGTATGACCGATGCCGACGATGCCTACACCACATTGCTCGGACTTTTCTCCCACGAATATTTTCACGCGTGGAACGTCAAATCCATCAAACCTGCCGCGTTCGCCCCTTATGACCTCGACAAAGAAAACTATACCGAACAACTATGGGCATTCGAAGGCATTACATCCTATTACGACGATTTGTTTTTGGCACGCAGCCGCACCATCTCGCCCGAATCTTATTTAAACCTGCTGGCACAAGGCATTACGCGCGTACAACAAACCCGCGGCCGTTTGAGGCAGACCTTGGCGGAATCGAGTTTTACCGCGTGGAACAAATTTTACAAACCGGATGAAAACAGTCCGAACGCTATCGTCAGCTATTACCAAAAAGGCGCACTTGCCGCATTGTGCCTTGATCTGATAATACGCAACCGAAGCAACGGCAGACATTCCCTTGATACGGTAATGGACAAACTCTATCGGGAGTGGAGGGACACACACTCGGGTATTCCGGAAAAACACTGGCAAATCCGTTGTCAGGAAATTACCGGCTTGGATTTGACAGATTTTTTTCAGACGGCATTGTACAGCACCGAAGATTTGCCGCTTGCCGAATGCCTGTCTACCGTAGGCGTGGGGCTGACCTTCCTGCCGCTTCCCCGACAACACGGCGGCGGATACGCAGAACACATCTGCCCCGTCCCGCCGACAGGCGATTTCGGCGCACGTTTCAAACAAAACGCCGACCACATCGTCCTGACCCATGTCTTCAACGGCGGCAGCGCGGAATCTGCGGCACTGTGTCCGCAAGACAAAATCATTGCGTTAGACGGTTATGCCTGCACCGACTTTGCCGCACAATGGACCCGATACCCCGTCGGGGCAAAAATCAATATCCACTTCTTCCGTGCCGGCATATTGCGTCAAACCGTCTTGACGGTTCAGGCAGCGACGGCGGATACTGCCATCCTACATATCACAGACCGGAACCTGTTGGAAAACTGGTTGTTCGGTTAAACTTTCAGACGGCATTGCACACAAAATGCCGTCTGAAAAACAACCGCAAAGCAAAGGAAATAAAATGGCGATTCTAAAACTTGACGAACATCTCTACATCTCCCCACAACTGACTAAAGCCGATGCGGAACAAATCGCGCAACTGGGCATCAAAACCGTCATCTGCAACCGCCCCGACCGTGAAGAAGAATCGCAGCCCGACTTCGCCCAAATCAAACAGTGGTTGGAACAAGCAGGCGTTACCGGATTCCATCACCAACCCGTTACCGCACGCGACATCCAAAAACACGATGTCGAAACCTTCCGCCAACTCATCGGACAAGCCGAATATCCCGTCCTTGCCTATTGCCGAACCGGTACGCGCTGCTCCCTCCTGTGGGGCTTCCGCAGAGCAGCAGAAGGTATGCTGGTTGACGAAATCATCCGCCGCGCAGAAGCGGCAGGTGTGAATCTGGAAAACTTCAGAACCCGTTTGGAAGACGCAGCAGTCAAACCATAAAACCGACCGATACAAAAATGCCGTCTGAAAGGCTTTCAGACGGCATTCGTTCAAACGTCGAACTTTATTGCGCCTTGGTTTCCGTTACAAAACCGATTTTGGTAATCCCTGCCTGACGGGCAGCCTCCAACGCTTTGTTCACATAATCGTATTCCACCGCCTTGTCTGCCGCAATGGCCACAATCACGTTTTCATTCTGCTCCTTGGCGGCTTTCAGACGGCTTTCCACTTCCCCGATTTCCACTTTGCTTGCAGAATCTCCGCCGACATAATAACCGCCGTTCGCATCAATCGTCAGGCGCAAGGGATCTTTAGGCTGTTTGTCCTGCTTGTTTGCCTGCTCGGACGCGGTCGGCAGTTCCAAAGGGATGGAATGCGTCAGCACCGGCATAGTAATCATAAACACAATCAGCAACACCAGCATCACGTCCACCAGCGGTGTAACGTTGATGTCGGACATCGGAGAATCGTCGCCGGAATTCATCGAACCAAATGCCATAATCAGCTATCCTTTTGATTAAGCAGGCGGACGTGCAAATCGTGCGCCATCGCATCCAAATCCTGAGCCAGTATTTTCGTGCCGCGATTGAGGAAGTTGTATGCCAACACCGCAGGAATCGCCACGAACAGGCCAGCCGCCGTCGCCACCAGTGCCTCGCCAATCGGGCCGGCAACCGCCGCAATGCTCATCTGCCCGCTTTGCCCGATATTGATCAGGGCGTGGTAAATCCCCCAAACCGTGCCGAACAGCCCGATAAACGGCGCGGTCGCGCCGATGGAGGCAAGCGCGGTCATCCCGTAATCAAACCGGCGCATAATCTGCGCCATACTGTTGCGGATTTGAATGACCAAATACTCGTTCAACGGCAAAGCCTGCGCCAGCTCGGACGCTTCGCTCCGGCGGTAGTTGCGGTAAGACTGCAACGCCTCTTGCGCCAGTTTGGACAAAGGCGCATCGACGGCGCGCACTTTTTCGACCGCGTCGTTCAGCGACAAAGTATCGCGCATATGCCGCTTAACAAGCGTATTGCCTTTGCGAGCCTGATATAGCTTAATGCTGCGTAAGACAATCAGACACCATGTTACGATACTCATCAGCAGCATCAACACAAACACACCGATCAGGACGGGATCGCCCGATTCAAACACTAATTTCAAATTCATAATGATTCCAACACTGAAAAAACCAATCAAACATCCAAGCTGCCGCAAACCGCTGCGGCAACCGCCTAATTCAATTCAAACTTGACGGGGACTTTAAACTCCGTCCAGGCATTGGCTTGAAAATGCCCGTTTTGCGCCGCCTTGCGTGCCGCATTGTCCAAACGGGAAAAACCGCTGCTTTTCACCACTTTGACGGACTCGACATGACCGCCCGGAGAAACCAAAACGCTCAAAACAACCGTACCCTGCTCGTCATTTTCCATAGAAAGCGCGGGATAGGCCGGGCGCGGGATGCTGCCGTTGGCGCGTAAAGGGTTGCCTTTGCTGCTGCCGGCTCCGGTTCCGCCGCCGCTGCCGCCGCTTCCTTCCCCGTGTTCGCCTTTGGCGCCGCCGCTTCCTTTACCGCTGCCTTCTCCGCGCCCCGTTCCGTCGCCTTTGGTACCGGTTCCCTTACCTTCCCCATTGCCCTGCTCGCTGCCGGCTTTGGCAGAAGCATTGCCAGAATGTTCGGCAGGTTTTTCAGACGGCTTTTCTGCCGGTTTTTCCGCCGGTTTCGGGGCAGGCTTCGCTTCCGGTTTGGGTTCGGGCTTCGGTTTTTCTTCGGGTTTCGGCTTTTCCTTGGGCTGCCGAATATCTGCATCCGCCTTTTTTGTAACCACCGGCTTCAAAACCGGTTTGGGCGGCTCGACAGGTTTGGGCTGCTCAGGCTCGGGTTGCGGTTCGGGCGCGGCAGGCGCGCCTGCGCCTTCGGGTGCACCGTCCCCTCCGCCAAAGTCGCCCAAATCGACAAATTCAATAACATTACCTGACTCTATCACGGGCAGCTTGTGCGCCTGCCAGAGCAATGCCACCATTGCCAAATGCAGCAGTGCGACGGAAAACACGACTGTGGGGGTTAAAATTCGTTCTTTATCCATAATTCGGGCATAATAATAGCAACAATTCCTATTTGCAACCTATTTTTATTATTTACCTTTATCTAAATACTGTTTTCATATTCTTTAAATCCGTATTAAAACAATATGTTTATGACAAATTATCAGATACCGGCAGACAAACGGGGCGAATCTGCCTGTTTTCCCATTCCAACAAAATCGGGTTAAATGATATATTGCCGCCTTCATCCGGCAGCCGATTACGGCTGCGTGCCACCCGTTATAAAGGAAAATTATGTTTCAAAATTTTGATTTGGGCGTGTTCCTGCTTGCCGTCCTGCCCGTGCTGCTCGCCATTACCGTCAGGGAAGTGGCGCGCGGCTATACGGCGCGCTACTGGGGCGACAACACTGCCGAACAATACGGCAGGCTGACGCTGAACCCCCTGCCCCATATCGACTTGGTCGGCACAATCATCGTGCCGCTGCTTACTTTGATGTTCACACCGTTTCTATTTGGTTGGGCGCGTCCGATTCCCATCGATTCGCGCAACTTCCTCAACCCGCGTCTTGCCTGGCGTTGCGTTGCCGCGTCCGGCCCGCTGTCGAATTTGGCGATGGCTGTTCTGTGGGGCGTGGTTTTGGTGCTGACTCCGTATGTCGGCGGGGCGTATCAGATGCCGCTGGCTCAAATGGCAAACTACGGTATTCTGATTAATGCGATTCTGTTCGCGCTCAATATCATCCCCATCCTGCCTTGGGACGGCGGCATTTTTATCGATACCTTCCTGCCGGCGAAATATTCGCAAGCGTTCCGCAAAATCGAACCCTATGGGACGTGGATTATCCTGCTGCTGATGCTGACGGGCGTATTGGGTGCGTTTATTGCACCGATTGTGCGGCTGGTGATTGCGTTTGTGCAGATGTTCGTCTGACTGGTTTTCAGACGGCATAAACATTCCAAAAAACGCGGCAGGACATATTTCCCTGCCGCGTTTTCCTGTTTTACAATGCCCTGTCAAAATAAAGCGGCACGCCTGATTTTTCACTCATACCGATTAAATAATCCATCGTCTTCCGAGGGAACGCGATGCCGCGCACCACGGTCAGGTTGCGCAAAATAGGAAAAACCAAAATATCCTCCATGCCGATTCCGCCGTTGATGCCGTCTGAAGTACCGTCCATCAAATTCTCCAACTCTTGCAAATCTGCGTTTATCCGTTCGAGGTATTGGGCGGTTTTATTCAAATTGGCGGAAAAGCTGCCGATGCTTTTCTCTTTTTTGTCTGTGAAATATTTCACCGCTTCCGGCGTTGCAAATTCGGGCAGCCCGATTTTGATCACGCGCGGCTGAACCAGTTTGTTGTTGTATCCGCCCACCTTGTCCAGCCACGCCTGTATCTCGGGGCGGACTTCGTCTTTCAGACGGCCTTCGCGGTCAAAATGCCGCACAATGTCCAAACTCTCGCCCATAAACGAACCGTCCTCTTTTTGCAGGACGGGCACTTGTTTCGCACCTATCATACCGATCGGCGTTGCCTCGTCGTCGTTTGCCAGCACGGCTTCTTCAACGTCCGCGCCAAACAGCCCGGCAGCCATCCGCGTACGCACGCAAAACGGGCAATGGTCGTAAATATACAGTTTCATCAAAATATTCCTCGTCAACCTGTCGGTACCGGCTACCTTAACACCCCGCGCCGCCCGAAACAAGTTTATAGTGGATTAAATTTAAATCAGGACAAGGCGACGAAGCCGCAGACAGTACAGATAGTACGGCAAGGCGAGGCAACGCCGTACTGGTTTAAATTTAATCCACTATATCTTCCCGCCTATGCACCGTAAATAAATAAGCTGTTACAATAAACTCGTTTTTATCGGAACGGAAGACCCCATCATGACCGCCATCAGCCCGATTCAAGACACGCAAAGCGCGACCCCGCAAGAATTGCGCGAATGGTTCGACAGCTACTGCGCCGCGCTGCCGGACAACGATAAAAAACTGGTCTTAGCCGCCCGTTCGCTGGCGGAAGAACATTATCCCGCCGATTCCGCCACGCCGTACGGCGAGCCGTTGCCCGACCACTTCCTCGGCGCGGCGCAGATGGTCAATGAACTCGACCTGCTGCCCGATGCCGTCGCCGCCACCCTGCTTGCCGACATCGGACGCTACGCCCCCGATTGGAACCTATTGGTTTCCGAACGCTGCAACAGCACCGTCGCCGAATTGGTCAAAGGTGTGGACGAAGTACAAAAGCTCACCCACTTCGCCCGCGTGGACAGCCTCGCCACGCCCGAAGAACGCGCCCAGCAGGCCGAAACTATGCGGAAAATGCTGCTGGCGATGGTTACCGACATCCGCGTCGTGTTAATCAAACTGGCGATGCGTACGCGCACCCTGCAATTTTTAAGCAACGCCCCCGACAGCCCCGAAAAACGCGCCGTTGCCAAAGAAACCCTCGACATTTTTGCCCCGCTCGCCAACCGTTTGGGCGTGTGGCAACTCAAATGGCAGCTCGAAGATTTGGGCTTCCGTCATCAAGAGCCGGAAAAATACCGCGAAATCGCCCTGCTTTTGGACGAAAAACGCACCGAACGCCTCGAATACATCGAAAACTTCCTCAATATCCTGCGTACGGAACTGAAAAAATACAATATTCATTTTGAAGTTGCCGGAAGACCAAAGCACATCTACTCCATTTACAAAAAAATGGTGAAGAAAAAGCTCAGCTTCGACGGCTTGTTCGACATCCGCGCCGTGCGGATTCTGGTCGATACCATTCCCGAGTGTTACACCACGCTGGGTATCGTCCACAGCCTCTGGCAGCCGATTCCGGGAGAGTTCGACGACTACATCGCCAACCCCAAAGGCAACGGCTATAAAAGTTTGCACACCGTCATCGTCGGCCCGGAAGACAAAGGCGTGGAAGTGCAAATCCGCACCTTCGATATGCACCAATTCAACGAATTCGGTGTCGCCGCCCACTGGCGTTACAAAGAGGGCGGCAAAGGCGATTCCGCCTACGAACAAAAAATCGCCTGGTTGCGCCAACTCTTGGACTGGCGTGAAAACATGGCGGAAAGCGGCAAGGAAGACCTCGCCGCCGCCTTCAAAACCGAGCTGTTCAACGACACGATTTATGTTTTGACCCCGCATGGCAAAGTCCTCTCCCTGCCTACGGGAGCGACCCCCATCGACTTCGCCTACGCCCTGCACAGCAGCATCGGAGACCGTTGCCGCGGCGCGAAAGTCGAAGGGCAAATCGTGCCGCTGTCCACCCCGCTCGAAAACGGACAGCGCGTCGAAATCATTACCGCCAAAGAAGGGCACCCTTCTGTCAACTGGCTCTACGAAGGCTGGGTCAAATCCAGCAAGGCAATCGGCAAAATCCGCGCCTACATCCGCCAGCAAAACGCCGACACCGTGCGCGAAGAGGGTCGCGTCCAACTCGACAAACAGCTTGCCAAACTCACGCCCAAGCCCAACCTGCAAGAGCTTGCCGAAAACCTCGGCTACAAAAAGCCCGAAGACCTCTACACCGCCGTCGGACAAGGCGAAATTTCCAACCGCGCCATCCAGAAAGCCTGCGGCACGCTGAACGAACCGCCGCCCGCGCCCGTCAGCGAAACTACCATCGTCAAACAGTCCAAAATCAAAAAAGGCGGCAAAACAGGTGTGCTCATTGACGGCGAAGATGGCCTGATGACTACGCTTGCCAAATGCTGCAAACCCGCGCCGCCCGACGATATTGTGGGCTTCGTTACCCGCGAGCGCGGCATTTCCGTCCACCGCAAAACCTGCCCGTCTTTCCAACACCTCGCCGAACAAGCGCCTGAAAAAGTGTTGGACGCAAGCTGGGCGGCATTGCAGGAAGGGCAAGTGTTTGCCGTCGATATCGAAATCCGCGCCCAAGACCGATCGGGCCTTTTACGCGACGTATCCGACGCGCTCGCCCGCCACAAACTCAACGTTACCGCCGTGCAAACCCAGTCCCGTGACTTGGAAGCCAGCATGAGGTTCACGCTCGAAGTCAAACAAGTCAACGACCTCCCGCGCGTCCTCGCCAGCCTCGGCGACGTCAAAGGCGTATTGAGCGTTACCCGGCTTTAAATACAAAAATGCCGCCTGAAAGACGAATATCGTTTCAGACGGCATCGGATTGCCGAATTTTCATCCGGCCTGTCAGACAGTACTCGCACGATTTATATCTAAATAATCAATACCCGCTTCATCGAATTTCGTTTCCAATTCTTCTACCGAATGAGTATCTAGAAAAAGCCTCTCTTGATGAGTAATTGGCAATAACCGGAAAAATCGGACATTATCCATATATTCCAACTCTTGCCCATAAGGATAAGGCAGAGAAATCAGAAAATGCCGGAAGGATGATTGCTCAACCCACGGTCTGCCGATATTGACCGTTTTCCCTAATTGAAATCGATCGGGATAATACATACTTGCCGATGCAAGCATTGCCAAGGTCTCAATATGTTCGGGCGTTTCAAACGGGCTGACGATAAAAAACTCCCGTCCTAAAAATGAGCCTATCCCAGAGCTGACATAAACCCAGGGCTCATCTGCATGATTAGGAATCACTTGGAAAACTTGGAAATCGGGAAGTTCTTCAACAATCCTTCCTAAAGTCCAAGTAAATCCTTTAATATCATGATGTTTCCAAAATTTTTGCAAGTGAGATAAAACAGTTTGGTTGTAATCCATGCTTTTTAGCCTGTTTTCAAAGGTCGCCTGAAACCTGAAACAAGGTTTTTCAGACGGCATTGACCGTTTGAAGAAGGTATTTACCAAGCAAACGGTTTCCTATTCATATCCGAAAGGTTGCCAACTTCATTATCCAGCAAGAACCGTTCAAAAGCATTCCAACCTTTCTTTTCCACCAATTTGGCTTCCTGTTTATACAACGGGACAAGCAAAGGGAAAACGATATTGTAGTGTTCGCCATAACAGACCTGGAAATCATCGTCGAAATAAAATGGGGCGGAAACATACAGAGCGTCCATTTTTGTTGAATCAACAATGCTTCCAGGCAAATAAACAACCTATCCTCGAAGAAGGATTTTTTTGTTCTCAATGATGGTTTCTGCCAACCATCTTAAAAATGGAAAAATCTGATTTTCATCATATTTTAAAGAACATACGAAAAGTATTTCAAATCTGCTTTTATAATTCAGATCATGTTTGCTTAACCCTAAAGTAATATAAGTTTTTAAATCCCTGTCAGGGGAAGAGGGAATAGCTGCGATATTTAATTTGTACTGACTTCCCGAATCGCTTTTCGAGCCATGAGAAATAGTGCCTATATATTTTTCAATATGATTAATCATATTTTTCTTAGCTTCCCATCATCGTATCGAATAATCATAGACCAGATTGAGACAAAACGCCTTGTTCCCATTGATAGAAAGTCCGTCTGAAAAGTAAAAGTGTTTCAGACGGACTACGTTTGCCGACTATCCGGTCCACTTTATTATCCAATGAGATTCTTGCAGGTATTCTTTTAATATTTCTAAGTTTTCGACCCAGTCATCGTAACTGTCAAATGATGAGAATTTGTCATTTGAAGATAACAGTATCAGAAATCCACCGGTATTTTCCTGGTCATCAATAATTTTTATGAATTTTTCTTCAGGATTGACCCCATTCAGGATAACCCCCAAAGTATTGAATTTTATTTCCATAGACATCCCCTAATCTTTAATGGGAATATGGTTTTTTCAACCCAACCTACACTTTTTGTTAGTTCCCATACGAACCAAAACCTTCATAATTACAATCATTTTTTTGTGCAATACCAAATAACGTAGTTTCAATAGCTAAAATGTTTTCAAGGGAAGGGACGATATTGACGGAACAATAGCAAGTCCACATTTCTCCGAATTCATCTTGTTCAATACTGATTTGAAAATCTTGCCGATAAGAAATGAGTCGGCTTTCTATTGATTGCAGATTCTTTTGAGAACCTCCTATAAAAAACTCTATTATCATAGGTTTTGTCAAATCAAACCCTAGTTCTTGATATTGTTTCAGTACATCTGAAGTAGATTTTTCGTCAACAATCATTTTTAATCTCCATCTTGTTTTCGGTATTTTCTCCCCGGGCTTTCAATTCGATTGTAATTATTGGTACTTTTGGAACCACCGTGAGCGTCAATTCTTCTAGATTCATCTTTGAATGCCTCTCGATTATTTTTGGCAGGAGTAAAATCTGTAGCTATATGAGGGTCATTATTAACCCTAGCTTCTCTTGCTCCAGAGATTTGGGAACGTTGTCTTGTGCCATTTCCAGAATAAGTTCGACCACTTTCATGAGTATTAGTATAAGAACCAACTTCTGTCCTATATTTTTCTCCATACGGACACGCATTATGAACCCAAACCCCTTCCGTTTCCGCCTGACTGCCCTTGACGAAGTAAGTATGCCAATCGGCAACGGTCAGGTTGTAGGCTTTGAGCGGTGTTGGTTTGACAACGATGTTGCGGACGGTTTGGGTTCTGCCGCTTTCGGCAAACAGCCTGCTTCCCGCTTTCAAATCTTCCGCCTTAATCCATTTGCCGTCCGAATAAAACGGGTGGATGCGGTTGGAAATCAGGGTTTGGTTGTTGCCGATGCCGTCTGAAACTTCAATGTAAACGGTTTCTTGGTACGGATTACCGTATCGGGCGGTAACGGGTTTGTATCCCGTTTTTCCACTGGTTTCATCTTTGGCAAAGACGCGGTCTCCGGCTCGGATACGGGCAATAGCTTTGTAGCCGTCTGCCGTTTTGACCAAGGTGCTGCCGTGGAAGGAGCAGGTGTAGGATTTTTGAAGAACTTAGTTCTCAATATCCTGTTTCATTCATCAAAATGCCGTCTGAAAGTCGAATACCGCTTCAGACGGCATTTTGATTGTTGGGTTTTTAATCAGAGCTTTGTTTGATAATTTGTTATTTTGAATAAAATACAGGTTCTGTCGAGCTGATAACTTCTATTACAGAATCGCTAAAAAAGAAAATATAAGCCTTATAATATTTCTTTTCAAAAAAATCAAAACTTTCTTCTTTCAACCAGTCCATATAACCGTCGTCTATTATCTCGAAAAAATAATTTGCAGTAGGATTCCCATCCGAATTATTTTCTGTTTTATTTTCGAATAAATATTCTGAAAATTTTACTTTATAAGATTCATCCGTTATTTGAAAATGAATTATATTGTCGATAAATATTTCAATATTTAATTCATAATTTCGGTCGGATGCCAAAATGTTCACATCTTGTTCGGTAACACAAATTTTGTCCACATAAAATCTGTGATTATTGTTAGAAAATTGTAATGGTTTAATCTTCATCATCATTTTCCATATCTGATTTTTGTTTTCTTATTGCCCTGCTGGATTTCTAAAGTAGGTCTACCATCCGTACTGTCCATTCTCACATTTACTTTCCTGCCATTGGCTTTTATCTCCCCAGTTTTACCGTTTTTGCCAACTTCGCGGCTTTGGCGTCGGCTCCGATGGTTTCGGCGGCATTGGGGTTTTCCCGTATCCACTGGTCAACGGCTTCGCGTATGGAATTTTCTCTATCCTAAATTTCCCGATAGCTGTAAATTCATAGTCTGCCGATACGGGGAAAGGTCGTCTGAAAACTAAATTGAGTTTCAGACAGTTGTTAGGTTTGGGTGTCCAATCTAACTTATATTTGTCCATTTAATCAGTTGTTTGTATTAAATTGCCATTATTTATTTTCCAATTTACTTTATAACTATCTTCATAATAATCTAATTCAAAAAAACCTGATATTTCAATATCCAATTCCATTATTGTTTTAATACATTTTTCAAAATAAATAATGAAATAAGATTTCACGCATGCACCAAAAAAAATATAGCTGCTCCAATTAAAACTATTTGTCGGGAAAACCCACCCATTTTTATATATTTTTGCAGATTCTTTCTCTTCGATATTGAAGGGACAATTATTCCAAAAATTATTAATGTTTTCTTGGATGATTTTTATATCATCGTCAGAGCATTCAATCCATCCTTTTATGGAAACATATGATGCCATGTTTAATCTCCTAAACTTGTTTTAACAATGCCGCCTTTTGATTCAATAAATGAAGGAAAGATCGTCTGAAAAACAAGCTTAATTTCAGACGACCTTTAATCAAATTTAAGAAAGCCCTTACCAAGTAAACGGTTTCCTATTCATATCCGAAAGGTTGCCAACTTCATTATCCAGCAAGAACCGTTCAAAAGCATTCCAACCTTTCTTTTCTACCAATTCGGCTTCCTGTTTATACAACGGGACAAGCAAAGGGAAAACGATATTGTAGTGTTCTCCATAACAGACCTGAAAATCATCGTCGAAATAAAATGGAGCGGAAACATACAGTGCATCCATTTTGCTACCTTCGATAATTACTCTGGGTAATTGAATAATTTCACCTCTTAAAATAGGTTGTCTATTGTCAATCAAATATTCAGCCACTCCTGATAGAAAAGCTGCAATATTTTCTTTATTCCATTCTTCAGAACAGGTAAAAATTAATTCAAACCTACTTTTATAGTTCAAGTCATATCGATTCAAGCCTAAAGTAGAAAAAGTAGTTACCCCTTTATATGGTTGTAATGGGAAGACGGAAACGCTGAGATGATAACGTCGATCCAAGCATTTTATACCGCTTTCGATTTCACCCAAATAATGCTCTAAATGTTCGACTGTAATCATTTTTTCTTAAACCTTTCATCCCTATTCCGGCAAGGCATAGGCTGGTTTGGACTCCAATACCGCCTTTTTTATTGACGGAAACGCCGTCTGAAAAATAAAGCGGCATCTTGATTTTGCCGTCTAAGGACTTTGCATCCATTCCTCTTTGCTAATTCCAAATTCAAACTCCGCCTGTTCAAATGCCGAATCTAATGTGTCATGATAAGTATCCGTTTGTTCCTGACCGACTTCATTCAAATAAAACAAATAAAATCCCGGATCATTTTCATATTGAACAATACTTAAAGCAACAGGTTTGGGAAGTATCCCCATCGGGGTACGATGAATCGTTCTAATAGGAAAATCTTTATTTTCATCTAAGATGACTTTGAATAATTCTTTTACACTCATCATTCTTCAATCCCGAATAATTGTTACCGTACTATTTTCTATTACACGTCCATTAGGTTTGTCATATGATTCAAAATGACCATAATACGTAGATGAATTTGTTTCATGATAACCATATCGTACCTGCCGCATTCCATCTTGTGATACATATCGACCATTTGGATACGACTGATAGTTTTTCCCTAGCCATTTCTCAGCTGCATTTAAAAAATTAGATTCAGATACAGTTCCTGCATGGTATTCGGGAGCTCTTTTGGGAGGACAAGAATTATGAACCCAAACCCCTTCCGTTTCCGCCTGATTGCCCTTGACGAAGTAAGTATGCCAGTCGGCAACGGTCAGATTGTAGGCTTTGAGTGGTTTTGGTTTGACAATGATGTTGCGGACGGTTTGGGTTCTGCCGCTTTCGGAATACAGCCTGCTTCCCGCTTTCAAATCTTCCGCTTTAACCCATTTGCCGTCCGAATAAAACGGATAGATGAGGTTGGAAATCAGGGTTTGGCTGTTGCCGATGCCGTCTGAAACTTTAATGTAAACGGTTTCCCGATACGGATTGCCGTATCGGGCAGTAACGGGTTTGTATCCTGTTTTTCCGCTTGCCTCGTCCTTGGAAAGGACGCTCTCGCCGGCCCGGATACGGGCGATGGCTTTGTAGCCGTCTGCCTTTTTGACCAAGGTGCTGCCGTGGAAGGAGCAGGTGTAGGATTTTTGAAGAACTTAGTTTTCAATATCCTGTTTCAAATGAAGGAAATACCGTCTGAAAATTAAAAGCAGTTTCAGACGACTTTTTGATTGTTGGGTTTTTAAACCGACCTAATATTTATTAATCTGATGTACTTTCAATTCCAAATTCCTTATTAATAAAAGAGATTTCTTGGGATTCTTTTTCCGTAAGCTGGATATTGAAATCTTCAATATAATCACATAGCGTTTCAAAAGCTAGCAAACGTTCTGAAAAAGTAATGTACTCTAGTGTGGCATCAATTAGATTAGCGTCAATTCTATCTTCAAGAGATTTTCCTAAATTCTTTATTCGTTCGTCTAATGTTTTCATCTTTCAAATACTCATTATTTTACAGGGTTATATTTGGGATTAGAGGTTCTATCGGGGAATGCAGTTACCACTTTTCCTGTTGCAGGTTCATAAACTGTTCTGATACGAATTCCATCTCTCGTTTCATATGATACCCACCTGGCTGGTCTTCCTTTAGCAATATATTTGCCGCCTGTTCCAGTCTGTGCATACCATTGCGTTTTTGGGGATGTAACGATATCACTAATTTCATGAGTTATTTTACTGGCTGACCAATGTTGGGGGAATGTTGTCTTACCAGGTTTGCCAGGAAAAAGATGCCCACCTCCTGCTTCATCTCCATACAGTATATGTTGTATAGAATTTCCAGATAAAACATTAATATGATTAGGATTATCTCTTCCATAATTTTTCTCATGTATATTACTATTTTTCTGGTTCTGTCTGATTCTATTTAACCCCTCTGTTTCTGTAGTAACTTTTCTAGTTGTTCTTGTATTGTATGCAGCAGAAAAATCCCCGCTAACCGCTGCTTTCCCCGGTTTTGCCGCCTTTGCCAACTTCGCGACTTTGGCGGCGGCGGCAACGTTGAAGACGGCTTCGACGGTTTCGGCGGCATTGGGGTTTTCCTGTATCCACCGGTCAACGGCTTCGCGCGTATTTTTTTCAAAGCCCGCCACGCTGCCCAAGCCGCCGATGACGGCGAATTTGCCCTCGGCGGGCAAGGGGGCGATGTTGCGCATCGCGGCTTCGTCTATGGTATAGCGCGTTCCGTACAGTATGTCGCCTATGCCCAAGGCTTCGCCCACGCTGATAAAGGGGTTAAGCGCGCCGGCGGCGATGCCGTTGACAAACTCCATGCTGTTGCCCCAGCGGTCGAGCTTGGCATTGTGCCCGAACATTTTTTTGTTGGCTTCATCGGCGCGGTCGGAGAAATTGCTGCCGAGATTGTTGTGGTTGTCGGATATGCGTTGCCGGATGCTGCGGGTGTCGGTCGGATTGAGTTTGATGCTGCGGGCTGTGCCATTGACGTGATAGGTGTATTCGTCCCTTGCGCCCGTGGGGTCGGGATAGTCGCTGCCTT
>POWY01000005.1 GCA_003044455.1 Neisseria bergeri | reverse complement strand
ATTCCCACCGCCCCCGCCAATCCCGCCATTTCGGAAACCGCGTCAGGCGGACGTTCCTGCCTACTCCAATCCTCGGTTTCCCGATGCCTTCGGATGCGGGGTTACATTTATCGGTTTGGGTGGAAACGGCGGGATTGGTGGGAACGGTAAAAACGGTGGGCTGAAGCCCACCCTACGATATAAAGAAAATACCACCAAGCGGTATGGAAGCGGAAACAATGGTAGGGTGGGCTTCAGCCCACCGCTTCAGACGGCATCGTCCCACCGTCCTTCCCGCGAAAGCGGGAATCCAGACCATTGGGCGGCGGTAATATTCAAAGGTTATCTGAAAATTCAGAGGTTCTAGATTCCCGCTTTTGCGGGAATGACGAAGAGTTGCAGGAATGACGAAGTTTCAGACGGCATCAAATGCCTTGTTAGGCTTCAGACGGCATCGTCCACCCTCTGCCGTCATTCCCGCGCAGGCGGGAATCCAGTGTGTTAGGTTTTAGTTGTTTTTGGGTTTCGGGTAATTTCCAAATCGTCATTCCCACGAAAGTGGGAATCCAGACCTTCGGGGCGGCGGAAATATTCAAAAGTCGTCTGAAAATTCAGAAGTTCTAGATTCCCGCTTTTGCGGGAATGACGAAGGGTGCGGGAATGACGAAGTTTCAGACGGCATCAAATGCCTTGTCAGGCTTCAGACGGCATCGTCCACCCTCTGCCGTCATTCCCGCGTAGGCGGGAATCCAGTGTGTTAGGTTTCAGTTGTTTTTGGGTTTCGGGTAATTTTCAAATCGTCATTCCCACGAAAGTGGGAATCCAGACCTTGGGGCGGCGGAAATATTCAAAGGTTATCTGAAAATTTAGAGGTTCTAGATTCCCGCTTTTGCGGGAATGACGAAGGTTGCGGGAACAACGAAAAATTGCGGGAATGACGATTCATAATAAAAAAACCTGCTTGAAACAAGCAGGTTTTTGAATTGGCACGCCCACGGGGATTCGAATTTTAATACAAAAACAGCAGATTAAAATATATCTGTTGCATTAAAAAACGATGCAGAACCAATCTATTAGCAACAATCAGAAAAAATAATAAACAAAAACACAAAAATAACTTACATTATAATACGTATTATAGTAATATGCACACATGGACGGACGATGCCCCAGCCGCCAAAACCGACAAACAGGGGCAAAAGGAAAAAATCATGAAAGCACTGTACAAAAAATATGCCTCACTGGCTTGTAAACGCCAACGCGCATTTGCCCAGCTAGAAACTAGCGGCTACATCAGACCCATCAACCAAGCCGTGATTGAGTACTGCGAAAAATGCGAAAAACAACGCGTAGCCGATGAGTAGCTCAAACAATTCATCCTATAATCAACACCGCGCCCCGCAAGGGGCACAGAAAGCACCCCATGCCGGACAACAAAAAACCATCCGAAGCCCTGCGGCAAATCCGCCGCGAAAATGCTGCCGAATATCAAAAAAAGCTGACGGCGGCAAACCGCCTGGAAATCCGCAACCGCGATGCAGGCAAAATTGCCGCCATCCGCGAGCGGCTGACAGGCATTCCAGGCAAAGACAATGCAGAAAAGATAATATATTTATTAGATAGTTATGAAAAATCTGCAAAATAAATGCAGAAACCACTTGCGTTATAAGACGAGGCTCATTATGCCAGCACTAAGTGGGGGGATTTGGACGCAGACTACACCGCCAAAAATTATTTTGGCCACAAAATCAAGGTGCTTGATTTGTCTTAATACGGCAACAGACTACTTAATCAACCACGCTGCGCCCTAGGCTGATAGGGGCAAAAGGAATCAAAAAGGAATAACCTGTGCTAACCATCAACAACCGACCCGACGGCATGATTGCCGATACCGACTACTGGCAGAGCGAGTACAACATGCGCGGATTGGCCTATCTAAGCGGACACCATCTCGGTCTGCGCCTGCTGCTTCCCACCGCCCACGCCGCCGAGTGGCTGCCTGAAATCCAAACGGGTAAACGCGCCAGCATCGAACCAACCGCACAGATGGGCTACCTAAACCACATCGACATCGTATTTGACGACGATACCGCCAGCCCGTTTAGCCTCTGCCTCGACCGCACAAAACAACTGGATACCTCCCTACGAAGCGGACAGACTCGCCTGGTGATTTACGCAGGCGGCCTGCAAAACCCGTTGGAGATGCCCTGCACCATCACACTGCCCGATGCGCCCAAGCAAAACTACCTCACCCACGCCACCGCCAGCACCGGACAAAGCCGCAGAAGCTACCGCAGCGAGGTAGCAGACGACGTGGTGAATATGCTTAAAAGCTGGCTGCCCGATTTGCTGGCAGGGCAACAGCGCGGCGTATTGGGCGACCGCTACGCCGTACGCCGTGAGTGGAGCAACAGCAAATCCATCGGCTTTGTCGTGAGCCGCCTAAACGAGCAGATGCAACCCGCCGACATCGTGCGTATCGCCGTATGCCGTCACAGCAAACGAGCCGCCCCGGCATGGCAGTTTGTGGACGGCAAAGGCCGCCACCCGCGCGTGCCCTTTGTGGCCGCAGGCATCCTAGCCGAGAACTTGGAGGCTGCCGATCTGATGGTGCTGCCGGCCATCGCCGATTTCGAGTGCTGCTTGGCGTGGGCGTGGCTGGAATATTCATATAAATAACAATATATTACAAAAAATTCTAAAAAATGCCGTGAAACGGCTTGCTGTATAATACGTATTATAGTAATATATACACATGGACGGGTCACCCCACCGCCCATAATCCGACAAGCAGGGGTAAAAGGAAATAAAATGAACAACTTAATCGAGACAGAAATGAAGCGAGCAGAATTGAGAAAAGTCGATGCTGAAATTGCCAAATTGATTGCGGAATCAGCAAAGATTAATCAAGAATCCAGATGGTATCCGATACTGATTGCAACAGGTTTAGTAACATCAATCGGCGCCATCCTGACCGTAATCGCCAAGTTCTTATAAGCTAAAGCCCCGCAAGGGGCTTTTTTTTCAGGTAGCCTGAAATCAGAACAGCGCCGCCTGTTTTTCCTCTGGCGTAAAATTACAAATCACTAATTCTCCGCTGGTTTTTAAATCAGTGCTATTGGATACCGTGTATTTAATCTCTAGCCGCCGCATCCAAAACTCCGAAAACAGCGCGGCAATATCCGGGTGGTCGTTGATACTCAACATCAATTTGCCCTTCATATCGCGCATAGCCGCCGCCAATCTCTCAAACTGCGTCCACTCAAAATCCACGCCATAGCCAGTTGTCTCCCAATAGGGCGGATCGGCATAAAAAAACGTGTGCGGTCGGTCGTATCGCTCCACACAAGTCAGCCAGTCGCCATGCTCGATATACGCACCGGACAAGCGACGGTGCGCCGCTGCCAATCTTTCGCGCACCGTGGCAATATCAAACGCCCTGCCGGTGGTGGCATAGCCAAAATTCTGCCCGTCGATTTTGCCGCCGAAGGCGTGCTGCTGTAAAAAAAAGAAACGCACGGCACGCTGAATATCGGTCAAAGTTTTTAAATTGACCGCCTGAAACCAATCCCAATCCTCACGGCTACCCAGCATAAACTCAAAATGGCGGCAAAACTCGTCAAAATGACAGCGTACTACCCGATACAAATTAACCAGCTCACCATTGATGTCATTGATCACATCGGTTTTTGCCGGGTGCTCGCGCATAAAAAACAAGGCCGCGCCGCCGGTGAACAACTCCACATAGCACTCATGCGGCGGGAATAGCGGCAATAATCGGTCTGCTAGGCGCCGCTTGCCGCCCATCCACGGGATAATCGGTTGTGTTGCCTCACTCATTTTGCAAGCTCCAAAATAGCAAGCTTGCTTGCGGGCAAGCTTGCAAAAAAAACAAGCGCCCATACCAAGGAGGGCGAGGAAACCGCCGCAAAGCGGCGGCATATCGGTTATAATCTATACAGCACACCCACCATGCCTCTGTCACCATATCCGTGCACGCATAAATCGGTGGGTTTTATTTATCTGCCGTATCGGCCACCACGCGCCCGTACGCCTGCCATTCAGCCAGGTCGTTGCGCTGCGTGTCGGCTATTTCTGCCAATCCTGCATATTCTTTTGCGCAGTGGCCGAATAACTGCCAGCCTCGGGCAGCAGCTTCATCAACCGTGCCGGAGGAGCCGGTGGCTTGGGGCAGGGAGCGACTACGGGCAGCGGCGTAGGCACGCACGCGCTCAAGCTCGCCGCGCAGATTATCCACAGCAATTTTTGCATTTTCTCTTTCCTTTTCCACTTCGGCCTGCGCGACAGTCAATGCCGCCTGCGCCTGCCTTTCTTTTTCCAAAACTGCGGCGGTTTGTTTCGCCAGCGCCTCGGTTTGTTGTTGCTTCAGTTTGGCGTCAGCGGCTCGGTAGCCCGCGCGGTAGCACTGATCGCCGTACCAATATTCGCCGTATACCACCGCCGCCAGCAGGGCGGCGATGGCAAGCGGTTTCCAGTATTTCATCGTGTTTCCTTTTCGGTTGAAACCCCGCCCTTTAGGGCGGTAGAATCAGACTTTATTTGGGAGGGGCGTAACCCCTTCCAAATCAGGGCAACACATAGGGCGGTGCTTTATGTGCCGCCCTATGTGTTGAAACATAATCCACATTTTTTTACGCTTTCTGCGACTCCAGCCGCGCCAAAAACTGCCGATAGTTGCGCAATTCGTGCTCTGCGTGCCGGGCGGCGTAGGCATCACCGTTGGCTTTAGCATCAGCCAGCGCCGCCTCCTGCTCGGCAATCATGCGGCGCACCCAGTCGGCTGTACTCTCATCTGCCATGCTACGCCTCACTTACCCCTTGTTTTGCTGTAGCCGAAACGATTGGTAATTGATAACGCTCTTCTGTGGGGACTGAAGGCACTGGTTTTCCGTCAATCAATTTTGACGGCCAATAGTAACCGTCGATGTCGGCAGGGTTGAACGGCACAATAGAAACGGTATTGCCCTGATTGCCGCCCAAGCCCAGAATCTGACCTTTGGCATTCTTTCCGACCACAAAGAACACATGACCGCCGCCTTGTCGTGATTTGACTGCGATACAGCCATAGGCAGGTTTTGCCAATTTCGTCAGCCCTGCACTTGCCCACGCTTTTGCACGATACCAATCTTTAATCACCGCGCGTCCTGCCTTGCCCAGGCAATGCCCGACAAACAATCCGCACCACGGGGTATCTGTTTCTTTCCACCACGCTTTCTGCTCCTGATTAAAATTTCCCATTTCTTGCAGCATCGCTAAAAGTACAGGGTTTGACTTGCCATTCACTTTTTCGTGAGTGCCAAGGTATTTACGGGCTATTTGCAGCCAAGTAAGTTCATTCATAGTAAAATACTCCAAGTTAAATCATCAACAATAAATATGAGTAATATCAAATATAACTCATGGACTGTGGTTAATATCCTTGATAGCCGGCACTGGGTCGTTCGATGTGATTGCGGTTTTACCGCAGTCAGGGTTAAGGGCGACATCACATCTGGAAAATCCCGCAGATGTCTTACTTGCAGCTATCAATCCAAATCCAGGAGCGAAGCTATAAGGAAATCCATCTCTGTTCATGGCTGTTCCGATACCCCTACCCAACGCAGTTGGACAGAAATGAAACGCCGCTGCCTTTATCCGCATAGACGTGGATATAAGAACTATGGCGGACGCGGGATCAAAGTGTGTGACAGATGGCTTCATGGTGATGGCTTAAAAACCGGATTCCACTGCTTCCTAGAGGACATGGGAGAGCGTCCATCGTTACAACATCAACTGGACAGAATCGACAACAACGGGAATTACGAACCCGCAAATTGCCGCTGGACTACCAGACAAGAGCAGATGAAGAACCGGCAGCACTCTATTAAAGTAGAGTTAAACGGTGAAAAACTGTCTGTCGCTGAAGCCGCCGAAAAAACAGGATTAACCGCAAACACCTTGTATTCAAGACTACGAAGAGGCTTAACCGGCACTGACCTTTTTAAGCCGCTCCGCGTCACCCGTAGAACTAAGCAAAATAATCCGCACGTTTAGTTCAAGCCGATGTGTTTCCGCGCTTCTTTCATCCAATCCAATTCCGTCATTTCGTTTCCTTTCTCTATTTCAGACAGTCTTTGCCTTTGCGCTGCAATATCCCCGCCAGCAGATGGATGCGGTGCGAGCGCAGCATAAAGTAGGCGGCCGCCGCCACATTGAACATAATCTCCGTCCAATGGTGCACCCGCCAGCCGGCGAGCGAATGGCCGATAACCGCAATCGAACCGCCGACCAGGAAGCTGTGAATCCAGTAATCGGGCTGTTTGGCCGTCCAGCGTCTCACGGAAAGCGAGCAGACGGAGTAAACGAATACCGCCGCCATCGCCGCTACGTTTGCCGTCATCAGCACCAAGGCAATCATTTCCGACTTCATTTTTCCCTGCCTCCCCATTTGTCAATCCAGCCCGCCCACAAACGGCGCAGGCCGTCGTTCAAAAGCGGGGTTGCCCAAGACCAGCCCAAGCCGATTAACATCGGCACGGCAGCCTTGAACACTTCCTGCTCCAGTCCCAAATTCAAGGTCAGATAGGCCGTAATCATCGGCGACAAAGAACCGGCCAGCAGCATACTGGTGATAATGACCAGTATGCCGTTCTTGCGGCTGCCCGGTTCTTTCAAACCGTGATGCAATGCCCCTGCCACCGCGCCCAATACCAAGGCTTCCAACGGCATCCCCGCCAAAGTGCCGGACAGGCCGATGATGCCCATATTCAGCACGTGGCCGGACGCATCGGATGTTTCCAACGGTGTCATTCCCCCTCCCTTCCCATTCCGGCAATCGCCGCCAAGTCGTTGGGCGAAAACCGCCAGCCGTCGGGGATGCCCATCACGGCGGCGCAAAATTCGGAGCAAAACCATTTGTCGGGGCGTTGGCGGATTTTCAAAACCGTGCCGATTGCGCCCGCCCAGTCGTAACGTTTGCCCTGTGCCGCCTGCCATACGCGGTCGAGGTCGTCGCCCGTTGCGCCGTGCAGCGGTATCAAATCCCATTTTTCAGACGGCAAATCCATTTTTTTAACGCGCACGCCGCCGTCGCGTATCGATGACGAATAGCAGGCATAGCCGCCGCCGTGCAACGGTTCGGCGATTTCGCAGTGGGAGTAAATCCCGCGCGTGATTTTGCGCGTTATCCAATCGCCGAGGCGGGCTTTAATTGAGGCGATGCCCCAGCCTTCGCGGTTGCCCTTGTACAGGGCGAGGTATAAGGTTTTTTGCTTCATTGTTTTTTCCTTTGGTTCGGCGGGCTGAACCCCGCCGTTTCTCGTTATTCCCCCAACACTTCGTCATTCCCGCGCAGGTGGGAATCTAGGTCGTTCGGTTTCTGTTGTTTCCGATGGGTTCCTGCCGCGTCGGGGGTTTCCGGATTCCCGCTTTCGCGGGAATGACGGAGGTTGTGGGAATGACGGATTGTGGGAATGGCGGAAAGCGGCGGTAATGGCGGGCCGAAGCACGCCCTCTGCCCCTGTTATTCGCTATAGTTTTCCGTCCAGCCGTCGGAATAGTCGTAGGTTTCGGGGTCGTCCGACTGTTCCATTAAAGCGCGGTGGCGTTCGGCGTTGGCGAAGTCCTGCTGTTCGTCGGCCAGCAGCTTGAGGCTCAGTTCGTCCAGCAATGGGCGCGTCAAATTGACGAATCCGCCGTCCATCGTCTTCCACATCAAATCGGGCGGCAGTTGGGGGAGCGTGCGCATAAAGGTGTATTGCTGCCGCGCTTCGTCGGTGTTGTGAAACCATTTTCCGACAGACTCTACATACACGCCGCCCCGGAGGTTTTCGTGGCGTTTTTGTTTGATTTTTTCCCACACGGCGGCGGCAGCTTCGGCTTTTTTGCGGGCGGCTTCGGCTTTGCCGATGTTCCATTTTTTGCCGTCCCATCGGTGGTATTCGGACGGTCGCGGCGGGGTTAGGACGGGGCGGCCGTCTGCGTCGGCGGCAATCTGCCCGCCCTGCGCCTGTCCTGCCAAAAGGGCGGCGTATTCTTCGCCGCCGACGGCAACCGCGCCTTCGGGGACGCTGCCTAATGTGTCGTCGTAAAAGCCGTTTTTGAAATAGATGGTCATTTTGGGGTTTCCTTTCTGTATTTACATTTTCTTTCTTGCCATCTATAATGTATTTACAAAATACATCATAAATCGCAATGAAGATTGAATTTGACCCTGATAAAAATCAACGCAATATCGAAGAGCGAGGGCTTCCTTTCAAACAAGCCCAATATCTTCAATGGCACAGTGCTTTAATCTGGAAAGATGAACGCACAGATTATGGTGAAGTCCGCTGGAATGCGCTTGCTTATCTGGATGATCGGCTTCACGCTATTTGTTTTAAGATGACTAAAACCCATTTACGAGTGATTAGCTTTCGTAAAGCAAACAAACGAGAGGTAAAAAAATATGAACAACATCGTCAGCGACAATGAACGCTTCAACCTTGAATTTACAGATGAAGAATTAGACAAATTCAAACCAATTGAAGATGTTATGCCGCAAAATTTACTGAATGCCTTATTAACGCATCAAGCCGATATGGAAAATCAAGGGTTGATGCCCCGCAAATTAACGAGGGGCAAACAAAAATATCCTACAAAACAACTCGTTACCATACGCTTATCCGCCGATGTGGTCGAAAAATTCCGCGCCGGCGGCAAGGGCTGGCAGACGCGCATCAACGAGGTTTTGCGCCAATATGTCGCCCAACTGAAATAACCGGGGCGGGCGTTGCCTGCCGGTCGCGCCCTGCCGTCCTTTGCCGCACGGTTTGCCCGTGCGGTTTTTTGTTGCCGATGCCGTCTGAAACCCGATGCCGTCTGAAGCCTGCCAATCCGCCGTTTTCGCCAATCCGCCGCTTTCGTCATTCCCGCCAACCCTTAGGCATTCCGCCGTCCCCGTCATTCCCCCACCCCTCGTCATTCCCGCGCAGGCGGGAATCTAGGTCGTTCGGTTTCTGTTTTTTTCCGATAAATTCCTGCCGCGTCGGGGTTCTGGATTCCCGCTTTCGCGGGAATGACGGTTTAGGGGTTTCGGTTTTTCCGATAAATTCCTGCCGCGTCGGGGGTTTCCGGATTCCCGCTTTCGCGGGAATGACGGAAAGCGGCGGAAATAACGAATCCGTGGGAATGACGGAAAGCGTCCGATGCCGTCTGAAGTGCGGCGGTGCTTATCGGCGGATGCCGGCTAATGCTTCTTCAACCGCCCTTCGGGTTACTTCGTCGATTTCAGGCACTCCGGGGCTTGCCGGGCGGGCGGCGGGGTTTTCCGAGGCGGCTTTGCCGATTGCCATCCAGTCGCAGCTGCCTTCGTACCAGTTGGTAATGATGGCGGCGGCGTGGTTTTTTGCGCGGATAAACAGCCAGCTGTATTGCCTTTCGCCGTTGGCGCGTCCCGAATGGCGTTCGGATACGAAGCATTTGACGTTGCTGTCTGCAAAGGCGACGGGGAAGATGACTTCGTTTTCTATGGGGCCGCCGCTTCGTGTGAACCTGTAGCTGCCGGTCTGTATCATTGTGCCGTCCGGGAATCTGACAATATCCACGCCGCCGATGGTTTGGCGTGTGAATTGCGCGGCAACGGCGGTGCTGATTTTTTCGTCCAGCCCTTGGATTTGGGCGGCGGTGTGGGTGTGGTCGCGGTCGGCTTTGTCTTGCAAACCTTGCGCCAGCGTGCCCGCGTCCAGCGCGCCGGCGTTGACGATTTCGCCGTGGGACTTTATCCAGAACACGGCTTCGCCCAAGGTGTCGGCGGCTTTGATGCACAGTTTTAAAACCAGGGCTTTGGGGCGGTTTTCGTCGGCGGTGGGGACGACCCGGGAGGCGTCGAACGTGATGGCGGACGGGCGGTCGTTGCCGCCGTCGCCTGCGTCGTATGTCCAATTTTTCCGGGCCTTGTCGATGCCGAACGCGCCCTCGGGGATAGCGGTGTCGAAGAGTTGCTCGGTGCTTCGGTTGCCGCTGTCGATTTTGCCGGTGATGTTGCGGATTGCGTCCTCCTGCTTCGTTCCGACTGTCAAACCGTTACCGGCGTTGCGGATAAAGCGGTCTTCCGCCTGCGGGACGTTTTGGATGCTGCCGTATTTGGCAAGCAGCAGGCGGTAGAGTTCGGGGTAGGCGGTTTCGGTAACGCGCGTGCGGATGTCGTCAAAGGGTATCCAGCCCGCCGGGATTTGGTCGGTCGGAAACCACGCGGTGATGCCGATGTCGGTACGGCTCAAATCGGGCAGCCGGTTGCTGTTGCCCAGGGCGCGGTACAGGTCGGGGAAGGTGTTTTGTGCAAAGGTCGTGCCGTTTGCTTTGAGGTAGCCTGCGGGATTGCTTACCGATTTGGGAAAGGACACGATCGCGCCGACGGGGATGCCTTTGCCGGCGGTCTGCTCGTCGATTAGTTTTTTCAGGGCGGCAAGTAGCTGGTCGCGCTTATCTGGATTAAGTGCCACACCCGCGCCCTCAATCACATTACAAATCTCTTCCTGCACATGGTTGCACCATTCAGCGTTAAACGTCGTAGGCAGCACGCCGCGCGGCAAATCGCCGTTTCTAAAGCCTGCTTTGCCGCTGCCGAACAGGTCGGCAACGGCGGAAGAAGTGGAAATCCGCTGCATAATCAATCGCTCCTAAACATATTTAAAAATCAGATAAGTGTGCGCCGGTTTAAGCTTGTTGAGTACACACTCGATGGCGCTGCGCTGGTACAGCTGCAGCGGGCTGTTGCAATCATCGTTACAGTTAGCCGGTCGGTGGTCGCCGCTGTCGCGCAGCGATACCGCCCAACAATAGCTGTCATTGTCGGAGTACAACACGGCATTGCAGTCATCATTGCAGGTGGCTGGGAAAAACTCGGTAATTTCCTCCTGTGGTTGCCCGGATGTGCGCAATAGATGTAGATAAAACGCCTTGCTTTGCGCGCCGCCGCCTGCCAGCCGCGCCACCAGTGCCATACGCCGCGCCTGAATATCGCCGGCAGCCGATGCGCTACATTCATCAGGCAGCCCGGCGGTAGCTTCCCATTCCGGCAATGTTTCGTATGCGCCGTATGGCGTGGCTTCCGCCAGTAGTTCGGTGGCGCGTTGCTCAATACGGGCCAGCTCTAATGCCAACGCAGCGATAAAATCGGCCATCGCCGGGTCGGATTCAGTTGCCCAGGCGCGGCCGGTTGGCAGCAACGCAGTAAGTTGGCTGCGGTAGGCAGCCTGCCTGATGCTTAAGTCCACGAGATACCTCCCGGCACTGCGATTTCGTCTTGCTCACACACCACATCCGCTGCGGGGGAAAGCAGCATATGGTGTGTTTCGCCCGCCGCCAAACTAACCGCCTCGCTGATGCGCGAAATGCGAATAACCGAGCCCAGCGAGGCTTCGCGCCGGTAAAACAGACGCAGTGAGTTTTCCACCGCCTGCCGCACAGCGGCGGTATCTGGATACACTTTGATGCGGTGCGCCACGGTTTTCAGTCGCGGCGCGACGACCGACACCCGCGCCGTTACCGGACGCAGCAGCTCTAAATGCTGCCGTACCGCATCCAGCAATGTGCTGTTGGGCACGATGTTATCGCCGCCTGCCACATACACCACAACGTGGTTAATCTCGCCGCCGTTTGGTTTAACCCAAGCGCGAGCAATACCCGGCACCTCGAGCGACCAGCGGATATAGTCGGACACACTGCCGCCCATCGGCGGGTTGCGTATGCGCTGCAGCAAACGTTCGCGCAGCTCTTCGTCGCTTTCTGCCGCCGCACCGCCGGCGAGCCCGACACTATCCACCGTGGCTGTGCCGCCGCTGTATCGCAACACCACACCCGCGCTGGCGTTGCCTGCCGGGCCCGGTTCCAACGCATCCAACTGCACTGTATTGCCTGTTACCGCGCGCACCGAATAGTGCACACCGTCTTCCCGTCGCAGCTCATCACCCACCAAAGGCAGGCTGCCCGACACAGTGGCCTGCCCGCTGGCAAACGCTGCAGGTTTGCGCGGCACGGTAAGCCAGGTGCGGGCGTGGCGGTCGAGCTCATCACCTGCGGCCGTGATTGGCAGCATCTGTTGGGCAGTCCAATCCAAATGCCCGTGCAAGAGGTGCGATGCCGCGCCCAAAGCTGCGCCGAATACCGATGCCACATCACCTTCCTGCGGGTGCGGGTAGGGTGAGAGGCGGCTGCTGATGTCCAATTCCACCCGTCGGCACAATTCCGGCAGGCTTGGTCGTTCAAACGCCATGATTTACGCTCCACAAATAATCAAAACGGCGGATTTCTCCGCCGTCTTTTTCGATTTCGATATACAACATCGCGCAAGTGAGCGTGTGCCGTTCCGCCCGCACCCGCACTGCCGCCGCGATTTTCTTTTCCGTGAGCCAGGCGAGCGCTTCGGCGGCATATTCCTCTGCCCGCAGCAGGGTGTCGGCAGTAATTTTCTGCCGTTCCAGCAGCCACAGCCGCGAGCCGATACGGCGTGGCCGGAAGCTATCGCCCCACCAGCCGCGTTTGTCGCCGTCTTCACCGGGCAGTACATCGTCGTTTTCGGCGCGGCGGTCGGTGCCAAGGCTCATCCATACTGCCGATTTAAGCCAATCCACCCCTGCAAACAACAGGCGGCTGCCGCCGTCTGCTTGAGGCATCAGTCCCAGCATAATGCTTACTCCATCTGTTCGTTCGGCTGGTCGGTATTGCTGCCGCCGTCGTTTTCGTGGTGGGTGTGGCGGTTAAACAGCGAGCGCATCCAACCCATGCTAAAGAGCCCGCCTTGGTCTTTCACGTCTTTTTTAAACACCGCCGACTGGGTGCCGCTCACTTCGCCGTCCAGCGTAATTCTCGGTGCTTTGATGGTGGCGGATGTTTTGGCATTGACCTCAAACACCGGGGTCTCTATCACGCATTTGTCTTTGTACAGCGTGATGTGGTGTCCCCATAGGTTGTAAACCGCCGCTTCGCCCTCGGCCAGATTGTTGCAGCGGGTGCCCTTGTGTTCGGCGCACAAGGCAATCGGGTGGTCGTGGTTTCCCGCCACGAATACCACCACTGCCTCGCTGCCTACCGGCGGATGTGCCGAAAAACCGAATGGCTGAAACAGCTCCACCTCGTCGTGCACATCGCCCGCCTGTGCCTCCAGGGTAACGGTTTGCGTGGCGGCGGCATCGTTGATTAAATTTAAAATCGCCCTGCCGATCATATTTTTCAGCGCCTGCATTATGCTTTTCCTCTTTCAAAGTTTCCAGGCTTGTAATTGCCTTGCGCATCGGGTTTGATCACCAGCACATCGCCGGATACCGCGTTTTGCCCCTTACCCTGCCGCCCGCGTTTGCCGCCACTGCGACCTTTACCGCGTGCGGGTTTGGCGGCGGTGTTGCGGCTGGCTTTTTCCGCTGCTTCGGGCGATGGCAGCAGCGCTTCCGGGCGGATTAGCTCGATTTTGGTTATCTCGCCAGAATCATCGTAGCCGTACTCGACCGCCGAAATCAGTAATTCGCCCTGTACTGCCAGCGTAGCCGCTTCTACTTGTGCCCGCTGGTTGATGTCCCACAGCGCGCCATCGTGCTGCGTCCAACCCGCCACCGTGCAGGAGAGTTGGGTGCTTTTCGCTTCGCGCACCTGTTTTTCCCATTCCGCCTGCCGCCGTGCCATCTCTGGCGTAGCCTGCCCGTCGGCGGATTTGGCAAACGGCCGGTAGCGCTTGACGGCCTCATCGCGCACTGCCGAGCGCACATGGGCTGCCGCCTTGCCGTGGTCGTTGTCTTTGCCCGCCCGCTGGCCGGTGATGGTGTACTCCGAAAATCGCTCCGAATAATCATAATCGGCCGTGCCGGATTTGATGTTGCCGCCTAAAATCAGCGGCGTAGCCGCCTGTTGCGCCCCGGCATGGGTCAAAACCAATGCGCCCCGTGCCTGTACCAGCAAAATACCGGCGATTTTCGCTGCCCGTTCCAAGGCTTTAAATACCGTTTCGCCCGGCTCGGTTTTAAACACCGCCAGCGGCTTGCCCGGCTTGGTCTCCAACACCACCTCGATACTAAACGGTGCACACAGCTCTTTAGCCAAGTCCAAAATCGACACATTACGCCATTGCTTCACGGCAGCGGCGCAATCCACCAAATCGCCGGTTTTATCCCGTCCGGCCACAGCAATGCTGTGGCTGCTGTCCGATACATCGAGCGTAGTTTTGTCGATATAACCCTTAATCACCACCTGCCCGGCCACCCGAACTTCGCACTCGTCGTTCGGGCGGATCGGCCAATGTATTGCCTCGCCGCCCACGTTTTCAGTGCACTCAATGTTAAATGCGCCGGCGGCGGTGCCAATACTGCGGCTGATGGATACGCTTGTCCAACCGCCGTACAAAACGCCGTTTACCAACAACTCGATAGCCATTTACTGCTCCTTAATCCGACAACACCCGCAGCGGGCGCACCGGCATAAAGCCCGGATGCGCGACCGGGTTGTGCCGCAAAATCTCGCTACTGCGCCGCGCATCCCCGTGCAAGCGATAAGCCAATACCACCACCGGCAACGGGCGCTGCAGGGTGTAATCCACTAGGCGCGGCAGTTCGTTTTCCGTGTCCGGCAAAGCCTGCACGATAGCGGCGCGCAAATCCTGCGCCGCCGAAAATGCCGCATCCGGTAACTGTGGTGCGAGCTCGTCTAACCACTCCAGCAGCGAGCGGCGCAGCGCCACCGCCTCATCCAGCGATTCAAACAGCGGGGCAGCGGCCGCCTTTGGTGCAATGCGGCTGGATGGTTGGTTGCTGCCGCCACCGAAATTGCCACCCGGCTGCGGCAGCTCGATATGCACATCATCCGGCCGCACAACCGCCGTGGCCGCAGCCGCATTTAAAGCCGCAGCCTCAAACAACACCTGCACCGCCTGCCGGTTGGATTCGGCACGCTGATACGGCGTAGGGTTGGCCGGCAGCCCGCGCGATACTTCGCGCTTCCCGCCGCGAAATGCGCGCGCCAGCCCCATAATGCCGCCCAAAGGCTGGCTGAAGCTGCCGGTTAAATCGGTAAACAGTCCGATGATGCGGCTACCCAACACCGCCGGAGCAGCCGATCGCTCGCCCACCGCATCCAACAACTGCCGCACCTGCTGCAAAAACGGCGATTGTTTGGCCAAATCCAGCAGGCCGCCCACCGTGGTCAGTCGCTGGATGCGCTCGGTGAGCGCCTGCAGATTGTCGTGGCTTAAAAAATCCGGCAAGCCGTCCAAATCAAACCACTTACCGAAGGCTGCAGCCAGCTGCCCGTCCAGCGTATCCGCCGCATCCAACAGACTGCCTGCCGGGTCGGATTCCGCCGCCGGATAGCGGCTCTCGCCGGCTTCCACGAAGGTTAAATCAAACACCGCCATACCGCCGGCTTCGCCGCTCTCACTCACGCTTACCGCTGTGCATACCACGCGCAGCGCGCCGAAATAGGGGTGCACCAACTGGCCGGGTCCGGGTGCGTTGACCGCATCCAGCAGCGCATCACGCGCCTGCTGGTAGTCCTTGCCCACCACAAAGCCGCGCAGCGTAAAACCCCGCGCCTTCGCGCCGAGGTCTTCCACGTATGGTTTGTCGCGGCCGGGGTATTCGTGCACCACCACCCGCCGCCCCTGATCGCTGCTGTGTGCTTCCACGCCGAATGCTGCCTGTTTAAACGAGGCCGGCCGCAGCCTGTCTTTCCACGCCATTTTTTGCTCCTAAGTTGCCAGGCTGTAGCCTTGCTTGGTGCTCAACTGCACGCCGTTGCTGGCCCGTGCCTGCATCCGCGTGCCGCGCGGCACATTGCTGTGGTCAATATGTACCGCCACCTTATTCAGGTTTTGCGTTTTACCCACCAGCGCCCCGGCCGGGCCCGTACCCGGAGCCGCAGCGCCATCGCCGCCGCCGAATACCGAACGTACCGTATTGCCCAGTGATTCCAGTTTATCCAATGCCCACTGCAGCTTTCCGCGTATCCAGTCCCACACCCCTGCAATATAGCCTTTCAGCGCCTCAAAACCGCCGCGCATCAGGTTGATCGGTGAGAAGCCGGACAACACCCCGCCGATGGCGGAAAGTGCGGCAACAAAGGTTTGCTGGATTTGCGGCCACACCCCTTTCAGGTAGCCCCACACCGCCATCATCGACCGGATCATCCAGCCCACCGGCGTAAAATTGAGAAATAAGTTACCAAGCGCCTCAAACGCCGATGCACACAGCTCCTTAATCAGCTCCCACGCCTCGGCAAACGCACCCGACACCTCATCCCACAATCGGCTGAAATAGGCGCCGATGTCGTCCCAGTTGCGCCATATCACATATACCAAACCGGCAAACGCCGCCACCAGCCCGATAATCCACGTGAGAGGATTAGCCAGCAGCGCAGCGGTAAAGCCCAAAATCGCAGGAAGCGCGCCGATTAAAGCCACTGCCAGCGAGCCTACCGCCCACGCCACATTCACAAACGCCGCTACCAACGGCAGGGATAGAATCACCGCCACCGCCAGCATTGTGTTGCCAAAGCCGCCGAGATAGTTGTTGATTTCGTTGAATTTGTCGTATAGCTTAGTACCAAATTCCCACGCTTTTTCAAACGCGGTTACCAAGTTTTTGCCGATGGTTTCGGCCAGTTTCTGCAGGCTGCCGTCTTGCGCCATCGCATCGATTTTTTCCAGCAGCCCGCGCAACTTATCCTGCAAATAGCTAAACACGCCCGAATCGGCGATCATCAGCTTAAAGCGCTCCCAGTTGTCCGATAGGTTGGACATCATGCCGCCCCAAGTATTGGACAGCTTATCCATCGCCCCGCCGTATTTTTCGTTCCAGATGGTCTGCAGGGTGGCGCGGATTTGTTCGCGGTTGTTCTTGTCTGCCATTGCCCGCATCTGGCGCCCGTGTTTATCGGTGTATTCGTAGATGATGCGGTTAGTACCTTTAATGGCTTCCGCTTTAATCCCAAACTCTTTCAGGCGCTCGTTTTGCCCGGTCATGGCATCGGCAATCGCCTCCACCGTCTGCATCAGCGGCTTGCCCATACCGGCGGAGGTATCGCCCAGCGTGGTCAGCAGCCCGTCTTTAATCGGGTCGAGGCCGTAGGATTTCAGCTTCACAAAGGCTTCGTTCACTTCGCTCAATTCGTAGGGTGTTTTTGTTGCAAACTCGCTTACCCACGCCATCGACTGCCTGGCTTTTTCGCTGCTGCCTTCGATGGTTTCCAGCACGCTACGGTAGCGCTCAAATTCACTGGCCGTATCCACCACGCCTTTAACCATAAACGCCGCGCCAGCAGCCAGCACCGCCCCGGCCGCCGCATAATGTTTCAGGGTGGCAGTGGCCTGATCGGTAGCCCGCGCCACCTGCGCCATCGCCCGCCCCACGCGCCCGTTATTCAGCGCGCCGAAACGTTCGCGGATGGTGCGCAAGGCGCGGCTGGCTCGGTCTTGTACGGTTACTTCGATTTCGGTTTTTGGCCTTGCCATCATTTACTCCAGCATAAAAAAACGCAGGGCTGGAAGCTCTGCGTTGGGCGTGATTGCAATAATTATTCGGTGGTGGTTTTGATATAGATATAATCTATATTTTTGCCGCCGGACGGGCTGGTATAAACAAATACGCTATATTCGCGCAAGCCGTCAAACTTATGCCAGCGTAACACGGCTGGCGTGCCAACATCCGGCTGCTCAAACGGCAGTCCGAGCCACACGGGCGAGGTGAGCGCATTATCAATGCGCGGCTCGCGCAGCGTAATCCAATCGGCCTTGCCTTTGATATAGACAATTTCCCATTCCGCCGGGGTGACTGTATAGCGGCAACTTTTGCCGTATTTGTTGTTTTCGCAATCACCCTGCGGCTGCCCCAGTATTTTTTCCACCGCCGCCTGCGGCTGTCCGGCAATATCCATTATCTGCCACACCGGTTTAATATCCGACACAGGCGTAAACGATGGGGTGCTGGCTGCCATGCTGGCAGCCGCCTGGGCGGGAACTTCCGCTGCCGAGGCGGCGGTAGGCTCGGCAGGCTTCTCCGAGCCGCCGCAGGCTGCCAGCAAACCGACCAGCAAAACGGGTAAATATTTCATGGTGTTTCTCCAGTTGATAAGTCCCGTTATTTTACTCTTCCAGTTGCTCCCGAATCCAGCCCGCCCGCTCATACCACCATTGCAGCTCCTCGATGTCCAAATCCAGCACATCACCGGCGCTGCCCTTGAAAGTATAGGCCACTACTGCGGCGTAGTCTGCCCAGTCTGGCGGCCAGACAGCAAAAAACCCTGCATCTCCGCGCTCAATACAAAGGTGTCGGCGCTATCCATCTGCGCCAGCACGTTAGGTGGGATGTTGGTCAGTTTGCCTACCAGCGCAAACAGGGTTTTGGCATCCAAAATCAAGCTGTCCGGGCTGAATTTAATCTCCAAGCCCATCAAATCCCGGCCGGTCGGGCGGCGGATGTCCAGTTCGCTGATTTCCTCGCGCCCGAACTGGATCGGGCTGCTCAACTGAATAATAAGTTTATCCATTTGCTTGTTTTCCTTTAGATTTCCTGCGCTTCGTATTTGCTCTCGAAGCGCACGCCGATATTGGCCTCTTCGGTGTTGCCCGTGCCCTCGCCGGCATACCAGGCATCGGAAAGCACCACGGTTTTGCCGCTGGCTAACTGCAGGGTAACGGTGGCATTGTCGATGCTGGTTAAATCGGCCAGCTTCAAATCGGGGCGGTCGGTGATTTCGCCCTCAATAAACGGCGTTTGCGGGGTCTCTTTGTAGCCGTGCACGCCGTCCGCGCCGATAATCGCCTCCCGCTTGCCTTTGCCCAGGTTGTAGGTAAAGTTGCCTTTGGCATCCAACTGGTTGCCGTTGACTTTAAAAAAAATCACGCCAGCACGGCGGTTTGATTTTGCCATGATATTTGCTCCAAACCCCGCAGGCTTTCAGGCAGCCTGCGGGGCGTTAGGGGTTAAACGATAAACGCAATCACGTTGCCGGTGATAATCCACGGGTTCACGAGGTCGGGCACCATGAATGTATCGAGGCGGGTCGGGTTGCCGATGTTGCGTTCGGCGTAGCTGTCGGCGGTGAACTGGTCGATGTTTTCCACCAAGCCCAATGCCTGCCAAATCTGCGCGCGCGCCACCATTTCGGCCTTCATGCCGGATGGGGTCATAATCGGCTGGCCGGACGGGAATTTGTTGCCGTCGTCCGCCAGCTTGTGCCGTGGGTATTTTTGCTGGATATAGGTGTCCCAGTCGTAGCGCAGATAGCTCAATGTCCACACCGTGTTAATCAGCAGATAGCTCTCATCGGCCTGACCCAGTTTGCCCACTTTGTAGGTACTGATCAGCATATCGATCATCACCGCGCCGCCTGCGTTGGTGCGGTAGGTGGAGATGCCGTTATACAGCAGCAGGTTGCGTTCCTGCAGGGTAAGCTGGGCGCTGTCGGCGGGCGGTAGGATGCCTTTGAGCTCCAAAGTTTGGAACGGGCGTGCCGGGTCGTTTTGCGCGGCAAACGCGGCCTGAGCGGCAGTCGCTGCAGCCAGCTGCACCGGCAAATTCGGCACGCCGGGCAAGCCGCCGATTACCGAAAACGGACTATTGCGCCCGTTGCCCAGCGTGGTGAGCCCGGCGTAGTTGTCGGCTTTGGCAACAAACACCAAACCGCCGATGGCGCGCATCGGCCCCCAACGGGAAGCCAATTCGTCTTCCACTGCCTTCAGGCTGGCGGCATCGGCAAACGGCATCACCATCACATCAAACTGTTTATCGCCCAGCCCGGCCAGGGAGGCGGCCAAATCCGGCGTACCCGCGCCGCCGGCCATCGCGGTGATGGAAATAGTGAGGCCGGTTGGCGTTTGCTCGTCGCGCGGATAATAGTTGAGCCGCAGGTCAATTTCGTTGCCGGGCAAGCCCTTGTTTTTGGCCGTCAGCGTTACTGCGCCGGCATCTGCCTGCGCACTCACCGGCAAATCGGCAGAGGCATTCACGGCGGCCGCCAGCGCGGTAGCCACGGCAGCAGCGCCATCATTAGCTTTGACCGCCAGCTTGACTGCCTGCCCGCCGATGTAGAGATACACCACACCGCCATCCTGAACCGTACCGGCAATTTGGATTTTGCCGCTGGCCGCCGAGCCGGAGGTGTTGGCTAAAGGCAGGGCGAAGGTTTCGATGTCGCCGCCTTTGTTGTCAAACCAGCCTTTGGCCGCCCAATACATCAGGCTGCCCGCGCCAAACATACCGGCAGCCTGCTCTAGGCGGGTAATCGGCACGGCCTTGCCTGTTTCCGCGCTGCCACCAGCAGCCGGTGCAATTAACAAGGCACGATAAGGCTTGATATTTGCACCTTTTTTGGCCAACTCGTTGTTAAATTCGGTGCGGCTGCCCGGTGCGCGCAGGGTGCCAGGAATCTCATTAAATGCAATCGTCATTTGTTAGCCTCTTTGTCTTTGCCGGCCACTGCCTCTACTTCGCCTGTATTCAGGCGGCGCAGCCAGTAGTTGTTTTTCTCCACCTGCGCGCCGTCTTTCGGCAGCGGCTCGCCGGTGGCCGGGTCGGTGATTAAGTAATCGCCAAGCGGTCGCACATAAAACGTAGTCATAAAAGCCCCTTTCAGCTTTTCGGGATGTTGTCTTCGGCATCAATATCGGGATTGCTGCCATACAGTTGCCAGTGCGTAGCCAGCTGCGCATCGGTGAGCAGCGGTGGGCCGATATGCGCCTGAGGGTAGTGGTTTTCATCGCCCACATAATCGCCGGCCTGCTCATACCACACCGCCTGCCACAGCTGGGTGTAAAACACGCTCACGTATTCGCCTTGGTCTTCGGCCTCGATGGTGAGCGACAGCGGCAGCAAATCCTCGCCCAGCTCGCCGCCGAGCGTGGGGTTGGCATAAAACAGTTTTTCCGACAGCGCGGTCATTTCCTCCGCCACGTCTTCGGTTTTTTCGTTGCCCTGTACAATACAGGTAACGGCCAGCTGCGCTTCGTGCCGCAGTTCCAGCGGCGCGGCGTTAAATACGCTGCTGCTGCGGGATGCCACCGATACCACCACGCAAGGCAGTTTGTTTTGCGCGGGCGCCACCCAGCGGTGGGGATACACCCGTCTAAACTTAGTACGCAGCAGCACCACGGCGGCGGTGCGGATGTCAGTAAGTTGGTGCCGGCTCATTTTTCGCCCTCAACTGTAAAACGGTGATGCCGGTGCCGTCCGCCTGTACTTCGGCGACCCGGTAGGCAATGCCCCGCACCTGTATTTCCGCTTCCGCCACCGTGTCCGGGAGCTCGGCGGAAAGGCAGATTAAATACGGGTCGGCATTGCCGGCCGAGATGCCGTAGCCGTTATCGGCGGCGTATTCGCGGTCGAAAATGCAGCGTACCGGCTGCCCGTCGAGCAGCGCGGTTTCGCCAAAATCGGCAGGGTTCACAAACACTGCCAGTGGCTCGTTAAACATTCGGCTCACCGTTGCCTATCGGCGGCTCCCCGTCATCGCTGTTAGCTGATGGGTTGCTTTCGCTGTTCGGCTGTTGTTCGCCGCTACCTGCTGGCGGCGGGGTTTCGCTATTGCCTTCGCCTTCTCCGCCAGGCGGGGCGGTCGGGTCATTAGGCGGCTGCTGGGGAGCACCCTTTTTCTTGCCGCCGCGCTTCGGTTTGCCCGGATCGGTTTCTTCCGGTTCGGTTTCCACCGCCCAGCCGTTGCGGATCAGTTCGCGGGCTTCGGTTTCCGGCACTTCTGCCTCCTCATCCTCTGCCACAAACTGCGCGCCGACAAACAGGCTGCGCAGCGCCATAATCAATAGTGTTTTTTGCTCGGGCATCATGGTCTCCTAAAATTCAGGCTACCTGATTTTTTCAGGTAGCCTGTTGATGGGTTAAACCACCACGTCTTTGATGGCGGCAAAGGATTCGGCGTGGCGCACCGCAATATCCACATCCTGCAGCACGGTAATCACCAATGCGCCCTTTTTGCTCTGGGTGTACGGGTCGACAATCACGTCCAGCACGCCCCAGTGGGCAATCAGCAAGTCCGCCCAGTTGCCGAACAGTAGCGGGGAGCACTTGTTAGCCGTGCCTTTGGTGAGGTTGCTCGGCACTTGGTTGGACACCGCGCAGCGGTAGCCGTTGAGCGGGGTGTCGCCGTCCTGCCAGATGTAGCCCGGCACGTTGGTGGCCTTGAGCTTGGTTTTCAGGTGTCCGCGTACCTTGGTATTGGTCAGGTAGGCCAAGTTGCCCAAATCGGCGTTTTCGGCGGCAATCGCGGTTTCCAGTGCCACAATGTGTTCCCACTCCAGCTCGCCGCCGTTGGCGCCGATGGCCACCGCGCCGATGCCGGTTGTGTTCAAAATGCCGGTAGGCTGGTTGTTGCTGCCGCTGCCGGTGATGGCCGCCAAATCGATGCCGAGCATCATCGCGTTAATCAGCTCGTTGCGGGCAAACTGCTCGGCAGAGAGCGAGCTTTGCAGCATAAAGCGTCGGCTTAATTCGGTGTTGGCGGTAACGGTTTTCGGTTTCAGCGCGATTTGGCCGAAGGTGGCGTTGCTGCCGGAATCTTCGCCGTTTTCGTCCACCCAGCTCACGCTGTTGCCGGTGAGCTGTTTCGGGATGGTGATGTCGCCCACCAAGCCGTCTAGCACGGTCGCGCCCAGCTGGGCCACCGCCAAACGGTTGCGCAACAAATCGATAAACAAATCCGGGCGCAAATCGTTGGCTACGGTATAGCCGCCGTTGGCTGGCGTCCCTTTGCTGTAAGCACGGCTGCCGGCAGCGGCCAATAAGTCGGTGGGGATAAAAAAGCCGGTGGCGGTGCGCCCCTGTTGTTTGCCGATGGCTTCGGATACCTCGCGTTCCAGCCCGGCCTCGTCCCATTTGCCGGTCGCGGCGGCGTTCATGGCGCGCAGCAGGCTGTATTCGCGCTGCTCGCTATCGCTCATGCCGATGTCGTTTGCCGTGGCGGTGGGCTGGGTGCGCATTTTCTCCATAATCGCGGCGCGCAGCTGCGCCTCATCGCCGCCTTCCTTAATCACCTGTTCGGCGGCTGCCACGCCGCCATGTGCGGCATAGGCGCGGCCGATGGCCAGCAATTCGGCCACGCGTTTGCGCTCGTTTTGTGCGCCGCGTTCGGCAGCGCCGGTGTCGGCAGATGCGCCTGCCGCAACGGCCGGCACGGTGTTTTCGTTTTCTTTATTCATATTACGGTTTCCTTTATCGGGGTTTTTAGGTTGTGCAGAGGCCGTCTGCGGCGGTTCGGGTAGCGTGCGCCCCACCCCCACCGAGGTATCGGCCGGCACGGTTACAAACGAGATTTCATACGGCAGCCAGTCGGTGGCGCGGTAGCGCGGCTCCTCATCGGCTTTGGCATCGGGGTTTTCGCAATTCAGGGCGCGGATTTGGTAGCCCACCGAGATGTGCCGCAGGATGCCATCCTGCACATCCTGAAACTTCTCCTGCGCTTTGGCCGAATTGCCGAAGCGAACGATGGCGCGGCCTTTTTTATCCGCATCCACCCACGCCCGCTCCACAACGCCGATTTGGTCGTCCCAATCGTGGTTAAACAGCACCGCCGCGCCGCCGTTGAGGCGGCTCAAATCGCAGGCGCCGGGCACATGGCTCAAAATTTCCTCGCCAAACCAGCGCTGCACCGGTTCTTCGCTGGAAAACGCCACTTCCACCGTGCGTTTGTCTGCATCCACCGTCTGCCGCTCAAAACTCATGCTGCGCTGCAGCTGTTGCATCTGCGCCGTATCGGGCGCGCGGGAGTTATTCCCGGTTGTTTTGCTCATCGCCTTTATCCTCATCGTTGGCCGCCGGTTGGGTTGGCGGCGTTTCGGTTAAGCCCATCTGTTGCATCAATTCCGCCTCCTGCTGGATTTGCTGCAAGGTCTCGTCAAAATCTACCCCCAGCTCGTCGCACACAGCCCGCCGCGATTTAACGCGCAGCGCGATGGCGGCCTCTTGCGATTGGATGTCCTTGAGCGGGTCAACCCATGCCCAGCGGCGGCCTTGCCAGCGGTAGCGTTTAAACTTGTCCAGCTTGGCGGCGGGCAGCGGCTTGCCAGTCGGCGAAGTAATCGCTCCGGCCAGCAGAGCACACGCCAGCCAGCGTTCGAACACGTCGCATAAAAAGCTGTCGATATACCAGTTTTGCAGCGCCATCCACTGGTCGCGTTCCTCCAACACCCCGCTGCGGATGCTGGAGAAATTAACCCCCTCCAAATCGTTGGCCAGATTGTGGTAGCTCACGCCCAAACCGCCTGCCACGCTGCGCAGGCAGGTTTTGACGAACGAATCGTAGTTGGTGTGCGGGTAGTCCGGGTTGAACGGCACAAACTCGTAGCCGTTGGGCAGGCTGTGGAAGGTGCCTGGGTCGGCATAGTCGATGATGTCCTGCCCACCGTGCCCGTTGTCCACCGCCTGGCCGTCAATCGGGTTTTGGAAGCTGTCGATATCCTCTTTTTGCTGGAAAAAACCCATTTTGGAAGCGCCCACCCGCGCCGCGATAATCGCCGCCTCTTGGTAGCCGCCAAGGTTGTGCAGGCTGATCAGCGCCGAGGTCGTCCACGGGAAACCGCGCCGCTGTTCCGGGCGGTCGTGCAGATACAGGTGGCTGATTTCCGCCGCCGGTATCCGCTCGTTATCCAACAGTGCGTGAGCCACGGTGTAATCGCCCGGGTGTTGCCGCCGCAGCCAATAAGCCACCGGCCGCCCCCAGTCGTTAATCTCCACCCCCATGCGGATAGCGTTTTTGCCGTTTTGCTTATCGCGGTTAAGCTGGGTATCCAGCCGGTCGATATCCAACAGCTGCAGGGCGTAGCCGTGCCCGTTGTCGAAGCCGTACACATGGCGCACCAGCACTTCGCCGTCGCGCGCCACGCTGCGCACCATCAGCCGTTGCAGGTCGGTAAACGAGTACAGCCCGCTCACCTCGCACATACCGCGCCGCGCCCAAGCGGCAAATGCTTCTTCGATCGCACGGTTGGCTTGGTTATCCATCGCCGATCCGTTGTCCAGCTGTACCTGCATCTGCAGCGAAAAGCCGTCCCGCCCCACCACGTGGTTGCCCACCATCTGCAGGAAACGCAGCATATAGTCGTTATCGCGTGCCTGTTTGCGTGAGAGCGAGCGCAGCCGGTCGAGGTCGGCACGAGCCAGCGCATCGGCGGCGGCATTATTCAGCCGCACATCGGCCAAGGGGCCGTTCGGCCGCACCGCCGCATAATGGCGTTCGCGCCGGGCGGGCTGGTTTTGGCCGCCGCGCCGGAACAGGCGCGAAAAAAAACCGCGCTTTGGCGCGGTCAGATTGTGTAGTTTCATTCGGCAAACCTCGTGATGATGCGGCGGGCGCGACCGGGCCGTTTGCCCAGCGCGATTTCCAGCCGCAGGATTTCCTGCTCCCACCAGCGCAGCGCCTTGAGCAGGTCGGCCAGCGAATTAAACGTCATTTCGCGGTCTTTGATTTTGTAGCTGTGGGTAAAGGCGCGGCCGCTGGCGGCATGGCTTTGGTAGGCTGCCTTCAGGTCGGCATACACTTGCTGCGCGAATGCCAGCTGTTGTTCCAGCTGCTGTTTTTCGTAGTCGGTCATTTACTCACCATTTTTTCGCAAAATTACCGCCACGGCGGCGGGTCATGGCCGGAGCGGCAGATATGGTTTCAGGCTCTTTTTCCGTCTCGGCGGGGGTTTCGGCAAACAGCGCCGGTTGCAACACCGCTTTTTCGTACATCGCCCACTGCACCTCGGACATGCTGTGTGTTTTCAGGCTGCGGGCGGCGTGCAGGGCGTAAACCTCGCAGTCCAGCGCCTCGTTGCGCACCCCCACCTTTTTTTGCCACACTTTTTTGTGCCGGTTTAGGCGGCTGGGCACTTTAACCTCGCTCAACAGCTGGTCGTAGTAATCGGCCCGCACCTCTTTGTAGTTGTGCAGGCGGCCGGGGCCGCTGCCGGTAAGGCTGACGCGGCCGTGTTCGCCGATGATGAGGTCTTTGGCTTTACTCACCCCCACGCTGTACACCTGCACCCCGCGCCGGTCGGCTTTAGTGTTGCGGTGTTTCAGGTCGATGTCGCGCGGGCGGGTGAAAATCTCCTTATCCTCGTTGCTGCTGCCTTTGATGGCCATCAGGTTCACGCCGTTGTGGCGGCGGTAGTGGCGCACAAAGTTGTACACCGCATCCGAGGTCTGCCCGTCCGAGCTGTCGATGCCCACCGCCAAAATACGCATCGCGGCGCCGTTGGCATGGCGGTAGGTGTGTTTGTAGATTTTTTCCGCCAGCGCCAGCCATACGTCTGATTTGATGTCGGGCGTGTTGCCGTAGATTTCGCCCCACGATACCAGCCAGCTCTCCTCTCCCCGCCCCCAGGCGCGTATGATGTAAGCCAGGCGGTCGTGCTGCACGTCCACCCCCATTGTCAAAATCAGCCCACCCAGCGGCACGGTGTTTTCGGCGTAATCCAGCGCGCGCGCCGCCAGCTCGTCGCCCTGCGGCCCATCGCCCAACACCTCAAACGGCAGACCCTTGCTGGAATTGACAAAGGTAATCATCGGCGCAATATCGCCGGCTTCCTCTTCGTGTTTGGCGGTGAGCCATTTTTTCATCAGCTCGGCAAACACTGAGCCGGGGAAGGGGCTGTACAGTTCATTTAGGTAAAAGCCCGCTGTGCCGTGGAACGGGGCGGTGGCCTGCCACCAGCCGCGCTTCACGTTGCGGTTTTTCTGCACGTCGTTCCACATGCAGCCGCAATGCGGGCAAACGTAGTAGGCGGTTTCCGGCAAGAATTTGCCGAATACGGGATGGTTGCCGTTCGGGTCTTGGTCGCATTGCAGGTAGTCAAAATTGAGCACATGGGCTTCGCCGCATTCGTGGCACGGAATCATGCCCACGCGCTTGTCGCTCAATTCCATCTCGGCTTCGATGGTGCTCACCCCCGCCACCGTGGGCGTGCCGCCGATGACGATTTTCGGTTTGGCAAAGGTTTTGGTGCGCTCTTTGGCCAGTTTGATGCTGTCGCCTTGGCCGCGCAGGTTGAGGTTACAGTCGTCCGGCTCTTCCACGCACACCAAGGGCACGGGGCTGGATTTCACACTGGCCGGAGAGTTCGACCCCACCAGCTTCAGAAAGCCGCCGGCGAACTTTTTAAACAGCTGGCGCTGCCCTTGCGCCCGCACGCGGATGTCGATTTTTTCGCGCAATACCGGGGTGGCTTCCACCATCGGCATGAATTTCTCATCCATGTATTCCTTGGCGGCGCCTTCTTTCGGGAATAAAACCAAAATCGGGCAGGGCGCGGTGGCGATGGTGCGCCCCAGCAAGTTGCCGAGCACGCCGCTTGTCCAGGCTACCTGTGCCGATTTCATGCAGCACACCACCGACACATTCGGGTCGTCCAGCGCATCCAATGGGCCGTTGTCCCATTCGAGGTAGGGAGTAACACCTAAAACGTATTTACCTGGGCGGGCTGCCTCCACGCTGGAGAGATAACGGTATTTGTTCGCCCAGTCGCGGATGCGCATTTTTACAGGCGGAGCCCATTTGCTACACACCTCGCGTAGCACCCGGCGCACCGTGGCCGCCATATTCTGCTGCATCATCGCCGCCGAGTTCTGCATCTTCTGCTCCGTAATTCGCCAGTTTTTCCAGTGCCCGCTCCACATGGGCGGTGATGAGTTTGCTGTCTATCGGCTGCCCGACAATCGCGCTCAATTCAGAGGCCAGTGTTTCAGGCAGGGTTAAAAATTCGGTGCGCGCGGCGGTGATGTGATCCGCCCATGCACGTTCAAACAATGCCGCCGGGGCCAGTTCGCCGGTGCGCTCTTTAATCTCAAGTTCGATGGCGTCGGCTTTCAGCCTATCCAACCTGTCGCGCGGTTTCTCGCGGTTGAGCCGCTGCAATTCGCGCTGTATCAGCCAACCAATAACAGCCTTGGTATCGTATTCGTTGGCTTGCCCGCGCAAATCAGCAAACGATGCCACCGGCAATCCTTCCTTTTGCCATTCGGTCAGCGAGCGTTCTGTTATGCCCAAGATTTCCGACAGCTCACGCTTGTTTACCAACATAAGCCGCCCCTCAATGTGTTTCAGGCAGCCTGCGGATGATTAACCGACTATGCTCAATATCTGATTTCGTCTTAACCCGGTATTTCCACAGGCTGCCTGAAACACACTCCATAAAAAAGCCCGCATAAGTACACGGGCAAACTCAACACACCACCCTTTTCAGGTAGCCTCACCAATAAAAAAACCGCTGGCAAACAAGCCAAACGGCAGAATCAAATAACCCATTGCCACTACAGGCAAAAGGGAGGAAGGAAGCTATAGCACCCTCCCGCTTCACAAAAATCGTGGTTCGAATTACCCGCGTTTTGGTCACCCGCCGGAGTACCTTTTGTTTCACCGCGCCGATTTTATAGCAGCATCGATGGCCTTGCGCATCTGCTCAGGGAACTCACGATCAATCGTATGTTCTGCAGTCTCGAAGTAAGGGAAGCGCTTACTGTATCCAGCCCGCTGAACAAACAGAGCAATAGGCCGCCAATGTTTGCCGTCTGCCAAGATTTGGTAGATGCCGGGGCGGCGGCCTTGGCGCTTACCGATAGCCACGAAGGTATAGCCGCGTTTCTTTTTTGTGCCCCGTGCCAAACGGCGGCGGGCGGCATCGGTCATATTTGCGCGGTAGCCACTTTCGGGGAAGGCACGAAAATAGGACAGGATTTTTACAATCTGCCCACGGCTCCAGTTGCCGTAATTATCCATCTGCGCAAATTTACCCGGGATGCAGTAATAGCCTTTCGGCATTGCGCCCACCCCTTGCAACGCCCGCTCGAAGCGTTTGTGGCTGCGGCTGCCGCCATCGATTTGCGGCAGTAGGTATTTTTCCGCCGGGGTGCCTTTGAACGTATCGTATTTAAGCCAAACGTAAGCAGATGGGTTGGCTTTCGTGCCGGGTTTTACATATAGGCTGTTTAGTGTGTAGGGCGTAGGGCGGTCGAATACTGCCCGCATCTTGTCGATTTCCGCCTGCTTTACCAGTTTTGCCGTGCGGTTTACTGCCAGCGAATACGCAAACGGCAGCTGCTTACGCTCCAGCGCATTGAGATGTGCCGTGGCAGTATCGGCTTTCACCCTGGCGGAAACAACAAACACAGCATTCTCCCAATAAGCCAAAACCGCCCAGATTTAACTCTGGGCGGCGATGAGTAATACATTTTTCACCAAACCACATGGGATATATACAACTTAACCCATTCTTTCATATTATGCTACGCGCAGTTTACATAAACTGTCAAGCAGCTTTTAACATCTTTTTTAACCGCGCATCGGTAAACACCGAATTAACAGCCGAATCACGCAGCTTATACATCGTTCGGCGCGACACTCCCAAATCCGCCGCCATCTGATCCACGGTGCCGAGTTGTTGGTAGTATCGGCGCACCACCAACCTAGGAATTATCGGCAGTTGGTTTACGGCACGGTCGATTAGTACAAACACCGAATCCACATCCGCACCATAGGAGAGCACCACCGAATGGAAGCCTCCGCCACCGGGCGTGCCGCCTGCCATCAAAATGTTTAAAGAACTCGGCTTGTAGCCGTTCGGCCCTACCTGCACAGCCCGACGTCTCCAATCCGCCCATTCGCGCATCAGCGCATCTTTTGCATCTTCGGAAAAATCAAACACAGCATGATACCCATGCCCCTTTTGTTACCTCTTACGCGGCAGCCCTCTGCCGCTTTTTTTTATTGTGCCGCTATTTTACTAAAAACCTCGATAAAACAACAGATAAAGCGGCAAAAAATCCTGTTTTTTACAAGTTTTGCACAAAGTGCATATTTATGCAGTTTTGAAAATCGCTGAAAGCCTTATCTGGTGGGCATTTGTGCACTTTGTGCAGTATATGCAGTATATTTTTACACGCATAGAGAAAAAAATAAAAAGGCGGGTAGAGTAGCAGGAAATACACCTATATATAACGCGCGTACGCGCACGCGAAAAATGCTGCACACACTGCACAAAGTGCACAAAGCCCCGCCCAGCGTGGATTTGCGGGGTGGGGCAAAAGTGCATTTTGTGCAGTTGTGCAGCGTTTAGTAGTTTTTCGGATTTCGCAGGTCTTGCACCGCCTGCTGGAATCTAAGCACCTGCGGGCCGATAAAGTCCATTTCAGGCGTGCCCTGAGGCGGGCGGATGCCGGGCGGGAGGAAGATATTATCCTGCATCTTTTTCTCCGGGCGCGGGCTATTGGGCAAACGCCACCACCGCCGCGCCCTTGGCATCTTACTGGCAATGTGCTGCAGGAATTTCGATTTGGAAATCTGCCGCTCGTTGTTTTTAGTACACCACCACAAATACAAATCCCACACATCGCCGGTAATCGCTGCGCAGTAGGGGATATTCTCGATTTCACCGCGCTCCCACTCCATATAAAACGTCTGCCACCCATACCGTCCATAATTGATAACATTGGCCTTAGCCTCCGTCATCGGCGGTTTGGTGTGCGGGTCGAAGCGCGAGGAGCCTATTTCGATTTCCACCACCACGTCCGGCAGCGTGGGGTCATCGGCAGGCTGCCTAGTGTAATTGATAGTGAGCGGCAAAGACAACAGCAACATAAAAAACTGCAGTACCCCGTCCGCGCCCAGCTCCACCTCCAATTCCGCACGCAGTCTTTCAGGCAGCCTGTTTTTCGGCCAAATCACAAAGTAGCGGCGGTCGTTTTCTTCGATTTTAAACGGCTGCGCCTCGTTGGATAAAAATACGCAGTTGATGTGGTTGGCCTCTTCGTAGCTGTCCACAAACTTACGCTCGATGCGCATCGTTTTGCCGGTGATCATGTGTTTCATCGCTCCGGTTTGGTCGTATTTTTGCTTGGTATTAAAAACCTCCTCGAAGACAATAAACAGCTTGCCCGAGCGGTTGCCCGTGTAGTTGCTCTCCAAATCCGACTGCCCCAGCGTGGCCGCATAATCGCCGTACATCGGCTTGATAATCTCCTCAAACAGCAAGGATTTGCCTGCGCCGTGCACATCGCCGTGCATCACCAGCGAAGTAGTCAGCTTCGCCCCCGGGTGCTGCAGCGGATAAGCCAGCCAGTTATACACAAACTCCATTATCTGCAAATCATGGTTGCACAAATGCGCAATCAGCTTTTGGATGGCGCGGCAGCCCGGGTATAAATCCAACACATTCAGCCACCAAGCCGGCATCTCCTCACGCGGCACGGGGAATTTTACCTTGTCCGCCAGCGGCAGCCCGCGATAGATATTGATGTATTCGTCCGACATTTCCCGCCCCGGCTCGAACACCACGCGGTCAAAGCGTTTCACAATGCGTGCCGGGCTGTCTTGCCAAATCTTAAACTGGCTGCCCATCGCCAGCTTGGCAGAGCCCTGGTCAATCATGCGCCACAGTTGGTTATCCCAAATGCTGGAGCTGCCGTCCAAATACACATAGCGCTCCATCATATCTTTCAGGTCGTCGTCTTGGGCTACCTGAAATGCCGCCCGGTCGCGCTTGAGCTTGTTGACCTCATATTGGGTCATCACCGGCGCGCGCCCCCAATTAAACCAGTTGTCCACCGATTTTTTGCAAAAATGGTCGACCAAGGCTTTGCGGCTGTATTCCACGCCCGTTTTTCTGCTCACGGCGCGGCTCTTACCCTCGATGAGGGCAAATTCCCGTTTCAAGCGGTCAAGATTTTCCTGATAGCGGCTTTCGCCTTCCGGCGTTTCCGGCATATTTTCCCCGCCGCCCCCCGTGTTTTCGCGTACCTCCACTTCCGGAGGCTCGTTCCCCGTGGCGGGTGCGGGAGGCGGGGCATCCTGTTTCAGGCAGCCTGAAGCCTGCGCCGCCGCCAATACCTCGGCGTATTCGGCGGTGTAATCCGCCAAATGCTGCCAGCTCAATGCCGCCAACGCATCAATAATCTGCCCGCGATCGGCCAGCGCATCGGCAATATCGTATCCCGCCGGCCACACACCCGGCTCAGGCGTGCGCACAAACACCACTTGGCAGCCTTGCGCCGTCAGCCGCTCGGCAATGCCTAGCATCGCCGCCATGCCCGGCTGCGCGTATTTGTCCAGATACGGCTTGCTCTCCGCATACACCCCCGCCTTGCGCTCGGCTGCCGTCAGTTTTTCCCGCTGGCTGTCGCAGTCCGGCCACAGAATCACGCGCCGGTTTTGCACCGATGACCAATCCGTCTTATCCCAGTTGCCCGCGCCGCCGTGCCAAGTAATCACCGCATAGCCCGGCTGCGCCGCATCCGCCGCGTTTTTGCACTTTTCGCCTTCCACCACCAGCACCGGGCGCGTAGGATCGGCCGCCAGCGCGTCCAAACCGTACAGCGGGCGCAAACCCTGCCAGCCGCGCCAGCGCCACATTTTTTCGTGCGTATCCAAGTTTTCGCAAAACGTGTAGGGTAGGTCGATTTTGCTGCCGTCCGACTTGATAAACCGCGCCACCGCGCCGAGCACCTGCCCGTCGGCATCGCGGAACACCGAAGTAAACACCGGCTCCGCCCGTTCGCCTTGGCGGAACGAGTGGCGGAAATTCATCGTTTTTAAGGCATAGGGCGGCACCGGCACAATCGGCTGCCAGCGCGCGTTTTTGCCCGGTTTGGCCGCATTGCCGCCGTCCAGCGCCACCTTTTGCACCGGTGAAAAACCGCCCAGGCTCAAACGCTCGGCAATCGAGCGCACCGCCTGCGCCGCATTGCAGCTGTTCAGGTAGGCATACAGGTCGATTAAATCGCCGCCTTTGTCTCCCGTGGCAAAATCCGCCCAAACCCCCGTGCGGGTATTGACGCGGAAACTGCCCAGCTTTTTATCCGCGCGCGTGGGATTGAGCGCCACGAACTCATGCCCGTCAAACTGGCCGGACGGCAGCCATTCCGCCAGCAGATTGTCCACCGAGTTTAAGGCAGCATTTGAAATAGTGGAAAAATCAATAGATTGGCTCATAACACAGCTTTCAGGTAGCCTGAAAAAGGCGTAAAAAAAGCCTACCCCTGCGTAAACAGCGGCAGGCAGTATAAAAAACGGCGGAAAAGAAGAATAAAAAGCCGCCGGAAACCCCGGCACAAGGGAGGGAGTGCCGAAGAAAGAGGAAACTAGGCAGCCAGCTCCGGCCAAATCTGTGCGTAATCGTGCGGGCGCAGTTCTTTCCGAGTAACCGCCCCATCTGTTTTTTGCTCAATAGCCACACACCAATGCGCGGGCACAGGGCGCGTACCTTTAGCCCAACGGGTCAAATCCGGCTGATGGCAGCCAAGCAAACGGGAAAATGCGTTTACCGTCATTTTTCGTGCTTCCAAAAATTCTGTAAGTGTCATCGCTATTCCTTTATCAATAGCAATATACTAGCAATTTGCTATTTGCAAGTCAATAGCAAATTGCATATTTTATTTATATAGCGTTTTGCTATGATTTAGGGAAAAGGAGTGTGCAACATGAAATCGATTGAAGAAATCCGCAGAGAACGCTTGAATATGCTGGTGCAGGAATACGGCTCTCAAGCGGAGCTGGCGCGGAAAATTGATAAGAGCCCAACCCAAATATGGCAATGGATTAACGGTACGCCCAGCGTAACCGGTACGCCGCGCTCTTTGCGGAACACTACTGCCCGCGAAATTGAAAAACGAGTAAACAAGCCGACAGGTTGGCTTGATCGCCCGTTAGGCGAAATAGAAGAGGAAGAGGAAGAGCCTGTAGTAAGGGATAGCATCACATTCCGCCACAAAGAAATTCTGGTATCTTGTGGCGAAGGCGTGGTAAATGCAGATTTCCCCGAAGTTATCAGAACACTAGAAATTCCAACCAATCAAGTAATAAAGCTGTTCGGGCGGCATGATGTAGAACATTTAGATATTGTTGGCATCAGCGGCGATTCAATGGAGCCCACCCTGCCACAAAAAGGGCTGGCATTTGTCGATACGCGCATTAATTATTTTGACGGCGACGGCATTTACGCCTTTTATTATCGGGATGGCTGTTATATGAAACGGCTGCAAAAGCTGCCCGGTAAAATGATTGCCAAATCTGACAACCCACTATATGACCCATTTGAAATCAATCCCGAGTATGAAGGGGAATTTATCATTATCTCTAAATTTGTAGCAGTTTTACCATTAGAAATCATAAGCCTGTAATCAAAATATAAAAAATCCCGCAATTTACCACGGATTGCGGGATTTTTTTTATCAAAATAATTGTCTTACATATCAATAAAATAGCAGAAATATACAAAAATAGTGCATTTTGCTATTTACTTAATATATAGCAATTTGCTAATATTGATGCCATCAAAACGAAACACCAGGGATCAATATGAAAACCTACCCGGTCATGCTGCCGTACCACGGCGGCGAAGACGTCGAAATCGCCACCATCACCGAAACAGCAGACGGACGGTGCACCATCCTCCGAAACCACATTCAAACCGACAACAAAGCCGACGCGCTGGAAATCATCCGCCAAAGCTGGCCGCAAGCCTACTTGGGCGAATCGGTGCGCGCACTCGACTAAAGGGGCGGGGAAATGGCAAAGATTTTTAACCGGCTCCTGTTTCCAACATCCCTACTCATCATCGCCGTATACGGCGGATGCGAGGCACAACCCGCGAACACCGCGCCGCCGGCATGGAATGCCGAACAAACACAACAGGAGTGGAAGATCGCATGGATGCGGCGTATGAACGCCGTAGAGGCTGAAGCTGCAGAAAGGGACGCGAAAGCCGCCAAAGAATTTGAAACCGCAGACCTAGCTAACTGGCAGCCGCCTTACGAACCGGTGGAATAAAGATATGGAAACACAAATCAGATGCACACGGTGCGGCAAGGAAAAGCCCGCAAGCGACTACGCCAGCAAAAACGGCACGCTATAGCCCTTATTCCGGGATGCAATAGATGCCGCCATGCGCATACAGGCAACTGAAGCCGTCTGAAAAGAAAACCGAAAGACTAGAGGGCAACCATGACGACATACATCAGAACCTGCGTCTATCACGATTCCAGTACCAAAGGATTCAGACACAGCATCAAACACAAACGGCACGACTGCTGGCGCGGCGAAATCAGCATTTGGCAGCGCGGCGAAGACGGCAGACTGCACCGCATCCGCCGCATCCGCAAACGTTTTGCCACACCCGAACAAGCTAGAGAATGGACGAAAACCTATGACGTTTCAAGAACATAACAACCGAAAAAAAGCCGACAGCTACGCCGAATACATCACCGGCGACAGCTTGAGGAAGCTGGTTGCCGCCAAAGTCCGCCGATACTGCGGCGAACACCCGGGCGTATTTGACGGCGCGGCGGGAAGCGGGCAACTGGAGCAGTATATTTTGCCGTCCGAGTTTCACGCCGTAGAGATACAGCCCGAAGCCTGCGAAGCATTGTTGCAAAACTACCCGTCGGCAATCGTGTACAACACAAGCCTTTTCCTTTACACCAACGGCGAACCGCAAGACTGCACCGTGATGAATCCGCCGTTTTCCATTAAACTCAAAGATTTGGGCGAAGACGAACAAAGCCGCATCGCACAGGAATTTCCGTGGAAAAAATCAGGCGTGGTAGATGACATCTTCGTCTTAAAAGGATTGGAAAACGTCCGCCGCTTCGGATTTTTCATCCTGTTTCCCGGCATCGCTTACCGCAAAAGCGAACAGCGATTCCGCGAAATCATCGGCAACCGGCTGGCAGAACTCAACCGCATACAGAACGCGTTTGAAGACACACCAATCGAAGTGCTCCTATTGGTTATCGACAAAGACAAAACCGGCGGCGGCTGCATCCGCGAACTGTACGACTGCAAAACAGACACCCTGCTTGCCGCCGACACTTGGCAAATCGAACCGGACTTATGGCAAACCGTGCAAAAGCCCGCGCCGCCAAAGGAAAAAGAAGACCCCGTCCTTTTGGAACACCAATGCCGCGACGCAGTGGCAAATCGGATTGCCGGGGAATTGAAGTTCAGCAAAATGGTGAACGAGATAGAAGGCTGGCCGCACGCCGAATTTGACGGGTTTTGCGACCAATTGTGCAACCTGATACAGACGGAAAAATACGGGCAAAAACACTACTTCCCGTGCAGCCTGCCGCTTTTTTGACAGGCGGCCGTCTGAACAACCGACCGAACAGGAGAGCTTATGCACCGGAGACGGTCAAACACCTACCAAGCCGCCAAAAGGCGGAAAAGAAGACAGGACAAAATCAAAAGAAACAGGAGGACAAAGCGATGACATCTGAAAGAATCGAACAAGAACGCGCAAAGTTTGAAAAGAATATCCCCGAATCAGGAATCACAAATTATAAACAAAGATTGAAAAGCGGAGAGTACGCCTACGACCACATCAAATTTGCCTGGAAAATGTGGCAAGCCCGCGCCGCACAATCCGAATGGATAAGCGTGGAAGAGAGGCTGCCGGAAGAAAAACGTCACTATTTGACCTACTGTGTCGGTGGCGCAGTGAGAATCTGCCAATTTGATGGAGAAAAATTCATATATTTGGAATGTTATGAAGAAGGATGGGAATTTGTAGAGGTAATTTACATCCCCGATTACTGGCAACCGCTCCCGGAGCCACCTGAAACGAGAGGCAAATAATGGCAACAGTAAACATCCTCATCAGCGACCAACCGAACGGCCTGTTTATCAAACTGACATCGGACGAACCAATGCCGAAAGATGGCGAAGACGGCGGCAGCATCGCCCAAAACGCAGGCCTTATCTGCCTAGCCATCCTTAAGCGCGAAATACGGCAGATAACAGGCAAAGAACCAGTTTTGATTGATATCCAATAACCCGCGCGGCAGAATCAGAGGTAAAAAATGAACGAGATTAAAACCATCCTATCAATGGTGCAGGAGCTGCATAATAATCAGCAGCGCGGCAGGCTGGCCGGGCTCACCGAAGATTCGGCCATCCTGATCGATACCGCCGACATCGCCGAAATGATGAATTACTCTTACAGCTACACTTATAATAAAATCGTCTGCCGCCCTGATTTTCCCGCGCCAGTCGACCCCGAAAAACGCCCGCGCAGCAGCGGCAAAAAAAACCGCCGCTGGATAGCCGGCGACGTCGTGAAATACATCAAATCATGCAGACAGCAATAAACAAGCGGCCAATCGGCCGCTTTCCTTATTCCAGCTTATCCGCCAAATCTTCCACCGTGGGCGCGTAGTAGGTATTGAGCAAAATCCGCAAATCACGATGTCCCGAAATCTTAGCAAGCTCCATCGGCGAATATATCTTGGCAAGCCGCGTCAGCGCTTCACGCCGCGCATCGTGAAAATGCAGGTTTTCCAGCAAGCTGCGCCGCTTGAGCTTGCGAAACAGCGCATCCAGCGAGCCGCTGGTGATATTAAACACAAAAGCATTTTCGCGCACCGTTTCCATCTGCCGCAAAATCGCCACCGCCTTGCTGCTTAGCGGCACATTGCGCGGATGGCCGTTTTTAGTAAGCGGGATATGCACATAGCGGCGATCATAAAACACACAATCCCACGTCAGCATCACAATTTCCCCTGCACGCATCGCCGTTTCCATCGCGAAATAAAACGCTGCCGCCGCCCGTTGAGTGCGGGCGTTTGGCACACAATCAGGTGTATACCCACCCGCAAACGCCACCGCCGCTGCATCCTCATCCGTTACCCGCTGCGTACGGGCCAGCCCGTCTGCGGGTTTATCCAGCCGCTGCATAAAGTTTTCAGGTAGCCAACGCCATTGCTTGGACGCCACCGTCAAAACATTAGACAGCAGCACCCATTCCCGCCGCAACGTGGATGTGCTTACCTCTTTTTTACGCTCGTCTGCCCACGCCTGAAACTGCAGCTCCGACAAATGCGGCAGTCGCACCTCAGCCAACGGCGTGCGCAACACGCGATTGATGATATTAGTTTCATTGCGCCAGCCGTGCTTATGTACCGATACCTCGTTTTTATACCGCTCCAACACCTCCGAAAACGGCACATTCGGCGCACCGCCAAAGCGCAGCGTGCGCCACTCATTTTCTATTTTAGCCGCCCAAGCCTCCGCTTCCGCCTTGCGCGGGAACGAAGCCGATCGGTTTAGTGCCGGCAGCCCATCCCGAGCTACCCGGCGAACCTGCGCCAGCCACATGCCGTTAGATTTTTTGCGGATAGATGCCATTGTTTTTATCTCCGAGCCGTTGCAACGCCGTTGCAAATTGCGTTGCAAATCCGTTGCAATTATAGGCATAAACAGAGAAAAACAGAAACAAAAAGCATAAAGAAGAGGCAAAACAAGAGCAGGCCATGAATCGCTCAGACTTAAAATATACGATTGAATTATAAAGATAAAATAATATTAGCCTGCACCTTTTCAGGTTGCAGGCTAATAGAAATTGGCACGCCCACGGGGATTCGAACCCCGGTTGCCGCCGTGAAAGGGCAGTGTCCTAGGCCTCTAGACGATGGGCGCGTGAAGGTGCGTTATTTTACAAGGCTTCGGAAACTTGTCAAGCCTATTGCGTAAAATCAACGGCAAAAAATGTAAACTTCCGCTAATTTTTATATATAAAATATATAAATATCAACAAATTAATTGTATTTTTTTTTTTTTTTTTTTTTTTTTTTTTTTTTTGCGTGTCAATGATTTAAGCATATAATAATAAAAATTATATACTCGCAAAATGGAAAACTAATGAAACAAAAAAAGACAGTTCAATGCATCTTACTTGGCTTCGCGGCCGCTTCTATGCACGCTCAAGGGGCGGACGTAAATAAAGGAACAATCGTTAAAGAAGACAAATACACCCTCGTCCTCGCACAAGGAGGGCAAGAGAACAACTACACCTACGATGGCGAAACCGAAGTCAAACCCTTAAATTCCCTCATCATTGCCGCCAACGGCGGTACGAATAACATTACGATAAAAGGCAAATTGGCAGACGGCTCTGCCGATGCCTCGCCGACGATTGACAATAACTCGATTGAAAGAAATATAAATAAAAACGGTTACATGTACACATTACCCGAAACGTACATACCGGGACGGCATAGGGGCGGTGCCGTGATGTTGGCGGATCAAAGCTATGAGGGTAAAAACAACATCACTTTTGAAAACGTAACCATAGCCGCCCATAACGCGCCTTACGGCATTTTGTCTTATGACAGAATCAATACGCAAAAATCCGAAAGCTTGGCGCCGGCAACGCTTACCTTTAAAGGGCGCAATACCATCAATGCAGACGCGGACCCGAATGCCAATCCCAGGGTCGAAGGTATTACATTGCTTAATAATGGTGAAAAAGTGGGAGAATATCGTTTTGTTTCTGAAGAAGGCTCGACGCTGAATATCAACATCAAATCAGGAAAAAATATAGGACAAGGCATTACCGCCAACCACTATAGTAACTCAGGCATCAACCTCAACAACGCTTCTCCAAGCATCACCACGATGGAGTTCAAGGGCGATGTGAATATTAAAATCGATAGGAACGGACAGGACGAGGCGGAAAACAACGGTTTCGGCTTCTATTCAAGCAATAGCATAGGCAATAAGAAGCAGATTCCGGAAGGCTCCAAAATGGAAGCGATTTTCCGTGGGAATGTCGATATCGTTGCAACGCCGGTTTATGACGGGCAAGGCAGGCCCAAAAGTATAGGCAGCGCGTTTGCGATTGACGGGAAATACAGCAAAGTCGAGGTTGTCGGCGGGGAAGACAAGGTTGTCAAAATCAAAGGCGATATTTTCGCCTACAACGGCGGCAGCGTGAGCGTGAACCTTGCCAACAAAGACTCTTATTTTGAAGGGGAAGCACATATCGGGAAAAGGAGCTTTGCCAAAGGGAAAGATATGTTTGCCTTAACCGTGGATGCGGACGGATATGACTTAACCCCCGATACAAAGTCGATTGAAAAGAAAAAGAAAGAGCTGGATACTAAGCAGAAAAGATTGCCTCAAAAAAAAGCAGCTTTGGATAAATTCAATCAAGAATTGGATAAATTCAATCAGGAATTGGATAAACTAAATAAAGAATTGGCTGAGCTAGATGAAAATGACAACCAAAATAATAAAAAGAGAAAAGAACTAGAAGTAAAAGTAAAACAGCAAGAAAACAAAATTCGGAGCAAAAAAAGGCAAATAGAACATATAAAAGAAAACGACATAGAAAGGGTTGCGGTACTCGAAGAAGAAATCAAAAGATCTGAAGAGTTCTTCGATGAAAACGGTTGGATTAAAGACAGCGCGATCGACGACAAGACAAACAACACCGTCAACCTCAAAATAAGCAACGGCGCGCGCTGGACGGTTACCAATGATTCGATGCTGAAAGAGTTGGATTTGTCGGAAGACGCGCAGGTCGAATTTAGCGACAACAATAAATTCGTCAAAGTGTCTGTGAGCAATCTCAAGGGCGATGGCGGCGTGTTCAAAATGTATGGCGACATCGTCAAAGGCGAATCGGACAAGCTGATTACCCGGAAAGGCAGCGAAGGCGTACACGTCATCGAATATGAAGACAATGCCAAGGCAAAAACGACGGGCAGGGAGTTTTTAAAGCTGGTCGAAAACAAAGGCGATGCCGAAAACACAAAAGCGTCATACGAATTAAATGTCCGCTGTACGGAACAGGGAGGGTGGTGTTTTGCCTTGGGCGAGTCGGGTGATTCCAAAAAGGTCAATATTTCCGCAGACGGCAAGCGGGACTTCTACCTCTACCCGGCCACCCTGTCGACGGGCGCATCGAGCAGTGTCCTTTTCGGCGAGGCGTTATATCAGTTGAACGCGGTTTCCGATGAAACGCTGGTGCAGCGTATGGGCGAAATCCACGCCGACGGAACGCCGCAGGAAGACAACAACGTCTGGATCAAACGCGTCGGCGGAAAATTCGCCGGCAGCCGCAGCGATTACCGCGTGGGCGGCTACGGCAACCGCTATTGGGGCTTTGCCGGCGGCTTCAACCGGACGGGGTTCGGCGACAAATGGATTCATTACAAAGGGCTGATGCTCCGCCACCTCCAATCGTCCTACACCCCCGAAGACTATGCCGGCAGCGGCAAAATCTACGGCAGGACGGCAGGCGTTTATTCTACCTGGCTCAACCGGGAAAGCAGGGCTTATTATGATTTGGTCGCCAACATCGCCCGATATAAGGGCAGCTACGGGCTGACCAATTACGCAGGCAAACGGGTCGAATCGGACGAGGCGCGCCTGAATGCCTATATGCTTTCCGCCGAAACCGGCAGGCGGATGGAAAAACAGGACGGCGGCAAAACCTATTGGTGGCAGCCGGAAGCGCAGTTGTCCTACTGGTTTACGCGCGGCTACGGCTTTTCGCTGTCAAACGGGCTGTCTGCCGAGACGGACAATTTCCGCAGCCTGATGGGGCGGTTCGGCTTTCGGGCGGGCGTGGACGGTTTGGACGGCGGCAGGCTGAACATCTACGGCAAGCTGATGTACAAACGCGAGTTTATCGGCACGATCCGCCACAGGTTCAACGGCTCTGCCGTGGAGGAATTCAAACACCGGGGCGGCTGGTTGGAATACGGCTTGGGCGTGGTGCGCCGCAATGCCGAAAACGGACGGCAGCTTTATTTTGAGGCGCAAAGGTCTTCGATGCACACGATGCGTCAGAATTGGCAGGTCAATATGGGCGTGCGCAGTATGTTCTGATGCGCGGATGCGCTTGGAAACAATCCGGAACGGTCAGACGCGTTCCGGATTGTTTTTTTGTCGGGGGGGGGCGTGGCGGTTTGTTTGCCGTTTCCGCAAATAAACGGTACGGACGCGGAAATAATGGTAGGGCGTAATGGCAGGGCGGGCTTCAGCCCATCAAAACCTAAATGCCGTCTGAAGCCCGACAAAGCCCCCGATGCCGTCTGAAACTTCGTCATTCCCGCGAAAGCGGGAATCTAGAACCTCAAACTTTCAGATAATTTTTGAATATTGCCGTTGCCCGAAGGTCTGGATTCCCGCCTGCGCGGGAATGACGGCGGTGGGAAAATGCCGTCTGAAACGCGAAACGGTTTCAGACGGCATTTTTGCCTTAACATTCAAACAGCCGGCGGTTTACCAATAACCCAAAGCTTTCCACCACAAAATGCCGACTGTGGCGAAAATCAGGATTTCGATAACGCTCATAATGAAGCCCGCCTTCCACCATTCGCCCATATTGACGTAGTTTGAGCCGTAAATCACAGGCGCGGAACCGGTGGCGTAGTGGGTCAGCGACATCATTATGCCGGTGGCGGCCGCCATCATCAGGGCAAACAGCATCGGGGGCGCGCCCAATGCCAGACCCGCACCGTAAAACGCACCGAACATCGCGGTAACGTGTGCCGTGCCGCTGGCGAAAACGTAGTGGGCGTAGAGGTAGGCAAGCATCAGCAGGGCGCAGCCGGCTTCCCAACCCAAGCCCAAATGGGTGATGCCGCTTTGCATGGATTCGGACAACCAGCCGATAAGCCCCAGTTTGTTGAGGAAGTTCGCCATCATCACCAAGGCGGCAAACCAAACGATGGTGTCCCACGCGCTTTTTTCCTTCAGTGCGTCGTCCCAAGTCAGTACGCCGCTCAAAAGGCAGAGGCTCAAGCCGAGGAAGGTAGTGGCGGTGGCATCGACTTTCACGCCGGTCAGCATTTCGGGAATGCCCGCCCACAACAGCAGCAGGATCACGAAAATGCCGAGCATCATTTTTTCGTCGCGCTTCATCGCGCCCATTTCTTTCAGTTTTTCTTTGGCAAGGGCGGTCGCGTCAGGCGTTTGTTTGATTTCGGGCGGATACAGGAAATACAGCACCAGAGGCATCAGCAGCATCGCAATCAGACCGGGTACGATCATCGCCAGGAACCAAGTGCCCCAAGAGAGTTGGATTTGCGAATTGGTGGCTTTGGCAACCAGTTCGACGACCAGCGGGTTGGGCGCGGTGGCGGTGATAAAAATCAGGCAGGTAATCACGTTGGCGTGGAAGTTGACCAGTGAAAGGTATTTGCCGATTTTGCCTTCCGTCCCTTTTTCAGGATCGGAGTCGAAACTCAAGGCGATGGATTTCATAATCGGATGCACAATCGCCCCGCCGCGCGCGGTGTTGCTCGGCGTTACCGGGCCGATGACCAAGTCCGCCAATGCCAGGCTGTAACCCACGCCCAGCGTGCGTTTGCCGAAAAGGGAAATCAAAAGGTAGCCGATACGCATCCCCAAGCCGGTTTTCAACAGGCCGCGCGAGATGATGATGGCGATACCGATCATCCAGATTAACGAGTTGTTGAGGCTGCTCAAAGCGTCTTTGGTCGCGTCGGCGGCTTTTTCGTTGGTCACGCCGGTCAGCGCGACCAGGGTAATGCCCAAAACCGCCATTGCGCCGATGGGCATCGCTTTGCCGATGATGCCGGCGATGATACCGACGAACAGTGCCAGAAGATGCCACGCATCGGGCGATACGCCTTGAGGAACGGGGATAACGAACCAGATAAGCAGCGTCAGCGCGAGCGCAACCGCCGCAGGAATTGGCTTGAAGCCCATATTAGTCTCCTAGTTTGAAGTATCGGGAAAATCGGGTTTCAGACGGCGTGTGCCTGATTTTGGTGGGGGGATGCCGTCTGAACGTGTTTTGCACCGTCCTCTTTTTCAGACGGCATTTCTTGAGTTTTGCGTTTTGCACTTTGTGTTTTTTCGCTTTGCCCTCTCCCTAACCCTCTCCCACGGGGAGAGGGGATAATGGCGTTGAAAGCCAACCGTTATGCAATCCGTCCCCCCTCCCCGTAGGAGAGGGTTAGGGAGAGGGCAAAACCTCAAGATACGCCGTATCGTTTTCCTTCCGGCAAGTGATTTACGTTGTAACACCCGACAAATGCTTAAACCCTAATCAATTTGTCGGCTGACAACCCTGCCTGCCGTCTGAAACGCCTTAGCGGCTTAATCCTGCCCCGCCGGCAGCCCGTACTCTTCGGGGAAAGTACGCAGCGAGCTTTGCAGCACGGTTACCGCGCCGTCAATCAAACCGCAACGGCCGCTTCGGGGCAGCAGTTGGCACAGGCTTTGCAAGGCGCGCAGGTCGTCGGAAGTACCGATGCCGGTATCCACGCGGTTGAGCAGGCGCGAGAGTTGGAAGGTGCCGCCTTTGCACGGTGGGCATTGTCCGCATGAGTTGGCAGCAAAAAACTCCACATATTCAGATACTTTACGCACCACGCTTGTTCCTTCGGAAATCACAATCATCGCACCCGTACCGAGGCTGGATTTGCGTTCGCGTACGGAAACGAAGTCCAATGGCACATCCAAATCTTTCGCGGTCAGCAGCGTATTGGACGGGCCGCCGGTAAAGACGGCTTTAAACGTGCGTCCTTCGAGCATACCGCCGCCGTGATCGAAAATCAGCGATTGCAGGGTCGTGCCCATCGGCAGTTCGTACAGGCCCGGATTCAATACGTCGCCGGAAAGCGAGTAGAGTTTTGTACCGGCCGCATCGCCCAAACCCAGCGATTTGTACCATTCCGCGCCTTTGGCAAGGATTTGCGGGATGTTGGCGAAGGTTTCGGTATTGTTGATCAGGGTCGGCTCGCCGTTGACACCGCTTTCGGCAGGGAACGGAGGCTTGCGTCGGGGGAAGGGGAAACCGCCTTCCAGCCAAGAAATCACGGCGGTTTCTTCGCCGCCGATATAGCGGCCTGAAGTTTCGACCAGTTGCAAGTCCAAAGGTTTGCCCAAGTAGTTTTCGATACGGATGAACAAATCGCTGTTTTTCCATTGCTCGATGGCGGGTGTGATGGAGGCGATGGAGTCGGTTTGATGAGGGTTGACGTACAAAACCGCTTTGTTGGCGCGGCAGGCGACGGCGGCAATCAATACGCCTTCGATGACTTGGTGCGGCGTATTTGCCAACAGTACTCGGTCTTTAAATGTACCCGGTTCGTCTTCATTGGCATTGCAGACAACGTATTTGTCGCCATTTTTACTTTGGGCGGCAACGGCGGCCTCCCATTTGCGCCAAGTTGGGAAACCTGCACCGCCCATACCGCAAAGATTGGCATCTTGCAGTTTGGAAACGATGCTTTGAGGATCGGCAAGCGCGGCCAGCAGGCCTTCGCCGCCGCCGACTTTGCGCCACGCGGCTAAATCTGCGCCGACTTGGCGGGAAGGATGCAGTAAGTTTTGATTGGCTTGATTCATGATTATTGCTCCTGCAAACCGGCGTGTTCGCGCAAATCGAATTTGCCGTAGTCGGGATATAAAACGGGGGCTTTGATGTCGCTGGTCAGACCGGCGCGGGTCATTTCGCGTTGCAGATCGTGGACGTGTCCGACACCGCCGCGTACTTTTTTCAGCGGCAGACCGCAATTGGCGGCGGCTTTACCTGCGCGGCGGCCGAAGCTGATGATGTCCAAAAGCGCATTGCCCATCAGACGGTTGCGGCCGTGGATGCCGCCGGTTACTTCGCCGGCGCAATAGAGTCCTTCCACACAGGTTGCGCCGTTGCCGTTGATTTCGATACCGCCGTTTTGATAGTGCAGGGTCGGATGAATCATCATAGGTTCGACGGCGGGGTCGATGCCGCATTTGTGGGCAACGTGGCCGAGTGTTACCAAACGGTTCAACACATCAGGATCGTTGGCAATCAGGCGCGGGGTGTCGAGGAATACGCCGACTTGTCCATCGCGTACCACGCCACGGCCTTCGCGGCATTCGCGCAAAATGGCGGCGGCAACCACGTCGCGCGGTTGCAATTCGTCAACGAAACGCTCGCCCAAACCGTTGATTAGTTTGGTGCCTGCGGAACGGACGGCTTCGGAAATCAGCGCGCCTGCCAAGTGCGGCGGATGGGCAACGCCGGTCGGGTGGTATTGGAAGGAATCGACATCGCGCAGTTTCGCGCCGATGCGGTACGCCATTACCAGGCCGTCTGCGGTTGCGCCGTAGTGGTTAGAAGTGGCGAAACCCTGCAAATGCAGCCTTCCGCTGCCGCCGGTTGCCAATACCACGGCTTTGGCGTGAACCAACACCAAAGAGCGTTTTTCCAAATCGTACAAAATCGCGCCGACGCAGCGGCCGTGTTCGTCTGATAATAATTCGATGGCAGGGTGGCGGTTGAGCTGGGTGATGTTTTCATCGAGTTCGACCGCCTCGCGCAGTACACGCATCATTTCGAGGCCGGTAAAGTCGCGGTAACTCAAAATACGCGGCACGGTCGTACCGCCCGCGCGTTTGCGGCTCAACATACCGTTGCTGTCCGCGCCTTTGGCTAAGTCAAAAGTCATGCCCAAGCCAATCAGCCAGCGGATGGCGGATGGCGCATCGGTAACCATTTGTGCCACCAATTCTTTTTTGCCTGCGTTGTGGCCGCCTTTGACGGTGTCGTCAAAGTGCTGTTGCAGGCTGTCTTCCGCGCCGACTGCCGCCTGAATGCCGCCTTCCGCCATTACGGTATTGCTGTCGCCGATACGCAGCTTGTTCGCCATAATCACACGCGCGCCTGCTTCGGTTGCAGACAATGCCGCCGCCGCACCCGCGCCGCCACCGCCGATAACCAGTACGTCGGTGTTCAAATGTTCCGCGCCAGACAAATCATAATCGTCAATCAGGGGCCGGCTGATTAAGAGTTTCGCCAAATCAGGATGGCAGTAATCGCCGGCGTTCGGGCCGATGGGCAGCTTCACGCGCGCATTTGCCTGATAATCGGGATGGAATTGGCTCAGCAATTCGTTTTTTTCCGGCGGGTCGCCGCGCAGTTCCAATGAGGATGCACGCAGGTTGGCAAGGGCGGTTTCGTAGTCGATGCCTTGGATTTTGTTAGCCATCACAGTGCCTCCCCTTCAAATTCGACTTTCATTTTGCCGCTGTCGATTTCGCGCAGGCGGCGCATCAAATCCACTGGACGCAACGTACGCGCCGCTTTCATGCGGCGGGCGAACAGGCCCAAGTGGTTCGGACGGATGTGTTCTGGGCAGGAGAGGGTGCAGAGGTTGCACATCACGCATTGGTCGAAGGTCAGCGCAGCCGCGCCGAAATCGCCGGAAACTACCTGCGCTACGCCGTTTTCCACTTGCAAACCTTTAGGACAGGCGCGGTTGCAGCCGCCGCAATGACGACAGTTTTGCGCTTCGGGGAAGGCTTTGGCGGTATCGTCCAACCAGTTCCAGCCGTCGCCAATCTCGCTTACGTCGTAATATTGGATATGCTCCGGAATAAAGTAGTCCAAGAAGCTGACCTGCATGCCTTCCTCGACTTTGGTCTCGCATGCCAGTGCAGTGGTTACTTCGCGCTCGCCTTCTTTACGAATCATGCAGCGGCAGGAACCGCATACGCCTTGACCCATGCAGCCGACGTTGGCGGTAATCGCGCTGCCGGAACGGGCGTAGGCTTGGATAATGGACGAATCGGCGGAGGCCTTGACCTCGTGTCCGTCTATGGTCAGGGTTAACAAATTTTCACTCATGGCAGTGTCCTGTTGGAAGGATAGTAGATTCGGTATTGTGTATTTTTGTTACACAAGAGAAATAAGAACTTCTCTCGCGCACTATGAATATGTTTATAACTTAATGTTTCTTATGTGAAACATAGTTTATCAGAATTTACGCCTTCCCGTTACTAAACTACAAAATTGCCATAGAAACATATATTGTTGACAAAATTTATGTATGAAATTTTAAAATATATTTACTTTTCAATAAGATTATAAAGAATGCCGTCTGAAAAGCAGAAAAAACAAACAGAAAAATACAACCCATTCTCATTATTGCAAGACGGTAAAAAATACATATATTGCTGTAATATATGTATTTTTTGAAAATTCTGATATTTGGAAAATAAGTTGTAAAATTTCAAAAAGTCAAATGCGTTTGACTTCAGTCAAAATTTCCTCTTTCGTATATGACAACTCCCTGCCGTCGTTATATCCTTTAATCGATTGAAATCAGTTTGAAATTATTGAAAATAATTTTTATGCCGTTAAAACGGATATTCGGACAGGTTCGGACGGTATTTATAAAAAACCTAAAATTACCAAACATATTTGTAGTTTTATTTCCATCATAGGCAACAGGCAAAGATTACAAATATCAAAATCCGAGTAAAACAGTATTTTATTAAAACAAATGGATAATCAATAGATTAGAATTATGTATTGTCTTTGCCGCACAAACGCCGGCACTATTGCGCCCTAACAGAAAACAAAATCCAAAAGCGGCTTGAAACCGCAGCAGACACTTACCGCCACGACCTTGAAAAGGAACACAATCATGACCGTCATCAAACAGGAAGACTTTATCCAAAGCATTTGCGATGCCTTCCAATTCATCAGCTACTACCATCCGAAAGACTACATCGACGCGCTTTATAAGGCGTGGCAGAAGGAAGAAAATCCCGCCGCCAAAGATGCGATGACGCAGATTTTGGTCAACAGCCGTATGTGTGCGGAAAACAACCGCCCCATCTGCCAAGATACCGGTATCGCAACCGTGTTTTTGAAAGTCGGTATGGATGTGCAATGGGATGCGGACATGAGCGTGGAAGAGATGGTTAACGAAGGCGTGCGCCGCGCCTACACTTGGGAAGGCAACACCCTGCGCGCCTCCGTCCTCGCCGACCCGGCCGGCAAACGTCAAAACACCAAAGACAACACCCCCGCCGTCATCCACATGAACATCGTTCCGGGCGGCAAAGTCGAAGTAACCTGCGCGGCAAAAGGCGGCGGCTCTGAAAACAAATCCAAACTCGCTATGCTCAATCCTTCCGACAACATCGTCGATTGGGTATTGAAAACCATCCCGACCATGGGTGCGGGCTGGTGTCCCCCCGGCATCTTGGGCATCGGTATCGGCGGCACGCCCGAAAAAGCCGTGTTGATGGCAAAAGAATCCCTGATGAGCCACATCGACATTCAAGAGTTGCAGGAAAAAGCCGCGTCCGGCGCAGAATTGTCCACCACCGAAGCCCTGCGCCTCGAACTCTTTGAAAAAGTCAACGCGCTGGGCATCGGCGCGCAAGGCTTGGGCGGGCTGACCACCGTGTTGGACGTGAAAATCCTCGATTACCCGACCCACGCCGCCTCCAAACCGATTGCCATGATTCCCAACTGCGCCGCCACCCGCCACGTCGAGTTCGAATTGGACGGCTCAGGCCCTGTCGAACTCACGCCGCCGCGCGTCGAAGACTGGCCCAATCTGACTTACAGCCCCGACAACGGCAAACGCGTCGATGTCGATAAATTGACTAAAGAAGAAGTGGCGAGTTGGAAAACCGGCGACGTATTGCTGCTGAACGGCAAAATCCTCACCGGCCGCGATGCCGCACACAAACGCCTCGTCGATATGCTCGACAAAGGCGAAGAATTGCCCGTCGATTTCACCAACCGCCTGATTTACTACGTCGGCCCCGTCGATCCGGTCGGCGACGAAGTCGTCGGCCCCGCAGGTCCGACCACAGCCACCCGTATGGACAAATTCACCCGCCAAATGCTTGAACAAACCGGCCTTTTGGGTATGATCGGCAAATCCGAACGCGGCGCGGCGGCGTGCGAAGCCATCGCCGACAACAAAGCCGTGTACCTCATGGCGGTCGGCGGCGCGGCATACCTCGTGGCAAAAGCCATCAAATCTTCCAAAGTCTTGGCGTTCCCCGAATTGGGTATGGAAGCCGTTTACGAGTTTGAAGTCAAAGACATGCCCGTAACCGTCGCCGTGGACAGCAAAGGCGAATCCATCCACGCCACCGCCCCGCGCCAATGGCAGGCGAAAATCGGCATCATCCCCGTCGAATCTTGAGGCGCAATGCCGTCTGAACGCAAAATCCGCCTTCAGACGGCATTTCCGCCTCCGGTTGCGGTACAATCCACCATTTCATCACCCGGCGACCCATACCGTGAAAATCCTCATTTTAGGCAACGGACAGGTAGGTTCTACCGTCGCGCAAAACCTTGCCGCCATACCCAACAACGACGTAACCGTTATCGACATCGACGAAAAAGCATTGCAGGAAACAGGCAGCCGCCTCGATGTCCAAACCGTTTTCGGCAACGGCGCATCCCCCTTCACATTAGAACGCGCCGGCGCGGAAGATGCCGACTTGCTGCTCGCGCTCTCCCGCAGCGACGAAACCAACATCGTCGCCTGCAAAGTTGCCGCCGACCTGTTCAACATCCCCGGCCGCATCGCGCGCGTCCGTTCCAGCGAATACCTCGAATACCTCAGCCCCAAGCTCGAAAACAACGAAAACGGCAGCCTTTCCATATTCGGCATAACCGAAACCATCAGCCCCGAACAGCTCGTTACCGAACAGCTTGCCGGCCTGATAGACTGCCCGGGCGCATTGCAGGTTTTACGTTTTGCAGACGACCGCGTGCGGATGGTCATCATACAGGCGCGGCGCGGCGGACTGCTCGTCAACCGCGAAATCGCCGACATCGCCCGCGACCTTCCCGACGGGGCCGACTGCCAAATCTGCGCCGTTTACCGCAACAACCGCCTCATCGTCCCTGCGCCGCAAACCGTCATCATCGAAGGCGACGAAATCCTGTTTGCCGCCGCTGCCGAAAACATCGGCGCGGTCATACCCGAATTGCGCCCCAAAGAAACCAGCACCCGCCGCATTATGATTGCCGGCGGCGGCAACATCGGCTACCGCCTCGCCAAACAGCTCGAACACGCATACAACGTCAAAATCATCGAATGCCGGCCGCGCCGTGCCGAATGGATAGCCGAAAACCTCGACAACACCCTCGTCCTGCAAGGTTCGGCAACCGACGAAACCCTGCTCGACAACGAATACATCGACGAAATCGACGTATTCTGCGCCCTGACCAACGACGACGAAAGCAACATTATGTCCGCCCTTTTGGCGAAAAACCTCGGCGCGAAGCGCGTTATCGGCATCGTCAACCGCTCAAGCTACGTCGATTTGCTCGAAGGCAACAAAATCGACATCGTCGTTTCCCCCCACCTCATTACCATCGGCTCGATACTCGCCCACATCCGGCGCGGCGACATCGTTGCCGTCCACCCCATCCGGCGTGGCACGGCGGAAGCCATCGAAGTCGTCGCACACGGCGACAAAAAAACTTCCGCCATCATCGGCAGGCGCATCAGCGGTATCAAATGGCCCGAAGGCTGCCACATTGCCGCCGTCGTCCGCGCCGAAACCGGCGAAACCATTATGGGACACCATACCGAAACCGTCATCCAAGACGGCGACCACATCATCTTTTTCGTCTCGCGCCGGCGCATCCTGAACGAACTGGAAAAACTCATCCAAGTCAAAATGGGCTTTTTCGGATAAACCGCCCCATTCCGGACACATTGCCGCCAAGCGGTATCGAAGCGGAAACAATGGTAGGGTGGGATTCAGAAACAATGGTAGGGTAGGCTTCAGCCCGCCGCTTCAGACGGCATCCGCCCTCCCCGTCATTCCCGCGCAGGCGGGAATCCAGTGTGTTAGGTTTCAGTTGTTTTTGGGTTTCGGGTAATTTCCAAATCGTCATTCCCACGAAAGTGGGAATCTAGCCCTTGGGGCGGCGGCAATATTCAAAAGCCGTCTGAAAATTTAGAGGTTCTAGATTCCCGCTTTTGCGGGAATGACGGAAAATTGCGGGAATGACAAAGCTTCAGACGGCATCCGCCCCCGCCGTCATTCCCGCACAGGCGGGAATCCAGACCGTTCGGTTTTAGCCGTTTCCGATAAATTCTTGCAACTTTGAGTTTCTAGATTCCCACTTTCGTGGGAATGACGTGATACAGATTCCCGTTCTGCATCACAAGATAAAAAACATTGGAGTATCAAACAATCCATTTTTTTTTTTTTGGTGTGTTAATGATTTAAGCATATAATGATAAAAATCACATATCTTCAAAATGGAAAAACTGATGAAACAAAAGAAGACAGTTCAATGCATCTTACTTGGTTTTGCAGCCGCTTCTATGCACGCGCAAGGGGCGGACGCAAATAAAGGAACAGTTGTTACCAAAGACAACTACACCCTCGTCCTCGCAAAACAAGGGCAAGTGAACAACTACACTTACGATGGCGAAACCGAAGTCAAACCCTTAAATTCCCTTATCATTGCCGCCAACGGCGGTACGAACAACATTACGATAAAAGGCAAATTGGCAGACGGCTCTGCCGATGCCTCGCCGACGATTGACAATAAATCGCTTGAAACAAAGATAAGCCATTCAGATTATTCGTACGATTTAAGCGAAAAAAGCGGGGAGAAGAGAGGCGGCGTGGTGATGTTGGCGGATCAAAGCTATGAGGGCGAAAACAAGGTTACTTTTGAAAACGTAACCATAGCCGCCCATAACGCGAATACCGGCATTATGTCTTATGATCAACTCAATAGAAGCTCCAGCGGCTTGGCACCGGCGACGCTTACCTTTAAGGGGCGCAATACCATCAATATGGATGCGGATAGCAACACTAGTAACGACGGTATCCTATTGTTTAATAATTATAAACGAGTAGGAGAATATCGCATTACTTCCGAAGAAGGCTCGACGCTGAATATCAACATCAAATCAGGAAAAGAGAGAGGACAAGGCATTACCGCCAACCACTATAGTAGCCAAATTCCCGACCCTGACCATCCAAGCATCACCACGATGGAGTTCAAGGGCGATGTGAATATTAAAATCGATAGGAACGGACAGGACGAGGCGGAAAACAACGGTTTCGGCTTCTATTCAAGCAATAGCATAGGCAATAAGAAGCAGATTCCGGAAGGCTCCAAAATGGAAGCGATTTTCCGTGGGAATGTCGATATCGTTGCAACGCCGGTTTATGACGGGCAAGGCAGGCCCAAAAGTATAGGCAGCGCGTTTGCGATTGACGGGAAATACAGCAAAGTCGAGGTTGTCGGCGGGGAAGACAAGGTTGTCAAAATCAAAGGCGATATTTTCGCCTACAACGGCGGCAGCGTGAGCGTGAACCTTGCCAACAAAGACTCTTATTTTGAAGGGGAAGCACATATCGGGAAAAGGAGCTTTGCCAAAGGGAAAGATATGTTTGCCTTAACCGTGGATGCGGACGGATATGACTTAACCCCCGATACAAAGTCGATTGAAAAGAAAAAGAAAGAGCTGGATACTAAGCAGAAAAGATTGCCTCAAAAAAAAGCAGCTTTGGATAAATTCAATCAAGAATTGGATAAATTCAATCAGGAATTGGATAAACTAAATAAAGAATTGGCTGAGCTAGATGAAAATGACAACCAAAATAATAAAAAGAGAAAAGAACTAGAAGTAAAAGTAAAACAGCAAGAAAACAAAATTCGGAGCAAAAAAAGGCAAATAGAACATATAAAAGAAAACGACATAGAAAGGGTTGCGGTACTCGAAGAAGAAATCAAAAGATCTGAAGAGTTCTTCGATGAAAACGGTTGGATTAAAGACAGCGCGATCGACGACAAGACAAACAACACCGTCAACCTCAAAATAAGCAACGGCGCGCGCTGGACGGTTACCAATGATTCGATGCTGAAAGAGTTGGATTTGTCGGAAGACGCGCAGGTCGAATTTAGCGACAACAATAAATTCGTCAAAGTGTCTGTGAGCAATCTCAAGGGCGATGGCGGCGTGTTCAAAATGTATGGCGACATCGTCAAAGGCGAATCGGACAAGCTGATTACCCGGAAAGGCAGCGAAGGCGTACACGTCATCGAATATGAAGACAATGCCAAGGCAAAAACGACGGGCAGGGAGTTTTTAAAGCTGGTCGAAAACAAAGGCGATGCCGAAAACACAAAAGCGTCATACGAATTAAATGTCCGCTGTACGGAACAGGGAGGGTGGTGTTTTGCCTTGGGCGAGTCGGGTGATTCCAAAAAGGTCAATATTTCCGCAGACGGCAAGCGGGACTTCTACCTCTACCCGGCCACCCTGTCGACGGGCGCATCGAGCAGTGTCCTTTTCGGCGAGGCGTTATATCAGTTGAACGCGGTTTCCGATGAAACGCTGGTGCAGCGTATGGGCGAAATCCACGCCGACGGAACGCCGCAGGAAGACAACAACGTCTGGATCAAACGCGTCGGCGGAAAATTCGCCGGCAGCCGCAGCGATTACCGCGTGGGCGGCTACGGCAACCGCTATTGGGGCTTTGCCGGCGGCTTCAACCGGACGGGGTTCGGCGACAAATGGATTCATTACAAAGGGCTGATGCTCCGCCACCTCCAATCGTCCTACACCCCCGAAGACTATGCCGGCAGCGGCAAAATCTACGGCAGGACGGCAGGCGTTTATTCTACCTGGCTCAACCGGGAAAGCAGGGCTTATTATGATTTGGTCGCCAACATCGCCCGATATAAGGGCAGCTACGGGCTGACCAATTACGCAGGCAAACGGGTCGAATCGGACGAGGCGCGCCTGAATGCCTATATGCTTTCCGCCGAAACCGGCAGGCGGATGGAAAAACAGGACGGCGGCAAAACCTATTGGTGGCAGCCGGAAGCGCAGTTGTCCTACTGGTTTACGCGCGGCTACGGCTTTTCGCTGTCAAACGGGCTGTCTGCCGAGACGGACAATTTCCGCAGCCTGATGGGGCGGTTCGGCTTTCGGGCGGGCGTGGACGGTTTGGACGGCGGCAGGCTGAACATCTACGGCAAGCTGATGTACAAACGCGAGTTTATCGGCACGATCCGCCACAGGTTCAACGGCTCTGCCGTGGAGGAATTCAAACACCGGGGCGGCTGGTTGGAATACGGTTTGGGCGTGGTGCGCCGCAATGCCGAAAACGGACGGCAGCTTTATTTTGAGGCGCAAAGGTCTTCGATGCACAAGATGAGGCAGAATTGGCAGGTCAATATGGGCGTGCGCAGTATGTTCTGATGCGGCGGATGCCGCCTGAAAACAATCCGGAACGGTCAGACGCGTTCCGGATTGTTTTTTTGTCGGGGGGATTTGTTTAGGCGCGGCGGTTTGGTTTGTCGTGGCGGTTTGTTAGTAATGGTAGGGTGGGCTTCAGCCCACCAAACCCCGAATGCCGTCTGAAGCCTGACAAGGCATTCAATGCCGTCTGAAGCCTGACAAGGCATTCAATGCCGTCTGAAGCGGTGGGCTGAAGCCCACCCTACCATTACTAAACTTTCAGATAATCTTTGAATATTGCCGTTGCCCGATGTTCTGGATTCCCGCCTGCGCGAGAATGACGGTCGGGCGGATGCGCCGTCATCACGACTTTTCGTTATTTCCGTGACTTTTCGTCATTCCCGTGAAAACGGGAATCTAGAACCTCTAAATCTTCAGATAACCTTTGAATATTTCCTCCACCCTTAAGGTCTGGATTCCCGCTTATGCGGGAATGACGGCGGTGGGCGATGCCGTCTGAAGCCTGACAAGGCATTAAATGCCGTCTGAAACTCCGTCATTCCCGTGAAAACGGGAATCTAGAATCTCAAACTTTCAGATAATCTTTGAATATTGCCGCTGTCCAATGGCCTGGATTCCCACTTTCGTGGGAATGACGAGTCTTTTATAACCTTTAAGGCTGCTGCTGCCCAATGGTTTGGATTCCCGCTTATGCGGGAATGACGGCAGAGGGTGGACGATGCCGTCTGAAACTTCATCATTCCTGCAATTTTTCGTCATTCCCGCAAAAGCGGGAATCTAGAACTTTTAAATTTTCAGACGACTTTTAAATATTGCCGCCGCCCAATGGTCTGGATTCCCGCCTGCGCGGGAATGACGGGGAGGGCGGATGCCGTCTGAAGCGGTGGGCTGAAGCCCACCCTACCATTACGCCCTGCCATTATTTTTGCGTCCGTACCGCTTGGCGGCAATATTGCAGGGTGGGCTTCAGCCCACCGAAACCCCGATGCCGTCCGAAGCCCGCGATGCCGTCTGAAAACCCAAATGGCGGCACAACAATGCCGCGCTGCAATAAACGTTGCCGTCCCGACACAAAACGGCACAGACAATAAAAAATGCCGTCTGAAAGGGCTTCAGACGGCATTTTGTTCGGACGGGCGGGCTTATTTTGCGGCCTGTTCGCCCTCTTTGGCAAAATATTTGGCGTAGATCTTGTCGTATTCGCCGCTTTCGCGTACTTTTTTCAACGCATCGTTCAGCATTTTGACGGTTGCTTTGTCGCCTTTGCGTACCGCGATGCCGTAGTGTTCGGTGGTGAAGTCGGGCAGGGTAACGAAGTCCATCCCTTTGGCCGGGTTGTTTTTCACATAATTGGCGATGACCGCGCTGTCGCTGACCACGGAATCCAGACCGCCGTTTTCCAGTTCTTTGATAATCAGGGGGACGTTTTCAAAGCGCGCGATTTTCGGGTTGTCGTTGCCCAAGAGTTTGGAAACGGAGAAATCGCCTGTGTAGCCGGTTACCACGCCGACTTTGTTCATCTTTTTCAAATCTTCGGAAGAAGATACTTTTTTGCCTTTCGGAACGAGGACGACTTGGGTGATTTCAAAATACGGGTCGCTGAAGTCCATAGACTGTTTGCGGTCGTCGGTAATGGTTACGCCCGACATCACAACGTCCGCATCGCCGTTGTTCAAGGCGGGGAAAAGGCTGTCCCACGGCTGGTGTTTGAATTCGATTTTAAAATTGCCCGCCTTTGCCATCGCGTTCATCAAATCCACGTCGAAGCCTTCGACATTGCCTTTCGAGTCTAAAGATTCAAAGGGGGCAAACTCGGCGTTGGAAGCCACGCGGTACACTTTGTCTGGGTTGGCGGCAGGCGCGCCGGCATCTTTGCTCTGACCGCCGCAGGCAGACAGCGCGAGTGCGGAACAGGCAAGGGCGGCGGCAATCCATTTTTTCATATTCATCAACATTCCTTTCGGTAATCAAAAAGCCTAAAAAATCAGTTTAACACAAAATTAACGTTCTTTTTCACGGAAAAACGCATAAGTAACGTCGTGGAACAAATCCGTATGCGGGCTGTCCTCATAGTTCAATTCCGCCAGTGCGTCTTCAAATGCAAGCTGGATGGACTCGACCGCGATTTCGGCGGTGTCGGCGGGAAGGGCGCGGATTAAGGCTTTGAAGGCGGTGGACAGGACGTGGTTCTGCATACGCAGCACGTCGTTCGCCTCCTCCAGATATTCCAAACGCTGTTCGATGCTGCCCATGATGTATCCTCGCAAATCTGTTAAAATGTGTCATTATATCAAACCGCGCTTTGGGCGCGGGTTTGTCTGCCTGCAAAGATTATAGTGGATTAACAAAAACCAGTACGGCGTTGCCTCGCCTTAGCTCAAAGAGAACGATTCTCTAAGGTGCTGAAGCACCAAGTGAATCGGTTCCGTACTATTTGTACTGTCTGCGGCTTCGTCGCCTTGTCCTGATTTTTGTTAATCCACTATAAGAACCGGAAGCCGAAAAAATGGATACAAACAATCAGGATAAAGAGCCGAATTGGGAAAAACGTTTGGAAAACCTGCGTCAGACGCGCCGTATGAAGGCAGTGCCGACTTACGCGCCGCTGTCCCGCCCCTCTGAAACCGGAACGGACGCGCCGATGCCGAAACTGGACGATGGGAGCCGCGAGCGCGTGTTGAAGGCGTATCTGAAAAAATGGCAGGAGGAACACAATGCCGCCGTTGCCGAATGCGGCGAGGAAGTCGAAACCGACCCGATGATCGTCCTTCAGGAAAACTGGCTCAACGCGCAGGCTTCCCTGCAAATGTCGGTTTCGGAAAAACACATCGAATCGCAGCGGAAAATCCGGTTCAATGCCAAAAAAGACAGTGTCGAATTTGAAACCGCACAGATTGAGGGCGGGGAAAACGCCGATGAGGCAGAGTCCGGCATGAATGAGCAGGCGGTTTCGGAAAACGGGGAAAACGATGAGGAAGAAACGTTGATGCCCGTCCAAATCAATATCCTGAATCCGAAAGCCGTCAACCGGCGCGAAGTGTTCTGCCTGTCCGAACAGGAGCTGACCGAACGGCTGATTAAACGCCTGCGCCCGCATCTGACCGATACCGTCAACGGCATCATCCGAACGGCGGTGCAAAAGCAGATGGCACTCTTTACTTATCAGCTCCAGCAGATGCTGCACGAGCAGGCGGGCGCGGTAGTCGAAGACGTGTTGGAACACGATGTCCGTAAAATCCTCAACGACATCAAGTACGAGTTAAAATACAAACGCTGACCGTCATGCCGTCTGAAAGCCGTGTTCAGACGGCATTTACATTCTCATCCGACTTGAAAGCCTTATGGAACGGGCGCAAAATATTAACAAATTAAACAACGGGCGCACACCCCGTTATTTGAACGGACAAAACCGAGGAATCACCGATGAGCAAAAAACTCCATCCGCAAACGCTCGCCATACGCGGCGGCAAAGAACAAACCGAATACCGCGAACACAATCAGGCATTGTTTCTGACCAGCAGCTTCATGTGGGACAACGCCCAACACGCTGCCGATTTGTTTTCTAAAAAAATCAAAGGCTTCACTTATACCCGTACCGCCAACCCGACCACAGCCGCCTTTGAAAAACGCATTGCCGCTTTGGAAGGTGCGGAACGTGCGGTCGCCACTTCGACCGGCATGTCCGCGATTCAGGCAGCGTTTTTCACCTTCCTGCAGGCGGGCGACCATGTGATTTCCAGCCGCAGCCTGTTCGGCACGACCGTCGGCTTTATCAATAACATCGTTACCAAATTCGGCATCGAAGTGAGCCACGTGTCGCCGACCGATATAAACGAATGGAAAGCCGCCGTCAAAGCTAATACCAAACTGCTGTTTTTGGAAACGCCGTCCAACCCCTTGGGCGAAGTGGCCGACTTGGAAGCCTTGGCGGAATTGGCGCACGGCATCGGCGCGCTCTTGGTGGTGGACAACAGCCTGCTGTCGCCCGTCGGCTCGCAGCCTTTGAAACACGGTGCGGATATTTCCGTTTCCTCCGCGACCAAAGCCATAGACGGACACGGACGTGTGATGGGCGGCGTGTTGGCGGGTTCGGAAGAACTGATGGCGCAGGTCGCCATGTATTGCAACTCTTGCGGGCTGGCAATGTCGCCGTTTAATGCGTGGCAGTTGTTGAGCGGCGTAGAAACCCTGTCGCTGCGTATGGAAAAACAGTTCGACAACGCCCTGAAAATCGCACAATGGCTGCAAGCGCAGCCGCAGGTTCAAGCCGTGTACTACACCGGATTGCCCGATCATCCGCAGGCGGCGCTTATCCGCAAACAGCAAAACGGCGGCGGCATCGTCATCGGCTTTGAAGTTGCCGACACTGACGCCGCATGGAAAGTTGTGGACGGCGTGGAACTCTTTTCACGAACCGCCAACCTCGGCGACGTGCGCTCGACCATTACCCATCCGTGGACAACCACGCACGGCAGGATGCAGCCCGAAGAAAAACTCGCCGCTGGTATCCGCCCCGGATTGGTGCGCCTGTCGGTCGGTTTGGAATATGTTGACGACCTCGTCGATGATTTGAAACAGGCACTCGCACGCTGATTGCGTGTTTCAGACGGCATTGGCAGGGAAACACGGCAAATGCCGTCTGAAACCGTTATCTCATATGGCATACACATCAACAATAGGAAAAAAATATGGATGAAGCGGTTTTTGCCGATTGGGCGTTGAAAATCTGCCTGACCGGCTTGATTATTTTTTTAGGTTTTATCGTTTGGAATTTGGGCAAGGAGTCTAAAGCGGGTAAATTCGGCATCGCCGTTTTGTTTTTGGTTTTGGGCTTGGGCGTGTTCGGTTTTGTGTTCAAAGAGTTATTGATTAAGTTTTTGGTATTGCCGAAATAGGTTTGCGGCCTGTCAAAATGCCGTCTGAAATCATAAAAAGTAATCTGTACCCTAAAAGTTTGATTTAACCGCCAACTGATTAAGGTGCGGATTTTTATGACAAAATATAGTGGATTAACAAAAACCAGTACGGCGTTGCCTCGCCTTAGCTCAAAGAGAACGATTCTCTAAGGTGCTGAAGCACCAAGTGAATCGGTTCCGTATTATTTGTACTGTCTGCGGCTTCGTCGCCTTGTCCTGATTTTTGTTAATCCACTATAAAAATCATCTTTCCGCAGTCATTCCCACGGATGCGAAAGTCTGTCTTTTTGAATCCCGGATAATTTTACATCGTCATTCCCGCGCAGGCGGGAATCCAAATCATTGGGTAGTGGCAATGTTCAAAAGTCATCTGAAAAATCAGAAGTTCTAGATTCCCGTTTTCACGGGAATGACGGAATTTTAGACGGCATCCTCCCGCCCCGTCATTCCCGCGCAGGCGGGAATCTAGTCCGTTCGGTTTCGGTCATTTACGACAAATTCCTGTCGCTTTTCATTTCTGGATTTCCACTTCCGTGGGAATGACGGAGGAGCGGATAAATTCTCGTAATCTAAAATCTCGTCATTTCCATAAAAAACAGCAACCCGAAACAGCAACTTAAAAACAGTAACCTGAGACCTCGTCATTCCCGCGCAGGCGGGAATCTAGTCCGTTCGGTTTCGGTCATTTACGATAAATTCCTGTTGCTTTTCATTTCTAGATTCCCACTTCCGTGGGAATGACGGTTTGGAAGTTGCCTGAAACTCGAAAACAACTGTAGTGGTTTAAATTTAAATCAGGACAAGGCGACGAAGCCGCAGACAGTACAAATAGTACGGCAAGGCGAGGCAATGCTGTACTGGTTTAAATTTAAACCACTATAAAACTGAATGAATCGGATTCCCACTTCTGTGGGAATGACAAACTTTAAGGTGTGATGACTTATCCAAAACAGTCGAAACGCAAAAACCGGTTTCTCGTTTGCATAAGAACGGCAAATTTTTCGGTGTCTTGTTTTATGGGCGTTATCCCTTGTCCGTCCCGTAGGGCAGGTAAACGTCGAAGCGGGTGCTTTTGCCGGTGTATTGGTAGGCAGGAGCTTGTCCGGCAAGGTATTCTCCCAGGCGCGGGCGTTTGACGACGATGCGTTTTTTGGCAGTCTGTCGGGCGGTATGGAGGAGGACGGCCTCATCTTGCGCCTCGCCGACGAGCCGGTGGAAGTAGGCCATTTCTTTTTTTACGGCGGCACTTTTGCGGCGTTCGGGATACATGGGGTCGAGATAGACGATGTCGGGTTTGCCTTGTGTTTGAACAAGTGCGGGCATTTGTTCGGCGGCGTTGCCGAAATGGAGGTTGATGCGCGCGGCGGTGTCTTGCGTTTCGGGATTGAGGAGGGCTCGGCGGATGCCGTCTGAAAGCAGGCAGGCGACGGCGGGATGTTGCTCGAAGGCGGTAACGGACAGCCCGAGCGAGGCGAGGACGAAGCTGTCGCGCCCCAATCCGGCGGTCGCGTCCCAAACGGTGGGGTGCGCGGTGTGGTTGACGGCTTTGGCGATGAGTTCGCCTCCGCCTTTTGTGCGCCGGTATTGTGCCGCACCGGAGGCAAAGTCGACGATGACGCTGCTTTTTTCCCCGACAAGCCTGAGGCTGACGGTATCGTGTTCGGCAAGGAGGTAGCTGCCTTGTTCGGGCGGCCGGGAAACGGGCGCGAGGGGGAATGCCCGTATCAGGGCGCGGACGGCTTCGGTGGCGGTGTCGTCAATAAGGATGTCGGTCATAGTGTTTTGTGTCCGTTCGGGCGTGGGGCGAACCCGCTTTCCCGTGCCGTTTCAGACGGCATTTTTTTCGGGTGGGCGGGTATGGTGCGGATGCCGTCTTGCCGTCAGTCTATGTTGAGGCGTTCCATACGGTAGCGCATCGAACGGAAGCTGATGCCCAAGCGTTTGGCAGCCTGCGTGCGGTTGCCTTCGGTTTGTTTGAGGGTTTGTTCGATGATGTCGCGTTCGATTTGGTCGAGATAGTCCTGTATCTGCATGGTATCGGGGTCGAACGGCAGGAGGCGGGACGGTGCTGCGGCTGTTTCAGACGGCAAGGTATCGGCAACGGGTTCGGCGGTTTCGGACTGAACGGGTTTGCGGCGTACGTCTTGAATCTGCAAATCGTCGATTTGCACGGTATGCCCGACGCACAGGGCGACGGCGCGTTCGAGGATGTTTTCGAGTTCGCGGAAATTGCCCGGATAACTGTAATTCAGGAGCATCTGTTGCGCGGCGGGGGAAAGCGTGTAAGGCCGGTTGTTGTGGCTGTGTTTGTACAGGAGGTAGGGGATGAGCAGCTTCAAGTCTTCGCGCATTTCACGCAGGGAGGGCATATTGAGGCTGACGACGTTGAGGCGGTAATACAGGTCTTGGCGGAATGCGCCGCTTCCGACAAGGGCTTCGAGGTTTTTGTGGGTGGCGCAGACGATGCGGACATCGACGGGCTGCTCGGCCGTATCACCGATGCGGCGCACGGCTTTTTCTTGAATCGCGCGCAGGAGTTTGACCTGCATGGAAAGGGGCAGGTCGGCGACTTCGTCCAAAAACAAAGTGCCGCCGTCGGCGTGGCGGAAGAAGCCGTCGTGGTCTTTGTCGGCACCGGTAAAGCTGCCTTTGCGGTAGCCGAAAAATTCGCTTTCCATGAGGTTTTCGGGAATCGCACCGCAGTTGACGGCGACAAAGGGTTTGCCCGCGCGGTCGGACAGTTCGTGTATGGTGCGCGCCGCCTGTTCCTTACCCGTGCCGGATTCGCCGGAAATATAGACGGGTACTTTGCCGGGCGCGAGGCGGCGGATGAGGTGGCGGACTTCGACCATCTGCGGAGAGCTGCCGAGCAGGCGGGGCATATCGGATTCCGCATAGGGAAGGGCGGCGGAAACGGGCGGTGCCGTCGGTATCGCGTTTGCAGGTTTCGGGGCTTCAGACGGCATGGGGGAAGAAACGGGGGATGCCGTCTGAACGGGCGGCTCGGGAATCTTGTTTTGGTTTTCGGAAACGGAAATTGCCGATTTGACGAGGGAACGCAGCCGGGCGAGGGTGATGGGTTTTTGGATGTAGTCGAACGCGCCGCAACGCAACGCTTCCTGTGCCTGATCGGCATTGCCGAAGGCGGTAATGACGGCAATCGGCGTATCGAGCAGGCGGCTGTTGATGTGTTGGACGACTTCCAGCCCGGAGCCGTCCGGCATACGCATATCGGTCAGGACGAGCGAATAGCGTTGGCTGTCGAGCTTGTTTTTGGCTTCGGCAACGCCTGACGCGGTATGGACGCGCAGCCCCATTTTCATCAGGGTCATTTCCATCAGGTCGAGAATATCGGTTTCGTCATCAACGACGAGGACGGGATGTTGCAGTTCAGTCATTGCTTTTTTCCGGTAATGTGAGTTCGAAACATTTGGTTTCGGGCAGGTAGGTCAAATCGCCGAAGTTGGCGTGTGCCAGTTCGCGGGCGACATACAGCCCGAGACCGGTGCCGTTTTTCGCCGTGGTGTAAAAGGGTTCGAACAAGTGTTCCTGCACTTCGGGCGGAACGCCGCCGCCGTCGTCGGCAAACAGGATGCTGATGGTGTTTTTTTGTGCAGGCCGAGCGACGACGGCAATCGAGCCGTTACGTTTGCTGCTGTGCCGCCATGCGTTGTTGCACAGGTTCCACATAATTTGTCTCAAGTGGGCGGAATCGAAATAGGCAGTCAGGTGATTGCCCTGCATATCCAAGCGGATGCAGCCGACGGCATCGGGATTGTTGAGCAGGAATTCCTGTTTGAAGCCTATCCAAAACTGCATCAGGTCGATGGCTTCGCGTTCGGTTTTGTTGCGTTTGTTGAGCGAGGAGATGTCTTCGAGCATTTTGTCGATACGGCGGACGTTGCCGTCGATGATTTCGCAAAGTTTGACCTTGAACGGGTCGGTTTCTTCTTCCTCTGCATTTTCGCGCAACAGGTCGTTTGCATGGCGAATGGCGGACATGGGGTTGCGGATTTCGTGGGCGAGGTTGGCGGTCAGTTGTCCGAGTGCGGCAAGTTTGACGGACAGAGCTTCTGCCTGAATTTCGCTTTGCGGGCGGATGTAGAGGATGAGCAGCTTGTCCGGCCCTTTGTTGACCGGAACGGCGCGGATGCCGGCGTTCAGGCCGGGTGTGCCGAGGACGTATTCGAAATTGTGCGGAGAGGCTTGATTCCACAGTTCGGCGGCAGAATCGGACAGGCCGGCACGCCGTCCGATTTCGAGTGCGGGGAAAAGGTCTTTCGCCTTCCGGTTGAACAGCACCGCCAGCCCTTCGGTATTGATGACGACGACGGCTTCCTGAACGCGTTCGAGTACGGTTTGGCTCAAGCCTTTGATGCGCCGGTAGGCGAGGTGGTTGTCGCGGGCCAGTTGGCCGGCGCTGTCGATGTATTTGACCGACAGTGAGGTGAAGATGGCGGAAAGATAGGAGGCGGCGACGAGGATGAAGGTTGCCGAGGCGGTACGGGTATCCGATATGAGCGGGTATTTGCCGATATTGCCGTCGGCAATGGCGTTGAATATCAGCAGGATGGCGGCGTAACTGGAATAGAGCAGGGGGTAACGCCCGTAGCTGAGCAGGCAGGAGCAGACGACGAAGGGCAGGATCAGGATGCCGAAGCCGGAATCGATGCCGCCGAACAGGTAGGTCAGCACGCCGATCATCGTGATGTCCGCCACCGCGCTGAAACGCGGCATTTTCAGCGACTGCCATTGCCAATACGGATGGATGATGGAAAAGAAAATCAGCCAGCAGGCAATGGCGAGCCAAACATAAAACGCCCACGCCGTCCACGAAGCGTGCAGGTTCGCACGGCTGCCGGTTTCCAGTCCGAGGATGTGCATAATCATCAGCGGGAAAACGATGGCGACGCGGATGATGTTGATCAGATTGGGAATCCGGTCTTTGAGTTTTTCAAGTTCGCGGGGGTTGGAAATCACCATAATATGTGCGGAACCGGGTTTATTTGGGGGAAGAAAGCTGTTTCAGGCTGCCCGATATAGGTAATAGTTTGCCTTTTTTGCCGCGTTTTGCCTCAAGCAGGGAGACGGGGAGGCGGTCTTTGTGCGCCGCGCCGCGCCTGCCTTCGCTTTCAATCAGGATTTCCGGCTCGGAAGAAACGGCGGTATGCGTCATCGATTCGCCGGCGTTCAATCCGATGATTTGCAGCCCTTTGCCTTTCGCCATAATTTTCAATTCGCCGATGGGGAAGGCGAGGGCGCGGTTTTGACTGGTGGCGGCAATGATTTTGCAGTCGGGGTTGATGAACGAGGAGGCATAGACGGCAACGGGCGGCAGGACGGTTTCGCCGCTGTCTGCGGTCATCACCACTTTGCCCGCTTTCACGCGCCCGACCATATCGCCCAGTTTGGCGATGAAGCCGTAGCCGCCGCTGCTTGATAATAAATAATGTTGTTCCGGCAATCCTGTCAGCATCGCAACGGGTTTCGCACCGTTTTGCAGCTCGATTAAGGATGAAACCGGCACGCCGTCGCCGCGTCCGCCGGGGATTTCGGCGGCATCGAGTGTGTAGGTTCTACCCAATGAGTCGAGAATGACGACGGGTAAAACGGTACGGCCTTCAAGGGTTTGTTTGAGGCGGTCGCCTTCTTTGAACGTGGTTTGGCTCAAATCGAGATTGTGTCCGGCACGGCTGCGTATCCAGCCTTTTTCCGACAGAATCAGCGTGATGGGTTCGTCGGCAGTGGTTTGTGTCAGCACGGCGCGTCCGGCCTCTTCCACCAGCGTGCGGCGCGCATCGCCAAACTGCTTCATGTCCGCCTGCATCTCTTTGACAATCAGCTTGCGTTTTTCGTTTTCGTCGCCCAAAAGAATATTCAGACGACCTTGTTCTTCGCGCAATTCGTTCAATTCTTTTTCGAGTTTGAAACCTTCCAAACGCGCCAGCTGACGCAGGCGGATTTCCAAAATGTCTTCGGCTTGGATTTCGGTCAGCCCGAACGCCGCCATCAAATCGGCTTTCGGGTCGTCCGATTCGCGGATGACTTTAATCACTTCATCAATGTGCAGAAAGACTTTCAGACGGCCTTCAAGGATGTGCAGCCGTTTTTCCACTTGGTTCAAACGGAATTTCAGACGGCGTGTTACGGTCACGACGCGGAAATCCAGCCATTCCTGCAAAATCGTTTTCAGGTTTTTCTGCGTGGGGCGGTTGTCCAGCCCCATCATCACCAAGTTCATGGACACATTGCCTTCCAGCGAAGTTTGCGCCATCAGCGTATTGATGAAGGTATCCGTATCGATGCGGCTGGATTTCGGTTCGAACACCAGACGCACGGGATGTTCGCCGTCGGACTCGTCGCGCACGCGGTCGATTAAATCCAGCATCAGCTTTTTGGTGTTGAGCTGGTCTTGGTTGAGCTGCTTTTTGCCCGCTTTCGGTTTCGGGTTGGTTTGTTCTTCGATTTCGGCAAGGATTTTGGCGGAATTGGCGTTCGGCGGCAGCTCGGTCACAATCACGCGCCATTGTCCGCGCGCCAGCTTCTCGATTTCATAACGTGCACGCACGCGCACGCTGCCTTTGCCGGTTTCGTAAATACGGCGCAATTCGTCCGCCGACGTGATGATTTGACCGCCGCCGGCAAAATCGGGTGCGGGAATATATTGCATCAGGTCGGCGGTTTCCAACGTCGGTTTCTTCAACAGTGCAATCGCCGCCTGCGTAACTTCGTTCAAATTGTGCGACGGAATTTCGGTCGCCATGCCTACCGCGATGCCTGACGCACCGTTGAGCAGCACCATAGGCAGGCGGGCAGGCAGGTGCAACGGTTCGTCAAACGCGCCGTCGTAGTTCGGCACAAAATCCACCGTCCCCTGATTGATTTCGGACAACAGCAATTCCGCAATCGGCGTGAGGCGCGCTTCGGTGTAACGCATCGCCGCTGCCCCGTCGCCATCGCGCGAGCCGAAGTTGCCGATGCCGTCGATTAAGGGGTAGCGCAAGGTAAAATCCTGCGCCATGCGCACCATCGCCTCATAGGCGGAACTGTCGCCGTGCGGGTGGTATTTACCCAAAATCTCGCCGACCACGCGCGCCGACTTCACCGGCTTTGCCCCCGCCGTCAAACCCATATCGCGCATGGCAAACAAAATGCGCCGCTGCACGGGCTTCTGGCCGTCTGAAACTTCAGGCAGCGCGCGGCCTTTGACCACGCTCATGGCGTATTCGAGATAGGCGCGTTCGGCGTATCGGCCGAGCATCAGCGTGTTGGAATCGGTATGGGAAGCGTGCGCTTGCGTGTTCATTGTGTATGCGGAATGTAAAACAAAGGGCATTATTGTAAATCAAAACGGCAAACCATAGTGGGCGCGTGTCTGAATCTGAATCAAATACGGGAATGTGAAAATATGTTATAAATACCGTTTTCCCACTTTCACACTTTGGAGACGATATGGAACTGGTATTTATCCGCCACGGGCAAAGCGAATGGAACGCGAAAAACCTGTTTACAGGCTGGCGCGACGTGAAGCTGAGCGAGCAGGGGCTTGCCGAGGCCGCCGCCGCCGGTAAGAAACTGAAAGAAAACGGCTATGAGTTCGACATCGCCTTCACATCCGTCCTGACCCGCGCGATTAAGACCTGCAACATCGTTTTGGAAGAATCCGACCAACTGTTCATACCGCAAATCAAAACGTGGCGGCTGAACGAACGCCACTACGGCCGACTGCAAGGTCTGGACAAAAAACAAACCGCCGAACAATACGGCGACGAGCAAGTCCGCATCTGGCGGCGCAGCTACGACACCCTGCCGCCGCTTTTGGACAAAGACGACGCGTTTTCCGCCCACAAAGACCGCCGCTATGCCCATCTGCCTGCCGATGTTATCCCCGACGGCGAAAACCTGAAAGTAACGCTGGAGCGCGTATTGCCGTTTTGGGAAGACCAAATCGCCCCCGCGATTTTGAGCGGCAAACGCGTCTTGGTAGCGGCGCACGGCAACTCCCTGCGCGCGCTGGCAAAACACATCGAGGGCATTTCCGACGAAGACATTATGGGCTTGGAAATCCCGACCGGTCAGCCGCTGGTGTACAAATTGGATGACAACCTGAAAGTCATCGAAAAATTCTACCTGTAAGGGTGTGAAATAAAAAATGCCGTCTGAAGCCCGGGGTTTCAGACGGCATTTTTGACGGTAAACGTAGCAACTATGTAACTGTATTGGGCGCGCGTTTTTTGCGGTGTGCGGCGTAATTCGGATGAGGGGGAACGAATCAGTAACCGTAGCAACTGCTTTTGCGGTAATGACGGAATTTTAAGTTACGGTAAGTTATCGGAAAGACAGAAACTGCTCCGCCGTCATTCCCGCGAAGGCGGGAATCTGAACACGTCCGTAGGGAAACCTATATCCCGTCATTCCCACGAAAGTGGGAATCTAGAACCTCTGAATTTTCAGACAACCTTTGAATATTGCCGCCGTCCCGCGTTTCTGGATTCCCGCCTGCGCGGGGATGACGATTCATCAGTTTCCCGAAATTCCGACATAACCGAAACCGAACGCCCTGGATTCCCGCCTGCGCGGAAATGACGATTCATCAGTTTCCCGAAATGCCGACATAACCGAAACCGAACGCCCTGGATTCCCGCCAGTGCGGGAATGACGGGATTTTAAGTTACGGTAAGTTATTAGAAAAACAGAAATTTCTCCGCCGTCATTCCCACGAAAGCGGGAATCTAGACACCCGAAACCGCAGGAATTTATCCGAAACAACAGCAACCTCCGCCGTTATTCCCGCGAAAGTGGGAATCTAGAACCTCTGAATTTTCAGACAACCTTTGGATATTGCTGTTGTTCTAAGGTCTGGATTCCCGCCTGCGCGGGAATGACGATTCATCAGTTTCCCGAAACGTCCGAAAAACCGAAATCCGACAGGCAGGATTTTTGCTTTCGTGGGGATGACGGGATTTTAGGTTTTTGTTTTTCTGTTTTTGCGGGAGGATGGGTTTTAGGTTGCGGTCATTTATCGGAAAAGCAGAAACCGCTCCGCCGTCATTCCCACGAAAGTGGGAATCTAGAACCTCTGAATTTTCAGACAACCTTTGAATATTGCCGCCGCCCCGCGTTCTGGATTCCCGCCTGCGCGGGAATGACGGGATTTTAGGGTGAAGATGGTGGGAGTTGGTGGGCTTCAGCCTGCCAATCGACAACCGAAAATGAAGAAAAACGGCGGGCTGAAGCCCGCCTTACGCTGCTGTAAACCAAGCAGGGTTTGCCTTTATTTAGGTTTTTTAGGTGGCTTGGTGTTTTCGCTTTCTATCGCCTTGCGGTACAGCTCGAACAGGAAGGCGGTGCGTTCGGCTTCGTCGTCGGTGTTTTTGCCTGTTTTGTAGCCGTAGGCTTTATCGACGGCTTTGTCGAGGGCGGCGTGGGCTTTGTCTAGGGCGGTATAGCCTGCGTCGGGCGCATAGAGTTCGGCGAGGGTCGGCTCGGGCAAACCGGCTTCCCGCGCTTCTCGGCAGTATTGTCCGCGCGCGTCGAGGACGGCTTGGGCGGCGGTTTCGACGGCGGCGCGGAGCGGGTCGGGGCGGTCGTTTTCAGACGGCATCCGGCAGCTTTCGGGGAAGGGGAAGTTGTTGTACACGACGGTATTGGAATAGCGGTAACGGCTTTCCAGACGGCCGGCAACGGTACGCATAAAGGCGTTGTGCATGGTGGAGCTGAGGATGCCGAAGTGGTAGAGGGTGGCGTTTGGAAGGATAAATGCCAGATTGCTGACAACTGTTTCAAACGACAGATAACCGATGGGGATGAAACGGCGGCTTTCGGATGAGACGCGTGGAATAATTAGATAATTGCCCTCTGAAGGTTGACGGATTTCGTCGAAGAGCCACGGGGTCGCTGCTTTTTTTTGCGTGGCGGCTTTGCTGCTGGCTTCGCGCATGGCTTTGACCGCCTGAATACGGGCTTGAACTTGGGGCATTTGTTTCAGGTCGTGGTTGCGTTTGACATCGGATACGCCGTGAAACCACAGGCACCAACGGGTTTTGCCGTTGATAAATTCCTCTGCGCCGACAAAGGGGCGGGTGTATTGTTCCGCCAAGGGTTCGGCGGCAATCAGGGCGTCTTTTTCGGCGGTTGAGAGGATAAGGTTGCCGCCGTCGGTTGGCTTATTACCATAAAGCATTTCAATTTCCCCGCTGATTTGGGTTCTGCGCTTGGCGATAATCAAATCGGGCGCGTCAATCAGATACGGATTGATGTTGGCCGCGGCGTGTTTTTGGGGTTCGCCTTTGATATCGGGATAGTCGTAGAGGGTTTTTTCAGACGGCATTTGCGGCTTTTGGCGGAAGCCGACGATGATGCAGTGGACGGCGGCTTTGCCTGCGGCTTGGCTCGTCCATTGGAAGGTGCGGTGGGCAAAGTGGATTTCGATGCCTTGCTTCAAAAGGCTGCCCCAAAGGATTTCGACCTGCTGGCCTTGGCAGATGGAATTGGTGGAAACAAATGCCGTCTGAACTTGGGGATGCTGCGCCATGATGCCGGCGGCTTTGACATACCAGTTGCAGACGTAATCCATCAGACCGTAGCCTTTGATATGGCCGCAGATGCTTTCGAGGTCGTTTTTCTGTTCTTTGGTTTGGTAGGTCGAGCCGATAAAGGGCGGATTGCCGAAGATGTAGTCCGCCGCCTGCCAAGGTGTGCGGAGGCTGTTGGCGTAGATGATTTCGGCGGCGTCTTCGAGCGGCAGCGTATGGCAGGCGACTTCGCCCTCGAAGCGGATTTGTGTGCGGATGTTGCATTGGTGGTTTTTGAGCCACATGGCGGTACGGGCGATGAGGACGGCAAATTCGTCTATTTCGATGCCGTGAAACTGTTTCAGACGGCATTGGACGGACGGGCTGTCGAACAGGCTGCCTGCTTTGTCTTTGAGGGCTTCGGCGATGATGTCGTCTTCAAGGGCGCGGATGCGGTCGTAGGCGACGATAAGGAAGTTGCCGCAGCCGCAGGCAGGGTCGAGGAATTGCAGGTTTTGGATTTTTTGGTAGAAGGCGGCGAGCTTTTTGGCTTTGTCGCGTTTGAGGGCTTTGACGGCTTCAAATTCGGCGCGCAGGTTTTCTAAAAAGAGGCCGTTGATGACTTTGTCGATGTTGGCGGCTTCGGTGTAGTGTGCGCCCGCTTCGCGCCGCTCTTGCGCGTCCATGACGGATTGGAAGAGCGTGCCGAAGATTTCGGGGCTGATGTTGCGCCAGTCGAAATTGCCGCAGTCGATTAAGGCGCGGTGCTGCTTGGCGGTGAAGTCGAAGGTGCGCAGGCGTTCTTTGAACAGGCCGCCGTTGACGTATTCGAAACCTTTAAATTTTTCGCTTTGGGTCTTGCTGCGCTTTTGGTCGGGTGTGTTGAGAAATTCAAAGAGTTGGTTGAGCTTGTCGCCTAGCGTATCGGCTTCTTTGCAGCTTTCTAAAAAGTCTTGAAAGAGATAGTTGCGCTGGAAAACGGCGCTGTCGTCGGCAAAAAAGAGGAAAAGCAGGCGCGTGATGAAGAGGCGCAGCTCGTGTTCTTCGTAAATGCCTTCTTCTTTGAGCGCGTCGTGCAGCCTGCCGATGGCCGCCGCCGCTTGAATGTTGGCTTCTTCTTGAATTTGGCGGACTTTGGCTTCGATGCCGAACATGAAGTCGAAAACGCCGCGCGTGATGTATTCGGGCAATTCTTCCAAAGGGAACTGCCATTGGTTTTCCGCGCCTTCTTCAGGTACGCGGCGGTAAAGGTGGAAATGGGCAAAATCGCTGACGGCGTAATATTCGGGCAGCGCGGAGGGCTTGGTGCGCCCGATTTCCTGCAAATAACGCTCCGCCTGCTCTTTGGCCTTGGTTAGGTTTTTGTTGGCGGATTTGTGTTCGGCAAGGAAGATGCCCTCCCAAAATATATCGACGAATTGGGTGTTGTCGGCAGGGTCTTTGACGGGGTATTCGAAGTGGGCGACGTTTTTGCGGTCGATGCCGAAAATGGCGAAAAATTCGTTCCAGAAGGTGTCTTTCTCGCGGCGTTCGTCGGTTTGGTCTTTGTAGTAGGCGGCGAAGTTTTGTGCGGCGGTTTGGAGTTGGAGCAGGGTTTTCATCGGCTTGGGTTTCTATAACGGGGACGGGTGAATTGTATAGTAAATTCAAAGAAAAAACCCCTATATCCTTATCTTTGCCCTATTTGCGCTGTTATAGTGGATTAAATTTAAACCAGTACGGCGTTGCCTTGCCTTGCCGTACTATTTGTACTGTCTGCGGCTTCGTCGCCTTGTCCTGATTTTTGTTAATCCACTATATTTGTGCGAAAGTGGGAATCTGAACGCGTCCGTAGGGAAACCTGCATCCCGCCATTCCCACGAAAGTGGGAATCTAGAAATTTAATGTTGCAGCACTAGCCAAAAAAACCGAACCGAACGCCCTAGATTCCCGCCTGCGCGGGAATGACGGGATTTTAAGTTACGGTAAGTTATCAGAAAAACAGAAATTTCTCCGCCGTCATTCCTGCGAAAGCGGGAATCTAGAACCTCTGAATTTTCAGACAACCTTTGAATATTGCCGCCGTCCCGCGTTCTGGATTCCCGCCTATGCGGGAATGACGGGATTTTAAGTTACGGTAAGTTATTAGAAAAACAGAAATTTCTCCGCCGTCATTCCCGCGAAAGCGGGAATCTAGAACCTCTTAATTTTCAGACGGTCTTTGAATATTGCCGCCGCCCCGCATCCTAGATTCCCGCCTGCGCGGGGATGACGATTCATCAGTTTCCCGAAATTCCGACATAACCGAAACCGAACGTCCTAGATTCCCGCCTGCGCGGGAATGACGGGATTTTAGGTTTTTGTTTTTCTGTTTTCGTGGGAAAGATGGGTTTTAGGTTGCGGTCATTTATCGGAAAAGCAGAAACTTCTCCGCCGTCATTCCCGCGAAAGCGGGAATCTAGAACCTCTGAATTTTCAGACAACCTTTGAATATTGCCACCGTCCCGCGTTCTGGATTCCCACCTGCGCGGGAATGACGATTTATAAGTTTCCCGAAACGTCCGAAAAAACCGAAATCCGACAGGCAGGATTTTTGCTTTCGTGGGAATGACGATTCATAGGGCGATGCTTTATGTGCCGTCTTGTGTGTTGAAACATATGTCGGTATGGCTGCGTGCGGAAAAATGCCGTCTGAAGGCTTGGGCGTTCAGACGGCATTTTGCTTGCGGCAGAGGGATTACGCGAGTTTGGCTTTTACCCATTCTTCCGCGCTTGCCAGCATTTCGGGCAATTTGTCGGCATCTGTACCGCCGGCTTGCGCCAAGTCGGGACGGCCGCCGCCTTTGCCGCCGACTTGTTCGGCTGCAAATTTAACCAGATCGCCTGCTTTGACTTTGCCGGTCAGGGCTTTGGATACGCCTGCGCACAGGGAAACTTTGCCGTCGTTTACTGCCGCTAAAAGAATCACGGCGTTGTCGGATTTGCCGGTCAGGTCGGTTACGATTTCGCGCAGGGCGGCTGCGTCGGCTTCGATTTGGGCGGCAACGAGTTTGGCTGCACCCAAGTCTTTTGCATCGTCCAAGAGTTTGGCGCCTGCGTGGATGGCGAGTTCGACTTTGGCGCGTGCCAATTCTTTTTCCAATGTTTTGGCGTGTGCCGCGCCTGCCTGGATTTTCGCCAGTACGTCTTTTTCGGTTTGGGCTTTGGTTTCGGCAATAATGTCTTTCACCAAACGCTCTTGCTCTTGCGCCCATTTGAGTGCGTTCAGGCCGGTGATGGCTTCGATACGGCGCACGCCTGCGGCAATACCGCCTTCGCTGATGATTTTGAAGAGGCCGATGTCGCCGGTGCGTGAAACGTGTGTGCCGCCGCACAATTCGGTAGAGAAACCGCCCATTTGCAGCACGCGCACTTCGTCGCCGTATTTTTCGCCGAAAAGCATCATCGCGCCGGTTTTTTGGGCATCTTCCATGCTCATAATGGCTGCGTTGACGGCAACGTTGGCCAAAACGGCTTCGTTGACGCGGCGTTCTACTTCGGCGATTTCTTCGGCAGTTACCGCTTGGGGATGGGAAATGTCGAAACGGGTGGATTCGGCGGTAACCAAAGAGCCTTTTTGTTCGACGTGTCCGCCCAATACATCGCGCAGGGCTTTGTGCATCAAGTGGGTCGCGCTGTGGTTGCGCATATTGGCATTGCGGATTTCGTCATCCACTTTGGCAGTAACGCTGTCGCCGACTTTCAGACGGCCTGAAGTTTGTACGCCGAATTGGCCGAATACGGCTGCTTTGATTTTTTGGGTATCGTGTACTTCAAAGCGGTTTTCGCCTGCGAAGATATAGCCGACATCGCCGACTTGACCGCCGGATTCTGCATAGAATGGGGTAAAGTCAATAACGATGGCACCTTCTTCGCCTTCGTTCAATTCATTGACTTGTTCGCCGTCTTTGTAGAGGGCGAGAACTTTGGATTCGGTTTGTCGTTCGCTATAACCTTTAAACTCGGTGTCTTGACCTTCGTAAGGCAGTTGGGCGTTGGCTTTGAAGCTTTGTGCGGCGCGTGCGCGTGCGCGTTGGGCTTCCATCTCGCGCTCGAAGCCTGCTTCGTCCAGTTCGATATTGCGTTCGCGGCAGATGTCGGCAGTCAAATCGTATGGGAAGCCGTAGGTGTCGTAGAGTTTGAAGATGATTTCGCCGTCGAGTTTTTTGCTGTCTTTGGCCAGCGCGTTTTCCAACAAAGCCATACCGGTTTCCAAAGTTTGGGCAAAACGGCTTTCTTCGTTTTTCAATGCTTCCTCGATTTGAGCTTGTTTTTCTTTCAATTCAGGGTAGGCATTGCCCATCTCTTTAACCAAATCGGCCACCAGTTTGTGGAAGAACGGTTTGCTTTGACCCAGTTTGTAACCGTGGCGCACGGCGCGGCGGATAATGCGGCGCAATACGTAGCCGCGACCTTCGTTGGAAGGCAATACACCGTCTGCGATCAGGAATGAGCAGGAGCGGATGTGGTCGGCGATGACTTTCAGGCTTGGTTCTTCCATGCTGAAAGCTGAGCCGGTTTCGCGGGCAACGGCTTTGAGCAGATCTTGGAACAAGTCAATTTCGTAGTTGCTGTGAACATGCTGCATGACGGCGGCCATACGTTCCAAGCCCATGCCGGTATCGACGGAAGGCTTAGGCAGCGGATTCATATTGCCTTGTTCGTCACGGTTGAACTGCATGAATACGCAGTTCCAAATTTCGATCCAGCGATCGCCGTCTTCTTCAGGGCTGCCGGGAATGCCGCCCCAGATTTCTTCGCCGTGGTCGTAGAAAATTTCGGAGCAGGGTCCGCAGGGTCCGGTGTCGCCCATTTGCCAGAAGTTGTCAGACGCGTATTTCGCGCCTTTGTTGTCGCCGATGCGGACGATGCGTTTAGACGGCATGCCGATTTCGTTTAACCAGATGTTGTAGGCTTCGTCGTCTTCGGCGTATACGGTCGCCAAGAGTTTGTCTTTGGGGATATTGAGCCATTCGGGGGAAGTGAGGAACTCCCAAGCGAAGTGGATCGCGTCGCGCTTGAAGTAGTCGCCGAAGGAGAAGTTGCCCATCATTTCAAAGAAGGTGTGGTGGCGGGCGGTGTAGCCGACGTTTTCCAAGTCGTTGTGCTTGCCGCCTGCGCGTACGCATTTTTGCGCGGTGGTGGCGCGGCTGTACGGGCGTTTGTCGAAACCTAAAAATACGTCTTTAAACTGGTTCATGCCCGCGTTGGTAAACAGCAGGGTCGGGTCGTCGTGCGGCACGAGGCTGGAAGAGCGGACGACGGTGTGGCCTTTGGTTTCAAAAAATTTTAGGAATTTTTGGCGCAGTTCGGAGGTTTTCATAATTTTTTCAATGTCTCTCAAATGTCTTGTCATGGTAAAAGCAGGGAAAACGAACGGCGGTATCTTACCGCAAATCCCTGTTTCTAGCTATGGAAGCGGCGGTTTTCGGAAGAGTGTGGCGGGATTTTGAATGCCGTCTGAAGCCCTGTTGCCAATATCGGCTATAATGGCCGCTTTCTCCAACCCGATATGCAAGGAATGATAATGACCAAACATCTGCCACTCGCCGTCCTGACTGCTTTGCTGCTTGCAGCGTGCGGCGGTTCGGACAAACCGCCTGCCGAAAAACCGGCACCGGCGGAAAACCAAAACGTATTGAAAATTTACAACTGGTCGGAATACGTCGATCCGGAAACCGTTGCCGATTTTGAAAAGAAAAACGGCATCAAGGTTACTTATGATGTGTACGACAGCGATGAAACGCTGGAAAGCAAGGTGCTGACCGGAAAATCCGGTTACGACATTGTTGCGCCGTCCAATGCGTTTGTGGGCAGGCAGATTAAGGCAGGTGCGTATCAGAAAATCGATAAGTCGCTGATTCCCAATTATAAACACCTCAACCCCGAAATGATGAGGCTGATGGACGGGGTCGATCCCGGCCACGAATACGCCGTGCCGTTTTATTGGGGGACAAATACCTTCGCCATCAATACCGAACGCGTGAAAAAGGCTTTGGGTACGGACAAGCTGCCGGACAACCAGTGGGATTTGGTGTTCGACCCCGAATACACGTCCAAACTCAAGCAATGCGGCATCAGCTATTTGGACAGCGCGGCGGAAATCTATCCTATGGTGTTGAACTATTTGGGTAAAAACCCGAACAGCAGCAATACGGAAGACATCAGGGAGGCAACCGCCCTACTCAAGAAAAACCGCCCCAATATCAAACGCTTTACTTCGTCCGGCTTTATCGATGATTTGGCGCGCGGCGATACCTGCGTAACAATCGGTTTCGGCGGCGATTTGAACATCGCCAAACGCCGTGCCGAAGAAGCGGGCGGCAAGGAAAAAATCCGCGTGATGATGCCGAAAGAAGGCGTAGGGATTTGGGTGGATTCTTTCGTGATTCCGAAAGATGCGAAAAATGTCGCCAACGCGCACAAATATATCAACGACTTCCTCGATCCGGAAGTGTCGGCGAAAAACGGCAATTTCGTTACTTATGCGCCTTCGAGCAAGCCGGCGCACGATTTGATGGAGGACGAATTTAAAAACGACAATACGATTTTCCCGAGTGGGGAAGATTTGAAAAACAGCTTTATTATGGTTCCCATCCGGCCGGCGGCATTGAAGTTTATGGTGCGCCAGTGGCAGGACGTGAAGGCGGGGAAATAAAGCCCGATATGCCGTCTGAAGGATGTTCGGACGGCATTTTTTATCTTTGGCGGAACAGGGATTGCAGCCGCTGTTTGAAGGCAATGGGGCGGATGCTGCTCAAAATGCCGCTGAGGATGATGATGCACATACCGAGTATTTCCTGCCAGAAAAGCTGTTCGCCCAGAAAAAATGCGGCAGACAGGGCGGAAAAGACGACGGTCATATAGGAGAGCGAGGCAACCGTGAATTTGTCGCCGACTTTGTAGGCGCGCGTCATCGACAGTTGGGCAATCAGCGCGGACACGCCGATGCCCGACAGATAAACCGCCGACTGCCAAGACAGCATATGCCAGCCGGTCAGCGTCGCCCAAACCGACGACATCGCCACACCTGTCGCGGAAAGGTAAAATACAATGCGCCAGCCGGGTTCTCCCGCCAGGGACAATTCGCGCACTTTTAGATACGCCCAGCCGGACATCGCGCCGCCTGCAAGACCGGCGAGTGCCGCCAGTTCCTGACCGCTGCGGAACGATGGATTAAGCAGCAATACCACGCCGGCAAAACCAAGGAGCAGCACCGCCTGCGTGTAAACGGAAATCCGTTCTTTCAAAATCAGGAAGGAAAATACCGCCAAAAAAATCGACGAGGTGTAACTCAGGGTAACGCCGGTTGCCAAAGGCAGGTGCGTTACCGCGTAAAACAGCAGCAGCATCGCCCCCGATCCGACCATACTGCGGTTCAGGTGGTTTTTCCAATGGGGCGTGCGGAAGGTGTCGCGCCGCAATACGGCGGCACAACCGAGCGCAACGGTTGAAAACAGCATACGCCAAAAGACCAATTCGCCGCTGCCGAGGGCAAATTTTGCCGATGCCCCTTTAATCAATACATTCATAATGGTGAAGCAGGCCGCCGCCACCAGCATCCAGCCGGAACCCAAAACGTCTTTTTTTGCGGTATCCATATAATATTTGTCGCGATAAAAAGGTCAAATTGTAAACCTTGCGGCAGGGTTTGCGGCGGCGGATTCGGGCGCGCGCAATCCCGACGAACCCGCGTTTTTTCGGAACAATTTGTTTTTTCAGGGCAAACCTGCTTATAATGGCGGGTATGAAAAAATATCTTGCCCTTATCCCCATCGCGGCCGCCCTGTCCGGCTGCGGAACTGTTTATGTGCCCACCCTGACCGAAATCCCCGTCAGACCGATTAATACCGTTCCGGCGGAAGCGTCTGCAAAAGGTTTCCGTCTCGCCCCTTCGCATTGGACGGACGTTTCCAAAATCCGCGACGAGGCGACGCGCCTGGGTTATCAGGTGAACATCGGCAAAATGACCAAGGTTCAGGCGGCGCAATATCTGAACAACTTTAGAAAACGTCTGGTCGGGCGCAATGCCGTCGATGACAGTATGTATGAAATCTACCTGCGTTCGGCGGTGGACAGCCAGCGCGGAGAAATCAATACCGAACAGTCCAAACTGTATATCCAAAATGCCCTGCGCGGCTGGCAGCAGCGTTGGAAAAATATGGATGCCAAACCCGATAATCCCGCATTTACCAACTTTTTGATGGAAGTGATGGAGATGCAGCCCTTGAAATGACGCGGTACGCAAATGCCGTCTGAAAGCCTTTTCAGACGGCATTTGCGTTTGAGTCCCCGATTTATTTTTGCCCGCCTTCTTTGCGGTATTGCCCCGGCGAAACAAGGTATTGCCGTTTGAACGCCTTGCCGAAATGCGTTTCCGACTGGAAACCCACCGACAGCGCGACCGACAAAACCGAATCCGGGGTTTTCTTCAGCAGCAATGCGCCTTTTTGCAGGCGGATATGGTTCACAAAGGCGTGCGGGCTGAGTCCGACCTGGCTTTTGAAACGGCGCATCAGTTGCGCACGCGACATATTGGCGGCCGCCACCATTTTGTCAATATTCCATTCGTCTTCCGGTTTGTCTATCACCTTTTGGATCAAATGTCCCAAACGTTTGTCCTGCCAACCTTTCAACACGCCCGAGAGTTCGACATCATTATCCTGTTCGAGATAGGCGCGCAGGATAAGTACCAGTAGGACGGACGACAATGCGTTGACCACGGAAACCGTCCCCGTCAAAGGTTTTTCGCTTTCCAGTTGCAGCATTGAAACCACATACTGCAAACTCGGATGGGCAATGTTCAGAAAAACGGTTTCCGGCAGCCCGTTCATCAAATCGGCGTGGGTGTCGTAGCGGAAACGGGCGCAAAACAGGCTCATATCCTGTCCGTTGCCGCACTGTTTGACCGTGAATGCGCCGTTTTGTCGTATATCCGGTTGTAAACTTTCTCCGTATTTTCCGTCGTGGCTCAACAGGTGTCCCAAGCCGCGCGGGAAAAATACAATATCGCCCGTGCCGACCGGATGCGGGGAAGTTTCGCCGTCTATGCAGATGTAGCCGCTGCCCGCCGTAACAATATGCACCAGTCCTTCGCGTTGCAAGGTTTCATGCCGTACCGACCATTGTCCGCCCAAAAGGCACTGCACATCCACACTGCCCGTCAATTGGGCGAGATCGACCAGTTTGTCCAGAATGTCCATAAATCTTTTTGAACCATAAAATGAGATGATTAAACGAGAAACACAACTGAATAATTGCAATAATACGCACATCAAAAACAGATACGCAAGCGCGTATCAGGGTTAAACGCAAGAGAAAGGAAAAGAAAATGTTTAAAGATTGGAAAGAACATACCGCACTGGTTAAAAAATCATTCGGCGAGCTGGGCAAATCCCATCCGAAAATGCTGCAAGCCTACGGCGCACTGGAACAGGCCGCCGCTGCCGAAGCACTCGATGCCAAAACGCGCGAGCTGATTGCCATCGCCGTTGCCATTACCACGCGTTGCGAAAGCTGCATCAGCGTTCATGCCGCCGCCGCCGCCAAAGCCGGTGCGACCGACAGCGAAATCGCAGGCGCATTGGCAACCGCCATCGCCCTGAATGCCGGTGCTGCCTACACTTACGCCCTGCGCGCACTGGAAGCGGTTGAAACGCAAAAATAATCCGAATCGGATTGAAATGCCGTCTGAAAATATTTCAGACGGCATTTTGTCTGATATGCTTCCCGATATTTTGCAGACAACATATGCAGCCGTTTTTTCAGACGGCATTTGAGAAACAGGGAACAAGTATGAAATATCACCGCTTGGCATTGTTTGCCGCCATAAGCTGCCTGCTGTTGTCTGCCGTTTTTATTGCACCTTACCGGACGGCATTTCACGAACAAGAAAAAATATTCGAATATGCGGATTTGACCGTTACCGCACCCAACCGCAGCGGACGGGCAATCAAACTGGAGGCGGACGGGCGGCAGTACCGGCTTTCCTGCTACGGGTTCGACAGTTTGTGCACAAGCGGCAATATCGGCAGAGCCATCAGGGCGCGGCAGGTTAAGATTGTTTTAAGCGACACCGTCGGAAAAGGTTTTTTAAACGGCGTTCTGTTGGAATACCGCAACAGTGGCAGTGTCTATAGCAATAAAGATTTTTCCCGCACGGAAGACCGCCTTGTCGAAGTGTTGGCGCAACCTGCCGTTTTCAGCCTGAAACTGGGTATTTTGCTTTTATTGCCCGCCATTTTCCTGCGTTTGAAAAGAATGTGAAAACAGATTGGCGGGGCGGGGGAATGACTATGCGGAAATTTTACGTTTTGGGTTATGAGGATAACCGTTATAATCATAATTTTACAGTCCGCACAGAGAAAACCGATGCCTTGGAACATCCCCATCTTCCTCACATGGTTGAGGGTCTTGCTTATTCCCGTCTTGATTTCCCTGTTCTACCTGCCTTTTTCATGGTTTGAAGAGGAAACGATCAATCTTGCCGCCGCCGTCATTTTTGCCGTTGCCGCCTTGACCGACTGGTTTGACGGATTTTTGGCAAGGTTGTGGAAACAGACTTCCGATTTCGGCGCATTCCTCGACCCCGTCGCCGACAAGCTGATGGTTGCCGTATCGCTGCTTTTGCTGGTCAAACTCGATCGGACCTATGTCTTGTTCGCGATGATCATTATCGGCAGGGAAATTACCATTTCCGCATTGCGCGAATGGATGGCGCAAATGGGAAAAAGGAGCAGCGTTGCCGTCGCCACCATCGGCAAGTTCAAAACCGCCGCGCAAATGCTGGCGATTTTCTTTTTGCTGCTGAATTTTCCCGATTTTTACGGATTTAATCTTGTTGTTATCGGCAACGTATTGATGTTTATCGCATCTTTGCTGACGGTTTGGTCGATGCTGTATTATCTGAAAATGGCATGGAAAGAAATTGCCTGAAAAAAACATAAAAATAGCTTGACGGTAAAAACAGAATCCATAATAATTGCGTCTTCTTCGATATCGGAGAGTGAAATCGGGCGGGAATAGCTCAGTTGGTAGAGCGCAACCTTGCCAAGGTTGAGGTCGCGAGTTCGAGACTCGTTTCCCGCTCCAAAAATTTCATTCTTCCGTAATCATTGCGGGAATAGCTCAGTTGGTAGAGCGCAACCTTGCCAAGGTTGAGGTCGCGAGTTCGAGACTCGTTTCCCGCTCCAAGTTTTATTTCAAACGTATCAACGCGGGAATAGCTCAGTTGGTAGAGCGCAACCTTGCCAAGGTTGAGGTCGCGAGTTCGAGACTCGTTTCCCGCTCCAAAAGCCGATATGTTTGAACGCGCGGGAATAGCTCAGTTGGTAGAGCGCAACCTTGCCAAGGTTGAGGTCGCGAGTTCGAGACTCGTTTCCCGCTCCAAGTTTTTAGATAAGCCAGTTTTAGGCGAGATAGCAAAGTGGTTATGCAGCGGATTGCAAATCCGTCTACGCCGGTTCGATTCCGACTCTCGCCTCCATATATATTACGGCGGGGTGGCAGAGTGTTTATGCTATGAGGAGTGCAATCTTCATACAGGCCGGTTAAAATCCGCGCCCCCGCCTCCACCTTTCACAAATGCCCGGGTGGTGAAATAGGTAGACACAACGGACTTAAAATCCGTCGGGACTAAACATCCCGTGCCGGTTCGATTCCGGCTCCGGGCACCAAGCTGAAAATAACAATACCGCTCCAAGCGGTTATTTTTTTATCTGTCGGACGGGGATGGACAATATTGATATGTTCATGCCTGAACAAGAGGAAATCCAATCAATGTGGAAAGAAATTTTACTGAATTACGGTATTTTCCTGCTCGAACTGCTTACCGTGTTCGGCGCAATTGCGCTGATTGTGTTGGCTATCGTACAGAGTAAGAAACAGTCGGAAAGCGGCAGTGTCGTACTGACGGATTTTTCGGAAAATTATAAAAAACAGCGGCAATCGTTTGAAGCATTCTTTTTAAGCGGGGAAGAGGCAAAACATCAGGAAAAAGAAGAAAAGAAAAAGGAAAAGGCGGAAGCCAAAGCAGAGAAAAAGCGTTTGAAGGAGGGTGGGGAGAAATCTGCCGAAACGCAAAAATCCCGCCTTTTTGTGTTGGATTTTGACGGCGATTTGTATGCACACGCCGTAGAATCCTTGCGTCATGAGATTACGGCGGTGCTTTCGATTGCCAAGCCTGAAGATGAGGTTCTGCTCAGATTGGAAAGTCCGGGCGGTGTCGTTCACGGTTACGGTTTGGCGGCTTCGCAGCTTAGGCGTTTGCGCGAACGCAATATTCCGCTGACCGTCGCCGTCGATAAGGTCGCGGCAAGCGGCGGCTATATGATGGCGTGTGTGGCGGATAAAATTGTTTCCGCTCCGTTTGCGATTGTCGGTTCGGTGGGTGTGGTAGCGGAAGTGCCGAATATCCACCGCCTGTTGAAAAAACATGATATCGATGTGGATGTGATGACGGCAGGTGAGTTTAAGCGTACGGTTACCTTTATGGGTGAAAATACGGAAAAGGGCAAACAGAAATTCCGGCAGGAACTGGAGGAAACGCATCAGTTGTTCAAGCAGTTTGTCAGCGAGAACCGCCCTCAAGTGGATATTGAGAAAGTGGCAACGGGCGAGCATTGGTTCGGTCGGCAGGCGTTGGAGCTGAATCTGGTTGACAGTATTTCGACTAGTGATGATTTGCTGTTGAAAGAGGTTGATAACAAGCAGATTATAGAAGTGAAATATCAGGAGAAGCAAAGCCTGATCCAGCGCATCGGTTTGCAGGCGGAAGCTTCTGTTGAAAAGTTGTTTGCCAAACTTGTCAACCGGCGGGCGGATGTGATGTAGTTTGCCGAACGGATGGAAATGCCGTCTGAAGCGTGTTCAGACGGCATTTTTCAAGTTCCGGCTTTGATGTTCCGTTCCGACCACTCTATCCGTTGTCCGATGTCTTTCAAATTGGAATATTGTTCGACCAATCGCGGCACGTCGTCCAAACTCATGGCAAACATCCACAGATAAGTGCCGACCGAATAAATATGCCCCGCGCTGCCGTAGCCTTTGAGCGTCATCATCACAAAAGCAAAGCTGAATAAAATACCCATCGCCGCGCCGACGCAGAGATAGCCGAAGGCTTCGCGGTTGGAAATCAGCACACGCAGGCGCGCAACCAGTCCGTAATGGCGGTACAGCTGCCGCTCGTCGCCTTTTCGGATAAAGTGGTTGTCGCGTTCCAAGCTGTTGTTCAGGCGGAAATACAGGTTTTCGCTAATGGTGGCAAAACGTGGCAAAAGCCATAAAAACAACGCAAGTATGCCCACCGCTGACACACCGACCCAAAATTCCAGCACCAGCAGCATGATGCACGCGCCGAATATGGATACGACGGATGTTGCGGCAATCGGCAGGTGTTCTTCAAAAAAGCTGACAAACTCACGCGACAGGGCAACCTGCGCAGTTACCGTCGAATGCGGGACTTGCCGCTGCCGCTGTTCCAACACGACCGGCACGGCGATTTCGGTATAAATCCGCGTAAACGTGCGCGTATCGGCAATCCGCCGCGCCGCACCGACCAGCCACATCAAAAATACAACCAAAGCGTACAGCAACGCCTGCCACACCTTCCCCGCAATTACGGCATTGATCGCCCAGCCGCCAAACACCGGATACACCAGCATCAAAAGGTTTTCCAGTCCGACCAGAGAAAACGTGCCGAGCAGACGCTTGCGGTGGGTTTTGGCTATGTGTTTCAACATTTTCCACATATTTGTCCCCCTATTTTTTATTTTCCGAGATTGTTCTTTCCATCACTTCCGCCAGTGCATCCAAATCGGCAAACAGCCGGGTTGTGTGCTTGTCGCCGAATGTGGCAAATACTTTGTCGCTGAATTTTTGCGCACTTTCTGTTAAAGGTGCGGCATGGGCTTTGCCTTTTTCGGTCAGCGACAGCAACCGTTCGCGCCGGTCCTGTTCGCCTTCCTGCCATTCGATCAACCCTTGTCCGGCAAGGGTTTTGCATACGCCTGAAACGGTCTGTTTGGGCAGACTCCACTCTTCACCGATATGCTTTTGCGTGCGGCTGCCTTCGGTTGCCAAGGTATAAAGTACGGCAAAGAGGTTGTAATTCAAATCCTGCTGCCCGATCCATTTGTCGAAGACATTGCAAATCAGGTTGATACGGGTTCCAAGTTGGTCGAGTCGGTTCATAATTGGTCTCGATATTGACTAAATTTGTGCGGATTATAGTGGATTAACAAAAACCAGTACGGCGTTGCCTCGTCTTAGCTCAAAGAGAACGATTCTCTAAGGTGCTGAAGCACCAAGTGAATCGGTTCCGTACTATTTGTACTGTCTGCGGCTTCGTCGCCTTGTCCTGATTTTTGTTAATCCACTATATAGTCATAATCGGGACTGATTTCAAGCGTGGGGCAATAAAAATGCCGTCTGAAACGCTTTTGGGCTTCAGACGGCATTGTGTTTGGAAAAGGCAATCAGCGTTCTGCCAATTTCAGGTAAACGCCGGAAACGTCCTGTTCGCCGTAGCCGGCTTCGACTGCTTTGCGGTAGCTGGCAGCAACGGTTTCGACGGCGGGCAGGGTGTTGCCTGCCTGTTCAAGCTCTTTGACGGCGAGGTTGAGGTCTTTGGAGGCGTGTTTGAGGGCGAAGGCAGGCGGAAATTCGCGGTTTGCCCACAGGGATTTTTTGGTTTGGAACATGGGCGAGTCCATTGCCGAGCTGCCGATGGCTTCGACGATGTCGTCGGTATCGATGCCGAACTGCCTCGCCATCAGCATCGCTTCGCTGTACGCTTCGCCGAAAATGCCCAAGAGCGAGTTCAAGACGAGTTTCGCGCCCGAGCCTTTGCCCACTTCGCCGAAGTGGAAGGTTTTTTTGCCGACGAGGGAAAATATTTTTTGCAGCGGGTTTAAAATGGCTTCGCTGCCGCCGAAGAGAATCAGCAGCGTGCCGTTGGTGGCGGGCATGACCGAACCGGAAACTGGGGCTTCGGCAAACTGTCCGCCTGCGGCTTCGACAAGTGCTTTGACGGCGAGGTTTTCGGTCGGGGAGATGGTGCTCATATTGATGATGATTTTGCCGGACAATCCGTCGCGGACTCCGTTCAGGATGTCGCACACGGCGGCATAGTCGGAAACCATCAGGAAAATGACGGGATAGTCGCGGACGAGTTCGGCGGTGCTGCCGTAAACTTTTGCGCCTTTTTCAACTAAGGTGGCGGCTTTGCCGGGCGAGCGGTTGTATACGCCGACTCCGATGCCGCCGTCCAAGAGCCGCGTTACCATAGGCAGGCCCATTTGCCCTAAGCCTATCCAGCCGATTTGTGTGTATGTTTCTGCGGACATAGTGTTTCTCCTTTGTTGCGGGTGCTTTGATGCCGTCTGAAGGCTTCCTGCGCTTCAGACGGCCTGTTTTTGGGTGTTATGCGGTCAGCGTGCCTTTGGTCGAGGGGGTTTGCCCTGCCATGCGCGGGTCGTGTTCGACTGCCATACGCAGGGCGCGCCCGAAGGCTTTGAATACGGTTTCCGCCTGATGGTGGGCGTTTTTGCCGCTGAGGTTGTCGATGTGCAGGGTCATCATACTGTGGTTGACGATGCCGTGGAAAAATTCTTCAAACAAATCGACATCGAAACGTCCAATCAGGGCGCGGGTAAATTCGATGTTGTACACGAGTCCGGGGCGGCCGGAAAGGTCGATGACGACGCGGCTGAGGGCTTCGTCGAGCGGGACGTAGGCGTGTCCGTAGCGGCGGATGCCTTTTTTGTCTCCGAGTGCCTGCCGGATTGCCTGTCCGAGTGTGATGCCGATGTCTTCGACGGTGTGGTGGTCATCGATGTGCAGGTCGCCTTTGCAGCTGATGTCGATGTCGATCATGCCGTGGCGGGCGATTTGGTCGATCATGTGTTCGAGGAAGGGAACGCCGGTATCCAGCCTGCTTTTGCCGCTGCCGTCGAGGTTGATGGAGACGGTAATTTGGGTTTCGCAGGTATGGCGGTTGACGGTAACGCTGCGGCAGCCGGCAGCGGATGCGGTTTCGGCAATTTGGGTTTCGGCAGTTCCGGTGTTTTCTGCGGCGGTTTCGGGGACAGTGCGTTCGCGGTGTTTTCTGTCGAGCCAGCCTTTGGGTTTGCCGGTGTGTTTTTCGAGTTTTGCCATCAGGCTGGGACGGATGCCGCGCGCGTCGGGGTCTTCTGCCTGCTTTTCAAGGCGTTGTTTGAGTTTGTAAAGTGAGACGGGGGTGCGGTAGCCGCAGAGTTTGGCGAGCTTGGACAGCGAACCTGCTTCTTGGGCGAGGGTCAGGAAGTTGTTCAGGTGGCGTTGTGTTTTAGTCAAATTCATAGGAAATCCGTTGGTTGGCAGTAAAGTTGGCGGATGATGTCGAGAACGGCATCGTTTTGTGCGGGGCTGCCTACGGTAATACGCAGGCAGTGTTCCAAAAGCGGGTGTGCGCCGTGCAGTTTTTTGACCAGGATGCGGTTTTGTTTGAACGTGTCAAACAACAAATCGGCATCGGGTACGCGTATGGTAATGAAGTTTGCCTGACTTGGAAAGGCGTTCAGACGGCATATTTTGCCCAATTCGGCGAACATCCGTTCGCGTTCGTTTTTCAGGCTGTCGATGTTGGCAGAGATGATGCCGTAGTGTTGCAGGGCGAGTTTGGCGGTGGTCAGGCTCAGTTGGTTCATATTGTAGGGCGGCAGGATTTTTTGCAATTCGCCGATGACTTCGGGACAGCTTGCCGCATAACCGATACGCAGTCCGGCAAAACCGATTTTGCTGAGGGTGCGTAAGACTATCAGGTTGGGAATCCTGCCTGCCTGAGGCAGGAAGCTGTCGCCGTTGAATGCGCCGTAGGCTTCGTCGACCACGACGATGCCGTCTGAGGCCTCGATGACGGCTTCGATTTCGGCACGCGCGAAACATACGCCGGTCGGGTTGTTCGGGTAGGCGATAAAGGTCAGGGCAGGGCGGTGCTTCCTGACGGCTTCGAGGACGGCGGGCAGGTTGAGGGTGAAATCTCCGTTCAATGGAATGCCGACATAATCCATACCGTAAAGGGCGGCATTGTGGCGGTACATGACGAAACCGGGTTCGGCTGCCAACATTGCCGCGCCCGGTTTGGCGGTCAGCATGGTGATGAACTGTATCAGCTCGTCCGAACCGTTGCCTAAGGCGACGGCGGCGCAGTCAGGGATGTCGAACGCCGAACGCAATGCTTCCTGCAAACCGCTCTTTGCGGGGTCGGGATAGAGGTGGATGGGGGCGGATGCCAGTTGCGCCCGCCATTCCCGCATCAGGGCTTCGTGCCCCTCGAAAGGATGGGCGGGGCTTTCCATCGCATCGAGTTTGGCAAAACTGGGCGGAACGTCGGCAATCTGATATGCCGACATAGCCCGTATGTCGTCGCGGATGAGGTGTCGGACGGATTTCATCGTGTTTCCTTAATGGTTGGAATATGCCTGTACGCCGTTTCGGCATTATTTCATACGGAACTCTGCTGCGCGGGCGTGGGCGGTCAGGCTTTCGCCGTGTGCCAGCACGCTGGCGGTTTCGCCTAATTTTTGCGCACCCTGTTCCGAAACCTGAATCAGGCTGGAGCGTTTTTGGAAATCATATGTCCCTAAAGGCGAGGAAAAGCGTGCGGTGCGGCTGGTGGGCAGGACGTGGTTGGGGCCGGCGCAGTAGTCGCCGAGGCTTTCGCTAGTGTAGCGTCCCATGAAAATCGCGCCGGCGTGGCGGATTTTTTTCGCCCATTCCTGCGGGTTTTCGACTGACAGTTCCAAGTGTTCGGGGGAAATGTAGTTGGCGATTTCGCAGGCTTCGTCCAAGTCTTTGGCGAGTATCATCGCGCCCCTGTTGCCGAGCGAGGCTTTGATGATGTCGCGGCGCGGCATGGTTTCGATCAGGCGGTTCATGGCGGCTTCTATTTCGTCGAGATACGTTTGCGACGTGCCGATTAAGATGGCTTGGGCAATTTCGTCGTGTTCGGCCTGGCTGAACAAATCCATCGCCACCCAATCGGCGGGTGTCATGCCGTCGGCGATGACCAGGATTTCAGACGGCCCAGCTACCATGTCGATGCCGACCACGCCGAACACGCGGCGTTTGGCGGCGGCGACGAAGGCGTTGCCCGGGCCGGTGATTTTATCGACTTGGGGGATGGTTTCCGTGCCGTAGGCGAGGGCGGCGATGGCTTGCGCGCCGCCGACGGTGAAGACTTTGGTTACACCGGCGACGTATGCGGCGGCAAGCACGATGTCGTTGCGTTCACCTTTGGGCGTGGGGACAACCATAATGATTTCTTTCACGCCTGCGACGTGGGCGGGCATCGCGTTCATGATGACGGAACTCGGATATGCCGCCTTGCCGCCGGGGACGTAAATACCGACGCGGTCAAGCGGGGTAATCTGTTGCCCCAACAGCGTGCCGTCTTCGTCGGTGTAGCTCCACGATTCCATTTTTTGGCGTTGGTGGTAGCTTTCGACACGGCGGGCGGCAATCCGCAATGCCGTCTGAACGTCGTTCGGAATGCGCTCGAACGCGGCTTTCAAATCGGCTTGCGTGAGTATTAAATCATTGATGCTTTGAGCGTTTGCCCGGTCGAATTTGTTGGTGTATTCAATCAAAGCCGCATCGCCGCGCTTTTGCACATCGGCGCAAATGTCGGCAACGATGCGTTCGGTTTCGGGGTTTTGCGCGGTTTCAAAAGCCAGCAGGGCTTTGAGTTTAGCTTGGAAATCGGGTGATTGGGTGTTGAGTTTTTTCATGATTTGGTTTTTTCCTTTTTTATTTTTGGATTGGGGGTCGTCTGAATATTCTCTTGTTCAGTTTCTGTCTCTGTTTTGGGTCTGATATACGCTTTTTCTCCCCCACTACCAAACTTCAATTCGGGCAGGCATTTTTGTTGCAGACCGAGTTTGGCTAATACCTCTTCGCTACGAGAGGTAGTACGGAAACGGTAACGGGTTTGTTTTCTGCCGTTTTTGGTTTCCTCAGTCATTGTTTCAAAACCGTCCACTTCGTACGCACTGACAACAGCGTTTTGCAGACCGGTGTGAACGCCGATAACGTATTTCACTTTTGAAGCAACATCTTTACCGATAACCCAGTTGCCCAACGTACGCGATTTGAGGTTGGCATCGTCTTGGTTGTCGAAAAGGTAGTCTAATTCTTCGTCAGTATCTAAATCGAAAGCATTGTGGATTTTGATGGCGAGAATCAGCCCGTCGGGGTTAATCTTATCAAGTGGGAGAGAAGAGAATCCAAAGCGGCGATCTAGTTCTTCTACGCTAATACCACCCGGACCATGCCCGGCAATTTTATTTTTGAGTTTTTTACCCAAGACAGATTTAACAAAATGAATTAAGGCAGATTCGGCGGCGAGCGCTTCGACCTCAGTCAGATGATAGCTGATGATATAGCGACCGAGTTTCTTGCATTTGGAGATGGCTTTGAGTTTCCGATCGATAATCTCGCCGGAGACTGGGTCTTGTGAACGACTAGCAACCCATTCATGCTCGAAGATACGATTACCGCAGCCTTTGCCGATGTAGAGGATTTTGTCTTTTTTCAGGTCGGTCAGACAATAGACATAAAATCGACGCTCGCCGTTATTCAAAACGGAAAGGGTTGAATCTGAGAATTTTTTTATTTTTGCAACCATTTTAACTTCTCCTATACAGTTTACTGCCGATGATATTTTCAGACGACCTGTCGGCGGGAACGGATAGGGTCGTCTGAAAACGCATCTTTATTCAAATGAATGCTCACTTCGCCTTCACTGCGCCGCCGAACGCCTGAATAATCGGCTCCAGCAGCGCGTATTTCGTTTTCAAAGCAGCCTTGTTGACCACCAGGTAGCTGGAAATGTCGACGATGTGTTCGACTGCCTCCAAGCCGTTTGCCTTCAAGGTGTTGCCCGTCGAAACCAAGTCCACAATCGCATCGCTCAAGCCGACCAGCGGCGCAAGTTCCATCGAGCCGTACAGTTTGATAATGTCCACGTGCACGCCTTTGCCCGCAAAATGCGATGCGGCAGTTTCGGGATACTTCGTGGCAATCTTCAGACGGCATCCGGGTTGCGAAGCTGCTTCGTAATCAAACCCTTTACGCACAGCAACCATCATGCGGCACTTGGCAATCTCCAAATTCAAAGGCCGGTAAAGCCCCGTGCCGCCGTGTTCGATCAGCACGTCTTTGCCCGCAATGCCGAAGTCCGCCGCACCGTAGCGGACATAAGTCGGAACATCGGTTGCGCGGACAATGACAAGGCGGATGTTTTCATGGTTCGTCCCGATAATCAGCTTGCGCGATTTTTCGGGCTCTTCAGTCGGAACAATGCCGGCAGCGGCAAGCAGCGGCAGCGTCTCCTCAAAAATGCGCCCTTTGGATAAGGCGATGGTCAAAGCATTATCCTGCATGGTTTGGATGTCCTTTGTCGGTTGAAACAATAATGCCGTCTGAACAGGCATCGGCGGTTCAGACGGCATACGGTTTTATCAGAGCAGGGTTCTCACATCGGCGGCAATCGTTTCCGGCTCGCTTCCGTAAGGCGAGAAAATGGCAACCTCACCGTTTTTGTCGATGAGATACGCACCGGAAGAGTGGTCGACCAAATAGTTTTCGCCGTCTTCTTTTTGATTGACTTTGGCAGAAACCACGCGGTATTGCTGTTTGACAACCGGCAGGCTTTGGCCGCCCGTTGCCGTCAGACCGATAAAGTCCGGATTGAACTGCTTGGCATATTTGCCGATGATTTCGGGCGTATCGCGCTCGGGGTCGATGCTGACGAACACCACTTTCACATCTTTAGCCCGATCGCCCAACTGCTTCAACGTGTCGCTATAAGTCAGCAGCTCGGTGGGGCAGACATCGGGACAGTGCGTATAGCCGAAAGACAGAATCACGACCTTGCCTTTCAAATCGCTCAGGCTGAAAGGCTTGCCTTCGCCGTCGGTCAGCGTGAAATCGCCGCCGATGTCTTCCTTACGCATATCCGTACCGCGTGTTTGCGGTTTTGCCGCATTTTCCGCAGCCGGCGCGGATGCACTTGAAGAAGCGGCTTGCGCCGCACTGTTGTCTTGAGGTTTGCAGGCGGCAAGCGAGGCAAGTGCGAAAACGCCCAGCAAAAAGGAACGCGGTACAGAAAACATGACAATCTCCCAAGAATAAATAGAAAAACCTGATTTGTACGGAATTTGAATATTTCCATCTTAACGCGTTTGGCAGATTTAATGTAGTATTTTTTACATTGTCCGTACGGCAGGAATTGCCGAATCATACAGAATGCTTTGAAGCGGAAAGCACAGCAAGATTAAAATAATAAAAATTTTATTTAAAATCAAAAAACAAAATAAAAACAGATAAAATAATTTCAAAAAAAGGTTTACAGAATCTCAAAAGCCATTATAATGGCGACTTCTTCACTGGCCCAGGTGGCGAAATTGGTAGACGCAGGGGACTCAAAATCCCCCGCCGCAAGGTGTGTCGGTTCGAGTCCGACCCTGGGCACCACAACCGCTTTATAGCGGTTATTTTTTTGTCTATTGCTATTTACTGAAATAGATAAGACTAAATACAATCAATATCTTAAGTCGTTGTTAGCCCTCTTGGTTCTGTCAATGCCGCCCAATACAGTCCGGTGCAATGAGCTATTTTCAGGAAGTATGGTTGGGAATATTTTTGATATATCAAAAATATATTGGATTAAATTTAAATCAGGACAAGGCGACGAAGCCGCAGACAGTACAAATAGTACGGCAAGGCGAGGCAACGCCGTACTGGTTTAAAGTTAATCCACTATAAAATCAAGTTCAATCAATATCCCGAGTCTTTAATTGGGATGAAACCCTGTAAATTTTAAAATTCTTGATACCGAAGAAGGGTTTTTTCACATCTGCCCTCATGCAAACTGTCAACAATTTTCATCTTTCAAAAAAGGCGCTCCTGATTTTATTCTTTTAAAATCAATCAATAATTTCTCCGTCTTCAAAAAATATTAAAAGATGAAAGATTTTTCTTGATTGAACTGTCGGTTTGCGTTATCGTTTCTACTCTTTTTCACAAACTCTGTGTTCCTTTCCAATTGATTGGATAATCCGTCTGTTGCCGTGTTCTTCCAATGCGCGTACCCTAAATCGCTGCTTGGTGGGATTGCATTACAGGTGCTGTGGCAAAGCGGTTTGTCCCTATTGGTTTGAAACCGTATAAAAGAGGTCGTTATGCAGTTATCAGGCGCACAAATCATAGTGCAGAGTCTCAAAGCCGAAGGCGTCGAGTACGTTTTCGGTTATCCCGGTGGTGCGGTTATCGAAATCTACGATGCCCTGTTCCAACTCAATAAATTCAAACACATTCTTACCCGCCATGAGCAGGCGGCAGTACACGCGGCAGATGCGTATGCGCGCGTCAGCGGTAAGGTGGGCGTGGCATTGGTTACATCCGGTCCGGGCGTTACCAATGCGCTGACCGGTATTGCTACTGCCTATACGGATTCGATTCCGATGGTGGTCATCAGCGGACAGGTAGGCAATTCCCTGATTGGTACGGATGCGTTCCAAGAAGTTGATACGGTGGGCATTACCCGTCCGTGCGTCAAACACAATTTCCTGGTTACGGACATCAATGAGTTGGCGGAAACCATTAAAAAGGCATTCCAAATTGCCGCAAGCGGCCGGTCGGGGCCCGTGGTGGTCGATGTCCCGAAAGATGTTACGCAGGCGATGGCGAAATTCAGCTATCCTCAGGAAGACATTTTTATCCGTTCGTATCAACCGGTTGTTCAAGGGCATATTGGTCAGATTAAAAAGGCCGTGCAGATGTTGGCATCTGCCAAACGTCCGGTCGTCTATTTTGGCGGCGGCGTGGTGTTGGGTAATGCTTCTGAAGAGCTGACCCGATTTGTCCGAATGACGGGTGCTCCGTGTACGGGTACGCTGATGGGCTTGGGTGCTTATCCTTCCAGCGACCGCCAATTCCTCGGTATGCTCGGTATGCACGGTACTTACGAGGCAAACCTTGCCATGCAGAATGCGGATGTCGTTCTGGCCGTAGGTGCGCGTTTTGACGACCGTGTGGTTTCCGTACCGTCCAAATTTTTCGAGAAGGCGAAGAAGGTTATCCATATTGATGTCGACCCTTCCAGCATCGCCAAACGCGTGAAGGTGGATATTCCGATTGTCGGCGACGTGAAAAACGTTTTGTCCGAGATGGTTGCGCTGTGGCAAAAACAAGAGTCCATGCCGTCTGAAGATGCTTTGGGCAAATGGTGGAAAACCATAGAGGAATGGCGTTCCCGAGATTGCTTGTGGTTTGACAACGGCAGCGAAATTATCAAACCCCAATATGTGATTCAGAAGCTTGCCGAGATTACCGGCAATTCGGCAATCATCACATCGGATGTAGGGCAGCATCAAATGTTTGCGGCTCAATATTATCCCTTCGAACGTCCGCGCCAATGGCTCAATTCCGGCGGTTTGGGTACGATGGGCGTAGGTCTGCCTTATGCGATTGGTGCGAAACTTGCTGCCCCGGATCAAGACGTATTCTGTATTACCGGCGACGGCTCGATCCAGATGAACATCCAAGAGTTGTCCACCTGTTTCCAATATCGGATTCCGGTTAACGTCATTACGCTGAACAACGGTTATCTCGGTATGGTACGCCAGTGGCAGGAAATATATTACGGCGGACGAGAGTCGGAAACCTATTTCGATTCTTTGCCCGATTTCGTCAAACTTGCCGAGGCATACGGCCATATCGGTATCCGCGTGGACAAGAAGTCTGATGTGGAAGGTGCGTTGTTGGAAGCATTGAACCAAAAAGACAGGCTGGTGTTTATCGACTTCCTGACCGACCAGAAACAGAATGTGATGCCCATGGTCGGCAACGGCAAAGGTTTGGACGAAATGGTACTTCCGCCGCATATGCGTGCGGACGGAAAGGCGTAAGGAGAGGCAAATGCGACATATCTTATCTGTTCTGATCGAAAACGAATCAGGTGCGATGAGCCGCGTGGTCGGTTTGTTCTCTGCACGCGATTACAATATCGATTCTTTGGCGGTTGCGCCGACCGAAGACAAAACCCTGTCCCGTATGACCATCGTTACCCACGGCGACGAGCAGGTTATCGAACAAATCACCAAGCAACTCAACAAATTGATTGAAGTGATTAAAGTGGTCGATTTGAATGAAAGTCGTTTTGTCGAACGCGAACTGATGTTGGTAAAAGTCCGTGCCGCCGGCAAAGACCGCGACGAATTTTTACGCTTGACTGAAATCTACCGGGGCAGCATCATCGACGTAACCGACCGCAGCTATACGATTGAAATTACTGGCTCGACAGACAAGCTGGATTCCTTTTTGGAAACGGTCGGACGCGCCCAAATTTTGGAAACCGTACGCACAGGCGCGGCCGGCATCGGTCGCGGTGAGCGTATTTTGAAAATTTAACGCCGTAACCTTTCAGACGGCACGGTATTTGAATGCCGTCTGAAAAACGAACGGCAGGAGAGATTTATGTCGAACATTAAAATTGTCGCACTGGTTACCGTCAAACCCGAATACACGGAAACGCTGAAACCCTTGTTCCAAAGCCTGGTCAAAGCCAGCCGCGCGGAAGAGGGCAACATCAGCTATGACCTCCATCAGGAAATCGGCAAACCGAACCGTTTTGTTTTCGTTGAAAACTGGAAATCTCAGGCTGCCATCGATGCGCACAATGCCAGCGAACATTTTCAAGGTTTCGTTAAAGCCATCGACGGCAAAACCGATGCGCTCGAAATTGTTTTGATGGAAGATATCCCCGTTTAACCCTTTACCCTCAATCCAACCGTCCGGCATTCTCAACACAAAGCCGGAACTCATTTTATTCAAAGGAAATCAAATGCAAGTCTATTACGATAAAGATGCCGACCTGTCCCTGATCAAAGGCAAAACCGTTGCCATCATCGGTTACGGTTCGCAAGGTCATGCCCATGCCGCCAACCTGAAAGATTCGGGTGTAAACGTGGTGATCGGTCTGCGCCAAGGCTCTTCTTGGAAGAAAGCCGAAGCAGCCGGTCATGTCGTTAAAACCGTTGCTGAAGCGACCAAAGAAGCCGATGTCGTTATGCTGCTGCTGCCTGACGAAACCATGCCTGCCGTCTATCACGCCGAAGTTGCAGCCAATCTGAAAGAAGGCGTAACGCTGGCATTTGCACACGGCTTCAACGTGCACTACAACCAAATCGTTCCGCGTGCCGACTTGGACGTGATTATGGTTGCCCCCAAAGGTCCGGGCCATACCGTACGCAGTGAATACAAACGCGGCGGCGGCGTGCCTTCTCTGATTGCCGTTTACCAAGACAATTCCGGCAAAGCCAAAGACATCGCCCTGTCTTATGCGGCTGCCAACGGCGGCACCAAAGGCGGTGTGATTGAAACCACTTTCCGCGAAGAAACCGAAACCGATCTGTTTGGCGAACAAGCCGTATTGTGCGGCGGCGTGGTCGAGTTGATCAAGGCGGGTTTTGAAACCCTGACCGAAGCCGGTTACGCGCCTGAAATGGCTTACTTCGAATGTCTGCACGAAATGAAGCTCATCGTTGATTTGATTTTCGAAGGCGGTATTGCCAATATGAACTACTCCATTTCCAACAATGCGGAGTACGGCGAATACGTTACCGGTCCTGAAGTGGTCAATGCTTCCAGCAAAGAAGCCATGCGCAATGCCCTGAAACGCATTCAAACCGGCGAATACGCGAAAATGTTTATCCAAGAGGGTAACGTCAACTACGCGTCTATGACTGCCCGCCGCCGTCTGAATGCCGACCACCAAGTTGAAAAAGTTGGCGCACAACTGCGTGCCATGATGCCTTGGATTACTGCCAACAAATTGGTTGATCAAGACAAAAACTGATTGTTTTCAAACGGGACTGCCTACACATCGTGTAGGCAGTTTTTTTATAGTGGATTAAATTTAAATCAGGACAAGGCGACGAAGCCGCAGACAGTACAAATAGTACGGCAAGGCGAGGCAACGCCGTACTGGTTTAAATTTAATCCACTATATATGGATACCGTCTGAACATCGTGTTCAGACGGTATCTGTGTTGCGGATGAATTTAAACAGGTACAGTTCTGTCAGTCGCCCAGAGCCGCGACCATTACCGCTTTAATCGTGTGCATACGGTTTTCCGCTTGGTCGAACACGATGCTGGCAGGGCTTTCGAATACTTCTTCTGTAACTTCCACACCGTTCATCCCGAAGGTTTCGTAAATCCATTCGCCGACTTTGGTTTCTCGGTTGTGGAAGGCGGGCAGGCAGTGCATGAATTTGACCTGCGGATTGCCCGATGCCGCCATCAGTTCGGGCGTAACGCGGTAATCTTTCAGCAAATCGATGCGTTCCTGCCAGACTTCTTTCGGCTCGCCCATGCTGACCCATACGTCAGTATGAATGAAACCGACACCTTTGACGGCTTCATGCGCGTTTTCGGTCAGGGTAATTTTTGCGCCGGTTTCTTTGGCGGCGGCGTGTGCGGCGGCAATAATGCCTTCAGACGGCCACAGGCTTTGCGGTGCGCCGATACGCACGTCCATGCCGAGTTTCGCACCCAAAATCAGCAGGGAATTGCCCATGTTGTAACGCGCGTCGCCGACGTAGGCAAACGCGGTTTGGTTCAAAGGTTTGCTGCTATGTTCGCGCATAGTCAGTGCATCGGCAAGCATTTGTGTGGGGTGGAACTCGTTGGTCAGTCCGTTAAATACGGGTACGCCTGCATATTTCGCCAATTCTTCAACAACTTCCTGACCGAAGCCGCGATATTCGATGGCATCGTACATCCTGCCCAAGACGCGCGCCGTGTCTTTGATGCTTTCTTTGTGCCCGATTTGGCTGGCGGACGGTTCCAGATAGGTTGCGCCCGCGCCTTGGTCGCGTGCGGCGACTTCAAACGCACAGCGTGTCCGAGTAGAGGTTTTTTCAAAAATCAGGGCGATGTTTTTCCCTTTCATCCGCTGCACTTCGCCCCCTGCCTTTTTGGCGGCTTTCAATTCGGCGGCAAGGTCGAGGTAGGCGGTGATTTCTTCCGGCGTGAAGTCTAAAAGTTTCAGAAAATGGCGGTTTTTCAGGTTCACTGTCGTTTCCTTTATGTGGGGGAGTGAACGCCGTATTTGCAGCGTTTGCGGAAAGAAGGGTTAGCGGAATGTTGCAATGCCGTCTGAAGGTTGTTCAGACGGCATTGCGGTCAATCCCTTACTTCATACGGATGACGGGAATCAAACATTCACGGTCTCGGCTACTTCGTTGTAGCTGTCGATTTCGTTGAAGTTCATATAGCGGTAGATTTTATCGCCCTGTTCGTTGATGATGCCGATATTGGCTTGATATTCTTCAACGGTCGGGATTTTACCCAGTTTGGAGCAAATCGCCGCCAATTCCGCCGAACCGAGGTAAACAAAGGTGTTTTTGCCCAAGCGGTTCGGGAAGTTGCGGGTGGAGGTGGACATAACGGTCGCACCTTCGCGTACTTGCGCCTGATTACCCATACATAAGGAGCAACCCGGCATTTCCATACGCGCGCCGGCACGTCCGAGTACGCCGTAGTGTCCTTCGTCGGACAATTGCTTCGCGTCCATTTTGGTCGGCGGCGCAATCCACAGGCGGACGGGGGTGTCTGCCTTGCCTTCCAGAAGTTTGGAGGCGGCGCGGAAGTGGCCGATATTGGTCATGCACGAACCGATGAACACTTCGTCGATTTTGGTGCCGGAGCGTTCGGACATAAAGCATACGTCATCCGGGTCGTTCGGGCAGGCGATAATCGGCTCTTTGATGTCGTCCATATTGATTTCGATCACGGCAGCGTATTCGGCATCTTTATCCGCTTCGAGCAACTCGGGATTTGCCAGCCATTTTTCCATGGCTTTGATGCGGCGTTCCAAAGTGCGCGGGTCTTGATAGCCGTTGGCAATCATGTTTTTCATCAACACGACGTTGGATTTCATGTACTCGATAATTGGCTCTTTGTTGAGCTTCACGGTACAGCCGGCGGCGGAGCGTTCGGCGGATGCGTCGGTCAATTCAAAGGCTTGTTCCACTTTCAAATCAGGCAGGCCTTCGATTTCGAGGATGCGGCCGGAGAAGATGTTTTTCTTACCGGCTTTGGCAACGGTCAGCAAGCCTTGTTTAATCGCGTAAAGCGGAATGGCGTTCACCAAATCGCGCAGGGTTACGCCCGGTTGCAGTTTGCCGCTGAAGCGTACCAGTACGGACTCAGGCATATCGAGCGGCATGACACCGGTGGCTGCGGCAAAAGCGACCAAGCCGGAACCGGCTGGGAAGGAAATACCGATGGGGAATCGGGTGTGGCTGTCGCCGCCGGTGCCGACAGTATCGGGCAGCAGCAGGCGGTTGAGCCACGAGTGAATCACGCCGTCGCCCGGACGCAGGGACACGCCGCCACGGGTGGAAATAAAGGCGGGCAGTTCTTTATGGGTTTTCACATCGACAGGTTTCGGATAGGCGGCGGTGTGGCAGAAAGACTGCATCACCATATCGGCGGAGAAGCCCAAACAAGCCAAGTCTTTCAACTCGTCGCGGGTCATCGGGCCGGTAGTGTCTTGCGAGCCGACTGTCGTCATGCGCGGTTCGCAGTAAGTACCCGGACGCACGCCTTTACCTTCCGGCAAACCGCAGGCGCGACCAACCATTTTTTGAGCCAACGTGAAACCGGCTTTGCTTTCAGCAGGTGCTTGAGGCAGACGGAATGCAGTAGAGGCAGGCAGTTTCAGGGCTTCGCGCGCTTTGGCAGTCAAACCGCGACCGATAATCAGGTTAATACGGCCACCGGCTTGCACTTCGTCCAGCAATACTTGCGATTTCAGGCTGAACTCGGCAACGGTTTCGCCGTTTTTCACGATTTTGCCTTCATAAGGCAGAATATCGACGATATCGCCCATTTTCAGCGCGGAAACATCGACTTCAATCGGCAGTGCGCCGGAGTCTTCTTGAGTATTGAAGAAAATCGGCGCAATTTTGCCACCCAGGCATACGCCGCCGAAACGTTTGTTCGGTACGAACGGAATATCTTCGCCTGTATGCCAAATGACGGAGTTGGTCGCGGATTTGCGTGAAGAACCGGTACCGACCACGTCGCCGACGTAGGCAACAGGATGACCTTTGGCTTTGAGTTCTTCCAACAGTTTAATCGGACCGACTTCGCCCGGTTTGTCGGGGTTGATGCCGTCGCGCGGGTTTTTCAGCATCGCCAGCGCGTGCAGCGGAATATCGGGACGACTCCACGCGTCGGGCGCGGGAGAGAGGTCGTCCGTATTGGTTTCGCCGTCGACTTTAAAGACGGTAACGGTGATTTTTTCGGGAACTTTGGCGCGAGAAGTGAACCATTCGGCATCTGCCCAAGATTGCAAAACTTCCTGCGCGTATTTGTTGCCTTTTTCGGCTTTTTCCTGAACATCGTGGAAGGAATCGAACATCAGAAGCGTATGTTTCAAGCCTTTGGCGGCAATGGGCGCGAGTTTGTCGTCGTCCAAGAGTTCGATTAAGGCGTGAATATTGTAACCGCCGAGCATCGTGCCCAACAGTTCGGTCGCATATTCGGGGGAAATCAAGGGGCTGGATGCGCTGCCTTCGGCAACGGCAGCCAGGAATGAGGCTTTGACTTTGGCGGCATCGTCCACGCCGGGCGGTACGCGGTGGGCAAGCAGTTCGACCAAGGATTCGCCTTCGCCTGCGGGCGGATTTTTCAGCAGCTCGACCAAATCGGCGGTTTGCTGCGCGTTCAAAGGGAGGGCGGGAATGCCGAGGGCGGCGCGCTCGGCGGCGGCTTTACGATAGGCTTCTAACATCTCTTTGTTCCTTTTTCTGTTTTTCTTTTGTCCGGTTGCAAATGATTTGCGTTAAATATTGTAAACAATATTTGCACTGCTATCATAGACTAGTTTTAACAAAAATGGAACTGTTATGACAGGTAATGCAATAGGGAACGGCTATCTGTCTGAGGGAATGTGTCAATGAAAACAAATGCCGTCTGAAGAGAGGTTCAGACGGCATTTGTTCAACGTTTTTCCTGTTTGCGTATCAGCCAAACGGCGAGCAGGGCGAAGGCTATGGTAGGCAGTGCGCCGGCGAGGAAGGGTGGGATGCCGTAGAGCTGGGCGGTAAACCCGAAGAGCCTGCCGGCAAAGTGGAACAGTAAGCCGAGGCAGATGCCGCCGAAGAGCTTCAAACCCATATTGCCGTGGCGGGTGGTTTGCGGGGTGAAGGCGAAGGCGACGAGTGCCATGACCCAGGCGGCGACGGGGTAAACCAATTTGCGCCACCATGCGATGGCATAGACTTGGGTATTTTGGTTGTTTTTTTCCAGATGGTCGATGTAGGTGGTCAATTCGCCGACAGACATTTGGTCGGGCTTGACGAGCAATACATCCATCAGGTTGCGTTTGACGGAAATCGGCCAATTTTCTTCGGCGGCAGTGGAGACCTCGACTTTATCTTCGCCCAATATGCTGCGGCGGATGTTTTTCAGCTGCCAGCTTCCGTCGGGATTTAAAACGGCGGATTCGGCTTCTGCCGCTTGGGACAGTTCGTTTTTATCGTTGCGCTGCCAAATTTTGATGCCCAAAAGCGTATGGTCGGGCAACATTTCGCGCACGTTGATAATGCTGTTTTTTTCTTTCAGCCAAAGGCCGGTATTGCCGGTACTGATTTTGCCGTTGATGGCGGCGGCTTTGATGTTTTCGGCTTTTTGGCTGAGGACGGGGGTGATCCATTCGCCGAGTGTGGCGGTAGCAAGGGCAAAAATCAGTCCGAACTGCGACAGAACCAATAATAGCTTTTTGGTGCTCATGCCGCTGGCTTTGATAACGGTCAGTTCGCTGCCGGCGGCAAGTTGGCTGAGGGAAATCAGGCCGCCGATCAAAACGGCTAGCGGCATCAGTTCATATGCGCGCGCAGGCATCTGCATGAAAACATACTGCCCCAATTTTGCGCCGTTATAGCTGCCTTTGCCCAAGTCGCCGACTTCGTTGATGATCTCGAAAAAGCTGTACAGGGCAAGGAAGGCCAGGAGGGCGTAAACCGCCATAACCGCCATTTGGCGGATGATGTAACGTGAAATCAGGTTCATTTTCCGCCTTTCAATGTCAGACTTTTGCCAACCGCCCGCCAGAAGGGCTGGCTGGGCATACTGCGTACGCGCAGGAGTACGACGGCGATGGCGAACATGATGATGTGCATGGGCAGCAGTCCGAGCCAGAAATGGATTTTGCCGTCTTCCACGGCATTGCGCAGGAAGGTCAGCCCGTTTTGGTAAACCAAAAACAAGCCGATGGCAATCAAGATATTATAGGTGTGGCCGCTGCGCGGATTGAAATAGGAAAGCGGCACGGCAAGCAGGCACAGCAACAAAACGCTGACGGTCAAGGAAATACGCCACATCAATTCTGCCTGATGTTGCGGGTTGCTGCTGCCGATGAGCTGGGATGTCGGGATGGTGCGGCGGTGGGAAACGGGGTCGATAAGTTTGGGTGTGGTGCTGATAATCAGGCTGAGGTGTTGGAAAGAAACGCGGTTGTAATCGGCTTTACCTGGCGTACCGCTGTAACGGTAGCCGTCGCGCAATTCAAGCGTGCGTTTGTTGTCGGTCAGCGAAAAATTGCCCTCTTTGGCAAAAACGATGTTGTCGTTGCCGTTTTTATCCTGCTCGCGCAGGAACAGGTTTTTCATAATGCCCGATTCGGTGTCGAAGGTTTCGACGAAGTAAACCCTGCCGTTGCGCTTGCCCAAGTTATTGAACTCGCCGGCTTCCACCAAAGACAATTCCTGCTTCTGCTTCAAAATTTCGGCATATTCACGGCTGCGCAACTCTGCCCACGGCATCACCCAAAGCTGCATGACGGCAATCAAAATGGCAAACGGCACGGCAAACTGCATGACCGGGCGTATCCATTGTTTCAATGCCAATCCGCAGGAGAGCCAGACCGACATTTCGCTGTCGCGCCAATAGCGGGTCAATACGGTCAGCGTACTGATAAATGCGGTCAACACCAGCAAAAGCGGTGTCATGCCGATTACCCAGAAGCCGACCAATGCCAGCACGGCATCGATGGCGACACGCCCGTCGGCTGCGCGGCCAAGCAGGTTGATTGCCTGAGTGGAGACCAACACTGCCAAGAGGACGACGAAAATGCCGACGGCGGTAAAAGAGAGTTCTTTGATGAAGTTTCTTTGATAAATCATAGAATCGCGGCTAGGAGCGGTAAGCGGTTCGGCGCAGGCGGATTGTCTGCGCAAGGTTTCAGACGACCTCTCAAATGGAGTACAATCTTTCCAACCGTTTTCAGACGGCCTCTTGATGCAAAGGGTTGTCTGAAACTACCCGAAACCATCTCAATCAGGAGGATAAACGTGAAATTTAGCACAAAAGCCGAAACTTTGCAGGCTCAACAGGCAGGTGCGCAATTATTTGTCTGCGCCGAAGAGGCGCAATTAAACCACCCGACCGCCCTTGCCCTTTTGTCTTCGCTTGAAGAAGGTCAAACTTTTGTCGACACCAAAATCCCGACGGATAACGGTTTGCAGGCTGTTGCCGTATGCCGTCTGAAAAGCACCGACCGCGCCGCATTGAACAAAGCCGCAGCCGAAGCCGCGAAATGGGCGCAAAATCAGGAAACGGTCAATGCGGACATCCATGCCTTCGATGAAGCTCAAGCCGCCGCCGTAGCCGAAGCGTTTGCGATTGCGTTCGGCAATGCTGCCTATCGTTTCGACCGCTACAAAAAAGAAGCCAAGCCTGCCAAATTCGCACAAGCCGTGTTTCACACCGCATACGAAGCCGCCGTCAAAGAAGCCCTGCGCGTTGCCGAAGCGCAAGTTTACGGACAAAGCCTCTGCCGCGACTTGGGCAATGCCGCGCCCAACGAATGTACGCCTGAATTCCTCGCGCGTACCGCCAAAGCCGAAGCCGAAAAACTGGGCGCACACGCCAAAATCATCGAAAAAGACTACATCAAAGAAAACATGGGTTCGTTCTGGTCGGTCGCCAAAGGCAGCGTCGAAGACCCTTATTTGGTCGAGCTGAGCTATTTCGGTGCGGCTGACAAAGAAGCCGCGCCCGTCGTCTTGGTCGGCAAAGGCATTACCTTCGACACCGGCGGCATTTCCCTAAAACCCGGCCTGAACATGGACGAAATGAAGTTCGACATGTGCGGCGCGGCAACCGTCATCAGCACCTTCTGCGCCGCCGTCAAACTGCAACTGCCGATCAACCTGATTGCCGTCGTCGCCACTTGTGAAAATATGCCTTCCGGCGCGGCAAATAAACCGGGCGACGTGGTGAAAAGCATGAAAGGCTTGACCATCGAAGTGTTGAACACCGATGCCGAAGGCCGTCTGATTTTGTGCGACGCGCTCACTTACGCCGAACAATTCAAACCCAAAGCCGTTATCGACGTCGCCACCCTGACCGGCGCGTGCATCATCGCCTTGGGTCATGACGTCAGCGGCGTGATGGGCAACAATCAAGATTTGGTCGACAGCCTGCTGGCCGCCTCCCGCAACGTGGACGACAAAGCGTGGCAACTGCCGCTCTTTGAAACCTATAAAGACCAGCTCAAATCCAATTTTGCCGACATCCCTAATATTGGCACACCCGGCGCAGGCACGATTACCGCCGCCACCTTCTTGTCTTACTTCACCGAAGACTACCCGTGGGCGCATCTCGACATTGCGGGTACGGCGTGGAAATCCGGCGGTGAAAAAGGCGCGACCGGTCGCCCCGTTCCCCTGCTGCTGAACTATCTGCGGAATCTTTAATTTTGCCAAAATGCCGTCTGAAGCCTTTCAGACGGCATCATCCTGTCAAATGCTCAAACAATATGCCGAAAGTTACCTTTTATACCCATGTTGACCAAATCCCCCTTTTTACCTGTCGGTTGATTGCGCGCGCCATCCGAGACGGGGGTAGGATACTGGTGTGGTCCGACTCGTTCGGGCAGCTTCAGGAATTGGACAAAATGCTTTGGCAATACGAAGCCGAGAGTTTCATTCCGCACGAAATTTGGGAGGCGGGGTGTCCGATGCCGGAGGATACGCCGGTTTTGCTGGCGGCAGGCGGCAGCATTCCCGAAATTGCGGAAGATATGACGGTTCTTAATTTATCGGATGATTTTTGGGACACCGCGCCCGTATTGACGGAACGCATCCTTGAAATCGTCGGCAACAGCTTGGAAGATCTCGCCGACGCGCGCGAACGCTTTACCGCCTACCGCCGAAGCGGTTTTGCCATCGAACATCACGGCATGGAGGGCAAGGCATAAAATGCCGTCTGAAATGCCGCATTTACAAAATTTAAACAGGCTTGATTCTATTTGATTAAAATTTCCTTATCGGTTGAACCCCGCCACTTGGACATCTGTCCCTCGGGGCGGTAGAATCAGACCTTATTTTGGAAGGTTCAATCCCTTCCAAAACAGGGCAACACACGATTGACGCTTTATGTGTCATCCTGTGTGTTGAAACATTCAAACTCGGCTATAATCCCGTTTTTCCGACCTTATCGACAGCGAAGATCCATCATGAACACAATTTTCAAAATCAGCGCACTGACCCTTTCCGCCGCTTTGGCACTTTCCGCCTGCGGCAAAAAAGAAGCCGCATCCGCATCCGCATCCGCATCCGAACCTGCCGCCGCTTCTGCCGCGCAGGGCGACACCTCTTCAATCGGCAGCACGATGCAGCAGGCAAGCTATGCGATGGGCGTGGACATCGGACGCTCCCTGAAACAAATGAAGGAACAGGGCGCGGAAATCGATTTGAAAGTCTTTACCGAAGCCATGCAGGCAGTGTATGACGGCAAAGAAATCAAAATGACTGAAGAGCAGGCTCAGGAAGTCATGATGAAATTCCTTCAGGAACAACAGGCAAAAGCTGTAGAAAAACACAAGGCGGACGCGAAGGCCAATAAAGAAAAAGGCGAAGCCTTCCTGAAAGAAAATGCCGGCAAAGAAGGTGTGAAAACCACCGCTTCCGGACTGCAATACAAAATCACCAAACAGGGCGAAGGCAAACAGCCGACCAAAGACGACATTGTTACCGTGGAATACGAAGGCCGCCTGATTGACGGTACGGTATTCGACAGCAGCAAAGCCAACGGCGGCCCGGCCACCTTCCCATTAAGCCAAGTGATTCCGGGTTGGACCGAAGGCGTACAGCTTCTGAAAGAAGGCGGCGAAGCCACGTTCTACATCCCGTCCAACCTTGCCTACCGCGAACAGGGTGCGGGCGAAAAAATCGGTCCGAACTCTACTTTGGTATTTGATGTGAAACTGGTTAAGGTTGGTGCACCCGAAAATGCGTCTGCCCAACAGCCGGCACAAGTCGACATCAAAAAAGTAAATTAAGTCCGAACCCTTGCCCGAAACAGGTTTTCGGGCATTTTTACGGCAAATGCCGTCTGAAGCCACCAAACAGCGGTTCAGACGGCATCCCTTTCAAAAGCGCACCATTATGAAAAACATCGTCATCCTGATTTCCGGACGCGGCAGCAACATGCAGGCAATCGTCAATGCCGCCGTTCCAAATGTCCATATCGCTGCCGTGTTAAGCAACAGCGAAACGGCGGAAGGACTGAAATGGGCGGCCGGTCAGGGTATTCCGACCGACAGCCTGAATCATAAAAACTTTGCGTCCCGGCTTGCCTTCGATACCGCCATGATGGAAAAAATCGACGCATATCAACCTGACTTGGTGGTTTTGGCAGGTTTTATGCGGATTCTAACCCCCGAGTTCTGCGCCCATTACGAAGGCAGGCTGATGAACATTCACCCGTCCATCCTTCCCTCGTTTACCGGACTTCATACGCACGAACGCGCTTTGGAGGCGGGTTGCCGCGTTGCCGGCTGCACCATCCATTTCGTTACTGCCGAACTGGATTGCGGTCCGATTGTGTCGCAAGGGGTTGTGCCGATACTCGACGGCGATACGGCAGACGATGTTGCCGCCCGGGTTTTGGCTGTCGAACACAAACTCTATCCGAAAGCCGTTGCCGATTTTGCCGCCGGCCGCCTGATTATCGAGGGAAACCGCGTCAGAAATTCGGAAAGCGCCGATGCCGCCCGTTTCCTGACGGCGTAAACCGGGCGGGAGCAAATGATGCAGACTTTTAAAAATATATTTTCCGCCGCCATTTTGTCCGCCGCCCTGCCGTGCGCGTATGCGGCAGGGCTGCCCCAATCCGCCGTGCTGCATTATTCGGGCAGCTACGGCATTCCCGCCACGATGACATTTGAACGCAGCGGCAATGCTTACAAAATTGTTTCCACGATTAAAGTGCCGCTGTACAACATCCGTTTTGAGTCCGGCGGTACGGTTGCCGGCAATACCCTGCACCCCGCCTACTATAAAGACATACGCAGGGGCAAACTGTATGCGGAAGCCAAATTCGGCAACGGCAGCGTAACTTACGGCAAAGCGGGCGAGAGCAAAACCGAGCAAAGCCCCAAGGCTATGGATTTGTTCACGCTTGCCTGGCAGTTGGCGGCAAACGACGCGAAACTCCCTCAGGGGCTGAAAATTACCAACGGCAAAAAACTTTATTCCGTCGGCGGTTTGAATAAGGCGGGTACGGGAAAATACAGCATAGGCGGCGCGGAAACCGAGGTTGTCAAATATCAGGTGCGGCGCGGCGACGATACAGTAACGTATTTCTTCGCACCGTCCCTGAACAATATTCCGGCACAAATCGGCTATACCGACGACGGCAAAACCTATACGCTGAAGCTCAAATCGGTGCAGATCAACGGCCAGGCCGCCAAACTGTAAACCGGTTTTCGGGCGGTTTTTTGCCGTTTTGTCCATATTTCTGTATAAGCCGCTTGAAATTGTTTGCAACAACGCCATATGCAGGGCGGTTTTAACGCTATTTTCAGGAATGACACTATGCAGGTTACATCAAAATGGATAGACGGGATGTGTTTTGTCGGTACGACTGAAGGCGGGCACAGCGTCGTTATGGAGGGTTCGGCGGTGGAAGGTGCGGTCAGGCGCGGACCCAGCCCTTTGGAAATGCTGCTGTTGGGCGTGGCGGGCTGTTCGAGCATCGATGTGGTGATGATTGCCGAAAGACAGCGTCAGAAAGTGACTGACTGCCGTGCGACGGTAACGGCGAAACGGGCGGACGATGCACCGCGCGTGTTTACTGAAATCCACATCCATTTCAAGGTAATCGGGCACGATTTGAAAGAACAGGCCATCGGGCGCGCCGTGCAGATGTCTGCCGAAAAATACTGTTCGGCCTCGATTATGCTGGGCAAGGCGGCAAAGATTACCCACAGTTTTGAAATTGCCGGGGCGGAGAAATAGGCATCGGGCGGCATTATGGGGAAACGGCCGATGCCGTCTGAAGGAGGGGGGCGGCAGGCAAGCCGGAGGTGCATAAAAAAGCAGATATATTCGGACTGCACCTCCCGAATATATCTGCCTGCTGTTTCCTCTTTATTCAGCCTTTATAATACTTGGACTTGTCGGGGTATTGTGCAGGCTTGATTCCGGATTGTCAACAATTTTCGGTCAAATTTTAAATGCCGCGTTTTAAAATGATGCCCGCCTGCTTCTGCAGTAGGACGGAAGGCGGGTATCCCGTTATTTTAAGCCATATATTAATTTATTGAATTATAGTGGATTAAATTTAAACCAGTACGGCGTTGCCTCGCCTTGCCGTACTATCTGTACTGTCTGCGGCTTCGTCGCCTTGTCCTGATTTAAATTTAATCCACTATAAAATAAATTTGTGTAATACTTTGATTTCCCCGACACGATTTGAAACATAGCCGTCTTAAAACATCTTAAAAAATTTGAAAGCGTAAAAATACGGAAAACATCATGAACTTTGAAAACGACGACATTATCCATGCGCCGACCACGTCTTCCCTGATTCTCGAAGAGCGGCACGATTCGGAACTGTTCCGTGTTTACGCCCTGATTTTGGACGGCATTACTGATCAGGTGCTGCTGCCCGGCAAAAAGCTGACCGAATCCGAACTTTGCCGTCAGATGGTGTGTTCGCGCAACACCGTCCGCGGCGCGCTGTCGCTTTTGGCGCACGACAAGATTGTCGATTTGCAACCCAACAGGGGCGCGTTCGTCCACGTTCCCGATTTGAAAGAAATGCAGGATGTGTTCAATGCGCGCATCGAAATGGAGACGATGATTTTGAACATCCTCGCAGACCTGCCGGATTTGGAAACGCGCCTCAAGCCGCTTTATGCGATGATACGGCGCGAAGAAGAGGCTTCCGGCAGGGGCGACCGCGTCGGCTGGAACCGCCTGTCCAATGCCTTCCACGTCGAACTGGCGCGCCTGGTGGGCAACGATGTGCTGTTCGACATTATGAACACGCTGTGCGCGCGGTCATCCCTGATTGTCGCCGTGGCGGGCGTGCATCGCGAGGAAAAACACGCCATCAATACGCACACGCATTCCGAACACCGCGAAATCCTCGACCTGCTGCTGGCAGGCAGGCGCAACCGCGTGGTCAAAATCCTGCGCCGCCATTTGGGCAACTGTATGGAACGCTTGGAAAAGACTTTGGAAGATTGAATGCCTGATGGAGAGAAAACCGTCTGAATCAGATGTTCAGGCGGTTTTTTAATGGCGAACCTGATGCCGTCTGAAGCCGAAATGCGGTCCCGCAGTGGTCAGACGGCATCGACCCGCATTTTGCCGCAATCGGGGTATGGCTTCCCGAATGGGGCAAGGCATCGGATATGGCGTGCAGATGTTGCGGGCAGCCAGGCGTAAGGGCAGGGGAATATGGCATTTGATGCCGATGCGTTCCAATACGCGGGGCGCACATCGGGAACAACCCGCGTGCCGCACCAATCGTCGGTTTTCCGAACTAAGCCGTATCCCGCCATCCGAAAGGCGGGGTTCGACAGGTAAGGAAATATCAATTTATATTAATTTATCTGATGACATAAAAAGCTTTTTCGCCCGGTTGTTAAAAAGGTAGTTAAGAAAAGCAGTGAGCCTTTGATGGGGCGAGATAAGCGATCCCTTATTAGCGGGTGCGGGGGATATCCGTATCCCTGCAAACGGCAATGTTGCGAAGGGGGACAGGATTCCGGATACGGTGTTGGCGTCGAAGAATCATCAGAAGAATTATCAAAAGAATGATTTTGGTACGTCTAAAGGACAGGGAGTAGAGTCTTCTATACCTGTTCCTCAAGCTATCTCAATAAAAATTAAAAATCCAGATAAAACAGTTAGTGAAACTACTTATAAATCTAATCCTAAACATACTCCTGGTCAGTTAGGGTTTAAGTTTGATGCTGGTATTGAGCCAAAGAATTCAGTTCAATTAATTGAAAGCTCAGTACAAATTGGTAAACAGCGATTTGCAATTGATGATAAAGGACATATTCATCGTTATATGGGGGGGCGATAGGAAAAATGAACCTTGGCATTGGGTGGGTTCTACATCCGATAAGAAAAATCCCTTGTCCTTAACAAGTCAACAAAAAGCAGGAATTAAAAAAGCATACCCCGATCAATCAAAGAACAAGTTATTAAAATAAGGATTTATATGAATATTATTATGGACTCAACAAGAAAATTTGGGGTTTTATGGGAAGAAAACTCTGAATGTAATGGTTTTATTTATGGAAAAATTCAGATAATAATAGGAGAGAATATATATCCTAAGATATGCCCATATGGGTATTTTACATTAAATACAGTTTTTAACAGTTTTAAATCATCCTTTGAAGAGAAGTATTATGCAGGTGGAAACAATGGTTTGGATTTTGGAGAGCAACTGTTTGATATAGATAAATATAATTCTCTGGAATTATGTAATATATTTTCTATTGATACTGCATATATGAGTGGAGGGAGTAATTGTGAAATAGATTGTTTAGTATTAGAGATGGGATATTCTGGTGAGGAAGAGAGACTTTTTTATAGTTTTGACAATGGGAAAAACTTTAAAGAAATCAGGTATAAGAAAGGTACAGTTGAATCTGTTATTTTTCAATTGAATCTATAATATATTTTGAGACTGTACTAGATTAGCAGATATGTTACCCTCGAAACATGAAGATAATGTACTGAAGATTAAAGAAAAAATACAGAAAGAACTACTCCGCTTTTTTTGTGCTGGAAGTTACCGCCCGATATAAGGCTTCAATAACTGCGCCATTTACCAAAAATCAGAAAAAAGCTTTTCCTGAAATTGAAAGAACGGGAGCAACAGTGGTCGGTAAGGGAAAACCGGGCTATCCAAAGGAGACCAAAATTAAACCTACTAAAGTTACCACTGAAAGGAAAAGATAATGTCTATTTTGGAAGAGAACGTAATTGATTCAGCCTCTATTGAAAACGGAATACTCATATTAACTATTTCTGATCATTTAAAATGGGATAACGAGCATTTGTTTTTGTTGCAAGAAAAAATAAATTCATATATTCAATATATTGAATCAGGTCAAATTTTTGAAGATTTTGGAGAAAGTAGCTATGAGACTATTGAAATACAGCTTATATATAAATATAAACCAAATGAAAATTATAGAAAATTTTTATATCGCCTAGAAGGTGCTTTATTAAAACTTAAATTACGGTTTTCCCATGGAACTATCTCATATTTTTATAGTTGAAAAGTAAATACTCTCTTTATCACTTCGAGCCCAGGCAAGCCATAACTTATATAAATCCTAAAATTAAAAAGAAGCAAATCGTAACACGCGGCGCCATATCCCTTAAGTCATACTTATACTAAAATATATAAGTCTGAGGAATTTATGCTATGGTTAAGAAAGTAAATATTAGGATGTCAAAAAGCAGCTCGGTTTAAAACAAGGGCAAGCCCGCAAGGATTTGCAGAAAGGTTGAAGAATGTACCGCCCCGCAAAATTTACGCCCGCAGGAAAAGGCGGTTTTGCGGTTGCCTTGTGCGATATTCTCGAAGCCCTTGAAATGGCGGAAGGTATATTGATTTCGCCTGCGGATTTCTATTTTGAAGACCTGCGTCCGGCGTCTTTTTCCTTCGCGCTTGAAGAGGGGAGGACTCTTGGACGCGCTGCCTTTGAAGGAGTCGTAATGAAAATGAACAGTCCTTTTGCCCGCCGGTCAAACGGGTCGGTCAAAGAAGTGGCTCGTTCCGACGATGGGGCGCGATATATTGGAGGCAGTAGATGAACAGCTTAATTACATTGCTTTCGGTATTGGTACCGATGTTTGCCGGATTTTTTATCCGTGTTCCCAAGCCTTACCTGCCTGCTTTGGACAAGGTGCTGTCGATTTTGGTGTATGCCGTGCTGCTGCTGATCGGCGTATCGTTGTCGCGCGTGGAGGATTTGGGTTCGCGGTTGGGCGATATGGCGTTGACGGTTCTGTGGCTGTTTGTTTGTACGGTCGGGGCGAACCTGCTTGCCTTGGCAGTGTCGGGGAAGTTGTCCCCGTGGCGGATAAGGGGGAAAGGGAAGGGCGTTTCGGTCGGGGTGTCGGGCAGTGTGAGGCAGCTCGGATGCGTGCTGCTCGGATTCGCATTCGGAAAACTGATGCGCGATATTTGGATGCCGTCTGAAAACGCGGGTATGTACTGCCTGATGCTGCTGGTGTTCCTCATCGGCGTGCAGCTCAAAAGCGGCGGCGTGCCGTTGCGGCAGGTTTTGCTTAACCGGCGAGGCATTCGGCTTTCGGTCTGGTTTATGCTTTCATCCCTTTCGGGCGGATTGCTGTTTGCCGTTTCGACAGACGGCGTGTCGTGGGCGAAGGGTTTGGCGATGGCTTCCGGCTTCGGCTGGTATTCCCTCTCGGGTTTGGTAATGACCGAGGCTTACGGCGCGGTGTGGAGCAGCATCGCGCTGTTGAACGACTTGGCGCGCGAGTTGTTCGCGCTGGCATTTATCCCGCTGCTGATGAAGCGTTTTCCGGATGCGGCGGTGGGAATCGGAGGCGCGACCAGTATGGATTTCACATTGCCCGTGATTCAGGGTGCGGGCGGTTTGGAAGTCGTGCCGGTAGCGGTTAGCTTCGGCGTGGTGGTCAACATTGCCGCGCCGTTTTTGATGGTGTCGTTTTCCGCTTTGGGTTGAACGCGGTAAAATCGGCATCCCGATGCAAGGAGGCAGAAAACGATGAAACCGAAAATCCAAAGGCACGGAGAGGTTTTAAGCCTTGTCCGCCGGCATCAGTTTATGTCGGTGGACGAGCTTGCCGCCGCATTGGACGTTACCCCGCAGACGATACGCCGCGACATCCGCGAGTTGGAGGATGCCGGCAGTCTGAAACGCCATCACGGCGGTGCATCTTCGGGCGGAAACTTGCCGGAGGGGCTGCCTGCCAGCCGCCAAATTCAATGTCAAAACGAAAAAAACGCCATTGCCCGGCTGATTGCGGAACATATTCCCGACGAGTCATCGCTGTTTGTCAGTATCGGCACGACGATGGAAGCCGTGGCATCGGAGCTGGTGAGACGGCGCGGCAGCCTGCGGATTATTACCAACAATATCCACGTCGCCTCCATCGTTTCGGCGCGGACGGATTACACGGTCATCATCACTTCCGGAGTCGTCCGCCCTTTGGACGGCGGCATTACCGGCGTGGCAACCGTCGATTTTATCAACCAGTTCAAAGTCGATTATGCCGTGATGAGTACGCACGGCGTGGAGAGCGACGGTTCGCTTTTGGATTACGATTACAAGGAAGTCAGCGTCATGCAGGCGATGATAGCCAACGCGCGCGTCCGCTTCCTCGGCGTGGATCACAGCAAATTCCGCAGCAACGCGCTGGTCAGGCTCGGCGACATTACGGCATTTGACAAAGTATTTACCGACCGGCTGCCCGATACCGCGATGCAGAAGATGCTGAAAGAGGCGGGGGTGGAATGCCTGATTGCCGATGCCGTCTGAACGCTATGTCAAAGCGCGCAAGTCGGGTACAATAAACACATTCTCAAACCGCTTCAGACGGCATACGGAATCATGCCAATGCCGTCTGAAGCCATCCGTTCAAAGAAAACTATGCTCAATAAAGACCAATTCGCGGACAACCATTTCATCCGCACCATCATCGAAGAAGACCTCAAAAGCGGCAAACATACAGCCGTCCAAACCCGTTTCCCGCCCGAACCCAACGGCTACCTGCACATCGGACACGCCAAATCCATCTGCCTGAACTTTGGTTTGGCGTATATTTACGACGGCTTGTGCAATCTGCGTTTCGACGACACCAACCCCGAAAAAGAAAACGACGAATACGTCAACGCCATTAAAGAAGACGTCGAGTGGTTGGGCTTCCATTGGGCAGGCGAGTCGCGTTTCGCTTCCAACTATTTCGACCGGCTCTATGATTACGCCGTCGGTTTAATCCAAGACGGCAAAGCGTATGTCGATGATTTGACACCCGAAGAAATGCGCGAATACCGCGGCACGCTGACCGAAGCGGGCAAAAACAGCCCTTATCGCGACCGCAGTATCGAAGAAAACCTCGACCTGTTCACACGCATGAAAAACGGCGAATTTCCCGACGGCAGTAAAACCCTGCGCCTGAAAATCGACATGGCATCCGGCAACATCAATATGCGCGACCCCGTCATCTACCGCATCCGCCGCGCCCATCACCACAACACCGGCGACAAATGGTGCATCTACCCGATGTACGACTACACGCATTGCATTTCCGATGCCATCGAAGGCATCACGCATTCCTTGTGTACGCTCGAATTTGAAGCCCACCGCCCGCTTTACGATTGGGTGTTGGACAACATTCCTGCGCCGCACGCCACCCGTCCGCGCCAATACGAGTTTTCCCGTTTGGAGCTTTTGTACACCATTACCTCCAAACGGAAATTGAATCAGTTGGTTGTGGAAAAACACGTTTCCGGCTGGGACGATCCGCGTATGCCGACCATTTCCGGTATGCGCCGCCGCGGCTACACGCCCGAAGGGCTGCGCCTGTTTGCCAAACGCGCCGGTATTTCCAAATCTGAAAACATCGTCGATATGAGCGTGTTGGAAGGCGCGATTCGCGAAGAGCTGGAAAACTCCGCCCCGCGCCTGATGGCGGTGTTGAACCCGCTCAAAGTTACCCTGACCAACTTTGAAGCCGGTAAAACCCAAAGCCGCCATGCCGCGTTCCATCCGAACCACGAGGAAATGGGCGATCGCGAAGTACCTGTTTCACAAACCATTTACATCGAAGCCGACGACTTTGCCGAAAATCCGCCCAAAGGATTCAAACGCCTGACTCCGGGCGGCGAAGTGCGCTTGCGCCACGGCTATGTCATCAAGTGCGATGAAGTCGTCAAAGACGCGGCAGGCAAGGTGCTTGAACTCAAGTGCAGCATCGACCACGACACTTTGGGCAAAAATCCTGAAGGCAGAAAAGTCAAAGGCGTGATTCACTGGGTTTCCGCCGAACATGCCGCCGAAATCAAAGTCCGCCTGTACGACCGCCTCTTTACCGTCGAGCGTCCCGATGCCGTGCGCGGCGAAGACGGCGAATACCTGCCGTTTACCGATTTCCTTAATCCTGAATCCATCAAGGAAATCACTGCCTACGCCGAACCTGCCGCAAAAGATTTGCCGGCAGAAAGCCGCTGGCAGTTCGAGCGCATCGGCTATTTTGTTACCGACCGCAAAGACCACAGCAAAGACACGCCGGTGTTTAACCGCACGGTAACGCTGAAAGATTCTTGGCAGCCTAAGTAAAACCTCATCCTTGCCGTCTGAATATTGTTCGGACGGCATTTCTCCTTTATCCGCGAAACGCGGCACATTCGGCACACCGGAAAGGAAATATGATGAAAGTCCTCTTTATCGCCGACCCGATGGCAAGTTTCAAAACCTATAAAGACACCACCTACGCGATGATGCGCGAAATGGCAAAACGCGGCTGGCGGCTGTTTCATACATTGAGCGGGGAATTGTCTGTAAACGGCGGTTTGGTAACGGCGCAGGCATCGGCATTTGAATTTTTGGGTGCAAAAAACGATGATGATCATGCGTGGTTCAAATCCGCAGACAAAGTTCAGACGGCATTGAAAGCATTTGATGCCGTGATTATGCGTACCGATCCGCCGTTCGATATGCAATACCTCTACGCCACCCAATTACTGACGCTGGCGGAGCAGCAGGGCGCGAAAGTGTTCAACAGCGGACAGGCGATGCGCGACTTCAATGAAAAACTGGCGATTTTGAATTTCAGCCGGTTTACCGCGCCCACGCTGGTAACGACCCGTTCCGCCGATGTCCGCGCATTTTTGAAAGAACACGGCGACATCATCGTCAAACCGCTCGACGGTATGGGCGGTATGGGCATCTTCCGCCTGACCGAAAAAGACCCTAACATTGGCAGCATCCTCGAAACCCTGATGCGGCTTGATTCCCGCACCATTATGGCGCAACGCTACATTCCCGAAATCGTACACGGCGACAAACGCATCCTGATTATCGGTGGAGAAGTCGTCCCCTATGCTTTGGCGCGTATTCCTCAAAACGGCGAAACACGCGGCAATCTGGCGGCAGGCGGGCGCGGCGTGGCGCAGGAATTGGGCGGACGCGACCGCGAAATCGCCGAAACGCTCGCCCCCGAACTCAAACGGCGAGGCATCCTGCTGGCCGGTTTGGACGTTATCGGCAGCAACCTGACCGAAGTCAACGTGACCAGCCCGACCGGATTCCAAGAAATTATGAAACAAAAAGGTTTCGATGTGGCGGCAATGTTTGCCAATGCCGTTGCCGCGTGGTCGGTACGTTAAACCGATGCCGTCTGAAAGGCTTTTGCTTCACAACCGCCTGGTTTGATCGGGCAGGCAGGGTTTTCCCTCAGCCGGCAGGGATGCGCTTAATGCCGTACGGACACCCCGCCGCCCCGTTTTCAGACGGCATATATAGTGGATTAACAAAAATCAGGACAAGGCGACGAAGCCGCAGACAGTACAAATAGTACGGAACCGATTCACTTGGTGCTTCAGCACCTTAGAGAATCGTTCTCTTTGAGCTAAGGCGAGGCAACGCCGTACTGGTTTTTGTTAATCCACTATATTGAGGACATTTTGAAAGGATACCGATGGAACCTTCCTCCTACGCGGCAGAAAAAAAAGGCAAAGGCGGCATCAGGCGCGTCATTAACGCATTCGGCTATTCGATAGACGGCATCGCCGCCGCCTACCGTTACGAAGCGGCATTCCGTCAGGTTTTGTGGCTGAACGCGCTGCTGGTGTGTGCGGCATTTTTTTGGGTTTCTGAAACCGCCGTCCGCCTGCCGTTGATTATCGCGTCTTTTGTGTCGGTCATTGTCGAACTGTTCAACACCGCCGTCGAAGCCGCCGTCGATCATACTTCGACCGAAAAACACGAGCTGGCCAAACGCGCCAAAGATGCAGGTTCTGCCGCACAATTGTTCGCGATGCTGATGTTGGCGGCGGTTTGGCTGTCTGCCCTGTTCGGGTAAAACGCTTGCAGCAGGATTTGTAATCCTTTAGGATTAGTATGTAGTATTTATTATTCGCTTAATCTATATCAAATTTCCGAACGGTATTTGTTTGTAAGATGAGCGCATCCTCGTTTGACATTTAAGGAGTAGAAAGATGAAAAAATTATTGGCAGCCGTGATGATGGCAGGTTTTGCAGGCGCGGTTTCCGCCGCCGGAGTCCACGTCGAGGACGGCTGGGCGCGCACCACCGTCGAAGGTATGAAAATGGGCGGCGCGTTCATGAAAATCCACAACGACGAAGCCAAACAAGACTTTTTGCTCGGCGGAAGCAGTCCTGTTGCCGACCGCGTCGAAGTGCATACCCACATCAACGACAACGGCGTGATGCGTATGCGCGAAGTCGAAGGCGGCGTGCCTTTGGAGGCGAAATCCGTTACCGAACTCAAACCCGGCAGCTATCACGTGATGTTTATGGGTTTGAAAAAACAACTGAAAGAGGGCGACAAGATTCCCGTTACCCTGAAATTTAAAAACGCCAAAGCGCAAACCGTCCAACTGGAAGTCAAAACCGCGCCGATGCCGGCAATGGACCACGGTCATCACCACGGCGAAGCGCATCAGCACTAATCTGCTGAAAATATTTGAAATGCCGTCTGAAAAAGCCCGGGCTTTCAGACGGCATTTTTATGCCCGCCTTTAAAATGTGTTAAAATCCGCCTTTAAAAACCGCCGTTTCCAAGCCATCCTGCGTATGAGTACGACATCAAACCCCTCCAATATCATCGTCGGGCTTTCCGGCGGTGTCGATTCTTCCGTAACCGCCGCCCTGCTCAAGCAGCAGGGTTATCAAGTGCGCGGTGTGTTTATGCAGAACTGGGAAGACGACGACAACGACGAATATTGCAGCATCAAACAGGATTCGTTCGATGCCATCGCCGTTGCCGATATTGTCGGCATCGATATCGATATCGTTAATTTCGCCGCGCAATATAAAGACAAAGTTTTTGCTTATTTTCTAAAGGAATACAGTGCGGGGCGCACGCCGAATCCCGATGTGTTGTGCAACGCCGAAATCAAATTCAAATGCTTTTTGGACTACGCCGTAGGGCAGGGCGCGGATACCATTGCCACCGGACACTATGCGCGCAAAGAAGTCCGCAACGGCGTGCATTACCTGCTCAAAGGTTTGGATCGAAGCAAAGACCAAAGCTATTTCCTCTACCGCCTCAAGCCTTTCCAACTCGAACGCGCGATTTTTCCGTTGGGCGGTTTGGAAAAACCCGAAGTGCGCCGCCTTGCTGCCGAGTTCAAACTGCCGACCGCCGCCAAAAAAGACAGCACGGGCATCTGTTTCATCGGCGAGCGTCCGTTCCGCGAGTTCCTGCAAAAATACCTGCCGACCGACAACGGCAAAATGGTTACGCCCGAAGGGAAAACCGTCGGCGAACACGTTGGGCTGATGTTTTACACATTGGGCCAGCGCAAAGGATTGGGCATCGGCGGCGCGGGCGAACCGTGGTTTGTTGCGGCTAAAGATTTGACGAAAAACGAACTGATTGTCGTGCAAGGACACGACCATCCGCTGCTCTATACCCGCAGCCTTGTGATGAACGATTTGAGTTTCACGCTGCCCGAACGTCCGAAGGCAGGACGCTATACTTGCAAAACGCGTTACCGTATGGCGGACGCGCCTTGCGAATTGAGCTATTTGGATGATGAAACGGTCGAGCTGGTGTTTGACGAACCTCAATGGGCGGTTACGCCGGGCCAGTCCGCCGTGCTGTACGACGGCGACATCTGCTTGGGCGGCGGCATCATCCAATCAACCGACAAGCCTGTCATCATCACGCGATAAAGGTAATGCCGTCTGAAACGGTTTTCAGGCGGCATAGTTCCGCTCAATTCCACTTTGACGCTACTCCATCATTTCTGACTACCTCGGCACGCCCATAGAGGCGTATGACGAGGAAGGACGGCGTGTTTGGGCTCGAGAGCTAGACATCTAGGGGTTGGTTAAATATATTGTTTATCAAGCACCAGAACTCGATGCAACTGGGAATCCTACAGGAAAAATCTACACTGGTAGAACGAGTGGGGCTGATGAGATGTCAGTGCGTCAAATTTTATCTAAAAGGAAAAGAGGGCATCACCGAAAAAACAGAAGCATCATATTGAGAATTGGGAAACTCAAACAAGCGAAGAGATCGAAACGGGACTACTCGATGATAATTTATCAAATAAATCACATTAAAAATAATCAATATGGATAAGAGTGTAAAAAAATACGGAAAAATCTATGAAATCTCGCTCCCAAATGGGAAATTTGCTTACATATGTAGGGTGAGGCAATACGAGTTTGGTATTTTTGATTATCTCTCGGAAAAGACAGCCAATATGGATGAGCTTCTTTCTGTTGGGTTTAAGACTTATAAAGCCTGTATAGAAACAGCCATAAGAAAGAAGATTTGGAAACTGATAGGGCAAGTTGATTTAGAGAAAGAAAATATAATATATCCAGATTTAGCGATTTTCTTATCATACAATAAAGAACTTTTTATTAGACAATCAAGAGTAATAAGAAACGGAAATTCTTTGGTAGTTTCTCAAAAAGATTATATAGACTTACTAAAGCGAGGGTATATATATGGTTTCTTTGACGATTACAAAATCTTTGAACTCTGGCTGTCTAGTAATGTGGAAAATTATCCAGAAAGTGAAGGCATATTTCCTTTGCCATCTCAGTATTTATAGGGGCAACGGTCTATGTCGCTGGAAAATGAAACTATTGAAAGACCGATACCTATGGAAAAAATCTGGTTAGACAGTTATGAACAGGGCGTGAATGCCGAAATCGACATTACGCAATACAATTCCATCAGCGATGTATTCCGCCAAAGCGTGGAAAAATTTGCCAGGCTGCCCGCTTTTCAAAATATGGGCAAAACGCTCACTTATGCCGAAACCGGCAAACTGGCAACAGATTTCGCCTCTTATCTGCAAAACGTCCTCAAGCTGCCGCGCGGCGAACGTGTTGCCATTATGATGCCGAACGTATTGCAATATCCGATTGCCCTTTTCGGTATTTTGCAGGCAGGTTTGGTAGCGGTGAACACCAATCCGCTCTATACGCCGCGCGAGTTGGAGCATCAGTTGAAAGACAGCGGCGCGACCGCCATCATCGTTTTGGAAAATTTCGCCAACACGCTGGAGCTGGTGCTGCCGCGCACGCAGATCAAATACGTCATCGTCGCCTCCGTCGGCGAAATGTTCGGACTGCTTAAAGGTTCGCTGATGAATTTCGTCATCCGGAAAATCAAGAAAATGGTGCCCGAATACCGTATTCGGGAAACCGTTTCCTTTCAGACGGCATTGAAAGAGGGGGCGAAGCACGTTTTCCAAGCGGTCGCATTAAACCGCGAAGATACCGCGCTGTTGCAATACACGGGCGGCACGACAGGCGTTGCCAAAGGCGCGGTGTTGAGCCACGGCAACATCTGCGCCAATATGCTTCAGGCAAAAGAATGGATTAAAAACCAATTGCGAGAGGGCAAAGAAACCGTTATCGCCGCCTTGCCGCTGTACCATATTTTCGCCTTAACCGTGAATCTGATGATTTTTGCCAATGCCGGCTCGAAAATCATCCTGATTACCAACCCGCGCGATATGAAAGGCTTTATCGGCGAACTGAAAAAACAGCAGGTTAACGTATTTATCGGCGTGAACACGCTGTTTAACGCGATGGTCAACCGGCCTGATTTTGCCGAAGTCGATTTTTCAGGATTGCGGCTGACTTTGGGCGGCGGTATGGCGACCCAAAAAGCCGTTGCCGAAAAATGGAAAAAAATCACCGGTACGCCCATCGTCGAAGCCTACGGTTTGACCGAAGCCAGCCCTGGCGTGTGCTGCAACCCCTTAAACATCGAATCATACAGCGGCAGCATCGGTTTGCCCGTCTCGTCCACCGAAGTAGAATTGCGCGACGCAAACGGCAAAGAAGTTTCCGTCGGGCAGCCGGGCGAATTGTGGGTAAAAGGCCCTCAAGTGATGCAAGGCTACTGGAACCGCCCCGAAGAAACCGCTAAAGCCATAGACGCGCGCGGCTTTTTGGAAACCGGCGATATTGCCGTGATGGACGAAAAAGGCTGGTTGAAGCTGGTCGATCGCAAAAAAGACCTCGTCGTCGTTTCCGGATTCAATGTTTATCCGAACGAAATCGAGGAAGTCATCGCGCATCACGGCAAAGTGATGGAAGTCGCCTGTATCGGCGTTCCCGACGAAAAAACCGGCGAGGCACTCAAAGTATTCGTCGTCAAAAAAGACCCGTCATTGACCAAAGAAGAACTTATCGCCTTTTGCCGCACCGAATTAACCGCATATAAAGTACCGAAAAATATCGAATTCCGCGACGAGTTGCCCAAGTCCAACGTCGGCAAAATCCTGCGCCGCGAGTTGCGCCAAAGTACCGGGAAATAAAGAAAAGATGCCGTCTGAAAACAGCCGTCCACCGTTCAGACGGCATCCGTCCGTTTGCCAGAACCGCGCGCTTCAAGTTAAAATCGCACATTCCAATATGGGTATTCCATCATGACCAAATTCATTTTCGTAACCGGCGGCGTTGTCTCCTCACTGGGTAAAGGTATCGCCGCCGCTTCTATTGCCGCCATCCTCGAATCGCGCGGCTTGAACGTTACCATGCTCAAGCTCGATCCTTATATCAACGTCGATCCCGGCACGATGAGCCCGTTCCAACACGGCGAAGTGTTCGTAACCGACGACGGCGCGGAAACCGACCTCGACTTGGGACACTACGAACGTTTCATCGATTCCACGATGACCCGCCGCAACAGCTTCAGCACGGGGCAGGTGTACGAAAACGTCATCGCCAAAGAACGACGGGGCGACTACCTCGGCGGCACGGTTCAAGTCATCCCGCACATTACCGACGAAATCAAACGCCGCATCCACGAAGGCGCGGCAGGTTACGATGTCGCCATCGTCGAAATCGGCGGCACGGTCGGCGACATCGAATCGCTGCCGTTTTTGGAAGCCATCCGCCAGATGCGAAGCCAGTTGGGACGCAGCAACACCCTGTTCGCCCACTTGAGCTACGTCCCCTACATCGCCGCCGCAGGCGAAATCAAAACCAAGCCGACCCAGCACACCGTTAAAGAAATGTTGAGCATCGGTTTGCAACCCGACATCCTGATTTGCCGTATGGACAGGATAATGCCTGCGGACGAACGCCGCAAAATCGCCTTGTTCTGCAACGTGGAAGAACGCGCGATTGTCGGCAGCTACGATGTGGACAGCATCTACGAATGCCCCGAAATGCTGCACGACCAAGGCATCGACAACATCATTACCGAGCAATTGCAGCTTAACGTGCAACAGGCAGATTTGACCGCATGGAAAAAAATCGTCCACGCCATCCAAAACCCGAAACACACCGTCAAAATCGCCATGGTCGGCAAATACGTCGATTTGACCGAATCCTACAAATCATTGATTGAAGCCTTGAAACACGCAGGTATTCACACTGAAACCGACGTACAAATCACCTTTGTTGACAGCGAAAGCATCGAGAAAAACAACGGCGACGTTTCTATGCTCAAAGATATGGATGCCATCCTCGTTCCCGGCGGTTTCGGTTCGCGCGGTGTGGAAGGCAAAATCGCCGCCGTGCGCTACGCCCGTGAAAACAACGTGCCATATTTGGGTATCTGCCTCGGTATGCAGATTGCGCTGATTGAATACGCCCGCGACGTGGCAGGTTTGAAAGGTGCGAATTCTACCGAGTTCGACCTCAAATGCGCCGCCCCCGTCGTCGCCCTGATTGACGAATGGCAAACCGCCGACGGCAGCGTCGAAACCCGCGACGAATCCGCCGATTTGGGCGGCACCATGCGTTTGGGCGCGCAAGAAGTCGAATTGAAAGCAGGCAGCCTCGCCGCCAAAATCTACGGTAGCGGACATATCCGCGAACGCCACCGCCACCGCTACGAAGTCAACAACAACTATGTTCCTCAGTTGGAAAAAGCAGGCTTGGTCATCGGCGGTGTATCTGCCGGACGCGAACGCTTGGTCGAAACCATCGAGCTGCCGAACCACCCTTGGTTCTTCGCCTGTCAGTTCCATCCCGAATTCACTTCCAACCCGCGCAAAGGGCATCCTTTGTTCACCGCGTTTGTCAAAGCCGCGTTGAACAATAAAAAAGCCTGATAAAGCTTTACTTGATAATCAAAATGCCTGTGGGGGACTGTTAGTTTTTGCACAAGGAACAAATAGAGTAAAAAAACGCTGAAATCTTCGGAAGACGTGGATTTCGGCGTTTTTTTGTATCCAGAAAAGTTACGCCAGCTTTTTCACAAAACCGCGCTGGAATGCGCGGTTTTTTGTTGAAAGCTGACGGGATTGGGAATTTTTTAAAACTATTTTAAGAGGGTTTTAAAATCAGTTTACGGTACGACCGAACCATTCTACCCGGCCGATGATGGCTGTATCGGTGTTGTCGGCTGTGAGGTCGATTTCAAAAGGTTCGTAGAGGGGATTGGCGGATTTGACCAAGAGCCGTCCAGGCAGGCGTTGGATGTTTTTGACGAACAGGTCGTTTCCTATGCGTAGGACGTACAGGCCGTCGCGCGGCTCGGTTTCGGCGTGGTTGATTAGGATGTTGTCGCCGTGGTTCAGGATGCCTTCCATGCTGTCGCCTTTAACGGCGATTACAGAAAGCTTGTCTGTCTGCCGGGTAACGTAGTTTTCTATCCAGTATCTCCGGAAAGCCATGCAGAATAATGGTTTTTCATCATTCACTGCTTGTCCATGCCCTGCCGCCGCTTCAACGTTGTATCGCGGGATAAAGACAAACTCACGCAGATCAACCGGATTGCCCAAGGTATCCACCGCGCCTGAGCCGGTATTGGATACCGGGAAGGCTCCAACGTTTTCCGGTCTTGATTTGTCAGCAAACGGCAAACCTTTGCCGGTCAGTAACCAGTTTAAATCACAGCCGGTAACTTCTTGAATTTTTATAAGTGTTTCAGCTTTTGGCAAACCATCTTTAGCAAATACCTTATTCAGTCCCATGTAGGACATATCTATCTTGGAGGCTATATCCTCCAATGTCGAATCCGGCCATAAAAGCTGAAGTCTGCTTTTAAAAGTCATGTGTTTCTCTCTAACAAAAAGACTAACCAAAAAACCTTCCCTTTTGGTTAGAAATAATCTTAATCAAAAACAAAAGTTTATAAAATAATCGCCATTTGTCTGTAAATTGACTAACCAAAAGGGTTTACAACTATCCTTTTGGTTAGTATTATTCGTTTCGCTAAGTCAAATGACTTAGCAAACAAACCCAAAAGGAATGTGTATGGAAACCTTAAAAGAAAGATTAATGGTAAAAATTGAAGATGCGGAAAGACAAAAACAAGATTGGCATCGTGCGGAAATTGTGGCAGCAGTTCGTAAACGCGGGAAAACAATTACTGCACTATCAATCGAATCCGGGTTAAGCGCGAATACATTAAAAAGCGCGTTGCAATTTAAATATCCAAAAGGCGAACGGATTATTTCAGACTTTCTCGGCATTCCACCTCAAGAGATTTGGCCTAGCCGTTATCCCAAACAGGTTTAACTTACTCAAAAGAGTAAACAAAAGTTTATATCAGGAGCAGTAAATGAGCAACACCATATCCTTAGAGGAGCTGAAAAATTTAAGTTTGCCCTGTCTTCCCAAGAACCTAGAAAGCATTAGATATCGTGCCAAAACGCAGGACTGGCCGTACATCGAAGAAGCTGGCAAAGCGCGTGGAGGCCGTCTGAAAAAATACTTAATCGCTTCCCTCCCTGCCGAAATCCGAGCAGCCATCATGAAACGGCAGTCGGACGAGCTGGCGGAGAAGATGCCGAAAATGCTGCCCCAAGTCAGACCGGGGACGGCGATGTCGGCTCAAGCACTGGCTGAAGCGGCAAAGCTGTTGAACGAGAAACAACGGTCGGTGGCGGATGCGCGATGTGCGGTGGTGGCGGCGGTATTGGGGATTAAATATCAATACGGTTGCTCTTGTATATTGGAATCACCGTATCATAGCAACAAACCGCCCGGCCGCCACCCGCGCCCACCCAAGGCAGACAACCGTTGCGTAGCACAGGGAGGGCAGGGCAATCCATCGACACAACCGGACAGTTGCCAGACAATACAACCGAATGCAAGGCAGGTTTATGATGAGTACCCAATACAACTGTGCAGGTATCGACATCGCCAAACGAAACTTCGTCATCGCCGTTTCGTCT